>NZ_JAEPOL010000025.1 GCF_017642925.1 Maricaulis sp. | reverse complement strand
GTGCTGACACGCCATTCCTCCCCATTTCATGGGGAGGTGGATCGCCGCAAGGCGGCGAGACGGAGGGGCGCCGCGTCAGCGGCGTTATGTTGATGCCAAGCTCCACCGCCTCCCAGCGCTCCGCGCCGGCCCCTTCGACCCCTCCTTCGCCAAGGCTACGGAGGGCCCACTTCCCCACAGCGTGGGGAAGAAAGAGAAAGTGGCGAGAGAGTGAGGGAGAAAACCGCGGCCTCAGTCCCAGTCTTCCTCGTCCTCGTCGAGATAGGTGGGATCATTGCGGCCGAGGACTTCGGGGATGTCCCCGAAGTCCTCGTCGCCATCCGGTTCGGGCTGCCAGACTTCGTCGGTCTCGACCGACCAGAAGCCTTCGGCCTGCGCCGCGCCTTCGGCCAGGCGGGCGGCCTGTTCCTCGGTTTCGGCCACCACGCCATAGGCGACAAAGCACGGGCCGACCGCGTCCTCGGCCTGCAGCATCACATTGAAGCCCTTGAGGGCCATGGTGTTATCCCATCTTCCGCCAGGTCGAGCCTTCCGGCCCGTCATCGACCTGGATCTGCCGCGCATTGAGTTCGTCACGCACCTCGTCGGCGAGCGCCCAGTCCTTGGCCTCGCGCGCCTCCTGGCGCTTGAGGATGAGGGCATCGATCGCGGCGCGTTCCTCCGGGTCGATATCGGTCAGGCCGAACCAGGCATCCGGATCGGCCTGGCCCAGCCCCATCAGGGCACCGGCTGCCAGCAGACGGCCCTTGGCCTCGGCCTTTTCCTGCGGCGTCTCCGCCTTGTTGGCCTCACCGGCCAGCGCGAAAAGCTCCGACATCGCCTTGGGCGTATTGATGTCGTCCAGCAGGGCATCGAGGAAGGCCTCGGGCACATCGCCGGGCGCGGCTTCAAGATGGCCCAGGCGGCGCAGCACGCCATAAATCCGGTCGAGCGAACGGCGGGTCTTGGCCAGGAGATCCGAATTCCAGGTCAGCGGAGCCCGATAATGCGCCGTCAGCAGCGCGCAGCGCAGCACTTCGCCCGGCCAGGATTTCAGGAGATCGTGGATCAGCGCGACATTGCCCAGCGACTTGGACATCTTGTCCGAGCCCATGTTGAGAAAGCCATTGTGCAGCCAGTAATTGGCCATCGACTTGCCGCCATGGGCGCAGGTCGACTGGGCGATCTCGTTCTCATGGTGCGGGAAGACCAGGTCGATGCCGCCGCCATGAATGTCGATCGTTTCGCCCAGATGCGTCTCGCACATGGCCGAGCATTCCAGGTGCCAGCCCGGACGGCCGCGGCCCCAGGGGCTGTCCCAGCCCGGCTCGTCATCGGCAGACGGCTTCCACAGCACGAAATCGCACGGGTCCTTCTTGTAGGGCGCCACCTCGACCCGGGCCCCGGCGATCATGTCGTCGAGCGAGCGCTTGGACAGCGCGCCATAGGCCTCGTAGGACTTCACCGAGAAGAGGACATGGCCTTCCGCCGCATAGGCATGACCGCCATCGACCAGGCGCTGCATCATGGCGATCATCGGCTGGATGTGATCGGTCGCCTTGGGCTCCAGCGTCGGCGGCACGATGCCCAGCGCATCGAGATCCTCGCGATAGATGCGGGCAAACTTCGTCGCCACGGCCTCGATCCCCTCGCCGCTCTCGCGGGCGGCGGCCATGATCTTGTCGTCGATATCGGTGATATTGGCCGCCAGCACGACGCTCTCGGCACCGTAGAGATATCCGAGCACCCGGCGCAGCACATCGAACACGACCGGCGGACGCGCATTGCCGATATGGGCGTAGCTGTAGACCGTCGGACCGCAGACATACATCGTCACCCGGTCCTGATCGATCGGTTCGAATGCGCGCTTTCGCCGCGCCATCGTATCGTAAAGGGTGAGCGATTTCATGTTCTTGTCTGTTCCGTTTGTGTCAAGGGCGTGAAAAATTCACATCTTCCCTGCGGTCATATCATTGGATTTCACGCAGGGAAGGCCTAAATACCGTCAAGCGCCGAGGCGCGAAAACAGAGGATTTCAGGCTCCGGGTGAAAAAATCCGGCTCTGCATCCTCGATCCGGAAACCGGCACTACGGCCCTGTCGTATACGCGCAGGACCGACCCGACAACGAAAGGATCCATGGGGATGGACGCCGTGACACCTGAAGCTGCGCGCCTGGCTGGCGTGAAAAACTCCAAACCGACCCGCGAGGAGGCCGAGGAGGCCGTCCGCACGCTGATCGCCTGGGCGGGCGACGACCCGGCCCGCGAAGGCCTGATCGACACGCCCAAGCGCGTCGTGAAAGCCTGGTCGGAATGGTTCTCCGGCTATGAAGCCGATCCGATGGCCGCTCTCGGCAAGACGTTCGAGGACGTGCAGGGCTATGACGACATGGTCATGCTGACCAATATCGATGTCGAGAGCCATTGCGAACACCACCTCGCGCCGATCCTGGGCGTGGCCCATGTCGCCTACCTGCCGCGCAAGGCCGTGGTCGGCATTTCCAAGATTGCCCGCGTGGTGGAGATCTTCTCCAAGCGCATGCAGACGCAGGAAACCATGACGGCCCAGATCGCCGACGCGCTGACCGAGGCGATGCAGCCGCTGGGCGTGGCCGTCCTGATCGACGCCAAGCACCAGTGCATGACCACCCGCGGCGTGCACCACCCGAATGTGTCGACCATCACCACCACCTTCACCGGTGAGTTCAAGACCGACCCGGCCCTGAAGGACCGCTTCATCCGCATGGTCGAACGCGCCTGACGCGAAACACCGGTTCGAGAGAAAAGCCCCGTCCGGCCGGACGGGGCTTTTCTTTTTTCGGACAGCGCCGGAGCGCCTAGGCGGCGTCCGGCACCTCCAGCGACGACATGTCGATCACGAAGCGGTAGCGCACATCGGCTTTTTCCATGCGCTCGAAAGCCGTGTTGATCTCATCCATCCGGATCATCTCGCATTCCGGCAGGATGTTCATCCGGCCACAGAAATCGAGGACTTCCTGGGTCTCGGCGATACCCCCGATGAGGGAACCCGCGACCCGGCGGCGGCCCATGATCAGCGGCACGGACACCAGTTCCTCCAGCGGGCCGACCTGTCCGACCAGGCACAGCGTGCCGTCGACGTCGAGCAGGGGCATGTAGGGGTTGAGGTCGTGCTTGACCGGCACGGTGTCCACGATCAGGTCGAAACTGTTGCGCGCCGCCTTCATCGCCGCCTTGTCCGACGAGATCAGGAAGGCATCGGCACCGAGTTCGCTCGCATCGGCCTCCTTGGACGGGCTGCGGCTGATCACGGTGACATGGGCACCGAGGCCGACAGCCAGCTTGATCGCCATATGCCCCAGACCGCCCATGCCGACCACTCCGACCCGGCTGCCCTTGCCGACATTCCAGGTGCGCAGCGGTGAATAAGTGGTGATGCCGGCACACAGGAGCGGCGCCACCCGCGACACGTCGAGCGTTGCCGGCACACGCAGGACAAAGGCCTCACGCACGATGACATGTTTGGAATAGCCGCCCAGCGTGTTGTCGCCGGTGATCCGGTCCGGGCTGTTATAGGTCGCGGTGAACCCGTTGCGGCAGTATTGCTCTTCGTCGTCGTGGCAGCGATCGCAATCCTGGCAGCTGTCGACCATGCAGCCCACGGCGACGGTATCGCCGACGGCGAACTTGCTGACATCCGGACCGACCGCCGTCACACGGCCGACAATCTCGTGACCGGGGATGTTGGGGTAGACCGTACCCGCCCAGTCGCCACGCGCGGTGTGCAGGTCTGAATGGCAGACACCGCAATAGAGGATATCGATCGCCACATCGTCGGCACGCAGGCCGCGGCGCTCGAATGTGTATGGCACCAAGGGTGTGTCAGCGCTGTGGGCGGCATAGCCAATCGTCTTCATGTCAGCTCTCTCGAATGGATTTGTTCCGGGACCGGCAAGCGGTGCGCGCTGCATCGGCGGCGCGCTTGAGCCTGATATAGGCGAGGTGACTTATTCGCTGAACCCGCATAATCAGCAATAAGCCTATACCGGAGTTTCATGAATGAGACGAGAGGAACTCGGCGACCTGATCGCCTTTCTCGGGGTGGCCGATGCGCGCAGCTTTACGGGCGCGGCGGCGCAGCTCGGGACGTCGCAATCCGCACTCAGTCATGCGGTCCGGCGGCTTGAGGACCGGCTAGGCGTGCGCCTGCTCACCCGGACCACCCGCAATGTAGCTCCCACGGCGGCCGGCGAGCAGCTCGCCGCCACCCTGCGCCCGGCGTTCTCCAGCATCCAGTCGGAACTCGATACGGTGGCCTCCATGGGCGGGCGCCCGGCAGGAACGCTGCGCGTGACCAGCAGTCTGGACATCGCCGAGACCCTGCTTCTGCCCGCGGCAGCCCGGATCATGGCCGAACATCCCGGTATCGAGATCGAGATCGCCATCGACCAGCGTCTCGTCGACATCGTCGCAGGCCGGTTCGACGCCGGCGTGCGCCTGGGCGAGGAAGTCGAGAAGGACATGATCGCGATCCCGATCAGTCCCGACATCCGCATGGCTGTGGCTGCCACGCCGGACTATTTCAGGCAGCACGGCCAGCCCGCGACGCCGCACAACCTCACCCGGCACGCCTGCATCAATCTGCGCCTGCCGACGCGCGGCGGTCTTTATGCCTGGGAGTTCGAGCAGGACGGCCGGGCACTGAATGTGCGCGTCTCCGGACAATTCACCTGCAATGATCCGCGTGTGGTGCTCGCCGCGGCCCGGGCCGGTCTCGGCCTGACCTGCCTGCCTGAAGACTATTTGCGCGAGGATATCGAAGCAGGCCGGCTCGTACGTGTGCTGGAGGACTGGTGCCCGCCCTTTCCCGGATACCATCTTTATTATCCCAGCCGCCGCCAGATGCCGCCGGCACTCAGACTTTTCGTCGAGGCACTGCGATACCGCAAACCCTGAGAACCAGGCCGGTTGAGTTATCAAGAAATACAATCTCAGTACTTTTTGGTCCCGTCACAACAAATGCGGCAAAACCATGAGCTGTATACATGTGGTGAAATTGTAATGGAACATTGTTAGACCGGTGTCGTTCCCACGCTATTGGGCCATTGAACCCAGATACTGTTCAGCAACCGGGAAGACACTCTCATGATGCACAAGATTTTGACCGCCGCCCTGTCTGCAACCGCGCTGGCAGGCGCTGCCGCCGCCCCCGTATTCGCCCAGGACCCGGCCCAGGCCGGCGCCGAAGCCGGAGCGGCCGAGACCTTCACCCTCACCGATGCGCAGGTCACCGCTTTCGTGGAAGCCGCCAACGGCATCAACGCCCTCGTCCAGGACATCCAGCCGCGCATGCAGGCAGCCGAAAGCCAGGAAGCTCAGGCCCAGATCCAGCAGGAGGCCCAGGCCGAGATGGAGACCATTGTACAGGACGCCGGACTGACCGTGGTCGAGTACAACTCCATCGCCAATGCCGCCCGCACCGACCAGAGCGTTGCGGCCCGCATCCAGGCCGAAGCCCAGGCGCAGGCCGGCAACTAGGCCGCAGACACGCTTGACAGCGGGAATGAACGGGCGGCCCTTCGGCCGCCCGTTTTCGTATCCGGATCAGGCCGCCGGCTGCAGCAGGCCTTCGGCCTCCAGTGCAGCCAGAACCGCCGGCCGCTGGCGCACGCGGTCCATGTAGGCCATCAGCTTCGACCGGCTGCCCAGGCCGATACCCGTGGGACCGGTCCAGTTGGTGAGGGTGAAGAGATAGGCGTCGGCGATGGTGAAGGTGTCGCCGGTCAGATAGCTGCGGCCATCGTCCAGCACGCTTTCGATATGGTCGAGGCGATTGGCAACGCGTTCGATCGCGGCAGACTTCACCTCCTCGCTGTTGTCGGGGCGAAACAGGGGCGAGAAGGCCTTGTGAAGTTCGGAGGAGAGGAAGGTCAGCCACTCATTCACCCGGGCCCGCGCCAGCGTGCCGGCGGCCGGTGCCAATCCGGCCTGGGGATTGGAATCCGCGATGTGCTGAACGATGGCCGCGCCTTCAGTGACGACCTCGCCCGGCGTGACTTCCAGCGCCGGCACATAGCCCTTCGGATTGACCGAGCGGAAAGCTTCGCCGGTCGACACGATCCGGCCCTCGGCCAGATCGACGCGCTCCAGCTCAACCGGTACACCGGCCTCGCGCAGGACAATATGGGGCGAAAGCGAACAGGCGCCCGGAGCAAAATAGAGTTTCATCGGAAGGTATCCTTTCTGGGGTTGGCAAGTTGTGGAGGGAGAGATCAGGCGACAGCCCGGACCTCGGCTGGACGGCTCAGATCCGCCATCAGATCGGCCGCCTTGCGGTGGCGGAGCAGGGGCGCACCCTGCCCGGCATAGAGCGAGGCAAAATCCTCATCGCCGGCCGCAATCGCGGCATGCTTGAGATGACCCAGGAACCAGGCCTGCACCGGAAAGGGCGGAAGGCGGTCAGCGCGCGCTTCCATTTCGGCGATGACGCGATTGGGAATGCCGCGGGCCAGCCGGCCGGTATAGGCACGGGTCAGGACGGTGTGCCGGGCCCGCGGTGAGAACAGCACATCGCGGTGGGCGTCATTGGTGCCGGACTCGGCGCAGGCCAGGAAGGCCGTGCCCAGTTGCGCCGCGCCGGCGCCCAGCGTGAGGGCCGCATCGATACCGGCCCGGTCGGCAATTCCGCCGGCCGCAATCACCGGCACGCGAAGATGCGCCGCGATCTGGCGGGTCAGCGGCAGGGTGCCGATCAGATTGGCTTCGGCCGGTTCGAGAAAGGCGGGGCGATGGCCGCCGGCCTCGAAACCCGTGGCGAGAACGATATCGACACCGGCATCCGCGAGCGCCTCGGCTTCGGCCAGTGTCGTCGCGGCGCCCAGCGTCAGGATGTCCCGGCTGCGGCACGCCTCCAGGATGGCGCGGTCGGGCACGCCGAACACAAAGGAGAAGACCCGCGGCTGCACAGCCAGGATCGCCTCGACCTGGTCTTCAAAACGCGGATGGTAGCGCGCCGGCGGTTCCGGCCGGTCGAGGCCGTATTCGCGGAAATAGGGTTCGAAGACTGGCCAGACAGCGTCAAACGCCGCCTTCGGAAAGGGATCCCCGCCCGGATCGTGATCGCTGACCCAGAGATTGAGCGCGAAAGGCCCGTCCGTTGCCGCTCTCAGATCGCGTGCCAGGGCCTCGATGCCGTCCGGTTCGAGAATATGGGCACCGAACGAGCCAAGCCCGCCGGCATTCGATACGGCCGTCGTCAGTTCAACCGTCGACAGTCCGCCGCCGAACGGTCCCTGCACCACCGGATGCTCGATCCCGATCCGTGATTGAACCTCGCTTCGCTCCGCCATCGCTTGCCTCCTGTCCGCTGCGGTCGGGAGACAGATGGGCACGTGATTACGAAATGTAACCTTGTGAGTAGGCGTAAGCGGCGTTTTGTACTATCCCCGCGGTAAGCAGCTTTCCGGAGCCCCAGCATGCTGAAACGCCGCCGCAACACATCCCGGCCCCTCGATGACGGCACGCACTGCCCCGTGAACGAGTGCATGCAACTGCTCGGCGGGGCCTGGACGCCCTATGTGATCTGGCACCTCGCCGGCGGTCCGCGCCGCTTCTCCGAACTGGAGGCCGACATCCCGCCAATCTCGGCCAAGGTACTTTCTGCACGCCTGAAGGAGCTCGGCAGGAAGGGCGTGGTGGTGCGCACCGTGCAGCCGACCTCGCCGCCCAGCGTCGAATACGCACTGACCGAGCTCGGCCGCGAGTTGCTGCCGGTGATCGAGGCCATCGTCGACGTGGGCACCCGTCTGAAACGGTCCGCCAACGCCTGCGCAACAAGTTAGTGCTTCCGCGGCCGCATTTTCGAACCGCGAAACCGGTGCCCGCTTTCGCTGAAAATGCTCTAGCCCAGCCGCTCGACACGCGGAACGCTGCCGTTTGACGGGCGGCCGATACGCCACTGGCTGTCCAGTCCGGCCCGGTAGTCGCGCTGCAGGATGGTCGACACGGTGACATAGTCGGCCTGTGCCTCGCCGGGCGTCAGGGTCAGGCGGATATAGCCATGATCGACCATGTTGCAGTGGGCAACATCGGGATTGGCGTCACGCATCATCTGGCCATAGTCGACACCGGGCGCAGCGAAGCTGGAGAAAGGCGCCGGTGAGGTCACTGACGAGCCGACGAACTCCGTCCCGACAAGATTGCCCTGCGCATCCGTCAGCTCGTTGGCCCAGAAGGAGTGCACATCGCCGGTCAGCGTGATGACGTCGGCATCGGCCTCGCGAAGGGCTGCAAACAGACGCTCGCGCTCGGCCGGATAACCATCCCACATATCCAGATTGAACGGGATTTCGAACCGCGTGCGCATGATGAAATTGCGGGCGAACTCGCTGTCCCGCGTCGCCCACCAGCGCAGCCATCCCGGCATTTCCTCGGCGAAATTCGGGAAATTCACCCGGCTCATGATCACCTGGTTGGCCAGGATGCGCCACGGCTTGCCCGCGGCGATAGAGGCCGCGCAGGCTTCGCGGATGCCGGCGATCTGGGCCGCGCCGATCAGCTCGCGATCCTCGGCCCCGACAACATCGCGCTTCCACGCATCGACGGCGGCCACGACTTCGGGATCCTCGATATCGGCATCCGAGGCGACCGGGAACGTCTCGTTCAGGATCTCCTGGTCGCGTGCCGACAGACGGCTCTCGATCAGGCACAGCGTCGCCAGATTGCCGATCTCGTAGACGCCATAGCGATTGCGCAGATCTTCCGGCTCCCGCGAGGGCGTCCAGTCATACCAGGCCCGCAGCGCGGCCTCGCGCCGGTCTTCCCAGCGCCCCTCGCCGTCATTGTGGTTCTGGGCGCCGCCGGTCCAGGAATTGTTCGCCGTCTCGTGATCGTCCCAGCTCATGATCCAGGGCGCCGCCGCATGCAGCGCCTGCAGGTCCGGGTCGGACTTGTACTGGGCGTGCCGCGCGACATAGTCGGCATGCGACACGATCTCGTGCACCGGATCGGGCACACGATTCAGCGCCTCGGCGTCGCCGGTCGCATACTCGCCCATCGCGTATTCGTAGATGTAGTCGCCCAGGTGCAGGACGAGATCCAGCTCGCCATTCTCCGCCGCCTCGCGATAGACGTTGAAATGCCCGGCCGGAAAGTTTGAGCAGGAGAAGACACCGATCCGGAATTGCTCGACCGCGCCTTCGGGCAGGGTGCGGGTGACGCCAACGGGAGAATAGGTCTCGTTGAGGCGGAAGCGGTAGAAATACCGCTCGCCCGGCTGCAGGCCCGTCGCCAGGATTTTCAGCGTGCCCAGCGCTTGCGGCTGGATATAGGTGATCTCTTCGCCCTGTTGGAACACCACGTCGTCAAAGGCCTCGTCGCGCGCGACCTCGACCCCGCGCCAGCCGCCGGCATCGTCGCTCAGTGCGGTCCAGAGCATGATGCTGTTCGTGTCCGGATCCCCCGACGCCACGCCATGCCGGAAATGTCCCTCGGCACGCGGTTCGAATCGTTCCGACCCGCTCGAGCAGGCGCTTACGGCTAGGCCCGCACCGGCGGCACCGATCAGGGCGGTACGGCGTGTCAGCTTCATCTTGCTCATGGGTCTCCCCCCAGACTTCCGCGCGCAGACCGGCGGTTAACACCGATCATTAGCGCAATTTCGCGACGGGTTCACTACGCTCATAAACGAAGGTGGCACACCGGGCTCCCCGCCCGGCGCGCCACCCGCCCCAGCCCCCTGGGGAATTAGAATTCGACGCCGCCGCGGATGCCGTAGAGCATCGGCGAACCGGCGATGAAGGTCGGCATGCCGAAGCTGCCGCCGGTATTGCCGGCGTCGATCAGGTATTCCTCGTCGGTCAGGTTGGTGCCGTAGAGCTCGACGTGGAAGCGTTCGTCGGCATTCTCGTAGCGCAGGCGCGCATTGAGCAGGCCATAGGCGTCCTGGTGCAGGATGCCGCCAAAGCGGTCATTATCGTTGTCGAAGTAGATTTTCGACTGCCAGCTATAGGTCGGCAGGAAGCGCAGCGAACCCCAGTTTCCGGCCGCCACTTCCCAGTTCAGACCCAGAGCGAGCGTGTGTTCCGGGGCATAGCGGAAGGTATTGCCCGCCAGCTCCAGCGCATTGCCGTTCGAGTCGGTGTCGTCGAAAGTCGCCGAATTGTAGGCATAGCTGGCGAACAGCTCGGCCCGGTCGGTGATGTCGAACTGGCCCTGCAGCTCGGCACCGTACTGCGTGGCATTGCCCGCATTGTCGGTGACGAAGCTGACCGTGCCCGGATCAAAACGGGTGGTCTGGAAGTTCTCGTATTCCGAATAGAAGACCGAGCCGGACAGCGTGCCGCGCGAGAAGGTCCAGAAGGCGCCGGCTTCGACCGAGTCGATGATTTCTGCCGGAGCTTCCGAGAAGAAGGTCGGGCTGTCGGTATCGACCGAGATCACGTCCGGGCGGCGGCCGCGAGCATAGCTGATCCAGGTGTTCAGCATGTCGTTGACGGCGTAGGAGGCCGCGAAACGCCAGGTGAAGTCGTCGAACTCGCCAGACTGGCTGACCGTTTCGCCATTCGGCGTGTAGGGCGTCACCAGCGTGTTGGCGAAGGTCACGAAGTTCGGGCCGTTGATATTGCGGCCATAACCCGACGAGGTCTTGTCCTCATAGGTCCAGCGCAGGCCGGCGGTGAGGGTCAGACGGTCGGTCACGGCGTAGGACGTGTCGGCGAAGATGTCGAAGGACGTCGTCTCGCCGGAGTTGGAACCCTCTTCCAGGTAGAAGTCGCGCAGCGGCACCAGCTGTTGCTGTTGCAGCAGGGCTGCCACCGAATAGGGGAAGGGGTTGAGCGGGTTGTCCAGATCGACACCAGGGAAGCCGTTGAGCGCCAGGAGGCCTTCGAGCTGCGCCACGGTGGCGCCGAAACCGGCAGCCAGGGTCGGTGCGAGGATCGCCTGGGCGACGGCCTCATTCATGCCGATCGGAATGCGCTGCTCGCCTTCCTCGTGGAAGTAGAGGGCACCGAGCGACCCCGTCCAGGCGCCGCCGGCATCATAGGACAGGCGGAATTCCTGGCTGAACTGCTCGCCGGTCGCGTCTTCGGCGATGACGAGGAAGGGCAGCGCCATGCCGTCCGGATCGAATATCTCGACGGAGTCGAAATCACGCCAGCCGGTGATCGCGTTCAGCGTCCAGGCGTCGGACAGCTGGAAATCGGCCAGGAAGGTCAGCTCGCGCACTTCGCGGTCCAGGCCCAGCTCGGCACCGCCCTCGAAACCGCCGAACGTGTTCAGCGAGGCCGCGGTGAACGGATCGGTATCGCCGCCCACAGCCGGCAGCGTGCCGGACTTGAACGAGGTGCCCGGAGGGGTGTCCTGCTGATAATTGGCGATCAGGTCGAAGGAGAAGACGTCATTCGGCGTGCCGGACAGCACCAGACGCACGGCCTGGGTGTCGCGGCCCTGCAGGTCGCCGCCTTCGGTGTTCGCGATATAGCCGTCGCGTTCGCGCGACACGCCGGAGATACGCAGGCCATAACCGTCGGCGAGACGGAAATTATAGTGGCCGCGCGCCTCGACCTGGCCCTCATTGCCGAAGCCCATTTCGAACGAGCCGGAATTCTCGTCCTCAGCCTTGTTCTGAATGATGTTGATGCCGCCGATCAGTGCGCCACGGCCGAACAGGGTCGGCTGCGGGCCCTTGGCCACCTCGATACGCTCGATGTCGAACAGCTCGATATAGGAGCCGCGCGAACGCGTGATCGACACACCGTCGCGGAACACGGCCACGCGGGTTTCCGACGTGGCCTCGCCACTATCGGTCGTGATGCCGCGGATCGAGTAGCCGGTATTGTTCGGCGACTGTTCCTGCACGATCAGGCCCGGCGTGAAAGCAGCCAGGTCCTCGAAGTCGGCAATGGCGAGATCCTCCAGCAGGCCCTCGTCGAAGGCGCTGACATTGATCGGCACGTCGGCGACAGACTGTTCGCGGAACTGGGTGGTGACCGTGATCACATCCACCGTGTTGTCGTCCTGGGCAATCGCTGCGGGTGCGAAAAACAGGGGCGCAGCAATCGCCGCGGCCGCCATCAGGCGCGCTTTCAACGTCATGGCTAAGTCCTTGCAGTTACGCGACCCCTCCGGTCGCGATCCGATGCGCCTGTCTAGAAAGTGGCCATGACGCTTTGCCGACAGAGCCGTGACAGGTAGATGACGCGCTGCAGCATTCAGCCGCGCGTTGCATTCCTGCATCGCCTGGAGGACGATCCGCCCATGACCGGAACAGCCCAGCTCACCGAACTCACTGCCGACGCCGATGCCGCCGGCGAACGCCTCGACCGCTGGCTGGCCGGCCAGATCGAAACCCTGTCGCGCTCGCGCCTGAAAGCGCTGATCGAACAGGGTCAGCTTCGGGTTGACGGTACGGTCCTGAACGACCCGTCTGCCAAGATCGCTGCCGGCTCGATCTATGCCCTGGAGGTCCCGGCGCCGCGGGCGGCCGAGCCCGTGCCCGAGAAGATGGATCTCGACGTGCTGCACGAGGATGACGACCTGATCGTCCTGCTCAAGCCTGCCGGGCTGGCCGTCCATCCCGCTGCAGGCAACTGGACCGGCACGCTGGTGCACGGCCTCCTGCATCACTGCGCCGGCTCACTGTCCGGCATTGGCGGGGTGGAGCGTCCGGGCATCGTGCACCGGCTGGACAAGGACACGTCCGGCGTGATGGTCGTCGCAAAGTCGGATGCCGCACACCAGGGCCTGGCCGCGCAGTTTGCCGCGCACACGGTCGAACGCGCCTATATCGCCTTCACCCGCAACGCCCCCTCGCCCAAGGCCGGCCGGATCGAGACCCGCATCGCCCGCTCGCCGCAGGACCGCAAGAAATTCGTCGTGCCCCGGGATCCGCACAGCGAAGCCGGCAAGCATGCGATCACCAATTACGCCACCCTCGCCCGCTACGGCCAAGCGCCGGGCGCCGCGATCGGCACCGGGCTGGCCGCCAAGGTGGAATGCCGCCTGGAAACCGGCCGTACGCACCAGATCCGGGTCCACATGGCCCATATCGGCTGTCCGCTGCTGGGCGATCCGGTCTATGGCAACAAGCGCGGCAATATCCTGGCGATCTCGGACAATGGCCGCGAGCTGAAGGATTTCCGCCGCCAGGCCCTGCACGCCGCCATTCTGGGTTTCGAACACCCCGTGACCGGCGAAGACATGCGGTTTGAAAGCGAGCTGCCGAAAGACATGGAACGGCTGGAGAAGTTTCTCGAGCGGCTCTAGCCGCAGAATTGTTCAGGAGGAGATGATGGCCGAAATGCTGATGACACGCGGAGTGGGTGGATCCGACGCTGCGACGGAACTCTCGCGCCTGAGCGACATGCTGGGGCATTGCAAGCCGATCCCCGAGGCGAGCTTCCGCCGGCGGCTGGACGGGCTGCGCGGGCGGATGCGGGATGCCGGGATCGGCGCAATCTGGCTGAATGCCGGTTCTAATCTCACCTATTATACTGGGCTGCGCTGGCCGGCGACGGAGCGGCTGGTCGGCGCCCTCGTCAGCGTGGACGCCGGGCTAACCTATGTCGGACCGGCCTTCGAGACCGGCACGCTGGAAAGCTATCTGCGCCTCGATGCGCCGCTGGCCGTCTGGGAAGAGCATGAAGATCCCTTCGCCCTCGTCGCCTCGCTCGGCCGGCCGAACGCAACGCTCGCGCTGTCACCCGATACGCCGCTGATCACCGCCAACGCCCTCAACGGGGCCTGGACCGGCCCGACGGCGGATGCGGCCGGGATCGTCCTGGGCGCCCGTGCCCGCAAGGACGCGGACGAGCTGGCGCTGATGCAGGCCACGAAGACGGCAACGATCGAGGTCCACAAGGCCGCCGCCCGCATCCTGCGCGCCGGCATCTCGACCGCCGAAGTGACCGAGTTCATTCATGCCGCCCACAAGAAGATCGGCGCGCCCGGCGGCTCGACCTTCTGCATCGTGCTGTTCGGGCAGGACACCGCCTTCCCGCACGGGGTGGCGCGACCGAAAGCGCTGGATGAGGGCGACATGGTGCTGATCGATACCGGCTGCGCCATGCATGGCTATCAGTCCGACATCACCCGCTCCTATGTCTTCGGCACGCCGACGGACCGGCAGCGCGATATCTGGAACGCCGAGAAGGCCTGTCAGCTGGCCGCCTTCGACGCCGCCCGGATCGGCACGCCTTGTGCCGATGTCGACGCGGCCGGACGCGCCGAGGCCGAACGCCGCGGCCTGGGCCCGGGCTATGCCCTGCCCGGCATCCCGCACCGCACCGGCCACGGCATCGGGCTGGACATCCATGAAGGGCCCTATCTCGTCGGTGGCGACACGACACCGCTGGCGCCCGGCATGTGTTTCTCGAACGAGCCGATGATTTGCGTGCCCGGCGAATTCGGCATCCGGCTGGAAGATCATTTCTACATGACCGACGACGGCCCGCGCTGGTTCACCGAGCCCTCGAAGTCGATCGACGACCCCTTCGGTTGAGACCGGTCAGCCGGCGCTGGAGCCGCTGGTTGCCTTCAGCCCGATAATGCCGATCAGGATCAGTGCCAGAAAGACGATACGGGCCAGCGTCGCCGGTTCCTTGAAGACCAGGATGCCGAGCGTTGCAACGCCCAGGGCGCCGATTCCCGTCCACACGGCATAGGCCGTGCCGGCGGGCAATTGCTTCATCGCCAGGAAGAGCAGCGTCATCGATCCGATCAGCGCCAGCACGACGCCGCCCTGCTGCCACCAGGGCGCGTCACGGCCGACATATTTGAAACCCAGCGCCCAGACCATTTCCAGGATTCCGCCGAGCACGAGCAGGGTCCACGGACCGAACAGCGCCATCATCACGAACGTCCCTTGCGAATGGCGGCCTGGACCTTCAGTGCCTGCACCGTCATGCGCACATCGTGCACACGCACCATTGCCGCACCGGCCTGGGCGGCACGCAGGGCCGCAGCGAGCGAGCCACCCAGCCGTTCCATTTCGGCAGCGCCTTCGTCGATCGCCGCGATGAAGCGCTTGCGTGAGGCGCCGAACAGGACCGGATAGCCCAGACCGATCACCTCATCGAGGTCGTGCATGAGGGCCAGATTGTGATCCAGAGACTTGCCGAAACCGATGCCCGGATCGAGCCAGATACTGTCCGCACTTACCCCGGCCGCCATGGCGATATCGGCGCGCTCGGTCAGGAAGTCGCAGACCTCGGAGACGACATCGTCATACTGCGGATTTTTCTGCATGTCCTGAGGCGTGCCGGACATGTGCATCAGGATCACCGGCACGCCCAGTTTGGCCGCCGTTTCCACCGCGCCCTCATAGCGCAGCGCCATGACATCGTTCCAGATATCCGCACCGGCCTCGATCGCGGCACGCGCGACAGAGGGCTTGAAGGTGTCGATAGAGATCCTTGCCGCCGTTTCGTCGCGCAGCGCCTTGATGACCGGAACAACGCGCCGCAACTCCTCGGCCTCGGGCACCGGATCGGCACCCGGCCGGGTCGATTCGCCACCGATATCGATCACATCGGCACCGTTCTTCAGCATTTCCAGGGCGCGGCGCACCGCGGCATCCTGGTCGATCCACTGCCCGCCATCGGAAAAGCTGTCGGGCGTGACATTGAGCACGCCCATGACAAAGGGGATGTCAGAATTTCGGCGGGTGCGGAACTTCGGCATGACCGCTAGCTAGTCCCCGCCGTCAGGCTTGGCAAGCGGACTGATTGGTCAGCTATTCATTTCGGGGCACGCACCGCCACCCTCATTGGCGACAGAGCTGTAATCAGCCTCGCCAAGCTGCAGCCAGCGTTGCCAGAAGGGACGGCGATCGAGGGACACATCAAACCGCCAGTAATTCTCCGGATTGGTGACCAGGTCATCTTCTGTGCCGGCGGTGGATATCTTCCATTCCCCGGCAGACGCGCCCAGCTGTGCCGAGATCTGACCGTGCCATTCGCCGCCCTCGCCCGGAACCAGGCTGAGCATGGCAGGTGCATCGGGAACTTCGCCGCTCACAATGGTGACAAAGTCAGCCAGGATCGGGATCCTGAGCTCGTCGAGGAGCGGATTGAGCAGCTCTCCCCCGGCCGGCACGTTGACGCCTTCCTGCACGAGGCCGGCGTCCAGAATGAGCGGCCCAGATGCCGGCAGCTCGACGAACCGCTCGATGCTCAGCCCAACGGCGTTATGAGTTCCGCAGTCCGCGGCGCTCATGTCGATCTTGATCAGCGCATGACCTGGCTCGCCGGCTGGTGCGCGCCGGCTTGCACCCGCCACGAGCGAGACTGCGACCACGGCCGCAACAGCGACGGCCGCATGCCTTTGAGTGCCCATGGATCCCTCCGCAAAAGCGCAACGCACGCAACTTTACGTCGAAACCTCGGGCGATGGAACCCCGGAAAGCGAGAGCGAGCGTGCCCTACTCCGCCGGGACGCTGTCATCCTTCTTCTTCATCTTGTCGAACATCTCCCACACGCCGTTATCGCCGTGCCAGGCGCCCTTGGTGGCACCCTTGGAGTATTCGGTGGCGCGGGCCTCGAAGAAGTTGGCGTGCTCGACGCCATTGAGGATTTCCGTCAGCCACGGGATCGGGTGTTCCTTGACCCCATAGATCGTCGGCAGTTTGAGCTGCTTCATGCGCCAGTCGGCGATGTAGCGAATGTACTGCTTGATGTCCTCGGGCGTCATGCCTTCCACCTCACCCGCCTCGAAGGCCAGCTCGATGAACTTGTCTTCCAGCTTCACCACCGTCTTGCAGCAATCGGCAATGTCGTCCTTCACGCCCTGGGTCAGGGCGCCGGTCTCGGCCGCGAATGTATGGAAGAGGCGCATCATGCCTTCACAGTGCAGCGACTCATCGCGCACCGACCAGGAGACGATCTGCCCCATCCCCTTCATCTTGTTGAAGCGCGGGAAGTTCATCAGCATGGCGAAGGAGGCAAACAGCTGCAGCCCCTCGGTGAAGCCGCCGAACACGGCCATCGAGGTCAGGATGTCCTTCTCGGTGTCGCAGCCGAACTGGCCGAGATAATCATGCTTCGCCGCCATCTCCTGGTATTCCATGAAGGCGGAGAATTCGCTGTCCGGCATGCCGATGGTTTCCAGCAGCAGCGCGTAGGCCGCGATGTGGATCGTCTCCATGTTGGAGAAGGCCGCCAGCATCATGCGCACTTCAACCGGTTTGAAGAGCGGCATGTAGTTTTCCATGTAGTTGGCGCCGACCTCGACGTCCGACTGGGTGAAGAAGCGGAAGATCTGCGTCAGCAGATTGCGCTCCTTGTCCGTCAGCTTGGTCGCCCAGTCCTTGCAGTCCTCGCCGAGCGGAACTTCTTCCGGCATCCAGTGAACCTGCTGCTGACGCTGCCAGAAGTCATAGGCCCACGGATAGCGGAAGGGCTTGTAGGTCAGGCTCGGGCTCAAAAGAGTCGGCGCTTTCTCGGCGGACAGGGTCATGGTCGCAGCTCCCATGGGGCGGAACGGAATCGGATCGAACACAAGATATTGTGCCTATCCTTTCCAAAACGTCTACAGCTTGATGCGCTCTGGACGGCAGGCGGCTGTGGAGAGTGCGCGATTCGCCTGCAATTCGCCATGCCTGGCTCATGCAGGTGCGGCGCTGTGTCCGGCCCCGAACCGCCCTACCAGGTCCAGTTCACCGTGACGGCGCCGAACTCCTCGGTCTCATCGAAACTGGTGACGCCGGCGACGTGCTTGTACTCGCGGCGCACATAGGCCAGCGACAGGTCCACCTCGCCGACCCGCACCGCGACACCGGCCTGGGCATCGCCAACGACCTGGCGCTGGGCCAGTTGCATGGCGTTGGAGAAGTCGACTCCCTTGGACGGATCGTACATCAGGGCCCGCCGGTCGGCCCCGGCGAAGACATACCAGCGCGGCCGCTCGCCTTCGCCGCCGCGCAAATACTGGCCGACCCGAACCTCTGCGCCCGCCCCGGCTGCAGAGCCCTCCGGACCGACGCTCAGGCCGGCTCTGGGCGTAAAGGACACATCGAGCTCTTCGCCCTGCCCCTGGGTCTCGAAGCGTCGCTCATAATTGACCGCCACCGTCGCTTCGCGCTGGCCGCGGTCGATCACGACCGGCGAATACCCGTCTCCGCGCGGCGAGAAGAGACGCTGTGCCCGTTCGTCGCCGGCCGGATCGACAATCGCCACTTCCAGCGTGCCCGCCTCGCCGAGATCGACGCGGGCGCCCTGCTGCGATGTCAGCGAGGCAAGCGGCGCGCCGCCGAACGGGTCGTCATTCATGGAGAGCGCAGACAAGGCTACACGGGCAGCTGCCGGCGACAGCGGCCGGACCTCGCCCTCGGCGCGGAACTGATCCTGGATCATGCGGGAGGACGACGCCCACTCGCTCGCGGCATCGCCTGGCTCGATGAGCACGTAGGCAATGCCGCCCAGCGCAATTGCGCCGGCTGTCACAAGCTCGGCTGTCCGGCCCAGTCGCATCATTCATCCCCTCTGCGTCCAGATTAGCAATCGGCGCGCGAGTCGCATGCCGATTCACTCCAGACGCGAGGAAAGGTTAACCCGCACGCGTCAGACGGTCCATCACAAGACCATGACACAGCGCAATATCGCAGGCGCGTTCATTGACGGGAGTAATAAGTAGCGGGCCCGGGCAGGGACGAAATGAGAAAGGGGACAGCGAAGCGCCATCCCCTTTCCGGGGCCGGTCTCTCCCCCTCGAAGGACCGGCCGGTATGTCGCGCTCGCCTACTGGCAGGCGAGGCACTCTTCGTAATCCGTCGGCGCGGCGGCTTCCATCGATTTTTCGGTTTCCGACTTTTTCTCGGAGCCGGCATAGGCCGCCCGCTGCACCGATTTGGAGCGGCAGTAGTAGAGCGACTTCACGCCCTTCTCCCAGGCCGACCAGTGCAGCATGTGCAGGTCCCACTTATCGATATCGCCCGGCAGGAAGATGTTGAGCGATTGCGACTGGCACACGAAGGGCGTGCGGTCGGCCGCGTGCTCGATCACCCAGCGCTGGTCGATCTCGAACGCAGTGCGGAACAGCGCCTTCTCATGCTCGTCCAAGCCGTCGAGATGCTGCACCGAACCTTCGTGCTCGAGGATCGAAGCCCAGACGGCCGGCGTATTGAGCCCCTTGGCCTCCAGCGCTTCTTCCAGCTTCGGGTTCTTCACCGTCGTGGAGCCCGACAGGGTCTTGTGGGTGTAGACATTGGCCGGGATCGGCTCGATGCCGGCGGACACACCGCCACAGATGATCGAGATCGACGCGGTCGGCGCAATCGCCAGCTTGTGCGAGAAGCGCGCCTTCACGCCCGACGCCTCGGCATCCGGGCAGGCCCCGCGCTCTTCGGCCAGCTTCACCGACGCCGCATCGGCTGCCGTGCGGATATGCTTGAACAGCTTCATGTTCCACGACTTGGCCATCGCGGATTCGAACGGTGCATTCATCTGCTGCAGGAAGGTGTGGAAGCCCATCAGGCCCAGACCGACCGAGCGCTCCTGGATCGCGGAATAGACGGCGCGGTCCATCTCGGCCGGCGCGCGGTCGATGAAGTCCTGCAGGACATTGTCGAGGAAGCGATAGATGTCCTCGATGAAGTCCGGATCGTCCTTCCACTCCAGATATTTCGCCGCGTTCAGCGAGGAGAGACAGCACACGGCCGTACGTTCCTTACCCTTGTGGTCGAAACCGGTGGGCAGCATGATCTCGGCGCACAGGTTGGACTGGCGCACTTTCAGGCCCAGCTTGCGCTGGTGTGCCGGCAGGGCGTTGTTCACCGTGTCGGAGAAGATGATATAGGGCTCGCCGGTCTGCAGGCGCAGCTCGATGATCTTCTGCCACAGCTTGCGGGCATTGACCGTCTTCACCACCTCGCCGGACTTCGGCGACTTCAGCTCGAACTCCTCGTCATTGGCGACGGCGTTCATGAAGGCGTCGGAGATGTTGAGGCCGTGGTGCAGGTTCAGGGACTTGCGGTTGAAGTCGCCCGACGGCTTGCGGATCTCGAGGAACTCCTCGATTTCCGGATGGTGGACATCCAGATAGACAGCGGCAGAGCCACGGCGCAGCGAGCCCTGGGAAATCGCCAGGGTCAGGCTGTCCATCACGCGGATGAAGGGAATGATGCCCGAGGTCTGGCCGTTCTTGCCGATCTTCTCGCCGATCGAGCGCACGCTGCCCCAATAGGTGCCGATGCCGCCGCCATTGGAGGCGAGCCAGACATTCTCGGTCCAGGTGCCGACGATCTCGTCGAGCGAATCCCCGACCGAATTCAGGAAGCAGGAGATCGGCAGACCGCGATCGGCGCCGCCATTGGACAAGACGGGCGTGGCCGGCATGAACCACAGGCGCGAGATATAGTCATAAAGACGCTGGGCGTGCTCACCGTCATCGGCATAGGCCGTCGCGACGCGCGCAAACATGTCCTGATAGGACTCCCCCGGCAGCAGGTAGCGGTCTTCCAGCGTCTTCTTGCCGAACTCGGTCAGCAGCGCATCGCGCGACCGGTCGATCTTGACGCTTTCAACCAGACGCAGATGTGCGCCGGCCGAGGATTTGGGCTTGCCGCGGCGCGCAGGACGCGTGCTGGCAACATCGGTTTCCATCTGGCGATTTGTGGCCGAATCCAGTGGCGACATGATGGCATTACTCCCCAAGCCCGAGGCAAAAAAGTCCTGTCGCGCGGTAGACAGCGCCGCGCAGCGAACGAACCCGAAAGGTCGAAAGAAACTCTGTATAGTGTGTCGCTGTGACCAGCCGACCCAACATATAGTGGATCAATGAAAAGGGTCGGTCAACGCCCAGAATGGTCCGCGGGCGGATTTTTTGGTTAACAAATCCTGAATGCGCAGCGGGGCCCGTCACACCCGATTAAACCGGATGAGAGGGCCCCGCAACAGGGTTAAATCCCGTTAATACAGGCGATCAGGACAGGTTCAGCAATTCCGGGTCGCCACCCTGGGCCGCGATGTTGATCGTGACCGTCCGCTCGCCGGCAAACCGGTGCAGATAGTGCGGACCGCCGGCCTTGGGACCCGTGCCTGACAGGCCTTCCCCGCCGAAAGGCTGCACGCCGACAACGGCGCCGACCATGTTCCGGTTCACATAGACATTGCCCGCCGGAACGATGGACTGAATTTGCCTGTGGAAAGATGCCAGGCGCGAATGAATGCCCAAGGTGAGCCCGTAACCCTTCGCTGCCAGCTCGCGCGCAATCGCACCGACATCGCGGCGCTTGTAGCGCACCACGTGCAGAATCGGGCCGAACACTTCGCGGTCCAGCATGTCGAGCGAGGGCAGTTCGACCAGGGCGGGCCCGAAGAAGAAGCCGCGCTCGGAAAGCTCCACATCGTCGATCTTCTTGATCACCTTCGCGGCCGCTTCCATACGCTCCATGTGGCGCAGCAGAAGTTCACGCTGTTCGTTGTCGATCACCGGGCCGACATCGGTCGCGGGATCCATGGGATCGCCCAGCTGCAGCTCGTCCATCGCACCGGCCAGCGACTCGATCAGCTCGTCCGCCGTGTCTTCCGGCACGAAGATGATGCGCAGCGCCGAACAGCGCTGACCGGCCGATCCGAAGGCCGACATGATGGCATCGTCGACGACCTGTTCGCGCAGGGCCGTGGTGTCCACGAACATGCCGTTGAGACCGCCGGTCTCCGCGATCAACGGTGCGATTGCGGTCTCCCGCGCGGCCAGCGACCGGTTGATCGCGCGGGCGACTTCCGTCGAGCCCGTGAAGGCGACGCCTTGCGTCCGCGGGTCATTGGTCAGGGCCGCACCGATGATCTCACCCGTACCGGGCAGGAAGTGCAGCACACTGGCCGGCAGCCCCGCCTTCTGGAACATGCGGACGGCCTCGAAGGCGACAAGCGGGGTCTGTTCCGCGGGCTTGGCGATAACGGCATTGCCCGCGGCCAGAGCCGCTGCGACCTGGCCGACGAAGATTGCCAGCGGGAAATTCCACGGGCTGATACAGACGAAGACACCCCGGCCCTTCAGGCCCAGATGGTTGGTCTCGCCGGCCGGTCCGGGCAGGCGGACATCCGAATCGAACTCGCGCTCAGCCTGGGCTGCGTAATAGCGGCAGAAGTCGACCGCCTCGCGGACTTCGGCGATGCCGTCATTGAGTGTCTTGCCGGCCTCGCGCGCCATCAGCACGATGAGGCGTTCCATGTCCGCTTCCAGCGCATCGCCCATGGCGCGCAGGATTGCGCCGCGCGCCTTGCCTCCGCGCGCATCCCAGGCCGGCTGGGCCGCAATGGCGATTTCGAAGGCGGCATTCACATCATCGACCGAGGCGTCCACCGCCGTGCCGACATACTCGCCCGAATCGACCGGCGACATGATCTGGTGGGCGGCGCCGTCGAGCAGCTTGCCATTGACCAGCGGCGCAGCCGTGATCGGTTCGGACTTTTCGAAATCGCGGAAGGCCTTCGCCAGGCTGGCGCGGACCCGCGCCTGGGCCAGGTCCAGTCCTTTCGAGTTCGGACGCTCCTCGCCGTAAAGATCGCCGGGCAGCGAGATGCGGGCATGACGGTCGATCGTCTCGGCATCGCGGAACGGGCCGCGCGCCACGTCTTCCACCGGTACGTCCGGATCAAGGAAGGAATGCACGAAGGATGTGTTGGCGCCGTTCTCCAGCAGGCGGCGCACGAGATAGGGCAGCAGGTCCTCATGGCTGCCGACCGGTGCATAGATACGCACCGGACGTTCCTCGTGAAGCTTGGCAGCGGCGGCATAGAGCGCATCGCCCATGCCGTGCAGGCGCTGGAACTCGTAATGCTCCACACCGGCCTGCTGCGCCATTTCACGCACGGCACACAGTGAGTGGGCGTTGTGGGTGGCGAACTGGGAATAGATCTGGTCCGGCGCGGTCAGCATCACCCGCGCGCAGGCGAGATAGTTCAGATCCGTCGCCGGCTTGGTAGTCCAGACCGGGAAGTCCGGCCAGCCCATCTGGTGCGAGAACTTGATCTCGGTATCCCAGTAGGCGCCCTTCACCAGGCGCACCAGGAAACGGCGTTGGGTTTCGCGGCCCAGCTCGATCAGGCGCTCGATCACGAACCGTGCGCGCTTCTGATAGGCCTGCACCGCCAGCCCCAGCCCCTGCCAGCCGGCCAGATCCGGCTCGCGCGCCAGCCGCTCGAGCAGTTTCAGCGAGACGACCAGGCGATCCGCCTCCTCGGCATCCAGGCAGAAGCCGATATCGTAGGATTTCGCCAGCTTGGCCTGTTCGAGCAGTTTCGGATAGAGCTCGGCCATCACCCGCTCTTCCTTCACCGCCAGGTATTTCGGATGCAGCGCCGAGAGCTTCACGGACACGCCGTGTTCCAGCTCCACCGGCTTGTCGCCGCGCACCTTGCCGACAGCATCGATCGCCTCGATATAACGCTTGTGATAGCGCTCGGCATCGGCGGCGGTGCGGGCGCCCTCGCCCAGCATGTCGAAGGAGCACAGGGCGCCCTCGCCCTTCTTGGCCCGCTTGATGCCTTCGGAAATGCTGCGGCCCAGAACGAATTGCTCGCCCATGATCCCCATGGCGCGGAACACCGCCGCCCGGATCACCGGCTCGCCAAGGCGCGCCGTCATCTTGCGCCAGTAATCGCCCGGATTCTGGCGTGCGTCCGGATCGACGTCGATGATCGAACCCGTCAGCATCAGACCCAGCGTGGACGCATTGACCAGCCAGTTCTCGGAGCGGCCCATATGCTCGGCCCAGGCACCGCCGGAAATCTTTTCCGCGATCAGCCGGTCGGCCGTCGGCGCATCCGGCACACGCAGCAGCGCCTCGGCCAGGCACATCAGGGCGAGGCCTTCCTTGTTGGACAGGCCGAATTCCTGCAGGAAGCTGTCCATCAGGCCGCGCGAACGCGTGGTCGCACGCGCCGTCTTCACCAGCTCGATGGCACCGTCATGAACGCGCTTGCGAGCGTCGGCATCCAGACCCGTTTCATCCGCGAGACGCTTCACGGCAGCGCTCTCGTCGGCGAACTTCACCGAATCCAAATCATCCCAGCGCAGGGCTTCACGGGTCTGGACATTCATAACTGAAACTCCCACTCCAGTAAGTGAACAGCCCGGACAATGGTCCGGTCTTTTCGTCGGGGCAAGACAAGTGTGCGGGTCATTTGTGTTCGCGTGCGGCTAATTTATAACCGCGAAACACCCGGGACCCCGTAACTTCGCCCAAACATTGCGTGATCTTGGTTCGCGACCCGCCAACGAACAATTTCCTGTCCGCATTCCGGTCGGCGGCGGCAGGGTATTTTGCGCAGCAGAGCGCCCACCGGACGCAGTCCGCGCGGCGGATAACCGCTTTCTTTCCTTCAAGCCAGCGCTTTCGCCAGTATGCTAATGGCTGACATGCCGGACCGGTTCCGCTAAACGCGGCGGGACCCCGGTTGAACCGGCCACACTATCGGCCCGAAAGCGGCCCGGAAAACGGATCGAGATGACCGACAACAGCCAGCCCCTCGAACACGAAACCGCTCAAACCGGCACGCAGGTGCAGACCACAGCGGAGGATACCGAAGAACGCCCCCAGCGGATCATGCTGGTCACGGATGCCTGGGAACCGCAGATGAACGGGGTCGTACGCACCCTGTCGCGCACGGTCGATGAATGCCGCGCCATGGGGCACCAGATCGAGGTGATCCATCCGGGCCTCGGCTACAAGACCTTCCCGCTGCCCACCTATCCTGAGATTCAGCTCGCCATCAATGCGCGCGGCGACATCGCCCGGCGCTTCAAGGAGTTCGAGCCGGAGGCGATTCATATCGCGACTGAGGGCCCGCTGGGCCAGGCGGCGCGCGGGATCTGCAAGAAGTGGGGCCTGCCCTTCACGACGAGCTACCACACGAAATTCCCGGAATACGTCAACGCCCGCTTCCCCTTCATCCCGCTCTCGGCGGGCTATGCCTTCATGCGCTGGTTCCACAACGCATCGGGTCGCATCATGGTGACAACGCCCTCGATGCGCGACGATCTCGCGGCCCGCGGTTTCAAGAATCTCACCGCCTGGGCGCGCGGCGTCGATATCGAACTGTTCAACCCGGACAAGCGCCGCGTGAATGGCGAGGATGTCTATGAAGGCCTGGAGCGTCCGATCTGGGTGAATGTCGGCCGGATCGCGGTCGAAAAGAATATCGAGACTTTCCTCAAGCTTGACCTGCCGGGCACCAAGGTCGTCGTCGGCGACGGCCCGCAGCGCGAGGAGCTGAAGCAGAAATTCCCCGACGCGGTCTTCCCGGGCCCGAAATTCGGTGAGGAGCTGGCGCGCTATTTCGCCGATGCCGACGTCTTCGTCTTCCCGTCCTGGACCGACACGTTCGGCCTGGTAAATCTGGAAGCGATGGCCTGCGGCACGCCGGTTGCGGCCTTCCCGGCCCACGGTCCCAAGGACATCATCCCCGGCTCCGGTGGCGGCTTCATCAATGACGATCTGCGCCAGGCCTGCCTGGATTGTCTGGAGATCGACCGTGCCGCGCCGCGGGCCCACGCCGAAAAGCACTCCTGGAAACAGTGCGCCATCGACTTCGTCGAAAACCTCACGCCGCACCCCAAGCCGGAACGCCGCCGCTTCTGGCGCCGCCTGCGACGCCAGAAGTCGCTGTACTGAGGCAGCGGCGGCCCCGATCGAATAAAGAAAAAGCGCCGGTCTTGCCGGCGCTTTTTTATTGTTTTGGTCGCTGTGACTGCCTCTATTCCGGCGCCTGCGTCATCGCTTCCAGCGATTGCGCCTGGTTGGCGATCGCGTCGCGGTCAGCATCCGCGAGCGGGATCAGGCCGCGATCGGTCAGATAGCCGAATTCGCCCCAGGCGGCGTCCGAAGTGAACTCGGCGACATAGTCGGCCAGGCCCGGCACGATCGCGGCGTGCTGGTTCTTCACATAGAAGAAGAGAGAACGGGAGACCGGATAGGTGCCGTCGGAGATCGCGTCGAATTCCGGCGCCACGCCGTCGATCGTCACGCCGTAGAGACGGTCGTAATTCTGGTCGAGGAAGGAATAGCCGAACACACCGAACGCGTCGGGCGTGTTGACCAGCGTCTGGACGATCGCGTTGTCATTCTCGCCCGCATCGATCCAGCGGCCGTCTTCGCGGATCCGGCCGGCAATGGTTTCAAAGCGGTCGTGATCGGCATCGGCGAGGTCCGACATGCAATCGATGCCGGCGGCACCGGCCTGCATGGCCAGTTCCACGAAGGCGTCGCGCGTGCCCGAGGTCGGCGGCGGGCCGAACACCTCGATCCGCTGACGCGGCAGGGACGGGTCGATGTCCGACCAGCGCTCGTTCGGATTGGCAACAAAGGACGAGCAGGTGTCGTCGGCCGGCACCTCGGCCGCCAGCGCCAGCCAGAGCTGGGTCAGCGTCAGGTCGAGATCGGCAACCTCGTCATTGGCCGAACCCATGACGATACCGTCATAGCCGATCCGCACTTCGGTGATCTCGCGCACGCCATTGTTCTGGCAGCGCTCGAACTCGGAGGCATGCATGCGGCGCGAGGAGTTCACGATGTCCGGATGCTCGGCACCGACACCGGCGCAGAACAGGCGGAACCCGCCGCCCGAGCCGGTCGACTCGACCACCGGCGTGGAGAACTGGGTCTTGGCGCCGAAGCTCTCGGCCACCGCCGTGGAGAAAGGGAAGACCGTGGAGGAACCGACGATGCGGATCTGCTCGCGCTGCTGGATGGCATAGGCGCCGGCCGTGCCGACAGCGGCCGCCAGGAGCGCCGCGGTGAGTTTGTTGAACGCTGACATGGGTGGGGGTCCCCCGTAGTTGGCTTTTCGCGGTTTCGCCTAGCGCCGAATTGGGACGAAACCAAGTCCTATCCGATGAGCGGGCACCGTCCGGCTAGACCAGGCGCTTGCGCAGCAATTGCGACAAGAGGTCGATGGCGCTGACGGCGATGACGATGACAATGACGATGGCGGCGGTGCGCTGGTAGTCGAAGGCGCGGACGGCTTCGAACAGGATCTGGCCGATACCGCCGGCGCCGATCAGGCCCAGCACCGTTGCCGAGCGCGCATTCGACTCGAACCGGTAGAGACCGAAGGAAGTCCACAGCGGCGCGACTTGGGGAATCACCGCCCAGATCACCTCGTGCAGCGGCACGGCACCGGTCGCCCGCACGCCCTCGACCGGACCGTCATCGACAGCCTCGACGGCCTCCGAGAACAGTTTGGCCAGCACACCGGTCGTGTGCACGGCAAGCGCCATCACACCGGCCAGAGGTCCGAGGCCGACGGCGGCGATGAAGACCAGCGCAATGATCAGTTCGTTGATCGAGCGGAACACATCCATAAGCCGGCGGACCGGTTGGACGATCCAGGCCGGCGCCACATTGCGGGCCGACAGCAGGCCGAACGGGATCGCGGCGAAGACGGCGATGAATGTGCCCCAGATCGCGATCTGCACGGTGATGATCATCTGCGGCACGGCTTCGCTGAAGCCATGGGTCAGGTTCTGCCAGTAGCTGGCGCGCGAGGCCGGCGAAAGATCTTCCGGGAAGAAGCCGGCAATGAACTCGCCCATATCGCCGGCATTCTCGACCAGCAGGTAGGACCGGTCCATGTCGGCGCTGTCGAAGCTCCAGACGAGGATGATCACCACACCGGCCGCGATCACGGCATTGGCGACGCGTTCGGTCAGCGGCACACGCGGACCGGGGCCGCGTGGCGCAGAGGCCCACAGTAGGAGGGTCAGCAGCACCACAACGAGCACCAGTATCACGCCGGAAGCTATCCAGTTGATCTGCGAGCCGGCAGCCGCCTCGGCCGGGCCGGCCGCCGCGAGACCATCCACAGCGCTCGCCTGGCTGATCAGGCCGGTATTGCCGGCTTCGACTTCGGCTAGGCGCTGTTCAAGCTCGGCCACCCGCGCTTCCCGCTCCGCCTCGGTCAGGTCCGGATCATTCCGTGCCTCGGTCAGGTCGCGCACGATCTCCAGCTGGACGATGGGATCGAGGTGGGCGTTCGAGGACGGCAGGAAGAGACCGAAATAGAGCGGGTTCAGCACGTCGCGGGCAGCGGCGATCTCTTCCGGCGTGCCCATGCGGCCGTAATTCATGAAGAAGTATTGCAGGCGCTGCTTGGCTTCCTCGTCCAGGTCCGCACGCCAGATGATCGGGTCGGTCTGGATCGCCGGCGAGGTCCACACGACGCGGATACGGCTGGCGATATCCGGACGCGTCCGCGCCAGCAGGGTCATATTGGTCGTGTTGTTGGTCGCCACATCGACCAGACCGTTCGCCACAGCGAGCGCATTGGCTTCGTGATTGGCGTTGCGCACCGAGTTGAAACACTCGCCCGGATCGATACCGCGCGGCGCGAAGATGAAGGCCGACGGCACAAGATAGCCGGAGGTGGAATTCGGGTCGCCCATGCCGAAATCGATCGATCTGTCACAGGACAGCACGTCTTCGACCGACTGGATCGGACTGTCGACCGGCACGATGAGCACCGAGTTATAGCCTTCCGAACCGTCCGGATAGGTCGCCTTGGCAAAGACCTGGCCGCCGCCCAGGCGCACAGCCTGCAGACCGGAGAAGTTGGAGAACCACGCCACCTGGATCGAGCCATAGCGCATGGCCTGGATCATGCCGGCATAGTCGGAGGCGTAGAAGGGCTCGACGTCATAGCCGGTCCATTCTTCCATCGCGGCGATGAAGGGGCGCCAGTTGGATTCCAGGTTGGACGAGCTTTCCGTGGCGATAATGCCGAAATTCAGCGTGCGCCGTTCGCCGCTTTCCGGGTCGGCACCGGACGCTGCATCCGGTCCGGCCTGCGGAGCGGAACAGGCCGACAGGCCCAGAACGAGGCTGACAAGCGTGATCCGGACGAGGATCTGGCAGAGCGCGCGGATCATTCCTCGCCTCCATAGAAGGCGGTTTCGAACTCGGGACCATAGATCTCGATCAGCTTCTCCCGATCGAGGCCATTGGACGGGCCGTCATAGACAATCCGGCCCTTGTTGAGCGCAACTGTGCGGTCGCAATAGCGCTGGGCATAGTCGACCTGGTGCAGCGTCACGACGACGGTCAGGCCGTCGCTCTGGTTCAGCTCGCGCAGCAATTCCATGACCTTGCGTGCGGAGACCGGGTCGAGCGAGGCAATCGGCTCGTCGGCAAACAGGACCTCGGCACCCTGCACCAGCGCGCGGGCAATCGCGCCGCGCTGTTGCTGGCCGCCGGACAGGTTGGACGCACGCCGGGCTGCAAACTCTTCCATGCCGACACGCTCCAGCGCGTCCATGGCGGCCTGCTTGACCGAATTGGGGAACATCCCCAGCGCGCCGCGCCAGACCGGCAGGCGGCCGAGAGCACCCAGCATGACATTGCCGAACAGCGACAGGCGCCCGACCAGATTGAACTGCTGGAAGATGAAGCCCAGCCGCGCACGGTTCTTGCGGACACGCGAGGCAATCTTGCCGCGCGACTGCATCGTCTGGCCCAGCACGGCAACCGGCCCGGACGTGCTGTCCGCCGGTTGCAGCGCGGCTGCCACGCGCAGGAGGGTGGACTTGCCCGATCCGGACGGCCCGATCAGAGCCACCATTTCACCTGGTTCAACCGCAAGGCTGACATCGTCGAGCGCTCGGGTCTCGCCGAATGTCATACGGACATTTTCGGCTTTGAGCGCCGGCACGGCGTCTGTCATCTTGAAAACACCCCTTGTACGCCCCGCCCTTGTGGCGCAGTCGCATGACACTTTTGTGACAGGAGCAGCATGTTTCTCACCCACGCCGCAACCCTGATTCTCATCATTGCGCTTAGCGCCCTGTTCTGGATCGACTTTCGTACATACCGCCTGCCCGACGCAATAACATTGCCGCTGATTGCAGCCGGCCTGGCACTCAACGCGTTCGTGTTTTCCACGCCGTGGGTGTCACTGATCGGGGCCGTCGCAGGCTATCTCGCCTTTGTCGCCGTCGAGACCGGCTTCCGCCGGCTGACCGGCCGCAACGGGCTGGGCCGCGGCGATGCCAAGCTGATCGCGGCGGGCGGCGCCTGGTGCGGCGGCTGGCTCCTGCCCGCCATTGTCCTGGTGGGCACGGGCAGCGCGCTCCTGTTTGTGCTGGGCAAAGCGCTTGTGCAGCGGCGCCTGCCGGGACGCGACGAAGCCTTCGCCTTCGGTCCCTGGCTGGCTGTGGGGATTGCCGCCGGCTGGATCTACCGCGCCTACGGGCCGGGCCTTTATCCGGTGCTGTGAGACAGCTGACTTTAACATTGTCATCCCGGACGCATGCCCGGCCTTGAGCCGGGCGGAGATCCGGGACCCATAATCCCGGTGCTCACCGGGCTGCCTTCAATATCGAGCCCGCTTCCGGCCGAGAGCGAGCGTATGGGGCCCGGCTCTACGACCCGCTTTCGCGGGCCATCCGGCCGGGATGACAAGGGAAGCGACCGCCCTCACCCCTCCGCCACCGTCCGGCAGGCATAATGCCCGATCAGCGGCACGACGCGGGTCTGGCCGTTCGGCTGCAGCACCCGCATCACAACCCGCTCGATCCGCTGGCCTGTCGGCAAGGGCTCGCCGACCCGGCCGGTGAGGCGGATGTCCAGCCCGCGGGCCGGATCGACATAATCGCGCCGATAGGTCTCGCCTGCCACATAGGGCGCCTCGCGCGGCGGCGTATAGAAACCATGCTCGGCGCCATTGGCGTAGACGCGGGCAAAGCCCTCGGTCTCGTTTTCGAAAGCGACAAAGCGATGCGCCGGATCTGCAGTCCAGAAGAAGGTGGCACAGGCACCGGCTTCCAGCGTTTGCGGCGGCAGCGCGCCGGCCGTTTCAACGGCCGCCGCCGGAGCCGGATCCGGGCGGGCCTGGCTCAGCGCCGGCGGCCTCTGCAATTGCGTGGAAGCGCTGCCAGCCGTCGCCGTGCAGGCTGACAGGACCAGCCCGGCCGCGAGAAGAAGAAGAAGTCCGTCAGCGGTTCGCACCATAAACTCCCCGTCCCTGTGCCTGCCAGATTTCGCCTTCGGCCTCGAAACCGGCCAGCGCCAGCGCCTCGGCCAGTTCCGGACGCACCGTATCGACCGAGACCTGCCAGTCATAGCCCTCGACGCGAAGCCGGGCGCTGCCCTCGACCGTCATGTCGGCACTTTCGCCGGAAAAGACGAGTTCGAGATCGTCGCCATTGCAGGCGAGCACGCCGTCCAGGGCCGGCGCCTCGATATTGTAAGGCGCAGCGAGCGCCGTCAGCGCATCCGAGCGCGCCGAACCGGTGGCGCTTTCGCAACGCCCGTCCAACAGGTCGAGCTGAGCGACACGGACGAAGACCGGCGCACGCGGGTCCAGCCCGGTGCCGCCCGTCTCCGTCAGACGGCCCAGCGGCACGGTCAGCGACACGTTTTCCAGCTGTACCCGGCCCGGCGCGAGGATCGCATGCCCGTCGCCGGACAGACCACTGTCCGCCAAGCGCCAGTCCACGGCTACGCGTCCGGTCAGGAACGCCAGCGGCGACACGGACACGGCCGTTTCGCGAATGCGCTCGCCACCGAGACGCAGACCATAGACGCGCCCGTTCCAGACCGTGCCGAACACATCGTCATAGCCCAACTGCGCAACGCCACCGGCGGCAATCGCCACAGCCTTCAGCGGCAAGAGCACGACCAGCCAGACCGCCAGCAGCGCCAGCACAAGGAGAATGCGCCCGATCATCGGCCGCCTCCCTGACGGCGCAGAACGAAGGATGCCTCAACAACGCCTTCACCCGCCCGGTCCATTGTGGAGGAGGCCACCTGGATGCCGAAGCCCGTCTCCAGCTCGACCAGCCAGGCCATCACGGCGCGGCTGTCGGCGCGGTCGATATTCACGGTCAGCGAGCCGTCGTCCGCCGGGACCATGCGCGCCAGTGAAATCTCGTGACGCAGGGCCGTCGCCCCGGCCACAGCCCGCAGCGAGCGGCCGGTATCGGCCTCTTCACGCGTTTGCGCTGCCAGCTGGCGATAGGTGCGGGCATCGTCCTGGATCGAACGGTAGAGCCGCATCGCCGCGGCATAATCGTCGCGGGCACGATCGTTGAAGCCGATCAGCGGCTGCACGACCAGCACGCTGACCGCCAGCACCAGGACCAGGCCGCCGGCGACCCCGAGCAGGACCTGCTCGCGCAGGCTGCGGCCGCCCCAGACCTGTTCGAACATGCGGGTCACAGCATTCATCGCAGCCTCACCGTAAACTCGCCCTGGATGGCCTGGCCGCTCTCGCGCGCACCGCCATCCTCCAGCGCAATACCCAGCGTGCCGGCGCGGGCGTTGAGCGCATCGAAATCGGCAAAATCGCTATAGATCGCCGAGACAGACAGTTCGGACCGGGCCTGGTCGAACCGCACATCATCGATCCGCACCCGCTCATTGCCCGAAGTCAGCTCACCCAGTGCCGCCATCAGCTGCAGGTAGGACGAGGCCTCCCCGCCGCCGAGACCGGACAGGCGCGCCGCCAGCAGGCGCTCGGCCTCGGCCGGAATAACCCGACGGGTCACGTCCGGCACCGCGGCGCGGAACTCGGCGATACTCGCCGCATCGAAACGCTCGGCCTGCAGGCGGTAGTAGACGCCCTCGCCCGCCATGAGCGCACAGAAAGCCACCAGCAGACCCGCCGCCAGCGCCACCGGTCTGCGGATCGGTCCCAGCAGGCCGCGCCAGTCGATCGTCGCCTTCAGCCGATCACCCAGCAGCGGCGGCAGCGCCGCAATAAATTCGGCCGGCAGGGCGCTGGCCTTGAGATCGAGATCGCCGCGCGGCACCTGGCGGAAATTCTCGCCCGCCAGGCCGAGCGAAGCCGAAACGGCCACCGTGCCGCCGCCCGCCCCCTCGATCAGCGGACCGATCACCGGACCGAAGAGTTTGGGATCCATGGCACCGCCGGCCGCCTCACCGGGCTTGCGGGTATCGGCGCCATAGAGCCAGAGAATGCTGTCGCCGCGGTCGAACAGGGTCAGCGCCACATCGCGCTCGGCAGCGGCGATGCAGTCGGGCATCACCCAGGCCGGGCGAACGATCGCGTCGCCGATCCGTGTCGCCCATTGCGCCACGCGATCGCGATCTGCCGCCATCACCCAGCGGCGGCCATCCTCGGCGCGGGCACCGGGCACGATCTCGGTCGCGGCGAGCGATGAGGCGAGCGCCTCCTCAATCATGTAGGGCGCCGCCTGGCGGGCCTCGCGCTCACCGCGCGCGGGCAGATCGATCAGGCCGAGAAAGATATCTTCCGACGGCACCAGGATCAGGGTCCGGCTGACGCCGTGTGTGTCCGGCAGGTCCAGCAGCTCGCCGGGTCCGGCGGCACCGGACGCGCGGCGCACCTGGCCGGCGCGGTCGATGATGGACCAGTGCAGCCTGTCCTGCCCGTCCAGCCTGAGGATCAGGTCCTGGCTCATGAAACGCTTCCGTAGTTCTGCGAGAGACGGCGCACCTGCCCGCCTCCCAGACTCTGCACCAGACCGTTCAGCGCAAAGCGCTGGCCGGCATGGGCGACGTGGATCTCGATCTCGAAATAGCGGGTCTCGATGCCGACGCGTTCGCGCACCGTGGCGTCCGGATCGAGCTCGCGCACCGTGTCCAGCGCCCAGAACGCCTCTTCCGTTTCGAACCCCGAGGCCGGCCGGTTCAGAAGCAGGCCCTCGATGGCCGAACGCGACAGCCCGCCATCGAAGGCCACTGCGAGCAGCGGCCACTGCGCGGCGGTCAGTGTGTTGATATTGAGCGCCAGGGCTTCGCCGGTCGGTCGCACGCAGACCAGCGGGCGCAGGCGCTCATAGATGTCCGGTGTTATCGCTTCCAACGCCAGCAGCTCGGCCCGCTCGGCCATCGGCGCATTGGCAGTGCGATAACCCGGATAAAGCTCGTCCTCGCCGCCCGAAGCGACCGGGCGTATATCGCTGTCGATCCAGTCGGCCGCCTGCGCGGCGATCCGCACCGCACGGGCAGCCGGGATATCCACGGCGCGCATCAGCTGTTCGAAACGCTGTATCCGGGCAGTATCGGCCTGCCGCTCGCCCGATGCACCGGCCGGCGCCAGGCTGTTGAGGTTGAAACAATTGTTTCCGTCGCGCACCCGGCCCGTCAACACGCCCTGCTCGATCGGGAAAGTGCGCGGTCCGTTCAGCCAGTCAGCGTCCGGCCGCAGGGCCCGGCGCGGATCGTCCATCGCCCGCGCGATCAGGCCTTCGGTGAACTCGCGCGCGCCGATCGCATACCAGTAGGCCTGGTCGCGCACATCCATATTGGCCGACCGGCGCATGGCAAAGCGCAGATCGCCGGCCAGCGCCATGGCGAGGCTGGCCATCACCGCCACCAGCAGCAAGGCCGAAACCAGCGAGGCGCCGCGCTCGCGATGGCTGTCGAGAACCGGCCGGCTCATGGCTGCGCCTCCGGTGTCAGAAGCACATGCTCCATCGCCCCCAGCGGCGGCAGATCGTAGCGCAGGCGCACGGCCGCCGGCATCACGCCCTGGCCGGTCTGCGACAGGAAGACCCGGTTCTGCCAGACCGCGCCGACGAGAAACTCGATCGTGAAATCCTCGCCGCCCGCGATCAGCACCTGGTCGGTGATCCGGGTCGCTTCGCCGGGGTCGGGATAGTCGCGCACCCGGCGAACGAGATCGCCGCCGCGTATCAGATAGGTGACATGAAGCAGCGAGCTGCGCGGCCGTATCAGGCCCGGATTGGCGCGGCCATGCCGGGTAAACACCATCAGCACCCGCTCTGTCGCATCGGTCTCGTAGTCGGCCAGCCCGGTCGCCGCGCCGGCCAGGATCCAGGGGTCGCGATAGCCGGCCTCGTCGCGAACGGCGCGGCGGGCGATCTGTCCCAGATCCTCGCGCAGGAGGGTGCGGGCACGGTCGATCATCGCGGTCCGCTCGAGCACGTCCGAATTGATTTCCCGCGCGCCCACGCTCGACGCCATCAGCGCGACCGAGATCGTGCCGATGATCGCGAAGACGAAAACCGAGACGAGGATCTCGACGAGGGAGAAGCCGGCCTCGCGCGCCGGTGCGGCCGCGCTCATTGCGCCCTCCGGAACGTGTCGAGCTCGGCGCCGAGATGCCCGCTCTGCGCCTCGCGCACTTCCAGGTGCAGCCGGACGAGACCGGCATCGTCGGTCGCGCTGACCGCCAGCGACCAGTCATAACCCACCCCGGCAATCGCATATTCGCCCGAACCGGATTGCGGCGGGCCGGGGCGCAGGATCTGGCTGTTCAGAATGTTCTCGGCCGCCACCATTGCCAGCGCCCGCTCCTGGACGGCGGCGGTGTTGCGCGTCGTCGCCTGGGTCATGTTCATCAGGGCGAGCCCCGCTACCGAGAGGACGGCGAGCGCCATCATCATCTCGATCAGCGTGAACCCGCTTTCAGGACTGGAGACCGGCGCGCGCATGGATCAGCCCCGCGCCGTGCGTTCGATCCGGCCGGCAGCCTGCCAGTCCAGTTCGATTTCGGCACCGTCATCAGCCGACAGGCGCAGGCGGAAAGGTTCGGTCATGCCGGCCGGGTCGAACCAGATCGCCGGGTAGAGCGCGGCCCGGGCCGCGGCCTCGGGCGCCACCGGCCGCGTCTCCTCGACCCGCAGGCGCAGCGCGTCTTCAAAGCGGTATTCCGTCAGTGTGGGATGGTCGCGCACCGGCCACCAGCGTCCGTCGACCAGGCGGTAGAAGGCATAGCCTTCGCCGGCGCCCTCGACCGCCAGTCCCACCGGCGCGCCGGACGCAATCGCCTCGGCCTCGGCCTGGTTGAGCCTGGCCGCGAGACGATCGGCCTCGCGTTCGATCGCCGGCCCGCCCGGCGTGATCGACAGCGTCACCGCAAAGGCGACAATCGCCAGGATCGAGATCCCCACCAGGATCTCGATCAGCGACAGGCCGGCTTCACGGCTGGGCGTATGGGCGGGCATGGCCGTCATCAGCCCTGCCAGTTGCCGATATCGGCGTCGAGCTCCTCGCCGCCCTCGCGGCCGTCCCGGCCCAGCGACCAGATGTCCAGCATGCCGTGCTGGCCCGGATAGGCGTACTGGTAGGGATTGCCCCAGGGATCGTCCGGCAGGCGGCGCACATAGCCGCCCTCGCGATAATTCTCCGCCCCGCGCGGCGCCTCGACCAGCGCCTGCAGACTGTCCTCGGTCGAGGGATATTCGCGCATGTCGAGCCGGTAGGCATCGAGCGCCTGTTCCAGCGTGGCGATATCGGTGCGGGCCTTCTGCACCATCGCCTGGTCCTGCGCGGGCAGGACATTGATCACCACGATCGTGGCCAGAAGGCCCAGAATGGTGATCGAGATCATGATCTCCAGCAGGGAGAAACCGGCCTCGCGGTCTTCCTGCATGTCGTCAGTCGTCTGAGCGGCCGAACGGGTCTGCATCGAAATCTCCCTAGCCAAGAGCCAAAGTGTTGAGTTGCAGGATGGGCAGCAGGATCGACAGCACGATCATCACCACCACCACACCCAGGACGAGAATGATGCCGGGTTCCAGAAGGTTGAGGCCGACCGTGATGGCCCCGTCGATCTCCTGGTCCATCTGGTCGGCAGAGCGGCGGAACATCTCCCCCAGCGCACCGGAGCGTTCGCCGGCCGCGACCATGAACAGCATCAGGGCGGGGAAGCGGCCGCGCGTGGAGAGCGCGTCCGACAGGCCGCGCCCGCTTTCCACATCGGTAACGACCTGGCCGATCCGCTTGCGCACGGCGAGATTGCCGCTCGCCCGCGCCGCGGCCCGCAGGGCATCCGGCAGCACAGCGCCGCTTTCGATCAGGATGCCCATCGTACGGGCAAACCGCGCCGCCTCAGCCTTGCGCAGGAAACCGCCTAGCAGGGGTAGTCCCACCAGAAGCCCGTCGAATGCGGTGCGCACCGGCGCCTGGCGCAGCGCCAGCGCACTGCCAACGATCAGCACGACGAGACCGGCAGCAATGAAAGGCCAGCCCGCCTGCAATCCGCCCGACAGGCCGATCATGATCCGGGTCAGGAGTGGCAGCGCCATGCCCATACCGGTGAATTGTTCGGCGATGCGGGGCACGACGAATGTCATCAGCATCGTCACCACGCCCATGGCGACCACGGTCAGCACCGCCGGATAGACCAGCGCGCCGGTGATCCGGTTGCGCACCGCCTGTTCCTTTTCCAGATAGTCGGCCAGCCGTTCGAGCACATGGCCCAGCCCGCCCGCGCTCTCGCCGGCCGCGATCATGGCGCGGTAGACGGCGGGGAAGGATTTCGGGAAACCGTCCATGGCGACGGACAACCGGTCGCCCTCGGACACCCGGGCCCGCACCGCCATCAGCACGCGCTGCATGTTGTGACGGCCGCCCTGGCGGGCCAGCAGGCCCAGCGACTCGGCGATCGGCATGCCGGCGCCGATCAGGCTGGCCAGCTGGCGCGTGACCAGCATGAGTTCGCGGCTGGACAGGTCCTGCCGGCGCAGCCGGTCCATCAGCGAGGTCTGGTCGCCTGCGACCGCAGCTGCGCGCCGGCCGTCGGCCGAGCGCACGGAGAGCGGCGCCATCGACCGGCCGCGCAGTTCGCGCCGGGCTGCCAGCTCGCTGTCCGCGGTGATCAGGCCTTTCGACTTCTTGCCGCGGGCATCCAGCGCTTCATACTCAAACGCCGGCATGTCGCTCCCCCTCCTCGCGGCTGACGCGCAGGACTTCGGACAGGCTGGTCGTGCCGGCCAGGACCAGATCGACACCGTTCTGGAACAGGGTCTTGCGGCGGGTGAAGGCGTGGGCCGCGATCTCGCTCTCGCGGGCATCGTCGTGGATCTGCTTGCGCAGCGTGTCGTCGACCACGACGATCTCGTAGACCCCGGTCCGGCCGTCATAGCCGGTCTGCTTGCAGTGCGAGCACCCCGCCGGACGGTGCAGCGTCACATCGCTGCGGCCTGCCAGCCCCAGCAGCTCCAGCTCGGCCGCGTCCGGCGTGTAGACCTCACGGCAATGCGTACACAGGCGGCGCACCAGGCGCTGGGCGACAATCGCCGACAGAGTCGAAGCCAGCAGATAGCTCTCCACGCCCATATCGCGCAGGCGGGCAATGGCGGCGACGGCGGAATTCGTGTGCACGGTGGACAGGACGAGGTGACCGGTCAGGCTGGCCTGGACGGCGATCTGGGCCGTCTCGACATCACGGATCTCGCCGACCATCACGATGTCCGGGTCCTGGCGCAGGATGGCGCGCAGGCCGGCGGCGAAGGTCATGCCGACCTTGGCATTGACCTGGGTCTGGCCGATCCCGTCGATGGCGTATTCCACCGGATCCTCGACGGTGAGGATGTTGCGGGTCTCCTCGTTGAGAAGGTTGAGCCCGGCATAGAGCGTGGTGGTCTTGCCCGCGCCGGTCGGACCGGTGACGAGGATGATGCCGTTGGGCTGGGCCAGCGCCTTCTTCATATCCGCCAGCATGGCCTGGGGCATGCCCAGATCGTCCAGACGGAAGCGGGCCTGGGAATTGTCCAGCAGACGCAGCACGACGCGTTCGCCATGACGCGACGGCAGGGTGGAGACCCGCACATCGATCGACTTGCCGCCCAGGGCAATCGTCAGGCGGCCATCCTGCGGCACGCGCTTTTCGGCAATATCCAGCCGCGCCATCACCTTGATCCGGCTGACCAGCGGCGGCGCCAGGCGCGGCGAGACCGAGACTGTCTCATGCAGCACGCCATCGACGCGGTAGCGGATGGAGACCCGGTCCTCGAAGGGCTCGACGTGGATGTCCGATGCTGCCGTGCGCACGGCCTCGGCAATCATGCCGTTGATCAGGCGGATGATCGGTGCGTCGGACGCGCTGTCCAGCAGGTCCTCGGTCTTGGGGATCTCGTCGATCAGCCGGGACAGGCTTTCGCCGTCCGCCGCATCGGCGTCCGCACTGTCCGCTCCCAGACCGGCATAGGCGTAGATATCCGACAGGGCCTGGTCGAACCGGCCGGCATCGCACTCGACAACCGGATGCGTGGCCCCGACCACGCGCCGCACTTCCAGCAGCGCCCGGCGGTCCCCGCCCTGACGCAACAGGAAGGCCGGCTCGGCACCGGGCCGGTAGGCGACGCCCTTCTGGCGGGCGAAGGCATAGGTGACCGGGCTGGCCTCGCGGGCCGGGCTGGTATCCGTTTCACTCGCCATCGTCGGCGCTGCCCCGCGGCATGTCGATCATCATCATCTCGACGATGGATTCCAGCGAACTCGCACCCTGCGGATCGTTGGCGATCTGCTGGCCGCGGATATAGCCGTAGCGATTGTCGGTCACCGCACGCATGTCGGCCTCGTCGCGGATGATGGTCGGGCGGATGAAGACCATGAGATTGGTGCGGCGGCGCTCGGTGCCCTCGGACCGGAACAGACGGCCCACGCCCGGCACGCGGGACAGGCCCGGCACACCGGTCACCGAATCCTCGTCTTCCTGCTGGATCAGCCCGCCCAGCACGATGATCTCGCCATTATCGGCCAGCACCGTCGTCTGAATCTCACGCTTGTTGGTGATCAGGTCGGTCGTGTCGTCATTGACAGTGCCCGCGACCGAGGAAACTTCCTGCTCGATCAGCAGGCGTATCGTATTGCCCTCGGTGATCTGCGGGCGCACATGCAGGCGCACGCCGACTTCCTGGCGCTGCACCGTGCGGAACGGGTTGGAATTGTCGTCGCCCAGCACTTCACCGGTGGTGACGGGGATTTCCTGGCCGGACAGGAAGGAGGCTTCCTCATTGTCCATCGCCAGGATGGACGGCGTCGCCAGGACGTTGGAATTGCGGTCGCTCTCCACCGCGTTCAGCACCAGGCCGAAGAGCGTGCCGTCACCATTCTGTCCGCCGAAACCGATCGTGCCGCCCGTGGCGCCGAGCAGCGAGTTGAGGGCCGCCTGGCGCAGATCGTCATTGAAGTCGCTGTCGTCATCGCCGGGCGAAGTGATCGCCCCGGTCAGGGCCAGAAGATCCGGCGTATTCGACCCGAAGCGGGTCATCGCCAGGGGCGCATCGCCCTCGCCGCCGGCCAGCAGCATCTGCACGCCCAGCTCGTCGGCAACCGTGTCGGACATCTCGACCACGATGCCCTCGACCAGCACTTGCGGACGGCGGATGTCGAGCTGGCGGATCACCAGTTCCAGCTCGCGCTGGATGTCGGGATCGGCGTTGACGACCACGGCATTGGTCGGCGCGTGATAGGAGACGGACGGACGCCGGGCCATGGTCTCGTCATCGGCCATGGTCTCGACCACCTGCTGCAGGATGGGCAGCAGGTCCTCGCCGTCGGCATGGCTGAGATAGATCACCCGGAAGCCCTGGTTGGACCGGCTGACGCCATCCACCCGCCGGATCAGCGACATCATCTCGGCCACGGCGTCACGATTGCCGCGCAGCACGACCGTGTTGGAGGCCGGGATCGGCGCCACGGTGACGCCGAACGCCATATCGTCTTCGCCGGACGTGTTGCGGGTGCGGATGGTCTCGATGATGCGCGCCATCTCGCCGGCCGACACATTCGACAGTTCGACCATCTCGACCACCGAAGTGTCGCGATCCAGGTCACGCAGGACCTGGCGGATACGCGCGACATTCTCGGCATAGTCGACGATGACCAGCGCATTGCCGCCCTCGGCCGCATTGACGAAACCGTTCGGGCTGACCATCGGCCGCACGACCGTCAGCGCATCCCGGGTGCCCGCATGGGTCAGGCGCACCACGGCAGTGACATACTGGTCGCCGCGCAGGTTGGAATTGACCGGGCTGGAGGTGCGCGCACCGGCCTGTTCGGGAATGATCTGGTAGGCGCCCGAAGCGGTCGGCACGACGGCAAAGCCATGCACCCGCATGGTCGACAGGAAGACCTGGAAATACTGGTCCGGCGTCAGCGGCGCCTGCGAGGTGATGGTCACCCGGCCGCGCACATTGGGATCGACGATGAAGGTATAGCCGGTCACCGACGATACATCGTCGATCACGGCCTGGATTTCGGCCTGGTTGAAATTGACCACGCTGCCTTGGCCGCCGGACTGGGCCGAGACGGCAGCCGGTGCCATCGCAGACAGGACGAGCGCCAGGAGGCCCGCAATCAGTCGGTTCACGAAATCGGTCATCACGGCAGGTCCACTTGAAGGGTCAGGGGCAGGCCGCCCCGATTGATCGACAGGGTGAAACCGTCCTCTTCGCGCAGACGGCGGAAGAGAGCGGGAAGATCGGAAATATCGGTGGCGGGACGGCCATCCACCGCCAGGATCACATCGCCATTGCGCAGGCCGGTTGCCGACAGGAGGGCCGGGCTGGCCTCGCTGACGCGATAGCCGGTGAGGCGATTGCCCTCGCGCACCGGCTCGGCGCGGAACAGGCCCGCGACGGACTGGCCGCCAGCGGCGGCGGGCGCCGCAGCCGCGCGCGGCGTGTCCTCGTCGCGCAGGAAGAGCGATTCGGCGATGCCGCGGCGGCGGATCAGCACATGGTCGACATGCACCTCTTCCAGCGTCACGCCATCGAGGACTTCCGCACCCACGGCAAAGAAGCTCTGGCGGCCACCGGGGATCTGGATGATGGCGCCACCGCTGTCCGGCGTCGCGCCGCGGCGGATGCCGCGCAGGGTGAGATCGAGGCTGGTTTCCTGGATCGCCGCCGCAACGGGCGCCGCATCGACAGGCCCGGCACGCCGGTCAGCGAACAGGTCGGTCTCAGCCAGTTGCGTGAGGTCGGCCTGGTAGGACGGAGCGCCGCCGAACCGCGGGCCGGCATCCGCCGGATCCTGCTGGAAATCGGTCGCGCTGGCGCCGAAGGCGATGAGCCAGATCAGGCGCGCGGCGATATAGGTCAGGCCGGCGAGCAGGAGGAGTTCGGCCAGGGCGAGCACGGTCGCGAGACTGCGCGGAAGGCGCGTTCGCCCTCCCCGTCCGGCCGGCAGTGATTGCGACTGATGCGTCACGATGATCGCCTGTCCCTTCGGTCGCCATCCGCTTCGAACCGGCGTCCGGCGCCCGCCTTGGGCATGCCGTATCGAAGCTTCGGATATCCGCTCCCCGATACACGTGGCGTACGTCAGTTTTACGACGTTTCGGGATTAATCGTCGGATGAATGCAGACGGGCGGACCCGAAGGTCCGCCCGCCCGAATGCGTGTTACCAGCTGCGGCTGATGGAGATCGCGAACTCCGTGCCGACATCATAGGTGTCGACCGGCAGTTCGACCCCGCCCGCGGACTGGGTGGCTTCGTAATCGTCGCCAAGGATGTTGCGGATCGAGAACCCGAAATCCCAGTCATTGCCGCGCAGATCGAGCGTGCGGCTGTAGACCAGGTCAAGCGAGTTCGGGACCTGCTCGATGATCGCCGGATTGCCGGTGTTCAGATCGGCCACGGCCCGGGTGCGCTCTCCGGTGTAGTTGAAGAGCAGGGCGCCGCGTGCCCGGCCATCGAAGGTTTCGAAGCCGAGCTGGACGTTGAACAGGTGTTCCGACTGGCCCTGAAGGGCCCGGCCGTCATCGATGAAGCCCGCCGCGTCCAGCACGTTCGCAGACGGCTGGCCGAAGGCACCCTGGGCGATCGTCACCGTACCGTCAGCCGACACTTCCGACTGGATGTAGGTGTAGTTCGTCTTGATGAACCATTCGCGGTCATTGAAGAACGGACGATCGAAGCGGTTGGAGAGATCGAAGACTTTCTCGAACTCGAATTCCGCACCGGTCAGGGTCGCTTCAGGCGCATTGATGAAGGAGGTGCCCAGGCTGTCGCCCGTCGGCAGGATGTACTCCTCGATCGGGTTTTCCAGGATCTTGTGGAACACGCCGACGGTCACGAATTCCTCGCGGCCGAAATAGTATTCCAGACGCGCATCGTAGGACTCGATCTCGGTGTTCACGAGATACGGGTTGCCCTGGAAACGCTGGTCGGTATCGGTGTTGAAGAATTCGGCGAAGGCCAGTTCGCGGAACTGCGGCCGGGCGATCGACTGGGAATAGCCGGTGCGCAGCTGCAGATTGTCGGCGAAGGTCCAGGTCAGCGTCACCGCCGGCAGGACGTAGTCTTCCTCGATCCGCGTTTCCAGCAGGCCGCTGTCGCCGGCATTAACCGGGAAAGCGAACGTGTCGACCTTCTGGACGCCGTCTTCGAAGCGGGCACCCACCGCAGCGCGAACGAAATCGTTCACCGCGATATCGGCACCGGCATAGTAGGCGCGGACATTCATCCGGCCTTCATAGGCTTCCGGGAAGGACAGACCGCCGGTCTCCACCAGGCGCAGACGCTCGTCGACGATGTTCTGCGGGGCGAAGATGTAGTCGATCCGGCTGAAGCGCAGATCGGACGGCAGACCCACACCACCCTGCTCGAAGGAGAAGGTCCGGGTGTAGGCTTCACGCTCGCGGCTGGTCACCGACATACCGGCTTTCAGCTCGACATCGCGATCGAACACCGTCAGCGGCAGGGCAAGATCGAAGCCTGCATCCTGGGTGTTGTCCTCGATTTCCGAAAAGGACGTGCGGTTGTCGGCAACATTGCCGCCATACTGCAGGCCCGCACCGGAATACTCGTAGCGGTATTCGCGCTGGTACGGCGCGTCGCGCGTGGCGGTCGCGTCCGAGATCCGCCAGTCCAGGGCGAGATCGCCCAGGAAGGAGAAGACGTGCTCGCCGGACAGCTGGTTGAACAGCACCTGACGTTCGAACCATTCCAGGCTGTCGGTCAGGAAGACGCCGTTGCCACCCGCGTTGAACTCGGTCTGGGTCCGGGCTTCCTTGGACGTCGAGCGCAGGGCCATCGTCAGGAAGTTGATCTCGTGGTCATTGTACCAGTCGATGCCGACCGACAGCATGCCGGACACGTCGATGACGTTCTCGGTGCCCATATAGTTGTCGGAGGCATCTTCCGGCGCGGCGACGTCGGAGAAGTCGTCATTGGCCGGACCGTTGATGTAGCGGGCGGACGTGCCGTCAACACCGCCACGGCCACGGATACCTTCGCGCGTCACCCACTCGTTCGAGTAGGAGCCGGCGGCGGTGAGGCCGAGGGAGAAACCGTCGAAATCGAAACGGTCGCCGGCGCTGAAGTCGATGGAGCCATTGGCGTCCGTATCGACGGTCTGGAGCACCCAGAGTTCCGAATTGACCAGCGAGCGGCCGATGGCCTGCTGCTGCGCGGCCGGCAGGTTGTTGCCGACGCGGGTCGTGTTGAAGATCTCGGCCAGTTCGGCCGGCAGATCGCGCAGGCCGTCGTCATAACCCAGCCAGTCCGTGTCGGAACCGTCATAGGTCAGGCCGTTATTGCCCGTCGTCACCGTGTCGAAGCTGCCGCCCACACCGATGGTGAGGAAGCGGTCATCCGGCAGGGTTGCCGTTTCGACACCGATCACGCCGCCACCGAACTCGCCCGGGAATTCCGGGGAGAAGGTCTTCTGGACCAGCACGTTCGAGAGAACATTGGTCGGGAAGATGTCGAGCGGCGCCGCGCGACGGAAAGGCTCCGGAGACGGCATCGGAGAGCCGTTCAGGAGCGTGTTGGAGTAGCGTTCGTTGAGGCCGCGGACGACGACAAACTTGCCGCCCGTGGTCGACAGGCCGGTGACGCGGACCAGGGCCGCAGCCAAGTCGCTATCGCCGGTGGTTTCAAGGTCGTCGATCGACAGGGCCGCCGACACTTCCGAGGTGACGCGGCGGTCATCCGGAATGTACTGGAAGCGGACCGTGATGACGTCTTCGGCTTCGGAGGACGGAGCGTCCTGCGCAAAAGCGGCGACCGGAACCAGCGTGGTTGACGCCAGCAACGCAGCCGAGAGCGCATATCGTGTAGTTTGCATCTTCATCACCATGAGACTGCGATTAAACGATGCTGCGGGTCCCGGGCGCTTTCACACCCGGAACCCGCGGCGTCTGCGTTACTGCTGCGCCGGAACGAAGGTCCAGCCCTGGTACCAGGTGTCGCTGGCGTCCTCGACGGCACCGACATAGCCGGCCGGCTCGAACCAGGTGTCGAGGGCGTTGACGTCGGTCGAGATCAGAGCGGTCTCGGCCGAACCCGGAACCACACCCGTACCACCGCTGAAGAAGGCAAAGCCGGTCAGCGAGTTGGTGTATTCGGTGTTGTTCGGGCGGGACAGGAACCAGGCTTCCAGATTGGCGAAGCCGGCCGGGGTTTCACCCGCGCTCTCGTCGAAGTTGTTGACGCAATCCAGGGCGACCGACTGGATGTCCAGGAAGTCGCTGGCAGCGCCGATACGGTCGAACGTGGCCTGCTGGTCGACGTCGATGCAGTCATCACCGAAGTTCACGACGAGACCGTTGTAGAGCTGGCCGGCCGTACCTTCACGGATCAGCATGCCCTGGTCACTGTCGTTGGAACCGGAACCGTTGCGGTTACCGATCAGGGTGAAGTTGGAGATCATCGGGTTGGAACGCGGCGTCAGATTGTTCGCCGTGTCGTTGCCGCCACGGTTGTCGAACTCGAAGCCCTGGTCGCCCGAGGCACCCTGGACGACGATGACGTACTGGGCGCGGCCGCGCCAGCCATCGGTGTAGTCCATGGAGTCGTCGTCATTGCCGGTCAGTACCAGGTGGCGCAGATCGACCGCACCGCCGAACATTTCCACGCCGTCGTCCGAATTGTTGTGGACCTGGACGTAGTCGACGAAGGTGCCCGAACCGACGCCCTGGAAGGCGATGCCGTTCAGCTCGTCCTCATTGTTCACCTTGAAGCCGGCGAAGCGGACTTGCGTATAGGTGATGGAGCCGGAGGTATCGTCGGCCGTGGCGCCGCCGAACAGACCCGAAGAGCCTTCGCCGGACTTTTCACAGTCGACCGTGCCGCCGGTGGCGGTGGCGTCGGTACAGGCGTTGATCGGCGCGCGGCCGTTCAGCACCAGACCGCCCCACTGACCCTTGGTGTTCACACCGGCCGTGCCTTCAATGTCCGTACGGGCGGTGAAGATGACCGGCGAGGAGGCCGTACCGTTCGAGCGCAGCTGCGAACCGCGGGTCACGACGATGTAGTCGGAACCAGCCGAACCGAAGACCGTCACACCCGGATCGACCGTCAGCGTGGCTTCGATGCCGGACGGCAGCGGGCTGGCCGGATCGGGGCCGCGGTCGACACCGACGAAGACCGGACCGATCAGCTCGTACATATTGCCGCGGGTCAGGCGCAGATCGGACGTGATGTTGCCGGTGATCTGGCAGACGCGGGCGCCATTGATGGTTTCCGCGGATTCCGTCGTGCCCTCCGGACAACCGGCATCTTCAAACAGGTTGTAGGTCCAGCCCGAGGCCCAGTTGGACGCAGCGATCTCATCATCGGCGAAAGCGCCGATGTAATCGACATCTTCAAACCAGCTGTCGGCACCGTTCACGTCGAACGCCGTCACGGCCTGTTCGGCCGGGCCGGAGAACACGCCGTTCAGCGTGTTGTTGATCACGGCATTGTTCGGACGGGACAGGAACCAGTCCGACAGGTCCACCGGATCGCCGGTGCTTTCGTCGAAATTGTTCACGCAGTCCAGCACGACCGACTGGATGTCCAGCGGATCGGTCGCCGCACCGATGCGGGCGAAGGTGGCGTCCTGGTCGATGTCGATACAGTCATCGCCGAAATCGGCCACGATGCCGTTATAGAGACGGCCGGCCGTACCTTCACGGATCAGCATGCCCTGGTCGCTGTCGTTCGAGCCCGAACCGTTGCGGTTACCGATCAGGGTGAAGTTCGAGATCATCGGGTTGGAACGCGGCTCGAGATTGTTCGCCGTGTCGTTGCCGCCGCGGTTGTCGAACTCGAAGCCCTGATCGCCGGACGGACCCTGGCGGACCAGCACGAACTGGGCGCGGCCGCGCCAGCCATCGGTGTAGTCCATGGAGTCGTCGTCATTGCCGGTCAGCACCAGGTGACGCAGATCGACCGTACCGCCGAACATCTCGACGCCGTCGTCCGAATTGTTGTGGACCTGGACGTAGTCGACCTGGGTGCCGGAACCGACGCCCTGGAAGGCAATGCCGTTCAGCTCGTCCTCATTGTTCACCTTGAAGCCGGCGAAGCGGACCTGGACATAGTTCAGGATGCCCGAGCTGTCGGCTGCGTCGGCGCCGCCGAACAGGCCCGAGGAGCCTTCGCCGGACTTTTCGCAATCGGCCGAACCGCCGACCGCCGTGGCGTCGGTACAGGCGTTGATCGGCGCGCGGCCGTTCAGCACCAGGCCGCCCCACAGGCCCTTGTCGTTCTCGCCGACCGAACCTTCAACGTCCGTGCGCGAGGTGAAGATCACCGGCGCGTCGGCCGTGCCCTGCGCTTCGATACGCGATCCGCGGGTCACGACGATGTAGTCGGAACCGGCCGCACCGAACAGCGTGGCACCGGCGCCGATGGACAGGGTGGCGCGAGCGCCGCTGCCGCCGGTGGCGCCGTCATCGGTACCCACGAAGGTCGGGCCCGTGATGATCACGCCGGCATTCGGGGCAATCGTCGTGTTGGTCGTGATATTGCCGGTGATCTCACAGGCATTGATGGTGATGTCGCCATTGGTGACGGAGGTTTCGCGGATCGAGCCCGTACCGCAGCCACCGGCCGGGATCAGATCGATCGTCTGGCCTGCAGGCGGCGGGTTGCCGCCATCGCCCGGAGGCGTGCCCGGGTTTTCGGCACCCGGAGAGGAGATGGACGTATCCGCGCACGCTGCAAAGAACGCGCAGGACGTGGTCACAAGCAGCAGCTTGCGGAAATTGTGCTTCACCGACATGGAAGACCCCCAAGAGGAATGAATCTCGACCACGGTGGCACCGGCGTATCCGGCCCAGCCGCTTGGGCCGGGGATAAACATCAGCATTGTAACGGCTGAATGACAGATCGCGGCGACGGCGCCCGCAGACCGGAACCGCATCATCACCAAGGGTGGGGATTTACCGCGCCGGCACCCACTAGATGCTGGCCATGCAAGGGATTTCGCGCCGGTGGCAATTCCGCCACATCGGAAGAATTCGAAATTGAAATTTTTGCGACAATCCGCAGTATGACACTTGTTTGACGGAATTCACGCCCGTGATGACTGGAATCGCCCAAGTCGAGGATTGGCGAATATTGATTTCTATACGGATCACCTGGCGTGGAGGTTGCACTTCCGGCGCCAAGCCGCAACACTAAGGTCTCGTTCAGCAACCGAAGGGGCCCCGAAATGACCCCCGACATGACAAAGTGCGTCCAAGGTAAAATTCGTGCTTTACACAGCCCGTATTTGACTTTATCCGCGCTTCTCCCGGCGGAGGCGACGATGCCGGATTGGGTTAACTGCCAACAGGGGGTCACGTGAATTGCACACGTACCATACTCCCCTGGACCTGGTCCGCTCACGGCACGTAGAAAGCCCGGTCGTCTGCGCACGTCCGGATCGCGTTGCACAAGCGAGCCACTGGTTCCAGGAAAACTTTCCGGGCGAAGTCCTCTACGCGGTGAAGGCGAATCCCAGCCCGTGGATTCTCGACGTGCTGTATGCCAACGGCACGCGCTTCTTCGACGTCGCTTCGATTCCCGAGATTCAGCTCGTCCGCGAACGGTGCCCCGAGGCCCGCATGGCCTTCCTGCACCCGGTAATAAGCCGCGAGTCGATCCGGCGCGCCTATTATGAATTCGGCGTGCGCATCTTCGCCCTCGATTGCGAGGCGGAGATGGTCAAAATCCTCGAGGAGACGAACCACGCCGACGATCTGATCCTGATCGTGCGCCTGGCCGTGTCGAATGACGGCGCGATGTTCTCGCTCGCCGGCAAGTTCGGTGCGCCTGCCTATGAGGCGTCCGACCTGATCCGCAAGGCGCGGGCCCACGCCTTCGAGCTCGGTGTGAGCTTCCATGTCGGCAGCCAGTGCATGCAGCCCTCCGCCTATCGCTCGGCCATGATGGAAGCCTCGCGCCTCATCGTTCAGGCCGGCGTGACGGTCGACATCGTCGATGTCGGCGGCGGCTTCCCCTCGATCTATCCGGGCATGACCCCGCCGCCGATGGACGACTATATCTCGTCCATCGAGGATGCGTTCGAGGAGATGATGGTGCTGGAGAATGCCGACCTCTGGTGCGAGCCGGGCCGCGCCCTGGTCGCCGAGGCCGAAAGCGTTCTCACGCGGGTCGAACTGGTCAAGGGCGACGCCCTCTACCTCAATGACGGCGCCTATGGCCGCCTGTTCGACGCAGCGCACGCCAAATGGCCCTTCCCGGTCCGTGTGCACCGCCGCAAGGGCAGCACGTCCGGCGATGCCGACGGCGAGACCGCATCCTTCCGCCTCTACGGCCCGACCTGCGATTCGATGGACGCCATTTCCGGCCCCTTCGAACTGCCGGCCGACATTGCCGAGGGCGACATCATCGAGATCGGCATGCTCGGCGCCTACGGCACCGCGCTGGCGACGAATTTCAACGGGTTTGGTGCCATCGAATACGTAACGGTTGAGGACATGCCCTGGCCGTCTATGTTCGAAGTCCAACCCGACAAGGCCGACGACAGCGAAGCGACGGTCATTTCCTTCGCCCGCGCCCGCCGGCGCCGGCCCAAACTCAGGAGACGCGCATGACCGATATGTCGAACCGGAAGGCGGAACTTCTCGCCAACCCGATCCATCATATCGACATCACGGAATTCGACGGCCGCGAGCTGATCGACAGCTGGGAGAAGATGTCCTTCACCTCGCGCGATGCTGCGCGGGCCGCCCGCATCCTGCAGGCTGCCGTGGCCGATCCGGACTGTTCGGTGATCCTCACCCTGGCCGGTTCCACGTCCGCAGGTGGGTGCATGCACGTCTGGCGTGACATGGTGCGTCACAACATGGTCGACGCCATCGTGTCGACCGGCGCCTCCATCGTCGACATGGACTTCTTCGAGGCCCTGGGCTTCAAGCACTACCAGGCCCGCGAGATCCCGGACGACCGCGAACTGCGCGATCTCTATATCGACCGCATCTACGACACCTATATCGACGAGGAAGAACTGCAGGCGTGCGATCACGTCACGCAGGAAATCGCCGACATGCTCGAGCCGGGACCGCGCTCCTCGCGCTCCTACATCAAGGCGATGGGCAAATGGCTGTCCGAAGGCAATGCCAAGAAACAGGGCTCGCTCGTCCAGGAATGCTATGAGCAGGGCGTGCCGATCTTCTGCCCGGCCTTCTCCGACTGCTCTGCCGGCTTCGGCCTGGTGAAGCACCAGGTGGAACGCATGAAGGCGAACAAGCCCTACCTGTCGATCGACAGCGTGGCCGACTTCCGCGAGCTGACCGACATCAAGATCAAGGCCGGCACAACCGGCCTCTTCATGGTCGGCGGCGGCGTGCCGAAGAATTTCGCCCAGGACACGGTCGTGTGCGCGGAAATCCTCGGCGAGGACGTGCCCATGCACGCCTATGCCGTCCAGATCACCGTCGCCGATGTGCGCGACGGCGCCTGCTCCTCCTCCACCCTCAAGGAAGCCTGTTCCTGGGGCAAGGTGGACGTGGCCCTGGAACAGATGGTCTACGCCGAAGCCTCCACAGTGGCCCCAGTCATCGTCTCCGACGTCTACCACCGCAAGGCCTGGGAAAAGCGCCCGCGCCACCGCTATGGGGATATGTTCGAGGACTAGGGTCCAAGGGCATGGCTGGAATGAAAGAGCCCCGGTGCGCTGCGCCGGGGCTTTTTTGTTTGGTTGAATGCTACGGACGACACCAACCACCGTCACCCTGACGAAAGTCAGGGCCCAGATCATAAAACCGGGTGCTCCCATCCCGCCGCGATTGCGTCTCGCGCCCTGGATCCTGACTTTCGTCAGGATGACGGTTGAAGGCGATGGATGTCGGTCTCTCCATCCATTTTTCCCGGAAGCGCGTGAGCGCTGTCCGGGACCGACGGGAGACTCATCGCTTGATATGAGCTTCGGTCGGTCCCGGCTCTGCGGCCCGCCTTCGCGGGCCATCCGGCCGGGAGAAATTCGCGCTTATCCCCGCCCGCACCTGCCTTCGCCACGCCCGCGGGAACGTGGGCCGCGGTGTCAACCGCGGGTCGCGACGCTTGTTTGGAGGGCGTCCCGGCACTGCCTGCTGGGCTCGACATCGGCCCAGGCCCCGGCCGCATCCACGTCAGCGACATATTGACGGTAGGCCGTATCACCCGTGGCGCCCCGCGGCATGAAAGACAATGAGGCCGGCCCACCGGCGCTCTCCAGCTTCAACTCGACCGGCCGGTGCACATTGCCGAAGCCACCGGATCGAACGGACGCAATCCTGTGCTCGGCCATCAATCCTGCCTTTGCTGCAGGCGAGCCGGGTTCGACCCGCTCGACCAGCCCGGCCCTGTCTTCGGAGAGCTGCCAGCCTATTTCGTACCGGGGCCAACGCCCTTCCACGAGCGTATAGATCCGCCCGTCCATGGCGAGCGTGCAGGGGAGGTCGCGCTCGGGGACAAAGTCCGGCTGGTCCGCCGGCCACAGACCGAGTGCCTGTGCGACCTGCCAGACCTCGGCAGGCGTCAGCGGGACGTTTTCCCGCTGCATGAGCGTACGTGCCAGATCGTCGACGCTCGCCGCTTCACCGCGCGACCCGGCATAAGCGTCCATCGCCGCCCAGAGAAGAAGGCCCTCATCATAGTCTTCCAGCTGAGGCGTATGCCGGAGCACCGTGTTCTGCAGAGCCAGATTGAGCCGGTCGACCAGACTGCCGGCTTCGGCCAGGTCAAGCTCGATGAGTGCCTTGCGCGCAAGATAGTCGGTCAGCCCCTCGCGGACCCAAGACCAGTCGTGATCAGGGGCAAGCTGCCCCAGACGCGACGGGATCCAGCTATGCGCCAGCTCGTGAGCGAACATCACCAGCAGGCTGTCATAGTCCGTCGCTGGGCCGTGGAACAGGACGTGGGCATTGCTCCGCGCCATCCCGACACTTTCGCCCAGGTCGGTGCCCCGCCCGGTCGTCTCGATCACATAGGCGGTATAGTCCGTGAAACGCGCTTCGCGCCAATGCTGGCTGAAGTGGGAGACAAGCCGGTCTCCGGCTGAGCGGAGACGCTGGCGGCGTTCCTGATCGAGATCCGGTGCGTGGATGCGGAAAGTCCCCGCCTCGTCAGCCGGGTCGCGTGCGAACGCCCCGGTAGCAAAAAAGGCAAACCTGAGATCGTCAAACCGCTCAACCTCCCATTCACGGGAAGCTTGCTGTCTCGCGAGTGACCCCGATACCCGCGTACCTTGCGGCAATCCCTCTATCCGCAAAACCGTGCGGCCGACGCGATAAGGTGGCCAAACGCCGGGTGGCGAGCGCGGCGCCAGAAGCAGAGCTCCTCCGTCCAGAAAAACCCCGTCCGGCCGCGCGAGCAGGATATTGCACCCGTTAACGGCTGCGACAGTCAGATCGGCGGCCCGCAAATCGGTCTGGATCCGGTACGAGATGAAAACCGGGCCGTCGCCTACAGGTTCAAGCCGGACGCGCCGGTCGTCGTCCAGGTCGAGATCAAGCACGCGGGCATTCTCGACCTGGCCGAAGGTAAATTGGAGTTCAGGACAGTTCGGCTCCGGGTATGACATGTCACGAAGCACCAGGAGAGGAAGATCGCCCTCAACCGGAATCGTCATGTCGACCTGATAGGCCGTTTCCCCGTCGGCGCGGTCCTGCAGGATGGTGACCTCGACAACAGCCGGGGGCGTTGCGGCCGTGTCCATGCCGGCCAGGAGCGGAGTCACTGCAGCAATCAGCCCGGCGAAAACATGCGGAGAAATCGGAGGACAGTCCCAGTTCCCGAAAAGTCTCAAAAGCGCCCCCTTGCGGCTCCGCCTTGAACATCCTGCAGGCTGTTCATCTCAGTGTATTCGCCCTGTGCGTGCATGGCCACCGCATCCGGGAAACACCACCACTTCCCGTTTTTCCCGGAAGCGCGGCAGCGCTGTCCGGGACCAACGGGAGACTCATCGCTGAAAGCGCCCCACGGTCGATCCCGGCGCTGCGGCCCGCCTTCGCGGGCCATCCGGCCGGGAGAACAGATGCTTATCCCCGCCCGCATGCCTCTTTCTTCCCCATTCCATGGGGAAGTGGGCCGATGCGCAGCATCGGGTCGAAGGGGCGGCGCGCCAGCGCCGGAAGGCCTGTAAGGCAAGGCGCCGGCACCCCGCCGCGTGCCGCGGCGGCCCCTCCCCCGCTTCGCGGGTCCCCCTCCCCACGATGTGGGGAGGAAAGAATATTTATACCCACCCCCTCGGACCGGCCGCATAATCACCCCGTCTTCGCACCACTCGAGGCCCGGACCGGTTATCCGGGGGTGCAAAGAGTACGGAGCTTGTCCGCGCCTGCCGGGTTGACCACGGCAGGCTCCGGCGAGGCCATCGGCAGGGACGACCGGCAAAAAGCTCGACCGGACCGTCCCCGCCGGTTT
>NZ_JAEPOL010000030.1 GCF_017642925.1 Maricaulis sp. | reverse complement strand
GAGATGGTGATGCCGGGCGACAATGTGGAAATGAATGTCGAGCTGATCACGCCGATCGCCATGGAAGAGAAGCTGCGCTTCGCTATCCGTGAAGGCGGCCGTACCGTCGGCGCAGGCGTCGTTTCCAAGATCGTCGAGTAATCGCTCGATCCATACCGATGCTGAAACGGCGGGCCTTCGGGTCCGCCGTTTTCGTTTGTGCCCCGTATTGCTGCGGGCTGATGTCCGGGACTGCGGTGCGCTGTCGCATGACAGGGCGTCGTATGGACACGCTCCGGGGGCGCCGGTACCACTTTGGCCCTGGGCTGAGGAAGTATCCGCGATCATGGCTGAAACGCTCGAACTGAGACTGAACCCCGCGCTCGACGCGCAGAAATGGGCGGAGATCTATGCGCGCGACAGGCTCGTCCGGATCCCCGACATATTCGAGCCGGCCCTTGCCGATCACATTGAAAACCTGCTGGCGCGCTCCTTGAACTGGCGGCTCGTCTTTGCCGAGGCCGATCCGTCTGCGCCCGGCGGTGAACGCGTTTCCAAGCTGACCCAGCAGGATATTGCCGCGATGGGGCGGCAGGCCATCGGCGCCAAGATCGGCCATGTCATGGAGCGGGCGCGCGACAATTACGGCTATCTCTACGACAGCTATCCGATGATCGAGGCCTACACGTCAGGCTGGGACGCCGGCCATCCGATCCACCAGCTGACCGAGTTCATCAATTCGCCGGAATTTCTCGAACTCGGGAAGGCCGTGACCGGGGCGCCGCTGGTGACCAAGGCCGATGCCCAGGCGACGCGCTATATTCGGGGTCATTTCCTGACGCGGCATATCGATGAGGGGCATGACAAGGAACGCGTTGCGGCCTACACGCTGGGCTTCACGCGCAACTGGCAGCCCGACTGGGGCGGCCTTCTGATGCTGCTCGACGATAATCTCGATATCAGCCGCGCCTTCCTGCCGCGCTTCAACGTGCTGTCGATCTTTGACGGCCGGCGCATCCATTCGGTCAGCGCGGTCTCGCCCTTCGCCGGCAGCGCGCGGCACCAGATCACAGGCTGGTTCCGGAACGATCCGCCTTACCGGGCAGCGTGATGCAGGATCCGCGACTCGCAGAGGCCGGGCAGTTACGTCTGGCCAATGATTTTGACGGCGCCCGCGCGCGGTGCGAGGCCGTGCTTGCGGATCGGCCCGGCGATGCCGGGGCCATGGCGCTGCTGGGGGTCTGCGCGGTGGAAACGGGTGACCTGGACAGCGGTCGCGACTGGCTGGACCAGGCCGGGGCGGCCGATCCCGGGCTTGGGCTGGTGCCGCTCTATCGCTCCATCCTCCACGAAGCTGAGGGCGATCTTCCCGCGGCCCTGAGCGCTGCGCAGAAGGCGAGCGAATTGTCGCCCGACCGGTTCGATGTCTGGGGGCGTTATGGCGATCTGGCCGGGCGGGCCGGGGATTTCGACACAGCCGCGCGCGCGCTCGACAAGGCGCTGGCCACCGCCGATGCCGGCCATCCGGCCCGGCCGCATGTCGCGCTGCGCCTGGCCGGTGCCGAACTGGAATGCAAGCGGCTCGATGCAGCCGCCGCAGCCCTCGACACGGCCGAGGCCGAGGGGCTGGCCGGCAGTCTGGACGTGCTGCGCCTGCGGTCCGATCTGGCCCGGTTTGCCGGCGACTTCACCGCGCTGACCGCCGCCGCGGAAGCCTGGCATGCGCTGGACCCGCAGGATATGGAGGCGCGGGGCGCGCTGGCCATGGGACTGGGGCAGCAGGGCTATTATCGCAAGGCGATCCGGATCTACCGCCCCGTCGTCGATGCCGATCCTGACACGGCCGACAACTGGGCGGCGCTGGGCCGGCTGATCCTCGGTGCGCGCGATATCGACGGGGCCCGCGCCGCCTTCGACAAGGCCTTGTCGCTCGATCCCGATTGCGCCGATGCCTGTTTCGGGCTTGCCCGTATCCACACTTTCCGCGGCGAGCGGGAGGAGGCGATCGAGATGTGCCGGCGCACGCTCGCCATCGATCCGGGGAATTTCGAGGCCTATGGCCAGCTCTCCGAAGTGTCCGGCGGCCGTCTGACCGACGACGAGGTCGAGCGTCTGGAAGCCGAGACCGTCAAACCCGGCATGCCGGCTGACCGCTTGTCGATCGGCCTGTTTGCGCTGGGCGATGCCCGGCACCGTCGCGCTCAGCGCGAGGCCGCATTTGCTGCCTGGTCGCGGGCCAATGATACCAAGAAACTCCAGCATAACGGCGCCATTGTCTCGGCCTATGACCGCCCCGAGCAGGAGCGGCGCACCGAATGGCTGACACAGGTGTTTGCCGGACCGGTCGCCAGACCGTCCCCGGCGCTTGAGCAGGCGCCGATCTTCATCGTCGGCATGCCGCGCTCCGGGACGACACTCATTGAGGCCGCCATCGCCGCCCATGACGATGTCCAGGCCGGCGGCGAGCTCAGCATGATGCCGGTCCTGTTCGAAGCCTTCATCCGCTGGGCCCGCGAGACCGGATGGTCCGGTGGCGAAATTCCCGAGGACGTGCTGGCGCCCTGGCGCGAGCGCTACCTGTCACAGTATCGCGAATACGGACTCACGGGCACGCCTTTCGTGACGGACAAACAGCCGGCGAACTTCCTGGCCGTTGGCCTGATCCGCCAGATGTTCCCGAAGGCGCCGGTCATCCATATCCGCCGCAAGCCGGTGGAGGTGGCGTTCTCGATCTACCGGCGCAATTTCTCGCGCATGTGGCCGTTCGCGCACGATCTCGACGATATCGCGCATTACTATGCGCTTCAGGCGCGGCTGGGCGCTCACTGGGCCGAGACCTATCCCGACCATGTCACGCCCCTGCAGTACGAGGAACTGGTCGGTGACTTCGAGGCGCGGCTGCGTTTCGTGCTCGCACGGTGCGGCTTGAGCTGGAGCCGGAAATGTCTCGAATACTACGATGTCGAGCGCACGGTGATGACGTTCAGCGCGACCCAGGTCCGGCGGCCGCCGTCGAAAGAGCACCTGGACTCGACCTCGCCCTACGCGACATTCCTGAGCCCGTTCGATGCCGCTATGTCACTCCAATGTGTCGACAATGAAACCGGTATGTGGGTGGAATGCGACGGTGAGGTTATGCCCGACCCGGACCAGCCGGACCCGAAGCCGGGGCTGGGCGGAATGATGCAGCGGGTCCTGTCGGGCGGCCGCTCGCGGAACCGGTCATGAGTACCGATCTCCAGCTCGCGATGCAGCTTTTGCAAAGCGGCCGGGCCGAAGAGGCGGAGGCCAGGCTGGACGCCGTGATCGCGGCGCGGCCGGATGACATCGAGGCCTTGCATCTTCGCGGCGTGGCCCGCGGGCGGCTGGGCCGGTTTGCTGCCGGTATTGCCGATCTGGAGGCCGCGGCAGAGCGGCATCCGCAGCCGTTTGCCGTTCTGAGCAATCTGGGAAATCTCAAGCGGCGTGCGGGGGATCTCGCCGGGGCCGTTGAAGCCTACCGTGCCGCACTCGCGCTGAAGCCGGACTTCACCGACGCGATGACCAACCTCGCCATCACCTTGTCCGATCTCGGGCAGGTCGAAGAGGCGGCCGCGGTCTTCACGGATGTTCTCAAGGTCTTGCCGGGAAGTACCGCGGCCCTGAACGGGTTGGGAAATCTCCGGTCCCGGGCGGGCGATGAAGAGGGCGCGCTGGAATTCTATTCACGCGCCATCGATGCCAATCCCGCAGCAGCGATGCCGCGCATCAACCGCGGCAGTGTGTTTCGATCCGTCAATCGGCTGGAGGACTCCCTGCAGGATCTGGATGTGGCCTGCCGGCTGGTTCCGGGTCAGGCAGAAGCGCATTTCCAGCGGGGCCATACGCTGCGCACGCTCGGACACACCTCCCAGGCGCGTGAAGCCTATTGGCAGGCTTCGCGCTGTGCTCCCCTGCGGGCCGACATCCACAGGGACCTGGCAAGCCTGTTGTGGGAGCTGGGGGAGGGGCGCGGCGCGACAGCGGCACTGGACGCCGTTCTGGCGGAGCAGGCCGATCCGGAGCTGGCCTATACCAAGGCGCGCGTTCTTCTGCGGACCGGCTATCCGGCAGACGCACTCGAAACGCTTGAGACCGTGCTTCACGGCGCGCCTGTCCACGCCCGGGCCCTGGCCTTGCGTGGGGAAATCCGGAGCAAGCAGGGCGACGGGGAGGCGGGGCTCGCAGACCTTGGCGCTGCCCTGGCAGCGACGGGCGGGGATGATTTCGAAATCCGTCATCAGCTGGTCGAGGCTTGCCTGATGCACGGGCGTACGGACGGCGCCGTCGACGCACTTCGCGCCGAGCCGCCGGCAGAGCATCTGCAAAAGCATGTCGCCTTGCAGGCAACGGCCTGGCGATGTGCCGGCGATGATCGCTACAGGCGGCTCTATGACTACGACCGGCTGACGGCAAAACGGTTCATCGATACGCCCGCCGGCTTCACATCGCTTGACGCGTTCAACGAGGCTCTGGCCGAGCGGATCGCCGCGCTTCATGCGACGCAGGCCCAGCCGATCGAGCAGACCCTGTTCGGCGGCACCCAGTCGCCGGGGCGTCTGTGGGACAATGACGACCCGGTCATCCAGGCGCTTGCCCAGGCGCTGCAGGCGGCCGCGCAGCGTTTTGTCGCGGATTTGCCGGATGATCCCGACCACCCCTTCCTTGCCCGCAAGTCCGACCGGCTGAAACTCACCGGCGCCTGGTCCGTCAGGCTGCGCTCGGGCGGCGGCCATGTTGACCATATCCATCCGGCCGGCTGGATCAGCGCCAGTTATTATGTCCATGTTCCCGAGACGGTGCTGCGCGGCGAGCGTGCCGGATGGCTGCGTCTGGGGGCTCCGGGCCTGCCTGGCCTCGACCTGCCGGCCGAACGCTATATCTGTCCCGAAGCCGGCGCGGCAATCTTCTTCCCCTCCTATATGTGGCACGGCGTCGAGCCGTTCGAGAGCGAGGATGTGCGCGTGACGGCGCCCTTCGACCTGCTGCCGGACTAGCTATTTGTACGGTGTATTGTGACGCCCGATTTCCGTAAAAAGGCTTGGTAAAATCAGGTCTTGCCGAAAGGTCTGCGGCAAATGCGCAACAGTGCAGCGTGAATGACGCTTGGCATGGGGATGTGACGGACGTGTGTCATTGACCCTTCGCATTCTGCATGGGTACCTTGCAGATAAGGCGGGGAATCGTGAGCTCCGCCGAGCCGGGGGATTCTGCCTGACGCCTAGTGTGGGCGGCCTTCCCATTACAACCTTACTCGGAGGGATTAAGAGTGAGACCGACTTCCTTGAAGGCTTGCCTTATGGCGAGCACGCTCATCGGTGGCCTGGCTGTAGCCGCGCCGGCGATGGCACAAGAGGGCGCCGCTGATGATGACGTGGTCGTCATCACCGGTTCGCGCATTCAACGCACCGACACGGTGGCCCCCAGCCCGATCACTTCGGTTAACGAAGAGCTGTTCGAGCTGAACAACGTGGTCAACACCGAAGACCTGCTGAACACCCTGCCGCAGCTGATCCCGGCTTTCGACGCCACGTCGAACAACCCGGGTGACGGTACGGCGACGGTGTCGCTTCGCGGTCTCGGCACCTCCCGGACCCTGGTCCTGGTTGACGGCACCCGTTTCGTCGGCTCTGGCGCTTCCCAGGTCGTCGACCTGAACAACATTCCGGCCGCCATGGTCGAGCGCGTTGACGTCGTGACCGGCGGTGCATCGGCCGTTTACGGCTCGGACGCTGTTGCAGGCGTTGTGAACTTCATCCTGCGTGACGACTTCGAGGGTGTGGAAGTTTCCACCTCGCACGAATTCTCGATGGACGAAGGCGACGCGGCTATCTCCGATGTCTCCGTCACCATGGGCGGCAACTTCGACAATGGTCGTGGTAACGCCGTTCTGTCCTTCGGTTACACCAATCGTGAAGCCGTTTTCCAGGCGTCGCGCGAGTTCTCGGAAGTGGCCTACTGGTCGCCTGGTCCGGGTACCGATCCGTACATCCCGGGTGGTTCCTCGAGCATTCCGGAAACCTGGATTCGTCCGGCTGCCGGCAACTACTTCGACACGAACCCGGTTGATTCCGGCGGTGATCCGTACTTCCTGATGACCCAGCCGGGCGGCGCCATTGCCGAGCGTCAGGTGTACAACTACGCCCCGACCAACTACCTGCAACTGCCGCAGGAACGTCACATGATCTCGGCTTTCGCCACCTATGAGATCAATGACAACATCGAGATGTATGCTCGCGGCATCTACGCGAACAACGTCGTTGACTCCCAGCTCGCCCCGACTCCGACGGGTACGCTGACCATCGACGTCAATCTCGACAACCCGCTGTTCTCGACCGAGCTGCGTGACCTGTTTGCCAACGACGCCAGCTCCAACAATGGCGACGGCACGGCAACGGTTCGTATCGCCCGCCGTATGCAAGAGATCAGCACCCGTAACTCGCTGCGCGACACCAACACCTTCCAAGGTGTTCTGGGCTTCCGTGGCGACATCAACAATGACTGGTCCTACGACGTCTTCTACAACTACTCGCGTTCGGCGGTGTCCCAGATCCTGTCTGGCAACATCTCCGTTGCGGCCTTCCAGGAAGCTGTCCTCTGTGATGGCGGCCCGACGGCTATCGCGAGCGGTTGTACGGCTCCGACGCTGGACATCTGGAATGGTGCTGGTTCGGTCTCCGCGGAAGCGGCCGACTACATCGCGCGTACCGGTGCCCAGATCGATGTGATCGAAGCCACCCAAGCTGTGGCGTCTGTGTCCGGCGAGCTGTCGAACATGGCTTCGCCGATGGCAAACATCGCCCCGGCGCTCGTGCTCGGTGTCGAGTATCGTGAAAACTCCGCGTCGATCCGCCCTGACTCCGTGCTGGGTCCGGACGTTCGCGGCTTCAACCAGTCGCTGCCGATCGAAGGTTCGTTCGACGTCTACGAATTCTTCACCGAAGTCGACGTGCCGCTCATCACGGATCGTCCGGGCATCCAGAGCCTGAACTTCACCGGCGCCTTCCGTATGTCGGACTACTCGACGGTCGGCAACACCCAGACCTACGCCGCTGGCCTGGGCTGGGAACCGGTTGACGGCCTGCGTTTCCGTACGCAGTACAACCGTGCTGTTCGCGCTCCGAACGTGGGTGACCTGTTCTCGCCGGCCACCAACGGCTTCCCGGGTGCGACCGACCCGTGCTCCGGCGGTCTGGGTTCCTTCGACGGTGATGTGATCGTTGCCAACTGTATTGCTTCGGGTGTTCCCGCGGCGGCTGTCGGCACGTCCTTCCAGTCGAACGCACAGATCGAAGCCCTGTTCGGCGGTAACGCCACCGTGGACGAAGAAACCGCTGACACCTTCACCATTGGTGCTGTGTGGCAGCCGAACTTCATCAGCGGCTTCACGATGCAGGTCGACTACTACAACATCGAGATCGAAGACGCGATTGCGACCCCGTCCCTGCAGAACCTGCTGGACGAGTGCTATCGTCAGGACATCCAGTCGGCTTGTGCCTTCTTCGCAGGCGCTCGTAACCCGAGCACCGGTGAAATGGCCAACCCGTTCATGCCGGAACTGTTCTCTTCGAACCTCGCTGTGTTCGAAGCTGAAGGTGTCGACGTCCGCGTTGACTACATGTGGGATGCCGAGCAAATGGGCCTGTCGCCCGACCTCGGTTCCTTCTCGGTCAACTACTACTCGACCTTCACGATCGGCAACGGCTACCAGACGTCCGAAGTCGCTGGTTTCGTCGCCTGTGAGGGCCAGTTCTCCGGTCAGTGCGGCGAGCCGACCCCGGAATACAAGCACGTCGCTCAGGCGAGCTGGTACTGGGGCAACCTGACGACGTCCCTGCGTTGGCGCCACATTGGCGGTGTCGACATCGAGCCGTCCTACACGGGCCTCGTTTCCGACCGCGAGCTGTCGATCGACGCCTACAACTACTTCGACGTGACCTTCGGTTACGACGTCAGCGAAACCGTCCGCGTTTCGCTGGGTCTGCAAAACGTGACGGATGAAGAGCCGCCGGTTCTGACCTCGACCTCGTCCGAGCAGGCCAACACCTATCCGGCCACGTACGATCCGTTCGGCCGTCGTCTGTTCCTGGGCGCCAACCTGCGCTTCTAGTCGACAGACTTAATACACTTGGGGAAGGGCGGGTCTTCGGGCCCGCCCTTTTCTTTTGCGGATTGCCGCGTTGCGGTGCAGCGAAGGAGTTGCCTTCGCGCGATGCTTCCCTAACATGCCCGTAATGTTGGGGGGTCGTACTCAAACGAGCGAAGCGGCTGCCTGGGGGCAGTTCTGGGCCGGGCGCAGCCCGGGCGATGAGCATCGCTATCGCGATCCCCGGGTCGCAGACGTGCTCGACGCGCATTGGTCCCGGTATTTCTCGGACAGGATCGAGGAGGGGGGCGTCACGTCCCTGCTCGATTTGGCCTGTGGCGAAGGCGAGGTCCTGCGCTTTGCCGAACAGGTTTTTGCGCGAAGCTCCGATGATCTGCCGCGGGCGATCTGCTGCGATGTCGCGCCCCCTGCCGTCCAGATGGCGGCCGGCGCGCTGAATGCGCTGCCTGTTGCTGCAGACAGTTCGGCCTTGCCCTTTGCAGACGCGGCCGTGACCTGCGCCGTCAGCCAGTACGGTCTGGAATATGCGGGGCAGGCGGCATTTTCCGAGGCCGCCCGTGTTCTCGACGCGGGAGGTCAGCTGCATGCGCTGGTTCATTGTCGTGGTGGCGTCGTCGAGGCGGCCTGCGGGGACGTGGCCGCTCTCCTGACGACTGTCATCGACAGCAATCTGTTCGAACGGATGGCCGACTATGCCAAAGACATTCCGCTAGCCGCTGCGGGGGAGGTGCCGGACGCCCGGGCTCGCGAATGCGTCGACAATCTGCGCGCGGCGCTGGACGCCGTGGGAGAGGCTCTGGCGATTGCCAGCCACGGTCCGGCCCGTGAGCATGTTGCCCGTCTTGTGGCGGATTGCCGAACCCTGGCGGGGCGTCTGGGTCATTTTGCGCCCTCCGACGTAACGGCCTGGATCAATGGGCAGAAGTCCGATACCGCAGCTTTCCAGCACCGCATGACATCCATGCTGGATGTGGCCCAGTCCGAGGACGATATGCGAGGTATTGTGGGCCGTCTGGATGCCGCGGGCCTCGCGGTGTCGCCGCTTTCCGTGCTCGAAGCTCCAGGGCAGAGCGGGGCCCTGGCATGGGTCGTCGACGCAAGGCGGATCTCCGACGCCTGAAGCCGGGTTGCGAATAAGCGCAGCAATATGCGTTTTAGCTGTTTTCTTATGGCGCTCTGCATTGTAGACAGCTGCGCTTCGGATGTGGCGGTGGCTGGCTCACCGTGCTACTCCGCGCGCGTGGTACAGGGGTGTAGCTCAGTTGGTAGAGCATCGGTCTCCAAAACCGAGGGTCGGGGGTTCGAGTCCCTCCGCCCCTGCCATGCCGCTCTGACGGAATTTTGCGCCGCATGACCGTGGCGCCGATTGCAAACAGGGCCCCGAGGGGCCAGATGGAAGCGAATGACGCGGAACGCGAATAACAAGACGCCGGCGCAGGCCAAGGCGGATACGGCAGCGCCGAAAAAGCGCCGGGTCGGCCCGTTCCAGTATCTGGCGCAGGTGCGTCAGGAGGCCCGCAAGGTGACCTGGACCGGGCGGCAGGAGTTGATCGTTTCGACGATCCTCGTGCTGATCCTTTCGGCCATTGCCATGCTGTTCTTCTGGGGTGTGGACTTCGCGATCCGCGAAACCGTCCAGTTCCTGCTGTCGCTCGGCTCGTAGGAGGAGGCTGTATGTCTGCCAAGTGGTATATCGTGCACGCCTATTCGAACTTCGAGAAGAAGGTCGCCGAGGCGATCCGGACCGAAGCCGCGATCCAGGGGCTTGAAGACAAGTTCGAAGAGATTCTCGTCCCGACCGAGGACGTGGTCGAGGTCCGCAAGGGCCGCAAGGTGAACGCCGAGCGCAAGTATTTCCCGGGCTATGTCCTGGTGAAGATGGACATGACGGACCAAGCCTATCACCTGGTCACGTCGACGCCGAAGGTCACCGGCTTCCTCGGTTCGGGCAAGAAGCCGATTCCGGTGTCCGAGAACGAAGTGAAGCGGATCCTGGGCCAGATGGAAGAGGACGCCGAGCGTCCGCGTCCGACGGTCAATTACGAGATCGGCGAGACGGTGAATGTCATCGACGGTCACTTCGCCAGCTTCAACGGCGTCGTGGAAGAGGTCGACGACGAGAACGGCCGTCTCAAGGTGGCAATCAATATTTTCGGCCGGGCCACCCCGGTCGAGCTGGAATACGCGCAGGTCGAAAAGACCCAGTAGCGCGTGTGACGTGCGGGAGGTGCCGGCGCCAAGTCCATGCCGGGCCGTACCGCAAACCCCCAAGGACGCGATGGTCGCGTCCTGTTGATGGAGTGGAGACATGGCCAAGAAAATCGACGGCTATATCAAGCTGCAAGTGCCCGCGGGCGCAGCAAACCCGTCCCCGCCGATCGGCCCGGCCCTGGGTCAGCGCGGCGTGAACATCATGGAATTCTGTAAGGCCTTCAACGCGAAGACCCAGGAGATGGAAAAAGGGATGCCGATCCCGACCACCATCACCGTCTTCTCGGACAAGTCCTTTACCTTCGAGATCGCAACGCCGCCGGCGAGCTTCTATCTGAAGAAGGCCGCGAAGATCCAGAAGGGCAGCCAGGCCCCGGGCCAGACTTCGGCCGGTTCCGTCTCGATGGCGCAATGCCGCGAGATCGCGGAAGCCAAGTTCAAGGACCTCAATGCGAACGACCTCGACCAGGCGACGAAGATCATCGCCGGCTCCGCCCGTTCCATGGGTCTGGAAGTGACGGAGTAGGGATCATGGCGACTATCGGAAAACGTCTCGCGTCTGCGCGTGAAACCATCGACCGCGATCACCTCTATACGGTCGACGAAGCGGTCAAGCACGTGAAGGCCAATGCCAAGGCAAAGTTCGACGAAACGATCGAACTGGCCGTCAATCTGGGTGTCGACCCGCGTCACGCCGACCAGATGGTCCGCGGTGTCTGCGAGCTGCCGAACGGCACGGGCCGTACGGTTCGCGTCGCGGTGTTCGCCAAGGGCCCGAAGGCTGAAGAGGCCAAGAAGGCCGGTGCCGACGTTGTGGGCGCCGAAGACCTGATGGAACAGGTCCAGGGCGGCAATATCAATTTCGACAAAGTCATCGCGACCCCGGACATGATGCCGCTGGTTGGCCGTCTCGGTAAGGTGCTTGGCCCGCGCGGCATGATGCCGAACCCGAAGGTCGGCACGGTCACCATGGATGTGACCAAGGCCGTTGCAGCGTCCAAGGGCGGTGCCGTGGAGTTCCGTGTCGAGAAGGCGGGCATCGTGCACGCCGGCGTCGGCAAGGCGAGCTTCACCGAAGCGCAGCTGGTCGAGAATGTTCGCGCCCTGATCGGCGCCATCGTCAAGTCGAAGCCGACGGGCGCCAAAGGCACCTATATTCGTCGGATCGCGCTGTCCTCGACCATGGGGCCGGGCGTGAAAATCGACACGTCGGAAGCCTCCGCGGCTTAATTCGACGTAAAAGACACTTGAGTTTCAGCCCGGCAGGCTTTATCCGGCCGGGCTGATCCGGTTCTTCGCCACGCGTTGTGGGTGAAGACCGGACCTGTCCGAGATCGCAGGGGGCGGGGCCTTTTCAAGGTTCTGCCTTAATCCAGTTTGGGCCCTGTGTGAGACAGAGCATGAACAATATGGCCTTGTTCGTAAGGTCTGTTGGTTCAAGCCCTGGGACAGGACGCGCCGTGGGCGCGCCCGAACCCTTGAAACGGGGAAGGCGCTCGACGGCGTTTTCACCGGACCGTCCGTGGTGGACGGTTCAAACAGGGAGTCCGCAAAATGGATCGCAATCAAAAAGAAGCGTCCGTTGAAGAGCTGGAAGGCATCTTCTCGAACGCTGGATCCGTGGTGATGGCCCACTATACGGGCATGACCGTTGCGGAAATGACGAATCTGCGTGCCAAGCTCCGTGAGCTCGGCGGCACATTCAAGGTGGTTCGCAACCGCCTCGCCAAGATCGCTCTGCAAGGCAAGCCGGGTGAAGGCGCCTCCGACCTGTTCGCGGGTCCGGTCGCCATCGCTTACTCGGAAGACTTTGTTGCTGCGCCCAAGGTGCTGGTGGACTACGCGAAGTCCAACGACAAGCTCGTCATTCTCGGCGGCTTCATGGAAGAGGAAGTGTTCGACGCCAAAGGCATCGACGCCCTGTCCAAGATGCCGTCCCGCGAAGAGCTTATCGCCACCATCGCGGCCCGTCTCACGGGTCAGGCTTCGCAGGTTGCCCAGCGTATCATGGCCCCGGGCCAGGGTCTGGCTGGCGCCATCGAGGTTATCCGCGAAAAAGCCGAAGCATAACGTCATTCTCCGCTAACGAACTGACACACTGAACACGACAAGGAATTGAACAAATGGCTGATGTAGCTAAACTCTGCGACGAACTTCTCTCGCTCACCATCCTTGAAGCCAAGGAACTGAACGATCTTCTCGAAGAAAAAGGCATCAAGGCTGCGGCTGCTGTCGCGGTTGCCGGTCCGGCCGGTGGCGACGCTGGCGCTGCCGCTGCTGAAGAGAAGGACGAATTCGACGTTATCCTGGCTTCGGCTGGCGACAAGAAGATCAACGTCATCAAAGAAGTCCGTGCCATCACCGGCCTGGGTCTGAAGGAAGCCAAGGACCTGGTCGAAGGCGCTCCGAAGGCGGTCAAGGAAGGTGCTCCGAAGGCCGAAGCCGAAGAGATCAAGAAGAAGCTCGAAGAAGCCGGCGCTACGGTCGAGCTGAAATAATCACGCTACGGCGTGACCTGAACGGTGCGGCGGGCGCGCGGGGTATCCTGCGCGTCCGCTAGCCCGTCTTTGCGTTTCGCGGTCCCTCCGCTGCCGTTCCAGGCGGGGCCGCATAATCCGGACCGGGCCGCTGCGTCTTTGACGGGCAGGGCCGGGCCACTCGGAACGGCGGCGCGGGGACGAACCCCGCATCTATGGCGCAGTGCTGTCTGCGAAGGGAGCCGACATGGGTCTGTCGTTCACCGGCAAGAAGCGGATTCGCAAGACGTTCGGTCGCATTCCGGAAACGGTCGCGATGCCGAACCTCATCGAAGTTCAAAAAAGCTCCTATGAGCACTTCCTGATGAAGGAAGTCCCGTCAAGCGAGCGGGGCGATACGGGCATGCAGGCCGTCTTCAAGTCGGTCTTCCCCGTCAAGGATTTCGCTGAGCGTGCTGTGCTGGACTTCGTGTCCTACGAATTCGAAGCGCCGAAGTTCGACGTCGAGGAATGCCAGCAGCGTGACATGACCTTCGCGGCTCCGCTGAAGGTCAAAATGCGTCTGATCGTGTTCGATGTTGACGAGGAAACCGGCGCGCGTTCGGTCAAGGACATCAAGGAGCAGGACGTCTATATGGGCGATATCCCGCTCATGACGGACAAGGGCACCTTCGTCGTCAACGGTACCGAGCGGGTCATCGTTTCGCAGATGCACCGTTCGCCGGGCGTCTTTTTCGACCATGACCGTGGCAAGACCCATGCCTCGGGCAAATATCTCTTCGCCGCACGGATCATTCCCTATCGCGGCTCCTGGCTCGATTTCGAGTTCGATGCCAAGGACGTGGTACACATGCGCCTCGACCGCCGCCGCAAACTGCCGGCGACGACGCTGCTGTATGCGCTGGGCCTGGACAAGGAAGAGATTCTTTCGACCTTCTACAACACGGTCGAGTACAAGTTCGCCAAGAAGGGCTGGACCGTTCCTTACGTGAAGGAACGCTGGCGCGGCGCCAAGCCGGTGCGCGATCTGGTCGACGCCAAGACGGGCGATATCGTCGCTCCGGCCGGCAAGAAAATCTCCGCGCGCGCGGCCAACAAGCTGGCCGAGGACGGTCTGGAAGCTCTGCTGGTTTCCGACGAATTCCTGCTGTCCGGCTATCTGGCCGAAGACATGGTCAATCTGGAAACCGGCGAGATCTTTGCGGAAGCCGGCGACGAGCTGACCCAGGAAATCCTCGACACGCTGAAGGAAACCGGCGTCAAGGTTCTCAACCTGCTCGACATCGACCCGGCCACGGGTATCGGTCCCTACATCCGGACCACGCTGGCGGTCGACAAGAATGAAAGCCGCGAGCAGGCGCTGGTCGATATCTACCGCGTCATGCGTCCGGGCGAGCCGCCGACGCCGGAAACGGCCGAGGCCATGTTCCAGGGCCTGTTCTTCGACCCGGAACGCTACGACCTGTCGGCTGTGGGCCGCGTGAAGATGAACATGCGTCTGGACCTGGATTGTCCGGATGATGTCCGCACGCTGCGCAAGGAAGACATCCTGGCCGTGCTGAAGACCCTCGTGGATCTGCGCGATGGCCGTGGTGAAATCGACGACATCGACAATCTCGGCAACCGCCGTGTGCGTTCGGTCGGCGAGCTGATGGAAAATCAGTATCGCATCGGCCTTCTGCGCATGGAGCGCGCGATCAAGGAACGCATGTCCTCGGTCGATATCGAGACGGTCATGCCGCACGACCTGGTCAACGCCAAGCCGGCCGCGGCTGCGGTGCGCGAATTCTTCGGCTCCTCGCAGCTGTCGCAGTTCATGGACCAGACCAACCCGCTGTCCGAAGTGACGCACAAGCGCCGCCTCTCGGCGCTTGGCCCGGGTGGTCTGACCCGCGAACGTGCCGGCTTCGAAGTGCGCGACGTGCACCCGACCCACTATGGCCGGATCTGCCCGATTGAAACGCCGGAAGGTCCGAATATCGGCCTGATCAACTCGCTGTCGACCTATGCCCGCGTCAACAAGTACGGCTTCATCGAAAGCCCGTACCGCCGGGTCGAGAACGGCAAGCTGACCGAGACGGTCGACTATCTCTCCGCCATGCAGGAGTCGCGCTACGCAATCGCCCAGGCGAACGCGCACGTGAACGAGAATGGCGAGCTGGACAACGAGTTCGTGAACTGCCGTATCGGCGGTGAAGTGACGCTCGTTCCGCGTGAGGACGTGGAATATATCGACGTGTCGCCGAAACAGGTGGTTTCGGTCGCTGCGGCGCTCATTCCCTTCCTGGAAAACGACGACGCCAACCGCGCCCTCATGGGTTCGAACATGCAGCGTCAGGCCGTGCCGCTCGTGAAGGCGGAAGCGCCTCTCGTCGGGACCGGCATGGAAGGTGTTGTGGCCCGCGATTCCGGTGCTGCCATTGCGGCGCGCCGGGGCGGCGTGATCGAACAGGTCGACGCGACCCGTATTGTTATCCGGGCCACGGAAGATCTCGATGCCGCCAAGTCGGGCGTCGACATCTACCGCCTGTCCAAGTTCCAGCGCTCCAACCAGTCCACCTGTATCAACCAGCGCCCGATCGTGCGCGTGGGTGACGAGGTGAAGGCCGGTGACATCATCGCGGACGGTCCGTCGACCGATCTGGGCGAGCTCGCGCTCGGCCGGAACGTGGTCGTCGCCTTCATGCCGTGGAACGGCTACAACTTCGAGGACTCGATCCTGATCTCCGAGCGCATCGTGCGCGACGACGTCTTTACCTCGATCCACCTCGAAGAGTTCGAGATCGCGGCCCGCGACACCAAGCTGGGTCCGGAGGAAATCACGCGCGACATCCCGAATGTCGGCGAGGAAGCCCTGCGCAATCTCGACGAAGCCGGTATCGTGGCCGTGGGCGCCGAAGTCGGTCCCGGTGACATCCTGGTCGGCAAGGTGACGCCGAAGGGCGAAAGCCCGATGACGCCGGAAGAAAAGCTTCTGCGCGCCATCTTTGGCGAAAAGGCCTCCGACGTTCGCGACACCTCCCTGCGCATGCCGTCCGGTGCCACCGGTACGGTCGTGGAAGTCCGCGTCTTCAACCGTCACGGTGTCGACAAGGACGAGCGCGCGATCTCGATCGAGCGTGAGGAAATCGAGCGTCTCGGCAAGGACCGCGACGACGAGCTGCACATTCTCGAGCGCAATATCTATCAGCGTCTGGGCGATCTCCTGCTCGGCAAGACGGCGGTCTCCGGTCCGCGCGGCTTTGCCAAGGGCAAGGTGACCCAGGAGGCGCTCGACGAGACCCCGCGTTCGCAGTGGTGGCGCATCGGTCTCGACGACGAGAAGGCCATGGGTGAAGTCGAAGCGCTGCAAAAGCAGTACGACGACAGCAAGGCCCGTCTGGATCGCCGCTTTGAGGACAAGGTCGACAAGCTGCAGCGTGGCGACGAAATGCCGCCGGGCGTGATGAAGATGGTCAAGGTGTTCGTTGCGGTGAAGCGCAAGCTTCAGCCCGGCGACAAGATGGCCGGCCGTCACGGCAACAAGGGTGTTATCTCCAAGATCAATCCGATCGAGGACATGCCCTTCCTGGAAAACGGTGAAGCCGTCGACATCGTGCTGAACCCGCTGGGCGTGCCGTCGCGGATGAATGTCGGCCAGATCCTGGAGACCCACCTTGGCTGGGCCTGCCGTGGTCTGGGCCGCCAGATCGGCGATGCGTACGAAGCCTATCAGCGCGACGGTTCCGTCGAAGCCTTGAAGTCCGAGCTGAAGCGTGTCTACGGCGAGGACGAGCTGCCGGAAACCGATGCCGATATCGCCGAGCTGGGCCGCAACCTGGCCAATGGCGTGCCGATCGCGACTCCGGTGTTCGACGGTGCCCGCGAGCCGGACGTGTCCGCCATGCTGGAGAAGGCCGGTTTCGATCCGTCGGGCCAGGTCACCCTGTATGACGGCCAGACCGGTGAGCCCTTCCGCCGCAAGGTTACGGTGGGTGTGAAGCACCTGCTGAAACTGCACCACCTGGTGGACGACAAGATCCACGCCCGCTCGATCGGTCCGTACTCGCTCGTGACCCAGCAGCCGCTGGGCGGTAAGGCGCAGTTCGGCGGTCAGCGCTTCGGTGAGATGGAAGTGTGGGCCCTGGAAGCCTATGGTGCGGCGTACACGCTGCAGGAAATGCTGACGGTGAAGTCGGATGACGTGGCCGGCCGGACGAAGGTCTACGAGGCCATCGTGCGCGGCGACGACACCTTCGAAGCCGGCGTTCCGGAGAGCTTCAACGTGCTCGTGAAGGAAATGCGTTCCCTCGGCCTCAATGTCGAACTGAAAAACGGCTAAGGCCGAACCTTATATCGCGGGACAGGGCTGGCCCTGTCCCGCTTGCCCCTTTTGGGAGACGGCGACATGAATCACGACGTCATGAACATCTTCAATCCGGCTGCCGAAGGCCCGTCCTTCGACCGGATCCGGATTGCCCTCGCGAGCCCGGAAAAGATCCTTTCCTGGTCTTTCGGCGAGGTCAAAAAGCCTGAAACCATCAACTACCGGACCTTCAAGCCGGAGCGCGACGGCCTGTTCTGCGCCCGCATCTTCGGCCCGGTGAAGGACTATGAGTGCCTGTGCGGCAAGTACAAGCGCATCAAGTACAAGGGTATCGTCTGCGAGAAGTGCGGCGTTGAAGTGACCCTGGCCCGCGTCCGTCGCGAGCGCATGGGCCACATCGAGCTTGCTGCGCCGGTCGCCCACATCTGGTTCCTGAAGTCGCTGCCGTCGCGGATCGCGATGATCCTCGACATGGCGCTGAAGGATGTGGAGCGCGTGCTCTACTTCGAGAACTATGTCGTTATCGAGCCGGGCCTGACCCCGCTGCAGCCGTTCCAGCTTCTCTCGGAAGAGGAGTATATGGACGCGCAGGACGAGTATGGCGAAGACGCCTTCACCGCCGGCATCGGTGCGGAAGCCGTCCGCGAAATCCTGATTGCCATGGACCTCGAGGCGGAAGCCGCGAAGGTCCGTGAGGACATGAAGGAGACCGGCTCGGAGCTGAAGCTGAAGAAGTATGCCAAGCGCCTCAAGCTGCTTGAAAACTTCATCTCGTCCGGCAACCGGCCGGAATGGATGATCATGACGGTCATTCCGGTGATCCCGCCGGAACTGCGTCCGCTCGTGCCGCTCGATGGCGGCCGTTTCGCGACGTCGGACTTGAACGATCTCTACCGCCGCGTCATCAACCGGAACAATCGCCTGAAGCGCCTCATCGAGCTGCGTGCACCGGACATCATCATCCGCAACGAAAAGCGGATGCTGCAGGAATCGGTCGATGCCCTGTTCGACAATGGCCGTCGCGGCCGCGTCATCACCGGCGCCAACAAGCGTCCGCTGAAGTCGCTGTCCGACATGCTGAAGGGTAAACAGGGCCGTTTCCGCCAGAACCTGCTCGGCAAGCGTGTCGACTATTCCGGCCGTTCGGTCATCGTCGTCGGCCCGGATCTCAAGCTGCACGAGTGCGGCCTGCCGAAGAAGATGGCGCTCGAACTGTTCAAGCCCTTCATCTATGCGCGTCTCGACGCCAAGGGGCTTTCGGGCACGGTCAAACAGTCCAAGAAGCTGGTCGAAAAGGAGCGTCCGGAAGTCTGGGACGTGCTCGACGAGGTTATCCGCGAGCACCCGGTCATGCTGAACCGGGCGCCGACGCTGCACCGTCTGGGCATCCAGGCCTTCGAGCCGAAGCTGATCGAAGGCAAGGCCATCCAGCTGCACCCGCTGGTCTGCGCGGCTTTCAACGCCGACTTCGACGGTGACCAGATGGCTGTTCACGTGCCGCTCTCGCTGGAAGCCCAGCTGGAAGCGCGCACGCTGATGATGTCGACCAACAACATCCTCTCGCCGGCCAACGGCAAGCCGATCATCGTGCCGTCCCAGGATATCGTTCTGGGCCTGTACTACCTGTCGGTGATGAACGAGAACGAGCCGGGCGAGGGCATGGCCTTCGGTTCCCGCGCGGAAATGGAAGCCGCGCTGGAAAGCGGCGTCGTCTCGCTCCACGCCAAGATCAAGGCACGCTGGGAAGGCATCGACGAGAACGGTGAGCCGATCACGAAGGTGATCGAATGCACGCCGGGCCGGAAGATGATCATCGACCTCTTGCCCAAGCACGCCAAGATGCAGCCGGAAATCGTCGGCGAACTGCTGACGAAGAAGGCGATCGGCGGCCTGATCGACCACGTCTATCGCCACTGCGGCCAGAAGGCGACGGTGATCTTCTGCGACCAGATCATGGGTCTGGGCTTCAAGGAAGCGGCGAAGGCCGGCATCTCGTTCGGCAAGGACGACATGCTGATCCCGGATGCCAAGGCCGATCTGGTGGGCGCCACCCGTGCGCTCGTCGCCGACTATGAGCAGCAATATGTCGACGGTCTGATCACCAAGGGCGAGAAGTACAACAAGGTCGTCGATGCCTGGGCGAAGTGTACGGACAACGTGGCCGACGCCATGATGGACGAGATCTCCAAGACGTCCATCGGCGAAGATGGCCGCGTCTCCGAGGTCAACTCGGTCTACATGATGGCCCACTCCGGTGCCCGGGGTTCGAAGAACCAGATGAAGCAGCTGGCCGGTATGCGCGGCCTGATGGCCAAGCCGTCCGGCGAGATCATCGAAACGCCGATCATCTCGAACTTCAAGGAAGGCCTGACCGTTCTCGAGTACTTCAACTCGACGCACGGTGCCCGTAAGGGCCTGGCCGACACCGCGCTGAAGACGGCGAACTCGGGTTACCTGACCCGCCGTCTCGTCGACGTCGCCCAGGACTGCATCATCACCGAAGAGGATTGCGGCACGTCCGAAGGCTTCGAGATCGGCGCCGTTGTCGATGGCGGTGATGTGGTCGTCTCCCTGGAGCAGCGCATCCTGGGCCGCACGACCGCTGCCGAGGTGAAGAATGGCGAGGGCGAAGTGATCTGCCCGGCCGACACCTATATCGACGAGGATCTTGCTGCGGCGATCGAGGCGGCCGGCGTCCAGAGCGTGTTCGCACGCTCGCCGCTGACCTGCGAAACCCGCGTCGGCGTCTGCGCCACCTGCTACGGCCGGGACCTGGCACGCGGTACGCGCGTCAATATCGGCGAAGCCGTCGGCGTGATCGCGGCCCAGTCGATCGGTGAACCGGGTACCCAGCTGACGATGCGGACCTTCCACATCGGCGGTACGGCCCAGGTGTCCGAGCAGTCCTTCATCGAAGCGGCGCATGAAGGCAAGATCACCTTCAAGAACCCGTCGACGGTGACGAATGCCGACGGCGATCTGATCGTGATGAGCCGCAACATGCAGGTCGCGGTTGTCGACAAGGACGGCAAGGAGCGTGAAAGCTACAAGCTGGGCTACGGCACCAAGCTGAAGGTCAAGGAAGGCGACAAGTCCGAACGCGGCATGCGTCTGGCCGAATGGGACCCGTATACCGCTCCGATCGTGTCGGAAGTCGGCGGTACGGTGAAGTTCGTCGATATCATCGACGGCGTGTCCGTGAAGGAAGAGACCGACGAAGCGACGGGTATCGCGTCCAAGGTGGTGATCGACTGGCGTGGCGGGGCCAAGGCCTCGGCGATCCAGCCGACCATCGTCATCCAGGACGAGAACGGTGACCCCATCAAGCTCGCGTCCGGTTCCACCGCCAGCTACATGCTCGCCGTGGGCGCCATTCTCTCGGTCAGCTCCGGTGACACGGTGCGCCCGGGTGATATCGTTGCCCGTATCCCGACCGAAGGTGCCAAGACCCGGGACATCACCGGTGGTCTGCCGCGCGTTGCGGAACTGTTCGAAGCCCGTCGTCCGAAGGACCACGCCGTGATCGCCGAGATCACCGGCCGCGTCGAGTTCGGCCGCGACTACAAGAACAAGCGCCGCATCGCCATCGTGCCGGATGACGAGAACATGGAGAAGGTCGAGTACCTGGTGCCCAAGGGCAAGCACCTGACGGTCCAGGAAGGCGACTATATCCAGAAGGGCGAATACCTGCTCGACGGTCACCCGGCGCCGCACGACATCCTGTCCATCCTGGGTGTCCCGTCGCTGGCCAACTACCTGATCAACGAGATCCAGGAGGTCTATCGACTGCAGGGCGTGCCGATCAACGACAAGCACATCGAAGTGATCGTTCGCCAGATGCTGCAGAAGATCGAGGTCAAGGATCCCGGCGAGAGCACCTTCCTGGCGGCCGAGCAGGTCGACAAGATCGAGTTCCTGGAGACCAATGAGAAGCTCGAGGCCGAGGGCAAGCGTCCGGCAACCGGCGAGCCGGTCCTGCTGGGCATTACCAAGGCTTCGCTGCAGACGCGCTCCTTCATCTCTGCGGCCTCCTTCCAGGAGACGACACGCGTCCTCACCGAGGCCGCCGTGCAGGGCAAGGAAGACATGCTCGAAGGCCTCAAGGAGAACGTCATCGTGGGTCGACTCATCCCGGCCGGTACCGGCGCGATGATGCGTCAGTACCAGGCGCTGGCCGACGACCTCGATGCCGAGATGCTAGCCGAGCGGGCGACGGCCGTGGAAGCGGAAGGTCTGCCGGCGGAAATCGCCGAGGCCGCTGCCGAAGAAATGGCGTCCGAAGGCAAGGCCGAGTAGGCGTTTCGGGCCGGAAAGCCCAATCTAAACAGGCAAAAGGCCGCCGGGTGACCGGCGGCCTTTTTCATGACTGCTGCGTTTACCGTGCAAGCCTCTGAAAATGTCTGAACAAGCGCTTGACGGAACCGAGTCGCATGCGTAGTTTCCGCGCTCGTTTTGAGGATGAGCCGTAACCCAAGCGGTTAGACGTCATCCACGGTAACGGAAAAACCCTAGATGCCGCCGTGCGGGCCTCGCGCTCGAACGTCGGTGTCGTCATTTGCGTCCATCAGTTCCATTCCGGTGCTGAGGGGCGTGGTCTTTGAGATTAGGAACGGATTAGAGCGGGATGCCCACAATCAACCAGCTCATTCGCAAGCCGCGGAAAGACAAGCCGAAGCGCAACAAGGTGCCGGCCCTTCAGGCTTGCCCGCAGCGCCGTGGCGTTTGCACGCGTGTCTACACCACGACCCCGAAGAAGCCGAACTCGGCCCTGCGTAAAGTCGCCAAAGTGCGTCTGACGAACGGGCATGAGGTTGTGAGCTACATTCCGGGCGAGGGGCACAATCTTCAGGAACACTCCGTCGTTCTTATCCGCGGTGGCCGCGTGAAGGACCTTCCGGGTGTCCGCTATCACATTCTTCGCGGCGTTCTGGATACCCAGGGCGTCAAGGACCGCAAGCAACGCCGTTCCAAGTACGGCGCCAAGCGTCCTAAGTAAGGGAGACGTCCATGTCGCGTCGTCACCGCGCAGAGAAACGCGAGATTCATCCGGACCCGAAGTTCGGAGATCGCGATCTCACGAAGTTCATGAATTACATCATGCTCGACGGCAAGAAGTCGGTCGCCGAGCGTATCGTCTATGGCGCCCTCGACATCGTCGAGGACAAGCTGAAGCGCGAACCGATCCGCGTCTTCCACGATGCCATGGACAATGTGGCCCCGGAAGTTGAGGTCCGCTCCCGCCGTGTTGGTGGTGCGACCTACCAGGTTCCGGTCGAAGTCCGTGCTGACCGCAAGAAGGCTCTTGCGATCCGCTGGCTGACCGGTGCTGCACGTGGTCGCAACGAGAACACGATGCGTGAGCGTCTCGCTGCCGAACTGATGGATGCTGCTGCCAATCGCGGTACCGCCGTCAAGAAGCGCGAAGACACGCACCGGATGGCGGAAGCCAACCGCGCCTTCTCGCACTACCGCTGGTAACGATCCACAGGCACTGACCCGTACCAAGGACCCTTTGAAATGGCCCGCGACTACAAAATCGAGGACTACCGCAACTTCGGCATCATGGCGCACATCGATGCCGGCAAGACGACGACGACCGAGCGGATCCTTTATTACACCGGCAAGTCCCACAAGATTGGTGAAGTGCACGATGGTGCCGCCACCATGGACTGGATGGAGCAGGAGCAGGAGCGTGGCATCACGATCACCTCGGCTGCGACGACCTGTTTCTGGAAGGACAAGCGCCTGAACATCATCGACACGCCCGGACACGTCGACTTCACGATCGAAGTCGAGCGTTCGCTGCGCGTGCTCGACGGTGCCGTGTGCTGTCTGGACGCCAATGCCGGTGTCGAGCCGCAGACCGAAACGGTCTGGCGTCAGGCCGACAAGTATGAAGTGCCGCGCATGGTGTTCATCAACAAGATGGACAAGCTGGGCGCCGACTTCTACCGCTGTGTCGAGATGATCGAAGAGCGTCTGGGTTCCACGCCGCTGTGCACGCAGCTGCCGATCGGCTCGGAAAGCGACTTCGAAGGCGTCATCGACCTTATCAAGATGAAAGAACTAGTGTGGCACGGTGAAAACCTGGGCGCCACCTGGGACGAGCGCGAAATCCGTGCCGAGCTTGCCGACAAGGCTGCCGAGTACCGCGAAAAGCTAGTCGAGGCCGCCGTCGAGCAGGACGAAGCCGCGATGGAAGCTTATCTGGAAGGCGAAGAGCCGACCGAAGAGCAGCTCAAGGCGCTGATCCGCAAGGGCTGTATCGCTCTGGCCTTCAACCCGGTCCTGTGCGGCACGGCGTTCAAGAACAAGGGTGTCCAGCCGCTGCTCGACGCCGTTGTGGATTACCTGCCGAGCCCGATCGATATCGCGGCCATCAAGGGCATCGACGTCAAGTCGGGCGAGCCCACCAAGCGCAAGGCTTCGGACTCCGAGCCGGTGTCGCTGCTGGCCTTCAAGATCATGAACGACCCGTTCGTCGGTTCGCTCACCTTCGCGCGCATCTATTCCGGTCACCTCGAGACGGGCGTGTCCCTGCTCAACACGGTGAAGGAAAAGAAAGAGCGTATCGGCCGTATGCTGCTGATGCACTCGAACTCGCGCGAAGACATCAAGGAAGCCTTTGCCGGCGACATCGTCGCCATTGCGGGCCTCAAGGACACCACGACGGGTGACACGCTTTGCGATCCGTCCAGCCCGGTCATCCTGGAGCGTATGGAATTCCCGGATCCGGTGATCGAGCTCGCGATCGAGCCGAAGTCGAAGGGTGACCAGGAAAAGCTCGGCATTGCGCTGCAGCGTCTGGCTGCCGAGGATCCGTCCTTCCGCATGAAGACCGACGAAGAGTCCGGTCAGACCATCATCGCGGGCATGGGCGAGCTTCACCTCGACATCCTGGTCGACCGCATGAAGCGCGAATTCAAGGTCGAGGCGAATATCGGTGCGCCGCAGGTGGCTTACCGTGAATCGCTCGGTCAGGCCGGTACGGTCGACTACACGCACAAGAAGCAGTCCGGCGGTTCCGGTCAGTTTGCCCGCGTGAAGATCGAATTCGAGCCGGGCGAGCCGGGTTCGGGCTTCGTCTTCGAATCCAAGATCGTCGGCGGTTCGGTGCCGAAGGAATACATTCCGGGCGTCGAAAAGGGCCTGAATTCGGTGATGGAAAACGGTCTGCTGGCCGGCTTCCCGGTCATCGACGTCAAGGCGACCCTGATCGACGGTGCCTATCACGACGTGGACTCCAGCGTCCTGGCCTTCGAAATCGCCGGCCGTGCGGCCTTCCGCGAAGCGAAGCACCACTGTGCGCCGAAGCTGCTCGAGCCGATCATGAAGGTCGAGGTCGTGACGCCGGACGAGTACACCGGTTCGGTGATCGGTGACCTGAACTCCCGCCGCGGCCAGATCGCCGGGCAGGAAATGCGCGGCAACGCCACCGTCGTGAATGCGATGGTGCCGCTGGCGAACATGTTCGGTTACGTCAACAACCTGCGTTCTGCCACTCAGGGCCGGGCCCAGTTCACCATGCAATTCGACCACTACGAGCCTGTGCCGAAGGCGGTCGAACAAGAAGTCATTGCCAAGTCCGCCTAAGGCGAACCTCTGGTCACTGTAGAAACGAATACGAGATTTCGGAGCGAGATCGATGGCGAAGGAAAAGTTTGAGCGCACTAAGCCGCACGCGAACATTGGCACGATTGGTCACGTTGACCACGGCAAGACGACGCTGACGGCGGCGATCACGATGGTGCTGGCCGAGCAGGGCGGCGGCACGGCGAAGAAGT
>NZ_JAEPOL010000032.1 GCF_017642925.1 Maricaulis sp. | reverse complement strand
CAACCAGCCTACAACACCTCCAACACACAGGGACCTATACGCTCGCTTCTGACCGAAAGCAGGCTCGACATGCGCGACAGCTGGACACGCACCGGGACTATGGGTCCCGGACCTGCGCCCGGCCTTCGCCGGGCATCCGTCAGGGATGACACGGGACATTGGCCAGAAAGTCCCTGAGTTTTCATGCAGTCATGACGTGCTATCCTTGGTCTTACGCAGTAGGAACGTTACCATGCACAAGACCTGCCCGGCCTGCAGCGCAAAGCTGCCCGCCAACACGATCTGGCGCATGAATACCGGCAGCCAGTTTTCCTGCAGTCAGTGCGATGCCATTCTGGGCTGGCAGGCCGGCGGGCTGCTGGCGCTCGTGCTGCTGATCGCCTTCGCGTCCGTTCCCGTTTTCGTCTGGCTGGCCGGGTGGCTGGGCCCCACCAGCCTGGTTGTCGCGATCCTGCTTCTTATTGCCGGATGCGGCCTGGTGGCAATCCAGGGTATGCGCCCCGTTCTCCTCCGCCGAACCTGACCGGTCCTGCGACCCGCTTCCCGGCGACACTCACCCCGTTCAGCCTTTGACCTCGAACGCGGCCTGCGGCATGCCCATATCCCGATAGCGACAGCTTCACCGGGACGTGCCTCATGACTTCCTCCACCCGCGAAACCCGTACCGTGCAGGCCATGCATGCGATCGACCGGCTGACCGGTGCGGTCATTCCGCCGCTGCACAGCTCGACGACCTATGCGCGTGATGCCGATAACGCGCTGATCGGGGCGCAGGACTATCGCCGGCCGCAGGGACCGACCGAACAGCAGGCGGCGCAGGTGCTCGCCATGCTGGACGGCGGGGCGGATGCGCGGCTGTTTTCCTCGGGCATGGCGGCCATCGCGGCGGTTCTGGAAAACGTGCCGGCGGGCGGGCATGTCGTCGCCCAGACCGAGATGTATTACGGCGCGCGGGGCCTTTTGCAGCGGGCGCTGGCGAAGAAGCGGATCACGCTGAACCTCGTTGCGCCCGGCGATCTGGATGCGCTCACCGCCGCGGCGCGGCCCGCCACCGACCTGATCTGGATCGAAACGCCCGCCAACCCGTCCTGGGCGATTGTCGACATCGCCAAGGCGGCCGATATCGCCCACGCCGTCGGTGCCACGCTGGCGGTCGACTCGACCTGCGCCCCGCCCTGCACCACGCGGCCGCTGGAGCTGGGCGCGGATCTCGTGATGCATTCGGCGACCAAATACCTCAACGGCCATTCCGACGTGCTCGCCGGCGCACTGGTCACCCGCAAGAGCGACACCCGCTGGGACGATATCTGCGAGATCCACAACAAGACCGGCGCCATTCCCGGCGCCTTCGAGACCTGGCTCCTGCTGCGCGGCCTACGCACCCTGCATGTGCGTTATGCCCGCCAGAGCGGGACCGCGCTGTGGCTGGCCGAGCAGCTGGCTGCCGATACGCGGCTTGCGGCCGTGCACTATCCCGGACTTCCCGGCCATCCCGGTCACGATGTGGCGCGGCGGCAGATGACGGGCGGGTTCGGCGGCATGCTGTCGGTCGAGCTGGCCGGCGGTTTCGAGGCGGCGCGGCGCTTTGCGGCGGCCACGAACGTCTTCATCCAGGCGACTTCGCTGGGCGGGGTGGAAAGCCTGATCGAGCACCGCAAACCCGTCGAAGGCGCCGACAGCCCGGTGCCCGACGCGCTGGTGCGCCTGTCGGTCGGGCTGGAAACACCGGCCGACCTGCTGGCCGATATCGATCAGGCACTCGCGGCGGCTGCCGCCACCGGCAAAAAGTAGCCAATCGCCACCTTTGCTGCACCAGAACCCAGTACTCCACACGTTTTTCGACATCTCTATTGTCGAATCTGAAAATATTTGCCTACGCTGCAGGCGTTCTGTTGTGGTTCGTGTACGCGTTACTCAAGAAAAGTAATGGGGAGATCCACATGTCACTCGACAAGATCGTCTGGGCCGTCGCGGCCATCGCCGCCATCGTCTTCGCCTTCATATCCGGCTTCGAATGGGGCGGGCTGATACTGGCGCTGCTGGGTCTGGCCAGCGGCTTTTTCATCAAGGGAGAGCACCGCCGCGCCGTGATCCTGGCGGCCATTTTCCTGATCGCCGGCGGGGCCGGCGCGCTCGGCGCCATACCGGCGGCGGGCGAGTATCTCACGGCCATTTTCACCAATTACGGCGCCGTCCTGTCGGCGGCGTCTCTCATGGTGATCGTCATGGCGACGGCCGAACGCCTCGTGCCGGGCATGCCGTCGGGAGAATAGAAGCGGGGCGTCCTTTCCTCCTCAACACCGGTTGGGGAGGAAAGGCGCCAGCGCGCTTTCTTCCCCACGGAACGTGGGGAAGTGGGCCGCGGCGAAGCCGCGGGTCGAAGGGGCCGGCGCGCAGCGCCGGGAGGGCCGTCGAACCTGTCGCGACATTCCGCCTGCGCTTCGCTCCGGCGGCCCCTCCACCGCTTCGCGGTCCCCCTCCCCAACTCTCGTTGGGGAGGAAAGACGCCGCCAAGCGTTCCAGACCCTATTCGCTGATCCGCACGGCAGGCAAAGACCATTTGAACCGGATCGCACAGCCGCGCAGGATCAGTGCAAGAGCCGCCGACCCCAGGGTCACGGCGCTGGGGTTGAAGCCCAGGGCCAGTCCCGCCACATAGGCCGCCGCGCCGGCCATTGCCGCAAGGGCGTAGATGTCCTCGCGCAGCACCAGCGGCACGTCATTGACGATGATATCGCGCAGGAGGCCGCCAAAGGCCGCGCTCATCATCCCGGTGAGGATGGCGATGGTCCAGTGCGCCCCGGCTGCCAGACCGGCCTCGGCGCCGATGACGCAGAAAACGGAAAGTCCGATCGCGTCGGCCCAGATCAGGGCGGCGCGGCGGGTGGCGATGGCCTGCGCCCAGGGCGAGGTGAAATAGCCCAGCAGCGCGCCACCGACGGCGACCGCGAGATAGTTCGGCTCGGCGATCCAGTAGACCGGCAATTGTCCCAAGAGCACATCGCGCAGCGTACCGCCGCCCATCCCCGTCACTGCGCCGACAATGGCGGCGCCGAACGGGTCGAGTGTCTTGCGGGCGGCCAGCATGCCGCCGGAATAGGCGAAGAAGGCGATGCCGCCATAGTCCAGCAGGGTGAACAGGAATTCGACATTCATGCGCCTGCTCCTGTTGCCTCGGGAAGCGCCGGCACGACCGGCAGCCCCTCGCCCGTCTCGACCGTCAACAGCACCGCCAGCCCGGTCAGGGCGACGATCAGCACGGCCCAGACCGCCAGATTGATATAGACCGAGCGCGTCGCCGAGCGCCGTTCGAGCCAGGTGCGCGGCCTTATCCCCTTGTAGAAGAAAACCAGCAGCGCGGCGAGATTGACGCTGACCACATTGATCGCCAGCAGGAGCCCGGCGCGCAGGGCGAGTTCGGTCTCGCCGGCGCCCAGCAGCAGGCCCGCCGTCGCCGCCGGCGGCAACAGCGCCACAGCGACCATCACGCCTACGAGGGTAGAGGACAGCCCCGTCGCGATCGACAGCGCTGCCGCGGCCCCCGACGCCAGGGCGAGCACGGTGGAATCGAGCCCGACAACCGTGCGTCCGGACAATTCCTCAGACGTCAGATCCGCGCCAAACGCCAGGCCGATCAGGGCCGACAGCGCCATGCCGAAGGCGAGGCCCACCAGCGCCGTGCGTGCCGAACGGGCCATCAGCTCCAGATCGCCCAGCGCCGAAGCAAAAGAGAAGGCGAGGATCGGGCCCAGCAAGGGTGCAATCACCATGGCGCCGATCACCACGGCGACATTGTCGGCGGACAGGCCGAACACGGCGACGATGGTGGACAACAGGGTCAGCAGCAGGAAGTCGCGATGCAGTTTCGCGCCGCCCGCCACGTCCTGGTAGAGCTCCTCGCGCAGGGCGATGAATTTGCGGCGCGCCGAAGCCTCGACCAGTTTCGCCGCGGGCTTGGGCAGGCTAGCCTCGACCGGCAGCACGACCAAGCGCCAGTCCTCCAGACCGTCCATCAGACCGTTGATGGAATCGATCGCGGCCTGCCCCTCGCCATCGCCGAAGACCAGACGCAACACACGCCGGCCGCGCGAGGTGGGCTCGCTCAGCACGGTATCGAGCGGTTCGGCGCGCTCGCTGGCCGCCATCAGGCGTTCAACAAGCGCCGCATCGTCCCGGAAGCTCAGCTCGATCAACCGCATCTTGCGCTCACGCCTTGCCCCGCCGCCGCGCCAGCATCTCGCGACGCGCATGCTCGAACTCCAGCAGGTCGGCCAGATCGCGTGCCCGCCAGGCCGCGCCCATCATCATCAGGCTGCACACCATCCACACCCCGAGAATTCCGATCAGCGTATCGATCCGCTCGAACCCGATCCGCACCCAGAACTCCGGATCCATCTCCGAGATGCCGAAAACGGCGGCGACCGGGACGGAAACCAGAATCAGGGTTGTCGTGCGGAAGACCCGCTCGACACGATGTGCATTGAGCGCGGCATAGGTTTTCAGGAATTCGACCTGGGCATCGTCGAGGCCGCCCAGCAGGCCCAGCCCGACCTTCCAGTGCACCGCCCGCGTCAGCGGCGTCAGCTGGTCATTGGCCATCTGCGCCAGAGAGCGCCGGGTGAAACCGGCCAGCAGCATGCGCCAGGTCGCGAACAGCGAAGTCAGGCGTTTCCACACGCCCATCGCGACCGGATCGGTGCGGATCAGCTGGCCCTCATCGCTCACAGGTCACGCTCCAGCCGCGCGATCAGCGAGGAGGTGTCCCAGCGATTGCCGCCCATCGCCTGCACATCGGCATAGAACTGGTCGACCAGCGCCGCCACCGGCAGGCGCGCACCATTGCGGCGGGCCTCTTCCAGCGTGATGCGAAGGTCCTTGCGCATCCAGTCGATAGCAAAGCCGAAATCGAACTCGTCCTTCACCATGGTTTGCCAGCGGTTTTCCATCTGCCAGGACTGCGCCGCGCCCTTCGAGATCGCGCCGATCACCAGGGCCGGGTCCAGCCCCGAGCGCTTGGCGAAGTGCAGGCCTTCGGACAGGCCCTGGACGATACCGGCGATGCAGATCTGGTTGACCATCTTGCACAATTGCCCGGCACCGGCCGGACCGATCAGCGAGCTCGCCTTGGCATAGGCATCCATCACCGGCTCGGCGCGCGCGAACGTGTCCGCCTCGCCGCCGCACATGATGGTCAGCTGACCGTTTTCCGCGCCGGCCTGACCGCCCGAAACCGGGGCATCGAGAAAACCGATCCCGGCATCGCGGGCGGCCTGGTCCAGCTCCCGCGCCAGCTCGGCCGAGGCCGTGGTGTGATCGACCAGCACCGCGCCGGGCTTCATCGCCGGGATCGCCTGTTCGGCCACAGCACGCACATCCGGGTCATCACCCAGGCAGGCAAAGACGAAATCAGCATCCGCAACGGCCGCCTCGACCGAGGGGGCTGACACGCCGGCATGCTCGGCCGCCCATTGCTCCATCTTCGCCGCGGTGCGGTTCCAGACGACGACGTCATGGCCGGCTCCGGCGAGGTGGCCCGCCATCGGATAGCCCATCACTCCCAGACCGAGAAACGTGCAGCGCGCCATGAAGCTCTCCCCTTTGCGTTCCCCCCTTGCTAGTCTCCCGGCAATTGGGGAGCAAGTCATCATGATCGCACGTCTTCTTCGCTATACCGGTCTGGCTGTCGCCGGACTGCTGGCCCTGGCCGTTGTTGCGGCGCTGATTGTCGGCAACCGTCTCTACGCCTCGCTGCCGCAGACCAGCGGGACGATGGACGCCCCCGGCCTGCAGAACACTGCGCATATCGTGCGCGACAGCTGGGGCATTCCGCACATCTTCGCCGACCGCGATCGCGACGCGTTCTACGCGCTCGGTGTCGCCCATGCACAGGACCGGCTGTGGCAGATGGAAATCACCCGGCGGGCCCTGCGCGGCCGTGTCGCCGAAGTGCTGGGCGAGCCCGGCGTCTCCTCCGACATCTTCTTCCGCACGATGGGTCTCGGTCCCGCGGCAGATACCGCGGCGGAAAACCTGCCGGCCGACATCCAGGCGGCGCTGGAAGCCTATGCCGCCGGCGTCAATGCCGTGATCGACGCGCCGGGCTTTGTCGCGCCGCCGGAATTCCAGATCCTGATGATGCAGCCGGAACCCTGGACGCCGGCCGACACGGTGGTGGTCTACAAGGCGATCGCGCTCGACCTGTTCGGCAATGCCTTCGAGGAACCGCGCCTTGCGGCATTGCAAGCGCATCTGGGCCCGGAGCGCACGCTGGAATTCATCGGCCGCTATCCCGACGACGCCCCCCGCTCGCTCTCCATGGCCGATCTGGGGCTGGAGGAGGCGGCCGCGACACCCGAGATCGAAACGCCGACCCAGGGGCCGGAAGACAATGGCCGTGACGGATCGAACAACTGGGTGCTCTCCGGCAGCCGCACCGTGTCCGGCCTGCCCATCCTGGCCAACGACCCGCATCTGGGCCTGCGCGCACCGGCGATCTGGTATCTCGCCCGTATCACCGCGCCGGACGGGTCGGTGGTCGGCGCCACCCTGCCCGGCACGCCCTTCGTGACGCTGGGGCGCAATGACAATATCGCCTGGGGTTTCACCAATACCGGCCCCGATGTCGGCGATCTGCATGCCGTGACCGAGGCGGATGTGACCGGCTCGCGCGAGGAGATCATCGCCGTGCGCTTCGGTGACGACATCACGATCACACGGCGCGAGACGGCCACAGGCCCGGTGCTCGATCCGGAACACTTCCCCGCCTACGCCGTGCCCGAGGGCGCCGATTTCTTTGCCCTGCAATGGATGCTCGACGAGCCGGACGACGCCACGACCGGTGTCGGCATGCATATTCTGGCCGGTCAGGACTGGCAGGACTTTGTCGATGCCGTCCGCAATTTCGTGGCGCCGCAGCAGAACATGGTCTTTGCCGCACGCGATGGCGATATCGGCTTCTACGCTCCGGCGCGCATTCCGGTGCGCGATGTCGACGGCAACTGGGTCTCCACCATTCCCTTCGAGGACCTGCCCCACACCCGCAATCCCGAACGCGGTTTCATCGCCACCGCCAACAACAAGATCGTGCCGGACGGCTATCCGCACTATCTGACCGGCGACTGGTATGGCGTGAACCGGATCCGGCGCATCTATGAGGGTATCGAGAGCACCGACCGCCACGACCTGGACAGCATGGCCGCGCTGCAGATCGATACGGTGTCGGTGATGGCGCGGCAGGTCCTGCCGGTCCTGATGACCGCCGAGCCCGCCAGCGAAGCCGGCCGCGAAGCCCTTGTGATGCTCGCCGGCTGGGATGCCGACATGGCGGTCGACCGGGCAGAACCGCTGATCTATGCCGCCTGGATGCGGTCGCTGTCGCGCGCCGTCTATGCCGACGATCTCGGCGATCTGTTCGATCGCTGGTATGCCGACCGCCGCGTCTTCATGACCGATGTGCTGACCGGCGATCTGGGCGCCTGGTGCGATGACAGCACGACCGAAGCGGTGGAAACCTGCCTGGACCTTCTCGGCCCGGCCCTCGACGACGCCATGGAACAGACAATGGGCGATCACGGGGCCGACATGTCGGCCTGGCGCTGGGGCGATGCCCATTATGCGCGCCACGCCCACACGCCGTTTTCCGATTTCCCGGTCCTGTCGGACTGGTTCACGATCGAGACGCCGGTCCCGGGCGATGGCTCGACGGTGAATGTCGCCCACTTCTCATACCGCACGCCGGGTTATGACGTCTTCCACGGCGCCTCCTACCGGGCGCTCTACGACATGGCCGAACCGGACGCCTCGCGCTTCATGATCACGACCGGCCAGTCCGGCAATGTCATGTCACGGCACTATGACGACCTGGCGCCGCTGTGGGGCCGCGGCGAATATGTGGAGATCCCGACCGGCTGGACGATGGATGCCGTGCCCGAGGGCATGAGCGTTCTGGAGCTTCAGCCCGGTTCGCAATAGGTCGAGGTGTAGAAGACCAGAGCCGGCACGTCGCGCGGGGTATCGAGATCGATCACCTCGCCGACGATGATGTCGTGATCGCCGCCACGGTGCACGGCGCTCTGCCTGCACACGAAATGTGCCACGGCGCCATCGATCAGCGGCGCCTGCTCGCCGGTCCACAGCGCATGGCAATTGCGCAGGTCCGGCTGCAGGGCACAGGCATGGGCCAGCCCGGCCTGGTCGGCTGCGAGCACGTTGATGGCGTAGGTCTGCGCGTGCCGGAACATCGCATAGCGCTCGGTCTCGCACTCGATCGACCACAGCACGAGCGGCGGGTCGAGCGAGACCGAGGCGAAGGAATTCACGGTCATCCCGACAGCCCGGCCCTCATGAAAGGCCGATACGATGGTCACGCCGGTCGGATAGCGCCCGAGTGCATCTCTGAATTCGCGGCTGTCGATCAAGACGGCGACCTCGCAAGCTGGGATTTTTGAAACCTGGCCTTAACGCTAACCGTCTACAGGAGGGAGGGATAAGGAAACAAGGCGGGTGGACATGGCGTCGAAAGATCAGCCGATTGTCATCAAGAAAGTCGTAAAGGGCGGAGGCGGCGGCCACCATGGCGGCGCCTGGAAAGTGGCCTATGCCGACTTCGTGACCGCGATGATGGCCTTCTTCCTTCTGATGTGGCTGATCAACACGACCACGCCTGAGCAAAAGCGCGGCATTGCCGACTATTTCGCACCCGCCAGCGTCTCACCCGCGAACTCGGGTTCCGGCGCACCGCTGGCCGGCACCGCCCCGGGCGATGACGGCGTGCAGGGTTCCGGCGACAGCTCGATGCGCCAGCGCCTCGCCCCGTCGGCACCGCAGCTCAATGACCGCGACCGCCAGCAGACGCCGGAAGGCTCGCCGGAATCGCCGGACGAGATCCAGGAATCTGCCGCCCAGGTGATGGCCTCTGCCATGGCCGAGGCCCAGGCCCGCCGCGACGCCGCCCAGCTTCACTCGGCCGCCATGTCGCTGCGCCAGGCGATGCAGGACATGCCGGAACTGGCCGAACTGTCCAACCACATCATTGTCGACGAGACGCCGGAAGGCCTGCGCATCCAGCTGATCGACCAGGAAGGCCGCCCGATGTTCAATCCGGGCGATACCGAACCGACCGACCGCGCCATCACCCTGCTGCGCGCCGTTGCCCGCATCGCCGAACGCCTGCCGAACCGCCTGTCGATTGCCGGTCATACCGACAGCGCCCCTTCGACCGGCGGCAGCTACACCAATTGGGAATTGTCCTCCGACCGGGCCAATTCCGCCCGCCGCGTCCTGCAGACCTCGGGCATCTCGAACGACCGCATCTATGAAGTGCGCGGCAAGGCCGGTTCGGAACCGCTCTATCCGGACGATCCCTACATGCCGGGCAATCGCCGGATCTCCATCGTGCTCCTGCGCGAAGCCCCGGTCCTGCCCCAGGGTCACGAACTCTAGACTTTCCCATCCCTGCCGCACGGTATGAGCCAAGCGGCAGGCGGGGGCTTCGCAAGCGCACATAACGCGTGGTAGCGTCGTGGATCGCACATGTCGGATCCATAGCCTCCTGAAATCACAATGATAGAAAGCGCGTCGCTAGACGTCTGGCAGATGTGGGCAATTCTCGGCGGCCTGGTCGTCGCGATTGTCTTCTTCGTGTGGGACCGGTTCCCGATCGAGATCGTTTCGGCCTCGATCGTGGCGGCGCTCATGCTGTTCTTCCATTTCTTCCCGCTGGAAGACGGCCGGCCGAGCATTGCGGCCCTTCTGGAAGGGTTTGCGAACCCTGCGCTCTTCACCATCCTGTGCCTGCTGATAGTCGGCCAGGGCATATTCCAGACCGGTGCGATGGAGGGGCCGACCCAGTTCCTCCTCTCCTCCTACGACCAGCGGCCGCGCGGCACGCTGATCGCGATGTTCGCCTTCGTCTTCGTGGTGAGCGCCTTCATCAACAACACGCCGGTCGTGGTGATGTTCGTGCCGATTCTCGTGGCGATCGCGCGGCGGATGGAGAAAAGCCCGTCCAAGCTGATGATCCCGCTGAGTTATGTCTGCATCCTGGCCGGCATGACGACGCTGATCGGCTCCTCGACCAACCTGCTGGTCGCCGAACAGCTGCGCACGATTTCCGGCGTCAGCCTCGACTTCTTCACACCGACCGTGCCGGGCCTTTTCCTCGCCGCCTTCGGCCTCGTCTACATCGTCTTCGTCCTGCCGCGCCTGCTGCCCGACCGTGACACGATGGAGGGCGAGCTGGCCGGCTCCGGCGAAGGTCGGCAATACATCGCCCAGATCGAGGTGACCGCCGACCACCCGCTGGCCGGCAAGCGTCCCGTTGCGGGCATGTTCGCCGATCTGCCCGACATGACGGTGCGCATGATCCAGCGCGGCGAGCACGCCCTGCTGCCGCCCTTCGACCAGATCGAGCTGAAAGCCGGCGACCTCGTCATCGTCGCCGCCACCCGCCAGACCCTGTCCAACCTCCTGTCCAAGCGCGCCGACTTCATGCGCGGCATGCTCGAGGCTTCCGGGCCCGGCGAGAACCCGACCCCGGGCGACAGCCTGATGATCACCGAAGCCGTGGTGGCCCCGGGTTCGCGCCTGATCGGCCGGACGATCCAGCAGATCGGTTTCCGCCATGCCACGGGCTGTATCGTGCTGGGCATCCAGCGCCGCAGCCGCATGATCCGCTCGCGCATGGGCGAGATCCGGCTGGAAGCCGGCGACACGCTGCTGCTGTTCGGCTCGTCGAGCTCGATGCGCCAGCTGCGGTCCGACCGCGACCTTCTCCTGATGGAATGGGCGACCACCGCCCTCGCCGATCCGCGCCGCGCCAATGTCGCGCGCGCCATTTTCGCCGGCGTGGTGATTGCGGCCGCGACCTCGCTGATGCCGATCGCGCTGGCCTCCTTCCTCGGGGCCGTGGCGATGATTGCCGGCGGCTGTCTCAACACCCGCCAGGCGGCGCGTGCCGTCGATATCCGCATCTATCTGCTGATCGGTTCGGCGATCGCGCTGGGTACGGCGCTGCAGATTACCGGCGGGGCCGACCTGCTGGCGACCGGCGTGGTCACGCTGTTCTCGCCCTTCGGCCCGGTCGTGCTGATGTCGGCCATGTTCATCCTGATCGCATTGCTGACGAACGTCCTGTCCAACAGCGCCACCGCGATCCTGTTCACCCCGATCGCAGTGGGTGCGGCCAACCAGATCGGCGCCGACCCGTCACTGTTTGCCCTGACCGTGCTGTTCGCCGCCAATACCTGTTTTGCGACCCCGATCGGTTATCAGACCAATCTTCTCGTGATGGGCCCCGGCCATTACCGCTTCATGGACTATGTCAAAGCGGGTGCGCCGATGGTGGTGTTGTTCTGGGCAGCCTTCACGCTTTACATTTCTCTCCTCTACGCCTTCGATCTGGTGTGAGTTAGCATGACGGTCCGGTACAGCTGAGTCGAAGAGCGCGCAGTGACCCATCCATTCGCGACACGGCAAATTCCCTTCTTCCTGACGGCGGCAGCGCCGTGTCCCTATCTGCCGGGACGCTGGGAGCGGAAAGTCTTTACCCGGATCGAGCTGGGCGAAGGGCCCGCGCTCAATGACGCCCTGACCCATGCCGGCTTCCGCCGCAGCCAGGGCGTGCTCTACCGTCCGGCATGCGAAGCCTGCGACGCCTGCAAGTCGGTGCGGATCGATGCCGGCGATTTCGACTGGAAGCGCCGCTGGCGCAAGGCCCTCAACCGCAATGACGATCTCATCGTCTCCACCGAGGCCCAGACGGCGACGATGGAGCAGTACGAGCTGCTCACCCGCTATCTGGACAGCCGCCACGGCGATGGCGACATGGCCGGCATGTCCTTCGGCGAATACGTCATGATGGTCGAGGAAGGCGCCCAGCGCACCCATGTCACCGAATACCGCGACGCCTCGGGGACGCTCGTCGCGGCAGTGCTGACCGATGTGCTCAAGGACGGTCTGTCGCTGATCTACAGCTATTTCGACCCGGACGAGGAGAAACGCAGCCTGGGCGCCTTCATGATCCTGGACGCCGTGCGCCAGGCCGAAGCGGCCGGCCTGCCCTTCGTCTATCTGGGCTATTGGGTGCGCGGCAGCCGCAAGATGGGTTACAAGGCTGCCTATCAACCGCTGCAAGTCCTCACGCCGTCGGGCTGGCAGGCCTATGGCGAACTCGCTAACCATGAGGACGAAAACGACGAGGACTGACACCGGCCGGAACGGGCGGGCACGATCCTCAAGGGGGAGAGACATGGATCGACGCACATTCATCAGCGGCGGCGCGGTCGCCGCTGCGACGGTGGCCACTGCCTGCGGGGAGACGGGGCAGGAAAACGCCGCCGGACCGGCCGCACCGGCCGTCAATCGCGGCGTAAAACGCCTGCGCATGGTGACGACCTGGCCGGCCAATTTCCCGGGACTGGGCACTGCTGCGAACAATGTCGCCGCCTATATCAATCGCATGTCCGGCGGTTCGCTGGATGTGCGCGTCTATGCCGCCGGCGAGATCGTCAGCGCTTTCGAGGCCTTCGATGCGGTCTCCGAAGGCACGGCTGACATGTATCATGGCGCGGAATACTACTGGCAGGGCAAGTCGCCGGCCTTCAACTTCTTCACCGCCGTTCCGATGGGCATGACCGCCTACGAGATCATGGGCTGGGTGGAATATGGCGGCGGCCAGGCGCTGTGGGACGAGCTGGCCGGCCAGTTCAACATCAAGCCCTTCCAGGCCGGCAATTCCGGCCACCAGATGGGCGGCTGGTTCAAGCGCGAGATCAACACGCTGGACGATTTCCGCGGTCTGCGCATGCGCATTCCGGGCCTTGGCGGCAATGTACTGCGCGAGCTGGGCGGCGCGGCCGTCACCCTGTCCGGCGGCGAGATCTATCCGGCCCTGCAGAACGGCACGATCGACGCCACCGAATGGGTCGGCCCCTGGAATGACCTCGCCTTCGGTTTCTACCGCGAGGCGCCCTATTATTACGGCCCGGGCTTCCACGAGCCGGGCTCCTGTCTCGGTGTCGGCATGAACCGCACCGTCTGGGACGAGCTGGCCGACGATCACAAGGCCATCATCCAGTCGGCCTGCCTGACGGCGAACAATCTCTCCCTCGCCGAATTCCAGCACCAGAACGGCATCGCGCTCGACGTGCTCGTCAACGAGCACGGGGTCGAGCTGCGCCGCTTCTCCGACGAGATCTGGACGCGGATCGGCGAGATTTCCGAACAGGTTGTCGCCGATACCGGCAATGCCGATGCGATGACCCGCCGCGTCTATGAGAGCTATCTGGATGCGCGCAACAAGATGCGCCAGTGGGGCCGGATTTCCGAAATGCCCTACATGGTCCAGCGCGAACGCGTGCTGGGCGGCTGACGCCCATGCGCCCCGGTGACCGCCTGATCCTGGCCGTCCTGGCCATCATCATCGTCCTGACCGCGCTGGATGCCGCCACCGGCGGCGCCATTGCGGGCTGGGCCAATGCGCATCTGGCCGGCTGGGCACAGGCGCTGGGCGGCTGGCTGATGCGGATCGGCCTCTTCGTCTCGCCCATCCTGTTGCTGCCGCTGGTCACCGCGCTGATGGGGCGCTTCCTGTCGGTGCCCGCCGGGGCGTGGAATTTCGAACGCAGCCTGATCGGGATTCTCGACCGCATCACCCTGACCATCGGCGGCGCAGCGCGCTGGTTTGCCCTCGGCCTCGTGGTCGCCACCGCCGTGATCGTGATCCAGCGCTATGTCTTCGGCTATGCCTCGACCAAGCTGCAGGAGAGCGTGATCTACATGCACGCCCTGCTCTTCCTGCTCGCCTCGGCCTCGGCGCTGCTGAATGGCGGTCATGTGCGCGTCGACGTGATCTATGAAAAGCTCGGCGAGCGCGGCAAGGCCTGGACCGATCTGATCGGCACCTATCTCGCCCTGATGCCGATGAGCTTTCTCATCCTGTGGTCCTCGACCGGCTATATGAATTCCACCTGGCGGATCCTGGAACAGTCGCGCGAAAGCGACGGCCTGCCCTTCGTCTTCCTGCTGAAGACCGCCATTCCGGTGTTTGCCATCATGATGATCCTGCAGGGTTTCTCGATGGCCGCCCGCGCCGCCATGACGATCGGCAAGGAAACCCCGCCGCCCCTGCCCGATACATTCAAGGGCGAGGTCTGACGCCATGAATTTCTTCGTCGAGATCCTGCCCTTCCTGATGTTCATCGCCGCCTTTGCGGCGCTGCTGCGCGGCTATCCGGTCGCCTTCACCCTCGCCGGTGTCGCCCTGGGCTTTGCCCTTCTGGGCATCTCCATGGGCCTGTTCGACCCGATCCATTTCCGCGCCTTCCCGCAGCGCATCTACGGCAATCTGATGGAGATGGACCGGCAGATCCTGGTCGCCGTGCCGCTCTTCGTCTTCATGGGCGTGATGCTGGAAAAATCCCGTATCGCCGAGGAATTGCTCGAAGCCATGGGCGCGCTGTTCGGCACGCTGCGCGGCGGTCTGGGGATTTCCGTCATCGTGGTCGGCGCGCTGCTGGCCGCCTCGACCGGCATTGTCGGCGCCACCGTGGTGACGATGGGCCTCTTGTCCCTGCCCACCATGCTCAAGCGCGGCTATGATCCCGCCCTTGCCGCCGGCTCGATCGCGGCCTCGGGCACGCTGGGCCAGATCATTCCGCCCTCGATCGTGCTGGTGCTGCTGGGTGACCAGATCTCCAACGCCTACCAGGAAGCCCAGCGCGCCCAGGGCATTTTCTCGCCGGACATTGTTTCGGTCGGTGACCTGTTCGCCGGCGCACTGATCCCGGGCCTGATGCTGGTCGGACTCTACATCGCCTACCAGATCGTCATGGCGATCTGGAAACCGGAGAGCGCGCCTGCCGCCCCGGCCAGCGAAGCCCATGCCGACTGGGGCGCCATCCTGCACGCCCTCCTGCCGCCGCTGGCGCTGATCATCGCCGTGCTCGGCTCGATCCTCGCCGGGCTGGCCACGCCGACCGAAGCCGCCGGCGTCGGCGCCGTGGGCGCCAGCTTCATCGCCGGCGCGCGCAATGCCGGCCGCGACGGCAATCCGCCGCTCGGCCAGCTGGCCAGCTATGCCGGCCTTGTCGCCCTGATTGCGCTGATCGGCCTGGTGGTCGTCGCCAATATCGGCTCGGACAGCCGGGTTTATGTCACCGATCTGGGCACGCTGGGCGGTATCGCCGCCGGCGCGCTGGTCACCCTCACCCTGCTGGGCGCCGGCTGGAGCCTGTGGCGCCTCAAGCGCAATGGCGTTCTGGACGAGGTGATGACCTCCACGGCGACCATTTCCGCCATGGTCTTTGTCATCCTGATCGGCGCCTCGCTGTTCTCGCTGATCTTCCGCGAACTGGGCGGCGACGAAACCGTGCAGGCCGCGCTCGAGGCCGTGCCCGGCGGCGTGTTCGGCGCGCTGGCCGTGGTCATGCTGGTGATGTTCGTCCTCGGCTTCTTCCTCGACTTCATCGAGATCACCTTTGTGGTGGTGCCGATCGTGGCGCCGATCCTCCTGATGATGGGCGTCGATCCGGTTTGGCTGGGCGTGCTGATGGCGATGAATTTGCAGACCAGCTTCCTCACCCCGCCCTTCGGCTTTGCGCTCTTCTATCTGCGCGGTGTGGCGCCGGAGGCGGTGAAGACGACCGACATCTATCGCGGCGCCATCCCCTTCGTGATCATCCAGCTTCTGGCCATCCTCGCCGTCGCGGCCATGCCCTGGCTGGCCACAACCCTGCCGAACTGGCTTTATGGGTAGATGGCTTCACCTGGTCCTTCCCCTTGACGGGGAAGGTGTCCGGCGCAGCCGGACGGAAGGGGTGAATCCCGGTGGTGAAAGGTTCACGATGGCCTTGCCCCCACCCCCTCCGATCCGGGGCTGCGCCCCGGCCCACCTCCCCCATCAAGGGGGAGGACGAAAACGAAGGATATCCGTTCGATGACAGCGCTGAACAAGATCGAGCTGGAACGGGTTTTCATTGCCGTGCTCGCCTTGGGCATCACGGCGGTCTTCGCCTGGATGATCCGGGACTATCTGGCCACGCTCTTCCTGGCCGGGGTGATCGCGCTCTTCCTGTCGGGCCCGCATCGCTGGCTGGCGGCGCATATGGGCGAGCGGCCCAAGCTGGCGGCAATCCTGCTGGTGACCGGTGCCCTGCTCGCCTTTGTCATACCCTCGGCGATCCTGCTCGGCGTGGTGGCCGAACAGGCGATCGACATCACCCAGCGCGTCACGCCCTGGGTGCAGGAACAGGTCTCCCAGATCCGCGATGACGGGCTTTACGGCCTGCCCGACTGGATGCCCTTCCGCGAGACCATCATCCAGTACCAGGCCACGATCACCACCCAGCTGGGCAATCTGGCCGGCACGGTGGGGCGGCTCCTCGTGTCCAGCCTGCGCGCCGGCACAGGCGGTTTCCTTGTCGCCACGCTGAACTTCTTCATCCTGGTCTATGCGCTGTATTATTTCCTGCTGACCGGCCGCAAGAGCGCGCACCAGGCGCTCAGCCTGTTGCCGATGACCGGCGAGGACCGCGACCTCCTCGCCGAACGCGCCACCTCGACCATCCGCGCGACCGTGAAGGGTACCTTCGTCATCGCCCTCGTCCAGGGCGCGCTGACCGGCGCCGGCCTCTATGTCGCCGGTGTACCGGGCGCGATCTTCTGGGGCGCGGTGACCGCCCTCCTCTCGATCATCCCGATGATCGGCCCGCCGCTGGTCTGGGTGCCGGCGGCAATCTGGCTGACGGCCTCCGGCCAGGTCGTTCCCGGCATCGCACTGGCCGCCTGGGGCGCCATCGTCGTCTCGACCTCCGACAATCTCCTGCGCCCGGCCCTGGTGGGCAAGGACGCGCGCATGTCCGACCTGATGGTGCTGATCTCCACCCTGGGCGGGCTGACCCTGTTCGGCGCCGTCGGCATCATCATCGGCCCGGTGATCGCCGCCCTCTTCACCTCGGTCTGGTTCATCTTCCGCGAGACCTATTCGGGCCTGCTGGAAGAAGAGGCTGAGGAGGAGGCGGAAGAAGCGGACGCGGGTGATATGCCCGCCGAAGACGCCTGATCACTGCCCGGCGAAGACCGGCAGCACATAGTCCTCCATCAGTGCGAAGGGGCGCTCCATTTCCGGCCAGCGGCCGTAATTCTCGCCGGTGAAGACGGCCACAAGTTCGAGGTCCGGGAAGATCATGATGAACTGGCCGCCATTGCCCCAGGCTTCCCAGGAGCGCACCCGGCGGCCGGCCACATCCCAGTCGCGCATACGCCAGAGATAGCCGAAATCCTCGCCGTGCAGGTCGGAGACGGCGTGCGGCGCAACGGAGGCCTCGATCCAGTCTTCCGACAGGATGCGTTCGCCATTCCATACGCCGCGATCGAGATAGAGCTGGCCGAAACGCGCCATGTCGCGCGGGCGCAGCGACAGGCCGCCGCCCGTCATCGCCAGCCCCTGGCTGCCGCGCGAATTGGTGATCGGCCAGCGGTATTCGGTAATGCCCAGCGGGCCGAACAGATAGGTGTCGGCAAAAGCCGGGATACGCTGTCCCGACGCGCGGGTAATCACATTGCCCAGCGTCACCACGCCGCTCGTGGCATAGGAGAAGGTCTCGCCCGGCGGATGGGCCAGCGGCTGGTCGAGATAGAATTTGATCCAGTCATCGGTGGGATACATCGCGTCTTCATTGCCGCGCACACCGGATGTCATGGTGAGGATGTGGGCAAGGGTGATGTCGCGCTTGGCCTCGTCCCAATTGGCGATCTCGCCCTCATACTCCGGGAAATAGTCCAGCACCGTCGCCTCGGCGGACGGAATGAAGCCATGGTCGATCGCGATCCCCACCAGGGCTGAGGTCACCGTCTTGGACGCCGAGCGCATATTGTGCAGGTCGTCGGGACCCCACTCGCCGAAATAGGTTTCATGGACCAGCTCGCCCCGGTGCACCAGCAGGACGGCGCTGATGCCGATATCCGCTTCGCTGCGGATCTCCGCCACCATGGCGTCAAGCGGCGCGGGATCGAGACCGTGCGCTTGCGGCGTGGCGCTCTGCCAGCCGTCCTCGCGCGCCAGCGCTGGCGTGCCTGCCAGCACCGCAAAAGCCGCGACCATCCCTGCCATCTGACGGAATTTCATATGTAATTCTCCCCGGAAACCGTCGCGCAGACTTGCACAAGGGCCGCAGGAGACAACTTAAATCACGCTCATTTTCCGGCGGGGTTGTATCCATGCTGCTCGGGAAGACGCGAGCGACGCTGCCAAACGCCGTCACCCTGACGAAAGTCAGGGCCCAGCTCGCGGAAACGGCTGTTTCCCATCTTGCCACGATTGCACCTCGCGCCATGGATCCTGACTTTCGTCAGGATGACGGTTGAGAGGTGTTGGATGGGGTTATCTCCCCCCATCCATTTTTCCCGGAAGCGCGTGAGCGCTATCCGGGACCAACGGGAAACTCATCGCTGAAGGCGAGCTTCGGTCGATCCCGGCGCTGCGGCCCGCCTTTGCGGGCCATCCGGCCGGGAAAAATGTGGGTGTGAGAGCGGGAAACATAAACACCCCTTCTCCCCGGCCGGGGAGAAGGTGGGCGGAGCCCGGATGAGGGGCGGCCGCGGCAGCGGCCCACTTGAAGCCTCCGGCACGCCTTGCGCGATTGCACCTCGCGCCCTGGATCCTGACTTTCGTCAGGATGACGGTTGAGAGACGGTGGATATCGTTCGCTCCCCATCCCCGTTTTTCCCGGAAGCGCTGCAGCGCTGTCCGGGACCTACGGGAGACTCATCGCTGACGGCGACCCGCGGTCGGTCCCGGCTCTGCGGCCCGCCTTCGCGGGCCATCCGGCCGGGAGAAATTCGCGCTTATCCCTCTCCCTCACGCCTTTCTTCCCCACGCTGTGGGGAAGTGGGCCCTCCGTAGCCTTGGCGAAGGAGGGGTCGAAGGGGGCGGCGCGCCAGCGCCGGAAGACCTTTGAGACAAGGTGCCGGCACCCCACCCTTGTGCCTCGGCGGCCCCTCCCCCGCTTCGCTTGTCCTCTCCCCACGATGTGGGGAGGAAAGAAAACTTATCCCCACCCCTTCATAGCAGCCGCATAATCATCCCGTCTTCGCACCGCTCGAGGCCCGGACCGGTTATCCGGGGGTGCAAAGAGTACGGAGCTTGTCCGCGCCTGCCGGGTTGACCACGGCAGGCTCCGGCGAGGCCATCGGCAGGGACGACCGGCAAAAAGCTCGACCGGACCGTCCCCGCCGGTTT
>NZ_JAEPOL010000009.1 GCF_017642925.1 Maricaulis sp. | reverse complement strand
TGCTGTCACCCACCAGGCGCGGACGAGCTCCGCACGCTCCCGGGCACAAGGGACTGAGCTCATGCCTCCCATCCCGGAAACCGATGACGATCTTACGCGCTGTTGAGCGGACGGGGATAAGTTTGCGGCGCTATTCTCTCTCCCCCGTCATCCCCCGGCGTGTCCGGGGGACCTCATCCATCCCGTGGGCGAGGGCAAGTGCCTCACTTTACAGCGAAATCGCCCCCCGGCGAGCGCAGCTCCCCCGGACAAGCCGGGGGATGACGACGGGTTGGGGAGGTGAGTGAGGCGGGGATAAGTGCGAGATCGCGGCCACCTCGCTCTACGAACCGGGCCCTGACTGAAGCCTGCGCCCGCGAAAGCGGGTGGCCGGGAAAAACGGAGGGTGACGGGGCGAAAGTGCGAAGCGTCACCGTTGGACCTGACTTTCGCGTGGGGGACGATGGCTGTATCTAGGTTCGATCTTTGGCAGAGGGGCAGGGATGATTGCGGCACTGGCGGTTTCCGGCGTGATGATCGTGCTGGTCCTGGCCATTCACATGGTCGGGCTGGGCGCGCTTCTGGTGATGATCCGCTGGCGTGGTGACGGCGCGCGCGAGCCGGGGCACCGGCTGTTGCAAGCCGGGCTGATTCTCGCGGTCGTGCTGGGCGTGCTGGGGCTGCACGGGATCGAGATCTGGCTGTTTGCAGGCCTCTATCTGCTGCTGGGCGAGATCGGCACGCTGGAGGAGGCGCTGTATTTCTCGGCCTCCACCTTCTCCACACTCGGCTATGGCGATGTGGTGCTGTCGGCCAGCTGGCGGCTGGTCGCGGCGATGGAGGGGATTACCGGCTTCCTGCTGATCGGCTGGTCGACGGCCTTCCTGGTGTCCGTGGTCGGGCGGCTGCGCGCGCTGGAGGCCGACTGGTTCAGCGGTCCGGACCGCGAGCGGGCCGATTAGTCTGCCCACCAGTCTCAGTGCAGCGCTTGCCGCGCGGCAGGACGGCACGCTAAACCGGTGCGGCTATTCCGGGCGTCCGCCCGCCATGCTTTGGGGCCGTTCATGTTCAACAAGATACTGATTGCGAACCGTGGCGAGATCGCCGTCCGGGTGATCAAGACCTGCCGCCGTCTGGGGATTGCAACGGTTGCGGTGTATTCCGAGGCGGATGCGGACAGCCTGGCTGTGGAGATGGCGGACGAGGCGGTGTTCATCGGCCCGCCGGCGCCGGGCGAAAGCTATCTGGTGCTGGACAAGATCCTCGAGGCCATCAAGCAGACCGGCGCGGATGCGGTGCATCCCGGTTTCGGCTTCCTGTCGGAGAATGCGGCCTTTCCCAAAGCGCTGGCCGAGATCGGCGTGGCCTGGATCGGGCCGAATGTGAATGCGATCGACGCGATGGGCGACAAGATCCGCTCCAAGCAGCTGGCGGCGAAGTCGGGCGTGTCGACTATTCCGGGTGCCGATGGCGAGATCAATGATGCCGAGACGGCGCTGATTGCGGCCCAGAAGATCGGTTATCCGGTGATGCTGAAGGCCTCGGCCGGTGGCGGCGGCAAGGGGATGCGGATTGCCCGCTCGGACGCCGAGGTGAAGGACGGGTTCAAGGCAGCGCGCAACGAGGCGAAATCCTCCTTCGGCGACGACCGTATCCTGATTGAGAAATTCATCGAGGAGCCGCGCCATATCGAGATCCAGGTGCTGGGCGACAAGCACGGCAATGTGGTCCATCTCAACGAGCGTGAGTGCTCGGTGCAGCGGCGTAACCAGAAAGTCCTGGAAGAGGCGCCGTCGCCCTTCCTCGATGCCAGGACCCGCAAGGCGATGGGCGAGCAGGCCGTCGCCCTGTCCCAGGCCGTGGATTATGACAGCGCCGGTACGGTCGAGTTCATCGTCGACAAGGACCGGAATTTCTACTTCCTCGAGATGAATACCCGCCTGCAGGTGGAGCACCCGGTCACCGAGCTGACCACGGGGCTGGACCTGGTGGAGCAGATGATCCGCTCGGCCGCCGGGGAAAAGCTGGAGATTGCCCAGAAGGACGTGAAGATCGATGGCTGGGCCGTCGAGGCGCGTCTCTATGCGGAAGATCCCTATCGCGGCTTCCTGCCCTCGATCGGGCGCCTCAAGCGCTATGCCATGCCGGAAGAAGGCCAGCTGGGCGAGGGCATGCTGCGGATTGACAGTGGCGTGCGCGAGGGCGACGAAATCTCGCTCTTCTACGATCCGATGATTGCCAAGGTGATCGGTTATGGCAAAACCCGCGAGGCGGCGATCGATACGCTGGCGGCCTCGCTGGACCGGCTGCATGTGGAGGGGTTGCAGTCCAACGCGCCCTTCCTGTCGGCCGTGCTGGACGAGACGGACTTCCGGGCCGGCCGCATCCATACCGGCTATATCGGCGAGCACTTCCCGGAAGGCTTCCACGGCACTGCGCCGCGCGAGGACCAGCTGGTGGCGATGACCTGCTGTGCGGCCTATGTCCACGAGACGCTGACGCGGCGTGCGGGTCGGATCGAGGGGCGTCTGCGCCCGGAAGAGACGGTGACCACGCGCGAATGGGTGGTTTTCCTGGACAAGCGCCGCATCCCGGTCGAGATCGAGATGAGCGGTGAGGGCGAGGCGACCGTCTGGGCGCCGTCGCTGGTCTCCGACAAGCTGACGGTGAGGACGGCCTGGCATCCCGGCCAGCACTTGTTCGAGGCCGAGATCGACGGGCGCGCCGTCGCGCTGGAATTCTCCGACCGGACCGAGGGCTATCTGCTGCGCCATCGCGGTTTCAAGGCGGTCGGTATCGTCTGCACGCCGCGCTCGGCCGAGCTGCATGTGCGCCTGCCGGAGAAGGAAAAGCCGGACACTGCCAAACTGGTCGTCTCGCCCATGCCGGGCCTTGTCGTCGCCATCGAAGTGGCCGAGGGCCAGGAGGTGAAGACCGGCGAGCCGCTCATCATTGTCGAGGCGATGAAGATGGAAAACGTCCTGCGCGCGGAAACCGATGGCACCATCAAGGCGATCAAGGTCGAACCCGGCGCATCCGTCGCCGCAGATGAACTCATGATCGAGTTCGAATAAGGCTTCACCCCCAGGGCGGAGTCGTGCGTTACTTGGCCGTCGGGCCCGCTTGGGGCGTGCTTTCGGGGGAGAGAACCGATGGATCTGCAGTATGTCCTGCTCAATCCGAACGGCCGGATCGCCCAGCGCGAATTCTGGATCGGCATGCTGATGATCGTCTTGGGGAATGTGTTTCTAACGCCGATTCCCTTGCTCGGTGGCTTGGTTTGGCTTGTCCTGATCTACGTTGGTGTTTGCGTTTACGGCAAGCGGTTGCACGATGCTGGACGGTCGGCCTGGGTTCATATGATACCTTGGGCCATTACCGGCTTGCTTGTGCTGATGGCTGTCATGATAGCGGGGGCAACGCTTCTCTCTCGTATGCTGTCCGGAGGGGATATCAACCTGTTCAACATGTTCGCCTTGGGGGGCGCGCTGAGCATGCTGGCGGGCTTCGGCAATCTCGTCTGGCTTATCTACACGCTGTGGGTCGGGCTTTCGGCGGGGCAGGCGGGGGCAAATGCCTACGGGCCGGCGCCGATCCGTATCCTGACGGCCGAGCCTCCGGCTCCGTCCGACGAACAGGGCTAGGCGGCGCCTTCGCCAGATTTGCCGTGCCATTGCAAACGAGTCGCGCTAATTGTCGCGCATCGAGCTAATGGGAGACGAACATGGCGCTCAACGATTTCATCATCGATCCCAAGGATGCCCAGCGCATCCTCATCGGCGCGAGCGGCAAGCTCGGCCCCATGGAGTTCGCCCAGGGCCTGGTCGCGCTCGTGGCGGCGGCTATTGTCCTGCAATTCATTGCCCTGGTTCCGGTGATCGGCGGGCTGATCAACCTGGTTGGCAGCCTCGCGCTGCTGTTCTGCTGGGTGTGCATCTTTGCCAAGCGTTTCCACGATGCCGGCCAGTCCGGCTGGCTGGCGGCGGCAGCCTTTGTCGTGATGATCGTGATCTCGATCGTGCTCAGCATGATCCTGATGCCGGTGATCGTGGGCGCGTCGCTGAGCAATCCGGCGGGCTATCAGGCTGCCGGGCTGAGCACCGCACTGGTCAGCATCATTATCAGCGTGGTGGCAAACGGCGCCGTCGGTTTCTACGCCTATCGTCTCAAGCCGGCCGCCGTCTGACACGGCAAAATCACTTGATCCTGAAGGACGGGGCCGCGATTGTGCGGCCCCGTCTTTGTGTGTGGCGTTGGGAGGCATCATGAATCCGCTCGTTCTCTTCCTGCCGGTCTACCGTGCATCGGCGACCGCATTGCTCGCCGGCCTTGCCGTTCTGGCGGTTGCCGATTTCGTCCGTATCCAGTTCGGACTGGGCCCGGTTCCGGTGTGGATCGGCATGCTGGCGATCTGGTTTTTCGTGCTGTCGCTCTTCATCAATCGCCGCCGCCATGCCGGCATGGGCGTTGGGATTGCCTTCCTGCCCGTCGGTCTGGCCATTGTGGGCAAGGGGATCGGCGCCATGGCCGGCCTGATGCCGGGCATCTATAGCGCCATGGTCGATTTCGCCGCCGAAAACGGTGTGGACACGTCTGACCAGGCCGCGCTGGCCGAAGCCATGGGCGAGCCGGGTTTTCAGCAGGAATTCCAGCGCGCCCTGCAGGAAAATCCCGAAATGCTGGAACAGCTGACCGCGACGACTGGCCTGGCCTCCTTCATCGGCTTCTGGCTGGTGATCCTGGCCTTCGCCGTCTGGTTCTCGCGCATGTCGCGCCAGGGCTGACGGCCCACGCCAGCCTGTCTCAAATCAGCAACGCTTTTTGTGCGGCTGCGCCTGACCGGTGCAGCCGCAGTGCGTTGTGCTTGACGGAACGGTTCTCAAGTTATTTATGCGTCTCATTCTTAATTGCAGGTTTGAGAGTTGTTCCGCATGACCCGTCTTCTCACGACATCGGCCCTGGCCGGTTGCGCCTTCGCCCTCATGGCTGTCCCGGCCTTTGCGGTTCAGTCCGCAGACGCCCCGGACACCGCCCAGCATGCCGACGAGGATGTCGTCATCGTCACCGGACGGGCGCGCTCGCTCTACCGCGTCGGTGAGATCAGCTCGGGCAAGCTGCCGGTCGAACCGCTGCTGTCGACCCAGACGGTGCAGGTGATCAATGAGCAGCTGATCGAGGACCAGGGTGCGCGCGACGCCCAGGACCTCTACCGCAATTTCTCCGGTGTCAGCGTGTTCAGCTATGCCGGCGTGACCGCGCGGGGCTTCCGCCAGGAAGAGATCTATTTCGACGGGCTGCGCGGCGATCCCTATGCCGGCTTCTCCGTGCCGCAGCTGTTCAACGTGTCGCGCGTGGAATTCCTCAAAGGGCCGGCCGGCATGCTCTACGGTCCGGGGGCACCGGGCGGCCTGTTCAACTACATCACCAAGACGCCGGGCGAGGAATTTTCCGCCCAGACCAGCCTGGTGGCCGGCACGGAAGGCCGCTACGGCGCTTCGGCCGAGCTGGAAGGGGGGCTGACCGATCGCGTGTCGGGCCGCGCCGGCGTCTTCTACGAGACCATGAACCAGCCGCGCCGCAATGCCGACAGCACCACGCAGATCTTCGACGCCGGCCTCGCCATCGCGCTGGATCGCGGCCGCATCCTGCTGCAGGCGACGCGCTATGATCAGGATCTGGGCGGCAATCGCTTGCGCGGCGTGCCCACGGACGATGCCGGCAATTTCCTCACCGACCGCCGCTGGAACCACAATGAGGACAGCGACTTCCTGCGCCTGGTCTCGAATGTCCTGCAGGCGCGGATCGAGTATGATCTGACCTCCAGCCTCTCCTTCGATGCGGGCCTGCGCTGGAATGAGGGTGAGGAGACGCAGCAATATCACGAGCCGCGCGGCCTGTTCGATTCGGACGGCGATGGCGCGGTCGATGCCTCGATCCGCGAATTCCGCGACCAGGAGCGCGGCAATGAGAGCTGGTCCTTCGGCGCCAATGCGATCTGGAGCCATGCCTTCGGCCGGATCGATAACCGTCTCCTGGCCGGGGTCGACTGGTATACCCAGGAATCCGACTTCCTCGGCTTCAGCCTGCGCGGCCGCAATGTCCCGACCGCGGGTCTGCCGACGCCGCTCAGCCTGTTCACGCCGGAATACGGTGTCACCGACCCGTCGACCTACGCCCTGCCGCCGCGCGCCGACTATCGTCTGACGCGCAGCGAACAGGAGCGCCGGGGCATCTACCTTATGAACGAGGCCACGATCGGCCGCTTTATCGGTGTCATCGGGGTCCGTCAGGACCGGTTCGAGGATACCGACCTGGTCACCGGTGACGGTTTCCAGGACGAGGCGACGACCTGGCGTGCGGGCGGTGTCTATCGCCTGCGCGATGACATCTCGCTGTTTGCCCAGTGGGCCGAAAGCTTCGAGCCGCAATCCATCTCCAGCCAGGATCCTCAGGCAGGCGGTCCGTTCGATCCCAGCGCCGGCGAAATCTGGGAAGCGGGCGTGCGCACCGAATTGCTGGACGGACACGTCCAGTCTTCGGCCTCCATCTACCGCATCGTGCGCTCCAACGTGCTGCAGTCCGACCCGCGCGGCGATGTCGGCAATGACGGTGTGGACGATCTGGTGGCGCTGGGCGAGGTGACATCGGAAGGCTTCGAGTTCGACGTGACGGCCGACATCACCTCGAACTGGGTCGCCACCATGTCCTACGCTTACAACGACACGCTGATCACCGGCGATGCCGGGACGAATGCGCTGACCAATTCGGTCGGTGACCGGTTTGCCAACGCCCCGCAGCACACGGCCGGTTTCTGGACCCGCTACCAGTTCCCGCAGATCAATACGGCGGTGGCGCTGGGCGGTGATTATGTCGATGTGCGCCAGTCGATCAGTGGCCAGAAAGTCCGGCCCTATGTCGTCTTCGACGCCTCGATGATCTACGAGATCGACGCCTGGCGGGCGCTGCTGCGGATCGACAACCTGTTCGACGAAACCTATGCGTCGAGCGGCTTCATCGACCGCACCGGCCACTTCCCGGGGGCGCCGCGCTCGATCTTCGTCGAACTGACCCGGCGCTGGTAGTCCGGCGATGGACGCGCAGGCCGTGACCCGTGAGGTGACCGCACCGGCAGGCAAGAAGGCGAAAGCCCGTTCGGCCTGGTGGCGCGTGCATCAATGGGCCGGCCTGCAGCTGTCGCTCTTCCTTACCTTCGTCTTCCTGACCGGCACGCTGGCCGTCTTCTCCTACGAGATCGACTGGGCATTGCGCCCGGCGATGTGGGCGGCACCGACAGCGATCGAGGGTCGTGCCGGCTGGGGCGCGGTCGGCGAGACCGTGATGGCCGAGACCGGCGGGGAGGGGCGGATGATCGTCTACGCGCCGGTCCATCCGGCGGCGACCTTCGACGCCGTTCTGCGCCGGGATGGTATATCGACGCATGTCTATGTCCATCCGCGCACGGGAGAGATAACCGGCACGGGGCCCTGGGCCGGTGTTCAGCGTTTCCTGCGCAACACGCACCGCCATCTCATGCTGCCGGTGAAATACGGCGTGCCGATCGTGGCGCTGGCGGCGGTCTTTCTGGCCGTGTCGCTGGTGACGTCCTTCTGGGTCTACAAGAAATGGTGGCGCGGTTTCCTGCGCCTGCCGCGCGGCCGCACAGCGCGGGCCTGGATCGGCGATGCGCACCGGGTGGCGGGCGTCTGGTCGCTGTGGTTCGTCTTGGTGATGATCGTCACCGGGCTCTGGTATCTCGTCGAGGTGCTGGGCGCCGGGGCGCCGGCTGCCAACGGGGACGATCCGGACCTGCCGCAGACCGCGGCCCTGGAGCGCGAGCTTGGTACGGGCGAGGCCATCGACGCCGGCATTGCCGCCCTGATGGCCCGGCATCCGGACTTCAGGATCGAGGCCGTGTTTTGGCCGCCGGACCGGGAGACGCCCGCCGAAGTGCATGGCTATACCGGGCGCGCCATCCTTGTTCGCCCGCGGGCCAATACGGCCTGGATCGATCCGCGAACCGGGGTGCTGCTCGATGTGGTCGATCCGGCGCGCTTGAGTGCGCATCAGAGGATCGCCGAGGCTGCCGACCCGCTGCATTTCGGCACGTTCGGCGGCTACTGGACCAAGGCGCTCTGGTTCCTGTTCGGCGTGGCGCTGACGGCGCTGGCCGGCACCGGTGTGGCGATCTATGCGCTTCGGCTGGCCAAGACGGCGCGCGAGACGCCGGGTTGGCGCCGCGGCCTGGCGCGCAGCTGGCGGGCCATGGGGCCGGCTCGCTGGATCGCTGCAGGACTGGTCATCCTGCCCTTCGCCCTGACGCCGTTCGTGCTTTAGCCGGGCTGCGATCAGGCGGCGCTTGCGAGCGCCGGTGCGTCGACCCGGCGGGCCTCGCCGAACGCGTCCAGGAAGGCCAGGTGCAGGGCGGCGTCGAAGTCGGCCATTCTCACCGTATGGCCGAGATCTGCGAGGCTGGTGACGCCATAGCGCGGATCGGAGATGCCGCAGGGCGTGATACCGCCGAAATGCGACAGGTCCGGATCGACATTGAAGGCGATGCCGTGGAAGGACACCCAGCGGCGCAGGCGCACGCCGATGGCGGCGATCTTGTCTTCGCGGCCACCGCCGCGATCGACCCAGACGCCGACCCGCCCGTCGCGCGGCCCGGCCTCGACACCGAACTGGGCGGCAGCACCGATCAGCCAGCGTTCGAGCGACTGGATGAAGGCGCGCACATCGCGGCCGCGCCGCGTCAGGTCCAGCATGACATAGGCCACGCGCTGTCCCGGCCCGTGATAGGTGTATTCGCCGCCGCGGCCGGTTTCGTAGACGGGAAAGCGGTCGGGCATTAGCAGGTCTTCGCGCTTGGCGCTCGTGCCGGCGGTGTAGAGCGGTGCGTGTTCGAGCAGCCAGACCAGTTCGCCGGCCGTGCCGTCGGCAATCGCCGCCGCGCGCGCTTCCATGAAGGCAAGCGCCTTCGGGTAGGGGACATGGTCCTCGGAGACGGCCCATTCGACCGGCGGTATTGCCTTATCCATTTATCTTAACGCTCGCGAAACCGTATCGGCCCAAACATCGGTCCCGAAGCCGCGAACCGCAAGAGCAGGAGCTCATACGTGAGTCAGATCGGATCCGTCAGCGTTGAAATCTCGGTCCTTCTGGGCCGGTCACAAATGCCGATCCAGCAATTCCTGCGCATGGGCCGGGGTGCGGTGATTCCCCTGGATACCGGTGAGGACGACCAGGTGTGGATCCTGGCCAATAATCATCCGATCGCCCGCGGCGATGTCATCATCCAGGGTGACCGCGTCGCCGTGTCTATTACCGGCCCGGCCGACGCCAACGAATTCTTTGCTGCTGCATAAAGCGTTGCAGAACACTCTTCACAAGGCGCGGCGATGTTGCTATCTCCCGCGCCTCCATGACGTGCGGTCGTGGCGGAATTGGTAGACGCGCAGCGTTGAGGTCGCTGTGGGGTAAAACCCGTGGAAGTTCGAGTCTTCTCGACCGCACCATCCTACGCTCCCCCGGACTTGATCCGGGGTTTGGCTGGGCAAGCCCCGACATTTCCCGAGCGTAGGATGTCCCGCCGAAATCTCGGCGCAGGCGGACTGGTCGCGCCATGCTCCGCCGGAACTCGCCCGCACTACGCGCATTCCTCTCCTGTCTGCGGAACATGCTCCAAAACCCTGCAAATTTCCGCATTTGGGCCCCAGCGTGGTCTCGATTTCGTGTGATTCCAGCCCTAGTGTAGGACGCATGGCGACACGGTAAGGAGGATCAGATGGGCGAAGCCGCATTCGAAGAAGACCTCCCCGTCGATTCTCACGCGCTGGCTGATGTCGATCCCGAATTCGTCGGCAATCTCCGGCAGGCCATTGCCGATGGCGATGGTGACGCGATCCGGCGCATGCTGGCGCCGCTGCACGCCGCCGACATCGCCGACGTGCTCGAACAGCTGACAGCCGGGCAGCAGGAGGGCGTTGCGACGCTCGCGCCCGATGTCTTCACCGGTGAAGTGCTCGCGGAAATCGAGCCGGACACGCGTGAAGTCGTCATGGCCTATCTGGACCCGTCGCATCTGGCGGCGGCAATCCAGGAACTCGATTCGGATGACGCCACCGAGGTTGTCGAGGAGCTCGACGCGGAGACCCGGGCGGCTGTTCTGGCCGAAATCTCCGAGTTTGACCGTCAGGCGGTCGAGCAGAGCCTGGCCTTCGAGGATGAGACGGCCGGCCGTCTCATGCAGCGCGAATTCGTTGCCGCGCCGGAATTCTGGTCTGTCGGGCATGCGCTCGACCATATGCGGGCGTCGGACGACCTGCCGGACAAGTTCCACGATCTCTTTGTTATTGATTCCGGTTTCCGCCCGGTGGGCGAGATCCCCGTCTGCCGCCTCCTGAGTGCGCGGCGTGATGTGGCCCTTTCGGATCTGATGGAAACACCGCGCATCCTCGTGGACCCGGAGACCGACCAGGAAGAGGTCGCCTACCTGTTCCAGAAATACCACCTGGTCTCGGCGCCGGTTGTCGACAGTGCCGGGCGGCTGACCGGTATGCTGACGCTGGACGATATCGTTCACGTCATCCAGGACGAGAACAAGGAAGACCTTCTGGCCCTGGCCGGCGTGAACGAGGCAGGTCTGGCGGATACCGTCGTGCGGTCCGTGCGCTCGCGGGCGCCCTGGCTGCTGGTCAATCTGGCCACAGCGGTGCTGGCCTCCGGCGTGATCGCCCTGTTCGAGGGCGCGATCTCCCAGGTCGTCGCGCTGGCCGTGCTGATGCCGATCGTGGCGTCGATGGGCGGCAATGCCGGCACCCAGTCGCTGGCCGTTGCGGTGCGCTCGATCGCCGAGCGCGATCTGACCGCGGCCAACGCCATGCGGGTGATCTGGCGCGAACTGGCGACCGGCGCGGTCAACGGGCTCATTTTTGCGGTCGTGATGGGCGCGGTGACCATTCTGTGGTTCCAGGACGTCGCGCTGGCCAGCGTGATCGCCATCGCCATGGTTCTGAACCTCGCCTGCGCCGGCCTGTCCGGCATTCTCGTGCCGCTGGGCCTGGTGCGCGCCGGCGCCGACCCGGCCGTGGCGTCATCGGTCTTTGTGACCACGGTGACCGATGTGGTCGGCTTCCTGGCCTTTCTGGGACTGGCGACACTGGTCCTGTTGTGATGATAATAAGGGGTGTCCCGGCAACGGGCCCCGGCTGACGAATGGTGACAGCGTGCGTGTTTTGACAGGTCTTGTAGCGGTGCTTCTGGCATCCGGTCCGGCTGTTCTGGCCCAGGACGCCGCGGATGGCGGGCATTGGGAAGAGACGGCCCGGCTGGACGCGCCGCGCGCGGGTCTTGCCGTTGTGGTGCATGACGGCCGGATCTTCGCGGCCGGCGGTTCGGGCCTGACATCGCCGCGCGACGAATTCGAGAGCTATGATCCGGGCTATGAGCGCTGGTTCCCGGAAACGCCGCTGCCGCGCGGGCTCGAGCATTTCGGTATGGCCGCGACCGGCGAGCGGATCTATGCCGCCGGCGGTTATGCCGCTGACGAAACCGCAGTGGTCGGTCCCAGTGCGCGCATGTGGTCCTTCTCCATCGAGGGCAATATCTGGCAGAGCGAAGCCGCCATGCCGGCGCCGAAGGCGGATTTCTCGCTGGTTGCCGTCGAGGGTCAGCTCTATGCCATAGGCGGCTTGCGCGACGATGCCTCTGTTTTCGTCTTCGATCCCGAGACCAGCGAATGGTCGACCCTCGAGGCCCCGGAAGGGATTACCCGCCGGGGCACCGCGGCTGTCGTGATCGATGGCCGCGTCCATGTGCTGGGTGGTGCGACAGCAGAGGGCGCTGTCGACCGGCACGATGTGTTCGACCCGCAAAGCGGTGAATGGACGGCCGGGCCGGCGCTGCCGGGTGGCCGGTCGGGGCTGGCGGCGGTTGTCCGGGCCGGCCGGATCCACGTCTTCGGCGGCCGCGCAGCAGATGGCGGTGCCACCCTGCAGGATCATCTCTCCTGGGCGCCGGGTGAGACGGGCTGGCGGCAGGAGGCGGGCATGCCGTCGCCGCGGACCGGGGCCGATGCGGCGTTGCTGGATGGCGATATCTACCTGGTCGGCGGCGGTTCGGGCGGCGGATTCTTCGCGCCCTTCACCGCCATCGGCACGACGGACGTCTTCCGCGGACCGCAGGACTAGCGCTGCGGCGCCCCGCTTGCAGGGGGAGTGGACAGGGCCAGGGCAATGTCTCGAAACGGAACATGACGAAACCGCAGTTGAAATCCTCTCCGGCCGCGCGTGAGCTGATCAAGCGGTTCGAACCTTTCCGCGAGACGGCGATCCGCGGGGCGGACGGCCGCTGGGTTGTGGGCTATGGCCACCGGGCTGCCGCGCGCGGCGGTATCAAGGTCTCCGAGGAAGAGGCGTCGCTGCTGCTGATCTACGATGTCATGCAGGCCGAGACAGCGATCGACGAGATCGCGGACATTCCGCTGGCGCGCGGACAGCGCGATGCGCTGGTGTCCTTCATCCACGATATTGGCCGCGACGCTTTCCGCAATTCCGATGTTGCCCGCTATCTCTATGAGGGCCGGCTGGACGCGGCAGCCGAGGCGCTGGCTGCGCATGGTGACGGCACCAGCGCGCGCCGCGAGGCGGAAAGCCGCGCTTTCCTGGATGCGATGGTGCCGGCGCGGGCCGAGCGTCCGGCCGTCGAACTGGTGATCAAGGTCGAGCACCCCCGCGAGGAGCGTGTGCTGGAAGGTGCCATTGCCGGCGGCCGGGACGAACCGGTCGAGGATTATGCACCGCCGCCTCCACCCATGCCGGATCGTCGTATCTCCAGCCGCGCCGAAGCGGAAGCGGAAATTGCCCGCATCCTCGCCACGGTCGAGGCCATGCCGCTGGAAGAGCGCGAGGCGCTGGCGGACGATCACGACATGGCGTCGGTTGAAGCCGCCGTCTCTGACATGAGCGATGCGCCGGTCGAGGCCGCCTACGAGGCGGTCGACGAGGACGATGCCGCTGCCGAGCGTCCGGCCGAAGACGCGGGGGAGGCCGCTGTCGAGTCTCCGGTCGAAGATCTGGCCGTTGACGCTGAAGCCGACACGAGCACGCCCGAGGCGCTGGTTGCGGCCCGCATGAGCGAGGAACTGGCCGAGGCCGGTACGGATGAGCCGGAGACGGCTGCGCCGGTCTTCGCCCTGGCGGCCGATACGGCGCTGGGCTTTGCCCTGACCGCCATGCCGGGCCTTGAGGCCATCGGGACAGCCGAACCCGTTGTGGAGGCGCCGGCTCCGGCTGCGCCTGCCTCTGAACAGGTTCCACCGGTCCCGCAGCTGCCGTTGCGCGTCGAACTGGGCTATGCCTTCACATCTGTGATGACCGCGCGTTTCCGGCCGGACCCGGCCGACGGCGATGTCGTTCTGCCGGCTGCGCCTGCGCAGCGGGATGCAGAACCGGAGGCGATCGAGGCGGAGTCTGTTGTCGAAGACGCGGTGGCTGCCGCCAACGAGACCGAGCCTGCACCGGAAGTGGCGATCACGGAAATCGTCGAACGGGCCGTTGCCGTTGCCGGTCAGGACACGCCGCCGCCGCATGCGTCGAATGTGCCGGCCGAAAGCCATGGTGCTGTCGGCGAGGTCGAGGGCGAACGCGTCGAGACCGAAGACGCCGAAGTCGAAGTCCGGCAGGATGATCTGCTGGAGGGCGACGATCCTCTGATCCAGGATTCTGACGAGGACAGTTTCTCACCGCGCGACCTGGCCGCCGATCTGCCGCCCGAGGCCGAGGAAAAGCCGGTCGGAAAGTCCGACGATGGCAGCTGGGGCTATATCGCCTCGCTGGCTGCCGGCGCCGTGGTGACCGCCTTCGGTGCGGTGATGACCTGGGGCGATTGGGGCCGGATGTGGTCCGAGCGCAGCCTGACCGGGGATGCCTGGGCGCTGATTGCAGGCGTTTTCCTCATGCTGGCCGCTGCGTGGTCGCTTGGCTCGGTATGGCTGGGGCGGTTGAAAAAAAATCGGCGCGTTACCGCGGAAGCCCGGTAAAGTTTTTCGCGCGTTTCACGCCGGTATCTTGACCGGTCCCGTCCGCGTGATACATCGCGCAGCATGATTTCGAACCAATACCCCACGCTTGATTTCCACCTGGGCGACACCGCGGACATGATCCGCGATACCGTCCGTTCCTTCGCCTCCGACGAGATCGCGCCGCGCGCGGCCGAGATCGACCAGACCGACGTCTTCCCGCACGATCTGTGGCGCAAGATGGGCGATCTGGGCCTTCTGGGCATCACCGTCGAGGAAGAGCTCGGCGGATCCGGTCTGGGCTATCTGGAACACGTCGTGGCGATGGAAGAGATTTCCCGTGCCTCGGCTTCGGTGGGCCTGTCCTATGGCGCCCACTCCAATCTGTGTGTCAACCAGCTGCGCCGCTGGGGCAATGACGCCCAGAAGACGAAATACCTGCCAAAGCTGATGTCCGGCGAGCATGTCGGTTCGCTGGCCATGTCCGAGCCGGGCGCCGGCTCCGACGTCGTCTCGATGCGCCTGAAGGCCGAGAAGAAGGGCGACCGTTACGTCCTCAACGGCTCGAAGATGTGGATCACCAATGCACCGACCGCGGATACGCTGATCGTCTATGCCAAGACGGATGCCGATGCCGGTTCGCGCGGCATTTCTGCCTTCATCATCGAGAAGGACATGAAGGGTTTCTCCGTCGCCCAGAAGCTCGACAAGCTGGGCATGCGCGGTTCGGAGACCGGCGAGCTGGTGTTCGAGGACTGCGAGGTCCCCGAAGAGAATGTCATGGGCCCGCTCAATGGCGGTGTGGAAGTGCTGATGTCGGGGCTCGACTATGAGCGCGCCGTACTGTCCTCCGGCCCCGTCGGCATCATGCAGGCCTGCATGGATGTGGTGATGCCCTATATCCGCGAACGCAAGCAGTTCGGCCGCTCGATTGGCGAATTCCAGCTGGTCCAGGGCAAGCTCGCCGACATGTATGTGCGCATGAACGCGACGCGTGCCTATGTCTACGCCGTTGCCCAGGCCTGCGATCGCGGCCAGACGACGCGCAAGGACGCCGCCGGTGCCATCCTCTATGCTGCCGAAAATGCCACCCAGATGGCGCTGGACGCGATCCAGCTGCTGGGTGGGAATGGCTATATCAACGAATATCCCACGGGCCGCCTGCTGCGCGACGCCAAACTCTACGAGATCGGCGCCGGCACGTCGGAAATCCGCCGCTGGCTGATCGGCCGGGAACTGTTCGGCGAGACGGGCTGACGTTATCGCCGAGCCGTATATGCTAAGCTCCGGGAGAATCTCCCGGAGCTTTTTTCATGGCCGACTATTCCGATCTCAAAGCCGTCTTCATCAACTGCACGCTGAAGAAATCGCCGGACGTGTCCAATACCGAAGGCCTGATGAAGGTCTCGCAGGCGATCATGGACAAGCAGGGCGTGGCGACGGAGATGATCCGTCTTGTCGATCACGACATCGCCCATGGTGTCTATCCGGACATGACCGAGCATGGCTGGGAGCGCGATGTCTGGCCGCAGATCTGGGCGCATGTGAAGGCGGCGGATATCCTTGTGGTTGGCACGCCGATCTGGCTGGGCGAGGAAAGCTCGGTCGCCCGCATGCTGATCGAACGTCTCTATGCCCAGTCCGCAGACATGAACGAGAAGGGCCAGTACAGCTATTACGGCAAGGTCGGCGGCTGCATCGTCACCGGCAATGAGGACGGCATCAAGCACGTCGCGATGAGCATGCTCTACGCGCTCCAGCATGTCGGCTACACCATCCCGCCGCAGGCCGATGCCGGCTGGATCGGCGAGGCGGGGCCGGGGCCGTCCTATCTCGACCCGTATTCCGGCGGACCGCAGAACGACTTCACCCAGCGCAACACGACCTTTATGAGCTGGAATCTCATGCACCTGGCCGCGCTGCTCAAGCGCAATGGCGGCTTGCCGGCCGAAGGCAATTCACGGCGCGCGTGGGATGACGGCGCCCGTTTCGACCATCCCAATCCGGAATATCGCTGAGCGTTCTCCCGCGCGCGGGAACCGGTGCACCGTACGGCCGTTCCTGCTAGGCTCCTGGCCGTAACGAGGTTGTTCATGATGCTGATGCCCATTCTTGCCGCCGCCGCGCTTCTCGCCGCACAGGGCGACAAGCCCGTGCCCGCCGCTGCGCGCGCCATGCCACAGCTGAGTGCGTCGGATACGGTGGCGATGTGCCTGGGGCGCCAGGACGGGACGTCCCGCGACTGTATCGGCGATTTCACCGAGGCCTGTATCCGTCTGAACCCGGACGGCGAGACGAATGCCGGCATGATCGGCTGCACCGCGCAGGAGCTCGAGGCCTGGGATGCAGCGCTCAACGAGGCCTATGACGCCCTGCGTGCGCGCCATGACGGGACGCGGGCGACGGCGCTGCGCGACGCGCAGCGCGCCTGGATCGCCAAACGCGACGCCGATTGCGCCTTTCTGGCCTCGATCTTCGAAGGCGGCAGTCATGCCGGCCTGGAGCAGACGAGCTGCCTGATGTCCGAGACCGCCGAGCGCACCATCGTGCTGCGCGGCTGGACCGACAATTATCCGCCCTTCTAGGCGCGGTGCGGCCGGGGAGGCGAGATGGGCGGGCTGATCCGGTTTCTGGGCGATATTCTCAAACCCTTGCTGACGCTGCTGGTCACGGTGCTGGGGCTGGCATTTGCGGTGTCTGTCTTCAGCCCGGCCGTCGACAATGCCATCGAGACGCGCCTGCCGGTCTGGACCCGGCTGGACCCCGCCCAGGATCGCGTGCGGGCCTGGCTGGGACTGGAAAAGGAGGATGCGCCGGCCTGGTGGCAGTTCTGGCGCGACTGAACGGCGTCAGGCCCCGGGCGGCACAGGCAGGCCCAGCCGCGCACGCATCTCGTCATTGATGCCGGCCAGCATGTCCTGAGTCGCCTCATAGCCGGCCTCGACCACCTCGTCGAAGCGGTCCCACTGCCGGATATCGACCGGTGTGTCGGGCAGGATGAGCAAGTCGGCGGCTTCGCGTCCGACATCGCGATGGTCGGCCACACCGACCGTGGCGGCGCGCATCAGTAGGGACGCGATCGGCGGGGGGGATTTCAGACCGTGCCGCCGCACCCAGCCGAAAAAGCTCGGCGGGTCGATGAAATCGTCCGGATTGAGGCCCTGGGCGCGTGTGACATCGACCCCGACCACCGCGCCGCGATGAAAAGCGCGCATCTCGCGGGCCGGGAAATTGGTGAAGACGGCGCCGTCGACCAGGATCTGCCCGTGCACCACGACAGGCGGCAGGAGGCCGGGAATGGCGATCGAGGCGCGCAGCGCATCGCGCAGTCGGCCGGACCGGTGCACATGCGGCCGGCCGGACGCCAGGTTCGAGGACAGGCAGAAATAGGGGCGTACGAGTTCGGCGATCTCGACATCCCCGAAATGCTCTTTCAGGCGCCGGTCGACCTTCTCGCCCCGTGCCATGGAAATGACGGGGAGGGTCCAGTCGTCCAGCGGATTGGTCTCGACAAAGGCCTTGCGGATCCGCCAGTCCAGCTCGTCATCGCTCCAGTCGAGCGCAATCCCGGCGGCGACAATGGCGCCCATCGAGGCACCGCCGACGAAGTCGAGGGGCACGCCGGCCTCACGCAGCGCCCTGATTGCACCGAGATGGGCATAGGCCCGGGCCCCGCCGCCCGACACGACAAGGCCGACGGACCTGCCGGCGAGCGTGCGGGCGAGGCGGGCCGTATCGGCGACATGCTGGTCCTGGCGCCAGTGGAAGACGCGAGCGGCGTCCGAGGCATTGGCCCATTCCTGCGGCCGGGACGCAGCGGTCACGCCACCGGGATGCAGTAGCACTACGTCGAGAAGTTTCAGCCGCATGGCAGGCGAGGGGTCGTCCGGCAGGAGCGGGGTGGAGGGCCGCGCATCCGCCCGCGCGAACAGCCACATACGGTCGGCCCGGCCCATGGCGCGGCGTGCCCAGCCCGGGTCGGAGAAGCGCGCGACCAGCAGGACGACATCATGGTTCTGCTCCAGCGCATCGAGCTGGCTGGCGCTCCAGTCGGCACACGTCTCGTCGGCGATGGCGCAGCTGGTACCGATTGTCTTCAAGGCCGCCTTGAGCTCGCGGGCCCGGTAGTCGAGATCGATGGTCGGCGAGGTCGAGATCAAGGCGAAGACCCGCGGCTCCGACCCGGCCGACCGGTTGGGCCCGCGCAGGCGCGCCAGCATCATGCGGGAGAGCTCGCGCATCAGGCTGGCATGTTTGGAGGTAAGGCGTTCGAAACTGGCCTTGGGCAGGCGGATGAGTTCGCTGTCGCGCAGCGCGTAGACGCTGGCCGAATGCGGGGTTTCGTCCAGCAGGGACATTTCGCCGACTGGCTCGCCGGCACGGATATAGCCGATCAGGTCCGGCCGCCCCAGGGCGCCGTCGCGGAAGGCCGCCAGGGCGCCGGACCGTACCAGGTAGAAGGCGTCGGCATCATCGCCTTCCCGGAACAGCAATTTGCCGGCCGGGAGGCAGAACCATTCCACCTCGTGCTCGACGGCATCGAGCACGGTTTTCTCGATCCGGTTCAGAAAGGGCAGGAAGGACAGGTTGAGAGGCATCGTGCGCCGATCATGCAGATTCGGCGCTCAGTCTAGGGGGCGAGCGGTGCGATATGAAGGGGGATGGACGCTTGGGGTGTCCTGGCCGGGGCCGTGCTAGAAGCGGCGGCGCAGCACCAGATGGCCGACCGGGCGAACGGAGCGGCCCTGGGTCTCGCCGACAGCTTCGACATCGATATTGTCGAGGTCTTCCAGCAGCGGCATGTTTTCACCCGTTTCCGGATCGAACAGCACCATCCGGTCATCGCCGGAATCCTGGAAATAGGCGCCACCTTCGACGGTCAGGCTCCAGTCGTCGATCGTACGCACTGTCACCCCGGCACCGAAATAGCGGGTCAGGCGCTCGATCTGGCTGGGATTGGCGGTTTCGGCCAGTTCAGCATGCGGGAAAACGTCAGGGCGCTGGCGGGTGTCGCGCGCCCAGAGCGGGTAACGGCCCCGGTCATTGGGCGCGACCGTGCCGGCCGACAGATAGAATTCGTCACCGAAGGGGTAGAAGTCGACCTGGCCGGCAATGGCGGAAATCTCGCGATCGCCACCGGTCTGGCCGGAGCCGATGACGACAGGCGTGCCATTGGATGACTCTGTCGTGATCCGCCAGCGCACAGCGCCGGGGTTTTCCGTGCTGGCCGGAGCGGTCAGCCAAGCCTCGGAATCGATGGCGGACTGCGCCATGGCAGGGGCGCAGAGCGCGGCTGCAAAGCCTATGGAAACAACAATTTGCTTACGCATTGCTCCCTCCCGCGAACGAAACCGGGGCTTCACAGATCGTGCGAAGTTCACGCCTGTGAGCCTGCGAGCGGAGGCCTGAATCACTCGTTAACCCGGCCACGCGCTCATTTTTCATTCGCCCTGCCCGCCCTGTCCCGGCGGTCCGTGTCAGACATTGCCGGAGAAGTGTGACGGCGCCAAGGCATTCCGTCGAAACAACGTGGGAAACGCGGTTGCGTTCCTAACAAAGCAACAACTTTTCCGTTTTTCGTCCGGTTTGTGATGGTCCGGCATACGGTCTGCTGCGGCCCGGATATGGGCGAATCGGCTGGGGCCCGCAGCGAGAGCGGGAGGGGAGAAACCGGTTGATCGCGCATGGTCTTGTCCCGTTGGGCCTTTGCCGGGAAAGATGCGTGCCGGAACCGCTTTGGATGCAGCAACAATTGCGCTCGGGTGGTCTGGCGGGTTAAGCAGCGGCAGAGATTGACCAAACCGGGACCCGATCATGACCAAGCTCGTTTCCGCCATCGATCCGCAGTCCGATACTTTCCGCGAGAACGCGGCAGCCATGGATGCGCTGATCGCCGATCTGCGGGCGAAGACGGCCGAGGCGGCGCTGGGCGGACCGGAGCGGTCGCGCGAGCGGCATGTTTCGCGGGGCAAGCTCCTGCCGCGTGACCGGGTCGAGCGGCTGCTGGATCCGTGCTCGCCCTTCCTGGAAATCGGGGCACTCGCGGCCAATGGCATGTATGAGGGCAATGTGCACGGTGCCGGCATGATTGCCGGTATCGGCCGGGTCTCGGGCCGTGAAGTGATGGTCGTGTGCAATGACCCGACCATCAAGGGCGGTGCCTATTATCCGATGACGGTGAAGAAGCACCTGCGCGCCCAGGAAATCGCGATGCAGAACCGTCTGCCCTGCGTTTATCTGGTCGATAGCGGCGGTGCGAACCTGCCGCACCAGGCCGAGGTGTTTCCCGATCGCGACCATTTCGGACGCATCTTCTTCAACCAGGCCAATATGTCCGCCGAGGGCATCCCCCAGATCGCCGTGGTGATGGGCTCCTGTACGGCGGGCGGCGCCTATGTGCCGGCGATGTCGGACGAAACGGTGATCGTGCGCAAGCAGGGCACGATCTTCCTGGGCGGCCCGCCGCTGGTGAAGGCGGCGACGGGCGAGGTGATCTCCGCCGAGGATCTGGGCGGCGCCGATGTGCACGCCCGCGTCTCCGGCGTGGCTGACCACTATGCGGCCAATGACGAACATGCCCTGCACACGGCCCGGCGGATTGTCGGCACGCTGAACACGGTCAAAACGATCGATCTGGACGTCACCGATCCGCGCGAGCCGAAATACGATCCGGCCGAACTGGGCGGCATCATCCCCACCGACACGCGCGCGCCCTTCGATGTCCGCGAGGTGATCGCCCGCATCGTCGACGGGTCGGAGTTCGACGAGTTCAAGAAGCTCTATGGCGAGACGCTGGTGACCGGGTTTGCCAGGCTCTACGGCATGCCGGTCGGTATCATCGCCAACAATGGCATCCTCTTCTCCGAGAGTGCCCAGAAGGGGGCCCACTTCATCGAGCTGTGCGCCCAGCGCGGCATCCCGCTGGTCTTCCTGCAGAATATCACCGGCTTCATGGTCGGCTCGAAGTACGAGGCCGGCGGCATCGCCAAGGACGGCGCCAAGCTGGTCACGGCTGTGTCGACCTTCAAGGGCCCGAAATTCACCGTCATCATCGGCGGCTCCTACGGGGCCGGCAATTACGGCATGTGCGGGCGCGCCTATTCCCCGCGCTTCCTCTTCATGTGGCCGAATGCGCGCATCTCGGTGATGGGGGGCGAGCAGGCCGCTTCGGTGCTGGCCACCGTCAAGCGCGACGCCATGGAAGCGCGTGGCGAGGACTGGCCGGCCGAGGACGAGGCGAAGTTCAAACAGCCGATCCGCGAGGCCTACGAGGCCGAGGGGCATCCGTATTTCTCGACCGCCCGGATGTGGGATGACGGCGTGATCGCGCCGGCCGACACGCGCCGCGTGCTCGGCCTGTCGCTCTCCGCTTCGCTGAATGCCCCGATCGAGAAGACGAAGTTCGGCGTTTTCCGGATGTAGGCCGCCCTGCGGCGCCGTGACACGCGGCCCTGCACGGATGCCGGGTGTATAGAGACCGCACAGGGAGTGCGGTCATGAAACGGTCGATCTGCATTATCAACGGACATCCGGACGCTTCGCCGGAGCATTTTGTTCCGGCGCTGGCGGAAGCCTATGAGCGCGGCGCCCGCGAGGCAGGCTTTGAAGTCAGCCGGATCGATATCGGCACCTTGCCGATCGACTTCCTGCACAACCAGTCCGAATTCGACACGCCGCCGGACATGCAGATTGTCGGCGAGCGCGGCAAGCTGGCGGCGGCCGATCATCTTGTCCTGATTTTCCCGCTCTGGCTGGGCTGTATGCCGGCCCGCCTCAAGGCCTTCCTGGAACAGATGGCGCGCAATGAGTTCCTCCTCGCCACGACGAATGACGGTGCCGGCTGGCCTGCGCAGAAGATGAAGGGCAAGTCGGCCCGGATCATTGTGACGATGGGCATGCCCGGCTTTGCTTACAGCACCATGTTCGGCGGACACAGCGTAAAGGGGCTGGAGAAGGGCATTCTGCGCCTTTCCGGCTTCAAGCCCGTGCGCCGGACCATACTGGGCGGTGTGGAAGCGGCGGGCGTGCCAGGCCGGGCGAAGATGCTGCACAAGGTGGAAGCGCTCGGGCGGCGTGGCGTTTGACGGGCTCGGAATACCCGAAAATTCAAAGAGTTGCTCGGGGCCTCCGGACGCTTTCTTCGTGACAAATGGTTAATTCGCGCTAGTATCTCTCCCGCATCGCCGCAAGCAGGCATGCGCTGGGGGAGTATCGAACATGCTTGAGTCCATCTTGGGATTTGCCCGCGAGGGCTTCGCCGAAGTCAACGCCGTGCTGGGCCTGCTTGTGGCTGTCGTGGCGACCTTGATGATGACCGCCTGGGCGCGTCTGCCCTTTATCGCGGTCGGCGCCACGCTGGCCCATATCGTACTGGAAAGCCTGGCGCCGGTGATTGCCGGGTCAGGCGGGTTCAGCCTGCCGCCGCTGCTCGAGCCGCATTTCTGGCGTTATGCCGGCGTCCTGTTCGTCGGCTATCTGATCGTCGTGGCGATCCTGTTCGCGATCAAGCGGATGGTCTTCAGAAAATAGCGGTGTTCGCGTCTCAGGAGAACCGGCTTCCCTTGAGGCATGTTTGGAAAGATCGTTAACGGATGGCTCGAACTTGGGGTAAGGTGGAGCCGGCGTTAAGTTGCGGAAGGGGACCGCGTTATGGAATTTCTCGACCAGATCATGGGCTATATCCAGCCCGCTATCGACTTCTTCATGCCGGGCCTGATTGCCTATGCCGGTGACGGGGTCAGCTCCGTCAACTGGATGATGCTGGGTATCCAGCTGGGTGTGATTGCCCTGGTTCTTGCGCTGCTGATGCGCGAGATCGGCGCCATCCTCATCTTCACCGTTGTGGGCGTGATCATCCATGTGATAGTGGATATCGTGATGCCGATGGTGCGGGGCGGATCGACCGGCTTCGACTTCAACGGTTTCGTACAGCAATTCACCCAGACCGATTATCTGCTCTATCTGGGCGCCCTGGCGATCGGCTACTTCGTCGCCATCCTGGTCCTGGGTCTGGTCAAGGGCCTGATCTTCCGCGGCGATTGATCCTGTCGCGAGACCTGCAAAGACAGAGGGCCGCCGGCAATCCGGCGGCCCTTTCTCATGTGCCACGCTCCATCCTGCCCCTTGATGGGGCAGGGGGACCGCGCCGCAGGCGGGGTGGATGGGGTGGGGGCGAGGTGTTCGCGAATTTGCCCCCACCGGGATTCACCCCTTCCGACCCGAAGCTCCGCTTCGGCCCACCTTCCCCATCAAGGGGAAGGATGAGTTGTGCTTTTTCATTGTGACGGCGGCGGGCGGGCGCTAAGCCTTGGCACACACAGCCCCGAAATGAAGGAGTTTCTCCATGTCCGACGCGCCCGTGCTTCTCGATGTCAGCCCGGCCGGTGTGGCGGTGATCACGCTGAACCGTCCCGACAAGCACAATGCCTTCAATGCCGAGGTCATCGCCCAGCTGTCCGATACGTTCGAGACGCTGCGGGCGAGCGAGGCGGGCGTGCGCATCGTCTTCCTGCGCGGGGCGGGCAAGAGTTTCTCCGCCGGTGCCGATCTTGACTGGATGAAAGCCTCCGCCCTCTTCACCGAGGCCGACAATGAAGAAGACGCGATGGCGCTGGCCAATATGCTCAAGCGCCTGCACGAACTGCCCCAGCTCACCGTGGCCCTGGTGCATGGCGCCGCAATGGGCGGCGGCGCCGGACTGCTGGCCGCCTGCGATGTCGGCGTGGTGATGAAGGACGCCCAGATCCGCTTTTCCGAAGTGCGCCTCGGCCTGACGCCGGCGACGATCTCGCCCTATGTCGTGCGCGCCATCGGCCCGCGATGGGCCCGCGCCCTGTTTGCGACGGGCGAAGGCTTTGACGGCACCTTCGCCGAGAAGATCGGCCTGGCGCAATACACCGTCGAGACGATGGAAGAGATGGCGCAGATGGAAGAGCATCTCGCCAAGCTCGCTTTCTCCGCTGCGCCCGGCGCCGTGCACGATGCCAAACAGCTGGTCGACGATGTGTTCGGCCAGGAGATCAATCACGGTCTTGCCGTACACACCGCCAAGGCCATCGCCCGCCGCCGGGCCTCCGAGGAGGGCCAGGAAGGCCTCGCCGCCTTCCTGGAACGCCGCAAGCCGAGCTGGGCGGAATAGACGGAGGACCCGGCACTGATCCGGCGTCCCGATCCGCGGGCATTCCTGCACCGGCGGCGCGAGGCGCTGCGGGCCTGGTTCGTGCAGGGGCCGGTCACGCTGGGCGTGTTCGAATTCGTCAGCTTCGGCATCAAGCAGGCCTGGGCCTGCCTGTTCGGCGGCCTGATGCTGGCGCTGCTGCTGGCGACCTTCCTCTGGTATCCCGCCGACGCCGCGCTGGCGCGCTATGACTTCCTCACCCTCGCTGCCCTGGCGATCCAGGTCGCGCTGATCGCGAGCAAGCTGGAAAGCTGGGAGGAGGCGAAGGTGATCGCCGCCTTCCACGTCGTCGGTACGGTGATGGAAATCTTCAAGACCTATGCCGGCAGCTGGGTCTATCCGGAGGAGAGCCTGCTGCGGATCGCGGGCGTGCCGCTCTTCTCCGGCTTCATGTACGCGGCCGTCGGGTCCTACCTGGCGCGGGTCTGGCGCATCTTCGAATTCAGATTCGACCGCTTTCCGAAGATGTGGTGGCAATATCTTTTGGCGACAGCGGTTTATATCAATTTCTTTGCGCACCACTACACGGTCGATATCCGCTATGTCCTGTTCGCGGCGACAGTGCTGCTCTACGGGCGCAGCGTGGTCTGGTTCCGGCCGGACCGGGCCCACCGGCCGATGCCGTTGGTGATTGGCTTCCTGCTGGTCGCGCTGTTCATCTGGTTCGCCGAAAATATCGGGACGTTCGCGCGCGCCTGGTCCTATCCGGGCCAGGAGGTGAGCTGGCACATGGTGTCGCTCGCCAAGCTGGGCTCGTGGTACCTCCTGATGATCATCAGTTTTGTCCTGGTGGCGGCTGTGCAATACCGTCGTCCAGACCCACAGACCGGTTCCAAGAGCGAGGCACGAGACCCATGATCAAGACGCTCCTGATCGCCAATCGCGGCGAGATCGCCTGCCGTGTGATGCGGACCGCCCAGCGCATGGGCATCCGCACCGTCGCCGTCTATTCCGAAGCCGATGCCGATGCGCCCCATGTGCGCATGGCCGACATGGCTGTGGCGATCGGGCCGGCTCCGGCCGCGGAAAGCTATCTGGTTGCCGACAAGATCATTGCGGCCGCGAAGGAAACCGGGGCCGATGCCATCCATCCGGGCTATGGCTTCCTGTCCGAGAATGCGGCCTTTGCCGAAGCCTGCGCTGCCAATGACATCATTTTCGTGGGGCCGCCGGCCTCCGCCATCCGCGCGATGGGGCTGAAGGACCGGGCCAAGGCACTGATGGAAGAGGCGGGCGTGCCCGTCACGCCGGGCTATCACGGCGACAATCAGGATCCCGAATTGCTGGCCGAAGCCGCCGATGCCATTGGCTATCCGGTGCTGATCAAGGCCGTGGCCGGTGGTGGCGGCAAGGGTATGCGCAAGGTCGAGAAGGCGGAGGACTTCGCCGCCGCGCTGGAAAGCTGCAAGCGCGAAGCGTCCAAGAGCTTCGGCGACGACCGGGTGCTGATCGAGAAATTCATCGTCAATCCGCGCCATATCGAGGTCCAGGTCTTCGGCGACAGCCGTGGCCGTGTGGTCCACATGTTCGAGCGCGACTGCTCGCTGCAGCGCCGGCACCAGAAGGTGATTGAGGAAGCGCCCGCACCGGGCATGACGCCGGGCGTGCGTGCCGCCATGTGTTCGGCCGCCATCAACGCGGCCCGGGCGGTCGATTATGTCGGCGCCGGCACGGTGGAGTTCATCGTCGACGGTTCCGGCCCGCTGCGCGAGGACGGTTTCTTCTTCATGGAAATGAATACCCGTCTCCAGGTGGAACATCCGGTCACCGAAATGGTCACGGGGCTCGACCTGGTCGAGCTGCAGCTGAAGATCGCCGCGGGTGGTTCGGTGCCCGAGCAGGACAGTATCCACCTGTCCGGACACGCCATGGAGGCGCGCCTCTATGCGGAGGACCCGGCGGGCGGTTTCTTGCCTTCGACGGGGCCGCTTCATCGCCTGGACCTGCCGGCCTCCGGCGGTCCGCTTCGGGTCGATACCGGGGTTGAGGAAGGCGGCGAGGTCTCGCTGCACTATGACCCGATGATCGCCAAGCTGATCGCCCATGCGCCCACGCGGCGCGAGGCGGCACTCCGTCTGGCCGGCATGATCGACGATCTCGTCGTCTGGCCGGTGAAGACCAATGCAGGCTTCTTGCGCCGCGCTGCTGTCAATCCGGATTTCCTGGACGAGAGACTGTCGACCGGCTTTATCGAGGAGCGCATCGACGATCTCATTCCCCCGGCCGTGCGGCCGGCCGACGCCGCCTTCGCCACGCTGGCCGTGCTGGACCTGCGTCCGGTGATTGCAGCAGCGCTGGATCCGTTCGACGCCGCCGATGGCTGGCGTCTCAATGGCGATCCGCACCTGTCATGCCGGTTCGAGGTCGGCGGCGAGCCGGTGGAAGCCGTGCTGAAGCTGGATGGCGAACGGATTGAGGTTTGCACCGGTGATGTGGTCTCGGTGTTGGAAGGGCTCGAGGTCGGCGACACGTTCGAAGGCTACAGCTTCGAGGCGGTGGTGGATGGCGAGCGTATCGTTGCGCATTGCGAAGCGGTCGATGACGGCATGCTTCTGGCATGCCGCGGCCGGGTGACGGTGTTTGCCGAACCGCATCCTGAAGCCCTGGCCGATGCGGCCGAGGCAGGCGGTGTGATCAAGGCGCCGATGCCGGGCAAGGTCTTGGCCGTCAATATCAAGCCGGGCGACAGCGTCACCAAGGGACAGGCGCTGGTCGTGCTGGAAGCGATGAAGATGGAGCACGCGCTCACTGCGCCGCGCGACGGCGTGATTGCCGAAGTCAGCGTCGAGGCCGGCGGCCAGGTGGGCGAGGGCGATATCCTCGTCACGCTCGCTGAAGAGGTCGACGCGGCGGCTTAACAGCTTTTCCTCCCCGCGGAACGCGGGGAGGGGCCGCCGCGCATCGCGCGGCGGGGGCTGTCCGTGACGGGCTCCGCCGGTTCCCTCCTACGCCGTCGGCTCCGGAGGCCCCTTCGACCCGATGCTGTGCATCGGCCCACTTCCCCACGTTCCGTGGGGAAGAAAACTCCATCATTCCCGTGTCACGCGAGACCGGCATACTGCTTGCACTTCCTGGGGGGATATCCAAGGGAGCGGTTCAATGCGCGACACCTACATGGCCCGTTTTTCGAGCAGCTGGACCGACGAGGCGCGGCGGAAATTCCGCAAGCAGCCCGTCGTTATCCGCCACAGCTATCACGAGCACCACGCCTTCTCCGACATGGCGCTGGCGGCATTGATCGAGCGGCACCCGCGTGACCTGATCGATTTTTGCACCATGGGCGATGACGCGACCGACCATGACAGCTGGCGGGCCGGCGACCCCGGTGCGCTGTCGGGCCTGGAACTGATCGAGGCGGTGCGCCGCGGCAAGCTGTGGATCAATCTGCGCCATGCCATGGACCGCGATCCGGAATACCGGCCGATCTACGAGGCCATGCTTGCCGACATGAAGAAGGCCGACCCGTCCTTCCGGCCGCTGGTCGCTGAGGCGGGCATCCTCATCTCTTCGCCGACGGCCCAGGTCTTCCTGCATTCGGACGTCTCGGAAACCATGCTGTGGCACATGCGCGGCGTGAAGCGGTTCCGTACCTATCCGCCGCGTCTGCCCTATCTGAACACCGACGATGTCGAGGCTGTCCTGCACAAGGACAAGACCGAGGATATCGATTTCGATCCGGCCTGGGATGCCGACGCTTTCACGGTCGACCTGCATCCGGGCATGGCGGCCAACTGGCCGCTGCACGGTCCGCACCGGATCGAGAACCAGTCCGGCGTAAACGTGTCGGTGCCGTTCGAGATTTCCACACCGCAATCGCGGCTGCAGAATTCGATCCTCTTTGCCAATGGTGTGCTGCGCCGGTCGCTGGGCTACAAGCCGCGCTCGACCTCGACCGAAGGCCCGGGTGCGCTGGGCAAGCGTTTGCTGACTGCGATGGTGAAGCTGAAGATCAAGCTGTTCGGTGAGCGCGAGCGGCCCATGCCCAAGAGCGAACGCACCTTCGACATCGATCCGACCGCGCCGGACGGTTTCGTGAACCGCCACGCCGCCTGACGCTGCCCGAAGGTGACAGGATTTTAATGCGTTCGCGCCGGTGGTCCCTGCTATGGCCGATGGCGAGGGATGACCGTATCGAGACCGCACAATGAAACATGTTTTTACTGCTGCGCTGGGCGCAGTGAGCCTGGTGAGCCTGCCTGTTCACGCCCAGACCGGGCCGGCGGGCGAGCTGGAGGCGTTCGAGGCCGCGCTCGGCCGCACCGTCGCCGGGGACAATGACGCCGATTGGCGTTTTCTTCTGACCTTTACCGGCAGCGCCGGAGAGATCGTCGCCCGGTTTGACGGCGCCCAGCCCGAAGCGGACCGCTGGACGCTGGTCTCTCCGCCGGAGGCCGACCTGACGGAAGAGCAACAAGCCATCTGGGACGATGTCATCACCAGCGATGATGACGAAGAGGATGAGGGCGGCCTGTTCTTTGACGGCGAAGACGCGCTTTTCCTGCCGGGCACGCTGAACCTGCATCTGCAGGACGCCGATGATGTGACCTACCGCTTTCAGCCGCAGTTCGATGCGGAGGATGAAGAAGAGGCGGCCTTTGCCGAATATCTGCGCGGCGAGATTACCGTCGGCCGCCGCGAACCGGGCGTGCGCCATCTCAGGCTCTTCGCACCGGAGAGCTTCAAGCCGAATTTTGCCATTCGTGTGAACCGGTTCGAACTGGAACAGGAATTCGCCGAAATGGCCGACCTGCCGGCCCCGGTCCTGGTTCGTATCAGCCAGAATATCGAGGGCAGTGCGGCCTTCCAGACCTTCCAGGAAGGTTTCGAAATCGGTTTCAGCGAGATCGAGTATCTGGGCAACGCCGCCCGCTGATCCGGACGGCCATGGCGCTTTGACCGGCCCCTTGAGTCGCCCTAACTGTGACCCATGGTCATGCATCTGGTGAAGCTCTGTGTCGGTGTCTCCTCGGTCGAGGAGCTGGAAGCGTCCATGGCCCGCACGGCGGCCCGGCGCCGGGCCGCCGGCGAACCGCCGGTTTCGGTCCATGTGACCCGCATGACCCCGGCAAAACGGGACGAGGTGGAAAACGGCGGCTCGCTCTACTGGGTGATCGGCGGTGCCATCCGTTGCCGCTCCGACATTATTTCGCTGGAGGCGGTCGACGGCGAGGACGGCGTGAAACGCTGTGCCATCGTGATGTCGACCGAGGTGGTGCGAACGGCCGCCGCGCCGCGCCGGCCTTTCCAGGGCTGGCGCTATCTCAAGCCCGAGGACGCACCGCAGGACGTCGGCGGTCCGGTCGAGGGCGGCGATGAGCTGCCGCCGGACCTGCGTGCCAAACTGCTGGAAATCGGCGCCTGGTGACCGCTAGCGCAGTGCCTGCCGGCGAATGAGCAGGACAATCAGGGTGATGGCCAGCCCCTCCAGAGGCAGGAACAGAAATCCAGGCTGGGCCGAGTAGTAGGGATTGTCAGCCATGAGCAGCCAGGCTGCGAAATGGCTCATCAGCGTGCCGCATGCCGTGTAGAGCGCGAAGCGCCGTCTGAGGGCCAGAGCTGCGAGTGTCAGCGTGATGCTGATGCACGCCGCGATGATGAGAATGCGTTCAGCTGTGGTCAGGGCATGGATGATGTTGTGGGCGTCCAGCCCGGCGACCGTGCCGGCCCAGTCCTCCACCAGGACGGCCCAGATCACGGTCAGCCAAAGCCAGGCATAGGTTACGAGCAAGCCGACCAGGCAGATTGCGGCCGCGTAGAGCGGAGCGCGCGATGTCTGACGCATGATGCAGGCAAACCCTGTGCAGACCGGAGGATGCGACGCTAGGGTGTTTCGCCGTCGCGGTAAATCTAGTCCGCGCCGCTGTCGATACGGATCTCGTAGAGCGACGGCCAGAGCTTGCCAGTCACGTAGATCTGGCCCGTGTCGCGGTTCCAGGCGATCCCGTTGGCGACGGCGTCGCGGCTGCCGGCGAGGGCGGGCGGGACGAGATCGGTCAGGTCGATCAATCCTGTGACCGCTCCGCTTTCGGGATCGATGCGGACGATCAGCGGCGACTGCCAGACATTGGCCCAGATCTCGCCATCGACCCATTCCAGCTCGTTAAGGCGCCGCACCGGCCGCCCGGCCAGGGTCACGGCGATCGTGCGTACCGTGGAGAAGTCGGCCGGGTCGATCACGCGCAGCTCCGCCGTGCCATCCGACAGGATGAGATGCGTGCCGTCATGCGTCAGCCCCCAGCCCTGGCCCTCATAGTCGAATGTACCGATGTGCTCGAACGTATCGGCGTCGAAGATGAAGCCGGTTTCCGATTGCCAGGTGAGCATATAGATGCGCGAGCCCAGCTGGACGGAGCCTTCGCCGAAATAGGGCGGTTCGAGCGCGGTCTGGCGTTCCACATGCCCCGTTTCCAGTGCCACCTGGCGCAGGCTGGACGCACCGACCTGCCCCGTGCTTTCAAACAGGATGCCGTCCTGGATGAAGAGGCCCTGGGTGAAGGCACCTGTATCGTGGGGGTAGGTCGCGACAATTTCGGCGGTCGCGCGCGAGACCGGTGTCTGGCCGGCCGCCGGGGCTGCAAGAAGCGCAAGACCTGAGAGAGCAAGAAGAAGACGCGAGACCATGGAGGTTTCCGCTGCAGGCTGAACGAGCGGTCAGCTTAGCCGCAATTCGGGCATCACGAAGGCCGTTTTGCCGCCATGTTGTCGATCAGGCGGGTCGATCCCAGCCGCACCGCAGCCAGGACACGGGCATCGCGATCGATGGGGCCGGAGGGAAGCGCTTCCAGCGTTGCGGCGCACCGGGCCTCGACATAGTCGACCGCATCAAAGGCGGCGGTTGCACTGGCCATCGCGGCCTTTTGTGCCTGGTCTGCCGGCGTGCCGGCACTGAGTGCAGCCGCGAACTCCTTGAGGATCACGTTGAGTCGGGCGGCCCGGGCGCGGTCGTCGGCCGACAGGTAGACATTGCGCGAGGACATGGCGAGGCCGTCGCGCTCGCGCATGGTCTCGCCGCCGATGATATCGATACCGAAATTGAGGTCGCGCACCATCTGCCGGATCACCATGAGCTGCTGGTAGTCCTTCTCGCCGAAGAAGGCCATGTCCGGACGGACCTGGTTAAACAGCTTGGCGACGACGGTCGCGACGCCGTCGAAGAAATGCGGCCTGGCGACGCTTTCCAGGCCCACCGCGGCACCCTTCATGCTGATATTGGCTGAATAGCCTTCAGGATACATCTCGGCGACGTCGGGCAGGAAGATCAGGTCGCACTTGGCGAGGGTGAGCTTTTCGGAATCCTCGAGCATAGTACGCGGATAGGCGTCCAGATCCTCGCCTTCGGCAAATTGCCTGGGATTGACAAACACGCTGGCGACAACACGATCGCAATGGGCTTTCGCCAGCCGGACGAGCGAGATATGTCCGTCGTGCAGCGCGCCCATGGTCGGCACAAAACCGATGGACAGCCGGTCATCGCGCCAGCTGCGGATGCGCGCGCGCAGGGCCGAAACCGTCGTGGCGTGGGGAATCTGGAGATTGAGCATGGTTGTTCCGCAAAACAGACAGGCCGGGGAATATCATAAGCCATGATACAGGCAAGCGATCCGACTCGCCCTAGATACAGCGCCATGAGAATTCTTCCAGCCATTCTGCTTGCCGCCATCGTCAGCGCTTGCGCCACGACGGGCGGTACGCGTGATCGCGATGCATCGGTCGAAGCCGCTGTCGCCGACAGTCAGCCGGCGCGTCTGGCCGATGCGACGGCGCGTGAACTGGCGCATCTTGCCCGTTTCGAACCGGAAACCCTGGACCAGGTCTATCCCGAGCTGCGCGCTCTGGCGGCGGCGCTGGTCGGTCTGGAGAGCCTGCCGGCGGAAGAGGGGCCGGGGCGGGGGGCTGCCGGCCCGCAGGACCTGCCGCCGGCACCGGAGTTCGACGATGCGCAAAGCGTGATGCATGCCGTCCATCTGGCGTCCTACCGGCGCGAGGCGATGGCTTTGCGTGGCTGGGCTGAACTGCAGGCCCTTTATCCGGTGCTGGCTGGTCTGGACGCACGCCTCGAACACGCCCATATCCCGGAGCAGGGTGATTTCCTGCGTCTCAAGGCCGGGCCGTTCGATTCCGGCGCGGCGGCCCTGGAGGTTTGCACGGCCTTGCGGTCGTCCGGCCAGTACTGCCAGGCGACCGATTATTCCGGCAGGCCTTTCGCGTCGCCGGAGAGCGGCGGGTGAGGGCAGGAAGCGCCTTGTCGGGCAGGCGCGGTCCGGTGTCCCTTGCGGCGCCGGAGCCGCGCAGGGGATTTGGGTAGTCATGACGAAACATCCGGCCTTCCGTCTGCCGTCGCGCCCGCTCGGACGTGTCCGCGACGGCGTGCGTGAAGCGCATGTCATCGTGGTGGGCAATGAGAAGGGCGGGGCGGGCAAGTCGACCGTCGCCATGCACCTGGCCGTGGCCCTGATGCGCATGGGCAAGACGGTCGGCGCGATGGATCTCGATCTGCGCCAGCGGACTTTCGGCCGTTATCTGGGTAATCGCGAACGCTGGTGCGAACGGCATGGCCTCGGCCTGCCGCGGCCGGTGGAGATCGCGCTTGCACCATCGGTGCAGCGCGATCTGGACCTGGCCGAACAGGAAGAGACCGACCGTTTCTCGGCAGCTCTGACCGATCTGAAGACCCAGTGCGATTTCGTCGTTATCGACGCGCCGGGTGCCGACACGCTCTATTCGCGGCTCGCCCATTCCAGCGCTGACACGATCATTACGCCGGTCAATGACAGCTTCATCGATTTCGACCTGCTGGCCGAGATCGACCCGGACACGTTCGAGGTCGGCAGCCCGAGCCTGTACAGCGAAATGGTCTGGGAATGCCGCAAGCGCAAAGCGGCGATGCAGAAGAAGTCGATCGACTGGGTGGTGATGCGCAATCGTATCTCCATGCTGGATGCGCGCAACAAGCGCCGTGTCGGCGAGGGGCTGAAAATGCTCTCCCAGCGGATCGGTTTCCGGCTCGCGCCGGGCTTTGCCGAGCGGGTCATCTACCGGGAGCTCTTCCCGCTTGGGCTGACCCTGCTGGACCTGACCGAGAACGGCTCCACCGTCACCTTCACCATGAGCCATGTCGCAGCGCGCCAGGAATTGCGTGACCTGCTGATCGTGCTCAAACTGCCGGGCCTGGAAGGTCAGCCCATCCCGTTTTAGCCATGGCCGCTTTTGTCTTCGGAGCTCTGCTGCTGGCCGCCTGTCTGGGGGCGGCGTGGTGGTTTTCGCAGCAAAAGACGGACGATGCTGCGCGCATGGTGCGTATCATCCTGGGAAGCGGCGCCCTGATCGCCGGCGTGGTGATCTGCCTGCGCGGCGCCGTCATCCTTGGCGGGCCGATCGGCCTGTTCGGCCTGGGCATGCTGGGCCGGGCGATCCGCGTTCCCCATCGCCGCTCGCGCAGTTCCGGCGGATCGGCCGGCACAGCGCCGGCAACAGGCATGAGCCTGGCCGAGGCGCGCGAGATTCTCGGCGTCGATGCGTCCGCCGATGCCGAGACAATCCGCCAGGCGCATCGCCGCCTGATGAAGAAGCTGCATCCCGACACCGGCGAAGGCTCGGCGGCCCTGGCGCGCCAGGTCCAGGACGCTCGGGATCTGCTGCTGGATCACCTCAACGGCAAGTCGTGATCCGCGTCACGCTCGTATTTGCCTCTTTTGGTTGTAGTCTACTGGAGCGAAGGAGGCGGCGATGAAACGCGCACGACGCTCGGCAGACCTTTTCAACAAGAGTCCCGCTCCGGCTTTCACCTGCGGCGCCGAAGCGGAAGAGCTGTCCCGGCACCTTCGAACGCTCAGTGAGGATGCCTACCGTTTCCGGATGAACCGGGCCGCCATACTGATCGAGGTCGCCGCCCAGATCGTCGAAATGGAAGGCCGCGCGATCGAGGAAGCCGGTGATGCCGGCTGACGCGGCACTGGCTGCCTAGCCTGCGGAGGCGATGCGCTGGACCAGCCCGCCCGGCAGGCGCGCGACTTCACCCGTCAGCTCCAATTCCATCAGCATGGCCGACACCGTTCCGGCCGGCAGGCCACTTTGCCGGGCGATCTCGTCGATCGAGACCGGGGTTGGCGATACCAGGCCGCGGACACGGCTGGTGTCGCTGATGTCGCCATCGCCGGTATCCGGCGTTTCTGGGTTCTCGTATGCAGGTGTGTCCGGCCAGTCTTCATCAAAGAGATCGCTGCCGGACTGAGCGTGCGTTTCCCGGACCTGCGGCAGGCTCTGCAGGCCGGCGAGGATCCCGGTTACATCCTCGGCGGTTTCGACAAGGTGAGCGCCATCCCGCAAAAGCTGGTTGGAACCGCGGGCGCGCGGATCGATCGGTGAGCCTGGCACCGCCATCACTTCGCGGCCCTGTTCGGCGGCAAAGCGTGCCGTGATCAGCGAGCCGGAACGCAGTGCCGCCTCGACCACGACCGTGCCGCAGGACAGGCCGGAGATCAGCCGGTTGCGGCGGGGAAAGTCGCGGGCTGTCGGGATGCGGCCCAGAGGGCGTTCGGAGACGACAAGACCGCGCTCGGCGATGGCATTGTGCAGATCGGCGTGCTCGGGCGGGTAGATGTGATCGATCCCGCCGGCGACGACGGCAATCGTGCCGGTATCCAGCGCGCCGGAATGGGCGGCGCCATCGATCCCGCGGGCCAGACCCGAGACCACGACAATGCCTTCGCTGCCCAGCCCGTGCGCCAGTTCGCGCGCAAAGCGCAGGCCGGCTGCCGAGGCATTGCGGGCACCGACCATGGCACAGGCCGGGCGGTCGAGCAGACCAAGGTCGCCTTTGACGACCAGGGCCGGCGGTGGCGCGGGGATGGCGGTGAGGAATGGCGGGAAACCGGGATCGATCCCGGTGAGTATAACGCCGCCGACCCGGTCCACTGCGTCCAGTTCGGCTTCGATCGTCTCGCGAGACGGAATGACGGGAGCCGGCTTGCCGGCCTTGCGGCAGCGTTCGGGCAGGGCGTCGAGCGCGGCCTCGGCCGTGACGTAGCGGGCGATCAGCCGGGCAAAGCCGACGGCGCCCAAGCCTTCTGTGCGCGCCAGGCGCAGCCACATCACCCTTTCGGTGTGGCCGGGCCCGGCTTCGCTCATGCGGCCGTGTCTCCGGGACCGTCCGTCGCCGGGGCCGCATCCTTCTTGCCGCCGATGCGCGGTTCCTCGCCCTTGAGAAGGCGGGCAATGTTGGCGCGGTGCAGGACATAGATCAGCACGGTGAGCACACCGGCCATGATCGCCACGTCCGGCCGGCCCAGGAACCAGGCCGCCGCCGGAGCGGCGAGTGCGGCGGTGAGGGCAGCCAGCGAGGAAATCCGGAAGATCGCGGCCATCAACAGCCAGGTACCGATCACCACGAGGCCGACCGGCCAGAACACGACCAGCATGGTGCCGACAAAGGTCGCGACGCCCTTGCCGCCCTTGAATTTCAGCCAGACCGGGAAGCTGTGGCCGATGAAGGCGGCCGCACCGGCCACCAGGCCGGCCGTCGTGCCCAGCAGCAGGCCGAAGACGGCAGCGGCGATGCCCGCCTTGCCGGCGTCGAGGATAAGCGTGGCGGCGGCGAGGTCCTTGCGTCCGGTGCGCAGCACGTTCGTGGCGCCGATATTCCCCGATCCGATCGCACGGATATCGCCCAGCCCGGCCAGCCGTACCAGCACAAGGCCGAAGGGAATGGAGCCGAACAGATAGCCACCGATGGCCGCGATTGCCAGATAGAGAGGTTGCATGACCGGTTTACGCCTTTTGGTTGTATATCGTGACTCCGCCGACGAGAGTTTGCAAGACCTGTCCCTGGAAACGGCGTCCGGCCCAGGCGCAATTGCCGCGGGCGGAGTGGAAACGGTCCGGATCGCAGACCCAGGGCTTGTCGCCGTCGATCAGGATCAGATCGGCGGGAGCGCCGTCGGTGATCCGGCCCTGCGGCAGACCCAGAAGATCGGCCGGGCCGCAGGTCATCACCCGCAGGGCGTCGACCAGTTCCAGCTGGCCGTCATGGACGAGGCCCAGCATCGCGCCGAGCGCGGTTTCCAGGCTCATCGTGCCGGCGATGGCGAGAGCAAAGGGCTCGCCCTTGTCGTCAAACGGGGTGGGACGGTGATCGGTGACCACGGCATCGATCTCGCCGCTTGTGACCGCCTCGACCAGAGCGCGCCTGTCAGCCTCGCTGCGCAGCGGCGGATCCATGCGGAAAGCGCTGTCCAGCCCGCCGGCATCGACCTCGTTCAGGGTGAGGTGGGCGACGGCCACGGTTGCGGCGATTTCCTGGTCGCGCGTACGGGCGCGCCGCAGGGCGGCCAGACCGTCAGCCGTCGACAGGCGGTCGATCATCAGCTTGCCGCCGGACAGCTCGGCCAAAGCGGCATCGCGTTCGATGGCGATGCGTTCGGAGAGCGCGGGTTCCGCCGGCAGGCCCATGCGGGCCGACCAGTCGCTCTCCAGCGCCACGGTGCCCGCGGACAGCGCCCAGTCGGCCGGGCGCACCGAGAGCCAGATATCGAACTGGCTGGTATAGGCCAGAAGGCGGCGCATCGTGCGGGTGTCGCTGATGGGCCGGTCACCCTGGCCGGCATAGACCGCACCGCCGCGCACCATCAGCCCGATCTCGGCCATTTGCTCGCCGGCCAGGCCCTGGGTCGCGCCGCAGGCGGAGAGCACATTGACGCCGCGCTTTGCGAGGCCGCGATTCATGCCGGCAAACCCGTCGGCCTTGTCCAGCGGGGCGCGAGCATTCGGAGCAAGCACGATGGTGCCGAAGCCGCCGGCCGCCGCGCCTGCCGTCAGCGTGTCCAGTGTTTCGCCGTCCGGTGTGAGGGCCGCTTCCTTGGCGCAGCGCAGGTCGATCAGCGCGGGCGCGAGGATGCAGCCCTTCGCGTCGATCACCGCGTCGGCGGCATCGACATCGATCTCGCCGCCGGTCTGGACGATGACACCATCCTCGATCAGCACGCCGCCAGGACCGTCATGGCCGGAGGCCGGGTCGACAAGGCGGGCATTGATGATGGCCAGGCTGGTCTCGCTCATTGTCCCGCCTCCCGGCTATGGAAGTCGCGGCGGATGGTCTCGCCGATCAGTTCGAGCACCGCCATGCGCACGGCCACGCCGCTTTCGACCTGTTCCAGGATCACGCTCTTCTCTGGGTCGTCGGCCAGCTTGGTGTGGATCTCGGTGCCGCGGTTCATCGGGCCGGGATGCATGACCAGCACGTCGGGCGAGCAGACTTCCAGCCGTTCATGCGTCAGGCCGAACAGGTGGAAGAATTCGCGAGCCGAAGGCACGAAACCGCCGGACATGCGCTCCTTCTGCTGGCGCAGCGCCATGACGGCGTCGCAGTCCTGAAGGGCGTCGTCGAGATCGTGGAAGACGTCGCAGCCCCACTGGTCGACATCTGACGGCAGCAGAGTGGGCGGGGCGCACAGACGGATCTCTGCGCCGAGAATGTTCAGCAGGCCGATGTTCGAGCGGGCAACGCGCGAGTGGAGGATGTCGCCGACAATCAGGATGCGCTTGCCGCCGACCTCGCCCCAGTGCTGGGCCAGGGTGAAACTGTCGAGCAGGGCCTGGGTGGGGTGTTCGTGCATGCCGTCGCCCGCATTGACCACGGCCAGTCCGGTGCGTTCGGCGAGGAAGCGCGGCGCGCCGGTGGCCGAATGGCGTACCACCATGATATCCGGCCGCATGGCGGCCAGCGTGCGCGCCGTATCCGACAGGCTCTCGCCCTTCGATGCGGAGGAGTGCGCCACGGCGAAATTCACCACATCGGCGCCCAGCCGCTTGCCGGCCATCTCGAACGAGCCCTGGGTGCGGGTCGACGCCTCGAAGAAGAGGTTCAGCACCGTCAGCCCCTTGAGCACATCGCTTGACTTGTCCGGCGTGCGGTTCACCGCCAGCCAGTGGGCAGCGCGCTCGAAGATGATGCGGATGTCGACGGGATTGAGATCGGCCACCGAAATCAGGTGGCGATGGGGGAAGTCGTAGGAAAATGCGGCGCGGGTCATCCCGCCTCCCGTTTCGTCAGGCCCCGGAAAGATGTCTGCGGCGGTATAGGGGCAGTCGCGGCAACGGGCAAGACGCGACACGAAGGCTTCCCCTGCGTGAGCGGGGGAAGTGCCGAGCGCAGTGAGGCGATGGGGGAGAGTCATGCGCGCTGGCGCGCTCGACGGTGCTTTCGCACCGCCCCCTCAGTCCGCTATGCGGACAGCTCCCCCGTAAACGGGGTGAGCCCTGGTAATCGCGAGGCTTGACCCGCCGCACGGCTTCGCTTCTCGTTTGCACATGACGACTCTCACAGGCGCGCTTGCGCTCGCGCTTCTTGCATCGACTGTCCAGTCCGAAGCTCCGCCTCCGCCTCGCTGCGCGGTCGAACTTCTGGTGCTGGGCGTGGCCCAGGATGGCGGGGCGCCGCAGATGGGCAATCCGGACGATCCGGCTTGGGCCGATCCCTCCCTGCGGCGGCTGGCGACCTCGCTTGCCGTTGTCGACCGCCCGCACGATGCGCGCTACCTGTTCGAGGCAACACCGGATATGCGTGAGCAGCTGCAGCGTCTGGACGAATTTGCGCCGTCAACAGGCGAGGGGCCGGGGCTGGATGGGATTTTCCTCACCCACGGCCATATCGGCCACTATACCGGGCTGATGTATCTGGGTTTCGAGAGCATGGGCGCCCAGGGGGTGCCGGTCTACGCCATGCCCTCCATGGCGGCCTTTCTCTTCTCCAACGGGCCCTGGGACCAGCTGGTGCGTCTGGGCAATATCGTGCTGGAGGACCTGCAGGCCGACGAACCGTCCGTCGTGGGCTCGCTCACCGTGACACCCTTTGAAGTGCCCCATCGTCAGGAATACACCGAGGTCGTCGGCTTCCGCATCGACGGGCCGGACCGCTCGGCGCTCTTCCTGCCGGATATCGACAGCTGGGAGGAGTGGGATGTCTGGGGTGACGTCGAGGACGGCGCGCCCGGTATGATCGAACAGGCGCTGGCCTCGGTGGATGTCGCCTATATCGACGCCACCTTCTTCGCCAATGGCGAGATCCCCGGCCGCGACATGTCCGGCTTTCCGCATCCCTTCATCACACATTCCATGACGCGTTTTGCGGACTTGCCGGATGAAGAGAAAGCCAAAATCCGCTTCATTCATTTCAACCACACCAATCCGGTGCGCTTCCCGGACGCCCCGGAACGCCAGCAGGTTTTCGAGGCCGGTTTCGGTCTGGCGGATGAGGGTGAGCGGTATTGTCTGGGGGATTAGATCTCCATCCTCCCCCTTGATGGGGGAGGAGGACCGCCGCGAAGCGGTGGTGGAGGGGGTGAACCCCGGTGGTGGCAGAATCGCCGAGACCTCGCTCCCACCCCTTCCGCCCGGCTTCGCCGGGCAGCTTCCCCGTCAAGGGGAAGGATGGGCAGTCGCTATCCCAACGCCCACAGCCAGAACGGGATGGTTACGAAGCAGAAGAGCGCTGATGCCGTGATGTCTCCGGCCGAATAAGGGGCATCCCCGCCCATCTGCTTGGCCAGCACATAGGCCGAGGCCGCGCCGGGTGAAGCGCCGGTGAGCAGGAGGATGGTCAGCGGCACGCCCTCAATGCCGAGCGCCCGGCCGACGCCATAGAAGACCAGCGGCCCGATCATCAGCTTGATGAAGACCGAAAGCGCCAGCAGGCGCGGCCGGGCCTTCATGGCGGTGAAGTTGAGACCGGCACCGACGGCCAGAAGGATCAGCGGCAGGGCGGCCTGGCCGAGGAGGTCGACCGTGTCCGTCACCATGCCGGGCAGGGGAATATTGCCCAGATTGACGATACCGCCCGCGGCCGAGCCGAGGATCAGCGGATTGGTGAGGATGCGATAGAGGATCGAATCCCATTTCGGCTTGGCGCCATCGCCCCAGACCGACAGGGCCGCCACGCACTCCATGTTCACCAGCGGGATGGAGACGACCATGATCAGCGCCACCAGGATCTCGCCCTCATCGCCGAACAGGGCGATGCCCAGGGCCAGGATGAGGAGGCCGTTCCAGCGGCAGGTGGCCTGGAAGAGGCTGGTATAGGTGGGGTCGGGAATGCGCAGGAAGGGCTTCAGCGCCAGCGTGATCGCCGCCATGCCCAGAAAGCCCAGCATGGCTGCCAGGATGAAGCTGCCCAGCTGGATATTGCTGAGGTCGGCATGGCTGATCGAGGAAAACAGCAGGGCGGGCGACAGGCCCAGATAGGCGAGGCGGGAGATCGGCGCCCAGCTGTCATCCGGCAGAAGGCTGGACCGGCGCAACAGCCATCCGATGAAGATGACACCGAATACGGGGACGAGAGCGGAGACGATCGAAGCCTGCATGGTGAGTCTCTTTATTGCGCTTTGCCCGCAAGGTCATCCACCGCTTTGCCTTTCCTCCCCACGACGTGGGGAGGGGGACCCGTGAAACGGGGGAGGGGCCGCCGCGATACGCGGCGGAATGGTGGTGCCTCGCTCGACGGTCGTTCGCGGCCTGTGGCCGCGCCCCCCAAAAAAACGTGGCGACCCGAGGCCTTGCCTCGGCCCACTTCCCCACTTCCGTGGGGAAGAAAGAGGTTCGGGCTATCAACCCAGCTGCGCCAGACGGTCGAGGGCGCTTTGCAGGATGTTGGCGGCGGCGTGGGCATCGATCACGGCCTTGCGCCTGTCGCGGCGCACCCCGGCGGCAATCAGCTTTTCCTCGGCCTCGAAGGTCGACAGGCGCTCATCCTGAAAGACGACGGGAATATCGCGCAGGCGCAACAGATTGCGGGCCAGGGCGCGGACGGACTGGACGCGCGGACCTTCGGACCCGTCCATATTGACCGGCAGGCCCATCACGATCGCCACGGCATTGCGCTCGTCATAGAGGGCGAAGATGCGCTCGGCATCGGCGGTGAACTTGGTGCGTACAATGGTTTCCACCGGTGTGGCCAGCCCGCGCGAGGCGCCGCAGGACGCCACGCCGATCGTCTTTGTGCCCGGATCGAGCGCGATCAGGGGGCCGTGGGGCAGGTCTTCCAGGGCGATAACGGGCATGCGCCGCCAATGCGCCGTGCAGGCGCAGCCGTCAAGCTTTCTTGCACCTGCGAAACCGGGTTGGTACTCAATCGGCTTCGACTATCCGGAGTGATTTCCAATGTCCGTGACCGCTGACGACGTCCGGCGTATTGCGCGCCTCGCGCGCCTCGCCGAGCCGGAAGACCGTATCGACACCCTGGTGGGTGAGCTCAATGGCATCCTGAAATGGATCGAGCAGCTCGACGAGGTCGATGTCGAGGGCGTGCAGGCCATGACGACGCCCGTCGCCTTCCCGCTGCCGATGCGCAAGGACGAGATCACCGATGGCGGGATCCGCGACAAGGTTCTCGCCAATGCACCGAAGTCCGATGAGGGCTTTTTCGTCGTGCCGAAATCGGTGGAGTAGGGGCATATGAGCGATCTTCTCAAACTCTCCCTCGACGAGGTTTCCGCCAAGCTGAAGGGCAAGGAGGTCTCCGCGACCGAGCTTGCGCAGGCGGCCTTTGCGGCCTGCCAGGCGGCCCAGCCGGCGCTGAATGCCTTCACGGCCTTCGACGAGGAAAAGACCATGGCCATGGCCAAGGCTGCCGATGCGCGCCTGGCCAGGGGCGAGGGCGGTCTGCTGGAAGGCGTGCCGCTGGCCATCAAGGACCTGTTCGCCGTGGAAGGCGTGGATACGTCTGCGTCCTCGAACATCCTCAAGGGTTTCAAGCCGACCTATGAGTCGACGGTGACGTCGAAGCTGTGGGATGCCGGCGCTGTCTTCGTGGCCAAGACCTCGATGGACGAATTCGCCATGGGCTCGTCGAACGAGACGTCGAATACCGGTCCGGTGGTCAATCCCTGGAAGGCCAAGGACAGCAATGAGAGCCTGACACCGGGCGGTTCGTCCGGCGGTTCGGCTGCGGCCGTGGCCGCCGATCTGTGCTTCGGTGCCACAGGCACCGATACGGGCGGCTCGATCCGCCAGCCGGCCTCTTTTACGGGGACGGTCGGCGTGAAGGGCACCTATGGCCGCACCTCGCGCTGGGGCGTCGTGGCCTTCGCCTCTTCGCTCGACCACCCGGGCCCGTTCGCCAAGACGGTGAAGGACTCGGCGCTGCTGTTGCAGGCGATGTCGGGGCACGACCCCAAGGACTCCACCTCGCTGCCGAATGATGTGCCGGATTTTGCCGCCGCGGTCGGTCAATCGGTGAAGGGTCTGAAGATCGGCGTTCCGAAGGAATACCGCGTCGACGGCATGCCGGCTGAGATCGACGAGGTCTGGCAGAAGGGTATCGACTGGCTCAAGGCCGCCGGTTGCGAGATTGTCGACATCTCCCTGCCGCACACGAAATACGCCCTGCCGGCCTATTACATCGTTGCGCCGGCGGAAGCCTCGTCCAATCTCGCGCGCTATGACGGCATGCGCTATGGCAACCGCGTCGAGGGCAAGGATCTCAACGACACCTATGAGAAGACGCGCGCCGCAGGCTTCGGCCACGAGGTGCAGCGCCGCATCATGATCGGCACCTATGTGCTCTCGGCCGGTTATTACGACGCGTATTACCTGCGGGCCCAGAAAGTGCGGACGCGCATCCTGCAGGACTTCGACCAGGCCTTCGAGAAGGTCGACGCCATCCTGACGCCGGCCGCACCGTCGGCCGCCTTCGGTCTGGGCACCAAGTCGGACGATCCGATCGCGATGTATCTCAACGACGTCTTCACCGTGACGGCGAACCTGGCCGGCGTGCCGGCCATGTCGGTGCCGGCGGGGCTGGACAAGTCGGGCCTGCCGCTGGGGCTGCAGGTGATCACGCGCGCGCTGGACGAAGAGACCATGTTCAAGGTCGGTGCGGCGATCGAGGACAGTGCCGGCTTCGGCTTCAAGGCGGAGAAGTGGTGGTAGGCCGATGAGCGACGCTCCCGGACCCGATACGCGCGAAACCGGCGCTGCCAATGTCTGGACGACGCGGATCATCGTCCTGGCCATCGCGCTGATGTGCCTGATGTTCGCTGTGCCGCTGGTGCTCAGCGGTGTCGACGGGCTGATCGCCACGCTGGGGGCGGGCACGCTGCCCTCGCTGTGGGTGATCGTGGTGCTGCTGATCGGGCTGGCCCTGTGCGTCATCGGTCTGGGCACGGCCTGGCGGGCCTTCGTCCCGGCGCCGGGCAGCCGCAAGCGCACGGATGGCGGGGATGCGGGCAATGACTGAACCCGCGCACCCGGCGATGAAGCTGTCGCGGCCGGCCTTCCTGGTCGGCGCGCTGCTGGTGCTGGCCGGCGTGGTCGTGTTCCGCGGCATCGCCCCGCTGGAGCCGCGCAATCTCTGGACCGTACTGCTGGTGACACCCGGCGTCGGTTTCCTGTTTTTCGGTCTGACCGTGATGATGGCGGGCCGGGTACTGGTCGCGGCGATGAATACGCCGGAAGAAGAGCGTCCGACCTGGGACGACGAGGATGAGCAAGATGAGCGATCATAGCTATACGCTGCCGGGTGTGACCGGTGACTGGGAAGTCGTCATGGGGCTGGAAATCCACGCCCAGGTGGTTTCCAACGCCAAGCTGTTCTCCGGCGCGGCGACGGCCTTCGGTGCGGCGCCGAACACCCAGGTCTCGCTGGTCGATGCGGCGATGCCGGGCATGCTGCCGGTGATCAATGAGCACGTCGTCGAACAGGCGGTGAAGACGGGGCTCGGCCTCAATGCGAAGATCAATAACTGGTCGCGCTTCGACCGGAAGAACTATTTCTATCCCGATCTGCCGCAGGGCTATCAGATCTCGCAATTCCAGTTCCCGATCGTGGGTGAGGGCGCCATCGAGTGCGAGCGCGACGACGGTTCGCGCTTCACCGTGCGTATCGAGCGCCTGCATCTGGAACAGGATGCGGGCAAGTCGATCCACGATCTCGACCCCAACTCCACCTATGTCGACCTCAACCGCTCGGGTGTGGCGCTGATGGAGATCGTCTCCAAGCCGGACATCCGCTCGCCGGAAGAGGCCTCGGCCTATGTCTCCAAACTGCGCACCATCCTGCGCTATCTGGGCACGTGTGGCGGCGACATGGAAAAGGGTCAGCTGCGCGCCGACGTGAACGTGTCGGTGTGCAAGCCGGGCGCCTACGAGAAATTCCGCGAAACGGGTGATTTCAAGCATCTGGGCACACGCTGCGAGATCAAGAACGTCAACTCGCTGCGCTTCATCCGCCAGGCGATCGAATACGAGGCCCAGCGCCAGATCGACATCCTTGAGGAAGGCGGCAAGGTCGACCAGGAGACCCGCCTGTTCGACGCCAATACCGGTGTGACCCGCTCCATGCGGTCCAAGGAAGAGGCGCACGATTACCGCTATTTCCCCGATCCCGACCTGCTGCCACTGGAGCTGCAGCAGACCTGGGTGGACGAGATCAAGGCCGGCCTGCCGGAATTGCCCGACGCCAAGCGGGAGCGCTTTGTCTCCGTGCTCGGCCTGTCGGACTATGACGCCTCCGTGCTGGCGGCCGACAAGGATCGTGCAGCCTATTTCGAGGAAGTGGCGGAAGGGCGCGACGCCAAGCTGGCCTCGAACTGGGTCAATAACGAGCTCTATGGCCGCCTCAACAAGGAAGGCCTGACCATCACCGACTGCCCGGTGTCCGCCGCGCAGCTGGGCGGGCTGGTCGCCCTCATCGAGGACGAGACCATTTCCGGCAAGATCGCCAAGGACGTGTTCGAGATCCTGTGGGCTGAAGGTGGCGACCCGGCGACGATCGTCGAGGAGCGGGGCCTCAAGCAAGTCACCGATACCGGCGCTATCGAGGCCGTGATCGACCAGCTGATCGCCGATAATCCCGATCAGGCCGCCTCGGTGCGCGAAAAGCCCAAGGCGATGGGCTGGTTTGTCGGTCAGGTGATGAAGGCCATGCAGGGCAAGGCCAATCCCCAGGCCGTGAACGAGATCCTGCAGAAGAAGCTGCTGGGCTAGGGTGGTACGCCGCCCCAACCGGACTGTCGTGCTCGCCGGGGGCGTGGCTGCCTGCGTCGCGCTCCTTCGGGCCGTCACAGCACTGTCCGGACCCGGGGGCGTGCCAGCAGCCATCCTGCTTGGATTGTCGGCCGGCTTTGCCGTGATCTGGATGGCGGACTTTGCCCTCTCGACCTGGTGGGCGCGAAGGCTGGACCAGCCACCGGGCATGGCGTTCAAATGGCAGCGCTTTCTCGTCGGCGGACCGGCGATCGGGCTGGCCACGCTGTGCGGGCTGAGTGGCGCACTCCTGTCGGCAAGCGCCGCCAACGGCGCCTATGACAGTGCGGCCAGCATTGTCTTTTTCTCGTTGTTCGCCACGGGTATCGCCGGGGCGTGGTACGCTTTCCTGGCCAGCCCGATCTTTGTCGGCGTTGCCCGCCGCTACTACCGAGGGCGATAGCGGCCCGGACTATTCGGCTCCGGGCAGGTCCCGGCGCCGCTTCGACAGGGCGAACAGTGCCAGCCAGGTCAGGCCCGCGGCAATCACCACCCACTCGACGGCAAAGACGACAGGGCCGATGAGGCCGGGCTGCACGAATTCGGCCATCAGCGGGCTGCCGACGGCGAGAAGCAGGGCGAGAACGATAAAGGTGGCGACCGCGAAGGTGAAAAGCCGGCGCCGCCACACGGTGCGCAATTCGCGCGCATGGAGAGTGGCCATGATGACCTCCCTTGTGGCTATACGGGTTGTAACGGCTGAAACCGCCGCCCGTTCCTTTCCGCCTCTGGTCCTGCGCGCGCATCTCGTGCTAACCCTTTGATCTCACCGCACGAGCCGGAGTGCCAAGGCCCATGACACAGGATGATTCCGCTCTCGACGAGCTCCTGCCGCTCGAAGCGTTTCAGGGCCGTTTCGGCGAGATCCTGACCTGGCTCCAGGAAACCCTGCTGGACATCAATGTCGCGATCCAGATCGGACTGGTGGCGGCGGCTTTCATCCCGGCGCTGATCTTCGGGCCGCGCCTGCGTCATCTGGTCGAGGCGCACACGCGCGAGCTGATCCGCACGGGTCTGGCACGGCGGCTGCTGACCGCGGCGATTGCCCTGGCCACACCGCTGGCGCTGCTGGCTGTGCTGGCGATCGAGCGTGTGGTGCTGGGCGCGGTCGATCGGCCCTTCCATCTCATCAACGCGGCGATGAGCCTGATGACGGCCTGGCTGGTGATCCGCGCCGTGACGCTGATTATCCGCTCGCGCTTCTGGTCGCAGGTCGCTTTCTACATCGCCTGGCCGGTGGCGGCGCTCGATGTGTTCGGCCTGCTCGACGATGTCGTCATGCAGCTGCAGGCGCTGGCCATCCCGCTGGGCGAGACGGAGGAGGGCGATCCGGTCGATCTCTCCCTGTTCGACGTGCTGCGCACGCTGATCTATTTCGGCGTGCTGTTCTGGGCGGCCTCCTTTGCCGGCCGCGCGATCAACACCCAGCTGGAACGTGCCGACGAGATTTCGCCGGCCTTGCGGGCGCTGATCTCCAAGGTGCTCGGCTTTGTCCTGCCGATCGTGGCGCTCTTGATCGCGCTGCAGCTGACCGGCTTCAACCTGGCCACGCTGGCGATCTTTTCCGGTGCTGTCGGTATCGGGGTCGGGCTGGGCTTGCAGAAGACCGTGGCGAACTTCGCCGCCGGCTTCACGCTCCTGGCCGACAAGTCGATCAAGCCGGGCGATGCGCTGGAAGTCGATGGCCAGTTCGGCTGGGTGACGGGCATGCAGTCGCGCTATGTCTCCATGCGCACGCGCGACGGCACCGAGCACCTCATCCCGAACGAGCACTTCATCGCCAATGGCGTGATCAACTGGTCCAAATCCGACCGGGTGGTGCGCCAGCACGCCCCCTTCGGCGTGTCCTACGGGACTGTGGACATGGAGAAGGTGCAGCAGCTTGCCATCGCCGCCGCCCAGACCGTTGACCGTGTCGTGCCGGACAAGACGCCGGTCTGCAATCTGATGGAGTTCGGCGACAGCTCGGTCAATTTCGACCTGCGCTTCTGGATCTCCGACCCGCAGAACGGGCTCTCCAATGTCCGCAGCGATGTCTACATGGCGATCTGGAAGAGCTTCCACGAGCACGGCATCGAATTCCCCTTCCCGCAGATGGATGTCCACGTGAAGGAAATGCCCGGCCCGTCCGACACCTGATCCGCCTCAGCAGATGCAGGTGCAATAGCGGCCGGACGCGGAATGGGCCTCCGCGATCTCGCGGAAGTCGCCCGCATCGATCGCCTGCCAGAGCGCGGCCCAGGCGTCGTTCTCGGCCTTCGTGCCATACTCGATCAGACAATCGGGACCGATATAGCGCAGGATGCCGACCGGCTTGTAGAGATTGTCTGACGCACTATTGCCGGGCTCCGGCCAGGCTTCCGGCGCCATCTGCACCGCTTCGCCACGCTCGCGCCGCTCGGCGCTGGCGGCCAGCGTCAGGGCCGGCCACCAGGGCAGGAAGGGGACGATGTCGTACTCATTCTGGTAGCGCACGGTGAAGGGACGCAGGCCCAGCGCATCATAATTGCTCTGGAAGGTCGCATCGCAGGTCATCGGCGCGGCGAAGCAGCAGTTCTGCACCAGCATGTGCGGGTGTTCGGACTTGATCAGCGAGGTCGCCAGGAAGGTCATCGCGGCGCCCTTGGAGTGACCGGTAACCAGAATGCCGCGCTTGCCGGTCAGGTCGATGGCGTCGATCGCGGCCTTGGCCATGGGCCAGATGCTGAGCATGCCGGTGGCAAAACCAGTCTCCACGCGCCCGAAGACACGTCCGCCAATTGTCCAGTCGGTCGGGCCGGCTTCGAAATCCTGCAACCAGTCTCGGATCCACGCCCACAGATCGCCCTTGAAGGGTGGCAGCGTGCCGCGCAGCGCGAGCACAACCCAGTCATCCGAGGTTTCCGCGACGAAGCCGGCATTGATGTGCTCGGGCCCGTTCACGAAGACGGTGGGCTTGGTGCCCGGCTTCAGGCCGAGCTTTGCGAGGTTGGGATTGGCGGGATCGAGCGCCCCGCTCTTGATCGCATAACAGGCGATCGAGGCATTGATCAGCCGGCATTCGAGCGTGGCCATGACGTCCTCCCTGGCAGTCGAATGGGCCGTCAGTATCCATGGGGAGAGGGAGGGCGAGTGTGCGCGTCATCACACTTTGTCTGGCCGGACAAAAAGAGGACGCGGACGAGAGTCCGCGTCCTTCAGTTTGCTGAGTGGCGGCGGGCCGGGTCAGTCCGAAATGGCTCGCCGCCGGCGCAAAACCGGTCAGATCCGTCGCGTCTTGTCGCTGATTCCAGACTACGTCCGCCTGCGCGCGAAAGATAATCAATTGAAACTATGGAAATTATCGAGGCGAGTAATATCGCACCCGCGAGATCACAGGCTGTTTTCGTTTTGGATCAGTCGGTTGGGGGAAAGTTAGGCGAATATATAAGTTTTGGGTTGACGGCGCGGCTTGTCGCTGAAAACCTAGGCATATGCCTAACTATCAGACGCATCTCGATTCCACCTTTCATGCCCTGGCGGACCCGACCCGCCGGGCCGTTATCGCCCGTCTTATCGAGGGGCCGGCCTCGGTGTCCGAGCTTGCCGAACCGTTCGAAATGGCTCTGCCGTCCCTGATGCAGCACCTCAAAGTGCTGGAGACGGGCGGGCTGATCCGCACGCAGAAGACCGGACGGGTGAGGACCTGCCGGCTGGAAACCGCGCGTCTGGGCGAGGCACAGGACTGGCTGTCGAAGCAGAAAGCGCTGTGGGAGACCCGGCTCGACCGGCTCGACGCCTATCTCAGGGACATGGCTGCAAAGGAAACCCCCGATGACCCGCAAACGTGACTGGGCCCGCTTCAACCCCGAAACCGACCTGGCCATCGATCGCCGTATCGATGCGCCCGTCGATCTGGTCTGGTCGGCCTGGACCGATCCGGAACGCCTGAAGCAATGGTGGGTGCCGCGCCCCTGGACGACGCCGGAGGTCGAGATGGACCTGCGTCCGGGCGGCATGTTCCGCACCGTGATGCAATCGCCCGAAAGCGAGCGCTTCGACAATGCCGGCATCTTCGTCGCGGTCGAGCCGAAAGCCTGGATTGCCTGGACCAGCGCGCTGCTGCCGGGCTACCGGCCGGCGGGCGATGCCGAGCATTGCGGCGGCATTCACATGACCGCCGGGATTGAATTCAGGCCGGACGGTGCGGGAACGCATTACATCGCCACGGTGTTGCACCCGGACAGGGCGTCCCGCGAACGCCATGAAGCCATGGGCTTCCATGATGGCTGGGGCACCGTGATCGAGCAGCTCGTCGAGATCGTGACGGCGATGAAGGCAGATGCCAGATGACTGACCGGATCACCCATGAACGCTTCACGCTGGAGCGGCGCTACGACGCCACGCCGGCGCAGATATTCGCGGCCTGGAAGGACGTGGAGGGGCGGACACAGTGGCAAAAGCCGGCGGACCATCTTCATCTCGTCTATGACGCGGATGATTTCCGGGTTGGCGGCTGCGACATCAGCCGCTGCTGGGCCGATGGCGATGCCAACGCCTATGAGGCGGTGGTCGTCTACCAGGACATTGTGCCGGACCGCCGCATCATCATGTCCGAGACCGTCAGCCTTGCAGGGCGCAACCTGTCCTCCGCGCTGGCGACGGTCGAGATCGATCCGGACGGGGCCGGCGCCCGCATGCGCCTGACGCTGCAGATCGCGGCGGAGACCGGTTCGGACATCTTCGCGGGCTATCGCGAGGGCTGGGGCGCCCTGCTGGAAAACCTCGTTTCACACCTGACGCGGGAGACCATCCCATGACAGACCAACCGAGCATCACGGAAACGCGACATCTGGAAGCCGATCCGGAGGACGTATTCCGCGCCTGGCTCGATCCGGAACTGGCCCGCCTCTGGCTCTTCGTCCGCTCGGGCCGTCCGGCCGAACGGTGCGAGATCGATGCCCGTGACGGCGGACGCTTTGTGATCCTCGACCGGCGCGATGACGGCGATGCCTATTTTGTCGGCATTTATGAAGAGATCGATCCGCCGCACCGTCTGATCTTCCGTTTCGCAACCGGGCGCAGCGCGGACATCGACCCGGCCGAGGGTGGCCGTGTGACGGTGACCGTCGTGCCGGAAAAGACCGGCGCCAGCCTGACCCTCGTCCAGGACATACCGCCTGCCTATGCCGAATACGCCGACCGGATGCGCGACGGCTGGAAGACCCTGCTCGCCGCTCTGGCCTCGCATCTGGGTGTGTGGGTGGAGAAGCCCGACACCAAACCCTTCAGGGGAGATATTGCATGACCGACCGCCGCGTCGACCACGACACGTTCACGCTCAGCCGGCGCTATGAGTTTCCGCCGCGCACGGTCTTTGCCGCCTGGGCAGAGCCGGCCGCCAAACGCCGCTGGTTCGCCGAGACCGAAGGCTTCACCGAAATCGAGCACGCGCTCGACTTCCGCGTCGGCGGTCTGGAGAGCGCCTCCGGGCGCGCGCCTGACGGTGGACGCTTCACCTATGATGCCGTGATCCATGACATCGAAGAGGGTGCGCGGATCATCCTGGCCTATCGCATGACGATGGACGGCACACCGATCTCGGTCTCGCTGGCGACGGTCACGTTCGAGGCGGACAAGGACGGCACCAGGCTGACCTATGTCGAGCAGGACGCCTTCCTCGACGGTCTCGACAATGCCGGTCCGCGCCGTGAGGGTGTCGCCTGGCAGCTGGAACAATTGGCGCTGGAACTCGCCGAAACCCGCGAAGGGGTACACTGACCATGAAGTCTCTTTTCAAAGCCCTTGGCGCAGCCGCCCTGATGACCGCCCCGGTCCTGGCCCAGGATATCGCGCCGCCGCCGATGGATCCGCCGCCGGCCGGTGCCTACCGGCTCGACACGGCCCATGGCAGCCTCATCGTCCATGTCGACCATATGGGCTTCTCGCGCTACCCGGTCCGCTTCACGCGCTTCGATGTCGAGATGGAGTTCGATCCGCAGGCGCCGGAGACGATGTCCGTGACGGCCGAGATCGACCCGGCTTCGCTGGAAACCCATTATCCGCTCGACGATGTGGATTTCGACGCCGAACTGACCGGTGCGCAATGGCTCGATGTCGAGAACCATCCGGTTATCCGCTTCGTGTCGAGCGATGTGACGCTGACCGGGGAGAATACGGCGCAGGTGGCCGGCACGCTCACCCTGATGGGCATCGAGCAGCCGCTGACACTCGATGTCACCTATAATGGCGGCTATGCCGGCATGGTGCCCTACGACCCGCAGGCCCGGATCGGGTTTTCGGCGACAGCTGCATTCGACCGTTCCGCTTTCGGCCTTGTCTACGGCATCCCGGCCGAAGGCTCCTCGTTCGGCGTGGCCGACCGGGTGACGGTGAATATCGAGGCCGAACTTCTGGGTCCGCCGCTCGAGGCGGCAGATTAGAAGCGTCCTATTTCAAAAGACCGATCTCGCGCAGGCGCTGGTTGAGATAATCGTTGGCGCGGATCGGTTCGAGATACTTGTCCGGATTGTCCGGTCCGGCACAGCCGGGCAGGGTCTCGATCATGTAGTCCGGCCGGTAGTGCAGGAAGAAGGGCAAGGAATAGCGCGAGAATTCCGTGCGCGCACCGGCCGGATTGATCACGCGGTGCTGGGTCGAGGGCAGGATGTCATTGGTCGAGCGGGCCAGCATGTCGCCCATATTCACAACGAGACAGCCCGGCGGCGGGTTCATGTCGACCCATTCGCCCGAGCGCGTCTTTACCTGCAGGCCCGGTTCCTCGGCGCCCAGCAGCAGGGTGATCGTGTTGATATCGCCATGGGCTTCCGCGCGGATCGAACCGCCCGGATCGCCGGTCACCGGCGGATAGTGAAGCAGACGCATCACCGAATTGCCGTCCTTCACCGTGTCGTCGAAGAAGGTTTCTTCCAGGCCCAGATCGAGTGCGATGGCGCGCAGCACTTTCACACCCATCGCGTCGAAGGCGGCATAGAGACCGTGCACGGTCTCCTGCCAGCCGGCAATCTCGCCGGGGACGAGGTTCGGCGCCATGTCGGCTTCATAGGGGTGACCGGCAGGCAGGTCGCGGCCGACATGCCAGAATTCCTTCAGGTCGACATGCTTGGCGTCCTTGGCGATCTCCTTGCCGAAGGGCGTATAGCCGCGTGCACCGCCACCGCCCTCGACGAAGTATTTCATCTTGGTCGCTTCCGGCAGGGCAAAGAATTCGGCGGCCTTGGCGTAGGCGCCGGCGATCAGGGCCTCGTCCAAACCGTGGTCGGAAATGGCGGCGAAACCGTATTCCCGGAAGCTGCGGCCCAGTTCGCGGGCAAAGCGTGCCTTGTCGGTCTCCAGCAGGGTCATCGAGACCGGCGGGAAGCGGGACAGGATATCTTGATCGGGCATGGTTCGGCCTGTTGTCTGTTCGCGCCGACAGATACGGCTTTGGCCGTGTCCTGCCAAGCGCCCGAAGGTCGCACACGCGGCCGTGATTGCAGCATCCCCTTGAACGGGTGACGTCGGGGGCCAATCTGGCAGGGACCGGATTTTTTGAGGAGAGCGCCATGACGGCCCCGATCGAACTCTATTACTGGCCCACGCCGAACGGGTGGAAAGTGTCCATCGCGCTCGAGGAGATGGGCCTGCCCTACGAACTCAAGCCGGTGAATATCGGTGTGGGCGAGCAGTTCGAGCCGGCCTTCCTGAAGATCAGCCCCAATAACCGCATGCCGGCGATCGTCGACCCGGACGGACCAGGCGGCCAGCCGATCTCCGTCTTCGAGAGTGCGGCCATCCTGCAATATCTCGGCCGCAAGACCGGCCAGTTCTATCCTGCCGACGAACGCGCCCGCGTCGAGGTCGAGCAATGGCTGTTCTGGCAGATGGGCGGTCTCGGTCCGATGGCCGGCCAGGCGCACCATTTCCGCTCCTATGCGCAGAAGATCGAGCCGGACGAGAGCAAGCTGGAATACGGCAAGCAGCGTTATACCAATGAGGTGAACCGGCTCTACGGCGTTCTGGAACGGGCCCTCTCCGACGGGCGCGACTATATCGCCGGCGAGTATTCGATTGCCGACATGGCGATCTGGCCGTGGATCCTGCCGGAAGGGCAGGGCCAGAATCTCGACGACTTCCCGAAGCTGAAAGCCTGGGTCGAGCGCGTCGGCGCGCGTCCGGCGGTGAAAGCAGGCCGGGCCGTCGGCAATGATCTGCGCAGCAATCTGGCCGATGACAGCGAACAGATGAAGAAGGCGCGCGCCGTGCTGTTCGGGCAGACGGCGAAGACCTGACCGCATCCTGCTCCGCTGTTGCCGCGATTTCTCGCGTCTGACGTGCAAGGCCTTGCCAGGCGCGCCCCGAACCGGAAGATTGCGGCCGGGATCAAGGGGGCGTCATGGCGGAGACCGTCCATGCGGATACGGATCGTGCGGAGCCGCGCCGGCGGCCGGACGCCGAAGCCTATTGGCGCAGCGGCTTGACCCATGCCGAAGCCACCCGCCGCGAACGCGCGGAAACCTGGCGCGAGGAAACCCGCTCGCCCTGGGAGGCCTCGCCGCCGGGACTGGTCGTGTGGCTGGTGTGGCGGGCGCTCTACAAGGGTTTCCAGCCGGTCTGGCTGATCCTCTCTCTTCTGGCCGCGGGCTGGTTCGGCGGGCAGTGGCTGATCGCCCGTGGCGATCTCGACCCGGCGCCGGCGGATGAGAGCGTATCCGGCCGCCTGCCTGTTGCGATCGCGTCCGCAGTTCCGCCGGGCATGGATGCGCGGGCGTTCTGGGAAGAGCGTCTCGATGCGGCGCTTGACGGCGACCGGCGCCGGCGGGCGGATATCGACCGTTTCCGCGCCTGGGCTGCGCTCGGGCCCGATCTGATAGGCCGCGATCGTCTGGCGCTCGAGCATCTTGCCGGCGATGGCAATACCACTGCACTGGACGCGCAATTGCGCGCCGGCCCGCCCTGGGAGCGCCAGGCCCTGATGGACCGCGCCCTTGCCGACAGGCTGGCTGCGGGGCGTGCGGCCGGGCTGGAACCGCCGGAGCTGATCCTGGCCCCCGAGCGCCTGCGTCAGCGTCATGAGCGGGCACTCTTCCTCTGGTCGATTGCCGATACCAGCGCCCGGGCCTTTTTCCAGGGCCGTGCCCGCGGCGAGTTCGAAATGCGCAGCCTGCCGGGCCTGGTTTCGGACGACGTGGCGGGAGACACGCGGCTTTACGGCGGTGTGCGCCACTTTGTCATTCAGGCCTGCGCGCATCGTGCGGCGGCCTTCGAGGGCTGTGATGCGGCCATTATTCCGGATGCGCCGGCCGATATGCTCGCATTCTCGCTTGCGGCGATCGAGGCGGGACTGGTCCAGCTGCAGATCTCGCCGAGCGTTGCGATGCCGGGTGCGGAAGTCCTGCAGGCGGCCAGCCGGGCCGGGCGGCTGACGGAAGGTTTCCGGACAGCGCTCGAGGCCGATCTGGCTGCGGTGCTTTCGTCCGGCGAGGCGCTGGTGGCATTGAGCGCGACAGGCCTGCGGGCGGATATCGCCTTTGCGGCGCCGGACCAGACGGCCCTGCTGCTGCGCGGCGGGATCGATGCCCGTACGCGTGAGGGGGCCGGGGGCCTGTCGGAAATGCTGAGGGATATCGCAGCGATCCGGGCGCAGACCTCGCCGGCGGTCGCGATCCGGCTGCTGGACGGGCTGGCGGGGCCGGACGATGTCCGGCGCTTGCGCGGGCTGGTGGATGTGGCGGGAGACCGGTCGCTTGCCGTGCGGGAATTACTGGGTCCCAGGGCACTGGAAGCGGCGGAGCCGGCGATACCGGCACCGGTTGTCGAGAGTGCGGACCAGGACCGTCTGAAACGCAACGCCATGCTTGCCCTGATCTCCGCAGCTGTCGTGGTGCTGTTAACCCTGGTGCGGCTGGCGACCCCCCGCAGAATCCGCCTGGGGGCGCGTACAAACCTTGCCGATGCGTGGATGTCGCGTTTAACGCTTGGTAGGAAAACCTAACGCGCGTAAGTATTTAAGGCGTATTTTTCCTGATTTCCCTTAACCTTAAAGCAATCCTCTTTGCGCAAAGTCGCCTCATGTTCGAAGGCATTCGGACAGGATGGTGAAGCGGGTGACACGCCAAGAAAGGCCGCGCCCGCGTGTTGTAAAAAGGGAAGAAGACCCATGGCTTTCACGGACGTAGAAACGGCCCAGGCCCACCAGGCAGCTTTCGCCGACCCGACCGGCGAGGATCTCTGCAAGCTCGGCATCCTGTATTCCACGGGACAGGGCGGCGAGATCGATTATGTCGAAGCTCACAAATGGTTCAATCTGGCAGCCCTGATGGGTTCGGAGCCGGCGAAGTATTATCGCCAGGAAATCTCCGACCAGATGTCGACCATCGAAGTCGCCGCGGCCCAGCGCGCTGCGCGCGAGTGGCTCTCGACCCGCCACTAGGCCGATAATCCGCACCAGACTGTCCACGCCGCCGGCGGGTATGATATACTCGCCGGCAGGGTGATCGCAGTCCTGTGCCCGGCGGAGCGTGTGTCTCCGTCCAACGTGCTGCGAAGGCGGTGCGTAGCGGTGACTTTGCTCACCCGTAACGGCCTCATAAGCGCAACATTGGCGTAACGCAAAGTGGCATTCGCGGGCCTGTGCGGTGTTTGCCGCAGGCGCTATCGCGGGTGATTGCGCGATGCACATAACGGTGCCGTCCCGGTGTCTCGAGGGCCCCGTTTTCCCGACATTCAGGCAGCGTGATAGCCGCGGATCAGTTGTTTGTGATCGCGTCGGCGATCGCGAAGCTCATCGCCTGGTCGAGCGGGACAATCCCCATCACATATTGTTCGACGAAGAGATTGACCTCGGCGACGGTCGAGCGCGGCACGAAGATGATGTCGTGACGCCGGATCTGAATAGTGTCGGCGCCCTGGCGCGCACGCAGCGCGTCGTGCAGGTTCACCGTGCGCATCATCATGTCGCCGCCGGGCGCGCGCCGCAGCACCACGACATCGCCGCGCGCGGCCGTGTTCTGGAAACCGCCCGCCAGCATCACCGCTTCCAGCGCGCCGATCGGACCGGTCATCTCGACCAGGCCCGGTGCATTCACTTCGCCGCCGACGATGATGTTCTGCGGACCCAGGCCGGCACGGCGCACTTCCACCATCGGATTGACGAGCACGTTCTGCGCATAGGCGCGGGCGATCGTGTCGCCGATCTCGCGATCGGTGCGTCCGGCGACCATGAGGTCGGAAATCAGGGGCAGGGCGACGCGACCGTCCGGACCGATCTCGACCGTGCGGGAGAGTTCCGGTGCGGAATGTACGATCACTTCGAAACTGTCGCCGGGATAGAAACGGTAGGCCGGATCGGTCTCCTGCCAGGCCGCAAAGCGCGGTTCGCCCCAGGCTGCGGCAGGCGCGGTATCGGCGCCATGGCTGGCGCAGCCGGTGAGCCCGGGCAGGGTCATCAGGGCCGCCAGGCAGAGGCCGGTCTTGATCGCGCGCATGAAATACTCTCCGCAAGCGTGTCCGGAGCGGATAGTCGGCCGCGTTGGATAACAAATTTTTAAGCGCAATCCGGCTCATATGCACGCATGACTCGCGCGTCCCACTTTTCCGGTCCCCAGCCGGCTCCGGCCGGCGGTCCGGCGGCTTCCGGCCGCCGGGAGCTGGACCTGTTCGACGTGGTGGCCCTGGCCTGGGCCGAGCGCGGCTTCATTGCCATCGTTTTTGCGGTGATTTTCACCCTCGGCGTCGCGGGTGCGATGCTGACGCTGAAGACCAGCTATGTCGCGGAATCGCGCTTTCTCGTCCTGCTGAACGAAGACCCGACACCGGCCGCGGCCGGCTGGGGTGACGGTTTCATGCTGAACCAGGTCATGCAGTCGGAAAGCGAGCTGTTGAGTTCCGAAGCGGTGCGCCGGATCGCGCTGGACAGCCTGGGTGCGGAAACGGTACTGGGCGAAGCGGTCGACGGCGATGCCAGCGGCGCGGCGATGAAAGTGCTGCGCGGCGGTTTCGGCGTGTCGCGCGAACCGAACTCCTCGGCCCTCAATGCCAGTTTCGAAAGCCATGATCCGGAACGCGCCGCGCTGATCCTCAATGCGATTGTCGACGCCTATCTGGCCTATCGCGAGGAAGTGCTGATCGAGACCGGTGTGACCGGTCTGGGCGTGCGCCGCCAGCAGGCCGATGTGGCAGTGCTGGAAACGCGCGCCGCGCTGGATGCTTTCCTGGACGAGCACGGCCTGTCGAATTTCGACACCGAACAACAGACTTCGCAGACCCTTGTCGGCAATCTGGCCGAACGCCTGAACGGTGCCCGGGCCGACCGCGATGCGGCGCAGGCCGGTGCCGCGGCGCTGCGCCAGCGGCTCGACCAGATCCCCGAGCAGATCGAGCTTTATGTCGAGAACGGTGTTTCCGGACGCCTGCTCGACCTGCGCGCCGAACGCGCCAGCCTGCTGTCGCGCTACCAGCCGGGTGCGCCGGCGGTGAGCGCGGTGGAGCGCGAGATTGCCGCGCTGGAAGCCTTTGTCGCCAGTGGTGCCGCAGCCAGCGAAGGCCAGCGCCGCTCCGGGGCCAATCCGGTGCGCCAGGAACTGGAATCGGAACTAGCCCGGCGCGAGGCGGATGCCCGCTCCCAGGCCGTTCTGGCCGGATCGCTGGAAACGCAATTGCGCGATGTGCGCAGCGATGTGGAACGCCTGCGCGGTCTGGAAACCGAATATACGCGCCTGGCCCAGAACGTCTCTGCCGCCGAAGAGGCGGCCGCCGCGATTGCCGCGCTGGAAGCGACGGCCGAAGCGCGCCGGGCTCCGGCTGTCGGTGCGGCCGATGCGGTGCGCGTGATCGACCGGGCCTCGCCGCCGCTGGAAGGCTCGTCGATGAAGAAGCTGGCACTGGTCGCCTCGGCCGTGCTGGCCATGGGCGTGGCGCTCTTCCTGGGCCTGCTGCGCGGTTACTGGCGCACCTATGTCGCCGCCGGTGCGCTGCGCCGTCCGCGCGAAACGCGCCGGCCGCAGGATGTGCCCGAGCCGGCGAACGATCCCTATGGCGGCCTGCCGGTGCTGGCGCGCATCGCCGATCGCTCTGCGTAAGCGGGACGTTAACCACGCGGCGGGCAATCTGGCGCGACACGAATGATTCCAGGCCCGTCATGAATCTCACCCAGGACCTCTCAACCCTGATCGACCAGCTCGAGCCGATTGCCCGGCCCGGCGGGGAAGGGCGTGTTCTCATGGTGATGGGCGCCAGCCGCGGCGCCGGTGCCTCGACGGTGGCGCGCGAGCTGGCCCGCCTGGCCGCGCGGCGCTCGCATCGCGGTGTCTGGCTGTATGATCTCGATTTTGCCGGCAATACCCAGGCCGAGGCAGCGCGGGTGCAGGGACCGGTCTTCGATGCCCGTTTCGGACGGGAGCCCTTCTGGCGGATCGAGGCCGGCGAGGCTCAGGCCCGGATTGTCGCCCGCGAGTCGGTGGCCCCCAATCTTTTCGTCACCCAGATGCAGGCCCGCCGCGACACGGTGAAACAGGTCCTTCTCGGACCGGCGCCGGACTACTGGAAAGCCGTGCGCCGCTCGATCGATCTGGCGATCGTCGATGCGCCGGGAAACAGCCGCGCGCCGCTCTCGCTGGTGGGCGATCTGGACGGGGTGATCCTGGTGGCCGACGCACGCCTGTCGCGCACGGACGGCATCATGGCCCGGCGCCAGGCGATCGAGGCTCGCGGCGGCGTGGTCGCCGGCATCATCGTCAACCGCGCGGACGGGCAGGCCCGGAGCGCGGCATGAGCTTGGCACCGGCCCGCGATATCGCACCGGAACCGGCGCTGATCACGGCCTGGCGCAATGCGCCGGGCTTTTCCTTTTTACGGGCCCTCGAAGGCTCGGCGACGGTTGTCTGCCTCTATCTTTTCTCGACCGCGCTGATCGGGCCGGTGTTTGCCGATCCGGCCGATCCGGAAAGCTCGGCCATCCTGCGGCTGATCTGGCTGCCGGTCTATGCGCTCACCCTGGCGCTGTGCGCCCTGCGGCCCGGTGCCGTGCTGGGCACGCTGGCCAATAATGTCCTGCTTTTAGGCCTGGTCTCGCTGACCGCCGTCTCGGTGATCTGGTCGATCGACCCGGACACCACGCTGCGCCGCTCCTTCGCCCTGATCATGTCGACCCTGTTCGGCTTCTGGATGGCCTCGCGCTGGACCTGGCGCGAAATGATCCTGCTGATCGCCTCGGCCTTCGGCCTGATCGCCGTGTCGAGTGCCGTCATGGCCGTCGCCGTCCCTTCGATCGGGATCGATCATGCGGTGCATGCCGGCGCCTGGAAGGGCGTGTTCTGGGAGAAGAACACGCTGGGCGGCATGATGGCGCTGGGTGCGGTGAGTGCCTATGCGGCGCTGCGCGCCGATCCGGACCGCCGCTGGATCTGGGCCGGCATGGCCTTGCTGTGCACGGCGCTGGTCCTCCTCTCGACCTCGAAAACGGCGCTCCTGTCCTGGACGCTCGGCACGGGCGGGGCGATCGGCATCATGGCCTGCCGCCAGGGTTTCGGCTTTGCCACCCTGGTGCTCTTCCTGGGACTGACGGGCGGCATCATGCTGGGCATGATCCTGCTGATCGCGCCGGTGGAATTCCTGGAAATGCTGGGCCGCGACGCCACGCTGACCGGCCGGACCGATATCTGGGCCATCCTGATCGAGGAGGTCTGGCGCCGTCCCTGGACGGGCTATGGCTATCGTGCCTTCTGGACGGTGGAGAACGGGCCGGTCTACTGGGTCCGCGCCGGCACGAGCTGGCCGGTGCCGACGGCCCATAACGGCCTCCTGGAAATTGCGCTGGCGCTGGGCATTCCCGGTGTCGTTCTGATGCTGACCGTCTATCTGCGCTCGCTGATCCGCGCCGCCGGCACGATCTTTTCGCAACGCCCCGAGACCTACTGGGTGCTCGCCCAGTTCGCCATCATGGGCCTGGCCTCGATCTCGGAAAGCAATCTGATGAACCAGAATTCGCTCAGCTGGATCCTGTTCACGGCGGGCGCCGCGAAACTGGCGCAGGGCTCGCGATAGGGGTCTCGCGGCTTGGATTTCCCCGGCGAGGCTTTGATTTCCATCGCAAGCGCCGCTTTCCCCTCACAAGCGCCACTTTCCCCGGCCCTGTGCCGGGGCCTGGCATCAGGAGACAGGTTTGCTCCGGGTTTTCGGCGTTTCCGGGAAACTCAACCAGGCCCCGGAATTCGCTTCGCTCCTCCGGGGAAAGTGGGAGTGGGGCTCCTCCGGGGAAAGTAGGGGGAGCAGGGGAAAGCAAACCGGGAGAAACACTCGCAAATCAAGTGATATTATGGTATCAAATATTCCGGAATTATCTCAGTAACTGATATCATAATGTCATTTAAACTCTCAACGCCGCAGGAAGTGTCGGCAACGCTTGGGCAGCGGCTTCGGGCGCGGCGGCTTGATGCGGATCTGACGCAGGACGGTCTGGCGGCGCGCAGCGGGGTTCCGGTGGCCACCCTGCGCAAGTTCGAACGCACGGGCGAGATCGCCTTCGTCTCCTTTATCCGGCTCGCCATGGCGCTGGGCGATGAAGCCGCGCTGGACGGGCTGCTGGCCGGGCGTCAGCGCTATGGATCGTTGCACGATGTGCTGGAGCCGCCGCGGCGGCCGCAGCGGGGACGGCGCACGTGAAGATCGCGCCGGGCACGCCGCTTGAAGTCACGCTGCAATGGGATGACCGCACAGCCATGCCGGTCGGACGGCTGGCCTATCGCGACGGCCAGGCCTGGCTGGAATATACGCCGGATTTTCTCGCATCCGGCCTGCAATTATCGCCGCTGCATCACCAGGCCGGCCTTGGGCTGGAAACCGCCTGGAAGCGGGACGTCTTCGAGGGGCTTCACGGCATGTTTGCCGACAGCCTGCCGGACGGGTGGGGGCGGCTCCTGGTCGACCGGCGCGCACGGCAGCTGGGTTTCGAGCCGTCGCAGCTGACACCGCTGGACCGTCTGGCCTGTGTCGGGCGCCGCGGGGTCGGTGCGCTGACCTATGCCCCGGCCATGGATGTGTGGGATGGCGCGGAAGGAGCGCTCGACCTGGATCGTCTGGCGGCGGATGCAGCGCGGGTTCTGGCTGGCGAGGCGGGGGCGGTGATTGCCGCGCTCGGCCAGGCCGGCGGTTCACCGGCGGGCGCGCGGCCCAAGGCCCTGATCGCGCTCAATGCGGCAGGCGAGGCCCGGCACGGGTCCGACGCGATCCCCGAAGGGTATGACGGCTATCTGGTGAAGTTTCCCGGCCGCGACGATCCGGCCGATATTGCCGCCATCGAATATGCCTATGCACTTATGGCCCGGGCGGCCGGCGTGATCATGCCCGATGTCCGCCTGATCGAAGGCCCGGGCGAGGTCCGCTATTTTGCCACGCGGCGCTTCGACCGGGAGGGCGATGCGCGTCTGCACGTGCATTCGGCCTGTGGTCTTCTGTATTCCGATTTTCGCCTGCCGGCGCTGGATTATCGCGAGCTGATCCGCCTGGCGCGCGCCGTCACCCGCGACCGGCGCGAGGCGATCGCCATGTACCGGCTGGCCGTATTCAATGTGCTGGCCCGCAATCGTGACGATCACGCCAAACAGTTCAGCTTCCTGATGGACCGCGACGGGCGCTGGAGCCTCGCCCCGGCCTATGACCTGGTGTTCACGGACGGGCCGGGTGGCGAGCATTCGACCAGTGTTCTCGGACATGGCCGCGATATCGGCCGGGAGACACTTGTGCGCCTCGGGGCCGAAGCCGATCTGGACGCTGCCGGCGCATGTGAGGTGATCGATACGGTCAGCGCAGCGGTCGCAGACTGGGCGCGTTTTGCGGCGGATGCCGGTGTTTCGCGGGCATCGCTCGCGCGGATTGCAGACGGGCTGGCGGCCGTGCGGGTCTAGGCGGGAAAGTTGGTTGCGTGTGCCGCCCCCGTCGCAAGCGCCGCTTTCTCATCACAAGCGCCGCTTTCCCATCACACACACCGCTTTCCCCGGCCTTGTGCCGGGGCCTGGCATCAGAAGACGGGCTTGTCCCGGGTTTTCAGCGGAAACTCAACCAGACCCCGGAATTCGCTTCGCTCCTCCGGGGAAAATGGGGCGCCTACCCCTCAATCTGGCCGTAAAACCGCGGTTCGAAGGCTTCGATCCAGAGGAATTTTCCGGCGCCCTGGACACAGCGGTCGAGGAATTCGGCGGCGCGGCGGGGCATGGCGAGGCTGGTGAGGCCGGCGAGCGAGCCGTAGACCAGTGTCTGGGCGAGGCCCACACCCATCCAGAACACGATGCCCGGCCAGTTCATGCGCTCGCCGCGGCTGCACGACTGGGTCGCGCCCTGTCCGAAGGCGAAGGAGCGCGCCAGGAGGTAGCGCCAGCCGGTGCGCGTGGCATCGACAGTTTCGATACCGACCGCCTTCGCCGACCAGGCGAAGCGGGCACCCTGGCGGGCCAGCAGGGCGAAGAAGACATCATCCTCGCCGCCCGAGGCATTCATGCGCGGATCGAAGGGCCGGTCGGCAATCTCGAACGCGTCACGGTCAATGAGGGAATTGCCGCAGCCGAACGGCTTGTCCAGGCGGCAGTCCTGCGCCGGGCCGACGCGGGAATAGAGCCGGTGTGCCAGATCGGCGCGGATGCCGGAGACGTCGAGCGCTTCGCCGCGCAGCGGTCCGAACACGACGCTGGCGTCGAGCGTGCGGGCGGTGTCGAGCAGGGCTTCCAGCCAGCCGACCGAGGCGATCTCGTCATCGTCGAGGAAGGCGATATAGCGGCCGGTCGCGGCGGCAAAACCGGCATTGCGGGCATTCGACACACCCGGTTGCGGCTCGTGGATATAGACCACCTCGCAGCGTGCGATGGCTTTCGCGGTCGCGGCGACCCGCGCGGCGCTGCCGGCCGGGTCATTGTCGACGATCACCAGCTGGTCGGGCTGGTGCGACTGGGCCAGAACGCTTTCCACGGCATGCCGCAGGCCTTCGGGCCGGCGGAAGGTCGGGATGATGACGGATACACTCATTCTTCTCTCCCCATAAGGCGCGCCGCTTCGGCCATGGTCATGACCTGTGCGCCGGACGCCTCAACCGCCTCGCACACCCGTTCGAACTGGGCCGGGGTGCAGCCCCACTGCGTCGGCGCGTCCTGGATGTCGTGGGCGTAGTAGATCAGCCAGCCGGGATGATCCGGCAGCGTGCCGGCGGCCTCGATGGCGCGGGCAATGCCGGCCTCGCCGCCGTCCAGCGGTACGGAGGCGAGCAGGCCGCGATCCACCGTGCCGCGATTGATGCCGGCGCGGATGCCGCGCAGCGTGGTGAAACGGTCGCCCAGCGCCAGTTTGGCAGCCGGTGTCGCCTCGCCATAGGCGAAGGCAAAGGATGTGATCTCGGCTTCGTGGCCCATCGCGGCCAGGGCGCGGGCATTGCGCTCGACATCGGCGACCAGTGCGCGGTCGGAAACGGCGGAGGCGTCGAGATGGCCATAGGTGTGGCAGGCGATCTCGTGACCGTCTGCCGTCAGCCGGGCGAGATCGCCGGCATCGAACATGGCGCCGTGATGGGTCTCGCCGCCGGCATAGCCGGCCGAGGCGTAATAGGTGCCGCGCCAGCCATGACGTTCCAGCACGGCCGCGCCGGTCGTGGCGGCCGATTTGGGGAAATCGTCGAAGGTGAAGGTGACGATGGCGTGGTCGAGATCGATCCGCATCGGCTGGCGGGCCGCAAAGCGGACCCAGCGGCGGTTCAGGGCGGCACCGAGGCCGGAGCCGGGTGTGTAGGGCGCGTTCATGACAGGGCCTCCGCGGTCCAGCTGGCGCGCCACAGTTTGAGGGCCGTCGTGCGCAGCTTCATCGGCAGGACAGGGCTGCGGGTGATCATCGACCAGATGCCGCGCAGGGCCGCCTGGCCGGGAATACGGGCCAGCGTGCGCGCCGCACGGGCGCCGGGCAGTCCGGCCAGTTCGGGATGACGGTCGAGCAGGCGGCGGTAGTTCACGGCGCCGGCCCGGAATTTCGCCAGCAGGGCCGCCGGCGATTGCAGACCGCCATGCCAAGCCGGATTGTCGACATGTACCAGGGTGAACTCGCGGGCGGCCATGACCGCCCAGTCGACATCCTCGAATCCCCAGCCGGTAAAGCCCGTATCGAAGGGGACGGCTTTCATCACATCGGCTCGCACCAGGATGTTGGACGAGCAGAAGGCAGTCGGACCGGTGACATTGCGCTCCTCGGCACCATGCTCCTCGCACGAACGGGTGAGTGCGGCGTGCAGTTCCAGTTCGCGCTCGGACGGCCAGTCGGTGGCGTGACCGCCATAGGCGGCGTCGAACCCGCCGCGGGCGGCCAGGGCGCGATAGGTCTGCAGGAAGGCGGGACCGCCCGGACGCATGTCGGCGTCCAGAAAGACCAGCCACTCGCCGCGGGCCTGTTCTGCCAGCAGGTTGCGGCCTTCCGAGCGGCCGCGATTGCGGGTCGAGGTCAAAAGGCGCGCCGGGGTTTCCAGGCTGGCGAGCAGCAGGGACAGCGCGGCATTGAGTTCGCGGTCGGGCTCGCCATCATCATAGAGCACGATCTCGACATCGCCGGCCGCCTGGCCTTCCAGCGCCCGCACCAGACCGCCCGGATTGTCGCCATAGAAGGGCACCAGAACCGACATGGAAATCCGGTCGGCGGCCTGGCTGGCCGCATTGGCATATTCGCGCAGGGAAGTGTCGGCCATCATGGTCATGTCGTCGCCCCCGCCGGCTTGATCAGTGCGCGGGCATCGCGCAGCCATTGCCGGCATCCGGCAATATCGAACACATAGGCTGAGATCGCGTAAACGACTGCGCCAATTGCTGCTTTTACGGCCAGTGTCTGCCAGGCCTCGGGCAGGCCGGGCACGGCCAGCACGGCGGCAGCCATGATCGCGGTGGCGCTGCCGGCCTTGATCCATTCGGCCCAGGGCAGGGGCAGGGCGAAATGCCTGCGGCCCGTCACCACGCACACCACCAGTGCCAGCGCATAGACCAGAACCGTCGCCAGCGCGGCGCCGGTCAGGCCGAACGCCGGGATGAAGACGAGGTTGAGACCCAGATTGAGAATGGCCGAGGCGCTCATGATCGCCGCCATCACGCCGGTGCGGCGGGTGAGGGTGAAGGCCTCGTGGAAATAATAGGTCATCATGCCGTTCATCAGACCCGACAGGGCGATCCAGGGCAGGATGCGGGCGGCTTCCTCGCGCAGCGCCTCGCCGACCAGCACGCCGGTCAGCGGCTGTGCGACCAGGGCGAGCCCGGCGGCGGCAGGGAAGGCGATCAGGCCCATCAGTCCGGCGGCCTGTCCCGCGACGGCCTGGGCGGCGGCCTTGCCGTCCTGTTCCAGGGCGCGGATCGTCATCGGCCACACGGCCGCGCCGAACCAGATGAAGATGATGTCCAGCAGGCGGTCGGCGAGGCCGTAGCCGGCGGCATACATGCCGACCGCGCCCTGGCCGAGAAAGCCGGCGATCAGGAAACGGTCGCCCACCGAGAGCAGGTGTTCGAAGATCAGGGACAGCGTCACCGGCAGGCCGTAGGCGGCATAGGCCGCAACGCGCACATTCTGGCGCTTGCCGCCGCGGGCACGGTTCAGCATCACCGGCAGGTCGAAGACCAGCATCACGCCGGCGGCCACGGCCAGGCCGATGAAAATGCCGGCAGCGCCCAGATCCGTCGTCAGGATCAGGCCGACACCGATCATGAAGCCGAGCATGAGATAGCTCGCTTCCAGGGCGGAGAAGCGGCGCACATCGCCCTGGGCGCGATGGGTCTCCATGCCGATCTGCATCGCGGCACGCAGAAGGAGAGCGACGACCGCGAAGGCGAGTGCCGTTTTGAGCCGCGCGTCCAGCGGCAGGATCTGGACCAGGCCGATCAGCACCGTGCCCGCGACCAGCGCGATCAGGGCATAGACGGCATAGGCCGTCATCAGGTGTTCGCGCATCCGGCCGCGGCGTTCGGCGCGCGCATGAAAGCGTGCGACAGCGGCTTCCAGCCAGGTGAAAATCAGGATGTGGGTCAAGGACATGGCGGCCAGTGCCAGGGCGTAGCTGCCATAATCTTCCGGCGCCATCAGCCGCGTGAAGACGGCGACGCTGCCAAAGCCCACAAGACCCTGTGCGGCCTGTACCGGCAGATAACCCAGAAGATACCGTCCAAGCATGAAACGCTCCACTCGCCCTTGAGGCGAACCATGCAAGCGCGATGCCGCGCGGGAGGCGACCGGCATCAGGAATCTTCATGTCCTGATAAGGGGTTCGACCTAGTGTTGCAGCGGGGACAATGACGCAGGCTCATCACCATGGATGTGGCACTGAAAAAACCCAGTGATCTCGCTGCCGACGAGCGCGAGGCCTGGGCCGAATTCGTTGCAAATGACGCGGCGCTGGCCAGCCCGTATTTCGCGCTCGACTTTGCCGAATGCTGCGAGGAAGTGCGCGCGGATACGCGGGTGGTCACGGTGCGCGAAAACGGCGTGCCGGTGGGCTTCCTGCCGCTGCACACGGGCAGGTTCGGCTTTGCCCGTCCGCTCGCCGGACCGCTGGGCGATGTGCATGGCGTGATCGGCGAGCCGGGCCGCCCGGTCGATCTGATGGCCTGGCTGAAGGGCGCGGGCATCCCGATCTTCCTGTTCCACAGCGCGCTTGCCAGCCAGCCGGCCTTCCGGCCGCACGCGCTGGGCTATGATGGCGGCTGGATCATCGATGTCTCGGACGGGTTCGACGCCTGGCACGAGAACCGCCGCTCGATCAATTCCAAGATCGTGCGCAATATCCGCACGCGGTTCCGCCGTCTGGAAGAGGCCGAGGGCGGCCATCGCTTCACCATGCACGACACGCGTCCTGAAGCCATGGCGCAGATGCTGGCCTGGAAGCGCGCGCAATACTCCGAGAGCGGCGTGTTCGACGTCTTCTCGGTCGCCTGGACCCGCAAACTGCTCGAAGCGGTGCTGCGCCGGCGCAGCGATACATTCTGGGGCGTTTGCTCCAGCCTGGAAATCGACGGCAGGTTCGCCGCCGTCCATGTCGGCATGGCGAGCGAGCGGCTGGTGCAATACTGGTTCCCCGCCTATGACCGCGATCTCGGTGCGATCAGCCCTGGCCTCGTGCTGATGGTGGAAAGCGCCCGCCGCGCTGCCGAAGCCGGCCAGAAAGGCGTCGATCTCGGCCCCGGCCAGTTTGCCTTCAAGAAGGATCTGGCGACCTGCCAGGTCGGTCTCGCCGGCGGCTATTGCGCACCGGCCGGCTGGGCCGCCGCCGCCCGCAAGACCGTACTCGACACCTCCGACTGGGCCCACCCGGAACGCACCGGACAGGTGGCCCGCCTGACGGGGAAGGCCATGCGCAAGCTGAACCGGTTGACCGGGTTTTACGGGGTTTGATCCCCGCATTTTCCCAATCACACCACTTTCCTCAGGTTGAACAACAGTCTTGGCAAGTGGGGCAAGATTGTTCGTCTCCCCACGCCGTCATCCTGACGAAAGTCAGGACCCAGACCGCGTAGCGGAATTCGGGCGTTTGAAGCTCAGAAACGGGCCAGCAGGCAAGCACGACGAACGCACGTTCGCGACCGCCCAGCCTTGTGAACTGGGCCCTGACTTTCGTCAGGGTGACGGAGACGGTTGTGGCGTTGTGCCCCTAGTCGTCCTGCACGCTCGACAGTATTTCCCCCGGCCCCGGAATTCGCTTCGCTCCTCCGGGGAAAGCAGAGGGGAGGATCCGGGGAAAGCGGCGCTGCGCTACCGGATATTCACCTTGTCGCCCAGGAGCGCCGGCAGGGTGCGGAGCATGATCCAGAGGTCGAACCAGAAGTTGGCGCGGGCGATGTATTCCAGGTCCAGGCGGACGCGTTCGCGGGCGGCTTCGGGGGAATGCAGCGGACCGCGCGAGCCGTTGATCTGGGCCCAGCCGGTAATGCCCGGCTTCACGCGGTGGCGGTGGGCGTATTCGGCCACCAGTTTGGAGGTTTCCGTCCCGCCGGTGCGCATGCCCGGCGCGTGCGGACGCGGACCGACCAGCGACATCGAACCGGCGACGACATTCCACAGCTGCGGCAGCTCGTCGAGCGAGGTCTTGCGCAGGAAACCGCCAATACGGGTGACACGCGGATCGTCGAATTCGACCTGACGCACCGGGCCGTCCTGGCTGCGGGGATCGTGACGCATGGTGCGGAATTTCAGCACTTCGATCGGACGGCCATTGAAGCCCTCGCGGGTCTGGCGGAACAGGATGGGGCCGGGGCTGTCCAGCTTCACCGCCAGCGCGATCAGCGCCATCACGGGCAGGGCAAACAGCGACATGACGAGGCTGAAGGCGAGGTCGGTGATGCGCTTGAGCACAAGGTGGCCGAGGCGCTCCTCGACACCGTTCATGCGGGCAGCCTGCACGCCGACGATATCGTCGAGCGAGGTTTCGGCCGGATCGAAACTGTCCAGGTCCAGCAGCAGGCAGACCGAATGCGGCAGGGCGCGCAGCTTGGCGAGCAGCATCTGCACGCGCTGTTCGGCCTTGGGCGACACGGTCAGGATGATGCGGTCGACCTCGTGCAGCAGCGGCCAGGAGAACAGGTCGTCGGTCGAGCCGAGATAGGGCGCGCCGGCGAGGGCGGCCGGGCTGCGCGACTTGCGGTCGTCGAACACGCCGACGACATTCACCGTGCCGGACCCGGCATTGGCGGCGATCAGCTTGCGGGCATTCGGCGTGGCGCCGACCAGCACGACATTGCGCGCCAGGCGGCCGGCGCGAGCCCAGTGACCGATGAAGACGGCATAGATGATGTGCAGGACGGTCAGTGCGCCGACACCGGTCATGGCGAACAGGGCCACCAGTTCGGTCGCGCGCGGTGCGGTGACGAGGGCGAGCGCGGTGATGGCCGATCCGGCCAGGCCCGTCGCGATAAAGGCGCGGGCGACGCGGTAGAGGCCGACCTCGCGCGGTTCGATCCGGTAGACGCCGCTGAGCATCAGGAGCGCCGGAGCCAGCACGGTAAAGGCGACGACCGGCAGGAGTTCGCCGGCGGCGACTTCGGTCACGCGTCCGCCGGACATGGCGTAGGCGCCAGCCGCGGCGACGATCACGGTGACGAAAATGTCGAGGGATTGCAGGATATGGCTCAGCGCCTTGCGGTTCACGCGGTGCTGCGGCGCGCGGGCCTGGGCCTTCAGCTGGGCACGGGTCAGCGACGCCGTGTCGGCGATGGCGGGCCGGATCGGCTCGGACGTATCATTGGCAGGGCCGGTGCCGGACGGCTTGGCAACGCTCGAATAATCCACGTCAAATCCCCTTCGTTCCGGATCAGGATGCGCAGATCGGGACAAATATTTCGTTGAGGAGCGTGGTTAATGCGACCTTGACGATCATTTTTCATCGTCGATGCGTTGCAAGGGTGGCCATCTGCTGCGTTGCAGCATAAGAGGCGGCATCGCGACATCCTGCCGCGGGACCTGCATGATGCGGTTTCGCCGAACAACGGACCCAGCCATGATCCGCACCTCTCTTGCCGCCTTCACGGAACGTCTGGCCGCGTCTGTCGGCGACCGGGGCACCCTGCCGCCGCTGACCCCGTCGCGCATCCGGATCGAGCTGCTGGCGGGCCTGACCGTGGCGCTGGCTCTGGTGCCCGAAGCGGTGGCCTTTGCCTTCGTGGCCGGTGTGCCGCCGCTGGCCGGGCTTTATGCCGCCTTCATCGTCGGCCTGATCACGGCCCTGTTCGGTGGCCGCCGCGGCATGATCTCCGGCGCCACCGGCGCGCTGGCGGTGGTGATGGTGCATCTCGTGGCCGAACACGGGATCGAATACCTGTTCGCCACCGTGGTGCTGATGGGGGTCATCCAGATCACGGCCGGCGTGCTGAAGCTGGGCAAGTTCATCCGAATGGTGCCGCACCCGGTGATGCTGGGCTTCGTCAATGGCTTGGCCATCGTGATCTTCCTCGCCCAGCTGGAACAGTCCAAAGTGGTCAATGAGGCCGGCGAGCATGTCTGGATGACTGGCTGGCCGCTGCTCCTGACCCTGGGCCTGGTGGCCCTGACCATGGCGCTGATCTGGGTGGTCCCGAAGGTGACGAAAGTGGTTCCGGCGCCGCTGGTGGCTATCGGTGTGGTCGCAGCGCTGGTGATCGGTTTCGGCCTGCCGGTGCCGCGCGTCGGCGATCTCGCCTCGATCGAGGGCGGCCTGCCGCAATTCCACATCCCCATGGTGCCGCTGAGCCTGGAGACGCTGCAGATCATCCTGCCCTACGCCTTCATCCTGTCGGCGATCGGCCTGATCGAGAGCCTCCTGACCCTCAACCTGGTCGGTGAGATCACCGGCCGCCGCGGCGGGGCGTCCCAGGAATGCGTCGCCCAGGGCGTCGCCAATCTGGTGACCGGCTTCTTCGGCGGCATGGGCGGCTGCGCCATGATCGGCCAGTCGATGATCAATGTGAAATCCGGCGGCCGGCTGCGCCTGGCCGGCGTGTCGGCCGCTCTGTTCCTGCTGGCCTTCATCCTCGTCGGCTCCAGCCTGATCGAGCAGATCCCGCTGGCCGCGCTGGTGGGCGTGATGTTCATGGTGGTGATCGGCACTTTCGCCTGGCAGAGCCTGAGCATCCTGACCCGCATCCCGCGCTCGGACGCTTTCGTCATCATCCTGGTCACCGGCGTGACGGTCTATGCCGACCTCGCCGTGGCCGTGATCGTCGGCGTGATCGTGTCGGCCCTGGTCTATGCCTGGAAGGCCGCTTCGCATATTCACGCGCGCCAGGTGGCGGGTGAGGAGGGCCAGATGGTCTACCAGGTGGAAGGACCGCTCTTCTTCGGCTCGACAGCCAGCTTCATGGAATTGTTCGACATCGAGAATGATCCCGACCGCGTGGTGGTCGACTTTGCCGACAGCCGGGTGGTCGACCAGTCGGCCCTGCAGGCGCTGGAAGACCTGGCGGCGAAATACGAGGCTGCCGGCAAACAGCTGGAACTGCGCCATCTCAGCCGCGACTGCCACCGTCTCCTCTCCCGCGCCGGCCAGCTGATGGTCGACAGCGACGACGACCCCGCCTACGGGCTGGCCGTCGATTACCAGGTGAAGCTGGGCCGCCTTGGCGGTTCGCACTGAGGGCGAGAGGGCGCGCTGCTGCTTTCTTCCCCAGCACACACACCACTTTCCCCGGCCCTGTGCCGGGGCCTGGCATAAAGAGGCGTGCCTGGCTTGGAGCTAAACCCGGAAACTCAACCGGGCCCCGGAATTCGCTTCGCTCCTCCGGGGAAAGCGGAGAGGTGGCTCCTCCGGGGAGGGGAGTTTGAGTGAAAACCACACATCACTTCCCCCGGCCTTGTGCCGGGGTCTGACATTTCAGCGCGGCGAAAACGGGATGACATCATCCTCGACGAGTTCGAACCAGAGATCCTTCCAGCCCGGATTGCCGGCTTCGATCAGGTTGAATTTCCACTCGCGCCGGTAGCGTTTGAGTTGTCGCTCGCGCGCCCAGGCGGCCTGCCAGCCCTCATGCCATTCGTAGTAGACCAGATTGCGGATCTTGTACTTGCGCGTATGGCCCGCCATGGCTCCCGTGCGATGCTGTTCGACACGTCCCACCAAGCATGTGGTGCGGCCGACATAGAGTGCGCCGCGCGGCCGGCTGGCCATGATGTAGACCGCTTCGGGGTGGTTGAATGTCATGGTGGCTCTGTTGTGTAAATGCTATTTTAAGTAGTATTTTGACGTATGCTAGGCCCCGGCACAAGGCCGGGGAAAGTGGAACCTGGATTAGCTCCATCACTTTCCCCGGAGGAGCGGAGCGAATTCCGGGGTCTGGTGAAGGTGATCCCTGGAACGCTGGCGGTTTGGCTTCGTGACGGGGCTTTTCACCGTGCAAATCACCCATCGCATGCCAGGCCCCGGAACAGGTCCGGGGAAACAAGAACAGCAGGAAGTCCCCCCCAATCCCCAACCTCACAGAACGGTAAGTTTGTCGCCACGTTGGGGGCGACCTATGCTCCGCCCCGGAGACACATATTGGGGAGGGGTATATGACCCGATTTATTGCAGTACTGGCTGCATCGACCATTCTGGCAAGCGCGCCGGGCCTGGCTTTCCAGGATAGCGACGACGCGGAATGGGATGTTGCCAATCCGCCGCTGCCGACACGCTCGATTCCCATCGAGGTGAGCGAGGGCAGCTGGATGTCGCTGGACGTCAGCCCGGACGGGCAGACCATCGCCTTCGACATGCTGGGCGATATCTACACCATGCCGGTCACCGGCGGCGTCGCGACGAATATCTCTTCCGGCCTGCCCTGGGAGTACCAGCCGCGCTTTTCGCCGGACGGCAGCCGGATCGCCTTCACCTCGGACCGCGGCGGCGGCGACAATATCTGGATCATGAATGCGGACGGGTCCGATGCCCGCCAGCTGACGGATGAGAGCTTCCGCCTCTTGAACAATCCGACCTGGCACCCGTCGGGCCGCTATATCGCGGCGCGCAAGCACTTCACGACCCAGCGTTCGGCCGGTACGGGCGAGATCTGGATGTATCACGTGCTGGGCGGAAACGGCGTGCAGCTGGTCGAGCGTCCCAACGAGAATTTCCAGAAGGAGCTGGGCGAACCGATCTTCTCGCCCGATGGCCGCTACGTCTATTACACGCAGAATGTGACCCCGGGTAATACCTTCATCTACGCCCAGGATTCCAACACCGAATTGTTCAATATCCGCCGCTACGACCTGGAGACGGGCGAGATCGACACGATTGTCGAGGGCGCCGGCGGTGCCGTGCGTCCGGCGCCGTCGCCGGATGGCCGCTACATGGCCTTCATCCGCCGCGACCGCATCCAGTCCGGCCTCTATATCAAGGATCTGCGCTCGGGCGAGGAACGCCGTCTGGTCGAGACGGTCGACCAGGACATGCAGGAAACCTGGGGCGTGACCGGCATGTATCCGAACATGGACTGGATGCCGGACAGCAGCGCCATCGTGTACTGGGCTGACGGCACGTTCCATTCGGTGGATGTGGCGTCCGGCGCGGTGACGGACATTGCCTTTGAAGTCTCTGACACGCGCGATGTGATCGATCCGCCGCGGCCGCAGGTCGAGGTGGCGCCCGACACCTTCACCACGCGCATGCCGCGCTTTGCCACGGCCTCGCCGGATGGCAGCCAGATCGTGTTCGAGAGCCTGGGCGTCTTGTGGGTGCGCGATGCGGCCGGCGGCGAACCGCGCCGCCTGACCCGCGCCGATGCCGGCGAGCGCCGCGAGATCACACCGACCTGGTCGCCGGACGGGCGCACCATCGCCTTTGTCGCCTGGGACGACGCGGAGCTTGGTTCGATCCGCACCGTGTCCGCCCGCGGCGGCCGCGAGCGCACGGTGACTTCCGAGCCGGGACATTACGCCAATCCGCGCTTCTCGCCGGACGGCTCGACCCTGGTGTTCGAAAAGAATGGCGGCGGTTATCTGACCGCGCCGGAATGGTCGGAAACGACGGGTATCTACCGCGTGCCGGCCGCTGGCGGCGAGATGAGCGAAGTGACCGATGGCGGTTCCCTGCCGCACTTCGGTGCTTCGAACGAGCGCATCTACTTCACCCGCGGCGGCGATGGCGCCAGCCTCGTCTCGGTCGATCTCAACGGCCATGAGGAACGCACCCACATCACCGGCGAGATGATCACCGAATACCAGGTCGCCCCCGATGGTGCCCATGTGGCCTTCCGCCAGAATTACGATGTGTTCGTGATGCCGCTGCCGCCGGGACCGCAATCCGTGTCGGGCGGGTCGAACGGTTCGGCCCTGCCGACGGTGGAAGTGTCGGGCAATGGCGCGACCTATTTCCACTGGAGCGAGGGCGGCACGCATCTCAACTGGTCGATGGGACCGGAATTCTTCTCCGTGCCGCTGGCGGATTTCCGCCCGGATCCGGCACGCGAGACCGAATACACGCCGCCGGAAAGCGGTGTGAGCCTGGCCATGACGGCCACGGCCGACCGGCCCTCGGGTGTGACGGCGATCGCCGGCGCCCGCATCATCACCATGGCCGGTGAGGATGGCGGTGTCATCGAAGCGGGCAATATCATCATCGAAGGCAACCGGATCGTCGCTGTCGGCGCCGATGTCGAGGTGCCCGAAGGCGCCCGCGTGGTGAATGCCAACGGCATGACGATCACGCCGGGCTTCATCGACGCCCACGCGCACGGGCCGCAGGGCACGGGCGATCTGGTGCCGGAGCAGAACTGGTCGGCCATTGCACACCTGGCGCTGGGCGTGACCACGATCCACGACCCGTCCAGCCGGGCGAGCCATATCTTCACCGCCTCGGAATACCAGCGCACCGGCACCTATCTTGCCCCGCGCATCTATTCCACCGGCGAGATCGTCTACGGTGCCCGTGCGCCGTCGGTCTATGCGGAGATCAATTCGATCGGGGATGCGCGCGAGCACGTCTTCCGCCTGGCATCCCAGGGGGCCCACTCGATCAAGAACTACAACCAGCCGCGGCGTGACCAGCGCCAGCAGGTCGTCGCTGCAGCCATCGAGGCCGGGCTGGAAGTGGTCGCCGAGGGCGGTTCCAACTACCACATGGACATGGCCATGGTGGCGGACGGCAATACCTCGATCGAACACAATCTGCCGCTCTCGATGATCTATGAGGACGTGCTGCAGATGTATTCCCAGACCGAGGTCGCCTACACGCCGACGCTGACGGTGACCTATGGCGGTCTGGCCGGCGATCCCTACTGGCGCCAGGCGATGAATGTCTGGGAGCACCCGATCCTGTCGCGGCATGCGCCGCCGCGCCAGCTGCAGGCCTCCTCGGTACGCCGCACGACGGCCCCGGAAGAGGACTTCGTCGATGACGACAATGCCCGCACGGCCCACATGCTGTTCGAGCGTGGCGTCGATGTGTCCATCGGTGCCCATGGTCAGCAGGAAGGCCTGGCAGCTCACTGGGAGATGTGGTCCTTCGCCCGCGGCGGTTTCAGCCCGCTCGAGGCGCTGATGACGGCGACGGTCATGCCGGCCCGCCATCTCGGCTTCGACAATGATCTCGGCACGATCGAGGAAGGCAAGCTGGCCGACCTCGTCTTCCTGCGGGCAAACCCGCTGGAGGATATCGGCAATACCGACGAGATCGAATACGTGATGCTCAATGGCCGTCTCTACGAGGCGGAGACGATGAACGAGCTGGTCACGGGCGATCGCCAGCGCCAGCCCTATTTCTGGGAATAGGCACCTTCCGGCCCTGAAAAGAGAAAGCCCCGGACCTTCAAGGTCCGGGGCTTTTTGCTAACCGCCGACCTGGAGGACGTGGCGGCGGTTGAGCGGCAGGGCGGGACGGTAGGAGTGCGGGTGCCGGCCTTCGAACCAGGCGATCTGGGCAGCACTTGCGGTGACGGCATGACGGAAGACCGTCCAGGTGACGACCTCGCTGCACGGCGGCGTGGTCAGCGATCCGGCATAGCGCCAGGCGCTGCGGTCGACGGGCAGGAATTCACCGAGATGGATCGAGGCGGCGACACCGCCCGAACCACCGGCCTGCGGATTGACGGCCCAGACCGAGCCGAGGCTCGCCAGCGGCGCGCCGGCCTCGATCATCACGCCGATCACGGCGAGACCGCCCGCGCTGTCGGCATGGACGAAGTGGACTTCCATCGGCGCATGGCGGCCATTGATCGTGTGTTCGCTGGCGGCGTGGAAGTGGAACTGGACGAGGGCGTATTCATGACCGGCAATGGTCAGGCTGGCGCCCGGCTCGACATTCACCTGGATGGTATGGCCATTATCGACCACCGTACCCGGAATGGTTTCCGGCCAGTCGATCGCCATGGATTGCAGGCTCAGCCCGCTGGACGTGCCCAGATCGATGGGCGATTGCTGCTGGCCGGCGGAACAGGCGCCCCAGCTCTCGGACAGTTCGCCCCAGTGATCGGGACCTTCATGCCCCTCATAGGCCCAGTGCTGGGCCTGGGCGGAAGGAAGGATTGCAAGGCCGAAACCGGCTGCCAGAAGTGTTTTGCGCAAGGGAAACTCCCGGGAAAGACGACAGGGGTGCGGCCGCGCGGGGCGCGGTGCAGATGCCGGCATCCTTCGCGTGCGGCGGTTAAGAACACCCCTCCGCCCGATCATAAAAAATCCCCGGAAGCGCGGGCTTCCGGGGATCTTTCAGTCGCCATGGCGTGCGGCTGGGGGGTGGAGGGGCGCAGAATGCTGCGCCTGCACAATCCGTCAGGACCGATACAGAATATTTCGGTTCGATGACAGCGATTCGCTAGCCCCAAACCCGTTTTAACGATTTGTGTTGCGCGGAATCCGCAATTCGGCTTTTCCGGTCACGCCGCCGGATCGTCCGGTGTCCAGAGCGGGTGCTTGATCATCACGGCGGCAAAGCGGGGCGAGGCGAGGTGATCGTCCAGCCAGCGCGACACGCCGGACAGGCCCAGCCCGTCAAAGGCCTCGCGGTCCGTATGGGCGAACTGGCGCACGAAGGGGAAGATCGCGGCATCGGCCAGCGACATGCGCGCACCGAACAGCTGCCCGTCATCAGACAGCCGCACGTCCAGCTCTGCCAGGAAGGCACTGCCGGCCTGGAAATGCTCGGCCGGGTCGGTGTCGTGGCGGGTGGCGTATTTGTAGCGGTCGAGATGGTGTTTGAAATCGCCATCGCAGCGCGCGATCAGCGGTGTCATGGCGTCGCCGGGGGCGAGCCAGTCTTCCGGATCGTGCTGCGCCAGCGCCCAGTGTGCGACGTCGAGACTTTCCTCCAGCACGCGCCCGTCCGGCAGGACAAGTACCGGCACAGTGCCCTTCGGGGAGGCGTCCAGCATGGCCTGCGGCTTGTCGCGCAGCAGGATCTCGCGATGCTCGACGGCGATATCGGCCGCGTGCAGGGCGAGCCGCGCCCGCATCGCATAGGGGCAGCGGCGGAAGGAATAGAGGATGGGCGCGCCGGCGCTCATTCCGCGTCCGTGCGGCGCCCGACATGGCGCTCGCCGCGGGTTTCGGCAATCTGCTCCTGGCGATGACGTTCGGCATAGCGCGCCTGCTGGTCCTGCGACCGCGCATCATGGCAGTGCGGACAGCTCACACCGTCGACATAGAGCGGCGATTTGAGATCCTCCGGCGCCAGCGGTTCGCGGCAGCCATGGCAGGTATCGTGCGTGCCCTGCGCAAGACCGTGACCGACAGCGATACGGCGGTCGAAGACGAAACACTCGCCCTGCCACAGGCTGTCGGCGGGATCGACGGTCTCGAGATATTTCAGGATACCGCCCTTGAGGTGGAAGACTTCGTCAATGCCCTGCGCCTTGACGAAGGCGGTCGCCTTCTCGCAGCGGATACCGCCGGTGCAATACATGGCGATACGGGTATTCGGGCGCTCGGCCCGGAACTGGCGGAACCAGTCGGGAAAGTCACGGAAGCTGGCCGTGTGCGGGTTCACGGCACCGTCGAACTGGCCGATCCGCACCTCGTAATCATTGCGGGTATCGATGGTGACGACGTCGGGCGCGCGGATGAGATCATTCCAGTCTTCCGGCTCGACATATGTGCCCACACCATCCACCGGGTCGATGTCGGGCACGCCCATGGTGACGATCTCGCGCTTCAGCCGCACTTTGAGACGCAGGAAGGGCTGTTCGTCGGCCCAGCTCTCCTTGTGCTCGAGACCGGCGCAGCCCGGCAGCGCGCGCAGCCCGTCCAGCACGGTGCGCAGTCCGGCTTCCGGCCCGGCAATCGTGCCATTGATGCCTTCGCGCGCCAGCAGCAGCGTGCCGGTGACACCGTTTTCGGCGCACAGCGACTTCAGGCGGGCCTGCAGGGCGGGGCCGGCGTGCAGCGGGACAAATTTGTAGAGCGCAGCGATCAGGTAGCGGGACATGGCGTTTCGGTATCCGGGTTTCGCCCGCTCTATATCAGTCTGCAGGCCTCCGCGTCAGCGGCGTGGCTGCACATGCCGGGCGCCGGCCGGTTCAGCGATCGTTGGAGATGGCGGCGCGCGGCGCTTCGGCGCTGGGAATGTGCAGGAAGAAATGACTGCCCACGCCGGGCTCCGATTCCACCCAGATCCGGCCGCCATGCAGGTCGGCGACACGTTTGCACAGCGCCAGGCCGATCCCGGAACCCTCGATTTCGTCGGCACCGTGCAGGCGTTCGAAGACGCGGAAGATGCGCTCGAAATATTTCGGTTCGATCCCCATGCCATTGTCCGACACGCAGAGGGTGGTCCCGTACTGATCGGTGCGCGCCGTGACATCGATCCGCAGCGGCCGGTCGGCGCGATACTTGATGGCATTCGAGACGAGATTCTGCAGCGCCCGCGTCAGCAGGAAACGGTCGGCCTCGACCGGCGCATCGACCTGCCAGCGCAGCTGGCCGCCGCACTCCTCGACCGTCGCGGCGAGCAATTCGTCGATCTCGCTGCGCAGGGTCTCCGGCGGGATCGGTTCGGCATTGACCTGCGCCATGTCGGCCTTGGTGTAGGACAGCAGGTCCTGGACCAGGCGCTGGGCCCGGTCGGCACCGCGATTTATCCGCTGCAGCATCTGCTGGCTGCGGTCGTCCAGGTCGATCTGGCGTTCGACGAGCAGGGAGGACATGCCCTTCATCGCGCGCAGGGGCGCCTGCAGGTCGTGCGAGGCATGGGCGGCAAAGCGCGCCAGCTCCTCGTTCTTGGCTTCGATGACGGCCTGGCTGCGGCGCAGTTCGGCGGTTTTCAGATCGACCTGCCGGCGGATCTCGGCGGTCCGCCGCGCATCCTTGAGCGACAGCGTGCCGATTGCCGCTGTGGCGAACAGGCAGAAGGCCAGCACCAGCCAGGGCAGGGGACCGAACTGGAGCAGGTAGGTGCGCCGCGGCACGATGGCGATATCGACCACATCGAACGGCGCGTCGCCCGTCCAGTGCAGGGCGTAGGGCGCCGTGTCGAGCACGGAGATGACGCCCATCATGGCCGGCGTGGTCCGGGCCCGCAGGTCGACATTGCGGGCGAGGGCAAATTGCGGACTGCCGTCATGGAGGCTGGAAATCACCCAGGCCGGATCGGATCGCAATTCGGTCGGCTGCACCAAGGCGTCGAAATCCGAGGTGACATAGGCGTAGGCATAGGGCCCGGACGAAAGCGGGGCGACAAGCACGAAAGGCACCTCGCCGGGCGCGGCGGCGGGCAGGGGCAGGAGGACGAGGGTCTGCGGTGCCGGGCCGCGTTCCAGCATATAGGCGATGGCGCGCTGGACCTGACGCGCCGTGCCGGCGTCGATGGCATGAAGGGCCGCGTCCCGGGAGACCAGTCCGAGATCGCGCACGGGCGGTGTTGCCACTTCGCCATCGGCGACTCCGAATATCTCGATCACGGTCTGCGGTGCCAGCCCGGCATCGACAGCGTTGGCCAGCTCGGTCAGCTCGGCCTCGATCGCGGTGAAGCCTGTCTCGATTTCTGCAATGCGCGCCGCGGCGTGATTGCGGAATTCGCGCTCCTTGGCCCGGCTGTGCCCCAGAAGGGTGGCAAAGAAGAGCGCGAGGGAGACGATGACCCCGAACAGGATGATAGCAACCGGCGTGCGATAGGCTTCCAGCAGGCCGCTGAGCGTTTCATAGCGCGCTCCGTCTGGCTGAGTGCTGCTGGCTGTATCGGGCCGGGTGAGGTTCATGCGCTGTCCATATCGTCTTCAGCAGCCAGACGGGTGAAGCGGTCGATAAGGACCGGCAGCAGGGGCAGCATCAGCACGGCGGTGGCGACCGAGGCTGCTGCCGTGAGCAGTTTCAGGGCGCCTTCGACATAGTAGAGCGGATGCCACAGCACGACGATGTTCATGAGGTGATTGATGCCGCAGAACAGGATGAAGATCCCGAACATCACGAAGGCCCAGCGGAAGGGGATGGGCCGGTTCAGCCGCCGCAGGAACAGCACGATGACGATCGGAATGGAGAAATAGGCCAAGGCGATCGCCAGGTCGGCAATCACATGCATGCCCACCAGTTCCGGCCGCCACAGGTAGCACATGCCATGGGGCATGAAATTGTTGACGTCGAAATAGTCCATGATCGTTCAGCCCCCAACATGCTGGCATGTGGAACGCCACCACGCGGAATTATGTTCCGTTTCCGCAACTTAAGCGGCGAATAATAAATGAATACCCTCAAACTATTTGCCGGAATTCAACGAAAAGGCCCGGCAGCACGGGCTGCCGGGCCTTCGCTCGGATCGACTTTACGGCGCGTCGCGCCGGCAAAGCGTGATTTGGATCACGCTCTTGCGATATATCCAATCAGGGCAGGGTGTTAACCGTTTCCTTCGCTGCAGCAACAGCGCTGACGAGTGCGCCGGCATCGCCCTCGAGCGTGTCGGGGCGCAGGGCTGTCGGGAAGGCGGCGTTCAGCTGGTCGACAAGGCCGGCAAAGGCGCCCGCCAGCGCCGGATTGGCGGTGGCAATCACGTCGATATGGCTGGCCGCATAGCGCTCGGCGCCCTTCGCAAAGCCATAGCCGTCCAGATAGGCTTCACCTGCCGCCGCATCGCTGGCGGCAACGCGGTATTGCAGCGCGCCGCGCTCGAGCAGGTCGGCCAGCACGCGGGCATGGACCTCGGCTTCGGACGCATCGCTTTCCGGTGCGAACTCGGCGGCATTGTCGATGGCGACCAGCACGTCGTTGACGCGGGCGACAATCTCGTCTTCGCCGGCGCCGGAATAGGGGGCCACCGAAGCGTCGGTCATCGTGTCGCCGAACATCGGCGCGCCGAGATTTTCGAGAACGGGTTCGAAGTCGATATAGATCTCGTTGATCGGGTGGGCGAACATTTCCGCGCCCGCCGTGCGGTCGCCGGCCCGGTAGGCGTCGATGCCGGCCAGATAGTGGGCCCGCATGACTTCCAGCGCGATCATGTAGACGACGGGGTCGCTTTCCGCAGCCGCCGGATCGATGCCGAACTCGCCGCCGCCGGAACCGCCTTCACCTTCGCCTTCGCCTTCCGACCAGCCGCCGGCCGGCGCCGCCGGCTCGGCCGCATGATCGGCTGCGGCACTGGTGTCGTGCTGCTCGGCCTGGCTCTGCGGCACTTCGTCCGCTGGTGTGTCGCTGGCCGGCTCGCTACACCCGGCCAGACCGCCCAGCAGGGCGGCCGTGCCGACCGTGGTCCAGATTCGCGTACGGCGCTTGATACCCATAAGCATTCCCCTTGCCTTGTTGTCGGGACGTCTTGCCCGACCCTGATAGACCGCCTAAACCCATTTTCGGTAAATGACAATTAGTCGCAGGTAATTTCATGCTCTTGTGTCTGCAGAATGTGTGCCCCGCCGAGACCGTCGATCAGCTCCGTCAGCTGGCGGGAGAAAGCGATTACGCCGATGGCCGCAAGACGGCCGGCTGGGCGGCGCGCGAAGTGAAGCGCAATGAGCAGGTCGAGGCCGGCCCGCGCATCGACACGATCCGCAATCTGGTGCGCAAGGCGTTGATGGCACACCCGCTTTTCGTCTCCTTCGCCCAGCCCAAATCGATCACGCGCATGCTGGTCTCGCGCTATACGCAAGGCATGGAATACGGGCTGCATGTCGACGATGCGCTGATGGGCGGCCGCCGTGCCGACCTCTCCTTCACGCTCTTCCTGTCCGAGCCGGACAGTTATGAAGGCGGCGAGCTGGTGATGGAAAGCGTCGATGGCGAGACCGAGATCAAGCTGGCGCCGGGCGAGGTGGTGGTCTACCCGACCGCGGCGCTGCACCGGGTGGCGCCGGTGACAAGCGGCGAGCGGATCGCCGTAGTCGGCTGGGTGCGCAGCCTGGTGCGCCGTCCCGACCAGCGCGAAATCCTGTTCGATCTCGACCGCGCCTGCCGGGCCCTGTTCGAACGTGACGGCAAGACTGCCGAACTCGACCTCCTGCTGAAGAGCAAGGCCAACCTCCTGCGCCAGTGGGCGGAGGATTAGAGGCGGAGGCTTCGTGACCCCCTTCTCCCCGGGGAGAAGGGGCCTGGAGAGCGGATGAGGGGGAAACCCCGGTCAGGGCCTTTGGGAGAAGACGGTGTCGTCCCCCTCTCCCTCGATCCCTCTCCCGAGGGAGAGGAGGTGCAAGCGTTAGCGCTTCATGCCCTCGATCACGTCGTCCCAGTCGGGATGGCGTTCAGCCTGGGCTTTCAGGAAGGGGCAGAGCGGCACGATGGTGAAGCCCTTTTCGCGCGCTTGCGCCACGATATGGCGGGCCAGCGCCGAGCCGACACCCATGCCCTTCAGACTGTCCGGCACGCCGGTATGATCGACGATGATCCGCTTCGGGCTGATGCGGCTGAAGGTCATCTCGCCGGTATCCGCCTGTCCGGCGACATGGGCGACATAGCGGCCCTTTGAGCCGTCTTCCTCAAGCGTGATTTCGATATCCATCTGCACGTCTCCCGTGTCAGCTCATAACCGGTTTCGCCAGGGCCGTTTCCTGCATGTCCGGCGCCGACCGCACGGTCAGCTGCCCGGACGAGGTCGCGCTCGTGGCAAAAAGCAGGCTGATCGTCAGCCCGAGAATGGCAAGTGACAAGACTAATCCCGTCCAGCGCATGGCGCCCTCCTGTTCGTGGCGCCGATATAGGCAGAGCCGGGCAGGCCGATTAGGGGGATAATCGGAACAAATGTCCCGCGTCCAGGGCGATAATCCCGCCGCCCACGAAAAAGCACGGCCCGGCAATGCCGGACCGTGCTCCGTCTGTCCGCGAGGGCGTCGCGGTCAGAAACGCCAGTTGATCGCCAGGCTGAGGGCTGTGTCCTCATCCGTGTCGCGGCCGAAATCGCTGCGCGCGCGGGCCGAGATCGCGACCCGGTCGGAGGCGTCGATATCGACCCCCAGGGCCAGCGAGGCGAAGCCGTCATCATGATGGCCGTCCAGCACGGCAAAGCCGGCCGAGGGCGCGCCGGCGAGGCTGGCACTCGTCTGGCCGTCGCCTTCGGAGAGATCCTGTTCCCAGGTCAGCTGGCCGAAGAGCCGGGTCTTGCCGCCGCTGGCGAAACGGCCGCCGGCGCCCAGCAGGGTCCGGCCGTTTTCACGCGCCGCCAGCGTGGCGTTGAACACGCCCGCACCGGTCTCGCTGTAGCCGTCGATATCGGTATTGCCGTGACGCAGGCGCAGGACCGGGCCGAAGACGGCCGCGCCCTCGATCAGGTCGGCACCGATGTCGAAGCCGGCATCGAACTGGTTCGCGTCCGTCGAGGCGGTGGCCCGCATCTCGGCCGCGCCCAGCAGGATCGAGCGGGTGAGATCGTAGTCGAGCCGGCTGGCACCGATATAGGCGCTGCCATAGAGCCGCGATCCGGCATAGCCGGCATAGGCGGCCAGCGACACGGACTCGCCCTGCACATGGGTCGTCGCGCTGTGGGCGGAATAGTCCGAGAAACCGGCATTGGCGCCGATCAGCCAGTTTTCGGCCGGTTCGAAATCGATCCCGGCGACGATGTGATGGCTTTCCAGATCCGTGGTGCCATTGGGCAGGTCGGTCTCGCCCCAGCCGCCTTCGACGGAGACATAAACGCCGGTGCGGTCATTGATCCGGTCCATCCGGCCGGAACTTGCTGCCCGGGTGGCCGCCTGCAGGGCCGAGAGCACTTCGATGCTGCCGGCATTGGCCGAGGCGAGCTGGACCGGGCTGCTGCCGGTGCCGGCCATGTCCATTCCGCCGCCATGACGGCCTTCGGCGAACAGCGCCATGCGGCTGGCGATCACGTCACCCATGGCCCGCGACAGGCCTTCACCCATCCGGTTCATGGCGAAAGTGTCGCCCGGATTGGCGGTCTGCAGCGCGGTGCGCAGCGCGTCCTCGCTGGGCATGTAGTCCAGCGTGTTGACGAGATCGGCGAAGTCTCCGCTCGGCGCATCGTCGCCGGCGGCGGCGTCGAGCGCCGTGGCCAGCGAGCGCTGCTGGTCGGTCTGGGCGAACTCGGCATAGGCGCGGGCGTCGACCTGGAGGTAGGCCGAGTTTGCGGTCTGGCCGAGTGACAGCGACAGCATCGGGGATATCTGCGGGTCGGCAACGGTGAGATCGCCGAGTGTCAGACCGCCTTCCGCCTCCAGGAAGGTGAAGCGGCTGTTGCGGGCGAGCGGGGCGTTGCCGCGCAGGAAGAGCGAGACCTCGCCGGCGACATTCGCAGAGCCGAGCACATGGAGATAATCGGTCGCCGTGCCGTCGGTGGAGACAACGAAGAGGACATCGTCTGCCAGGTAATCGCCCTCGATGATCAGGGATCCGCCGGGCGTTTCCTCGTCGAGGCTGTAGCCGGGCAGCAGCGTGCCGCCGAGCTGGTAGACCCCGAAGGGCGCATAGATGATGCCGTCGCCCATCACCGTGCTGTCGGCGATCAGCAGTTCCAGCGTGTCCAGGATGCCGCCGACATAGAGCTCGCTGTCGGCAATGAAGGTCGAGCCGGAGGCGTCGTAGAGCACGCCGTTCGAGAAGATCGAGGTATAGCCGCCGAACTGGTTGAAGGAGGCGGTGTCGAAAATCCCGTCAATGCCGATCGAGCCGCCCTCGACCATGGTGCCGAGATAGTCGAAGAAGAGGCCGGTCTCGGTCACCCAGAGCGATCCGCCGGTCTGGTGCAGCCAGTCGGTGGCGAGCTCGCCGGCGATGCGTACCGCTGCGCCGGTCAGGTTCATGCCGCCGGAATAATAGGGCGAGAAGTCGGTATAGCTGCCGGTCTCGGCGATATCGAACAGACCGCCATGCAGTTCCAGCGCCTGGCCGATGACATCGCCCTCGATACGGACTTCACCGCCGGTCATGCCGATCCCGGTATCCAGCGCCAGCTGGCCGCCATCCTCGACGATCAGGGTTGCGCCCTCGAAGACATAGACCGCATCGACATATTCGTCCTGGGCGACCCGAGTCGTGCCGGGCGCGTCCAGATAGACCTCGTAGATTTCCGGCACGATGTATTCGTCAGTGACGACGGTCGTACCCGGCTCGGCGCGGTCGTTCTCCGGTATATCGCCATACTCCCAGTGCGCGGCGTCGTGCCAGTAGCCGTCGCCGGCCAGGGCATGGCGTTCGATGAAGGGATCCAGCCCCTCGATCCAGTCGATATAATCGGCGACCGGGATATAGGCGACCCAGGTGCCATACCCGCCCAGCGGTCCATAAGGGTTATTGCCGTTGGAAACGATACCGATCTGGATCAGGCCGTTGGCCGTGTCGGCAAAGAGCGGGCCGCCGCTGTCGCCCTGGGCCGAGGAGACCTCGCCATCGATCGCACCGCCGCCCAGCAGGTTGATCCCGCCGGGACCGTCGAAATCGACGAACAGGAAATTGCCGGGCTCGCCGGACAGGATGGGCGGCAGGGGCTCGCCGATCTCGTTGAAGAAATCGCCCCAGGTGCCGATCAAGTCGAGCGTGTTGACGCCATAGCGCCGGCGCCCGTCGATCGAGAGCTGACCGGTCTCGCCTGTGCCGAAACTACCATAGCCTGCGAGCACGATACGGCTGCCGGCCGTGGTGTTGGCACCGTCCGAGCCCTCCAGCGTGACCGGATCGGCGGCCAGCGAGGCGGTATCCAGCGTGATCACGGCGACATCGGCGCCGAACGTGTCGGGATCATAGCTCTCGTGCACCGTGACGCTCATCGCGCCGAAATAGCCGGTCTGTCCCTCCGGATCGAAGGAGACTTCGACCCGCGTGACATCGCCGCTGGCGAAGCAGTGGGCGGCGGCCAGGACCTGGCGGCGATTGATCAGCGTGCCGGTGCACACCGAGGCACCGGTCGTCGTCTCGACGGTGATCAGCACCACGTTGGAGAACTGGTTTTCCGTGTCGACAATGCCGTCGATCGTGGTGTCCGGTCCGGCAATGATGTGCGGCGCGACGGGCATGTCGCGGGCGAAGGCGAGGGGGCTGCGGGCCTCTGTGCCGGCGCCGGCCCCGCTGGCCGCCGACGCTGCATCGGGATCGGCCACGCATTTGAACCAGTTCCAGGGCAGAAGGCAGGCCGGAGGGAGGTTGCCGCCGCGGCCGCCATCATCCAGCATGAAGCGTGACCCTGTCTGCTCGCTCTCGGCGCTCTGGCGGTTGGCGCGATCCCAGGGCGCGCGGCCGGGCGTCAGCTCGCCGTATTCATTGCGGTTGCAGAAGCTGAGCGGCTGGTTGCGCAGGCTGCCTCGCGCTTCCGGCTCGGCCGAGGAAAAGGTGGAATAGCTTTGTGACAGGCACACGCCATGGGCGTCGCCATAGCCCTCCGGCACCACCCAGTAGAATTCCATCCAGATCCGGCGCTCGGGCTGCCAGGTGGTGTAGACGATGGTACCGCCTTCCGGCAGCGTTCCCCGGGCGATGGGGCCGTCATCGCCCGGATCGCCGTCTGTGTCGGCCAGGGCCGGCGCCATGAAGGCCAGACCGGCACAGGTAGCCAGAAGCGTGTTGCGGAATGTGTCGGTCAGCGACCGGCTGGCGGTCCAAAGGCGTGTGTTGCGCGGCATGATTTCCCCCTGCGTCAGGCGGGAGGATGCTTAGCCGGTGCACCGGACCGGTAGAATTCGACGATTATCGTAGACGGCCGGATTTCCTGTCCCGGCCGGTCGCTATGACCGGGCTGTCCGGCGTGCCGGACAGGTCAGGACAGCCATCACGCCATGCCCCGCCCGCGATGCGACACGCAGCTTCAGACCGCCATGCTCGGCCAGGCGGAAAACGATTTCCAGCCCCAGGCCGGAGCGCTTTCCGCTGCTCTTTTCACCGGCTTCTGGCGGCGCACCGCGCGCGGTCAGTTCGGTGTCCCCGGCGGGCAGGCCCTTGCCATTGTCGGCGATAATGAGGTCGACGGTCTCGCCCCGGCGCCGCGCACCGATCACGATCCGGTCGCCGCCGGAATGGGCGATGGCGTTGGACACCAGATTGGCCAGGATGTGTTCGACAATGCCCGGATCGGCGTGGATATGGGCGCTCGAGCGGGCGGCGGTCAGCGCAATCGCCTTGTTCGAGGCAATCTCGCCGAAGGCCGAGACCAGCGTGCCGGCCAGCCGGGAGACCGGCAGGCGATCCGGGCTGACCGTACGCTTGCGTGCATCCAGGTGCGCCACTTCCAGGATTGAGGAGATCATGCGCGAGACATTGCGCGTGACCATCTGCTGGCTGCGGCTGACATCGAGGGCCGCGCCTGTGTCGCCACGCTCGAGGAGTTCCGTCAGGCGGGCCGCATTGAGGTCGAGGGCGAAGACCGGCTGACGGATGTCATGCCCCGTGGCGGCCAGCAGGAAGGTGGTGAATTCGTGCGCCCGTTCGGCGGCCTCCTTGGCCTCTTCATAGCGCCGCATGATGAAGTAGCGCCGCCGCGCTCGGATCGACAGCATGATCGCCATCACCCAGCCGAAGGCACAGCACGACACCATCATCACCGACTGGCCGATCATCGGATGTTCGGCGGCGTCCCACCACATCACGGTCAGGGTGAGATAGCTCACGGCATAGCCGGTGGCCGAGATCATGATCGCCCATGGGAAATAGGCGAGCGCGACGCCCAGTATGATGATGTGCAGCGACATCCAGAAACTGGTGAAGACCAGCACGTCGGAAATACCGTCCGGTGTGGTTTCTACGGCAGGGTAGGCGCAGGCGACCAGGGCTGCGGCAATCGTCGAGGTAATGATCCAGGCAAAGACAAGCCGGCCGGCCCAGCCCTGCGGGTTTTGCGGCGCTGCGATCAGCATCCAGCCGCCAACGGTGACACCGAGAATGCCGGCCACGATCCGGCTGGTGATCGTCGTCGCGAAACGGTCCGTGCCCTGCAGGTAGGACAGGTCGATACTGGTCGAGATCAGCCAGGCGAGCGAGAAGGCGAGCAGGGTGATGCCGGCCTGCAGCCGGATTCCGCTCCAGCTTTCGGCCAGGAAGGCCTGTTCGAGCGCGGCGTCGGAAAAACGTCCGTCGATCCGGCGAATCTGCGGATAATCCATACTTTTCCAGACGCTAACGGTGTACAGTGATCCCCTGCGTGAATGTGTACCGGTCGATGACGCGGGCTGGCAAGCGGGGATACAGGCCAACACCATGAGCAAGGTGGAAAATTCCAGGCGCGTCGTGGTGGTCGACGACCACGCCATCGTGCGCGAGGCGGTCGGCGGCACGATCGCCATGCAGGCGGGCTATGAGCTCGCCGGCTCTGCCGAGGACGGCGAGAGCGCCATTGCCCTTCTCCTGGAACAACAGCCCGATGTCGCCGTCGTGGATTTCGCCCTGCCGGACATGACGGGGCTGGAAGTGATCGAACGTGTGCGCGACGCCGGCTCGGACACGCGATTCCTGTTGCTGACGGGCTCTCACATGGACGAGCGCGAGCGCGCGGCCCTGGCCGCCGTCGCGGACGGTTTCATGCACAAGGAAGCGGGGCGGGACAGCCTGCTGGCCGCGATCGACGCCGTGGCCGAAACGCCGCCGCACCGGCCCCTGAAACGTCAGCCTGATGCTGACGAGGAGGAGGGCGGCGTGCTCAGGGCCGGAAGCCTCACCGTGCGCGAACGGGACGTCCTGCGCGAGATCGCGCGGGGACATTCCGTCGACACGATTGCGGACAATCTGGCGGTCCGTGTCTCCACCGTCCGCAAGCACCGCGAGAACATCATGGCCAAGCTCGGGCTCAATTCCACGGCCCAGCTGGTGCGCGCCGCGATGCAGATCGGTCAGTACTGACCCTCACGCCGGGGCAGGACCCGGCTGTCCCGGACGATAAAGGCGGGCCGGTCTTCGTCCGCGATGTGATGCGTGACGCGGATCGTGTCTGCAGAAATGTCGAGCACGTTGAAGCCGGCCGGCTCGCCGCGCGTGCGGCGCGAAAATGTCGTGCCCGCGCCGACGAACCAGCAGGTGTGTGACGGCCCCTCGGCAGGCAGGGCAAAGGTCTCGTGCAGATGGCCGGTCAGAACCAGGTCGCAATGTTCGGCAATCGTGGTGACCGACGTGCCGGCCCGCGCGGTGCGGGCCCGGCCGCGATTGCCGCCGGGCGCCAGGATGGGGTGATGGCAGGTGAGGACGCGGAGATCGGCATCCCGCTCTGCCAGCAGGTCGAGCGCCCGTCCCAGGCTGGGCTGCCCGATGCGGCCCAGCGACCAGTCCGGCTGCCATTGCGCCCGCCGGGCCGTGCGCAGGCCCTCGATATGCAGTGGCCCGTCTTCCAGGCTGGATGTCATGTGCCGGCCCACCGAGCGTTCATAGCGCCGCCAGGGCGTCGTGAAACGCCTGTGCAGGGCGCGCGAGGGCACATCGTGATTGCCGGGAATGCCGACAACCGGCGGGTCGAGACGGCCAAGGAAGCGGGCGGCAGCGTCGAACTCGCTCTTGCGGCCGCTCTGGGTGAAGTCCCCGGCCGCGATAACGGCATCGGGCCGGGATGCATTGCACAGGTCGACGAAGGCGTCGACCAGATCTCTGTCCTCGGCACCGAAATGAAGGTCGGCGATTTGGAAAAGCTTGGTCATTCTGTCCAGTTCAGGAAGCGGATAGGGGTGTCGGAGCGCGAGATAGTGAGGTTGCGCGGCATGAAGACGGGTTCCCCGTCCAGCATCAGGGCCAGCGGCTTGCGGGACCGGGCCTCGATGCACCCTGTCCGGCCGGCCACCCCGGGGCGTTCGCCGTCATGAATGTCGGTCAGCAGGGTCAGGCCGGCCCAGGCGACATCGCCGATATGGCGCCAGTGAACGGCCACATAGGCCATGTCCTCGGCTTCACCGTCGAGGTCGACATAGATGCCGCTGGCGCGCTTGCGGTCGCGGTCGTCCCCGTCCAGCCAGTAATGGATACGGGGTTTGAACGCGTGGCGGGCTGCCGCCGCTATGCGGCGCGACAGGGAGGGCAGGGGCGGAACGCCGTCTGCCTCGCGCACCATTTCGCGGGCCCGGGCAACCGTTGACGGGAAACCCAGTGCGGCGGCGACCAGGAAAATCTCCTCTCCGGCCAGTCCGGGCCGGAACGGCTTGACCTGCGTGTCGTCGACCGTGTCGAGCATTTCGCTTGCGCTGCGGTGGCCGTAGAGCCGGTGGACCAGCATGTTGGCCGTGCCCAGCGGCAGCGGCAGCAGCGGGCATTTCGCGCCATTGCGGTGCGCCATGCAGGCGACCGCCTGGATGGTGCCGTCACCGCCGGCGATGGCGATCCCGTCGAACCCCTGCGAATCCGCATCGCGGATACGGGCCTCCACATCGTCCTCGCCGAACTCCCAGACCGTGTCGATCGCCGGGTGCGCTGTCAGTTCTTCGGCCAACGCATCGGTATCGCCGCGTACGAAACGCCCCGAGGTCCGGTTGATCACCAGTGCCAGCTTCGCCATCTACGTCCTCCTGAACAGGTAACGCAGATATAGGGCGAGCGTTCCCGCACACTGCAGGTTGCAGGCGTTACTGGCGATGGGATGACCGTGCAGACCTCTCCCCAAGGCGGACAGAGGTCCCGGCTGCCCGGTCAGTTCGGAACGGCCACGCCGGGCAGTTCGGTAAAGGGTTCGATGCCGAATTCCGGATAGATTTCGGTCGGGTAGTAGAATGTGCCATCGGACGAGACAAGCGAGATCGTCTTGATGTCGGCGAGGTCCTCGACCGGATTTCCGGGCACCAGGAAGAAGTCGGCCCGCATGCCCGGCGCGATCGAGCCGAGCCGGCCGGCAACGCCCAGATAATCGGCCATGCCATGGCTGGCCCAGGCGAGGATCTCGGCCGGGGTCATGCCGGCTGACTGGTAGAGTTCCAGCTCGCGATGATAGGCGAAGGCGCCGCCCAGATCGGTGCCGGGCACCATGAAGATGCCGCGCTCGTGCATCATGCGGATGGTTTCCTGGACCTGGTCGAAGGCGCCGGCGTAATTGGCGTCGTCCTCGGGCGTCGCGATATCGGCCCAGGCACTGCGGGCCGAGCGCTGCACGCCCACCGGCATATGGTCGATATAGTCCACCGTGCCCGGCGAGACCTGGCCATTGCGCGACAGCAGCAGGGCTTCGTGGATGGCCAAGGTGGGATCGATCGCCACACCGCGCTCCGCCATCGCATCCAGCGTCGACTGCACCGGCGCGCTCTGCAGGTCGAGGGCGGGCAGGCGGCGCAGGGCCGTCAGGCGCAGCAGGGTGCGGGTGTCCTCGCCGTCCTCCAGCACCCAGCCCAGCATGAGCTGGTTGATATGGGTCAGCTCGTCATAACCGGCCGCGATCATGGCGTCGGCATTGGTGAAGGCCGGGACATGGCCGGAGACGCGCAGCCCGTTGGCGTGGGCCGTCTCGATCATCGCCGGCACCCAGTCCGGATTGATGGAGTTGTAGATCTTGATCTGGATGAAGTCGCCGGCCTCGGCATAGGTCTCGACGGCGGCGACGGCTTCCGCCTCGCTCTCGACGATGATGCCATTATTGGAATTGTACTGGCTGCGGCCTTCGATGAAGCCGGAACGGAAGATGCGCGGACCCGCGATCTCGCCGGCCCGGATGCGCTCGATCAGTTCGCCCAGGACTTCATTGTCATTGCCCATGTCGCGGATCGAGGTGACGCCGGCAGCGATATTGAGAATCGCGTCGTCCTCGCCGACATGGCCGTGCATCTCGAACAGGCCTGGCACCAGCGTGCCGCCATTGCCGTCGATGATCACCTCGCCGTCGACAGGTTCGGCATCGATCGCCTCGATGGCGGCAATCGTGTCGTCGACCACTACGACGGAGACCGGCTCGCCGAGAGTCGCGTTCACCGAATCGAAGACCCGCACATTGCGGATCCGCACCGGCGCGCCGTAATTGTGGGCAAAGCGCGACTGCATGTCTTCATAGCGCTGGGCACCGTAGTCCGTCGCGCGCTGGCGCAGGCGTTCGTCCTCGCCCTCGAACCCTTCGGCCAGCACCGAGAAGCGCGGGCTGATGACGCCGAAGAAGGCCCGGCCGTCCATCAGGAAATAGGTCGGGTCGAGCGAGGTGCCGGACAGGGCATAGCTGGTCACCGTGCGCGTATCCGTGCCGTCGGAGACGTCCAGCGTTTCCATTTCGGCCAGGCGCAGCGTGCCGCCGGGGATGGCCGGCAGCGACATGTCCTCGCTGTCCATCAGGGCGCGGGCAGCGATGGCGAGCCAGTAGGGGCTGGCATTCTGGGGCACGTAGAAAGCCGGCTCCGCCGGGATCGCCTGGTCGGAGCCGGTCGTGTCGGTCCAGCGGGCCTCGCTGTCGGCGTATTCGAAGCTTTCATCGACCGGATTGCCGAAGGTCGTGGCGCCTTCGATCGTCCAGTTCAGCGGCATGCCGGCGCCGTCCAGCGTGATCTCTTCGGCCAGCGTCGGTCCGCGGCCATTATTGCGGTACTCGTAGTCCAGCGAATAGCTGTCGCCGGACGGGGTAACCTCCAGCGCGCCGATCGCCGTTCCGCCGACCATGACGGTGAAGCGGGTGGCTTCGGCGGTCTGCGCGGCCGTTCCGGCTGTCTCTGTCGTCGCGGTCTCTGTGTCCGATGCCGGGCTGCAGGCAAACAGCGCTGCAGCGAACAGGACCGGCAGCGCCGGCCGAAGTGTCAGTGTCATGGCTTTCCCCGAATGTCTCTTTCCCATCCGGGTTAGCACCGAAAGCCGAGCCTGTCTGCTACCGGCTTGTGGACAATGAAGAACCGCCTGTGCGCGGCCATGGCCCGCAGCACAGGCGGTCGGGACGCCGCCGTGGAGGGATTCCGCGCGGCGTCCGGCTGGCCCGCGCGGTCAGTGACGATCCGCGCTCGCGAGTTGCACCGCGCGATCATTGCGGTGCAGGGCCAGAAGGCGGGGGTCGCCAAGGGCGGAGACGACGCGATCGAGCTCGGCCTGGTGACAATTGTCAGCAGCGCGGACGCGCGGCAGCGACATGCGGCGTGTCGAGTCGCAGGCAGCGGCGACTTCACGCTCAAGACGGCGCAGGACCGCGCGGCGGCCGGCATCCGTGCTCAGCTCGTAGCTCTGGACGACATAGTCCCGGCCGGCCTGGCCGCGCTCGGACTGTTGGGCCTGTACCGCCGTGCCGGAGAGCAGGATGGCGGCGAGGGCGAGGCTGGTTGTGCGGATCATCACGATCTCCCGTTGCTGGTGATGCCGGGACATCTCGCCGGATTGCGGCTGTCGGGTCCTGACGCTTTCCCGACGGAAACAACCTTTGCGATCACGGTTGGAGAAAACTTCGTTCCTGAAAGGATTTGGGGGCAGAAAAAATTGGACCGATCGGCGGTTCGGGAGGTTTTCGTCAGGTTTTTTGATCCGATCGGCCCTAGCTCTTGCGCCGTTCCTGGACAAATCTGTCGGCCCGATACGAGAATTCGGAAGGTGGGGGATGACCGAGCGGCCTGCGCCGATACAAGTGCCATTCCGGCTGGGCGGGATTCTGGTGGATCCCGGTCGTGGCACACTGACCCGCGGCGAGATGAACCGCCGGATGGAACCCCGCGTGATGGACGTGTTGTGCACACTGGCCGCGCGCGCCGGTGAAGGGGTTCGCCGCGAGGCCCTGCTCGACACCGTCTGGGGCGATATCATCGGTAATGACGAAGCCCTGACGCGAGCGGTCTCGCGCCTGCGCTCGGAGTTGCGGGCTTTCGGCAGCGATGCCCTGGTCGAGACCCTGCCCAAGCGCGGCTATCGCCTGACCTGCGCAGTGGTGGAACTGGAGGCGACGGGCGAGACGCCGCAGCCCGCCCGCCCTGGCCAGTCTGGCTCCGGACCGTCACGCTTTGGCCGGGCCTGGGTATGGGGCGCGGGCCTGACCGTACTCGCTGCCCTTTTCCTCGCCTGGCCGAGGCCGGGGCTGATCGAGGGTGCCGTCGCACTGCGGTTCGACCTGCCGGGCGAAACGGGGCATGAGCTCGACCGGGCCTTCCGGGCGCTGAATGTCGATCGCGCCGTATTCGCAGTCACGCCGTCCCGGTCGGAATTCGTGGCGTCGGTCGTGCCTGCAGGCGAGGCCGCGAATGCCGGTCAGGACGGGCCGCTGAGCGTAAATCTGACGGACCGGCAGAGCGGCACTGTGCTGCTGACCCAGCCGTTCGAGCGGGATGGCCGGGCGGCCGCCGATCTGGTTCGTCATATCGCCATGGTGCTGACCGCTGATCTGCGCTGTCTGGGCGAATTGCGCAGCCTTGCCGAACCCGGAGTTGGGGCGGATACAGGCGTTGTCAGCCAGTTCCTTGCCCTGTGTGCTTTGGTGCGAACGGGCGGACAGATTGTCCAGCCGCAAACGCTGACGGCGGACCTGCTGGAACAATACCCGGACAGCGCCTTCATGCATGGTCTGCATGCCGTGGCGCTGATGTCGCGTCCCGAGCAGCATTTCTTTGCCCAGGCGGATTCGCGCGCCGGGCAGGTCGCAGAGGCGGCGAACGGGTTGATCGATACCGCGCGCAGGCTTGATCCCGATGCCCCTGTTCTGGCCTATGCTGAAGCACTCTCATCGATGTATGGCAGCAGCCGGGCACAGCAGGTCGCGGTGTTCGCGACACTGCCCCGTTCCAGCTGGCTCGGTCTGCAGGTGCAGAACCGCTATTTCGACATCCTGCGGCAGACCGGGCAGGAACTCGAGGCCTTCAGGCTGGCCGAGGATCTTGAAGCGATCTGGCCGGTGCATTTCCAGACCTCCGCCTTTATGGCGCTGGCCCTTGTCCAGCGCGGGCTGGCGTCCGAGGCGGTTGCCTTCATCGAGCAGAAAAGCCGCCTGTTTCCCGACGCCCGCCGGCTGCAGGGACTCGCCATGGTCGCCCAGCTGCACTACGGCGATCCGGACGCTGCGATAGAGATCGTTCAGACCGTGCTGCCGCCGGAGGCTCACCCGTGTGCCCTGGCCTATCTGTCAGCCCGGCGGGACGGTGTTCCCGTCTCCGAGCGCGTCGATCTGGACGGATGCGACAATATCGACACCACACAGGTCGCGCGCATGCATGCCGTGACGCAGGACTGGGCGCAGGCACTGGAGAATATCGCGCTGTTCGATGCGCGCGCGTCCCAGCTCGCCGTCGTCCTGCACTATCCCGAGTTCGATCCGCTGTGGGCCGAAGCCGCGATGTGGGAGCGGGCGGATGCGTTCGGCCTGGTCGATTTCTGGCAGGCAACCGGCACGCGCCCGGATGTGTGCCGGCGGCCCAACATGGTCGCGGTCTGCGAACGCGAGATCGTCTCCCGCATCGCCCACTGATCCCGCTGTTACTCGTGATCGCCCGGCACCGGAAACACCGTGATCCCGTCGCGTGCGAGACCGGCTGTCCAGAGTTCGCCATTCCAGACGAGCGCCGTCGTGATGCCGTCGGCGCCGTCGTCCGGGCCGCGCAGGGCGAGCGCCGGGCGGCCATCGGTGTCGACGGCGATGGCCATGGGCGGACGCGCGGGCAGGGGTGGCGGACCCGCCAGCTGGATCCAGCGCCAGGCCAGGCGTTTGACGAAGGGGCGCGGATGCAGGGCTTCCAGATCCATGGCGCGCGGCGAGGGCATGGCGGCCCAGACCAGCCCGCTCTCGCGATCGAATTCCAGATTGTCCGGATAGCCCGGCAGGCCCTCGATCAGGACCGACATCTCTGCGGTATCCGGATCGAGCTGCCAGATGCGGCCGGTCCAGGTCTCGTTGAGATAGACCAGGCCCGTCTCGGGGTCATGATCGACACCATTGATGAAGCCGAGGCCGGCGGCCAGTTCCTCATAGGCGCCGGAACCGGTGACCAGCAGGACGCGGCCGGTCTGGTCGCCCTCGAAGAAGGACGCCATGTGGTCGCCATAACCGTGACGCAGCGAGGCGTCGGTCATCACGATACGCCCGTCTTCCAGCACGGTGAGGTCGTCGGGAAAGACCAGCGGGCCATCCGGCGCCGGTGCCAGCCAGGTCTGCCAGCCGCCCTCGGTCTGACGCAGCAGGCCCAGCCGCGCATCCGCGACAAACAGCGTGCCGTCAGGGGCGAAGGCCAGACCGAGCGGGCGTCCGCCGGTCTCGGCTACCATTTCCCAGTCGCCGGAAGGGCCGCGCGCCATGATCCGCCCGTCGGCGAGGCTGGCATAGAGACGGCCGTCAGGACCGGGCTCCAGATCTTCGGCGCCATGCAGGTCGTTGCGTTCCTGGCGCAGCGGTGCTGTCTCGGTCTCGAACCGGGCTTCCAGGGCTGGGTCGGGCTGTGGCGGCTCGAAATGCATCGCATTGAGCGAGCCCGGACCCCAGGCGGCCAGACCGGTGATGGCAGCCAGTATGACTGCGATGATGATGGCAAAGCGCATGCGCCCCTCCCGTTTTGCAGGGCAGATTATCCGCCAAGGCCGGGGGCAGGGAAGATGGTCGCGACTATTTAAGCGTGCCGGTCGTGTAGAGACGCACTTTCAGTCCGCCATGATCCACCGGCCGCCTGGGCGGCCCGAAGGGCAGGCGTGTGGCGCGCGCCAGCGCAGGATCGGTCGTGATCAGGCCGACCCGCCAACCGGAAAACCGGCTGCGCAGGACCTGGCCGAGCGTGCCGTGCAGGGTCACGAGCGCCGCCTTCTTGCCGATGCGGCCGCCATAGGGCGGATTGACGATCACCAGACCGGGTGGGCCGTCCGGGCGTTGCAGGTCGGCGACCGGGCATTGAGAGAAGGCCGTCCAGCCATCAACCCCGGCGCGGGCGGCGTTGGCCGTGGCCATGCGGATCGCACCGGCATCGCGGTCGGAGCCGGTAAAGCGCAGGCTGCCGGGCGGGGATGCTGCGGCCACGGCCTGCGATTTCATTGCGTCCCACGCAGCAGGATCGAACGTGGCCAATCGTTCGAAGGCAAACTCACGTGAACGCCCGGCCGGCAGACCGGCCGCGATCTCGGCGGCCTCGATCACGAACGTGCCCGAGCCGCACATCGGATCGAGTACCGCTTCCTGTCCGTCATAGCCGCACTCGCGCAGGAAGAGGGCGGCCAGTGTCTCGCGCATCGGTGCCTTGGCGACGGCTTCCTTCTGACCGCGGCGGTGCAGGAGTTCGCCGGACGTGTCGACGCTGAGCGTGCAGACATTGTCCTCGATGCGCACCCGCACGCAGACCGGCGCCGTGTCCTCGACCGTCACGCCGAAGCTTTCGCGCAGCGCGGTCTCGACCCGCTGGGCCGCCGCGCCTGCATGATAGATTTTCGAGCGGCGGCAGCTGGCCTCGACACGCACCGGTACGTCCTTGCGCAGGACCCGGCCCCAGTCGAACTTGCGCGACAGCTTGTCCAGCTGCGCCAGGTGGACGACGCGAAAAGCCCCGATGCGGGCCAGGATACGGCTGGCACCGCGCACGACGAGATTGGCCCGCCAGACATCCGGCCAACCGCCCTGCAGGGTGACGCCGCCCGGTGAGGCCGTGGCCCCGGCAAAGCCGCCAGCGTCCAGCTCGGCCGCGAGGGCGGTTTCCAGACCGGGGGCGGTCGCCAGAAATATCTCGAAAGTCTCGTCCGTGCTCATGCTATCTGTTTAGCGGCGTTCATGGGCGGGCGCGACGCTGCCGTGCGGTGGACGCGGAACCGGAACCTCCTGACACCGTTGTGACGGGACAGTCCGGACAAGGCCCGCTTTGCGGGAGGTTGCGGTTGCACGCCGCGACTTCACCTGTTTGTGTAGACCGATCCCGGCATCGCGGCCTGCAAGGGGGTGGATATCCCTCCGGCGCTCCGCTATGCGGACGCAACGAGCGCGACGGAGCAGGCGATGGCACACGACATCTCCGAGACGATCGAAGACCGTATCCAGGCCCTCCGGCCGGTTGTCGGCGAGACCGGTGAACCGGCCTTGGCCAGGACGCCGGAGGCCGGTGGCGTGATCGACCTGTTTGCCCGCGTGCGCGAGCGGACGATGGCGCTTGCCGCACCGCTGAGCGATGCCGATGCGACGGTCCAGTCGATGCCCGATGCCAGTCCGGCGAAATGGCATCTGGCGCATACAAGCTGGTTCTTCGAGGCGTTTGTGATCGCCCCGGAGCTCGGCGAGGCCGCGCGGTTCGACGCGGACTATGCCTTCCTGTTCAATTCCTATTACGACGCGGTGGGCGAGCGGCATGCCCGGCCGCATCGCGGCCTGCTGACCCGGCCCACGCTGGAGGCGGTGCTCGCGTATCGCCGGCATGTCGACCGGCACATGCACGCGCTGCTGTCGGCCGGTAATGCCCGGGCGCTGGAGATGCTGGAACTGGGCCTGGCCCATGAGGAACAGCATCAGGAACTCTTCCTGACCGACATTCTCCACCTGTTTGCCCAGAACCCGTTGAAGCCGGTTTACGACGCAGATGCACCGCAGCCGCGGACTGTCGCGGGCGAGACGCAGTGGGTGGCGTTCGAGGGCGGGCTGGCTGCAATCGGCAGCGATGCGGACGGCTTCCACTATGATTGCGAAGGTCCGGTGCACGAGGCCCGCCTTTACCCGTTCGAACTGGCCAGCCGTGTGGTGACCAATCGTGAGTGGCTCGAATTCATCGCCGATGGCGGCTATGCGCGCCCGGCCTTCTGGATGTCGGACGGGTTTGCGCAATGCCAGGCCGAAGGCTGGCAGGCGCCGCTTTACTGGTTCTCCAAACCGGACGGCTGGCACACGATGACGCTGCGCGGTGCACAGCCGGTCGATCCCGATGCGCCGGTCTGTCATGTCTCCCACTATGAAGCCGACGCCTTCGCGCGCTGGGCCGGGGCCCGCCTGCCGACCGAGCAGGAATGGGAGCATGCGGCGCGGACGGCGGTGCCGGGCGCGCTGGACGGGCTCTATGCCGATGTCTGGGAATGGACGTCCAGCGCCTTTGCGGCCTATCCCGGCTATCGCCCGCCGGACGGCGCGATCGGCGAATACAACGGCAAATTCATGAGCGGCACGATGGTGTTGCGCGGTGCCTCCTGCGTCACGGCCGAGGGCCATGCGCGCCCCGGTTACCGCAATTTCTTTCACCCGGCGAAACGCTGGCAGTTCTCGGGCCTCCGGCTGGCCCGCGACACACGCTGACGCGGCCGGCCATCCCGTCTTCCCTTTTCATCCAGAACCCCAAGCGGAGAAATCATGCTGGACGATGTTCTCGAAGGCCTTTCCGGCCGCCAGAAAACGCTGCCCTCGCGCCTGCTCTACGATGCGCGCGGCTCGGATCTGTTCGAGGACATCACGGCGTTGCCGGAATATTATCCCACACGCACCGAGACCGCGATCCTCAACGCTGCAGCGCCTGATCTGTCGCGGCGGATCGGCGAGGGGGCCGTCTTGGTCGAGTACGGAGCCGGAGCCTCGGTGAAGACGCGGATCCTGCTCGACGCCCTTGAGGCGCTGGCCGGCTATGTGCCGATCGACGTGTCCGACGACATGCTGGCCAAGACGAAACCGCTGCTGCAGCAGGATTATCCCGAACTGCCCATCCATCCTGTCGTGGGCAATTTCCTGGTGCCGCCCCCGCTGCCGGACATCGACCCGCGGGCGCGCCGTGTCGGCTTTTTCCCCGGCTCAACCATCGGCAATCTCGACGATGCCGATATCGAGACCTTCCTGGCCGGGGCCGCCGAGGAACTGGGGCCGGACGGGCTTCTGGTGCTCGGCGTCGATCTGAAGAAAAGCCCCGACATCCTGATCCCGGCCTATGACGACGCCCAGGGTGTGACCGCAGACTTCAACCTCAACCTCCTGGTCCGCCTCAACCGCGAGCTGGGCGCAGATTTCGACCTGGACAATTTCCGCCACGAAGCCCGCTGGAACGAGGCGGAGAGCCGGATGGAGATGCATCTCGTCAGCCTTGCCGACCAGGGCGTGACCATATGCGGCAAGCGCTTCGATTTCGCCGCCGGCGAAACCATCCACACGGAAAACTCCCGCAAGTTCGACCCGGCGCAGATCGAGCGTCTGCTGGCGGCCAGCCCGTGGCGCGTTGCCGAGAATTATCGCGATGCGAGTGACCTCTTCTCGGTGCTGCTGCTGGAAAGGCGCTGACGGGCGGCTGTCCGACTGCCGGGAAGCCGGAACGATTGCCCGTGCGGTGCCGTTGCATTCATGCCGGAGCGCTTCAGAGCGGCCGCAAACCGTCCGCCTCGTTCCACCCGGCTCCGGCAATGAAGGAGCCAGCTATGAAAATCTCGGAATGCATGAGCCGTACGGTCGACGTGTCCTCGCCCGAGGAGCCGATCTCCGCCATCGCGACGCGGATGCGGCAGCTCGACAGCGGCGTCATCCCGCTCGGCGAGAATGATCGCCTGGTCGGCGTGATCACCGATCGCGATATCGCCGTGCGCGCCGTGGCCGCAGGCCGCGGACCGGATACGCCGGCCCGCGAAGCAATGAGCCCGGAAATTCTCTACTGCTATGAAGACGATGCGCTGGAGAGCGTCGCCAGCAACATGGCCGAGCAGAAGGTGCGCCGTCTGCTTGTCGTCGACAGCGACAAGCGTCTGGTTGGTATCGTCTCGCTGGGTGATATCGCCCGGGCCGACGGCCGGGCCGGCGAAGCCGCATTTCGCGCGGTCAGCGAACAGGGCGGGCTGCACAGCCAGCAGTGACACGGCGGTTGCGCGGCAGGTGTCGCGCCCGGTCAGCCGGTCCGCGATGCCAGTGTGGCGATGGCGATGACAAGCACGACCGCCCCCAGCCCGCCGAAAAACACCCATCTCTGCCAGGGTTTGCGCAGGTTGATCTCTGCCTGCCGCACATCCTGTGCAGAATGGGTGTTGCGCTTGCGATCAGAGGATTTCGGGTCGTCCGGCATTGCGTTTCTCCACCGGAATCAACGCCGACACGTCGACGTGGTTCCAGTTACGGACGCTGAGCCGACCGACCATTCCGCCGTGTGAGCGACCTGAGAGATAGGTGACGGAACGTACCGGACACATGGGTAACACTTTTGGTTTTGCGCCGGGGGTGTTGATGCCGTGGAAGGAGAGTTCGGTTATGGACGAACGTCTGCGTTTTGTGGCGCGCCTGCTTGAGGGCGAGCGTATGAGCGATGTGTGCCGGGGTTCGACTACCCGAGAAAAGGGCTGAAGCGCGTTTTCAATGCGTTGCTCTATGCAGCCAGTCCGCTGCGGACATGGCCGAAAGACACGATCGATATGTTTCGCGACCCCGAGACCGGTGAGGCTCCGAAATGGAAGGAAGTTCGTTCGGCCGTTCGAGATCGACACGACGTAATCGCTCCATTCATGGAAACCGGAGCGGGGCTCGAACTGATGCGAACCGAGAGCGATATCCTTCTAGGCGTGCTTGAGCGCCTTATGGCCCAGGGTGTCACGGCTTTGCCGATACATGACGCAATCTTGGTTGCAGAAGGGTGTGAAGGACAGGCTCGGGAGGCGATGGAGGCCTCCTTCCTCGAACATACGGGGAATAGGGCCAAGGTCACCGTAAGCCACTCTTCGGTTTATGATTTCTAGGAATAATTGATCAGGATTTTGGCCTACAAGGAGGAACCCTATAGTGGGCCTCGTAAGGGGGGAGCTGGAGATGTCGTCACGACAACAAGCCCGCCGGGCCGACATCGCCCGTCGTCTGTCGAGTCCAGCGTCTGAACTCTCTCGCTGCATCGTCCTTGAATGCAGCAACCCGACCCGCGCGGCTGCAGGTGAAGGGTTTGACCGGCGTCTGTGTCGTCGTCATGCCGAGCAATATGCGGTGCATGGAAGCCCTTATCGCAAGTCCTACACGGCCGCAGCGCTGAAGCCCCATCGGGACAAGGCGCGGACCTGGCTTCGCGAGAATGATGATCATCCGGCTGTGAAGGCCGCGAGGAAACGCGTCCGGATACTCTACCGCTCTGCGGGGCCGCAGGTGGAAGCTTTTCGCCTGAAAGGACTGGGGCCGAAGGAACGGGCTCGCAAGGCCTGGGCGCGTCTGAGAGAGGCGGGTGTTGCGCCCGACCGTGTCCTTGAAGCCTGGCTTGCGCTTGCCTTCGCGACAGCTGCAGACCCGGAGGCCGACACCCGGCCGGAATTCCAGCGGGTCCAGGCCGCCAAGCTGATCCATCGCCTCGCGTCCGGTACGCACAAGCAGTGGGTTGTCGATACCGGAAAAGGACAGACCCGCATCGAGCGGCTCGACGTCTACCCCCGATCGCGTGGCAAGGTGCTGCGGTATCTTGGTGAGGACATCGCGCGGGCGTGCGAGACGCTTCTTGATGTCGCATCGGTGGCCTGACGACAGCTTCTGACACCTGGGTATGATGAGTATCACACCGGTGGCGGGCCTGTCGGGCTATCCACTGGATAATCAAGACGTTGAAGCGGGCGCGGATTGCCTTTGGCGGGCAGATCGGGTTTGCTCAACTTAAAGAGTGCGGGGCGGGGATGACACCAACACCATCGAATGTGCAGAGCCTGGCGAATTTCGCCTGGTCGATCGCGGAACTGCTGCGCGGTGATTTCAAGCGGTCCGAATACGGCAAGGTGGTGCTGCCCTTCGTCGTGCTGCGGCGCCTGGACCTGATCCTGGAGCCGACCAAGGAGGCTGTTCTCTCGGCCGCTGCGAACCTGCCTGAGGACATTGATGACGAGACCCGGCGCATGATGCTGCTCGGTGCCGTCGGCAGCGACATCAAGGTCTACAACACCTCGCGTTTCACCTTCGCCAAGCTGAAGCAGCAGGACGCCGGCCAGCTCCACGAGAACCTGATCGACTACATCATGGGCTTCTCGCCGGATGTGCAGGACGTCTTCCTTGAGAAATTCCTCTTCACCGACCAGCTCAAGCGCCTCAAGGATGCCGGGCTGCTCTGGAAGGTGTTCGAGCGCTTCACCGAGATCGACCTTCACCCCTCGAAGATTTCCAGTCTGGAGATGGGCTATCTGTTCGAGGAGCTGATCCGCCGCTTTTCGGAAATCTCCAACGAGACGGCCGGGGAACACTTCACCCCGCGCGAGGTGATCCGGCTGATTGTCGACCTCCTGGTCGAGCCGGACAGGGACGGCCTTCAGAGGGAAGGCGTCATCCGCCAAGTCTATGACCCGGCGTGCGGCACGGGCGGCATGCTGGCGCTGACCGAGGAAGCGCTCAAGGCGATCAATGACAAGATGCGGGTCGAGCTGTTCGGTCAGGAGCTGAACGGCGAGTCCTTCGCCATCTGCCGGTCGGATATGCTGGTCACCGGCCACGATCCCGAGCAGATCGCCTATGGCAATACGCTCACCCAGGATGCCCACAAGGGGCGCCAGTTCCACTACATGTTGTCTAACCCGCCCTATGGCGTGGACTGGAAGAAGTACAAGGAAGATATCGAGACCGAGCGCGACGAGATGGGCGAGGAGGGCCGGTTCGGTGCGGGCACGCCGCGTGTATCGGACGGCCAGCTCCTCTTCCTGCAGCACATGATCTCCAAGATGCGGCCGGACGAGGCCGGCTCGCGGCTGGGCATCGTCATGAACGGCTCGCCGCTCTTCACTGGCGGGGCGGGGTCGGGCGAGAGCGAGATTCGGCGCTGGATGCTGGAGAATGACTGGGTCGAGGCGATCATCGCCCTGCCGACCGATCTTTTCTACAATACCGGCATCCAGACCTATGTCTGGATCCTCACAAATCGCAAGAGCGCAGCCCGTCGCGGAAAGGTGCAGCTGATCGATGCCTCCGGCGAGCGCTTCTGGCGCTCCATGCGCAAATCGCTGGGCTCGAAACGGCGGGAAATCCCCGACGAGGCCCGTGAAGAGATTGTCGGCCTCTACACCGCGTTTGATAAGGCGGACGAGAAGGTCTCCAAGGTCTTCGACACGACCGATTTCGGCTATCGCGAAATCCGGGTGGAGCGGCCGTTGAAGCTGGCCTTCGAGGTGACCGATGCGCGGATCGAGGCGCTGAAAGCCGAGCGGGCCTTTGCCAAATTGGAGGAAGCCGAGCAGGACAGGGCCATCCTCGCCCTGCGCTGTCTGCCCGCCCAGCGCTGGACCGCGCGGCCGGCCTTCGAAAAGGCCCTGGCGGCCGCTCTGAAGGGCCAGGACGTGAAGCTTGCCGCGCCCGTGAAGAAGGCGGTGCTGTCGGCTCTCTGCGAACGTGACGAGGAGGCCGAGGTCTGTCGGGACAAGAAAGGCCAGCCGGAGCCGGACAGCGATCTGCGCGATACCGAACTCGTCCCCCTGGGCGAGGCTTGGGAGACTTACGTTGAACGCGAGGTCAAACCCTTCGTGCCCGACGCCTGGGTGGATGAAAGCCACACGGACGCCAAGGATGGCGAAGTCGGCCGGGTCGGCTACGAGATCAATTTCAACCGGTATTTCTACGAATACGTCCCGCCGCGCCCGTTGGAGGAGATCGACAAGGAGTTAAAGGCGCTGGAGGCGGAGATTGCCGGGCTTCTTAAGGAGGTCGCGGCGTGACCCCAATGACGCTCCAAGAACGGGTTCATGGTGCTCGATGCCCATCTTCTTGGCAGCTTGGGAAGCTGCATCAGACACTGAAGGTGCGCCGTAAGAATAAGAATGACGGGATGAAGGAGCGCAACCTTCTCTCGTTGAGCTATGGGCGTATCAAAAGGAAGGACATCAACACCGCTGATGGTCTGCTGCCCGAAAGCTTCGAGACCTATCAGGTCGTCGAGCCGGGCGACATCGTGATGCGCCTAACCGACCTTCAGAACGACAAGCGAAGCCTCCGCCAAGGTCTTGTGCAAGAGCGCGGCATCGTCACGTCTGCTTACGACGCTCTACATGTGTCACGTGACGATGACGCCCGCTTCTGGGCGTATGCGTTGCTCGCGCTAGACATGGCCAAATATTACTACTCGCTCGGTGGAGGGGTGAGGCAGTCCATCAAGTTCACGGACTTTCCGAACGATTGGATCGCCAAGCCCGACCTCGACACCCAGAAGGCCATCGCGGACTTCCTCGACAAGGAAACCGCCCGGATCGACCAGCTGATCGAGAAGAAACAGCGCCTGGTGGAGCTGTTGGGGGAGCGGGAAAAGTCTGTGCCGAGCGACCTCATCCCGAGCGGCAGAATGGTCCTCCAGGGCCTCTTGGGTCAGTCGGTTGGAAACGACCAGCAGCTGGAGAGAACGCCGATCAAGACACTTTTCCGGCTCGCGAAGCGCCAAGGTTTCCAAGAGAAGACTATACTGTCGGTTTATCGCGAGCATGGTGTAGTCGTTCGCAACTCTCGCGATGACAACATCAACAAGGTGCCGATGGATGTGTCGAGCTATCAGCTTGTCGAGCCAGGAGACCTGGTAATCAACAAGATGAAAGCCTGGCAGGGTTCGCTTGGCATTTCTGACCACGAAGGCATCACCAGTCCCGACTATGTCGTGATGGTGCCTACGCGACGGATGCAAAATCGATATATCAACCATCTCCTCCGAGCGCGGCCTATGCCTGATTTCTACCGCGCGATCTCGAATGGCATCCGGCCCGATCAATGGCGGCTAGAAGTTGACCGCTTTCTCGCGACGTCGATCTATCTGCCAAGCTCTAATGAGCAAGAGAGCATCGCTGACGAGATTGATCGTCTTATCGCGTCGCACCGGAGCCTGGCGGACCATGTTCAAGTCTCCATCGACCGCCTCAAGGAATACCGCTCGGCGCTCATCACAGCCGCCGTCACAGGCCAGATCGACGTGACCCGCTGGGGCCGGACCGGCGAGGGCAACAAGCGCCTCGATCAGATCCAGGAGGAGATGGCGGGATGAGAGAGATCGTCGGTAGGGCGAAGACAGTCCGTGAAATGCTCAACGGAGCGAAGTACTCGATCGATTACTATCAGCGCGAGTACAAGTGGGGTGAGAAACAGGTCACGGATCTTGTGAATGACCTGGCTGCGAAGTTCCTAGAAGAGTTTGATCCAAGCCATGATCGCCAGAAAATTAGCGATTATCCGCACTACTTCCTCGGATCTGTCATCATCAGCAAGAAGTCGGATGGGAGCTTTATCGTTGATGGGCAGCAGCGACTGACTAGCCTCACCCTACTTCTGATTCTGCTTCACAATTTGCAGAAGCGGTTGGGTGAGGACGACCGCGTTGCTGTCAGCGATCTCATCTTCTCGGTGAAGTACGGGCAGAAGTCATTCAACCTCGACGTCGCTGAGCGAACGCCATGCCTGGAGGCTCTATTTAAAGAAGAAAACTTTGACATTTCCGAAGCCCCTGAAGCGGTCCGAAACCTCTATGAGCGTTACCAAGATATTGCGAGCGCTTTTCCAGCAGAACTGAGTGACGACGCGTTGCCATTTTTTGCGGATTGGCTTCTTGAGAATGTGCACCTTGTAGAAATTACTGCTTATTCCGACGACGATGCCTACACGATCTTCGAGACGATGAATGATCGCGGCTTGTCGTTGCGCCCAACGGACATGCTGAAGGGCTATCTTCTTGCCAATATTGAGGTATCGGATCGAGCCTCTACGAATGAGCGTTGGAAAGAACGAATTCGTGCGTTTGAAGACCGGGGCAAGGATGTCGACTCCGAATTTTTCAAGGCGTGGCTGCGGAGTCAGTACGCCCAGAAGATTCGAGAGAGAAAGAAAGGCGCAAAGCAAGAAGACTTTGACCGCATCGGAACAGAGTATCATCGATGGGTTCGCGATGCCCGAAATCAGATTGAGCTTAATCGACCGGCCGATTTCAAACGATTCTTAGAGCAAGACTTTGAGTTCTATTCGAAGCATTATCTTCAATTGCTCGAAGCTGCACGTGGGCAAGTTGAGGGCCTTGAGCACGTTTATTACAACTCGCTGAGCGGCTTCACGCAGCAATTCCAGCTCTTGTTGGCTCCGCTCAGGGTCACTGACTCGCCCGATGAGATAGATCGCAAGATTCGCGTCACGGCGATGTATGTCGACATTCTTTTGACATGGCGGCAATGGAACTTCCGACGGATATCGTACTCAACAATGCAGTACGCGATGTTTTTGGTTATGCGGGACATTCGCGGTTTGGACACGCACTCTCTCGCTGAGGTCCTGGTTGAAAAGCTTCGCGCTGAAGAAGAGAATTTTGACGACAATCACTATGGTTGGGACGGCGTTGGACTGTATTTGCACCAACAAAACCGTAAGTTCATTCATCAGTTTCTCGCTCGCATCACAGACTACATGGAGACCCAATCGGGCATGACTTCACGCTTCGACGAGTTTATGGGTTATCGGAATGTGAAGTATGAAGTAGAGCACATCTGGGCTGACAAATATGAGCGCCACACAGATGAGTTCGATCATGAATCAGACTTCAGAGACACTCGAAACAGGCTTGGCGGACTGCTCCTTCTTCCCAAGCCTTTCAATGCGAGCTACGGCGCTCTTCCGTACGCCGAAAAGCTCCCGCATTACGCGTCGCAGAATCTACTCGCCAGATCACTCCATTCGGGTTGCTACGATCACAACCCCGGTTTCGTGAACTTCAAGGCGCGCGAAAAGCTGTCGTTCGAGCCTGTTGAGACTTTCACCCGAAAGAGTATCGACGAGCGAGGCGAGTTGTACCGGAAAATCGCCAAGCACGTATGGAGACCCGAGGCACTGTTTGAGGTGGCGCAGCAATGAACACGCTCTCAGCCTCCTCCCTCCACCGCGAAATTGCCGTCCAGGAGCACTTCGTCGAGCAGCTGGTCGCCCACCAGGGCTATCGCGAGCGCCGCCCCGAGCATCATGACAAGCCGCTGGCGCTGGATATCGAGCTGGTCGTTGAGTTTCTGCAGACATCCCAGCCGGAGGCCTGGGCTGCGCTGGAAGCCCAGTATCCCGGCTCGGCCCAACGCACCCTGATCGAGCATCTCGCGAAGATGCTCAAGCGGACCGGTACGCTGGACGTGTTGCGTCAGGGAATCCGGCTGGTGCCGAACATCCGCTTCCAGCTCTGCGCCTTCAAACCCGCTTCGTCGATCAATCCGGACCTCGTGCGGCTCTATGAGGCCAATATCCTGTCGGTGATACAGGAGGTCGAGTATTCCACCCGGCATAGCAACCGGATCGATACCGTCCTGTATGTGAACGGCATTCCGGTTGCGACCCTGGAATTCAAGAACACGCTGACGAACACGAACTACAAGGCGGCCGAGAAGCAATACAAGCGCGACCGCTCACCCGTCGGAGAGCCGTTGCTCACCTTTCAGCGCGGGGCTCTGGTCCATTTCGCGCTCGACCAGGACTATGTCTCCATGGCCACACGGCTGGCCAATGGGCAGACCTATTTTCTGCCCTTCAACCGGGGGCGCGACGGCGGGGCGGGCAATCCGGACGTGACCCTGCCGGACGGGACCGACGAGTTTCGCATCGCCTATCTCTACCGGGACCTGCCCGAGGGGCGGGCGATCTTTTCGCGCGAGGTGCTGCTCGACATCATCGGCCGCTTCATCCACCTCAATGATGACGGCGTGATGATCTTCCCGCGCTTCCAGCAGCTGGATGCGGTGCGCAAGCTGATGACGCACGCCCGCGAGCATGGATGCGGCCAGAACTACCTGATCCAGCATTCGGCCGGCTCGGGCAAGTCGAACACGATCGGTTGGACGGCGCACCAGGCTGTGAAGCTTCATACCGAGGACGACCGGTCGATCTTCGATACGGCGATCATTCTCACGGACCGGCGCGTCCTAGATCGGCAGCTTCAGAAGACGGTGACCGAGCTGGAGCAGACCCCCGGCGTTGTCCGGGCGATCGACGGCACCTCACGCCAGCTCAAGGAGGCGCTGGAAGCCGGGGCCAAGATCATTGTCTCGACCATCCAGAAGTTCGGAACTGATCATCTCGCGGCGCTCTCGGCCCAGGCGCACAAGCGCTTTGCGGTCATCATGGACGAGGCGCACAGCTCGCAGTCCGGCAAGGCGGCAGAGGCGGTCTCGAAAGCGTTGACGGCGAGCGAGGTGGAGGATGCGGGCGGCTCGCTGGAAGACATTATCCTGGCCCAGCAGAACGAACGCGGACCGCAGGAGAACATCTCCTACTTCGCCTTCACCGCGACACCGCGCAATGTGACGCTGGAGCGCTTCGGGCACACGGGTGAGGATGGCAAGCCGCATCCCTTCCATCTCTATTCCATGCGCCAGGCGATCGAAGAGGGCTTCATCCTCGACGTGCTGAAGAACTACTCGACCTACAAGGCCTACTACGAGCTGGAAAAGACGATCGAGGACGATCCGCGCTTCGAGGGCACGAAGGCCCAGCGAAAGGTCGCCAAGTTCGCCCACCTCAACGACGACGCCATCGACAAGAAGGTCGAGGTGATGGTCGAGCACTTCCGCCGTCACGTGATGCACGAGCTGGGCGGCGAGGCGAAGGCGATGGTTGTCACGGCCAGCCGGGAAGCGGCTCTGAAATACTATCGCGGGATGGAGCGGTATCTGGCGTCCAAGAACTATTCCGAGATGGGTGTCCTGGTCGCCTTCTCCGGCGCATTGCCGGACGGGGCTGGCGGCGAGGTCACCGAGCCCGATCTCAACGGGTTCGCCGAGACCGAACTGACCCGGAAGTTCGACGGCGAGGGCTATCATCTCCTCATCGTCGCCGAGAAGTACCAGACCGGTTTCGACCAGCCCAAGCTGTGCGCCATGTATGTCGACCGCAAGCTTGCGGGGCTCCAGGCCGTGCAGACGCTGTCACGGCTCAACCGGACCAAGACCGGCAAGGACAAGACCTTCATTCTCGACTTCCAGAATTCGATCGAGGACATCCAGGAGGCCTTCAAGCCCTTCTTCGAGACCACGACGCTGGAAGAGCGGTCGGACCCCAACCAGATCTACGAGCTGGAACAGAAGATCATCGGGTACGGCTTCATCGACCGGGCCGAGATCGACCGCTTCTGCGAGACCTATTTCAAACCCGAAGGCGTCACCACTCACGACCGCCCCACCCTGGAGGCGATCGTCCGCAATGCCGTCGACCGGTGGAGCGCCGAAGATGATGAAGGGCGCCGTGAGGAGTTCCGGCAGCTGCTCAAGAGCTACCAGCGCTTCTATGTCTTCCTGGCGCAGATCATGGCGCTCGAAGACAGTGGGCTGGAAAAGCTCTACGTCTACGCGACATGGCTGGACCGGAAGCTTCCCGACCGCGAACAGCCCGCCGATCCGGACATTTCCGACGACATGCTCAGGCTGGTTGCGTTCAAGGTTGAGCAAAAGGACGAGGGCAGTGCCTCTCTGACAGCCGGCGAACGAACTGAGCTGAAACCGATCAGCGAGTTCGCCGCCAAACCCTTCACCGAGAGGGAGGCCAAAACCCTCCAGGAGATCATCGACGCGTTCAACGAGCGTTATGGGGGCAACTTCTCGGAAGATGATTATCGGCGTTTCGTCGCCGCGTCGGAAAAGGTGATGGAAGACCCGGCGATGCTGGCGACTCTGAGGAACAATCCGCCGGACGTGTCTCGGGGTACATATGAACGGGCAGTCTATCCCGAGATCATTCGTGCCTTTCAGCGCGACAACGATATGAAGAGCATCATCCTCACCGATGCCGAAGCGCGATCGCGGGTGTTCGACTGGCTGTTCTCGATTGCCCTGCGTCACGCGAATGAAGGGCGCTCGGAAAACCGCGGCGAGCAGCCTTAGCTTCTTTTCGGAGAGAGATGGCTCAGATCGAGGCCGTCATAGCAAATCTGGTTCATCGCACCGGCGAGTGTCTCAAGGTTATACCCGTGGCCATATCGTCCCGCCATGCCAGGCTCTGTGTGTCCCTGTATGGCGTCGATGATGGCGATCGGAACGCCGCTATTCCGCCCGGCGTCCTTGAACGAGTGCCGGAAGCTGTGAAAGGCGTTCTTGGGCTTCTTCACACCCGCCGATTTAAGGAAGCGACCGAAACGCTTTGAGAACGGGGAGGAATAGTAGCCATCTTCCCCAAGCGGCAGATCCGGGAACAGGCGTTCCTCGCCAGCCTCCTTCTGTGCCTCTACGAAGTCCATGAATCCAAGGTCACGCAACGCCGCGTGAAGCGGGACTTTCCGCTTTGCTGCTGGGTTCTTCAGTTTCTTGTTTGGTCCAACAAGATTGTTGTCGAAGTAAGCGATGCCGTTCTCGCTACAGATATCTGCGACCCGAAGCTGGATGATCTCGTTCAACCGCATCCCGCTGAAAAGGGCGACAAGGGGCACCCAGAAGTGCCCGGAGGTCCTTGGAACGGTATCTCCCGGCTGGGCGTAGGACCGGATGGATTTGCAGCCCGTAAAGAGAGGCGCCGCGAATATCCGCTCCAGCTCCGATATGGAGAATGGATCGCGTTCTTCCCTGGCTGACTTACTGATGTCGACTTTCAGGCCTCTAAAGAGATTGCCCGGGGCCTCGTCATATTGTTTTTCCGCCCATATCCAGAAAGAGCCGACAAAGCCCAGTATCTTGTTGATGTTCCGGTCTGACATGGGCGCCAAGCCTTCCTTCCGGGCCTTCTCGGAGGCTTTCTCGAAGCTCAAACCTTTCAGCGCATCGAACTTGGTCCAGTTTGCCGGAAGGTGGACAAGGACGCCCTTGAATTTCCGCGCATCGGCTTTCTTGAAGGTGTCGATGGGGCGGTCGCCCACCAGCTCCAGAAACCGATCGATCCAAGCTCGGTGAGCGTCCGCTGTTTTTTTGTCCCATGCGCTACGAGACTTCTCATCCAACCATTCGCGAATGACCGTGGAGAGTTTGGGGGCAGAGCCAGAATTGATCGATGGCGCGGCTTTGGGGGTATCGACCACGTCACCCGCGTTGCGGCGCTTCTTAGCATCAGCTGCTTCGATTGAGGCTGCTTGTAGCGCTCGGGCAAGCTTTGGCCAGCTCGGAGAATCCTTGGCGAGCTTCAGGTCGATGCCTTCCCAAGACAGAACTTCTTCAGCCTCGTCCAGATGAAAAGCGTGGACCTTGCCGCGAGCCCGACGCTGCCGGTTTGCATCATCGACTGTTGCGTCGAGTTCGGCGTATTCTTCAAAGCTCAAAGCTGGGGCATCCGGAAGCGGCTCGTCGTCATCATAAAAGCCTTCCAGCCGGGTTTCTTCGTCCTCTTCAAGCAAATGCCGATAGTAGACCTCGCGAATATCCGCGATTTGATTGTCCGTAAGTTCTTGAAGCGCCTGTGCCTTAGCTTGCTGGAGCATCTTCCGATGGTCGTCGAATAGGCGGTCGACTCGCGCCGCCTCAATGCGCACCCGCCGCTTGGCTTCCTCGAAATCCGTTGTCCGGAGCGAAGATTTTTCTTCCGTCTTCGGATACGTCGCTTTGATATCTTTGGGGATTGCCGCGCGGTGATAGTACGTCGCTACACGGCGATGTAGTCGGGGATGTCCGGGCACTGATTCCATGCTCCACTGTACCAGTCCATTGAACCAGCTAGAAGCAATCACCCTGCAATATCAGTAAGATATTGATTTCTATCCGCCATGAAAGGAGTGGCGGAGAGGATGGGATTCGAACCCACGATACGCTTTTGACGTATACTCCCTTAGCAGGGGAGCGCCTTCGACCACTCGGCCACCTCTCCACGTGCCGGTTTAAAGGGCGCGGAGCGGGGCATCAAGTGCGAGGTGCGGCTGGTGTGCATCCCAGTACATCTGGTCGCGCGGCTTTTAAGCCTTCGCGGTTTGCGGCTCGCACGTGGACGGGTAACTGGCCCCCCGCTTAAGGACCCAGTCTTGGCGCTGCGAGCCGCGGTGTCGCGCGATCAGAAAAACGCCTGCAGCCCGGTCTGTGCGCGGCCGAGGATGAGGGCGTGGACGTCGTGGGCGCCTTCATAGGTGTTGACCGTTTCCAGGTTCACCATGTGGCGGATCACCTGGTATTCCTCGGAAATCCCGTTGCCGCCATGCATGTCGCGGGACATGCGGGCGATATCCAGCGCCTTGCCGCAATTATTGCGTTTGACGATGGAGATCATCTCCGGCGCAGCCGCAGCTTCGTCCATCAGCCGGCCGACGCGCAGGCTGGCCTGCAGGCCGAGCGAGATCTCGGTCATCATGTCGGCGAGCTTTTTCTGGTAGAGCTGGGTCTGGGCGAGGGGGCGGTTGAACTGCTTGCGGTCCAGTCCGTATTGCCGCGCCGCGTGCCAGCAGAATTCCGCCGAACCCATGGCGCCCCAGGAAATGCCGTAGCGGGCGCGGTTGAGACAGCCGAACGGACCTTTCAGGCCGGAGACATGCGGCAGCAGCGCATCTTCACCGACTTCCACGCCGTCCATGACAATCTCGCCGGTGATCGAGGCGCGCAGGGAAATCTTGCCGCCGATCTTGGGGGCGGAGAGACCCTTCATGCCCTTGTCGAGCACGAAGCCGCGGATCTTGCCGTCATGGGCTTCCGATTTGGCCCAGACAACGAAAACGTCGGCGATCGGCGAATTGGAAATCCAGGTCTTCGAGCCGGTGAGGCGATAGCCGCCCTCGATCTTTTCCGCCCGGGTCTTCATGCCGGCCGGGTCGGACCCGGCATCCGGCTCGGTCAGGCCGAAACAGCCGATCCATTCGCCGGAGGCGAGCTTGGGCAGGTATTTCTGACGCTGTTCTTCCGAGCCATAGGCGTAGATCGGATACATCACCAGCGAGGACTGGACCGACATCATCGAGCGATAGCCCGAATCGACCCGCTCGATCTCGCGCGCCACCAGGCCGTAGGCGACATAGCCCAGACCGGCGCCGCCATATTCTTCCGGCAGGGTGCAGCCCAGAAGGCCCTGTTCGCCCATCTCGCGGAAGATGGCCGGGTCGGTCTTTTCTTCGCGGAAAGCCTCGATGACGCGCGGCTGGAGTTTTTCCTGGGCGTAGGCGTGTGCCGTGTCGCGCACCAGGCGTTCTTCCTCGGTCAGCTGATCGTCGAGGCGGAACGGGTCCTGCCAGTCGAAACCGGCCAGATCGGGTGCATCCTTGGCCTTGATGGCGGGTCTGTCAGTCATCGCTCGTCCGTCCCCTTGTGGATGTCGGCTCCTCCTTGCGAGAAGTCCGGTTTTCGCTTGTCGAGGAAGGCGCGATAGCCCTCCTTGAAATCCGCACTGGTAAAGGCGTTGGCGAACCAGGCGCGGGTTTCGTCCGTGTCATGGTCCTGGCCTTCCAGGACGCGTGAAATTATCTTCTTGGTGTATGTCGCCGACAGGGGCGACATGTCCAGAAGACGCGTGCAGTAGGCGCGCGTTTCCGGCTCCAGCCGCGCCGGTTCGAAGTGGCGGTCGAGAAGTCCGGCGCGCTCCGCCTCGGCCGCATCGAGCTGGCGCGCGGAAAACAGCATGTCCTTCGCCATCGATCCGCCGACCGCGTCGACGAGCCGCTTGGTGTCGTTGAACGGGTAGAGCAGCCCCATCTTGGCGGGGGTGATGGCGATGCGCGCCGTGTCGTCGGCAAAGCGCAGATCGCAGGCCAGCGCCAGGCCGCAGCCGCCGCCGATGCAGGAGCCGCGGATCATCGCGATGGTGGGATGGGGAAAATCGGCCAGCGCATCGAGGGCGCGGGCGATGCTGGCCGAATAGGCCTCGCCGCGCTCGCGGGTGGCGTAGATTTCCTCGAACTCGGAGATATCGGCGCCGGAGGCAAAATGGTCGCCCTGGCCGCGCACGATCAGCACGCGGCAGCGCTCGGCGAGCGTATCGAGCAGGTCCGGCAGACCGGCCCACATGGCTTCGGTAAAGGCGTTGCGCTTGCCCGGGCGGTTGAGCACGAGTTCGGCGATATCGCCATCATGCCGGATCAGGAGCGGTTCGGTTTCCATCGGGCCTGTTGCAGTCGATAAGGAGCGCCGCCGTCCGGCGGCTTTGTACTGGCTTGCAAACCAGCTTAAACCGGCTCACGGGGGAGTTGAAATGTGCGGGCTGCATTTTGCGCGAGCGCCGCACATCTTGCCGGGGAGGGCAGGATGAACGGGGATAATCTGATCGTTCTGGCGACGCTGGTCGCCTACAAGCTGGTCCTGGTGGGCGTCGGGGTCTGGGCCTCGCGGCGCAATCGCACCGAAGGCGATTTCTTCCTGGCAAGCCAGGGGCTGGGCGCCTGGGTGGCGGGCCTGTCCTATGCCGCCTCGACATCCTCGGCCTGGGTGCTGCTGGGCTTTTCCGGCTTCGTCTATGCCAACGGGCTCTCCGCGCTGTGGATGGTGCCGGGCATCTGGGGCGGCTATGTCGCCGTCTGGCTGTTCTTCGGCCGCCGCTTGCGGGCGGAAACCGCCGAGCGCGGCCATGTCACGCCGACGGACTTCCTGACCGCCGGGCTGGCGGATCGTTCACGCGCGCTGATCGGTATACTGGCATCGGTCTTCATCCTGTTCTGCTTCATCTTCTACATCGCGGCCCAGTTCGGCGCTGCAGCGGCGGCGTTCGAGACCCAGTTCGGCCTGGGTATCACCGAATCCGTCCTGATCGGCGCGGCCATCGTCCTGCTCTACTCGCTGCTCGGCGGTTTCTGGGCGGTCAGTGTCACCGACATGCTGCAGGGTGCGCTGATGGCCGTGGTCGCGGTGGCGCTGCCCGTGACGGCGCTCATCGCCGCGGGCGGTTTCGGCGGCATCGCCGATGCGCTCTCGGCCACCGCTCCGGAAGGCTATCTCGACACCACCGGCGGCCAGGCCGGTTTCGTGCTGATCGGATTTGTCCTCGGCGTGTGGGGCGTGGGCGTCAATGCGATGGGCCAGCCGCAACTGATCTCGCGCCTGATGGCTGTGAAGGACGAGGGTGCGCGCATGCGCGGCTTCACCATTGCCATTGTCTGGGCGGTCGCGGTGTTCACCGGCATGACGATACTGGGCCTGGCCGGACGGGCCATTGTCGGCGGGGCAGCCGATGGCGAGGCCCTGTTCTATACGCTGGCAGACCAGCTCCTGCCGCCGGTTCTGGCCGGGCTCGTCATCGCGGCCGTCCTGTCGGCGGTGATGTCGACGGTCGACTCGATCCTGCTCTCGGCCTCCGCAGCCGTCTCGCACGACATGCGCCTCTCGCGGCGCTTTGCCGGCAAGGAAGTTCTGGTCTCGCGCATCGTCATGGCCGTGATCGCCGGTGTCGCGGTGTGGATGACGCTGAGCCTGCCCGCGACGATCTTTGCCCGTGTGCTCTTCGCCTGGTCGGCCCTGGGCGCGGCCTTCGGGCCGATCATCGTGGTGCGGGTTCTGGGCCTGGAACCGAAAGCCTGGGCCATCGGAACGGCGATGTGCCTCGGCTTCGGCCTGACGGTGTTCTTCAACGCGCTGGGCATGGTGGACGCGCAGAGCCTGTCGGGGGTGATGGCGACGCTGGGCGAGTGGGCGAGGGCGCCGGGGGACCCGGCGGAACGGATGCTGCCCTGGGCGCCGGCGCTCCTGGTGCTGTGGCTGGGGCGGGGGAGATAGTGGTCGAATCCTTCGCTTCTCAGGAGGGGACTTCCGCGATCACTCCAGCTTCTCGAAGCCGATCCGTCGTCAAGGTCGGGCCGGAAACGATCCGTTTCAATAGTTCAGCCTGTTGCGGCTCCAGTGCGACCAGACGCCCAAGAATGTGAAGCACATTGACAAGTTCGCTGGTGTATTCGGCCAGCCAAGCCTCGGGCTGGATTCTGCCGAGCGGGGAGGGTGGCCGGCGATCGCCGATCACCGGGCGTTCGCGATCCCGGCGCCGGTAGCTGAACCAGTGCTGGATCACGGGAACACCGGAGATTTCGTATGTCCACATGGCCGGACTGACATTGTCGATATAACCGTCTCCGACGTGAAGCCGGCGCGTGTCGCCATTGTAGGAGATGTCCTGCGGAAAACGCTCGGGACTGTCCGGAATGGTGCCGTCCTTGGAGACGACGGGGCCATATTCCGGCATGCGCGGCGCACCGGCGGGCCGGCCCGCCGCAGGATCGGCAAAGCGGTCGCCGAATGTGTGCAGCCAGACAATCTCGCGGCCGAGCCTGACGGCCTGAGCGAACAGGTCCGCGTCGACGGTCAAAGGAATGCGCAGGCCCGGCTGTTTGAGATCCTTGGCAAAACGGGCCGTATAGTCCGGATGCGCCGCGACCGCGGCGATATAGGCGAAGAGGTCTTCCGGTGTGACTTCAAAACCCAGGGGCGCAGACAATTCGGCGATGATGCCCGGTGCGAAATTGTGGGTCTTGGACTCGCTGTCCGCCCACAGCGGAAAGACGCGGCCGCCGCGACCATTATAGTGATGCAGGTCAGGGATGAGGCTTGTGATCGCCAGAGCTGGGCCGCCTGTTGGTGTTCTGTCGTGAGGTGCCGTTGCATATATCTGCCGCGGCGAGTTTGTCGCCCAAAGGTTCGGATTGGCCTGATTGATCAAGCGAGCATCGGGAATGATCCATTGGCGGTCGAAAGATCGAAATCCATACCGCTGCGGCACGTTCATCGGCCCTTTGTCATTGGCCACTGACAGCGCGGCGTGGCGGTGTCCGGTGAGCCCCTCCTTCACCACCTTGTTCAGATGCTTGTCGCCGGGTTTGCCACCACGCAGGTGCGGATGGAACAGCATTTCCTTCTTGTTCGGATCGGTCTCCGCCTGGAGCCGTTTCCACCGGGCTTCCAGCGATTGGGTGTCCGGAGCGATCACCCAGGTCCGGCCCGGCATGACGCCCGATCCGTCGTAGTCGAACAATTGGTCCAGTGCAGGATAGCCGGCCCATTCCGCCGACCTCCGGGGCAGGAAGGGCGCTCGCCAATCCGATGGGCAATCGGTCCAGCTATCGTCGTGCAGAGACGTTCCCGCGAGTGCCTCGAACTTCTCGGCCCGGCCGGCCTCTGGAAGGGAGCGAAAGTGGACGCGGGCCGGCGTGCTTTCGCCGGTCCCGGGGCGGCGCGCCGCCATGACGATGCAGACCGGCTGCTGGACGCCCTGGAATATCCGGCTGCCGATCGGTGGCTGGTGCCCTTCGGGCGTACAGTCGATTACCCAGATATCGCTGGCCTGCCGGCGCAGCTCGCTGCGCATCTTCTTAAAGCCGGGACCGTTAAGGAAGCCCGCGACGGTGATGAAGCTGACGATTCCCGTACCGCCGGGATGGTGGCCCGGCATCGACGAGGCTGCGTCGCCAAAGACTTTCCACGCGGCCCAGCGCCAGAAATAGATATAGAGATTGCGAAGGTGTTTGGCGTGCTCTCCGACGGCTCAATCCGGCGGCGGTTGCCAATCGGCCAGCGGCCCGGCCTCGCCACGCGCACCATTCTCGACCCATCCGCCGCGGCCTCGCGCCTTTTCTTTGTAGGGCGGATTGCCAATGACGACCGTGATCGATTCCTCCCGCTTGATCCGGTTGGCTTCTTTGCGGGAGTCGGCGATCGGCTGGAGGATGGTGGGAATATAGTGGGTTTCCTCATTGGGATCGCCCAAAGTATCGGCGACAAAAAGGCGCAGATCGACATCCAGCGCGTCCTGCGTGCTGGTCCCGGTGAGTTCGGCGATTTCTGCGAGGAGACGCAGCTGGGCAACCGCAAAGGGTCCGAATTGCAGTTCGAAACCGATCAGGCGCGCAAGCGCGGCCTTGACCGCCGCAGGAACCTGGCCCGGCCCGGTTTCCACCTCCTCGATCTGCGCGATCTGGCGCAGAACGGACAGCAGGAAGGTGCCGGTACCCGCCGCCGGATCGGCGATGGTAACTTCGGGAGAGGCCAGACCCCGCGGCAGATCAAAAAGGTCGGAACCCCGCAGCGCCTCGTCGGTCAGGCGCACCATCGCGTTCACCACTTCAGGTGGCGTGTAGTAGGATCCGGTCTGCTTTCGCAGTGTATTGTCGTAGACCGCAAGGAACTCCTCGTAAAAGTAGAGCCATGCCTCCGGTTCGCCCTTGCTGATCGTATCCCAGTGAACGACGTCGAGAACGCGAACCAGCGTTTTCAGAGACGTCTTGAGCTGGCTGTCTTCGTCGCTGTCGGCCACGAGAAGGCCGAGCGCCGCTCCGATCAGCGTGTTCGTCTTGCGTAGCGACCGAGCGACCGCATCAAGGTTGTCTGTCAGTTCGATCTTGCGCGCTCGGGCCATGAGGAGCCCGAAGGTCACGGCCTGGGCATAGCCATCAGCAAACTGCGCATTGTCCGCATCGGGAAAGAGCAGCTGCCGCCAATCTTCCCTGAGCGCCTGCAGGTTGGATTCGCCCCGCTCCAGTTGTTCCGTGACCTCATCGCGCAGCAGGCGACACAGCCGCGCGGTCATGTCGGCCAGCTGTCTGGGCCGCTTCGGCGCAACGGGCTGCCAACCATAGAAGTCGGTGAGAAGGCCGACGAGGGCATCGGGCGCCGTCAGCGCCGCACCTGCAGTTTCGATATCGCCGTCGAAGAGGACAATTTCACGCTCGCGCTTGCCATTGCGCCAAAGGCTCAACCCGTTTCCATCGGTATAGATCAGGTTCGGCAGCGATTGGAGTTTGCGCCATTGGGCCTTGTCGTGAGCGTCGGTGAATTTTCTGGGATCGCACCCTTTGCCGGGTGCTTTCACTTCGATAAAGCCGACCAGCGCACCGCGGCACGTCACGGCGTAGTCCGGCCGTGTCTTGATGTCGGCCAGCGACGTCTCACCGACGAGTACGCTGTCCTGCGCCATCGGACCGACAAGCGAGGCCAGATCTGCGAAAAGCGTTTCAAGCGGTGCGCGCAGCTGATCTTCCGGGCCGCCCGATACCGCCGGATTGTTCAGCTTGGCTTTCGCGTTGGCGCCGAACCGGGAAATGGCTTGTTCGAATGCCGTTGGCATGCCGCGTTCAAATCCCTCAAAAACGGGTGCATATCATCTATGTGCAACCGTAAACAAATGAAGTCGGCCGACAAGCGAATCGGCGCATAATCTCGACCATGGCACAATTTGATCTCTTTGCAGGTACCGACATCGTTCAGCGGCCCGCCCGTCCGAGCGAAGAGGAGATTCGAATTCGGGTCGAGGGCATCCTGAACGCACTGAGGCAGGCAACACAGTTGCCGTGGACGGACGAAGAGTTGAGATTCCAGCGCACGGTCGTGCCGCAGATGACGAACTGGCTTCCGTCGGAAGAGGCCGACGCGTTGCGTACGGAGTTCCTTTCTCATCTGGAACGGCTTTCGGAACAAGAATAGCCGCCCCCTGCGACACCCGTGCACCTTGACCTTTTGCCATTCCCGTAACACCTCCCCGGCATGATTGCTGAACTCGGGCAGTTTGCCCTGATCCTGGCCTTTGCGGTGGCGCTGGCCCAATCCGTCCTGACTTTCATCGGGCTGCGCACCGCAGACCCGGCCATTCACGGTTTCGCGCGCGCCGGATCGATCGCGCAATTCGTGCTGATGCTGACGGCCTTTGCCTGTCTGACGGTGCTGTTTGCCGTGTCGGACTTTTCCGTCCTGGTGGTCGCCGAGAACTCGCACACCGACAAGCCCTTCCTCTACAAGCTGACCGGTGTGTGGGGGAATCATGAAGGCTCGATGCTGCTCTGGGGCCTGATCCTGACGGCCTACACGGCGGCTCTGGCCCTGTCGGCGAAACCGGTCGAGGCGCGGCTGGTCTCGCTGACCTTTGCCGTCCAGTCGCTGGTGACGGCGGCGTTCACGGCCTTTCTGTTGTTCACCTCCAACCCGTTCGCGCGGCTCTGGCCGTCTCCGATGAACGGGCAGGATCTCAACCCGCTGCTGCAGGACCCCGGTCTCGCCTCGCACCCGCCCATGCTCTACGCCGGCTATGTCGGCTTCTCGATCACTTTCTCCTTCGCCGTGGCGGCGCTGATCGAAGGGCGGGTCGATGCGCGCTGGGCGCGGATCGTGCGGCCCTGGGCGCTGGCGGCCTGGAGCTTCCTGACGGTCGGTATCGCACTGGGTGCGGCCTGGGCCTATTACGAGCTGGGCTGGGGCGGCTGGTGGGCCTGGGACCCGGTCGAGAACGCCTCGCTGATGCCCTGGCTGGCCGGCACGGCCTTCATCCACTCGCTGCGCGTGATGGAAAAGCGCGACACGCTGAAAGCCTGGACGATCCTGCTGGCGCTGATGACGTTTTCCCTGTCGCTGGCCGGGACCTTCCTGGTGCGCTCCGGCGTGCTGACCTCGGTCCACGCCTTCGCGGTCGACCCGGAACGCGGCGTCTTCATCCTAGGCATATTGATCGCGGTGATCGGCGGGTCGCTGGCGCTTTACGGGTTGCGGGCCTCGCACCTCAAGCCGACCGGCGTGTTCTCCGAAGTCAGCCGCGAAAGCACGCTGCTGATCAATAATCTCTTCATCGGTGCGGCCTGCGCGCTGGTCTTTTTCGGCACCTTCTATCCGCTCTTCATCACGACGGTTTCCGACGAAACGATCACCGTCGGTGCGCCCTTCTTCAACGCGACGTTCAACCCGATGATGGGCGTGTTGTTCATCCTGGTTCCGGTGTCGGGCATGCTGGCCTGGAAGCGCGGCAAGCTGAAACCGGTGCTGCGCAAGCTGATGCCGGCCCTGGTCGCAGCCCTGGCGGCGGGCGTGCTGGCGCTGTGGATCGCCGACCGCACCCGGATCGCCGGCGCGCTGGGCACGGCGCTGGCCATGTGGGTGGGGATTGGCGTGCTGATCGATATCGCCCAGCGTCTCAAGCTCGGCGATATCCCGCTGAAAGCCTCGCTGTCCCGGGCGATGAACCTGCCGCTGGGTATCTGGGGCATGGCGGTGGCGCATTTCGGTCTCGCCATCACGGTCTTTGCGATTACCGGCGTCAGCGCCTGGAAGCAGGAGACGAGCGCCTTCCTGATGCCGGGGCAGAGCCTGCAGATCGCCGGCTATACGGTCGAGCTCGACGATGTCCGACGCTTTGACGGTGCCAATTATGTGGCCGAGGAGGGGCGTTTTGCCATCTCCCGCGGGCAGCGCGATCTGGGCGAGCTGGTGGCCGAGCGCCGCTTCTATCCGGTGCGCCAGATGTCGACGACCGAGAGCGCGATCCGCACGCGCGGCACTGGCGATCTCTACATCTCCTTCGGCGAGCCCTCGCGTGAGCGCGGCTGGCCGGTGCATGTCTATATCTACCCCTTCGCGATGTGGCTGTGGATCGGCTCGGCGATCCTGACCCTGGGCGGTGTGCTGTCGATTGCCGATCGCGGCCGGCGATCCCTGACCGCACGAAAGACAGCGGACACGACCGATGCTGCGCGGGAGGTGACGTCATGAACCGGCTTTTCCTTTTCCTGCCGCTCGCCCTGTTCGCCGTGATGGCGGCCTATTTCGCTCTCGGGCTGCGCGAGAATCCGGGCGAGATCCCGTCCCAGCTGATCGATCGCGAACTGCCGGCCTTCGACCTGCCGCCGATCCAGGGGCACGTGACCGGACTGGCAAGTGCGGACCTGGCGGGCGAGGTGAGCCTGCTGAACGTATTCGGTTCCTGGTGTCCGCCCTGTGCGATTGAGCACCCGATGCTGATGCAGATCAGCCGTTCGGGCGTGGTGCCGATCTATGGCATCGACTGGAAGGACCCGCCGGGCGCCGGCACGCGCTGGCTCGAGCGTAACGGCAATCCCTACGTCCGCATCGGCAATGATGCCGAGGGCCGCGTGGCGATCGATCTGGGGATCACGGGCGCGCCGGAAACCTTCATCATCGACCGGGCCGGGCGCGTGCGCTACCGCCATGTCGGGGTGATCACGGAAGAGGTCTGGGACCGCACATTGCTGCCGCTGGTCGAACACCTGCAGGCGGAGGACATGCCATGAGGCAGATACTTGCCGCCATGCTCGCCGGACTGATGCTGGCCGGCAGCGCCCTTGCCTCGCCGGGGCCGGAAGAGCGTATGGAAGACGCCCAGCTGGAAGCCCGCGCGCGGGCGCTCTACGACCAGCTGCGCTGCGTCGTCTGCCAGAGCCAGAGCATCGACGATTCCAACGCGCCGCTCGCCGCCGATCTGCGTGCCGTTGTGCGCGAGCGTCTGCTGGCGGGTGACAGCGACGCCGAGGTGAAGGCCTATCTGCGGGACCGCTATGGCGATTATGTGCTGATGCTGCCGCCGGTGCAGGGCAATACGATCGCACTCTGGCTGTTCCCCCTCGTGGTGCTTGCTGGCGGCGGGATTGCCATCCTTGTCTTTGTGCGCGGCCAGCGCCGGGCGTTGGTGGCCGGTGACGATACGGGCGAGGGCGATGAGGCCCGTGCCCGCGCCCTCTCCGACGAGGAGGGCCTGTCATGATCTGGTTGCTCATTGCCGTGATCGCCACCCTGGTGGCGCTGGGCCTGATCCTGCCGGTCATGCGGCGCGAGACGGCGGATGCCGCGTCCGGGCTGAGCGTGTTTTCCGGCCAGCGCGAGGAGTTGCGCCGCGATGTGGATCTCGGCCTGATTGAGCCCGGCGAAGCGCGTGCTGCAGAGCTCGACATCCGCCGCCGCGAGCAGGCCGCGCTGGAGCGTTCCGGCGAGGTGGCGGCCAAGCCGAGCCCGCGGCTGCGTCTGGCGATCATCATTGCCAGCATGATTACCGTCATGGGGGCGGTGCTGATCTATATGCAGATCGGGTCGCCACAGCTCACAGGCCGGGCTGCGCCCGCGCCGATGGCGGACATTCCGGACGAGATGCAGGCCGTGCTGGATGAAGTCGATGCGCTCGCCGCCGACCTGATGGCCAATCCGGACGATCCGCGCGGCTGGGCAGTGCTGGGCCAGGCCTATCTCACGCTCGGACGGTTCGACGAAGCCGCGATTGCCTTCGAGAATGCGATCAACGGGGCTCCGGACAGCGCCTATCTGTTCGCATCCTTGGGCCAGGCTTATCTGTTTGCCGAAGGCGGCGAGATGTCACCGCGGGCACGCGAGGCGTTTTCGCGGGCGCTCGACATCGATCCGCAGGATGTCCGCGCACGCTTTTTCCTGGCCGAGGCGCTTTATCAGGATGGCGCGCGGGACGACGCCATCCAGGCATGGCAGACGATGCTGGACGAAGCGCCGGAAGACGCAGGCTACCGGTCAATGCTGGAAACGCGGATCCGGGAAGCGCAGGACGCGGCGGCGGCTGACGCCAACTAGCTGACGTCCCGTCCCGTATCGTCCTGGTTCAACCAGACATCCCGATCGGGGTGATCGCTCCGGGCAGGGCGGTCGTCTTCGCTGCGAGCCCATTTGACGAACAGGGCCAGTTGCCGCTCGGCTTCGAGGTAGACGTGATCCGGCACCGTTGTGCGCGCCGCGACATCGTCGCGCACGGATTGCGGAAAGCTCAGCGCCATCGCAGCGGCGCCGACAGTTCCGGCCAGAAGCAGCAATCCACCTTTCATATCGTCCCCCACAGGAATCGAACAAAGAGTATCCTTACGAAAACGTAAGAATGACGGCGGGTCTATCCCGAGAAACGATAAATCGAACAAATAACAACGAATTCCCGTCTCATCCCGCATCCGGTATGCAGACGCGACCGTTGGCCACACGCGGTCTAATAAAGCATCACTCCACACCGCTTCTGTTTTCGTGCTCGTTTGCTATCGTGTTGACGGGCAAGGATGTACGGCGGGTCCCGGATCTGTCGGGATAGTGTGATGGCAGAGTTCAAGACGGGCGTGCCGGCCGAGGCGCTTGCGCGAGCGCAGGCGCTGGTTCTGGCGCTGGTAAAAGACAGTGCGGATGCCGGCCGGGATCACGATCTGGCCGTTCGGCGCCTGTTGTCGCGCATTGTCGATTATTTCGGCGTTCAGGCCGGCTTTGTCAGCGAGATTTTCAACGGGATTGCAACGGTCGAGACGGTCGCGGGCGAGGCTGGCGAGATAGCCGCGGGCGCTACCGTGCCGATTGCCGGCGCGCCGTGCGAGCAATCCATGCAAAGCGACCGGCCCGTCGTGCTGATGCGGCCGGACGACGAAGCCGTGCTGGCGCGCCTGCCGGTTGATGGCTTGGCGACCTATATCGGAGCGCGCCTGCTGGCGGGCGGCCGGGTGCACGGAACGGTCTGCCTGGTCTCCCCTGAAATGCGCGCTGGCGGGTGCAGCGCGGTCGAACTGGGCGTGTTCGAGACGGCCGTGGCGCTGATCGGCCAGCATGTCGCGTTGCGGCGGGCAGACGAGCGGTATGATCTGGCCATGCGGGGCTCGAATGCCGGCTTCTGGTATCTCGACGTGCGGCGAGGCGAGGTGACCCTGTCGCCGCGCTTTCTCGAGATCATGGGGCTGGACGTCGCCATGACAAGCATCTCCCTGGACAGTTTCCTCTCCTATGTTCACCCGGACGACGAGGCGGCCGTGCAGGCCGCGATCGTGCGGCATTTCTCGGAGCCCGTGCCGTTTGATGTCGAACACCGCATGAATCGGCCGGACGGTCGCAGCGTCTGGGTGCATGCGCATGGCGATTCGCTGCGCGGGGCCGACGGGCGGCCGGTCCGGTTGGCGGGCTCGGCCCATGACATCACGGATCGCCGTGCCGCCGAGGAGATGGCCGCCGCGCATGCCGAGGCCCTGAAAGCCTCGAATGCCGAGCTGGAGCGCTTCGCCTATGTGGCTTCGCACGATCTCCAGGAACCCCTGCGCAAGGTTCGTGCTTTCGGTGATCTTCTGCATCGCGACTATTCCGACCGGCTCGATGCGCGCGGCCACAAACTGCTCGACACGATGATCGACGGGGCAGGGCGGATGCAAAAGCTGATCCAGGATCTGCTGAGCTATTCGCGGTCGGCCCATGTCGCGATGTCCCGGCAGGCACTGGACATGGAAAAGCTGGTTCTGGACGTGGCCAGCGATTTCGAGCTCGCGCTGGCCGAAACCGGTGGCACGATCTGCTGGGACCTGCCGGGCCGGCTGGTGGCCGATCCGGTGCTGATGCGTCAGCTTCTCGCCAACCTCATCGGCAATGCGGTGAAGTACCGCGACCCGAAACGGCCACAGCGGATCGAGTTGTCGCTGGTGAATGACGAGGCCGGGAATGCTGTTCTCAGCGTTCGCGACAATGGCATCGGGTTTCCGCCCGAGCACGCAACGCGCATTTTCGAGGTGTTCACCCGTTTGCATTCACGGGGCGATTATCCCGGCACGGGGGTCGGTCTGGCCCTTTGCCAGCGTATCGTCGAGCGTCATGGCGGACACATCTGGGCCGAGGGGCGGCCGGGCGAGGGCGCAGCCTTTCACGTCCATCTGCCGGCCACGGAGCAATAATTGAAAACCGCACTGCGGCCATTCCGAGATTGACCCGGCGCGCTGCAATGCAGACATTCCTCGCGACGAGTCCCTCCGGGGGCCCCATTTATCGATGAGTAGACCCCATGAATCTTGACCAGCGGATCCTTTCGCGTTCCGAGGCCATCCTGAAATCCTGGCGTACCCTGAACTGGGCCAGCGCCTTTTCCGCCTTCATCTATCCCGCGCTCGGCGTGGCGATGATGATCACCATGGTCGCGCTCGGCCTGGCGCTGAACGGGCTGACCCTGCACTGGTGGTATGCCCCGATCTGTCTGGCCGTGATCGGCCTGTCGATCTTCGTGTGCAATCAGGGCATCGGTCCGCTGCACCGGATCTGGCAGCACCGCGCCGGCGAGATCAAATGGCCGGCCCAGGTGATCATCATGTTCAACTGCATCCTGGCGATGCAGGGCTCCCTGAAGGACTGGGTGAACTACCACTCCCAGCACCACCGTTTTGCCGACAAGCCTGGCGATCCGCACAATCCGCTGGAAAGCAAGGCCTGGGCCTGGGTCGGCTGGATCCTGTGGCGCGACGAGAAGGACCTCGCCCGCCCGATGCCGCTTTGGCTCAAGGAAAACGCCGTCGTGCGCTTTGCCGACCGTTTCCACATCACCCTGTCGCTGGTGATGCACCTGATCATTCCCGCGATCATCTATCTCATCGTGGCGCTGAGCGGCGGTTCGCTGATTCTTACCGCTCTGCTGCATGCCAGCGCCGTGATCGGCCGCGCGATCCAGTTCCACGCCACAACGCTGGGCGTGAACGTCTATGGCCACATGAAGACGCCGAAATGGGTCGACTATCTGCTGGCGCTGCTGACCGGCGGCGAAGCGCTGCACGATCATCACCATGAGTTCCCGCAGTCCGCGCTGCACCTGCCGCGCAAGGGCATCTGGAACCGGATTGTCGACTATAACGGCACCATGCTTCTGGTCCTGCACCGGCTCGGGCTGGCCAAGAATCTGCAGATTGCACCGCAGTTTGCCTAGAGCGGTATCCTGTCGCTGAACGGAAGCCCCGGCCACACGGCCGGGGCTTTTTCGTATCCGGTTTCGCAGCTGCGTCGGATCTGGCCTGCGACCAATTTTCCCCTGAAATCGCCGCACAGCCCCATGGACGCCTTGCTGCAAGGGCGCTAACGTCTTCGCAAGTGCATCATACCGAATGCTCGAAAATGATCGATAAAGGGGAGAGCATGGCCGATCTAGACGCCTTCCGTGCCGATGTGAGGGATTGGCTCGAAGCCAATTGTCCCGAGGAAATGCGCCAGCCCATCCAGGACGAGGAAGATGTCGTCTGGGGCGGCAAGACGTTCAACTTCACCGAACCGCAAAAACTGTGGCTCGACCGGATGGCCGAAAAAGGCTGGACGGTTCCCGAATGGCCTGTGGAATATGGCGGGGGCGGTCTCGACAAGGCACATGCCAAGGTGCTGCGCGAGGAAATGCGCAAGATCGGCGCCCGTGCACCGGTCCAGTCTTTCGGAATCTGGATGCTCGGGCCGGCGCTTCTGAAGTACGGCACGCACGAGCAGAAGCTGGAACACCTGCCGAAGATCGCCCGCGGCGAGATCCGCTGGGCGCAGGGCTATTCCGAGCCGAATGCCGGTTCCGACCTCGCAGCGCTGATGACCAAGTGCGAGGACAAGGGCGACCATTATCTGGTCAACGGCCAGAAGATCTGGACCTCCTATGCCGACAAGGCCGACTGGATTTTCGTGCTGGTGAGGACCGATTTCCAGGCGCCCAAGCATGAAGGCATTTCCTTCATTCTGGTCGACATGGACCAGCCGGGCGTGACGACCAAACCGATCAAGCTGATCTCCGGCAAGTCGCCCTTCTGCGAGACCTTCTTCGACGATGCGCGGGCCGAGAAGCACAATCTGGTCGGCGAGCTGAACAAGGGCTGGACGGTCGCCAAATATCTCCTGACCCATGAGCGCGAGATGATCGGCGGCATGGGCTCCGGCGCGATGCGCCCGATGGGCGATGTCGCGGTGCAGCAGATCGGGCTGAACGAGCAGGGCATGCTGGCCGATCCGATCCTGCGCGCCGATGTGGTGCGGGCCGAGATCGACGGGCTCGCCTTCATGTCGACTATGGAACGCGTGGCCGACGAGGCCAAGGCGGGGCAGGGCGTCGGCGCCAATTCCTCGATGCTGAAATACTATGGCACCGAGCTGAACAAGCGCCGCATGGAGCTGATGATGGACAGCGCCGGTTCGTCCGGCCTGGAGTGGGATGCCGATGAGGATGTGGCCCGCATGTGGTTGCGCTCCAAGGGCAATTCCATCGAGGGCGGCACGTCGGAAGTGCAGCTCAACATCATCGCCAAGCGCATTCTCGAACTGCCGTCTGCTTGAGCCGGGCACCCAAGGAGTAAAACATCATGGCCATGGTGCTGAATGAAGAAGCCGGCATGCTGAAGGATGCCGCCCGGGGTTATCTCTCGACGAGTGCGCCGGTGAGTCAGCTGCGCAAACTGCGCGACAGCGGCTCGGAAGACGGATTTGACCGCAAGACCTGGGCCGACATGGCGGAAATGGGCTGGACCAGCGTGCTGGTGCCCGAAGCGCATGGCGGTGTGGAAATGGGTCATGTCGCGGCCGGCGTGATCGCCGAGGAAATGGGCCGTACGCTGACGGCGTCGCCCTATATCTCGACCGCCATCATGGGCGCGACGGCGCTGTCGCGTTTCGGATCGGACGGTCAGAAATCGGAATGGCTGCCGCGGATCGCGGCCGGCGAGGCGATCACCGCGCTCGCCGCCGACGAAGGCCGCAAGCACAATCCGTCCAGCGTGGCGGTGTCGGCCGAGCGTTCGGGCAATGGCTTCAAGCTGAACGGTCGCAAGACCTTCGTCGCCGAAGGTCATGTCGCTGACATGCTGATCGTGTCCGCCCGGACCGGTGGCAGCGAAAACGAGGCCGAGGGCATCACGCTCTTCCTGGTGCCGCGGGATGCCGCCGGTGTCACGGTGGAGCGCAAGGATACGGTCGACAGCCGTCATGCCGCCGACATCGTGCTCGACAATGTCGAAGTGACGGCCGACGCCGTTCTGGGCGAGGTCGACAATGGTCTGGGCGCGCTGGAAGCGGTTCTGGACGCGGGCCGGGCCGGCCTGTCGGCCGAGATGTCGGGCTCTGCCCAGCAATGCCTCGACAGCACGGTCGGCTATCTGAAGGAGCGCAAGCAGTTCGGCCAGATCATCGGCACCTTCCAGGCTCTGCAGCACCGCGCGGCGCACCTTTATTCCGAGGTCGAGCTGGGCAAGTCGATCGTGCTGAAAGCCCTGCAGACGCTCGATGCCGCGCCGGATCATGCGGCGATGATGGTCAGCGCGGCCAAGGCCAAGCTCGGCCAGGTCGCCCAGCTTGCCGCGCGTGAAGGCGTGCAGATGCATGGTGGTATGGGCATGACCGATGAATTCGACATCGGCTTCTACATGAAACGGGTCCGCGTGGCGGAGGCGCTCTACGGTGACGCCAATTACCACGCTGACAAGTTCGCCCGCATGCGGAAGTATTGAGGCCGGTCCACCGGGAGGACAAGATGGACTACACGAACAAGGTTGTCGCGATCACCGGTGGTGCGCGCGGCATCGGCCTCGCCATGGCGCAAGCCTTTCACGCCCGCGGCGCGAAGATCGCCCTGGCCGACCTTCAGGGCGCTGAAGAGGCGGCCCAGGCCTTCGGCGGGATCGGCGCGACGGTGGATGTGACCAAGGAAGCCGATATCGCGGCCTTTCTCGACCGCACCGAAGCCGAGCTCGGCCCGGTCGATATCTATGTCTCCAATGCCGGCATCCTGCGCGCCGATGCCCCCAGCTGGGATGCGGCAGGCGCGTCGGACAAGGACTGGCTGGACAGTTTCGAGGTCAATGTGATGGGCGCCGTGCGCGGTGCGCGCCAGGTCTGGCCGCGCATGAAGCCGCGCGGCGGCGGGGTGTTCATCCTGGTCGCTTCAGCGGCCGGTCTGCTCGCCCAGATCGGGGCCTCCTCCTACACCGCCAGCAAGCATGCCGCGGTCTCCTTCGCGGAGAGCCTGGCGATCACCCATGGCGATGACGGGTTGCAGGTCGTGTGCGTCTGCCCGCAGGCGGTCCGCACGGCCATGCTGGGTGAGAATTCCTCCGATGGCGGTATCGCCGGTGCCGATGGCGTGGTCGAGCCTTCCGATGTGGCGGCCGAAGCGATCGCGGCGATCGAGGAGAAGCGTTTTCTCGCCCTGCCGCACGCCAGTGTCGCCGGCTATGAGGCGGCTCGCGCGACCCAGCGTGACCGCTGGCTCGGCGGGATGCGGAAATTCCGCCGGATGATGGTTGCCGAGCGCGGCCGGCCGGTCTGACAATTCAACGAGAAACGACAACAGCTAGGACGATAAAGGGGAGTAATGATGGATCTGGGTATGACGGAGCGGGTACGTCCGCTGGTGGAACAGGTTCGCGCCATGGTGCGCGACGAGGTGATGCCGCTGGAAGCGGAGTATCACGCGGAGATCGGCAAGGCGGGTGACCGGTTCGCCTTTACGGACCGTCAGACCGAGATCCTGGAAAGCCTCAAGGCGAAGGCGCGCGAGCGCGGCCTGTGGAATTTCTGGCTGACCGGGTCCGACCGCGGCTACGGCCTCAGCACCGTTGAATATGCCTATCTTGCCGAGGAAATGGGCTGGTCCCACCTGGCCGCGGAAACCTTCAACTGCTCCGCGCCGGACACCGGCAATATGGAAGTCATCGAGCGCTACGGGAATGCCGAGCAGAAGAAGAAATGGCTGGAGCCGCTGCTCGAGGGCAAGATCCGCTCGGCCTATCTGATGACCGAGCCGGACGTCGCCTCCTCTGACGCCACCAATATCGCCTTCAAGGCCGAGCTGGATGGCGATGAGTGGGTGCTCAATGGCGAGAAATACTGGGCTTCCGGTGCCGGCGATCCGCGCTGTTCAATCTATGTCCTGATGACCAAGACCGAGGGTGATGATGCCCCGCGTCACGGCCGCCATTCGCAATTCCTCGTCGAGGCCGGCCTGCCGGGTATCGAGATCCTGCGTCCGATGACCGTGTTCGGCCATGACGATGCCCCGCACGGCCATATGCATATCAAGTTCACCAATGTTCGCGTGCCCAAGGATGCGCTGATCCTCGGCCGCGGCCGCGGTTTCGAGATCTCCCAGGGCCGCCTCGGGCCGGGCCGTATCCACCACTGCATGCGGGCTATCGGCCAGGCCGAGCGGGCGCTGGAACTCCTGTGCCGCCGCTCGGTTTCGCGCACGGCCTTCGGCCAGCCGCTGGCCAAGCTCGGCGCCAATCGCGACATCATTGCCGAACGCCGCATGGCGATCGAACAGGCACGCCTCCTGTGCCTCAAGGCGGCCTGGATGATGGACCAGGGCGACCCGCGCGCGGCTGCGCCCTGGATCTCCCAGATCAAGGTGATCGCACCGCGTGTCGCTCTGGATACCGTGGACGAGGCCATGCAGATGCATGGTGGTACGGGTATCTCCCAGGACACGCCGCTGGCCATGATGTTCACCGGCCTGCGCACGCTGCGCTTCGCTGACGGACCGGATGCTGTGCACCGCATGGTCATCGCCCGCAAGGAACTCAAGCGCTACGTCAACGAAACCCTGGAGGGCTGATCATGGCTCAGCGCAAGCAGGCGCCGGCCCGCGCGCAGCTGGAAGCGATTGCCCGCCAGATCACCCAGGCCGAGGAAGTCCTCAATGTTGGCGAAGCCGAGATTCTCGGTGTTCGCCAGCCGGCCTATGTGAATGCACCGGGCGATTTGCGCTTTCTGTTGATGAAGGCGATGGAGCACGCCGAGAAGGAAGGCGTGATCTTCGAGGATCAGCGCTGGACTTTCGGTGAACTGGTCGGCCGCTCCGTGGCCTTTGCCAACGCGCTGATCCAGCGTCACGGCGTGACACCCGGCACACGCATCGCCCTGGCGATGCGCAACTCGCCGGAATGGATGGCGGCCTTTCTCGGCATCATCGCCGCCGGCGGCGTCGTGGTGCCGCTCAATGGCTGGTGGACCAGCGAGGAGATGGGTTTCGGCCTGTCCGATTGCGGCGCCAGGATCGTCATCGCCGGTGCCCGGCAGATCGAGCGCTTGCGGCCCCACCAGGCGAGCCTGGGGCTCACCCTGATCTCCGGCCGCGGCGAGCTCGAGGATGTCGCCGACACGTTCGACGCCATGGTCGCAGCCTGTGCGGGACAAGAACCGCCGGCCATCGCCATCGATCCGGACAGCGATTTCGCCATCTTCTACACGTCGGGATCAACAGGCTCGCCCAAGGGCGCCGTGCTCACCCATCGCGGTGCGGTGACGACGATCCTGTCCTTTGCGCTCCTCGGCGCATCCCTGCGTCTGGCCAATAATGACGAGGACTTCACCGAAGGCGATCCGGGCGTGCTGGTTTGCCTGCCGCTCTTCCACTGCACCGGCTCGCATGCCGTTTTCCTGCTGTCGCTTTTCTCCGGCCGCAAGATGGTGCTGATGCGTAAATGGGATGCGGGTGAAGCAGTCGAGATCATCCAGCGCGAGAAGCTCACCGACATGGTGGGCGTGCCGACCATGTCGCACGAGCTGACACTGGAGGCCGAGCGCCGCGGCGTCACGCTGGACACGCTGCAGGGCATGGGCACGGGCGGTGCCAAACGTCCCGAGGCGCATGTCGAGAAGATCAACCAGGTCTTCCCCAAAGCCTGGTCGTCGTCCGGCTATGGTCTCACCGAGACCAATGCACTGGGCACATATAACGGCTATTCCGAATACCAGGCCAAGCCGGGCTCCTGCGGCCTGCCGCTGCCGGCCGTCACCTTCATCAAGACGGTCGACGAAGCCGGCAACGAGACCCCGGCCGGTGAGCCGGGCGAGGTGTGGATCAAGTCGCCGGCGGTGTTCCGCGGCTATCTCAACCAGCCGGAAGCGACCGCGGCCGTGCTGACCGAGGACCGCTGGTTCAAGACCGGCGATGTCGGGATTATCGACGAGGACGGTTTCCTGTTCATCGTCGACCGCATCAAGGACATGGTGATCCGCGGCGGTGAGAACGTCTCCTGCCTCGAGGTCGAGGGCGCGCTGGCCAAGCATCCGGACATTCTGGAAGCGGCCGTCATCGGTATTCCCGACGAGCGTCTGGGCGAACGCGTCGGCGCGGCGCTCCTGCTGCGTGACGGGGCGGAGCTTTCCGACCAGGACATCATCGACTTCCTGAAACCGCACCTGGCGGCTTTCAAGCTGCCGGATCGCATCTGGCGCATGGACGGACCGTTGCCGCGCGGCGGCACGAGCAAGATCGACAAGCCGGGCCTGCGCAAAATGCTGCTGAAAGACGAGGAGACTGCCTGATGCCGGTAATCAAGGCCGACACGCTGAAGGACCATATCGGACAGGAAATCGGCGTGTCCGACTGGATCGAGATCGACCAGTCGCGCATCGATGTCTTCGCCGATGTGACCGAAGACCATCAATTCATCCATATCGACCCGGAGCGCGCGGCGAAGGAAACGCCGTTCGGCGGCACGATCGCCCACGGCTTCCTGTCGCTGTCCATGCTGTCCGCGCTCGCCGCCAACACGACGCTGGTGCTCGACGGTATCGCGATGGGCATCAATTACGGCTTCGACAAGGTGCGCTTCCTCCAGCCGGTGCGGGCCGGAAAGAAGATCCGCGGCCGTTTCGTCCTGGAAGACGCCACCGAGCGCAATCCGGGGCAATGGATGCTGAAATACGCCGTCACCGTCGAGATCGAGGGTGAGGACAAGCCAGCCCTGATGGCGCACTGGCTGACCCTGCAGATCGTCGGCTGATCCGGACACGTTCAAGAGAAGAGACTGGTTATGAGTGAGATTCGTTACGACGGCCGCGTGGCCATTGTCACCGGCGCCGGCCTGGGGCTGGGCCGTTGCCACGCGATGGCGCTGGCGGCACGCGGTGCCAAAGTGGTGGTCAATGATCTGGGCGGTTCCGTGGATGGCACGGGCACCGGTTCGGCTGCGGAAGACGTGGCCAACGAGATCCGCGCTGCGGGCGGCGAGGCCATCTCGCACACCGCCAATGTCACCAAGGCCGACGAAGTCGCCGATATGGTCAAACAGGCCATGGACACCTGGGGCCGGGTCGACGTGCTGGTGAACAATGCCGGCATCCTGCGCGACAAGTCCTTCGCCAAGATGGACATTTCGGACTTCCAGACCGTGGTCGACGTGCACCTGATGGGCTCCGTCGTCTGCACCAAGGCGGTCTGGGACATCATGCGCGAGCAGAATTACGGCCGTATCGCGATGACCTCGTCCTCGTCCGGCCTCTACGGCAATTTCGGCCAGTCCAATTACGGCGCCGCCAAGATGGCTGTTGTGGGTTTCATGAACACGCTGCATCTGGAAGGCCAGAAGTACGACATCCGCGTCAACTGCCTGGCCCCGACTGCGGCGACGCGGATGACGGAAGGCCTGCTGCCGCCGGCCGCGCTCGAGCTGATGAAGCCGGACACCGTCTCGACGGGCCTCGTCTACCTCGTGTCCGAAGACGGTCCCTCGCGCACCATCCTGTGCGCCGGCGCCGGCGGTTTTGCCGCGACGAAAATCTACGAGACCGACGGCATCTATCTGCCGCCCGAAGAACTGACGCCGGAGAATGTCGCGGCGCAGTTCGATGCCATCAAGGATCCCGCCGCCCAGAAGGAATTCCAGGCCGGCGGTGAGCAGACGATCAAATTCCTGACCAAGGCGGCCGCCCATCACGGCGTGAAGCTCGGTTAGGTTTCAAACCCACACGAACAGTCCGGGGAGGACATCCATGAAAGCGCTCCTGTGCCGCGAATTCGGACCCGAAGCGAACATGAAGGTCGAGGAGATCGACGCGCCGGAACTCAAGCCGGGCCATGTCCTGGTCGATGTAAAGGCGGGCGGTCTCAACTTCCCGGACCTGTTGTGTGTGCGGGGTCAGTACCAGTTCAAGCCGGAACTGCCCTTCGTTCCCGGTACGGAAGGTGCTGGCGTGATCCGCGGGCTGGGCGAGGGCGTTGACGGTTTCACGGTCGGCGACCGCGTGATGTTCAATACGCCGACGGGCGCCTTTGCGGCCGAGGCCGTGCTGCCGGCGCCCGCCCTGACGAAGATCCCCGACAGCATGCCGTTCGAGGCTGCTGCAGGCCTGACCATCGTCTACGGCACCTCCTATCACGCGCTGAAACAGCGGGCCGAGCTGAAGCCGGGCCAGACCCTTCTCGTGCTCGGCGCTGCCGGCGGTGTCGGCCTGGCGACGGTGGAGCTGGGCAAGGCGATGGGCGCGAAGGTGATCGCGGCGGCCTCGTCGGACGAGAAGCTGGCCGTGTGCAAGGAGCACGGCGCGGACGAGCTGATCAATTACTCCACCGAGGACCTGAAGGTCCGCATCAAGGAACTGACCGGCGGCAAGGGTGTGGACGTGATCTACGATCCGGTCGGCGGCGAATACACCGAAGCAGCCTTCCGCGGCATCGCCTTCGGCGGCAAGCATCTGGTGATCGGTTTTGCGGCCGGCGACATCCCGAAACTCCCGCTCAACCTGCCGCTTCTGAAAGTGGCCAGCGTGGTCGGCGTGTTCTGGGGCGCCTGGGCCGGGGCGCTGCCGCAGGAGCACCGCAAGAACATGCAGGAGCTCTTCGACATGTTCGAAGCGGGCAAGATCAAGCCCTATGTGGCGGGCACCTACAAGCTCGAGGACTTCCTCGACGCCTTCAACTCGCTCTCCGGCCGCAAGGCGATCGGCAAGGTGGTGCTGGTTCCCTAGGGAAAGGCACGATTTTGCTCAACATGCTCCCCAGTTCGCTTGACCCGCGCGGCATCGCCGCCACACTGATGGCAAGACGAATTGGGGAGTCTCTCATGCGTAATCTGACGACCGCTGCTGCTGCGGCGGCGCTCCTGTCCATGCCGGTCCTGGCCCAGGAGCACGCGCCGCCGGCTGAAGTCCTCGCCGTCCACGATTATGTTGCGGCGGTCTCTGCCGACCGGATCGGGCAGGATATCCAGACGCTGGTGGATTTCGGCACGCGCCACACCCTGTCTGAAACCGAAAGCGACACGCGCGGTATCGGTGCCGCCCGCCGCTGGATCCATGACGAGTTCGAGCGCATCTCGGCCGAGTGCGGCGGCTGCCTCGAGGTGATGTATGTCTCCGACACGATTTCCGGCGAGCGGCGCATTCCCGAACCGACCGAGGTCGTCTCCGTGATCGCCATCCAGCGCGGCACGCTGGATCCGGACCGTTTCGTGATGATGTCCGGCGATATCGACAGCCGGGTCTCCGATCCGCTGGACGGGACATCCGACAGCCCCGGTGCCAATGACAATGCGTCCGGCATGGCCGGTGTCATCGAGGCGGCGCGCGTCCTGTCACAGCACGAGTTTGCCGGTTCGATCATCTATGCGGGCCTGTCCGGTGAAGAGCAGGGCCTGTTCGGCGGGCAGATCGTTGCGGCCCATGCGCTGGAGCAGGGCTGGCGCATCAAGGGTGTGCTGAACAATGACATGATCTCCAACATCGCCGGGATCAACGGCGTGATCGACAATACGACGGCGCGGGTCTTCTCCGAAGGGACGCGTTATGTGGAGACCGAGGAAGAGGCGCGACAGCGCCGCTTTACCGGTGGCGAGGTCGACAGCCCGTCACGCAATCTGGCGCGTTTCGTCGATCGCACGGCCGACCAGTACATCCCCAATCTCGACGTGATGATGGTCTACCGGCTCGACCGGTTCGGCCGCGGCGGGCATCACCGCCCCTTCAACGAGGCGGGCATGCCCGGCGTGCGGATCATGGAGACGAACGAGCACTATGACCGCCAGCACCAGGATCTGCGCACCGAGGACGGTCGCGTCTATGGCGATACGATGGATGGTGTGGATGCGGGTCATGCTGCCAAGCTGACCGCGCTGAACGTCGCGGTGATGGCCCAGATGGCCGGCGCGCCGCCTTTTCCGGCGAATGTCGAGATCGAGGGAGCTGTGCAGCCCTCGACGACGCTGCGCTGGGATATGGCAGAGGGTGAGGCCGCCGGAAACCTGGCCGGCTATCGCGTCCATTGGCGCCTGACCGACCAGCCGCAATGGCAATGGAGCCGGTTTGTCGGCCGGGTGGGCGAGTACACGCTCGAGAACGTCGTGATCGACAATTATTATTTCGGCGTCAGCGCTGTTGCGACGGATGGTTCGGAAACCCCGGTCGTCTTCCCGGGGCCGGCCGGGAGCTTCGGCGAGTAGCGCGCCGTCGCGACCGGGATTTGAGCAAAAAGAAGGGGCGCCCGGCTGGAGCGCCCCTTCTGCTTTCCGGTGCCGCGCGAGCCTATTCGCGTGCGACGATGGTGTAGGTCACCGTTTCGCCGGTCGCGGCATTCTCGCCTTCCCAGCTGGCGCCGAGTTCGAGATTTTCCTGGATCGGCGCACAGCCGTGTTCGCCGGTCGAACGCTCGACGCACACTTCATTGCCGCGGATCTCCCAGGTGCCTTCGATACCGATATTGGACGTGTAGGTGCCGTCGGCATTGAAATAGGTGATGTAGCTGCCCTGGGCGGTCGACACCTGAAGCGCGTTCTCGACCAGCATGTCGGCCGGTGCGGCTTGCAGGGCAAGGGCGGCGATGGTTGTCAGAAGCATGGATGATCTCCCCGTTGATGGCGCGCCTTGCTGGATTGTCCGGCTATCGTGACGCGCCAGCCGGGACGTTAACCTTGTGGCTCGCCTCTCTCAATATGCCGGTTCGCGAAATTCGCGTGACAGGCGAAGATCAGCCGCGCGCCTGGCAATCCGCGTCCAGTTCCGAAATCCATTGCCGGATCAGGGCAATGCCTTCTTCGTGCCGGATTGCGCGCCCCAGTTCGGGCATCATCGCGCCGGGGTCATTCGTCTCCATTCGATAGAGAAGTATGGATTCCTCCGGCTCGCCTGGCATGATCCCGAAGCGCCGTCCGCCCGTGCCGCCGCCTGCCGCGATCGGCAGTTTGCACAGACCCAGATTGGGGCCGGTGGGGGCGTCGTGCTGCAGGTGCAGGCCCGACGTGTCGGCGGGACCGGACGGGTTGTGACAATGCGCGCAATTGATGTCGAGATAGTCGCGTGCGCGCGCATCCAGCGGAGCGGTGGTGTCGAGATAGTTGACCGCGCGCGGTGTCGTCTCCGCCCCCGGCCAGTCGCCCAGATAACCGGCCGCGTGGAGGCGTTCCAGCTGGTTCTGTGTACCGCCGGCATAGGCATAGTCGCGATTGATGTGGCGCGGCGCGGGGCCGATCGGCTGGATCTGCCGCGTCGTATTGTTCACCGCGTGACAGCCGGCACACTGATTGGCGTTCGGTACCGCGTAGGCAAAGTCCTGCTCGCGGCCGTCTGCATCGCTGGCCGTCAGGCGGATGATCTCGCCCGCCCGGCGCAGCTCGGCATCGGTCTGGTCGGCATTCCACACATAGGGCAGGGCAACCCAGCCGCTTTCGCGATGAACGAGAATGCGCGTCTCCACCAGGCGTATCCCGGCAAGATCAAGACCGTCCGGCCGCCATCCGGGCGCGGTTTCCAGCGTGCTGCGAACCTCTTCCGGCGTACCGGTCCGCGGATAGTAGAAGGTCTTGGTGATGACGGTGCCGACCGGAAAGTCCAGCACGTCGTTCTCGCGATAGGTCGCGCTGACGCCCTCGGGCATCCAGACCGTGCGCTGCTTGTGGGCGTAGTCGGAAAACAGCGGCGTGTTGAGATCATAGGGCACGACCCCGTCACTCAGGACAAGCGAGCGCCCGTCCGACGCCATCATGCCCCATTCGCTCAAAAGGGCCGGATTGCCCGTCTCGATGAATTGCGGCGTGGCGGCCTCCCGTCTGCCGCAGGCGGCGGTCAGGAGGGCCAGGGCCAGTACACTGAAACGCAGCATGGAGCGCCTATTCGGCCAGCGCCAGTTCGACCGCCGGCAGGGGCGGCAGGGAACAGCGGTGATTGTCGGTCACGACAGCCGGGTTTTCATACCCGTTCGGACCGTCGGCATTGACGATTTCCGCCTCACCATTGTCCAGACAAATACGGCGGTCGTCGGGCATCGTACCATCGACCATCTTGTCCGCATCGTAATAGCCGTCCCACAGAACGTCCGGCAGGCGTCCCAGCGGTCCGGCGACCAGGATTTTCAGGCCCTGCAGATCCAGCCCGTCGGGATTGTCGCCACCGCCGGAGAAGGTGTTGCCGTGGATGTGGATGCCTTCGGGATAGGGATCGAAATCCTGCTGGACGGCATAATCCGAATACCCCGTCGAATGCAGCGACGACACGATGATGTTGGCCGTGCGGTTGTCGGCGATCGTGTTGTTGAAGATCTCCACCTCGTCATTGGAATTGATGACGATGCCGGACCCGGCCGGGATCGAGGCGACCGGCGTGCCTTCATGGCCGAAATTGCCGGTATTGTTGGCGAAGACGTGATTGTCGTAGACGCGCGTTCGATAACCCGGCTGCGGCAGGTTGGGCATGTTGAAGACGAGAATGCCGCCGGTGTTTTCCGTGGCGACATTGTCGTAGACGTCCGCACCGATCGTATTCTCGATCTCGATACCGGCGACATTCCGCTCGGCGCGATTGCGGCGCACCACGACATTGCGCGACTGGCCGACATAGATGCCGGCATCGGCGGCGCCGATGGCGATGGAGTCCTCGACCAGGACATTCGTGGTCTGTACCGGATAGATACCGTAGGCGCCGTTGCGCGTGTCCGGACCATTGGTCCATTCCACCCGCAGGCCGCGGATGACGATGTTCTCGCCCTCATTCACCTTCAGCCCGTCGCCCACCGTGTCCTCGATGGCGAGGTTCTCGATGGTGAAGTCGCTGGCCGTCACGAGGAGGCCTTCAGCGCCCTGGGACTGGTTCTGGAAGGACAGGATGGTGCGGTCGGCGCCCTGGCCCCGGATGGTGACACCGTCGACCGTCAGGCTGAGCGAGCGGTCAAAGGCGAACACGCCCTCGGGGATCTCGATCACATCGCCGGGCTGCGCATCGATCAGCTGTTCGATCAGCTGGTTCTGGTAATCGCGGTCAGCGGTCGTGATATCGCGTTCCGGCTGGCCGCCACAGGCAGTCAGCGTCAACGCTGCAGCGCCGGCAATCGCGGCAAAAGCGAGTCGATTCATGTCTTGTGTCCCCTCCCTGACATGACGGCAGTTTTGCCGTCAGACTAGGAGTGAACAATGTTCATGTCGATTCAAAAACCGGAGGGGATTATCCCGCTTCGCGCATCTTGCCGGACTTGTCACGGGTGGCGACATCGCGATGGGTGACTTCCTCGCCGCGATGATTGGCAACCTGGATCGGAGCCAGCGGATCGCCGGTGCGCGTATCGTACATCTCGACGGGGGCGTCCGCTTCGCCGTAGATCCACTTGTCGCCCCACTGCTGCATCGCCATGAGGATCGGGAAAAGCGCCTCGCCGCGCTCGGTCAGCACGTATTCCTGCCGCTGCCCGCGCACGCCGACTTCCTCGCGCACCATGATGCCGTTCTCGACCAGCTTGTTCAGCCGGTCGGTGAGGATGTTCTTGGCGATGCCGGTGCTTTCATGGAAATCGCTGAAGCGTCGCGCACCCTTCATCGCGTCGCGGACAATCAGCAGTGTCCACCAGTCGCCCACCTGATTCAGGGTTTGCGCAATTGCGCACGACATCTCGTCGAAACGTTTCCGGCCCATTTCCGGTCCCCCAAACTCCGGACCGCTGCCCAAAGCGGTCCTCCCAAAACGCAAAAATCGGAATGGCGACTCCTGTTCTGGAGACTCATTCCCGCCCGAAAACACGGCCGCCGGTTGCGTTCCCGGCTGGATTCGCGCCGTGTTTGGCGGCGGAGAATACAGATTTGGTGGAGTTTTGCGACCCTTTGCAGGCCAATGACAATTGGTCGCAACTCGCCTAGGCTGGCTCGGTAAACACTGTTCAAAGTCTAAATTATTGTTTTTACGGGGAAATCGTGACCGGCGCAGAAATAGATTCTTTTCGGGTCATAGTTGATGACCAAACGCGGCTGGCGATGGCCTTTATCCTCATGGGGATGATGTTCACCGTCGCGCTGGCGTTGAACATCGAGGATTTCCGCGCCGTACGGCAGCAGCCTGTACGCGTGATCGGCGGGGTTATCGTCCAGATCCTCGGCCTGCCGCTTCTCACCCTCGGCCTCGTGCTGATTCTGGCGCCGCCGGCCAGTATCGCGCTGGGCATGTTCGTCGTGGCGGCATGTCCGGGCGGCAATGTCTCCAACCTGCTGACCCATTTCGCGCGGGGCAACACCGCCTATTCGGTCTCGCTGACGACCATTTCCAGCGTCTCGGCTGCCCTGGCGACGCCGGTGTCGATCCTGTTCTGGTCGTCGGTCTACGGGCCCACCGCACAGCTGGTGCAGCAGCTCGAGATCTCGCCCATGCCCTTCGTGACCCAGACCGTGACCCTGCTGGCCGTGCCGCTGGCGGCCGGCATGCTGGTGGCGGCGCGCTGGCCTCGGATTGCCGCCCGTATCCGCGCTGTCCTGATGCCGCTATCGCTGGCCGGGATCGGCGTTCTGATCGTCGTCGGCGTGGTGCAGAACTGGACGATCATCCTCGCCATCGGGGCAATCATCATTCCCATCGCCCTGATCCACAACGCGTCGGCCTTCGGTCTCGGTGCGCTGAGCGGCCGGTTGCTGCGTCTGGACGCGCCCAGCCGGCGCTCCCTGACCTTCGAGGTCGGGATCCAGAATTCCGGTCTCGGCCTGATCATCCTGCTCAGCCAGTTTGACGGGCTGGGCGGCGCGGCCGCGATCACTGGCATGTGGAGCATCTGGCACCTCATTGCCGGTACCGGTCTGATCGGCTTGTACCGCGGCCTCGATTGGCTGAAAATCGCGCGGGAGACGAAAACGGCCCCGTAAGAGGGCGAAACCGGGAGGTCTGACATGTATGATCTGAAGATCACGGGCGGCATGATCCATGATGGCTCGGGGGGCGAGGGGCGTGTTGCCGACATCGCCGTCAAGGACGGGCGCATCGCCGCCATCGGCACCGATCTGGGCGAAGCGAAGCGGACGCTGGATGCCAGCGGCCGGATCGTCACGCCGGGCTTTATCGATATCCACACCCATTATGACGGCCAGGCCAGCTGGGACGAGGAGCTGCGTCCCTCCATCGATCATGGCGTGACGACCGCGGTGATGGGTAATTGCGGCGTCGGCTTTGCCCCGGTGCGCGAAGCCGATCACGACAAGCTGATCAAGCTGATGGAAGGCGTCGAGGATATCCCCGGCACGGCGCTCTACGAGGGGCTGACCTGGGACTGGGAGAGCTTCCCGGAATACATGGACGCGCTGGCGAAGATGCCGCGCACCATCGATATTGCCGCCATGGTACCGCACGATCCGCTGCGGGTTTATGTCATGGGCGACCGCGCGGTGTTCTCCGAACCGGCCAATGATGACGACATCGCCGCCATGCGCCGGCTTACCCGCGAGGCGCTCGAAGCCGGTGCGATCGGCTTCGCGACGGGCCGCTCCGACGTGCACAAGACGGCCGACGGCGACTGGACGCCGTCCTCGGAGTCCACGCGTGACGAGCTGACCGGCATTGCCCGGGCCTTCGAGGGGCTTGATTTCGGTGTCGTGCAGGCGGTGTCCGATTTCAATCTCGAACGCGGCGAGCAGGATTTCGACGAGGAGTGGGATATCATCGCCGACTATGCCAAGGCATCGGGCCGGCCGTTTTCCTTCTCTCTCATGCAGCGCGATTTCGCGCCGGATCAGTGGAAGAAGCTGATCGGGCTGACCGAGAAGCTGAAGGGTGAGGGCGTGGATGCCCGCATGCAGGTGGCACCGCGTGCGATCGGCGTTTTCCTCGGCTTCAACTGCACCTTCCATCCCTTCATGGGCTATCCCAGCTACAAGACCATCGCGCACCTGCCGCTGGACCAGCGCGTCGCGAAGATGAAGGAGCCCGCCTTCAAGGCGCAGATCCTGTCGGAAAAGACCGACAAGCTGTCCGGGCCGGGCTCGTCCGTGCCACCGCTCGCCGATCTCCTGATGGAGCATATCGCGATGGTGGCCGAGAAATTCTTCCAGCTCGGCGATCCGCCGGACTACGAGCAGCCGCCGGAGCGCTCGCTCGCCGCGCGGGCCCGCGAAAAGGGCGTGCCGCTGATGGAGATGGTCTATGACACGCTGCTTGAGCGCGACGGCCAGGAACTGATCTACCTGCCGCTCTACAATTACACCGAGCTCAACTACGACAATGTGCTCGAGATGATGGAGCATCCCCAGGCGCTTTACGGCCTGTCCGACGGCGGCGCCCATGTCGGCACGGTGTGTGACGCGTCCATGCCGACCTACATGCTCACCCACTGGACGCGCGACCGCACACGCGGACGGCGTCTCACCCTGGAGAAGGTCGTGCGCATGCTGACCGGTGCCCAGGCCGACTATCTGGGCATGACCGATCGCGGCTATCTACGCGCGGGACTGAAGGCCGATATCAACATAATCGACCTCGACAATCTCCAGTCCGAACCGCCGCACATGGAGAAGGATCTGCCGGCCGGCGGTCAGCGCCTGTTGCAGGGCGCGCGCGGTTATGACGCGACGATCGTGTCCGGCGAGATCGTGATGGAGAAGGGCCGGCTCACCGGTGCGCGTCCCGGCACGCTCTACCGCGCCGGACAAACCGCCATCGCGGCAGAGTAGGATCGATCTCCTCGGATGTGAGCGAAATGTAATCCGCTGGTTTGCATCCGGGGGGCTTTTCTTCCGCATCGTGGTCGCGATGCCGGAGGGAGGGATCCATGATTACCGATATTGCAGGCGTGCTGCTGGGGGCAGCACTCGCGACCGCCACCCCACTTGACGATTTTCTCGATGCGATGGCGGAGGGCGGCCAGTTCGAAGGTGTGGTCAGGGTCGAGACTGCCAGCGCGCCGGTTTTCGAACGGGCCTTCGGCTATGCCGATGTGGAGGAAAGCAGGGCCAACACGCCGGACACCCGGTTTCACATCGCCTCGATCACCAAGACCTTCACCGCAACACTGGTCCTTCACGCGGCTGAAACCGGCGACCTGTCGCTGGACGACCCGCTTGTGCAATGGGTGCCGGAGCTGGATGCGGCGTCCTATGGCGATGTGACGCTGCGCCACCTGCTCGAACACACGGGCGGACTGATGCGCGATCATACCGAGGCACTCGGGGCCGGCGAGGACGGTCCGGAAGCCATGGTGCAGGCGCTCAATGCGGTGGGGCCGCAAACCCCGCCCGGCGCGCGCTACACCTATTCCAACACCGGCTACGCCCTGCTCGCACTGGTTCTCGAACGGGCGACGGGCCATACCTATTCCGCGCTTCTGGAAAACTGGATCGTGGTTCCGGCCGGTCTCGAGGCAACGACCTATGGCGTGCCCGAAAACCCCGCACTGATCGCGACAGGGGTCGACATGCCGGACCTTGTGACGCGCGTCCCGGTCGACGTGACAGACTTCCGCGGCGGCCTGCCCGGTGCCAGCGGCATTTTCACGACGGCCCATGATCTGGTGCGCTTCGGGCGTGCGCTGGAAGCCGGTGACCTGATCTCGCCCGCCAGCCTGGAGATCATGCTGGCGGGGATCCCGGCGGAAGGGTCCGACGGCGATGATGCCATGGGCTGGATGCGGGTCGGTCTGGGCGAGGACGCCATGGCCTGGGTCGCATCTGGCGCTTCAGATGGCTATCTCTCCGTGCTGATGATCGATAATCGCCCGGACGATCTGGTCGCTGCAGCCGTACAGAACAATTCCAGCGCCGGCCGTTCCGGCTCGCTCGCCCTGCTGCGCGGGCTGATCTATACGCGCATGCTCGACCGTCCCGGCGATGCGGCTGTGCCACCGTCACCGCTGGCGGAAGCATTCGCTGTTCTTGAGGACGAGGGTGTCGAGGCGGCCAGCGCTTATCTCGACACGCTGGACTGGAGCGATATGCCGGTCGCAAGTGCCGCGGCATCCCAAGCCCTGGGCGCACCCGATGGCGGGGTCGGCGAAACCGCCTATGCGTGGGCACCTGCAACGGCGGATGCCGGCGAAGAATGGCTTGAACTCGGCTTCGAGCCTCTGGCCGATGCACGCTATCTCGACATCCACTTCACCCAGATCCCCGACGCGTTGCAACAGGTCCGGATCGCGCCCGGCGACATTGTTCTCAATGCGCGCGGCGCGCAGCGGCGGACTTCGGATGACGGTGCGCCGGTCGTGCGTTTTGTGCTTCCGGAGGGCGTCCGGCCCGACACGGTGCGGGTGGAGCTGGAGACGGAGCAGACACCTGGCTGGCCGCAGATCGATGCGGCTGGTCTGGTTGACGCTGGTGGCGCTACGCACTGGGCGGTCGCGGCCGAGGCCAGCACCAGCGCTTTCATGAGCGGCGCGGTGTCGATGCACGACCTGCCGACACCGGACATTCTGGCCAAGCTGGCCCGGCGTCTGGACGAGAATGGTGAAGCCGTACGAGCGCGCAATGTTCGCGCCCTGCGCGAGCTGCGGATGCGGTAGGCCGGCCTTGCGGTAAGGCTCGGCATGGATCGCGAAACAGGCTAGACCGGTCGCGTATCCATGCTGCAGCTGCCCATGACGGCCCATAAATGACGCTTCTCCTGGCCTATCTGGCCCTCGCGCTTGTCGTGTCCTTCCTGTGTTCGATCTCCGAGGCCGTTCTGCTGTCGGTCCGGCCGGCGCATGTCGAGGCTTTGCGGCGCAAGAAACATCCCGCCAGCGAGGCCCTGCAGACCCTGCAGGCCAATCTCGACCGGCCGCTGGCCGCCATTCTGACGCTGAATACCGTTGCCCACACGGTCGGCGCCGCCGGTGTCGGTGCCCAGGCGATCGTGGTGTTCGGTAATGAATTCGTCGGCCTGACCTCGGCGATCCTGACGCTGTTGATCCTCGTCCTGTCGGAGATCATCCCCAAGACGCTGGGCGCTGTGCACTGGCAATCTCTGGCGCCGTCCGTCGGCCGGATGGTGCTCTGGCTGACCCGGCTGATGACGCCCTTTGTCTGGTTCTCCGAAAAGCTGACCGGCGTGATCGCGCGGTCCGGTGAAAGCGCCTTCACCTTCTCGCGCGACGAGATGCGCGCCATGGCCGAGATCGGCGCCCGCGAAGGCGTGCTCGACGACAAGGAGCTGGCGGTTGTCTCCAACCTGATGCGCCTGCACCGGCTCAAAGTGGAGGACATCATGACGCCGGCCTCGGTGATGGTCTCGGTCAATGGCAATGAGACAGTGCGCGCCTTCTTCGAGGCGCACGCCCAGACGCCGTTCTCGCGGCTGCCTGTGTTCGACGGCGCCGCGCATCATGTCAGCGGCTATGTCCTCAAGTCCGACCTGCTCCTGGCGCAGGCGCGCGACGAATTCGACCGGAACATTGCCGAGTTCAGCCGCGAGATCATCACCCTGCGCGACGATATCAGCGCCTCCGCCGCCTTCGATCGGCTGACCCGGTCGAAAGGGCATCTGGCTGTCGTGGTCGACGAGTTCGGCACGCTGCGCGGCCTGGTGACCATGGAAGACGTGGTCGAGACGCTGCTGGGCCTGGAAATCACCGACGAGGCCGACACGGTCGAGGACATGCAGATCCTCGCCCGCCAGCGCTGGCGCGACCGGATGACCGCCATGGGCCTCGACCCCGACTCGATGCCGGATGGCGGGCCGGGCTAGGCCGGGACCGGTGTTCCGATTGCTTCGGCTGCCGCCGTCTTGAGGGCGTCCATCATCGCCAGATAGGGGAAGGGGCCGTGACTGATGCGGGCCACGCCCAGGGCCGCGAGGCGTTCACGATCCGGCATGCCGGGCATCATCATCGCATTCACGGGCAGGGGCGATGCGGTGTAGATCTGCCCGATCAGGTCTTCCCGGGCCAGCCCCGGTACGAAGAACCCGCTCGCCCCGGCCTCGGCATAGGCCGCGGCGCGGGTCCCGGCTTCACCGATCAGGGCCGCCTGACGGTCCGCATCGCGTTCCTTCAGGAAGAGATCGGTCCGCGCATTGATGAAGAGCGGGATGCCGGCCTCGTCGGCGGCCTTGCGGATCGCGCGGATCCGGCCGGCCTGGACCTCGACGGGATGGATACCGTCGCCGCCGACAATCTGGTCCTCGAAATTGATGCCCACCGCGCCGGTCGCGATCAGGCGGGCCGTGTTGGCGGCCAGCGCGTCGGGCGCTTCGGCATAGCCGCCCTCGAAGTCGACGGTCACCGGCAGTTCGCTCGTCTCGACAATGCGCCGGGCGGTGGCCAGAAGGGCGTCGAGCGGCAGGGTCTGGGCATCCTTGTAGCCCTGGGCCGCGGCGGTGGACGCACTGCCGGTTGCCAACGCCTTGGCCCCGGCCTTTGCCACAGCCGCCGCCGAGCCGGCGTCCCAGATATTGTACAGCACCAGCGGCGTGCCCTTCACATGCAGCGCGGCAAAGCGGCGGGCGAGATCTCCCTGCGTCATGCGACAATCCTCCTCGAAATCGCAAGTTCCGGGTGGACATGTAGGAAACCGCAAAGCCCGCCGCTCGCGGAAAACGGACGCGAACGGTCAGTTCAATGCGGAGGACTCCGGGACCGGCAGACTGCCGTCCGGTTGTTGAACGTCCTGTGGAGCCGTCAGGTCGAGCCGTGCAACGGGTTTCAGCTGGTCCCCGAACAGACGGCCTTCAATGATGTCGGAACCGGACAGCGCAAAAATGCGGTCACCGGTGAAGATCGGGCGTGAATTGCCGTACCAGTCGACGCAGGAGACCTCACACACATACGCCTCGGCTTCGCCATCCCCCGACAGCTCGCCGAGCTGCGTGAACGCGCCATCGGTATTGAGTGCGAGGAAAGAGATGTCGGACTGCGTGCTGCGGAACCACCAGCGAAAGCGCGGAGGTACAATCGCAGTTGGCAATCCCAGCAGCGCGCTCCCGTCGGGCCGGACCGTTGCGTTGAATGCGTGTGAGCGCCCCTCGGTTTCGAACCGGTTGGCAAGCAGGATGGTGTCCGAGATGCGCGGCGTTTCAGCGAGTTCCAGCCTCGATAGATGGGTGCCTTCGGTGTGGACATAACCGGTCGCAATCAGGCCATCGCCGAGAACCTCCAGCCGCAACAGGCTGTGTGTCAGATCGAGCGTCATGACCGAGTCGGGCTCATCAAGGGGCAGGATGGCCAGGCGACCGGTCTTGAGGGGCAGGGAATCCTCGTGCGGAACATAGCTGTATCCGCCCCGCGACCAGCCATAGACGAGATGATCCGCTGTGAACCGGTTCTCCAGCCCGAACGGTGAGGGTATACCGGGCAGGCGCATATAGTCGCGCGGGGAGAGATGGCCCAAACGCTGGCCGAACCGGTGTTCGGGCATGTCGACGAATGCAAGGAAAGTCCGGGCATTCGGGTCGGCCCAGGCCTGCAAGCAGTGTGGATCTCGCCATGAGACAAGGGCCCGGAACCGGTCGCCGGCGCTGTCGAGCGCGAACTGGTCATTGGGCATGCCGGCGGCAGCCGCCACTTCCAGCCTTCCGGAGGCCAGCTCCATTCGGTACACGGCAGCGGGCAATACGTCCCGCGCGTCCGGGCTGTCCTTGGCTGCACACCGCTCGACCGCGGCTATGAATTGCTCGGGGTCGGTTTCGTCAAACCCCGGTGCCGACCAGAGATAGGCGTGTGCGGGCGAGACGTAGAACTCTGACTCTTCGCCGCCGATGAAGGCCGCGGTGTCACAATCCAGAAATGGCGCCCCCGCCGGGGCGTTGATCCGGCAGGAAGAAATCGTGTGCAGCACCGGCTGCAGTACGCTTTGCACAGGACGAAAGATATCCCGTGCGCCGAACATTTGCCGGATGGCCGATTGTTGGCGCTCCGGGGCGCTCTCCCAGCGGCGCATGACCGGCCATGGCTGATCCTCGGAGAAGTCGAGGTCGGCGATGTACAGCGGAACGTGGACTACAAGACGGCCATTGACGAGGCGTGTCGCATAATTGTCGACGTCGTAATAATCGTTCGATGAAATCTGGAATGCGTCCAGCCGGACGAAGCGGCCCTGCGCATCGAGATCGAGCAGGGTGATTTCGCTCGCATTGTCTTCATAGGAATAGCCCGTGACGATGATGCGATTGCCGCTGACGAGCATCTCGTCATACCAGATGTCGCGGTCGGGGTCGGTATAGACGTCGATCCGGTCGGCGAACGCGATCGGCATCCCGGCATTGCCGCGCAGGTCGACCGAAAACAGGCGGCCATCCTGCAAAACGACGAGGTGATCGCCGATCTGTTTGACGGTGTCGCCTTCGTCGACACCGGCCTCCTGACTATTGGTGATGACGGGATTGGGTGCCGCGATGCGCGAACCCGTAACAACGATCAGGTCCGCCTCGCACACTTCGTCCGGATCGCACGGTGCCGCGTCAGGCGCGAATTTCTGCTTGCTGCCATCCGGCAGATCCTCGGCCCACCAAACACCGCGGCGCTCGGCCTCGCGGCGCAAGGTGCGCAGATATCGGCGAAAGTCGCGTTCGCCCTCGAACCGGGTGAGGGTCTCGGAACGCAGGGCATCAAGACGCCGGTCTTCATAGGCATAGCGGCCAGCCTGGCTCCAGGCTGAAGAAGAAGCCAGCAGGAAAGCTGTAGCGATAGTGAGTGCCATCCACTGACGTTTCATCGCGCGCACCTCAGACCCTGAAGGTTCAACCTTGGATGACAGGGGGCGGCAGGACAACGCTTTTGTGAGCGTGCCGGGTATTGGCGCCGGCCTATCTCACATAGCTCGCGCCGTTGATGTCGATGCAGCTGCCGGTGGCGCTGCGGCAGGCGCCGGAGGCGAGGAAGGCGCACATGGCGGCGATTTCCTCGGGCTGGGCGAGATCGCCGATCGGGATCTCGGCCTTGGCGCGGGCCCGGTCGGCTTCGTGCTGCGGGCCCATGCGCGTGTCGATCCAGCCGGGGGCGAGGGCATAGGCATAGATGCCGTTGGCGCCCCATTGGCGGGCAATGGTTTTGGTAAGCGCGAGAACCGCACCTTTGGAAGCCGCATAGGCCATGTGATTGCGGTCTTCGCCGCGATAGCCTGCCCGGCTGGCGATATTGATGATGGATCCGCCGCCGCTGGCGGCCATTTCGGGAATGGCGGCGCGGCAGATATCCGCCATCGCCATCAGATTGACCTGCAGGGTCAGCGCCCAGACCGCTTCCCATTCCGCGTCGCTGGCGTCCAGCGGGCTGGCAGGGTGAATGCCGGCATTGTTGACGATGATGTCGAGCCGGCCCGAGGCGAGGTGCAGCGCGGCATCATAGAGTTCGCGTCCGCCGCCGGGACGCGACAGGTCGGCCTGGACAGCCCCGAGCGCGGCCGGTCCGATGTCCTGAACCGCCTTGTCGGCATCGGCCATATTGGCATTGCCGTGCAGCACGACTTCGGCGCCCTGGGCGGCAAACAGATGGGCGGCCGCAAGGCCGACGCCATGACTGGAGCCGGTGACAAGTGCGCGTTTTCCGGTGAGGGGAAGAGACATGGGCGGGCATCCTGCTGCGTGTGATTCCCGGGCAATTTACACCGGCCAGGGGTTGGCTGTCCGGTGTCGAAGTGCGTACGGGGTGCGCGGTAACCCATTCTCCCGAGGGGAGAAGGTGCCCGAAGGGCGGATGAGGGGGGAACCCCGGGGCCGGCGCTTCGATCACCAAAGACGGTGTCTTCCCCCTCTCCCTCGATCCCTCTCCCGGGGGAGAGGGAGGCCGTGGCTTGCACTACTTCATCTGCCGCTTGGCCACAGTCTCGAACATCTTGCCGTAGGGCGGGGCGAGGAGGCGGGAGGGGTGCCATTTGCCGGTCGAGAAGACCGAGCGTTCATGGGTGAAGGTGAGGAAGCCCGCTTCGCCATGATAGGCCCCCTGGCCCGAAGCGCCGACGCCGCCGAAGGGCAGGTCGGGCACAGACAGGTGCAGGAGATTGATATTGACGGCAGCACCGCCCGACATGGTCTCGTCGAGCACGCGCTGGGCCAGCGTCTTGTCGGTCGAGTAGACATAAAGCGCCAGCGGGTGGTCGCGGTCGCCGACAAAATCGATCGCCGCATCGAGCTCGCTATAGCCGACCATCGGCAGGACGGGCCCGAAAATCTCCTCGGTCATCACCGCGGCATCGACCGGCGGGTTGATCACCACGGTGGGCGGGATCTTGCGCGCAGCCTGTGCGGCCTGGGCGTCATGCTCCGGTTGCAGGATTTCGGCCCCGCCCTTGCGGGCTTCCTCGATCATCGCGTTGAGACGATCATAGTGCCGGTCCGAGACAATGGCCGTGTAGGCATCATCGCTCGAAGCATCGGGAAACTGGTGCGCGGCGACATTGATGATCGCTTCGCCCAGGTTGCGCTCCGATCCTTTCGGAGCCAGCACATAGTCCGGGGCCACACAGGTCTGCCCGGCATTGAACAGCTTGCCCCAGGCAATGGACTTGGCAGCAGCGTCCTGCGGATAGTCCGGTGTGACGATGGCCGGCGACTTGCCGCCCAGTTCCAGCGTCACGGGAACGAGGTTCTCGGCGGCGGCCTTGGCGACCAGACGGCCGACCTGGGTCGAGCCGGTGTAGAAGAGATGGTCGAATTTCAGCTTGGTGAAAGCCTCGCCCACTGCCGGGCCGCCGGTGATCACGGCGACATGGTCTTCCTCGAAAGCATCGGCCAGCAGGCGTTTCATCAGCTCGGCCGTGGCGGGCGTGTATTCGGACGGTTTGATCATCGCCCGGCAGCCCGCACCCAGTGCCGCCACGAGCGGGGCCATGGCCAGCTGGAAGGGATAGTTCCAGGGTGAGACGATGCCGGCGACGCCCTTGGGCTCGCGGCGGATTTCCGCCTTGCCCGGCAACAGCGTCATCGGCACGCCGACCTTGCGGGTCTTCGCCCATTTGGCGAGATGCTTTTTCGTGTGCTCGGCGTCCTGGATGACAAAGGCAATCTCGGCCAGCACGCTTTCCTCGCGCGCCCGGTTGCCGAAATCCTTCGAGATCGCCTCGGCGATCGCGTCGGGATTGTTGCGGCACAGATTGGCGATCCGCTCGAGGTCGGCCTTGCGCTTGTCGAGCGGCCGGTGCCGCTCCCCTCGAAAGGCCGTCTTCTGAGCTTCGAGGATCGCTTTCATGCGTTCGATCTGCTTGGCTTCGGCTTCGCTCATGTCAGCCTCCTTCGGCCGGTCGGTCAGTGTTGTCAGGCATTGTCTTCGGCGATCATCGCCGCGGCCCGGGTTGCGATCATGATGGTCGGCGCATTGGTATTGCCGCCGACAAGGCGGGGCATGACCGAAGCATCCACCACGCGCAGACCGTCGACGCCCTTCACGCGGCAGCGGCTGTCGGTCACGGCCAGATCGCCCGATCCCATCGCGCAGGTGGAAGTCGGGTGGTAGAGCGTCTCGGCCCGCGCACGCACATCGTCGCGCAAATCCGACATCGTGGCCACATGGGCTCCAGGATAGCGCTCGGCCTTGCGGTCATGGTCGAAGGCCGGCGCGTTGAGAATGTCGCGGACCTTGGCCAGCCCGTCCGTCATCACATCGAGATCCCATTCCTCCTCCAGATAATTGGGCTGGATGGCCGGATGGTCGTGGGGATCGGTCGATTTCAGCGTGATCTCGCCGCGGCTCTTGGGATAGAGCTGGCAGACATGCAGGGTGATGCCGTGGCCGCTGGTCTTCTCCATGCCGTGCGGGTTGGAGATGGCCGGGATGAAGACCAGTTGCAGGTCCGGCAGCTCGCCGGCATAGGCCGACTTGATGAAAGCCCCGCCCTGGACCGGGTTCACCGTGAATGGTCCGTCGCCGCGCAGCGCCCAGCGCAGCACCATGTACATGTGCTGGGGCAGGGAGCGCAGGGAATTGCCGATCGAGGTCGCGGACTTTGTCCAGACCTGTGCCGTCACATCGAGATGGTCCTGCAAATTCTTACCGACACCGGGCAGGTCGTGCTCGACCGAGACGCCCGCCTCGCGCAGCTCGTTGGCGGGACCGATGCCGGACAGGAGCAGGGTCTGGGGCGAGTTGATCGCGCCGCCGGACAGGATCACTTCCTTGCGCGCCGTGATGACAGTGGTCTCTCCGTCCAGATCGACTTCCACGCCGGTGGCGCGGCCGTTTTCCAGCACGACCCGCCGCACCATGGCGCCGGTGCGCACCGAGCAGTTCTCGCGCTCCAGCGCCGGACGCAGGAAGGCGTCGGCGGCGGAACAGCGCTTGCCGTTCTTCTGGGTGACCTGATAGGGACCGAACCCCTCCTGCGCCGGGCCGTTGAAGTCGGCATTGCGCTTGTATTGCAGCTGGTCGGCAGCCTTGAGGAAATCCTCGGTCAGCGGGTTGAGCGGGGCAATGTCCGACACCCAGAGCGGGCCGCCCGTACCATGCAGCTCGCTTTCGCCGCGGGTCTGGTGCTGCACCTCCCTGAAGGCGGGCAGGGCGTTCTTCCAGCCCCAGCCCTCGGCGCCATAGACCTGTTCCCACTCGTCGTAATTCTCCTTGGCGCCGCGCATGTAGTGCATGGCGTTGATCGAGGAGGAGCCGCCCAGCGTCTTGCCGCGCGGCCAGAGGAGTTTGCGGTCGTTGAGATGCTTCTGCGGCTCGGTCCAGTAGCCCCAGTTGAACTGCTCGCCGGTCACCGCGTATTGCAGCAGCATCGGCGTGCGGATGATCGGGCTGTTGTCGCTGCCGCCGGCCTCGAGCACGAGGACGCTGACACCGGGATCTCGCGACAGGCGTTCGGCGACCGTGCAGCCGGCCGAACCGGCGCCGCAGACGACATAGTCGAATTCCAGATCACTCATCGCCCGGCACCCCGGTCTCGGAAGCGTCTTCTTCTTCCGGTGCTTCCGGCAGGGCCGGCTGGTCGCCGTAGTGGGCGGCAAGGGCCCGCATCGCGGCAAGCGATTCAGCTGTGCGGCCGCCCCATTCCGTATCGGCGGCGGTGCGGGCGATCACGATATTGCGGCGCTCATCGACCCAGACATACTGGCCGTAGACACCGGCCATGAAGTATTCGCCGTCATAGCCCTCCGGTACCCAGAAGTGCAGGCCATAGCCGCGTTGGGCATAGACCGCGTCCGGACCGGGTTCCTGGAAATCGGCGTTCGGCCGCGTGGCCTGTTCCACCCAGCCTTCGGGCACAAGGCGCTCACCGTTCCAGACCCCGTCCTGCAGGTAGAACTGGCCGAAGCGCGCATAGTCCTCGAGCGTCGCGTTGAGGCAGCAATAGCCGATCGCCATGCCGCGCTCGCCGGGCACATTCTGGTTCCAGTAGGCCTCGCCGGTCATGCCGATCGGGCCCCAGATCTCCGCCTCGACGATATCGGCCAGCGGGGCGTTCCAGACGCCGCGCGCGACGGCCGAGAGCACCTGGGTGTTGGCCGAGACATAGTGGAGGTCTTCACCGGCCGGACGGTCACGCTCGACTTCGGCGACCATGGCGTCGATATCGCGGCCGAAGATGTTGGCGCCGAAGAACAGGCGGCGGATATCGGAATCCGGGGCGCCGTAATCCTCTTCGAAATCCACACCGGCCGACATCATCAGCAGGTGACGCAGCGTGGTCTGGCCATAATCCGTGCCGCCATATTGGGGGGCGAACATTTCGGCGGTCTGGTCGAGATTGGCGATACGGCCCTGATGGATCGCCATCGCGATCAGCGTGGCGACATAGCTCTTGCCGACCGACCAGGAGGTGTGACGGCTCTCCGGCGTCGAACCCATGAGGTATTGCTCGTGCACCACGGCGCCATTGTGCAGCACCATCAGACCGGTTGCGCGCGAGTCGGCGAGCCAGTCATCGACCGTCCGTTCGGCCCCGTTGAAGGTGTAGGCGACATTCGCCTGATCGGTTTCCCGCGGCAGCGGCGTTGCCGATTCGGACGGCTCTATCGTGCGATAGGGGAAAACCTCGTCCATGTGGCGAAACGTGTCCGGAAGATGCTCCGGCTGCGTCGCAGCCTGGATTTCGGCCGGCGAGTATTCGGACCAGGGCCGGAAAAACCAGCCAGCGGCGGCGAGGGCCAAAACGCCAACTATAGCGACCAACCCAATGATAAGTTTTTTCATTTGTCTCCCCAGTGACAGCCTTATGAACGCTGTTCACTCGGCAGCCTAAGCACAGTTGAGCGGCTTGAAAAGAGGTCGCGGAAAGGCTGTGTTTGAAAACGCCGGTGAGGATTACGTGCATCAATTCCGACAAGAATTTTGTGCAAATCCGAGAAACCGGCTGACAGCCGCCATGAGCGGTGTTCATATAACAAATGTGAAACGCGGATCGGTTGGCACATACAAACCGCGTGAAGAGGGGAGTTAATTCCATGAAAAAGCTGAACAAGGCGGCCGTTCTGGGCACGACCGCCATTCTGTCGGGCCTGATCGGTGCGTCCGGCGCACTGGCGCAGGTCGACGTCATCACCGTGACGGCACAAAAGCGCGAGCAGACGCTGCAGGAAGCGCCCGTCTCGGTTGCGGCCGTTACCGGCGAGCAGATCGAGCAGTCGCAGATCCGCGACGCGGCTGACCTGCAGACCCTGGTTCCGTCCCTGCGCGTGGCGGAGTTCGCCACGTCCACCAACACCGAATTCAACCTGCGCGGCATCGGTACGTCGAGCTTCAACCCCGGTCTGGAACCGTCGGTCGGTGTCTTCATCGACGGCGTCTATCGTCCGCGTTCCGGTTCGGCGATCAACGACCTGATCTCGATCGAACGTGTCGAGGTTATCCGCGGCCCGCAGTCCACCCTGTTCGGCCGCAACACGCCGGCCGGTGTGGTGTCGATCATCACCCAGCAGCCGGAATACGAGTTCGGCTATGTGGGCGAGCTGACGATCGGCAACAACAACACGCACATTGCGCGCGCCTCCGTCACCGGTCCGATCAACAGCACGATGGCGCTGCGCCTCGATGGCTCCATGCACCAGAGCGACGGCTATATCGACGTCGTTGACGGTCGCGATGCCAATAACCGTTCGCGCCACACCTTCCGCGGCCAGCTGCTGTGGAATCCGGGCGACAATACCGAGGTCCGCATCATTGCCGACTATGGCGGGATCGACGAGAATTGCTGTGCGGCCCCGTTCGCCTTCTACGACCCGATCGACCAGGCCGCGCTTGTCGGTCTCGGCGGTACGGCGGTTCCGGCCGATCCGGAAGGCGGCGACCGGATCGCGATCGACGGCGACCTGAACACCCAGCTGTCGACCAGTGGTATCTCGGCCGAGGTCAATCACGACTTCGAAGCCTTCACCTTCACCTCGATCACGGCGGTTCGCCGCTATGATGAAGACCAGCTGTTCGACGCCGACTTCTCGGATCTCGACCTGGTGAGCCTGCGTCATATCGAGAACCGTTATGACAGCTTCACCCAGGAGTTCCGGGTCACCTCGACCGGCGACAACTTCATGGACTGGATGGGCGGCGCTTTCTACTACAACAACCGCCTCCACTTCTCGAACTCCACGCCGTACGGCGCTGATGCCCGGAACTTCTTCGATGCGGCGTCTGCCGCCGATCCGACGGCCCAGCAGCTGATTTCGGCCTTCGGTCTGCCGCCGGGGTCTGGCGGTGTCGATCTGCTGGAATTCTTCCTGAACATGAACCAGGCAGCCGGTGTGGGGAATTTTGTCCCGCTCGCATCCGGCAATGCGGCTCTGCCGACGACGCCGGCTGAAGGCTTCATCGCGACGTCGCACGGCCTCATCCTGGAAGACTACCAGTATGACACGGAAGCCTGGTCGGTGTTCGGCCAGCTTGATTTCCACCTGACCGATCGCTTCACGCTGACGCTGGGCGGCCGCTACTCGGACGAGAGCAAGGAGATGGTGACCACCATCGACCAGCCCGATCCGATGTCGGCTTTCTCCTTCGTCGATCTGGCGCGCGATCTGCGCCTGGTCACGCCGACGACATGCGATCCGACGCTCTTCCCGATCATCGGCGGCGATGCGTGTGCCTATCTCGTGCCGGCGCTGTTGGCCCAGGCCGGTGTGCCGATCGACCCGACCCAGCCGCTGAGCGAAGCTCAGGCGCGCATGGCGGCGCTCAATCCGCTGCTGGGATTCTCGGCTTTCCAGAACTTCGAGCCGGTCAGCGCGGCGGATTTCCCGACCTCGCGTACCGACACGAACTTCTCGGGCAATATCATCCTGTCCTATGACGTGTCCGACACGCTGAACCTCTATGGTAGCTATGCCACCGGCTTCAAGCCGGGCGGGTTCAACGTCTCGACGAATGCGGCCTTCACCGGCGTGTTCGAGTTCGAGGAAGAGATCTCGCGCTCCTTCGAGATCGGCGCCAAGGGCTCGCTGTTCGACAACCGCATGGTTTATGCGATCGCCTATTTCAACCAGGAGATCGAGGACTTCCAGACGAACAACTTCGTCGGCAATGGCTTTGCGCTTGAAAACGCCGGTTCGATCGAAGTGTCGGGTATCGAATTCGAGGGCCAGTGGTCCCCGGTCGACAACCTGCTCTTCACGGGTGGTTTCACCTATCTGATCGACAGCAAGTACGGCGATTACGAGTTCGCGCCGTGCCCGGACACCTATGTTGACGGTTCCGGCGTGTGGGATGCCGGCGATCCGGACTTCGCCCTGTGCGAACCGGGCAATGAGCGGACCAATGATGCCGGTGTCACCGCGCTGTTCAACGATCTGACGGGCCGCGATCGTGGCAATTCGGAACTGGTCGGCTCGCTCACCGCGACCCTGACCACGCCGCTGAACAATGGCTGGGAAATCGACTGGCGCGGCGAGATGACCTACGTCTCTGAGTTCCAGCACACGACGTCGCAGGATCCGCGTCCGTTCGCGACCCAGGATGCGTTCACGCTGTACAACGCCTCGGTCACGATCGGGTCGGACAGCGACAGCTGGGCGGTGCAGTTCTGGGGCCGCAACATCTTCGACGAGGATTACACCAAGGGTGGCTTCCCGTCGGTGGGTTATCTGGGCGCCAGCTACAACGCCTATCCCGGTGATCCGCAGACCTATGGTGTGACGCTCCGCATCCGCGGCTAGTGAACAGGGTCTTTCCTCCCCGCGTCAGCGGGGAGGGGGACCGCGCCGGAGGCGTGGTGGAGGGGCCGCCGGAGCGAAGCGCAGGCGGAAGAAGGTCAGCGACAGATTCGACCGCCCTCCCGGCGCAGTGCGCCGGGCCCCTTCGACCCGCAGCTTCACTGCGGCCCACTTCCCCACGATGTGGGGAAGAAAGGTGGCGGCTAGTGAACATCGTTCAAAAATGACTTTGACGGCGGGCGAAGGCTGGTTAGCCTTCGCCCGTTGTTGTTTCGGAGAGCGTGATGCTGCTCATCGTTCTGGCCGGTTCCGTTCTCGGTATTACCGCCATGGTGGTGCTGAATATGTGGCTCGGCCTGTCCGAGCCCGCCCGGCTCCGCGATCTGGAAGATGCGGTGGCCCGGCTCGATACCGATTCCGTGGGATATGAGGCCGGCGAGGGCGGACTGGTGACGCCTGACGGTCTCAGTGCGCTCATACCGTCCCGCGACGGGCGCACCATCGGCCTGCTGGTCGCGCGCGGCAGCGATTTCGTCATTCGCTATCTCGGCCCGGGCAGTGTGCGCGCTGCTGAAACCGGTGCAGACGGCTCCCTGCTGCTGCGTCTCAACGATTTTGCCTTCGCGCCGGCCCGGCTGAGTTTCAGTTCGGCCGATGAGGCGCAATCCTGGGCCGACAGGCTCAACGCACTGAAGGGGTAAGCCATGGACGTGCCGGCTTTTGTGGAAAACTTCGATCCGATCTGGATCGCCATCCCGCTCTTCGTGATCGCGGTTTTCGCCGAGATGCTGTTTGCGCGAGCGACAGGCCGTGCCCGGTTCGAGGCGCGTGACAGTGCGGCCAGTCTTGTGATGGGGCTGGGAAACACTGTGTCGGCCGTGCTGTTCGGTACCGTGCTGGCGATCTGGTCCATGTTCGTCTACGAGCACCGGCTTTTCGATATCGGTTTTGCCTGGTGGGCCTGGATCCTGGCCTTCGTGCTGGACGACTTCGTCTATTACTGGTCGCACCGTTTTGCCCACACCGTGCGCTGGTTCTGGGCCGACCATGTGGTTCACCACTCCTCCCAGCACTACAATCTGACAACCGCGCTGCGCCAGCCCTGGCTCAACCCGCTGACGCTGAAATTCCTCTGGCTGGGCTCGGCGCTCATCCTGCTGGGCTTCCATCCGGCGATGATTGCCTTCGTCGGCTCGCTCAACCTGATCTACCAGTTCTGGATCCACACCGAGGCGATCAAGAAATGCCCGGCCTGGTTCGAGGCGGTGATGAACACGCCCTCGCACCATCGGGTCCACCACGCCACCAATCCGGTCTATCTCGACCGGAATTATGCCGGTGTCTTTATCGTCTGGGACAAGATGTTCGGCACATTCCAGCCCGAGCTGGAGAATGAGACATGCCGCTATGGCATCGTGAAAAACCTGGGCACCTACAACCCGCTGAAGATCAGCCTGCATGAATGGTGGGGCATTATCGACGACATGCGCCACGCCCGCTCGCTACGCGATGCCGCCCTGTATCTCCTCGCCCCGCCGGGCTGGTCGCCCGACGGTTCGCGCGCGACATCGAAACAGTTGCTGGCGAAATGGCAGGCCCGCCAGACCAGCCAGGCCGACCAGCCGCCCGCTGAGGCTGCGGAGTAGGGGGGCGCAAACCTCAACCCCCACCCTAAACACTCCCATTTTTCCCGGCTGAAAGCCCGGCGAAGGCCGGGCGGAGCGCCGGGATCTACGGGAAGCGCATCGCTTGAGACGACTTTCGGTCGGTCCCGGATCTGCGGCCTGCCTGCGCAGGCCTTCGTACGGGAAAAATAAGGCGGTTGGAAGAGAGAGTGAGAGTGCCGCAACAAGCACCGTCACCCTGACACCCGCTTTCGCGGGCGCTGGCTTCAGTCAGGGCCCAGTTCATAGAGCTGGGTGGTCGCGAATGCGCACTTATCCCGCACATCGCCGACATTCGATCTGAGCCCGCCTGGCAAAAATCTCCCTTTACCATCTGGGTCCTGACCTTCGTCAGGATGACGGAGTGTGGGGCCGGGGCCGCAAACTTATCCCCGCCCGCTCAACTGCGCGTATGCTCGTCAGCGGTTTCCGGGATGGGAGGCATGAGCTCAGTCCCTTGTGCCCGGGAGCGTGCGGAGCTCGTCCGCTCCTGGTGGGTGACAGCATCAGTCTCCGGCGTGGCCATCTGCGGGGACACCGGCACATAGCTCGACCGGCCCGTGCCTGCAGTTTTCGAGA
>NZ_JAEPOL010000018.1 GCF_017642925.1 Maricaulis sp. | reverse complement strand
CAATGCCGGCCGCTTCGGCTATACCGGCCAGGTCTGGCTGCCCGAAACCGGCCTCTACCACTACAAGAACCGGGCGTATCATCCCGAGCTCGGACGCTTCATGCAGACCGACCCCATCGGGGTGAACGGGGGCATGAATCTGTATGCTTATGTGGGCGGGGATCCGGTGAATTTTGTGGATCCGCTGGGGTTGGAAGCAGATGAACGGATCAGGGTCGATGGAACAAGGATCGAATGTCCTTCATATTCCATGTGCGGGAGCCAGATCACCTGGTTCATGGAAATCTTCCTCACCTACCATCTCACGGACTACAAGTTCTTCGACCAGAACGGGAATGTTTGGGCAGGGTCGGGTGGGCAGGAGGGCTCTAATGAAGCGTGTCAGAATTCAGACATTGAATGTATTGTTGTAACTGGCCGCAAGCCATCGATCTTCAGGACCGTTCTTGCGGCGCTGCCGCAGGTTCTTTGGAACAATATCAGGGGAAGATCGTGGGAGAGAGTCCTTGAACGGCGCTTGACAGAGGCGGGGTGTGAGGTGATGTCGCAAGTGAGGATTCATGCGCCATCGGGGCGCTATGCTGTCATTGATCTGGTTGTTCGCCATGATGAAGGTTGGACTTTCCTTGATGCGAAGTACGGGAACGGGGATATGACTTCCCGGCAAGAAGAAGTTTTTGCCGCAATCAATTCGATGTCCGCCATACCTCGTGGCCCCAGAGCGGCGAGTATCGGCCTAACGCCCGGTTTGCCACTTTCCGCTCTGGGGCGGAGTGTAACAGTCGGCGCGAGCGTTATCCGTTGCTCGGGCGCTCCTTATGGATGAGTTGGGCTATAACAGTCTTTGGCGACAGCGCGGGAGGAGAGCTTGAGTGGTGTGCTGTTGAATGAGGTTCGCAGTCGATTGTGCGCGCTCGGCTTCAAGTCCCAAGGTCAAAATAATATCCGACGCTCTCTACCTGGAGGTGTGGACGTTGCTGTGCACTTCCACCAGATGGAGGGGAGTAGGGTGTCGCCGACCGTCTCGTTTGGGGCTCTCAAGTATGCAAAAATCGCTGGGAAAAAGTTGAAATCGAATTTCGGGTTTGAAATCGAGGTAGAAAATATTTCGTTCTACGGGTTTTCCTTGAATAAATTTATGAATCAATATTTTTCTTACTATAATAATTATCTAGATTTATATTGCATAGAAAGAAGCAGCGATGTTCAGATTTTCTGCGACGCATTTTATGATTCTGAGTTTTCTAAAATTTTTCATTGCGCTGGTTTGATTGATGCAGTGCGGGCTGTTAGCGGGGGCGTGTTTAGCAGTGGTGGCGGATACATGTTCCTTGCGTCGATGGTGGTCGCGGAGATTGGGTGCTCAGAGCTGCGTAATGAACTCTATCAGTATGCGGATAAGTACGGGAGCGAACTAGAAAAAGGTTTTTTGCAAGAGTTCGTTCCGTAGGTTTAGGCTTTGTGGCTGTGGCAACTGCGGACCTGACCGGATCACACGTACCTATTACGACACGTCCTACCGGCTGAGCGGTGTCGGGACGTCGATCGATCTGACCTATGATCCGGCGGGGCGCCTGCAGGAGACCTCGGGCACGGGCATCACCCTGCGCGAGATGCAGTATGACGGTCTCGACCTGATCGCGGAATACAGCAACACCGGCACGCTGACGGCGCGGTATGTTCACGGGCCGGGGGCGGACGAGCCGCTGGTGCAATATGCCGGCAGCGCGGTGTCGACGCGGCAATGGCTGCTGGCGGACGAGCGGGGATCGATTGTCGCCGTCACCGACTGGTCGGGCGCGTCGATCCAGATCAACAGCTATGACGAATACGGCGCCCCGGCGCCGGGCAATGCCGGCCGCTTCGGCTATACCGGCCAGGTCTGGCTCCCCGAAACCGGCCTCTACCACTACAAGAACCGGGCGTATAATCCGGAGCTGGGACGCTTCATGCAGACCGATCCCATCGGGGTGAATGGCGGGATGAATCTCTACGCCTATGTCGGCGGGGATCCGGTGAATCTGGTGGATCCGTTGGGGTTGCACCCGGAGTGCGGCACTATTTTCCCGCCCCAACCTAACGATGTCTGCCCGTGGGAAACCCCGGACCCAACGCTTCGTGATCGCTACATTTTTGACGATTGCGATCCCAACGCAACTGCATGTCTATCGGGTCGCGCCTTGGATCAATTCCTGCAGGATATGGCGGAAGGCGTGCCGTATGCGCCCGATTCCGAAGGGAATTTATTGGAGGGCGCCGATGTGGCAACTGGCTGCAATCAAACATGGATGGACATGGCAAATACGGCGGCGCGCTGGTCTGGGAATGTTGCTGGTCTTGGTGCCGGGATGACCATGCTGGGGGGGGTGTCGTTGCTCACGCCAGCAGCGCCTGTCGCTGCTCCGGTTCTTTTGGGGGCCGGTGCGCTGTTGTCATACTCGGCGACAGCTATGCATATTGGGTCGGGAATCGTTCACGGATTGAATGGTGGAAGCTATCAGAACGTATACTCAGGCGCGCTTACCATGCTCGTAGGTGGCTCTGTTGGTAGAGTTGTCGCGAGGGCCGCAGTCAGGGGGCGGTCGATGTTTTCTGCGCCTCTTCGCCAGCATCTGGGGCTTCAGAGAAAGGCTGTAGACGGTGGGGCTAGCTTTGGGGTGGCTACTGGGCTGGGATTTGTGCACGCCATGACTCCAGTTGAGCAAAATTGTGAATAGGTGACGCAGTGTCAATTTCAGAGATTGTGGTAAGGGCAATTTTAGGTGTCGCGTCTGTGGCATTCTCATTTATTTTGATAATTTTTTCTATAATGGGAATCGAAATTCATCCAATAATATTTGTGTTGGCATTTTTGTGCTACGTATCAATATTAGTTGTCGCTTTTCGTTCAAGGTAGACTTGTTGTATCGCGCTTTCATTTGATTTCCTCAGGTCGAATTCGGAGGGGCGGGTGTGCTCATAACTCACCTATGACCAGCATGGCCGGCGCACCCTGCTGACGCGCGGCAATGGCGTGACGACGGATTATGATTACGACGCCGCCTCGCGGCTGGACGAGCTGGTGCAGAACCTGGCCGGCACGTCCGACGATCGCACGCTGAGCTTCAGTCATAATCCGGCGGGCCAGATCACCAGCCGGACGGACAGCAATACCGGCTATGCCTGGACCGACTTCGTCAATTTTGACGAGACGACCAGCTATAACGGTCTCAACCAGTTGCTTTCGGTGACGGCCCAGTCGACGGCGCCGCTCTATGACGGCCGGGGCAACATGACCCGGGATCATCAGGGCCAGACCTATGAATACGATCATTATAACCGGCTGAGCGGTGTCGGGACGTCGATCGATCTGGCCTACGATCCGGCCGGGCGTCTGCAGGAGACCTCGGGCACGGGCATCACCTTCCGCGAGATGCAATATGACGGTCTCGACCTGATCGCGGAATATAATGGTTCCGGCACGCTGACGGCGCGGTATGTTCACGGGCCCGGCGCGGACGAGCCGCTGGTGCAATATGCCGGCACGTCGGTGTCGACGCGGCAATGGCTGCTGGCGGACGAGCGGGGATCGATTGTCGCCGTCACCGACTGGTCGGGCGCGGCGATCCAGATCAACAGCTATGACGAATACGGCGCCCCGGCGAGCGGCAATGCCGGCCGCTTCGGCTATACCGGCCAGGTCTGGCTCCCCGAAACCGGCCTCTACCACTACAAGAACCGGGCGTATCATCCCGAGCTCGGCCGCTTCATGCAGACCGATCCGATCGGGGTGAGCGGGGGCATGAATCTCTACGCTTATGTCGGCGGGGATCCGGTGAATTTTGTGGATCCGTTGGGGTTGGATCCCAACGATTGCGATGACGGCGGGGCGGAGCACGAAGACTGGACGGGGCAATGCCGAAGCTTAACGCAAGTCGGCAATACCCTTATCTGTGACAGGCTGATTCTCATTCCGTCGGCCCCCAGCTTTTCCCGCGGCGGGCTGAACGGAGTGCATTTTGATAGTGGGCCGGGGGCTTCGTCTTACTCAGCCTGTGGAACGGCGCATCAGTCCAACGTTGAAGGTATTGGGGGGAATTTGGATCCGGCGGTTTCCAGGCTTATCGTTCAGGCAAATGTCGTCAGCACCCCGGTCGGGCCTGGCGTGATCCCGTGGGACAGTATGGGGTTTGCGGGGGTGATTGGCGAAGCGCTTGACCTCTTGATCGACCAGGTTATCGGCTCGGCGACATCCGACGGAGTTTTATTGGTTGAGCTGTTTGAGTATCAACGGTTGCCGCCGCAAGACTTTCCATCGGGTCTGGATTCCATTCGTCACGCCTTCCATCCTTATGTCTTGACGAGCTCCACATCGATTCCTGTCAACAGATTTTCGATGTCGACCCCTCGACACATAGAGGTCGGAGGGGCCGATCTTGTTCGGATGCGATTTAATCCGGGGGTGAGAGGCAACATCAATGTTATTATGACATCAAATACTGTTGGAAGGACTGGATGTTAGATGGCTAATCTTTTCCGAGTTTCTCTAGCTTTTTCTTCGATTGCGTTGTCTGCATGCAATTATGGTTCGCATTCGGAAGGGGCATTTTTTGAAAATAATGGAAGGCCGGAGGTGATTTCTAATGGATGCTTTTTGGCTGTTTCTCAACCCATGGAGGAGTGGCGGGTAAACGGAGAAATAGGAAATCTTTATATTAATGAAATTGTGCCTGAGTCTTACAAGCGAGGCAGGCCTCAATTCCCGCCTATAATGAAAAACAATATTGTGTATATATATGTTTCCTGTTCGGAGGAGTATGTCTTGCCGGAAAGCTGGGTGGCTGAGGAGATTAGCGAAGAGCAATATCGGCGCTATCTTGTTGAGTTCGATGGCGGAGAGGGCGCCGGGCACAGGTGAACCTGCCGGACACACATAGTCCTAGATTTGAGTATACCGCCTTGCGGCTGGACGAGCTGGTGCAGAACCTGGCCGGCACGTCCGACGACCGCACCCTGACCTTCAGCCACAATCCGGCGGGCCAGATCACCAGCCGGACGGACAGCAATACCGGCTATGCCTGGACCGACTTCGTCAATTTCGATGAAGCGACCAGCTATAACGGTCTCAACCAGATGCTCTCGGTGACGGGCCAGTCGACGGCGCCGATCCGGCAATTCGTCCCCTTGTCATCCCGGCCGGATGGCCCGCGAAAGCGGGCCGTAGAGCCGGGACCCATACGCGCCAATGTCGGCCGAAAGCAGGTCCGATAGTGGAGACAGCGGGATGTGCACCGGGATTATGGGTCCCGGATCTACGCCCTCCCGGCCTTGAGCCGGGATCAGGGCCGGGCATGCGTCCGGGATGACAAGGAGCGGGCAGTCGCGGTGCTAGCTGCGTTTCACCCGCACATCCCCCAGAAACGTACTCAGACAATCCACCGCGTAGTGCACATGCTCGGGGTGTTCGTCCGGGCCGGCGCTTTCTTCGTCCCGCGGGCCTTCCTTGGCGCGGACGAGGACGGTGGTGAAGCCCATTTCGTGGGCGGTCTTGAGATTGCGCACACTGTCCTCGAAGAAGACGGATTGTGCGGCGGGGATATCGAAACGGGCGGTGAAACGGTCGAAGCCCGCGCGATGGGGTTTGGGCGTGAAGCCGGCGGCCTCGACATCGAAAATATCGTCGAACAGATGGGTGAGGCCGAGACGGCCGAGAATATTCTCGGCATGGCGGCGCGAGCCGTTCGTGTAGACGAGGCGGGTGCCGGGCAGGGCGGCGATGCGGCCGGCCAGGGTGTGGTCGGGATCGATCACGCTGGCATCGATATCGTGCACGAAGTCGAGAAAGGCGCTGCGGTCGATCTCGTGATTGGCCATCAGCCCGTTCAGCGTGGTGCCATAGGTGCGCCAGTAGTGTTTCTGGACCTGGTAGGCCTCGTCCTCGGGCAGGGCGAGGAGCCGGGCGACGAATTGCGTCATGCGGCGGTCGACCTGGCTCATCACCGGCGCGCTGGAGGGGTAGAGCGTGTTGTCCAGGTCGAACACCCAGTGGGTGGCGTGGGTGAGGTCGGCGCCTTGCGGCCCGTCTTCCTGGCCGTCTTTCTGGCCGTCCTGGATACCGGTCTGCCTTTCGCTCATTGCCGCAATCCCTGGAAATCGGCCTCGGTGAGGGTGACGCGCACGCCGCCGTTTTCCGGCTGCGGCACGCGGCGGAAGCCGGCGGCGGTATAGCCGCGCTCGGCGCATTCGGTGCGGCCTTCCGAGACGAAGCGGGCCGGGGCGAGGCAGAAGCGCTCATTGCCGCCGCTCATCGGCCGGCGGCCCTGGCCGGAGACGCGCTCGGCATAGATGAAGGCATTGTCGGTCTCCAGCCGGGCGGCGAGCAGGCGCGCGCATTCGCCCGCATGGATGCGCCACCAGCCGCGCGACTGCCAGATCTCGCCGACCCGGTGGCCGATCGCCGTGGCGATATCGCCGTCGGCCTCGTTGCACACGATCAGGCCGGAACTGGCATTGCGCTCCAGCGCCCGCGCCTCGAGCGCGTCGATCAGGGCGGCATCGCCGGGATTGCCGGAAATACCGGCCTCGGACTGGAAGCGCGAGACGGCACGGCGCGTGGAGCGGCCGTCATAACCGTCGACGCCGGTGACGGCATAGCCAGCCGATTGCAAGAGGCGCTGGATGCCGGCGACCTGGGCGCGGCGGCCGAATTCGGACGGTTCGACCAGTACGGTGCGCTCGCGCGCATCGCCCTCGCGCATGAAGAAGTCGCGCGAGGCCAGGCCCAGGGCGGCGCAGCGCGTATTGGCGACAACCTCGAAATCCGTCTCGTCGACGCACAGCGGCACCGTGCCGCGCCACTCGCGCACGCCGCCGAGATAGGCGGTGGTGGATTTGGCGTAGAAGAAGAGGGGCTGGGTGTCGACGTCCAGATCGACTTCCTGGGCCACCTCGGCGCATTCGCCCGGGCGGACGCGCGTCCAGCCCTCGATGGCGACCCCGCCCTCGACCGCCCAGGCCGCGGCGATGTGCGTGATATAGCTGGTCTCGTTGCAGATCTCGGCCGCCCCGGCACGCGGGCTCGCAAACGCGGCAAGGCCGAGAAGGGCGAGGCAGGCGGCGATCCGGACCGGCAGGCGCATCATCGCATCAGAACTCCGGCAGGAGGGCGGCGATCTCCGCCCGCAGCACATCGATCCCGTCGCCCTTGGCGCTGGTGGTGGCGACGACGCGCGGGAAGGCCGCCGGGCGTTTCATGATCGCCTGCAGCGTTTCCTCGGTGATCCGCTTCACCGCTGGCGGCTTGATCTTGTCGGTCTTGGTCAGGACGATCTGGTAGCTCACGGCCGCCTCGTCGAACACGTCCATGATCTTCTCGTCGACGGGCTTGAGGCCGTGACGGCTGTCGATCAGCAGGTAGACGCGCTTGAGATTGACCCGGCCGCGCAGGAAGTTGCGCGTCAGCTTGGTCCACTTCTCCACCACGTCCTTGGGCGCCTTGGCATAGCCATAGCCCGGCAGGTCGACAATGCGCAGATTGGTGTCGTCGACATTGAAGAAGTTCAGCTCGCGCGTGCGGCCGGGCTCGCCGGAGGCGCGCGCGAGATTGTTCTGCCGCGTCAGGGCATTGATCAGCGAGGACTTGCCGACGTTGGAGCGTCCGGCAAAGGCGATCTCGGTGCGGTCGGGCTCGGGCAGCTGCTGCAGGCTGACCGCGCCCATGATGAAGGTGCAGGGCCGCGAGAAAAGCCGCCGCCCCGCTGCCAGATCGAGATCGTCGTCGCCCGTCAGGACTGGTCTCCCGAAGCCTTGCCCTGCAGCCGCTTGATCAGCTTGTCCAGCTGGGTCTCGTTCCCGTGGCGGCGCATGATGATGTATTGCTGGGCGACCGACAGGAAGTTGTTCCACGCCCAGTAGATCACCAGGCCGGCCGCGAAGGGTGCCAGCACGAAGGTGAAGACGATCGGCAGCATGGCGAAGATGCGCGCCTGCATCGGATCGTTCGGCGGCGGGTTCAGCGCCTGCTGGGCGGCCATGGTGATACCCATGATGATCGGCCAGGCGCCGATGCCCAGAACCCCGCCGATCAGCCAGATGCCGGACGGATCGTAGGGGATGAGACCGAACAGGTTCCACACATTCGTCGGGTCCGGCGCCGACAGGTCGCGGATCCAGCCGAAGAAGGGCGCGTGGCGCATCTCGATGGCGTTGAACAGGGTCTGATACAGCGCGAAGAAGATCGGGATCTGCGGCAGGATCGGCAAACAGCCGGCCAGCGGATTGATCTTCTCTTTCTTGTACAGCTCCATCAGCGCCTGCTGCTGCTTCTGGGTATCGGCAGCATAGCGCTCCTTGATTTCCTGCATTTTCGGCTGCACCGCCTTCATCTTCGCCATCGAGGCGTAGGCGCGGTTGGCCAGCGGGAACATGAAGAGCTTGATGATCAGGGTCAGAGCCAGGATGGCCAGGCCGAACTGGCCGATAACGCCTTCCAGCAGGTGCAGCAGCCAGACGAAGGGCCGGGTGAGGAACCACAGCCAGCCCCAGTTGATCGACATGTCGAAGCGCTCGATGCCGTAGTCTTCCTCGACCGCGTCGAGCACGTCCAGCTCCTTGGCGCCGGCGAAGACATAGGCCGTCGAGGTCATCGAGGCGCCCGGCGCAAGCTCGCGCGTTGCTTCGATATAGGTGGCTTCATAGGCGTCGACGGCGCCGCGCTCGCGGATGCGGAAATTGGCGGTGAAGGCGACGTCCTGGTCGGGAATGGCGGCGGCCATCCAGTAGCGCTGGGTGATGCCGACCCAGCCGCCGGTGCCGGAGACTTCCTCCTCGCCTTCGCCCTTGGCGAGACGCTGGAACTTGGTGCGGGTGACGGCGCCGTCGACGACCGCCAGCGGGCCCTCGAACACGGCGATATTGTTCACCAGGTCTTCGGGAATGCCTTCATGGCGCACCAGGCCGTAGCGGGCGAGATCGACCGGCTGGCCGGAATTGTTCGTCACCGTGTCGGCGATCGTGAACATGTAGTTCTCGTCCAGCGAGACGGTGCGTTCGAAGCGCAGGCCCGAAGCGGTCTCGTGGACCAGCACGACGGGTGTTTCCGGCGTCAGGCGGCTGCCCGAGGCCAGCGTCCACTCCGCGGCATTGCCCGGCAGGTCGGAAAAGCCCGGCGTGGCCGACTGCCAGCCGTCACGGGCGTAGAAGGTGTGTTCGGTACCGATCGGGTTGAGCAGGGCGATCGGGGTGTCATTGTCGACGGTGACCGTGTGACGGCGCAGGCGGATATCGTCAAAGCGCGAACCGGTCAGCGAGAGCGAGCCTAGGACGGCCGGACCCTCGATCTCCACACGCTGCACATCGCCCAGCGCGTCGTCACGCGTTTCATAGGCGGGCGCCGCTTCGGTGTCGGGCAATTGCAGGTCGGGATCGGCCTCGGCCAGTTCGCCGGCGGCTTCCAGGGCTTCCTGGCGCTCGGCCTCGCGGGCTTCCTGGGCCGGGCGCAGGAAGAAGAACTCATAGCCCAGCATGATGGCCAGGATCAGACCCAGCGCGATAAACAGATTGCGTTGTTCTTCGCCCATGAAAACTCGGCCTTTCAGGCTGTTTGTCCCTTGCCACCCGGAGCTCCGTCTTCGGCGAGGCTCACCAGTGCGCTTTTGACATCCCCCATCAGACGCGGCCAGTCCTTTGCGGACGTGGACGCACGCGCGATGAATACATAGTCAAAGCCGGGCTGTCCGTGGAGGGGGAGTAGCAGCCTTGCGGCCTCGCGCAAACGGCGTTTGCAGCGATTCCGGACAACTGCGCCGCCGATCTTGCGCGTGGCGGTGAAGCCTGCGCCGACCGTATCGTACAAACAAGAAGAGCCGTCCCGTCTTCGCGCCTGGATGACGACGCTGGACCGGACGGCTTTCTTGCCTTGGGCGACGAACAAGAATTCGCGCCGCTTTTTCAGCCGATTAACGGCCAGCGGCTGCGTGTCCATCGTATTTAGGCGGACAGGCGCTTGCGGCCTTTGGCCCGGCGGCGGGCCAGAACCTGACGGCCGTTTTTCGTCGCCATGCGCGCACGGAAGCCGTGCCGACGCTTGCGGACGAGCTTGGACGGTTGAAATGTGCGTTTCACGGTCGCGCTCCATCGGCGTTCAATTCGAGAGCGGCGGCTAATACGCGGCCCATCCGGCCACGTCAAGGGCGGGTGCCGCAGATTGCGCAGGCAAAAGCCCTGTTCGCTACCATGGCCGGGGCAGGCCGGCTGCTCATCGCCTTCCGCTTGCCGCACCCGGACGCCTAGGCTATTCGGCCTGCCAGCTCATGGTCAACGATCCGGACACCGATTCTTCCCGCCCGAGCGAGGAAGGCCAGCCGCCGCACCGCCGGGGTGTCGGGCCGTTGATCGACAGCCTGCCCGGGCAGTTGCTGATGGTCACGCTGGGCCTGATCGCGGCTGGCGTGGCGCTGATCTATTTTCCGGCCGCCGCCGGCTTCCGCATGCAATGGATGAGCGACCGTGCCGAGGCGGCGCACCTGGCCGCGCTGGCGGCCGATGTGGCGCCGGGCGGTGCGCTGGGCGAGGACGAGGTGCGGGCGCTGCTGATGGGCGCCGATGCCGTCGCCGTGTCCCGCGTGCGCGACGGCATGAACGAGCTGGTGCTCTATTCCGGCCCGATCGGCGAGGGGCTGGTGGAGACGGATCTGCGCAAGGCGGGCTGGTTCACCCATCTTCGCGACACGGTCGATGTGCTGTTCGCCCCGCCGGGCCGGCTGTTGCGCATCCGGGCCGAGCCGATGGGGGCGCCGGGCGAGACGATCGACGTGATTGTGCGCGAAACGCCGCTGCGGGCGGAATTGCACGCCTTCTCGCGCTGGCTGCTGGTGTGGGCGAGTATCGGGGCCGCGATCGCCGGAGCGGTGATCTATGCCGCGCTCTTCTACCTCTTTGTGCGCCCGATGCGGCGGCTGGCGGCGGCGATGACGCATTTCAGCGCCGATCCGTCCGACCCCGCGCGTGCGATCCGGCCATCCGGTGCGCGCACCGAGATCGGCCAGGCCGAAGCGGAGCTGGCGCGCATGCAGGCCGATATCCGTCAGGCACTGCACCAGCGCGAGCGCCTGGCGGCCCTCGGTGGCGCCGTCGCCAAGATCAATCACGATCTGCGCAATGTGCTGGCCAGCGCCCAGCTGGTCTCCGACCGGCTCGCGACCGAGAGCGATGAGCGGGTGCGCAAGATGGGCGAGCGGCTGGTCCGTGCCGTCGACCGTGGTATCCGCCTGTGCGAGGCGACGCTGCAATACGGCCGGGCCGAGGAAACACCGCCGGTGCGGGCCGCCGTGCCGGCGCGGGCGCTGCTGGACGAGGTGGTGGCCGATGCCGGTCTGGCGGGCTCCGGCGTCAGCTGGGACAACCGCGTCGCGGACACGCTGCTGCTGGATGCCGATCCGGACCAGGCGCACCGTCTCTTTCTCAACCTGTGCCGCAATGCCATCCAGGCGATGCAGGAGCAGGCCGGTGAGCGCGCGCTTGTGGCTGTCTCAACTCTTGTGGATGGCCAGGCCGTCATCGAGATCCGCGATACCGGTCCCGGCCTGCCGCCCAAGGCGCGCGAGCGCCTGTTCGAGGCCTTCTCCGGATCGGTCCGCAAGGGCGGCACCGGCCTCGGCCTCTCCATCGCCCGCGAACTCGCCCGCGCTCATGGCGGCGATGTCGAGCTTGTCGAGAGCGATGCGGCGGGAACGGTGTTCGCGGTGCGGCTGCCGGTGGTTTAGGGGGGCATAAACTCCAGCAGCGTCATCCCCCGGACAAGCCGGGGGATGACGATGGTGTTGGGGCGGTAGAGTCCTTACACCCGCTCGCTCACCTTGATCGCGATCTTGCAGCCGGCCTGGATGGCGCGGGAGAGGAGGGCGTAGCCGGGGGCTTCCTTTGCGCCTTCCTCGACGGCGAGGTCGCGGTGCTCGATCTCTTCCAGACGGAATTTTTCGAACAGCTCGGCCAGCTCGTCCTCGCCCATCGCCTTCAGCTCGGCGACCTGGCCGGCATAATGGCGTTCGATGACGGTCTCGACGGCTTCGGTGCAGGCATGGGCCGCCTTTTCGCCCATCAGCGCGGTGACGGCGCCCAGCGCGTGACCGGCGACGTCCCAGACGGGGGCCAGCGCGGTGGGGCGGGCGTCGTGTTCGAAGATCAGCCGGTCGAACGTGTCGAGATGGTGCTGCTCGTCGGCCTCCATCTCCTCCAGCTGGGCGGCGATACGGGCCTTGTGCGGCAATTGTCCGAACACGGCGCGCTGACCCTGATAGATCGCCACGGCGCCATATTCGCCGGCATGGTCGACGCGGACCATCTGCTCGATCCGCGTCCGGTCGCGGCGGCGGCCGGGCAAAGGCGGGCGGGGTGCGCGTTGCGCGGTCATGACTTCAGCCCCCGGATGCCCACGGCGATCGACAGGCCGGCCATCGCGGCCGAGATCAGCGCGTTATAGCCTGCCATCGAGATGCCCAGCAGTGTCCAGGCCGCCTCGTCGCACAGGACGACGGGGCGCTGGCCGTCCAGCGCGGCGAGCACGTCGGAGACCGACACGCTGCCGCCCGAAGCGGTGCAGGTTTCCGGACCATCCCACCATTTGTACTCGATCCCCGCATGCCAGGCCGAAAAGCCCGCCGAGAAGATCAGCACGGCCGCCACGGCGAAAATCATGAAGGGTGCGAAACGGGCAAGACCCGGGCGGGCGATCATCAGGCCGCCGAAGGCCAAGCCCAGAGCGATCACCGCCATATGGATATGGCGCTGGTCGTAGCACAAGGCGCAGGGATCGTAGTGGCCGATATACTGGAAGCCCCAGGCGCCCAGAAGCAGAAGAAGCGAGCCGCCTGCCATCAGCAGGGGCCAGCGCGAAAGGGGGAACTGGGTCAGAACAGGTGTCATGGTGTCCATTGTTGCAAGTACCGGGCAATCTAGCGGCCGGGCCCGAACATGTACCGCGACCAATTCGCACAGACCTGCCGGCCCGCTAAACCAGGGACCGGAGGAAGTCCTTGGCTATATCAATCATGGCATAGCCGAAAACCAACAAAAGCGTGATCCACACCAGACCCAGGATCAGGCCGGCAATGATCAGCAGCCCGTCGCGGGTCAGAAGGCCCAGCGCGGCGATGGCGAGCGCGATCCCCGGCGTGGTGTTGGTGGCCGGCAGCGGCACCAGGATCGAGGCGCAGAAGATCATGAAGATGACGCCGATCGCGCGCTCGGCCGACGGGCCGGACAGGAAACGCAGGCGCGGCCGGGCGAGCGCTTCCAGCCAGCCGAACCATTTGCGGCCGCTGCGCGCCATCCGGTCCAGACCGGCCTTGGACAGGCGCCGCGCCTTGAACTTCACCGGCAGCCAGGGTTCGTCGCGGCCCATCGCCATCTGGGCCGCCAGTGCCATCATCGGCAGCGACATGACCTGCGGCACGCCATAGAGGAAGGGGATGGAAACCGGCAGGGCCATGGCGAACAGGATGATGCCGAAGGCGCGCTCGCCGAGGGCGTCGACGAATTCGCCCAGCGTGCAGCCCTCCTCGCCCGTGTCTGCGGCAATAGCTTCCAGGGCCGACAGGAGGCCCCGGTTTTCGGCTGCATCGGTCATGCGGATCGTGTCCTGACAAACGGTGTCGAGATGCGCGGACACTAGCCAGCGCGGCCCGTCCCGTCGAGCGCAATGGCTTGTTGACTTGCCGGGGGTTCGCGGTCAGCTTGCGGCGCGCTCGGGCGGCGGCTTTACCCCGCCCCGGAGCCCCTGTGGCGGAATTGGTAGACGCGACGGATTCAAAATCCGTTTCCGCAAGGAGTGTCAGTTCGAGTCTGACCAGGGGCACCAGCCTACGCTCGCTTGCGCGAGCTTCGGCTAGGCAAGCCGTGCCCTATCCTCGAGCGTAGGCTGTCTCGCCGAAGCCTTGGCGAAGGCGGACTGTTCGTGACAAGCCATCCGCCACACCATCCACCACCACCGCCAGCCAGCGCTTTCACGCTGCCAATTGCAACTTTTGATCGGCGGACGTGTTCGCGGCCTCGTCAGATGCGGTCCGGAGTGCTAGCGTCGGCACCGGCCAGCTGGCGGGGTGAGTTTGAGGAGGCGGGCCTTGCTGTCACCGGGTAGTGCGTTGATTTTTGCGCGTTTCGCGCTGGCGCTGACTTTCTTGTGGTTCGGCGCCATGGATTTCACAAGCGTCGGCACGGCGATCACGTCGAGCTGGCTTGATGGTCATGCCATGCTGCCGGATGTGTCCGACCAGGCGTCTTCGGCCGCGCGGGCAATCGGCGTCTACCAGATCGTCATGGCCGTACTGATCGGCCTGCCCATTCCCTCCGGCAGCTTCAGGCGTATCGGCTTTGCCATGCTCGGCCTGTTCTGCGTCGGCGCGCTGACGCTGATGCTCACCAATCCGGTCTGGATCGCGGCCGAGGGCGGTTTTCCGGCCATCGGCGCGGGTCAGGACATCATCAAATATCTCGCCATTCTCGGTCTCGCCCTGTGGTGCGGCTCCTTCGACAATACGCGCATGTTCTCCAACCGGTATTCGCAGATGCGGGTATGGGCACAGCTGGTGATGTGGGCCGGGCTGGTGCTGGTGCTCGGCTGGATCGGCGCGATGAAATTCACCGCCACCGAGGCGGCCGGGATCGAACCGCTCGTGCGCTCGCACCTCTTCTTCTACTGGATGCCCGGCCAGATCGGTCTCCAGGGCACCTCCTATGCGATCGGCGCGATCGAGCTGTTCACGGTCGCCGCGCTCTTCGGTTTCTGGTTCTCGACCCGAGCCTACCGGACCGGGCTTTTCCTGGCCGCGGTGACCTTCTGCGTGACCCTGTCCTTCCTGGTCACCTTCTCCGGATCCTGGGAGAGCGAGCTGGGCGGTTTCCCGGCGCTGGCATCGGCCGGGCATTTCATCCTGAAGGATCTGCCCCTGCTGGCGGTCTGCCTTGCTCTCGCTGCGGAAACCGGCCGCGAAGGGACGCGCTACCGGCGGTGATCCGCCGGTTGACGCGGAAATTCCCGGACATGTTCTGAAACACGTTTCACACTTGCCGCCGCAGTCGTCCTGTTGTGCTTGACCGGGTGGGGTCCCTACCTACTCTGCTGGGCAAAACGGGAGGAAATCGATGGGCGTTTTCGGCGCGATCAAGCGCGAGTTCGACTATGTGTCGGGCATGCTTCGCGTGCTGCGCGAGATCCGCAAGGTGGGCTCGGGCTCCGGCATGCGCGTGCCGGACAAGATCGAGGCGACCGTCGACCGCTATCCCGACAGGCCCATGGCCCTGCTGGACGATGGCGAGATTTCCTACCGCCAGTTCGACGCCTATGCGAACCGGGTCGCCCACTGGGCACTGGACCGGGGCCTGAAGCCCGGCGACACGGTCGCCTTGTTCATGAGCAATCGCTGGGAATACATCGCGATCTGGTTCGGCCTGTCCAAGGTCGGCATCGTGATCTCGCTGATCAACAACCAGCTCACCGGTCATTCCCTTGCCCACTGCCTGACCATCGGCGAGACGAAGCACGCCATCGTCGAGGGCGAACTGGCCGGTGCCTATGAGAGCGCCCGCGGTTGCGGTATCGGCGAGATCGGCGCCTGGGTGTTCGACGGTGAACTCGACGGGGCGCAGTCCTTCGACGCGGCCCTGGCGGCGCAGTCGTCGGAACGGCCCGACCCCATCCTGCGAGACACGGTGAAGCCGGAAGACGCGGTGCTGAAAATGTTCACCAGCGGCACGACCGGTCTGCCCAAGGCGGCGCTGATGACGCATATCCGCGCGCTCTATTATCTCCACGTCTTCGCCATCGTCGCCAAGGCGCGCGAGACCGATCGCATGATGATGGTGCTGCCGCTCTATCATGCGACGGGCGGGCTGTGCGGTGTGGGCTGTGCGATCTGTTTCGGCGGCGCGCTGATCATCCGGCCGCGCTTCTCCGCGACGAATTTCTGGCCCGACGTACAGCGCTTCGGCGCCACCATGTTCATGTATGTCGGCGAGCTGTGCCGTTTCCTGGTCAACTCGCCCGAGACGCCCGAGGAAAAACAGCACAAGCTGCGTGTTGCCATTGGCAACGGCATGCGCCGCGAGGTCTGGGAGGAGTTCCAGGAGCGGTTCGATCTGCCGCAGATCGTGGAATTCTACGGCTCGACCGAGGGCAATGTCGGCCTGGTCAATACCGACAACACGCCCGGGTCGATCGGCCGCGTGCCCGGCTATCTGAAATCCCGCTTCAATATCGATCTCGTCCGCTTCGACATGGAGGCGGAAAAGCCGATGCGCGGCGAGGACGGGTTCTGCATCCAGTGTGCGCCCGGCGAGGTGGGCGAGGCGATCGGCAAGATTGACACCGACGACGCCCGTTTCCGCTTTGACGGCTATGGCAGCAAGGAAGACACCGAGAAGAAGATCCTGCGCAATGTCTATGAAGAGGGCGATGCCTGGTTCCGCACCGGCGACCTGATGACGCGCGACAAGCTGGGCTATTACTATTTCGTCGACCGAGTCGGCGACACCTTCCGCTGGAAGTCGGAAAACGTGGCGACCGGCGAGGTGGCCGAAGCGCTGAGCGTCGACGGTGTCGAGCAGGCCAATGTCTATGGCGTCGAGGTGGAGGGGCATTCCGGCCGCGCCGGCATGGCCGCGCTGGTCCTGTCCGCCGACGGTGTCGACTTCGACGCGCTGCACGCCCATGTCCACGCCGAACTGCCGGCCTTTGCCCGTCCGCTCTTCCTGCGCCTGCAGCCGCAGACCGACACGACCGGCACGTTCAAATTCCGCAAGGTGGATCTGGTGAAGGAAGGCTTTGATCCGGCCGCGATTTCGGACACGATCCTGTTCGACCATCCCGGCGAGGGGCGCTATGTCACTCTGACCCCGGAATTGTACGAGCAGATCCAGTCCGGAGCCCTTCGCGTATGAGCCTTGCCGACCCGACGCCGCAGGACATCATCGATTTCTGGTTCGAGGAGGCCGGGCCGGCGAAATGGTATGCCGTGTCCGCCGCGTTCGATGCCGTGTTGCGCCGGCGCTTCGGCAAGGCGATCGAGCGCGAGGCCGCGCGCTATCGCGCCGGCTCTCATCCCTGGCTCGACGATGCCGAGGGCGCCCTGGCGCTGATCCTGTTGTTCGACCAGTTTCCGCGCAATGTCTGGCGCGGTTCGGGCAAGGCCTTCGAATTCGACCCGCTGGCACGCGATATCGCTGATGCCATGATCGATCGTGGTCTGGATTGGGCCGTCGCCGAGGATCGCCGCGCCTTCGTCTATCTGCCCTTCATGCATTCCGAAGCCCTGGCCGACCAGGATCGCTGCATCGCGCTGGCGCAGGAGCGGCTGGAGACCGGCTCCACCCTGCATCATGCCCGCAAGCATCGCGAGGTGATCGAGCGGTTCGGGCGCTTCCCCTATCGCAATGAGGCGCTGGGGCGGAGCTCGACCGCGGAAGAAATCGCCTATCTCGACAGCGGCGGATACGCACCCGGTCGGAACGACTCGGCAAAATCGTCCGGAGGGCAGGGCTGACCGCCGGCCGGCTCGGGTGCTGATAGTCTAACTATCAGATATTATTATATGTAATCGGAGTGCCGATTTGGCCCCGCCCTTGCTCCTGTGTCTGGCAGACCCGTCCACAGGAGCCCGTTGCATGACCCCGCGCGTCCATATCACCGTCGAAGATATCCGCCAGATCGCCTGGACCATGGTCGATCTGCACGGCCCCCAGGCGATCGGCTATGCCGACGAGGCGGTGACGGATCTGGACGAGCAGGGCCAGCCCGAGGGCGCCGATGCCTGGCGCGCCTTGCGCTCGGTGATGGAAGACGCGCTGGCCGGCCGTCTTGCCCGCGACGGCGATATCACGGTTCACTAAAATCGTGTGCGGGCGCACCGCTGCCGGTGCGCCCGCACGGCTTTCTCTGAGTTCTACTGGCAGACCTGCGCGCTCGTATTGCTGCCGCTCATCACGCAGTGGGCATAGCGATAGCGGTCCCGTGTCGCGGCAGAGATATCCGCAGAGCTGGCCATCGGCGGCGGCGTGGAGCTCGCGCTGGACGATGTATAGGTCGGCGCGCTGGAGCCGTAGAGTTCGCGCCAGCGGGCGTCAGCGGCGCCCGGTGAGTTGGTGCCGGTGCCGAAACGGCCTTCCAGCCCGGTGCCGCGAGCTGCGAGTTCCGCATCGGCGGCCTGGCGTACCGGGCCCGACGAGAACCACAGCGCAGCAGCATAAAGATCATTCGTCGCGATATCGCCCATCCGGCCGGCCTGCCGGGCGGCGAGGATGGCGCGCTCGGCCAGATCGCGCGAACGGGCGGTATTGATCGCGACCGACACGGCATCGCCATAGCGGCCCTGGGCCAGCGGCGCCTCGATCTGGGCGTTCAGTGCGGCCATATTGGCTTCATAGGCGGCCTGGTCGCGGAAATAGGTCTGCCACTGGCGGGCCATGTCGCAGGAATTGGCATGACCGTTCGAGCAGGCCCGCTCGTAATAGGTCGCGCCCAGCCGGTACTCGTCGATGCTGACATAGACGGCCGCCACATTGCGGCAATCGCCGCCGCTCTGCTGCTCGTCGCAGCGGATGATGGAATAGCGCAGGCCCTTTTCCGGGTCGAACGTCGCGGCTTCCGGATTGGCATAGACACGCGCGGCGACGTCGCAGCCCTTGATGTCGCGATAGCGGTCGCAGGCGCGCTCGGCGAACCAGGCGGCGTTTTCCAGATTGATCATGTCCGGATGGTCGCCGGAATTGCCGTCCCAGCTCCAGTCCAGCCCCCACAGGCACGGGTTCCGGACACCCGCCTCGCAGCCGGCCCGGGCGGTGGCGACGGCGCGGGCATAGTTGCGCGCCGGTGAGCTGGCGCTGATGAAATGGCCCAGCGAGCGGCTGCAGCCATCCTCATGCCCCATCGTACAGGCCTGCGCCATGTATTCCACGCCCAGTTCGACATTCCGCTCGAGATTGCCCTCGCCGACGCTCATCAGATAGCCCGCCGTGTTGCAGCCATCCGGCACACCCAGATTGCAGGCGCGCAGGAAATAGTCGACAGCGCGCTGCTTGTTCTCGGGCACGCCCTGGCCCTGCGCATACTCGGCGCCGGTATAGAAGCAGGCTTCGCCATCGCCGGTGGCACACGCGGCCTGGGATGGCGATTGCTGGGCCTGCACAGCCGGTGCGAACCCCAGGGCAAGCCCCAGGATGACAAGCGTTCTGAACATGTATTTCTCCCGTCCGATCATGGTCTTCGGAAAAAATAGGCCAGACGCCGGAGTTCCGGTCTCCCCGGTTCAGGGGAGGTGTGGCGCCGGGCGTGGCCAGCGGCATCCCGTCACGCCGCAGTTGCGCTGTCACGGGCCTGTGCTAACTGCTCAATCATGGACACGACCCAATGGCCCGAGGCCCTCGTCAAATTCGGTATTGAAGACCCGTTCGAACCGGCCCGCACGGCGCCGCGCATGCGTCAGGCCCTGCGCAATGCCACGCCGCACATGGATGTGAAGGCGCCGGATCTCGAAGCGGTCGAGGACTTCGCCATTCCGGGGCCGGCGGGCGATATCCCCGCGCGTCTCTATATCCCGTTCGGGTCGGTGGGGCCGGCACCGCTGACGCTCTACATGCATGGTGGCGGCTATGTGATCGGCGATCTGGATACGCATGACCGCGAGTGCCGGCGGCTGGCCGCGCACAGCGGCGCGCGCCTGATGGCGATCGATTATCGCCTGGCGCCGGAGCATCCCTTTCCCGCGGCGATCGAGGACACGCTGGCCGCCTTCGACTGGCTGGTCTCGGATGAGGGCCAGACGCGCGCCGGCGCCGACCCGCAGCGCATCGCCGTGGCCGGTGACAGTGCGGGTGGCGGGCTGGCCGCCATGCTCGCCCAGGCGCGGCGCGAGCAGATCCGCTTCCAGCTGCTGATCTATCCGCTGTTGCAGCTGGTTGAACGGCGCAAGCCGCGGCTGAAGGCGCTGGAGGGGCATCTCCTGGCCGCCTTCACGCTGGAGAAGATCGCGCTGGCCTATCTGCCCGATCCGGAGCTGGCGAAGGATCCGCGGGTCTCGCCCCTGTTCGAGAGCGATCTGGCCGGCCTGCCCAAGACGCATATCTTCGCGGCCGAGCTCGATCCGCTGCTGGATGAGGGCAAGGCCTATCGCGACCGGCTGATCGCGCTGGGCCTGCCGGTCGACTACACGCTGGGCAAGGGATTGCCGCACGGCTATTTCAATCTCACCGCCGTATTGCCGGGCGCCAAGGCGCTGGTCGACGCGGCGGCCGTGGCGCTGGGCGACGGGCTGCGCGGCTGATCCGTTTGCATTCGGGCGGGCAAGCGCCTAGCTCGGTAGCATGACCGTTTCCGCGACCTACCGCCCCGATCCGCGCTTCGCCGCCCTGGGCGATGATTTCTCCGACCCGGTGCGTCCGGCCGATTTCCCCGAGGCGCATCTGCGCTTCTGGAATGACCGCTGGGCCGGACCTGTCGGCCTGGACACGCTGGATGCGGCCGAACGCGCCGCGCATTTCCACCGTTTCCAAGCGCTGCCGGATAACCAGCCGCAGCCGCGCGCCATGCGCTATCACGGCCACCAGTTCCGTACCTATAATCCCGATCTCGGCGACGGGCGCGGCTTCCTGTTTGCCCAATTGCGCGACGATCAGGACCGTCTGCTGGACCTGGCCACCAAGGGCTCGGGCACGACACCCTGGTCGCGCAGCGGCGACGGCCGGCTGACACTGAAAGGCGCCATGCGCGAAGTACTGGCGGCGGAGATGCTGGAAGCGCTGGGCGTCTACACCTCCAAGGCCTTTGCCGTCTTCGAGACCGGCGAGGCCCTGCAGCGCAATGACGAGCCTTCGCCGACACGCTCGGCCGTGCTCACCCGGCTCGGTCATTCCCATGTCCGCCTCGGCACATTCCAGCGCCATGCTTTCGAACACGCACCGGAACGCATCGAGGCCCTGATCGGGCATGTGATCGAGACCTGTTATCCCGGTCTCGCGGAGGCAGAAGACCGGCCCGCCGCGCTGCTGGAGGCGGTTATCGCGGCGAATGCCCGCATGGCCGCGGGGTGGATGGCGGCGGGCTTTGTGCACGGCGTGCTCAACACCGACAATATCAATGTCACGGGCGAGAGTTTCGACTACGGCCCCTGGCGCTTCCTGCCGCATTATGAACCCGGCTTCACGGCGGCCTATTTCGACCATTCCGGGCTCTACTGTTTCGCGCGCCAGCCGGAGGCCGTGTTCTGGGCGCTGCAGCAGTTTGCCGGTGCGCTGTCGCTGGTAGGAGACCGGTCGAGCCTGGAGACGGCCCTGGCCAGTTTCCCCGCTGTCTACCGCACCGCCTTGCTGGAGGCTTTCCTGGCCCGCTTCGGCCTGGCGTCTGCCGGCGAGGCGGCGGACGAGGCGCTGGTACGGGCATTCCTGGCTTTCATGGAGCGCTCGCAGCTGCCCTGGGAAGGCGTGATCTTCGACTGGTTCTGCGGCGAAGCCTCGGCAGAGCGGGCAATGTCCGGGCCACGGGCATCGGCCTATACCGGCGACACATTCGACGCCTGGCGCGCGGCGATGGCGGCCCATGACCCTGTGCGTCCGGAACGGCTTGGCCATGCCGTGTTCGGGAAGAGCGAGCCTGTCGCCATGACGATCGAGGTGGTGGAAGAGACCTGGGCGGCGATCGACGCGGCCGATGACTGGTCGCGCTTCGAGCAGCGCATCGCGGATATCCGCGCCGCCGGCGAGGGCTATGATCTCGGCCGGGGGCGGCTAGGATTTCGGCCATGACGCTCGATCTGATTCGCATGCCGGTGCTCGACCGGCCCGGCATCGTCCATGCCTTCACCACGCGCACGGGCGGTGTCAGCGAGGGGCCTTATGCCTCGCTCAACCTCACCCGGTCGCGCGGCGATGATCCGGCACACATCTCGCAAAACCGCGACCGTGTGCGCGAGGCGCTGGGGCTGGATCATCTGGTCTTCGCCGTGCAGGTGCATGGCCGTGACGTCGTCACCGTCGAGGGCTGGCCGAAGGGCGATCAGCCGGCCGGTGAGGGCGATGCGCTGATCACGGACAGGCCGGGCCTGGGTCTGGTCTGCCAGACCGCCGACTGTACGCCCATCCTGCTGTTCGATCCTGTGCGCCGCGCCGTGGCGGCGATCCATTCCGGCTGGCGCGGCACAGTGGTGAACGTCGCCGCCGCGACGATCGAGGCCATGACCGCGCGCTATGGCACACGTCCGGCCGATCTGCTGGCCGCCATCGGCCCGTCGATATCGCCGGCGAATTATCGCGTCGGACCGGAAGTCGTCGCTGAATTCGAGGCCGCGTTCGAACATACCGGCGGCATTGTCTCGCCGCGTGATCCGGAAGGCGGCGCCCAGCTCGATGTGGGCGAGGCCTGCCGCCGCCAGCTGGTACTGGCGGGTGTGCCGGAAGGGGCGATCGAACGCTCCCCCCTGTGCACCTATGGCGAAGAGGCCCGCCTGTTTTCCGCCCGCCGCGCCCACCATCGTGGCGAGAGCGGACTGTTCGGCGGCCAGGCGGGCATTATCGCCCTGACCGGGGCTTGAGCCCTCAGGCGTTCTGGACGGCCCGCGGTTTCGGCAGAAGCCGGCAAGCGAGATCGCCCGAGGCCGAGCTCCACACCCGCAGCGCCCATTCCAGCGGACCCTGTTTCGACACCGACAGCCACAGCCGGGCGAAGACGATGAGCGCGACGGCACCGATCAGGGCTGCGGCCGTGATGCCGTAGCGGTCGAACGGACCCAGCGCGAGGCCGGCACCGGTGAAGGCGAAGAGCGCGATCGCCGTGCCGCCCAGATAGAGCGTCAGGGCCAGACGTCCGACCGGCGCCAGCGTCGCCATCAGGGCCGGGCGCAGGGCCGGGGCCCGCATGGCCAGCATGATCAGCGCGGCATGGCCCAGCACGATGAAAGGCTTGCCCAGCGTGGTCAGCGGATGGGATTTCACCACGATCTCGAACCCGCCGGCCGCAGCCATTGCGGCGACACCGCCGCACAAGGCGAAGCCGATGCCATAGCCCGCAGCCAGCAGGGCTGTCAGGCGTCCGGCCGACCAGCCGGTGAAGGCGCCCATACGGAACAGGCCCAGGCCCAGCAGCATGTAGCTGCCTGCTTCCAGGCATTTCCAGACAATGCCCGTCGACAGGCTCCAGGACTGGAATTGCACCAGGGAGAGGCGGACATGGTCGAGGTAGGAACCGGCATGATAGGCCGCCGCATCGGCCAGGCTGGCCTCGGTCACCGGTGCGGTGGTCAGTTCATTGGTGAACTCGTGCAGCGCGAGCAGGCCGAACCCGCCCAGACCGCCCAGCACGAGAAGGCGCGGATCCAGCCGCGACAGGGCCAGCGCGACGACACCGGCCAGCGCATAAACGTGCAGGATGTCCGAGGCTTCGGCCAGCAGGATCACGTGGAAGACAAGACCGAAGGCAAACAGGCCGGCCGTGCGCGCCAGGTAGCGCGTATAGGTCTCGGCCAGGGCGACGCCTTCGCGCGGGCGCGTCATCATCCAAAGCGAGACGCCGAACAGCAGGGCGAACAGGCCGCGCATCGCATCGTCGACCAGGACCGAATTGAGGAACCAGATCACCTGTTCCCCGATGGACCAGCCGAGAATGTCCGGGTGTTCGATTGCGAGAATGGAGCCGCCCTTGGCCGGGAAGCGCGCGAACAGCAGCCCGATCACGGCCAGACCGCGCAGGACATCGAGATGATCAAGCCGTTCGCGCTTGGCGACATGTTCGGCAGCGATGGATTGGGTCATGGCGCGCTGTCTCCTCCCGGGATTTCCCCTGCGAGGCGAGCAAGAAGAATGCCAGAGGGGTGCGCGAGTTTGTTCTCTTTGTGTTCCGTCCTTGAATCGATTATACTGTCTGCAGTGTGAAGATGAGGTCGCTGATGAGTGGTAATGATCGATACGTTGTGAAACATGCCGACGGCTGGGCCGTCACCGGCGGCGGAGCCGAGCGTGCCAGTGGGGTTTTTCGGACCCAGAAGGAAGCTGAAGGCCGAGCCAAGGAGATAGTGAAGAACCTTGGCGGCGGAGAGGTGCGTATTCAAGGCCGTGACGGTCGTTGGCGAGACTCTGACACGGTCCCGCCAGGAAACGACCCGAACCCGCCGAAAGACCGAAAGCACTAGTCGCACCATTTTGAAAGGCTGGTGTCCCCGGCAGGATTCGAACCTGCGGCCCCGAGATTAGGAATCTCGTGCTCTATCCACCTGAGCTACGGGGACCCAAACAACGGCAGGGCTGTCGTATACAAGGTCATCCCGTTCCGCAATTGGTAGGTCGCCATGAGAGACACCCCTGACTGGAAGACGTACGAGGACCTCACCTACGGCATAATCGACGATATCAAGGCGAGCCTGGGTTTCACTCACGTCGAGAGGGATGCGACGGTCGCTGGAAAACGGTCGGGCCGAGATCGAATAAATGTGGAAGTCGTCGCCTACCGCGAAAATGGCAACTTCGTGCTCATCGAGGTCAAGAACCGAAATAGGCCGATGGAGGGGGAGGCCATGGGCGGCTTCGTCTATCGCGTTCAGGATGCCGACGCCGAAGGGGGTATCGTGGTCTCTCGGTCCGGTCTTCAGAAGGGTGCCGAACAGATCGCCGAGGCTGAAAAGATCGATCAACTCGAAATCGAGGAGGGATCTTCATTGGACAGCTATGTGGCCCGGTTTCTTGAGCGGATATTCGTCAAAGAAACTGAAGTAGCGCGTATCAGCCTGACTGAGCGCACAACCGTAGAAATACGGGACGAAAGCGGAAACATCGTCGAACGACGAGAGTCCGGCGGTCTGGACTAGCGGTTCGGTACCTATCCGGTGCTCATCGACCCCGCCACGATCCCAAGGTGCTGAACCAAAACGCCCTTCCGGACGCCAACCCACCGATTAGGAATCCGTTGCTCTATCCTGCTGAGCTACGGGGCCGCCAGACGGGCGTCTTAGCCGGTTTTTCCGGACGGCTGAAGCCTGCGATGCGGGGAATGGGTGTGCGGGTTATTCCGCACTGGCCCGCGTTTCGGGCCCGACCGGCGCATACTCGATCACATCATTGTCCGGGCAGGACGCGATCGTGATCAGCTCGACCTCCGTGTCGGTGGGATTGTGCAGGTAGTGGAAGTCGCCTGGGCCGGCCGGAAAAGCGACATAATCGCCGGGGGCGAGGGTGGCGGTTTGGGTACCCGAATGCACGGTCGGGGACCCTTTCAGGACGATATAGAACTCGTCCCTGGTGCTGTGGACATGCGGCGAGGACGCGCGGTGCCCCGGCGCGAGCGTCTCGAACATCACGGATACCGAGCCGATGCCGGCCGGTTCCGACAGAGACTTGTAGAGCGTGAAAATCTCCGCCGTTGACCGGCTTCTGACCGGTTCGAGCGGCGCGTCCCTGAGCTTTCCGACGAGCACCTTGCATATCTCCTGGCAACCGGGCCGCCGTCAGTGCGGCGGCGCGATTGCGAAGAGTCGCACCTCAGACCGGCGCGTATCAAGTCGTTTCCGATGACCCGTCGCGGAATATCCGCAGGAACTCCACTTTTTCCTTGATGGCATCCGCCTCGCGCTCTGCGGCGTTGAACTCGCCGATTTCTTCGAGGTCTCCGTGCGCGTCATAGCGGAAATGCGTGATCTTCGCCTCACGGGGGTCGAAATCGAATTTCGCCGAGTAACGGCAATGAAGGTCGCCGAGAAAGATGTCCTTGAACTGCATGAAGTAGACGGTGTCATACCAGCCGACATGCAGGACGACGTGGCGGTCGTGCAGCATGGGGGATTGCCAGTCCCAGGCCGGCTGGACCCGCGCCCGGATCATCATGTCGGACGCACCGATCTCCTTGAGGCATTTTTCGACCTGGTCATCGGTCTCGAACTGCATCTCCACCCGCGTCAGATGGGTGGGGGCGATGTTGAAATTGACCGGCGTACCGATACTGACGAGCTCGTGCTCGGGCAGATCGTGTTTCAGGCGGCGCAGAAGTTTGGCGAAGGTCACGTCCTTGGTGACGCGTTTTGTGCGGCCATAGACGTCGGTCACGTATTGCGGCGTGTAGCCGATCGATGAGCGGACAATGACGTCCTCGGTATTGTCCGACGCGACGATGATTTCCGTCAGGCCGTCCTTTGTGATCCTTGATTCCGGTTGCATATCTCACTCCCGTTTTCAGCGAGTGAGTCAAAGTTGTATCAAATCACAACAACAATTTAAAGATATTCCGGCGCACAAAAAAAAGCGGCGGAGCCTGGCCCCGCCGCTTCTTTGCATTCCGGCCTGGCGAAAGCCTAGCCGATGGTCTGGCGCAGCGTGTTGAGCTGCTGGGCGACTTCCTGGGTCGCCTGGGTCATCTGGTCGACGGCGGCCTTGCCGCGGGCGACCGACTGGCCGGACCCGCGTACGCCGTCGAGGATTTCCTTCACTTCCGTGTCCAGGGCGGCGATGCGCGAGGCAATGTCCTCGGTGGCCTTGGCGGTCTGGCCGGCCAGCGCCTTCACTTCGCCAGCCACAACGGCAAAGCCGCGACCGGCTTCGCCGGCACGGGCGGCTTCGATCGTGGCGTTGAGGGCGAGGAGGTTGGTCTGGCTGGCGATCGCCTCGATGGTCGACAGGATCGCATTGATGCGCTGGGACGCGTCGGTCAGCGCTTCGACACGGCGTTCGAGAACCTGACTGGACTCTTCCACCTGGTTCATCGCATCGCGGGCGATCTGGGCTGCCTCGGCGCCCTGCGAGGCGCGGGCGGCCGTCTCGCCGACCGCTTCGGCGACCGCGCGGGAATTGCTGTCGGACGCGCCGGCCGGATGGGTCATCGCGTCGTCGGAAGAGGCATAGGCGTTCATCGTGGGAGCGTCCCTGGTTGTTGGCTGCCCGGATCATTACGCGCAGATGGTAAACGGATTGGTAAACACGCGGGACGCAAGCGAGGCTTGCAATGCAATTACAAGTGGTATAACCATGGAATGAACGGAAAGCCGGAAAGCGATGCGCGCGATCATGCCCCTCCTGTTTTTACTGGCCCTGGCGGCCTGCTCATTCGGTGCCGACCCTTTCACACCGGGTGAAAACGGACAAGTCACTGAAGTTTCCGGTGCATTAACGCTCGCCGTGGACACTGGCGACAGCACGCTGGAGGTGCGTCTGGCCGAGCTGGATGCGCCGGACGAAGCCCTGAGCCGGGCGCTGCTGGAGGCTGAAGCGGCGGACCATCCGGTGCGCCTCGCCTATGCCGGCCAGGAGCGCGATCGCTATGGCCGTGCGCTGGCGCAGGTGCATGTTCAGGACGAGGCGGGTGGTGAAACCTGGCTGCAGGCCCGCCTGGTCGAATCGGGGGCCGCCCGGGTGCTCAGCCACGCGGACAACCGGGCCGCGGCGCGCGATCTTCTGGTGCTCGAAGCGTTTGCGCGGGACCAGCGGCGCGGGCTGTGGGCGAACCCGGCCCATGCCGTGCGCGACACGCATCCCGATGCGCTGGCCCAGGACATCGGATCGGTGCAGTTGGTCGAGGGCCGGGTGGTGGAAGCGACGCAATTGCGCTCGGGCCGCATCTATCTCAACTTCGGCGCTGACTACCGGACCGATTTCACCGTCATGATCGAGGCGGAGGATGCCCCGGCCTTCATCGAGGCCGGTCTGGGCCCCGATGCGCTGGAGACACGCCGCATCCGGGTGCGCGGCTGGATCGAGGACGAGAACGGTCCGATGATCCGCATCGATCATCCTGAACGGATCGAAGTCCTGGTCGATTGATACGGTCGGCCGTGTGCGGCGTGTGAAAGACCAGCCGTCCGCCTGCCGTCACCGGCAGGCGTCGCCGGGATCGAGTTCTGGATCAGTTCGGGATCAGTCCACAGGTAGCCGGATCGCCGTGGCGTTCGGTCAGGGCGCGGCGGATCTTGTCCAGCGCTGCAGTCTCGATCTGGCGGACGCGCTCCTTGGAAATACCCAGGCGGTCGCCCAGCATTTCCAGGGTCGAGCCTTCCTCACTGAGACGGCGCTCACGGATGATCAGCTGTTCGCGCGGGTTCAGCGTGTCGATGGCCTGGCCCAGCCACGCCTTGCGGCGCTCGCTGTCGGTGCGGTCCATCACCTCGTCCTCGGGCGCACAGGTCTCGTCCACCAGCAGGTCCTGCCACTGCATCTGGTCCTCTTCGCCGACCGGCGCGTTGAGTGACCGGTCGACGGCGCTCAGGCGCGAGGCCATCATGTCTACATCCTCCTCGCGCACCTTCAGCTCCTCGGCGATCAGGCGGCGGTTCTCCGGCGTCAGCCCGCCGCCATCGACATCGCCCGTGCGGGCGCGGATGCGGCGCAGGTTGAAGAAGAGGGATTTCTGGGCCGAGGTCGTGCCGGTGCGCACGATCGACCAGTTGCGCAGCACATAGTCCTGGATGCAGGAGCGCACCCACCAGGTCACATAGGTGGAAAAGCGGACATCGCGGGAGGGATCGAACCGCTCCGCTGCTTTCATCAGGCCGATATTGCCTTCCTGGATCAGGTCGGAGAAGGGCAGGCCGTAGCGCCGGAAGCGGGCGGCCGTGGCAACGACAAGGCGCATATGAGCCTCGGTCAGCCGGTGGAGAGCAGCCTCGTCGCGATGCTCGGCCCAGCGGCGGGCGAGCTCTTGCTCTTCCTCGCGTGACAGGAGCGGCACCGCCATGGCGGTTTTGACAAAGCGCTGTTCGCCGGCGTCGCGCTGGCGCGGGGCGGCGGTTGTCTCGGGGGCAGTCCGGGTTGCAGGCATCCTCACATCCTCCTCACCGTCTCATACGGCGGGCGGAGCGGAGCGGATCACCGGGCCGGGCAGGGGGCAGTGCTGCCGCAGCGGATGCATAAAGAAAAACGCCCGGCCGGAGCCGGGCGTCTGTCTGGGCGTTGCAATGTGTGACGGATCAGGCGGCTTTCTTGGCCAGCGAGACCGACAGCATTTCACGGGCCTTGTCGTGCTCGATATTCTCGACGGCAGCCAGTTCGCGGACCATGCGGTCCAGCGCGGATTCATAGAGCTGACGTTCGGAATAGGACTGCTCGGGCTGGTCTTCTGCACGGTGCAGGTCGCGAACGACTTCGGCGATCATGATCAGGTCGCCCGAATTGATCTTCGCTTCGTATTCCTGTGCCCGGCGGCTCCACATGGTGCGCTTCACCTTGGCCTTGCCCTTCAGCGTCTTCATCGCGTCCTTCACGATGCGGTCGCTGGACAGCGGGCGCATACCCGACACGTCGGCTTTGGCGGTCGGCACGCGCAGCGTCATTTTATCCTGTTCGAACGTGACGACGTAGACTTCGATGTCGAAACCCGCGACCGTATCCTTCTCAACGCCCGTGACCTGACCGACACCGTGGGCCGGGTACACGATAAAGTCGCCTTGCTTGAAAGACTTGTTGTCGTTGGCGGTTTTTTTCGTCATGGATGCTCTCTGGTTGGGCCTTCCTTGCCGGTGGCATCCAATAGCACGCACATCGCTCCCGAAGTTGTTCCGGCACCCACCCGGCTCCGAGATCGACTAATCCTGCGTGCAAGCCACCGCACAGAAAAGCGGGCAGCGCCACATGCACTGCCCATCAATCTGTGGAACATATCACAAACTACGGAAATTTCCAAACGGTAGCGTTTGGTTAACCCGGCGCGGCTAGTCGCCCGATCCGGGTTTTTCGGAGAAGTACTTCTCGTACTTGCCGTCTTCCTCGGCCATCGCGTCGGCGTCGGCGGGCGGATCCTTGCGCACCGTGATGTTCGGCCAGATCTCGGCGAATTTCGAGTTCACGGCCAGCCACTTGCCGTCCGGATCGTCCTCGGTGTCCGGCTTGATCGCCTCGACCGGGCACTCCGGTTCGCAGACGCCGCAATCAATGCACTCGTCCGGATGGATGACGAGGAAATTCTCGCCCTCGTAGAAGCAGTCGACGGGGCAGACTTCGACACAATCGGTATATTTGCAGCGCACGCAGGCGTCAGTGACGATATAGGTCATGGCAGCCGGATTTCATGGACGGGGCAGGTATGCCGGCGGGACATGGGCCGCAGGCGCGGTTTTGTCAACGGGGCCGCATGTGCGCTTCTGCACGCGAGCGGGCGAAGACGCGCTCCCGGTCGCCGACGGCCAGCAGGGGCGTGATGCGCCGGATGAAGGCGTCCTCGAAGGGCGATTTCTCGCCATCGGCCAGCGCGACGCGCCACAACTGCTCCACCAGGGCGACGCGTTCCTGCTTGTCCAGACAGGCCTTCACCACCTTGGTGAAGCTGTGATGATCGACCGCAGTCTCGGCCAGGCTCTCGGCCTGTTCAAGCACGCGGGCCGCCTTGTCTTCGGGCATCGAGAAGGCCGCCGACAGGATGGCGCGGATCTGGTCCTGCTCGCAGTCGGCATAGATGCCATCGGCCAGTGCGGCCTCGACGAGCAGGGCCGTCGCCGCGACGTGCGGATCGAGTTCGGGATGGGATTCGCCCGTCTCGGCGGTGAAGAGACGCTTGATGGATTCGAACATGGCCGGGTCCTCTAAGGTCCGGGTTTATCGGCATATTTAGGCGGCGGGCTCGGACGGCTCTCCGGCTTCGTCGAGCCGGCGGTAGAGCAGGCGGGCTTCGGCCGCCGGGCCGCGCCGTTCGCCCAGACCCAGAATTTCGAGCCGAACAATCTGATTATTCAGGGGGAGCGTCAATGTGTCGCCCTCACGAACCAGGGCCGAAGCCTTGGTGATCCGGCGTGTTGTCCCGGCGGCTTCGACGCGGATCTGCCCCTTCGCAACGATACGGGTGGCCAGGGTGCGGGTCTTGAACAGGCGGGCATGCCACAGCCAGACGTCCAGCCGCTGTGCCTTGCCCGCCTCGCTCACGGCTTGGAGGCCTTGCGGCTACGCTTGCGGGCCGGCTTGCGGCCGTTCGTGGAACCCGCGCCGGCGACATTCAGCGCGGCCAGAGCGGCAAACGGGCTGTCGGCAGGCGGCGGTGTTGCGGCCGCCGGCTTCGGCCGGGGCCGGGCCTGGGGACGCCGCTTGCGCCGGTCCCAGCGCTCGCCTTCGGCCTTCTCCGGATCCGGGCCCTTCTGGATGCGCTTGTAGCCGAGCGTGGTCAGCGTGCCGCGCAGGTCCTCGACCGAACAGCCCAGCAGCGCCGTCATGTCGGCGGTCAGCGGGAAGCCGGGTTCCTGATCGACCGCGCGGGCATCGCGCAGCGTATCGGCGAGGCGTTCGAGCATGTCGAAGCGCACGGCGCGCGGACCGCAGGGATAGAAGCCGACGGTCGCATAATCGGCGCGCGACCGGCCGCGGTCATTGGCGATCGAGGTCAGGCCCGGAGCCGGCAGCCAGCTGATATCGGTCGACCCGGCCGCGATCGCCTGCAGGAGGGCGTTGAGCCGCGCCGGGGCGGGTTTCACGAGCTCGGGCACATAGACCATGTGCTCGCCGATCCGCACGCCGACAGCGCGCAGGGCGCGGCGCTCGTCCTGGGACAGGGCGCGCACTTCCTCGGAAATGGTCAGGCGGGCGAGGGCACCACCGGCCTCGTGCAGGCGCCAGGCAACACCGCGCGCCGGGCCGGGCAGCTCGTCGGACTGGCCGGCCTCGCGCAGCTTGAACAGGGGTGCCAGAACCGTCTCGATATGCTCGCGCACGCGCGCTTCCAGCGTCGATTGGGCGGCCGTCTGGGCTTCCGTCGTTCCCAGATCGCCGCCGACCAGTTTGATCGCCGGCTTCAGCGGGCCGGGACCGGGGATCAGCTGGGCCACGGTCTCGCCGTTCCAGATGATCTGGCCATCATCGGTGAAGGTCAGGTCTGTCATGTCTGTCCTAGCCAGGGCGCCGAGGCGCCGGTTGATTTCGGGTCGCAACGCTCTCAGCGCTGCGGACTTCAGGGTGCGGGCGGCCAGCTCGCGGCCCTCTGCATCGGGCCTGAAGGTCAGTCCGTCAAGCCGTCCGACGAAATGACCCTCCACCGTCACCTCGCCCGTGTGCGATACGCCGGCCAGCAGATCGCGCTCGTCGCGCAGGCCTTTTACCAGCGCACTGGTGCGGCGATCGACGAAGCGCTGCATCAGCCGTTCGTGCAGGGCGTCGGACAGCGCGTCCTCGATCTGCCGTGTGCGGCCGCGCCAGTGATCGGGGTCGTGCGTCCAGTCGGCCCGGTGCGCGGCATAGGCCCAGGTGCGCACATAGGCGAGCCGCGAGGCCAGGGCGTCGACATCGCCGGAGGTCTTGTTCAGCCGCTCCAGATGACCGGCCAGCCAGTCGTCGGGCAGGCGATTGCCGGGGCCGGTCAGGTGCAGGTAGATCGATTTCACCAGACGGGCATGGGCGTCCAGCGTCGCCTTGCGGAAATCGGGCAGGCGGCAGGCATCCCACAGCCGGCTCACCCCGTCGCGGCCGGTGGCGCGCTCGCGCACCTCGCGGTCGGCAGCCAGCACGCCCAGGGCCCGCTCGTCCATCGCTTCGCCGACCCGCTCCAGCGCCGGATGGCGCGAGGGTTTGCCGAGCGAGTATTGCAGGGCTTCCAGCGAGCTCTCGTCGAGATCGGGATTGCGCCAGCGCAGGCGTTCCACGGGTGCGAATGTGTGCGCTTCCACAGCCTCGACGACATCCGGCTCGAACGGCCGGCAGTCTGCGGTCTCGCCGAATGTGCCGTCGGAGCGGAAACGGCCCGCGCGCCCGGCGATCTGGCCCAGCTCGGCCGGGGTCAGCCGGCGCCGGCGGCGGCCGTCGAACTTGCGGCTTTCGGCAAAGGCGACATGGTCGATATCCATGTTCAGCCCCATGCCGATGGCATCGGTGGCGACGAGGAAATCCACTTCGCCGGACTGGTAGAGCTCGACCTGGGCGTTGCGGGTGCGTGGTGACAGACCGCCCATCACGACCGCAGCCCCGCCCCGCCGCCGGCGCAGGAGTTCTGCGATGGCGTAGACGGCCTCGGCCGAGAAGGCGACGACGGCCGACCGGCGCGGCAGGCGGGTCAGCTTGGCGGGGCCGGAATAGCTCAGCTGGGAGAAGCGCTCGCGATGCTCGGTATCGGCGCGCGGCACGAGTTCACGGATCAGCCGGGTCATCGTGCCCGAGCCGAGGATCATGGTCTCTTCGGTGCCGCGGGCGCGCAGCAGGCGGTCGGTGAAGACATGGCCGCGCTCCGGATCGGCGGCCAGCTGCACCTCGTCGATGGCAACGAAGGCGACGCGTTTCTCCACCGGCATGGCCTCGGCGGTGCAGATGAAATAGCGCGCCGAGGCCGGCACGATCTTTTCCTCGCCGGTGATCAGCGCGACGGCGGCCGGCCCCTTGGTTTTCACCACCCGGTCATAGACTTCGCGCGCGAGCAAGCGCAGGGGCAGGCCGATCATCCCGGAGGACCGGCCCAGCATCCGCTCGACGGCGAGGTGTGTCTTTCCGGTATTGGTCGGTCCGAGCGCGGCCGTTATCTGGCCGGGACCGTCATTGCGCGCCAACATGACGCCCCCTCCTTAGGCCGGACGCCGGGGGCAGCGCAAGGCTGCTCACCGGCACCCGGCATGCAGGATCAGCTTTCCTGGATCGAGCGGGCGGTGATCGTCACCCCGCCAAAGCCGGCATTCGTCCGGATGCGCACGGGGACATAGAGATCGCCGCCATGCACCGGCGCCATCCAGAAGGTGATCGGATGGGAGATGGTGTCATCGTCGGGAAACTCATCGGCCTCATAGCCCGAGATCGGCTCGTAATAGGCGTGGCAGATCTGGGCATCGCCCGACCAGGCCCGGGTGCGGACCCGCTCGGTACCGCCATCCTCGAAGCGCAGATTATAGCGGGCACGGCCGTCGAAGACGGGCAGCTGGCCGTCACACAGCGAATCGCTGCTGGAGGCAGCGCCCAGCCCGATGGCGAGCAGGGTCGAGAGCGGATCGGCGGCGCCGGCGCGCTCTTCTGCCGTGGCGGGCGGTTCGCCCATATTGCCGAAGGGCGGCTCGATATCCGGCGTGGCTACCCCGTCGGGGAAGTCGATGCCGACCGTGCGGTTCTTCGAGCTGGCATGATTGTAGTGGCTGTAGCGCCAGGGCTGCAGCCGGGGGCCGTAGCGATAGCCGGACACGCCGGCCTCGATGTCCGCATCGGAGAACAGGGCGGCCAGCCCGGCCGTCGTCAGCCGCGCCGAGGCGCTGTAATCGTCATTGGCGAACTGGCCGTTCACGACGATATCGGCGACCTGGAAGATCATGACCGAGCCGGAATACTGCACGGTGATGCCCAGCGGACCGCTGCCTGCCGCACTGTCTGCGGCATCGTCAGCTGCAAGAACCGGCACGGCGCCGGTCAGGCCCAGCGCCATGGCTCCGATAACCCACGCGTTTTTCACTCAAAACTCTCCTCGGCTATGCACCGCCGCCAGCTTGACCCCGATATAACAACTGCAATAACCGAACAAAACCGGCTGCAAGATGAACGCAGCAAGCTTGACGCCGTCGCGCCGCTCCGTTATCTCGCCCGCTCTCGCGCCGCTCGCAAGATCGGTGCGCACGGATTATTCTATGTGAAAGGTGCGACTATGGCGCGTCGCTGCGAACTGACCGGCACGGGCGTGATGACGGGGAACAATGTGTCCCACGCTCAGAACAAGACCCGCCGCCGTTTCCTGCCGAACCTGTGCGATGTCACACTGGCTTCGGAAAAGCTGGGTCGTAACTTCAAGCTGCGCATCGCTGCGAAGGCGCTGCGCTCTGTCGACCATGTCGGCGGCCTGGATGCCTTCCTCCTCAAGGCCCGCGACGAGAGCCTCTCGGACCGCGCCCTGAAGATCAAGCGCGACCTGAAGAAGGCTCTGGCAGCTTAAGCGCTTCCGGACTTGACCGAATTCGATCAACGCCCGCTGTTCCTGCAGCGGGCGTTGTCGTATGCGCGGCATGCCGCTAGCTTCCTCGCGGTTTTCGGACGTGAAGGTCCGGGGGGAGGCAGTCATGACGAACAGGATTTCCGCAATCGCCGCTGCGTTCGGCGCACTCGCACTGGCCGCCTGCGGCAGCGGCGAGCCCGCCGCCGAGGCGCCGGCCACACCGCGCCCGGCCGAACCTGCACCGGATGATGGCGGCATTCCCGCCGCCGACATGGTCTTCTTCGGCGGCCCCATCTACACCGCCGACGATACCCGCCCCATGGTCGAGGCCGTTGCTGTCCAGGGCGGCCGCATCGTCTTTGCCGGACCGCGGGCCGGCGCCAATATCTGGGTGGGGCAGGCCACGCGCCTCGTCGATCTGGATGGCGCCGCGATGTATCCCGGCTTTACCGACAGCCATATCCATGTGCTCGGCGTCGGCCAGCGTGAACGCCTGCTCAATCTGGACGACGTCGTCTCGGTCGCCGAGCTGGTCGAGCGTGTGTCCGGTGCGGTCGAGGCGGCCCAGCCGGGCGATGTCGTCTTCGGGCGTGGCTGGATCGAAACCCACTGGCCGGAGGGCCGCTTCCCGACGCGGGACGATCTGGATGCGGCGTCGCCGGACAATCCGGTCGTGCTGGTCCGCGCCGACGGCCACGCGCTGGTCGCCAATTCCGCCGCGCTGGGGGCTGCCGGGATCAATCGCGATTCGCGGGCGCCGGAAGGCGGGGAAATCCTGTTCGACGAAGCGGGCGAGCCGACCGGCATGCTGATCGATACCGCCATGGGCCCGGCCCAGGCACTCGTCGCCCAGCCGTCCGGAGCCGAGCGTGCCGACACCTATGCCGAGGGCGCCGATCGTCTCGCCAGCCTGGGCTGGACCGGCGCACACGACATGTCCGTGCCCTGGTCCGACGTGGCGATGATCGAGGATCTCGCCCAAGCGGACCGCCTGCCGATCCGCGTCTATGTCTCGATCAATCCGGACGGCTATGCCGATCTGGCGGCCGGCGACGTGCCGCGTGTGGCCGATGATGGCCGCGTCATCACCCGGGCCGTGAAACTCTATATGGACGGGGCACTGGGCTCGCGTGGTGCGGCGCTGCTGGAGCCCTATTCCGACCGGCCGGACACGTCCGGTCTGCGCATCGCGGAAGCGGACGAGACGACGGGCATGATGACCCAGGCCCTGCGTGACGGGATCCAGATGAATGTCCACGCCATCGGCGACCGCGGCAATCGCTCGTTGCTCGACTGGGTCGGCGAGGCGCTGGACCAGGTTCCCGCAGAAGACCGCGCCCTGGCCGAGCACCGCTGGCGCGACGAGCACAGCCAGATCGTCCACCCGGACGACATCCCCCGCTTTGCCGAACTGGGTGTGATCGCGTCGATGCAGCCCTCGCACGCGATCGGCGATCTGCATTTCGCCCCGGACCGGCTGGGCGATGACCGGCTGGAAGGCGCCTATGCCTGGCAGAGCCTGCTGGACGCCGGCGCACACATCACCGGCGGATCGGATGCGCCGGTCGAGCAGGGCGATCCGCGGATCGAATACTATGCCGCCACGGCACGCGCCGATCTCTCCGGTTTCCAGGGCGAGAACTGGCATGCCGAGGAAGCCCTCTCGCGCAGCGACGCGCTGAAACTCTTCACGCTCTGGCCGGCCTATGCCTCCTTCCGCGAGGACGAGCTGGGCTCGATCGAGACCGGCAAGCGCGCAGACTTCACCGTCTTCTCCGCCGACATCATGACCATCCCCGAAGCGGAGATCCTCGAGGTCGAACCGGTGATGACGGTGGTCGAGGGGGAGATTGTCTGGGACCGCGCGGAGTAGGCGGCACAGGCCGGCGTCTGCTTATTTTGTCATCCCGGATGAATGCCCCGCGAAGGCGGGGCGGAAGTCCGGGACCCATACGCTTCCTGCAGCTCCAGCTCGCTATGTCGCTGATATCGAGCCGGCTTCCGGGTGAATCCAGTGCTTATGGGTCCCGGCCCTGCAACCCGCCTGCGCGGGCTTCCGGCCGGGATGACAGGGTGTTGAGGTGAACTACTCCCCCACCGCAAATGCCATCAGCAGGGTGCGCTGGCGGTTCGAGAAATTGTCGTCGGAGATGATCAGGACCAGCGTCTCGCCGCCGCGTTCGATCACAGCGATGCCCTCGAAATTGTCGACGGGCAGGGGCGGGTCGATCCGGCCGAGCGTTTCCGGTGTGATCGTGGCCGATGCGCCGGTTTCGGGCACGGGGAAGGCGATGATGCCGATCCGGTTGCCGGCGGCGCGCGAATAGAAGCGCTCCACGGCGTAGATCGTGCCGTCATGTGCGGCCATGCCGGTAAGCCCGAATGAGGGGCGCGAATGCAGGCTGAAGCGCTGCCAGCCCGTATCGCCGCCCACCCACAGCGCATGGCCCAGGCTCAGATCGGTCGGATATTCCACGCCCATCAGCAGGTGGCCATCATCCGTGCGGGCCAGGGATTCAAGGCCGCGATTGTCCGGCAGGCCGGACAGGGCTTCCGGGATATCCATTGTTTCGGGCAGGGCCGTTTCCACGGACGACCAGTCCTCGCCCAGCGCATAGGTCAGCACGCGGTGGCGGCGCTCGAAACTCACCGCATAGCGGCCATCGCCCAGCGCGGTCAGGCCTTCACTGTCGCCGGAGCGGCCCTCGAAATGGCGGCCATCGCTGTCGCGCACGGGTGAGATGGAGAGCTCGCTGAAACCGGTCAGCGTGTTCGTGGCGTCGTCCCAGGCCAGTGCACCGGTGACCCACCAGGCGCTGTCGGAGAGCGCCAGAAGACGCGTGCCATTGGCCGAGACTTCCAGGGCCGACAGGCCGCCGAAGCGTTCATCGTCCGACGCCAGGACAAGCCCGCCGCGATAGTCCAGCCGGCCCAGCGCAGCCTGTTCTTCGGGGCCGGCATCCAGCGGCAGGGCTGCCGCGGTCACCGTCTGGGCATGGGATGCCGGCTGCAGCGCCAGACAGAGAGCCGCCGCAGCAAGACCGAAACGCATCATGTGAAACTCCTCAGCGGCCGCCGGCCAGGGAGGCCCAGTCGCCGCGTTTCAGGCCCGATGTCGCCGTCTCGCCCCGGCTGGAAAAACGCGAGCCCGGGCCGCCATCCTCGTCGAACAGGGCCGCCAGCTGGTCCGTCATGGCCCCGCCGAGCTGTTCGACGTCATTGATGGTAACCGCGCGGCGATACCAGCGTGTGACATCATGGCCGATCCCGATCGCCAGCAGTTCGACTTCCGAACGGTTCTCGATCAGGGCGATGGTCTCGCGCAGATGGCGTTCCAGATAGCCCGGTGAATTGGCCGACTGGGTGCCGTCATCGACCGGTGCGCCGTCGGAGATCACCATCATGATGCGGCGCTGTTCCGGCCGGGCGCCCATGCGCTTCCAGGCCCACAGCAGGGCTTCGCCGTCGATATTCTCCTTCAGGAGGCCTTCGCGCATCATCAGGCCCAGATTGGTGCGGGCGCGGCGCCAGGGCGTGTCGGCGGACTTGTAGATGATGTGGCGCAGATCGTTCAGCCGGCCCGGATGCGGCGGCTTGCCTTCGGAGAGCCATTGCTCCTTCGAGCGGCCGCCCTTCCAGGCCTTGGTGGTGAAGCCGAGAATCTCCGTCTTCACGCCGACCCGCTCCAGCGTGCGCGCGAGAATGTCGGCGCAGGCCGCGGCCACCATGATCGGCCGGCCGCGCATGGAGCCGGAATTGTCCAGCAGCAGGGTGACGATCGTGTCGCGGAATTCGGTATCGCTCTCCTGCTTGTAGGACAGGGGCAGGGTGGGGTCGGCGATGACACGGGCCAGGCGCGAACCGTCCAGCACGCCCTCCTCGAGGTCGAACTGCCAGGCGCGTTCCTGCTGCGCCATCAGGCGGCGCTGCAGGCGGTTGGCCAGACGGCCGACGACCTGGTCGAGCCCCTTCAGGGCATTGTCGAGATATTTGCGCAGGCGCTCCAGCTCGTCCGCATCGCACAGATCCTGGGCCTGGATCACCTCGTCGAATTCGCGGGTGAAGACCTTGTAGGCCTTGGCATCGCCTTCGCCGGAAGGCTGCCAGTTGGGCCGCATCGCGGTCTGGGCGGCGCCTTCATCATCCATGGCGTCGACGCGCGTATCGGCGTCCTCGCCCTCGGCATTGATCTCTTCCTCGTCGCCGGCCGTGCCCGAGGCGTCCGGCGTGTCGGGCTGTTCGCCGTCCTTGCCGTCATCCTGCTCGTCCTCGCCGGTACGCTGTTCGCGATCGACGCCCTCATCGTCATCGTCCTGGTTTTCCGACTGTTCGGGATCGCCGCCCAGCTCGTCGGCCAGGTCGAGATCCTCGATCACGGTGCGCAGGAGATCGGCAAAAGCCTGCTGGTCGCCGGCATTGCGCGCCAGGGCGTCGAGCGATTTGCCGGCAACGGTTTCCAGCTGGTCGCGCCACAGCTTCATCAGCCCGTCGGCTTCCGGCGGGGTCGGCCGGCCGGTGATCCGCTCACGGACCAGCATCGCCACGGCCTCTTCCATCGGTGCGGCCTGGCGGTCCTCCACGCGCTGCCAGCCCTTCTGGCGGCAGCGGGCGATAAGGGCGGCATCGAGATTGTTCGCCATGCCGCGCATATCGCGGGCGCCAAGGCTTTCCACCCGCGCCTGCTCGGCGGAATGGAAGATGGCACGCGCCGTCGCGCCGGGCGGCAGGGCGCCGAGATGGGCCGCTTCGTCATGATGTGCCAGGCGCAGCGCCAGCGCATCGGCGCGGCCGCGCACGGCTGCTGCGGCGGCGGCCGACGGCTCGGGGCCGGGATTGGGCAGCACGATGCGTCCGCCCGACAGGCCGGCAATCTCGCCGCCATAGCGGACATCGAGATCCTTGTCGCCGGCGATGGCGCGGGTGGTGATGGCGAGGGCGCGCTTGAACGCGTCCGGGTCTCTGGGCGGCTGGCTCATAAGCGCAACCTAATCCATCCGCACGAAATTGCGAGGGCGGTAAAGCGTCCGCCTGCATGGCATTTCAGCGGAACCGGCACCGCCGCCACGCGTTTTGAGAGTACCGGTTGTTTCGCAACCTGAAAGGAGGCCCGGTCATGACCAAGGTTGATTTTGAAAAAGCCCTTCTGGACCCGGCAGGCACATTCGGCGAGCCGGATGATGTCGTCCGCGACGACACGCTCTCGCGCGAACAGAAAAAGGAAATTCTCGAGCGCTGGCAGCATGATGCCGAGGAGCTGGTCGTCGCGTCCGGCGAGGGCATGCCCGGCGGCGGCGAGACCCAGCTGCGCAAGGTCGCCAAGGCGCTGGACGCGGTCTGACGCGGCATAATCCATGAACAGTCCGGAAAGGACTTGATAACCACATCACGGCATCCTGTCCGGTGGAGCCCGGAAAAAGTGGGCCCGACAGGTGGCGAGACACAGGCTGGATGACCTATTCGGTCCATTCCATGGCCAGCGTGAACTCTGCGCTGCAGCATATGGACATGCTGCAACGGGATAGTGTGAAAGTGCACACCCGTATCGCGACAGGGCTCAAGATTGGCAGCGCGAGCGATGGCGGCGCGATCTGGGCCCTGGCCCAGGGCATGCGCGCGTCCAATGGTGCGCGCGGCGAGGCGCTGACCTCGATGGATCTGGCCACCGGCGTCGTGGAAACGGCGCTCGCCGCCGCCGAAGGCATTTCCGATCTGATGGTTGAAATGCAGGGCAAGCTCGTCGCCGCCACCGACACCTCGCTCGACGAACAGGGCTGGCGCACCCTGATGAACGACTTTGTCGCCCTGGGTAACCAGGCCCAGCACCTCGTCGCCAACGCGTCCTTCAACGATATCAACCTGCTCGAAGCCGGGGCGGCCGATATCTCGGTGCTGGTTTCGGAGAACCCCAACGCCCAGATGGCGATTGCCGCGGAAGATCTGAGCGATGGCGGCGGGATTTTCGACTCCACCCTGCCGGCCAGCCTGCCGCAAACCGATGCCAGCGGTCTCGCCACCCGGCCGGACGCATCCATGGTGGCGGATTTCGAAGCCTCGATGAACGCGGTCAATGCCTCGATCTCGCGCCTGGGCGTCAGCCTGAAGACGCTGGAGATCCAGCGCACCCTCCTGGTCAAGCAGATCGACGTGACCGATGCCGGTATCGGCAGTCTGGTCGACGCCGATCTCGGCCGGGAATCGGCCAAGCTAAAGGCGCTGATGGTGCGCGAGGATCTGGGCCTGCAGGCGCTTGCGATCGCCAATGAGGCGCCGCGCACCATCCTGCGCTTCTTCCAGTAAGGTCCGCTAGCCGCTGACCCGGGCGCCGCTTGCGTCGATCACGGGCGTGCCGTCTTCCAGTTCGAACGGGCCTGAAGGCCAGGTCTCCAGCAGGTCGAGTACGCCGGGGCTGGGCCGGCACAGGCGGACACCGCGCGGCGTGCACACGATGGGGCGGTTCACCAGAACGGGATGCTCCAGCATGGCATCCAGGATCTGCGCATCGGACACGCCGGGCTCGAGCAGGCCCAGTTCCGCTGCCGGAGATTTGGTCTCGCGCAGCGCCTGGCGGGGCGTCAGGCCGGCGGCTGCGAACAGGCCGAGCAGTTGCGGCCGCGTCCAGCCGGTTTCCAGATATTCGATCACGACCGGGTCCTCGCCCGCCGCTTTCACGATGGCGACGACATTGCGCGATGTGCCGCAGTCCGGATTGTGATGGATGACGATCATGGCGCGGGTGTCTCCGGTGCGGGGAAATGGCGGCGGGTGCGGTTGGCGAAGGCCACCAGCGACAGCATGACCGGCACTTCCACCAGCACGCCGACAACGGTCGCCAGCGCCGCGCCCGAATTGAGCCCGAACAGGCTGATCGCGACGGCGACCGCCAGTTCGAAGAAGTTCGATGTGCCGATCATCGCGCAGGGGGCGGCAACGGGGTGCGGCACGCGCCAGGCCCAGGCGGCGCCATAGGCGAGGGCGAAGATGCCGTAGGACTGGATCAGGATCGGCACGGCGATCAGGGCGATCAGCAGGGGGCGCTCCAGGATGACATGACCCTGGAAGCCGAACAGCAGCACGACCGTGCCCAGAAGCCCGAGGATCGAGGCCGGTTTGATGCGGCCGGTAAAGCGCGTGACAGCCTCTTCCCCGCCCTGGCGGACCAGGAGGGTACGCATCGCGATGCCGGCAATCAGCGGGATCACCACATAGAGCGCGACCGACAGGATCAGCGTTTCCCAGGGCACCGCGATATCGGTCACGCCCAGCAGCAGGGCGACGATCGGGGCGAAGGCGAACACCATGATGGCATCGTTCACGCTGACCTGGGCGAGGGTGTAGGTGGCGTCGCCGCGGGTGAGTTGCGACCAGACGAAGACCATGGCGGTACACGGCGCCGCGCCGAGCAGGATCAGGCCGGCGATATAGCCGTCGGCCTCGGCCGGGGGGATCAGTCCGGCAAAGATGTGCTTGAAGAAGGCGACGCCGAGAAAGGCCATGGTGAAAGGCTTGATCAGCCAGTTCACCACCAGGGTGATGACCAGGCCCTTGGGCCGCTCGCCGACGCGCTTGAGACTGCCGAAATCGACGGCGATCATCATCGGCCAGACCATCGCCCAGATCAGCACCGCCACGGCGAAATTGACATTGGCATATTCCAGCGCGGCGAGGGCGGCGAACACACCGGGCACGAGCTGAGCAAGCCCGATCCCCGCCAGGATGCACAGACCGACCCAGACGGACAGGTAGCGTTCGAACGTGTTCATCGATCCCGCTTCCCTCAGCCGCAGCAGGCTTGTCCGTCAGGCCGCGGTGCGGCCTTGGGCGTGCAGCAGCCACCGTCTCCGGCTTTGTGGGGAGCGTTGGCGATGACCGCCGGTGCGGGCGCCTCGCCGAGATCGTGACCGTAATCGGTGCTTTCGCCCATCGTGCGGAAGACTTCCCAATTGGTTCCGACGGGATCGGCGACCCAGCTCTTTTCCGACCGCGCATAGCAGCAGGTCGTCTCGCCCTCCTCGAGAGTCTCGGCACCGGCGCGCGAGAGGCGTTCATAGACCTCGTCGAGTTCGGTCTTGTCTTCCGCCTGGATGCCCAGATGCTGGATGCCCGGACGTCCCCCGCGCGCGCTGATCGCGAAATTGACCCGCGGATCGTCGAGCATCCATTTGGCGTAGTCGGGCTTGGTCGTCGTCGGACCGGCGGCGAACAGGGTGGAGTAGAAGGTGATGGCCTTTTGTAGGTCGTCGACGGCGAGATGGACGTGCAGGCGTTTCATGACAGGGACTCCTGGGGTGTAGGGCAGCAGGCGCCGCGTGCGGCCGCCTCGACAACCGGGGTGCAGATCTCCGAATGGCCCTGGCAGCAATCCTCCATCAGATAAAGGAGGAGTGCCGACATGGTTTCGAACTCGACGCTGTAGATCAGCGAGCGTCCGTCGCGGCGCTGGCGGACCAGACCGGCCTGCGACAGCAGGTTCAGCTGAGCCGACAGCGTGTTGGGCGCGATATCGAGCGCGCGGGCGATCTCTCCTGCTGCCATCCCGTCGGGTCCGGCTTTCACCAGCAGGCGGAAGACGGCAAGGCGGCTGGGCTGGGCCAGGGCGGCGAGGCGGCGGACGGCGGTTTCTGATTCCATATTTCAACGATAATTGAATTATGAGGCCGCGCAAGCCGGTTTTGCTGCGATGTTCAGCCGCCAGCAGATCAGCCGTCAGTGGATCAGCCGGCGGGCGCGGTTCCCGGGCGCAGATAGGCAAACATGTGCGCCACATAGTCGGCCTTGCCCAGTTCCACGCCTTCACGGCGCAGGATCGCGTAGGCCGTCATGACGTGGAAGTAGAATTGCGGCAGGGCCCAGTCGCGGGCATAGCGTTCGCCGTCGTCGAGGTCGAAGGCGATACCCATCGGCAATTCCAGCGCCAGCGGCTGGCTCGCGCCGTCATCCAGCGCATCGGCGGACAAGCTGTCGAGATAGGCCACGGCCTCGTCGATCCGCGCGAGAGCCTCGGCCATTGTGCCGGGATTGTCGCCGCCCTGACGCCCCTCGTTCAGCAAGGCGTCCATCGCGTCGGGGAAGGCCTCATGCCGCAGCCGGCGGCCACCCTCATGGACCTGCAGGCAGGCAAAGCGGATCTGGGTCGACAGGGGGAACATGTCGGGTGCGAGCCGCGCCGCCAGCAGCGCGTCGGCATTGCCCGTCTGCTCCTCGGCCTTGCGCAGCCAGGCCGCCAGCGCGGTGAGCATCTGCCGGTAGGTCGGCAGCAAGAGATCGCTTAACGTCATGCCTGGCTCCCCGCCCGTCTTGAAGTGACGCGGGCACCGTGCCCCCGGTGTGCACCGGGGGTCAACACGGCCGTCAGTGACTTGCGGTGTCAGGCTGCCGAGCTTTCCGCCTTGATCGGCGCTTCCGGCAGGTCCTCGCCGAAGACGCGCTGGTAGAATTCCGCAATGGTCGGACGTTCCAGCTCGTCGCATTTGTTCAGGAAGGTCAGGCGGAAGGCCGCGCCCAGATCGCCGAAGATCTCGTAATTCTCGGCCCAGGTCAGCACGGTCCGCGGGCTCATCACCGTGGAGATATCGCCATTGATGAAGGCATCGCGGGTGAGATCGGCAACCTTCACCATGTCGGCGACCATTTTCCGGCCGTCCTCGCTGGCGGAGAGTTTTTTCATCTTGGCCAGCACGATCGCATTCTCGGTCTCGCGCGGCAGATAGTTCAGCGTCGAGACGATGGACCAGCGGTCCATCTGGCCCTGGTTGATCTGCTGGGTGCCGTGATAGAGGCCGGTCGTGTCGCCCAGGCCGATCGTGTTCGTCGTTGCGAACAGGCGGAAGAAGGGGTGCGGCCGGATCACCTTGGTCTGGTCCAGCAGGGTCAGCGAGCCCGAGGCTTCCAGTACGCGCTGGATCACGAACATCACGTCGGGGCGGCCGGCATCGTACTCGTCGAACAGGAGCGCGACCGGGCGCTGCAGGGCCCAGGGCAGGATGCCTTCCTGGAATTCGGTGATCTGCTTGCCGTCGCGCAGCACGATGGCGTCCTTGCCCACCATGTCGATCCGGCTGACATGGCTGTCGAGATTGACCCGGACCATCGGCCAGTTCAGCCGCGCGGCGACCTGCTCGATATGGGTCGACTTGCCGGTGCCGTGATAGCCCTGGACCATCACGCGGCGATTATAGGCAAAGCCCGCCAGGATGGCCCGTGTCGTCGCCGGATCGAAGACATAGTCCGGATCGATCTTCGGCGTGTGTTCGTCCGCCCTGGAGAACATCGGCACCTCAAAGCCGGCATCGAAGCCGAACAGGGCCTTTGTGTCAGCGGTCGTATCGGGGGCAGCCAGGGGGAAGTCTTCGCTCATCGAACCGGTCTTTATCGTTGCGCGCCTTTGGGCAGGGACTGCCTGACGCCTGGATTTGATATCGACAGGTATTGCAAGGCCGCACCGGCTTCAAGTCAATGCGGCGAACACAGCCGGGGCGGCAAATTGCCCCGGCTGTCCGATGTGTGCGGATAGCAGGATCAGGCGATCTGCCGGGCGAGTTCCTCGACGCTGCGGGTCGAGCTCTCCACGTCGCGGGTGGCCGCGTCGATTTCCTGGATCGCCTTCGAGATGTCCGTCACGCCCTGGGCGACGTCCTGCATGTTGCGGGACATGTCGGATGTCACCGATGTCTGTTCCTCGACGGCGGCGGCGACGGCCGTCGACATGCTCTCGACTTCCGAGATGGTGTTGCGGATCAAGGAGATGGCATCGGCGGCCCGTTGCGTTGCGCCCTGGACTTCGGAGACCTGCGCCGAGATTTCCCCGGTCGCCGCGGATGCCTGGTTGGCCAGGCCCTTCACTTCGGATGCAACGACGGCGAACCCCTTGCCGGCTTCGCCGGCGCGCGCCGCCTCGATGGTCGCATTGAGCGCAAGCAGGTTGGTCTGTTCCGCGATGGCGGTGATCAGGTTGACGATCTCGCCGATACGCTGAGCGGCTTCGGAGAGCGTGCGGACCGTGGCGTCGGTTTTGTCGGCCTGCTCCACGGCTTCCCGGCTGACCTGGGATGCACGCGACATCTGCTGGCTGATCTCGGCGGCCGACGCGGACAGTTCTTCCGCACCCGAAGCGATCGATTGCACACCGGTCGAGGCCTGCTGAGCGGCCGCGGCCACGCTGGCGGTCTGCGAGGAGGTGTTCGAGGCAGACCGGGAGATTTTCTGCAGATCGGCCGCGATCGAGCGCTGGGCGTCGGCACGGCGATGCCGTTCGCTCACCTCGGCGGTGATGTCGGTTGCAAACTTCACGACCTTGAAGGGCTTGCCGTCCATGTCGAGGATCGGGTTGTAGCTGGCCTGGATCCAGACGTCGTGCCCGCCCTTGGCGATCCGGCGATATTCGGCGGCCTGGAATTCGCCGCGGGCCAGTTTTGCCCAGAACTCCTTGTAGGCCGGTGTATCGCGCTCGTCCTTCGCGACAAACAGCCGGTGGTGCTGGCCGCGGACTTCGTCGAGCGTATAGCCGAGCGTCTTCAGGAAATTCTCATTCGCCGTCAGAATGGTGCCGTCGAGTTCGAACTCGATGATCGCCTGCGACTTGTCGAGCGCGGCCAGCTTGCCGTTCACTTCGGCATTGGCCAGTTTGCGCTGGGTGACGTCGGTCGCGAACTTGACCACGCGATAGGTGCGGCCCGATGCGTCCTTGACCGGATTATAGCTCGCCTGGATCCAGACGGGGCGGCCGCCCTTGCCGATCCGCTTGTACTCGGCGGCCTGGAACTGGCCGGCCCGCAGCGCATCCCAGAACTGCCGGTATTCGGGTGTGGCGGCATATTCGGGTTCGACGAACAGCGCGTGGTTCTGACCGACGATCTCGTCCAGTTCATAACCCAGGGCATCGAGGAAGTTCCGGTTGGCGGTCAGGATCTTGCCGTCCGGCGTGAATTCGATCACGGCCTGTGAGCGGGCAATGGCGTCGTACTTGTCGGCAATCTGGCTTTTGCCCGAATTCATCAGGTGCAGCATGGCGATGTCCCGTCGCTATCTCGTGTTGGGCCGGGGAGGCTTGTTGGCGAGAATTCTTTTATTCGAATTTGAATCGATTTCGCGCTGCACCTGTGAACAGAAAGTTAACGGCCGAATAGAGGGCAAATATTCAGTGCCTAGTTTCTGAAGTATTTACGGAAAAACTCCATAAAAATCAAGGAATTGTTATTTTATTAGTCAACGGTCTCGTTTTGAAACAAGTATAATAATAGATTAGCACGAGTGCTGTGATCCATCTTGTGACTATTTGAGGCTGTTTTACGGATCAGGGGCAAACAAAAATTGTGCGGCCTGAATGTTGTGGCTTAGGCCATGCCCGCATTCTTGAGGATCTGGTAGGCGGCGATCACGCGGCCCAGCTGTTCCTCGCTCGAGCGATCGCCGCCATTGGCGTCCGGGTGGAAACGCTTCACCAGTTCGGCATAGCGCCGGCGAACCTTGGCCGGTTCGACATCGGCGTCCAGCCCCATCGTCTCCAGCGCCTTGGACTGGAGACGCCCCATCGATTTCTCGCGCGGGGCTTCCTTGTGCGGATCGCGGCGGTCGCCGAACATCCCGAAAGGATCGGTGAAGCCGTCGGCAAAGTCGCGGCTGGCGCGCTGGGCTTTCGAACTTGCCGAATGCGTATTGCGCCAGCTCCAGGTCGGCCGGTGGCCGTAAGCGGCGCTTTCCCGGAAGGACTGGGCGGCGTGTTCGCTCATGCCCTCGAAGAAATTCCAGGACTTGTTGTATTCCGACGCGTGCGTCTGACAGAACCAGTAGAACTCGTTCAGCCGGTCGGTCGATTTGGGCGCGCGGCTGTCGCCATGCTTGCGGCAACCGGGCCATTCGCACACGCGTTCCTCCGGCGCCGGCTCGTCCCGGGGCGGTTTGATGCGGATATCCTTGAACCGCGGTTTGTAGTCATAGGCGCCGGACATGCGCCAATTATGGGCATGCGTCGGTAAAGCGGCAATGAAATGCCTGTTGAAATTTGCGTCATCGCGCAGCCTGGCCGCTGCGAAAGGCGTTCACGCCAGATTGACAGGCGAAATGGGCTCGGCTCCGCTGTCGCCAGAGCCGGGGCGTCGTGATCCGGTGACAGCGCCGGAGACTGCCATGACACTTCACATCCGCTCCTTCCTCGCCGCCCTCGCGGCCGGCGGTCTCGGTCTGACCGGTTGTGCCACCCTGCCGCCTGCAGCGGAGACTGCGGCCCTGTGCCGGGCCGAGGGGGTGAGCTTGCATGCCGACTTCCCCACCGCCGGACAGCACCGCTGCCTGGCGCGTTCGGCCGAGGCCGTGATCGTGCGCACCGATCCGGAAGTCGCGATCGCCCCGTGGATCAATCCCAGCCCCTGGTTCGCCTTCGACATCGAGCGCGAGGAAGCGGGACCTGTCGAGATCGTGCTGGACTATGGCGGCTATCGTCATCGCTACGAGCCTCGCATCCGCCGGCCGGGCGAGGACTGGCAGAGGGTGGATCCGGCGCTTATCGAAGTCCTTGAAGAGGACAATCGCGCCCGGCTGACGCTCGACCTGCCCGCCGGCCGCACGCGGATTTCCGCCCAGCCGACCTATACGCCGGCCGATGTGGCCGGTTGGTCCGCGGCCTTTGCCAATGCCCATGGCTTCACCTCTGTCGAATATGGCCGCTCGCTGGAAGGCCGGCCGCTCGAGGCGCTGGTCGCTGGACCCGCCGATGCCGGCCGTCTTCTGGTCGCGCTGACCCGCCAGCATCCGCCGGAATACTCCGGCGGCCGCGCCTTCGAGGCTTTCGCGACAGCGATCGGCGAGGCCCATGACGGCGGTGCGCTGGCCGGCTATCGCCTGGTGCTGGTGCCGCTGGCCAATCCTGACGGCATGGCAAACGGCCACTGGCGCCTGAACTCCGGTGGCATGGACCTCAATCGCGACTGGTTCGAGGCCGACCAGCCCGAGGTCGCCGCGCTGCAGGCGCTGATCCGCCGGGAGGCCGAGGGCCGCGATGTCGAGGTCTTCCTCGATTTCCACTCCACCCGCCGCACCCTGGTCTACAATCCGCCCGCCGGCATTGCCGCACGCGGCGACGCACTGATGGCCGAAATGGCGGCGCGCTTCACAGCCGCGCTCGACCCGCAGCCGGACTGGATCGAGGGACATAATGGCGATGCCGGCACGTCCAAGGCCTGGGCGCTGCAGACCTTCGGCGTGGCCGGGCTGACCGTCGAGCTTGCCGACGAGGCCTCCGTTGAGGAGAGCCATGCGGTCGGGCGGCTGGCCGCCGAGGCGGTGCTGGCGGTTGCGGCCGATCACTGACACCGCGCATGGCATCGGTGCCGTCCGCGCGGTTATGGTCGGACGCGTCAAGACTTGTGGAGTATTGCCATGTCCATGAGGGACACGATCCAGGCCCGGCTCGAAGCGGCCCTCTCGCCGCAACAGCTGGATGTGCGCGATGACAGCCATCTGCACGCCGGACATGCCGGTGCGCGGCCGGGCGGGGAAAGCCATTTCACCGTCGAGATCGTGGCGGACGCCTTTGCCGGCCGCTCACGGGTCGAGCGTCACCGCCTGGTCAACGAGGCCCTGTCCCATGAGCTGGCGGGGCAGATCCACGCCCTCGTCATCCGCGCCCGCGCGCCGGGAGAATAATCGCGCCAGAACGTTGAAATGACACAAGGGCGCGCTAGCTTGCCCGGCTGTAACCGGCAACAGCGAGGCGTCCTCTCCATGCGCATGTCCCGATCGGCTCTTCCCGTCATGGGCGGGGTGGCACTTCTGCTGGCCGGCTGCAGCACGGCTTTTGAAACCCCGACCACCCTGTCGAACGATGCGCAGCTTGTGCCGGGCGAACGCCGGCTGGTGCCGGTGATGGAATATGCCGACGGCGAAGCGCTGTCGGCTCTGTCGGTGCTGCACCTGCCGTTGGTGGAAATCGCGCCCGGAGCCGAGGTCGATGGCGATCTGGATGGTGCGCGCCTCGATCGCCTGCGCGCGGTCCTCTCCAAGGAAATCTGCCAGCGTTTCGCGCGCGGCGGCTTCTCCGTGCTGCCGGAGCCGGAAGAGGGGGCCGCAACGGCACGGTTGAGTGCAGCTGTGACGGGGCTGCGTCGCAATAATGTTGCAACTACGGGGCTGTCACGGGTGATCGGCACAGCAGTGCCGGGGCCGCTCAATCCGCGCGTGCCCATCGGCATCGGCGCGCTGGGAGCGGAAGGCGAAATCCTCGCCGAGGACGGCACCCAGCTCGCCGCGATCCGCTGGGCGTCCCAGAACCACCTCGCCTCGGGCGGCGGTTTCACCACCGTGCTCGACGGACCGGCAGCCTTCGGCGATCTGGCTGATGCCAACGAACTCGCCAGCATTTTCGCCGACGCCTTCGGCGATCTCGTCGTCGAGGCCAGGGCCGGCTATGACGTCAGCGAAGGCGAGACGCCGCGCGGTACGTGCGATGCCTATTTCGACCAGATCGGCCAGGATGAAGACGACGCTGCGGAGGCCGCCGGTTAAAGCGCGTCCAGCTCGTCCGGGCTCACCGAAACCCGCAGCCTGGTGATCTGGTTGCGGCGGCGTTCGACGACTTCAAAGCGCGCGCCGTGGAACTGGAAGACCTGGCCGCGTTCCGGGATCGTCTGGGCTTCGTGGATCACAAGGCCGGCGATGGTGACGGCTTCCTCGTCGGGAAGCTCCCAGTCCAGCGCGCGGTTGAGATCGCGGATCGGCACCGCCCCGTCGACCAGCCAGGAGCCGTTCTCATTGTCCGGCTGGATGCCCTCGACGGCGATATCATGCTCGTCCTCGATGGCGCCGACGATCTCCTCGAGAATGTCTTCCAGCGTCACCAGACCCATCAGCGCGCCATACTCGTCGACGACCAGGGCGAAGTGCTCGCGCTTTTCGCGGAAAGCGTTGAGCTGGTCGAGCACCTCGGTCGTTTCCGGCACGAACCAGGGTTCGCGGCGTAGCGCATCGATATCGATCACCGACGCATCGCCATCGGCCTCGTGCAGCGCGCGGGCAATGTCGCGCACATGCAGGATGCCGACGATATTCTCCGTGTCCTCGCGATAGAGCGGCAGGCGGGTGTGCGGGCTGTGCAGCGCCTCGGTGACGATCTCTGCCGGCTTCTTGTCGGCATCGATCATCAGGATCGACTTGCGGTGGACCATGATGTCGTCGACCGTCAGCTCGCGCAGGTCGAGCACGCCGCCCAGCATGTCGCGGTCATCCTTCACCACGCCGCCTTCCTCATGGTGCAGGGCGATCGCACCGCGCAGTTCGTCATGGGCCGACAGGACCGGGCCTTCCACATTGGCGCCGAAAATGCGCAGCGTGCCGCGCACCACCACCTGCACGGCCCGCACCACCGGCGCGAAAACCTTCACCGCCAGCAGGATCGGCCGCGCCACGGTGAGGGCGAAGCGGTCGGGATTGGACAGGGCGTAGGTCTTGGGCAGGACTTCCGCGAAGATCAGCACCGTGAAGGTCATGATCAGCGTGGCCCACAGTACCGAATTGCCGCCCAGCAGGTCCTCGAACAGCTGGCCCGCAATCATCGAGGCGGCGATGTTCACGAGGTTGTTGCCCAGCAGGATCGAGCCGAGCAGGCTTTCCCCGTCGCCGATCAGCTTGTTCACCACGGCCGCGCCGGGATGCTTGTCGCGTTCCATCTGCAGCATGCGGGCCCGCGACGTCGCGGTCAGCGAAGTTTCGGATCCGGAAAAGAAGGCAGACAGGCACAGAAGGCCGATAATCATCAGCACCGGGCCGATCAGGGTCCAGTCGAGGCTCATGAGAGCTGGGTCTCCAGAAAGCGTTGCAGGTCGGTCTCGTCGGTATCGCGATCGATGAAGGCTTCGCCGATACCGCGTGCCAGGACGAGGGCGATCCGCCCGTCCCGGTTCTTCTTGTCATCGCGCATGCGGTCGATCAAGCGTTCCGCATCCCATTCGGCATGGGCCAGCGTCGTCGGGCTATCGGGCAAGCCGGCCGCGTGCAGATGCGCCCGCACCCGGTCGGCATCCCCGGCCGGGCAGAGCCCTTTGTGCACCGAAAAGCCGAACGCCAGCGCAAGGCCCGCGGCGACGGCTTCGCCATGGCGGATCTTGTCCTTGGGCGCTTCGGCTTCGAAGGCATGGCCGAAAGTATGCCCGAGATTGAGCAGGGCGCGGGCACCGGCCTCGCGCTCGTCCTCGGCGACAATGCGCGCCTTGAACGCCACGGCCGCGGCGACGGCTTCGCTCAGTGTCTCACCGTCGAGGGCCGTCTCGCCCGCCGCTTCCAGCCGGTCGAACAGCGGCCGGTTGCCGATCAGCGCAGCCTTGACGATCTCGGCATATCCGGCGCGGCGTTCGCGCAGGGGCAGGCTGGCCAGCAGGTCGGCATCGGCAATCACCAGGCGGGGCTGGTGGAAAGTGCCGACGAAGTTCTTGCCATGGCTGGTATTGATGCCGGTCTTGCCGCCGACCGAGCTGTCGACCTGCGAGAGCAGCGTTGTGGGGATCTGGATGAAGTCCACGCCGCGCTTGGCGATGGAGGCGGCGAAGCCGGTGAGGTCGCCGATCACGCCGCCGCCCAGCGCGATGACCGCCTCGGAGCGCTCGATATTGCGGTCGAGCAGCGTGTCCACGAGGTGTTGCAGGCCCGCCCAACTTTTTGTCGTCTCGCCCGGCTCCAGCACGATCGGATCGGCGCGCAGTCCGGCGCCTTCCAGCCAGTCGGACACGGTCTTCAGGTGCAGGCCCGCAACGGTACGGTCGGTCACCAGAATGGCGCGCCCGCGCGGGAAATGCGCACCCAGCCGCGATTGCGCCGCCTTCAATGCGCCGGCGCCGACCAGCACGTCATAGCTGCGCGCGCCTAGCCCGACGGACACGGAAAGTATGTCGCTCACGCCTCGGCCTCCCGGGCTTCCAGCGCCCGCATGATCAGGTCCAGTGTTGTCTGATGCGATCCGGCGGACGCATCGACATGGATGTCCGCTTCTGCATACGCGGGTGTGCGGGCTTCGAGCAAGCGCTGCAGAACGCTGTGCGGGTCCTGATCCCGCAACAGCGGACGGGTGTCGCGCCGGGAGACGCGTTTGACCAGCGTGTCGACATCGGCCTGAAGCCAGACCGACACGCCCTTTTCCTTGATGCGTGCGCGCGTCTCCGGATCGACAAAGGCGCCGCCGCCCAGGGCAATCACCATGGGTGGTTCGTCCAGCAGGCGGGCTATCACCTTGCGTTCGCCATCACGGAAGGCGGCCTCGCCGAAATCGTCGAAGATCTCGGAAACCGAACGCCCTGCGGCGCGTTCGACTTCTTCATCGGCATCCCGGAATTTCAGGCCAAGCGCCTTGGCCAGCCGGCGGCCGACCGTGGTCTTGCCGACCCCCATCAGGCCGATCAGCACGATGGGACGATCCGTTTCGAGAGTTCGCGTCATGCCTAGCGGTATAAACGGTCTGGAAATCGCCGCAATCACGGTTAGGCTCCGCACGGAGGTCCGGTGCAGCCGATCGCACCGGTTTCAAACGTCATGGAGTAGGGCGAATGCGGGGTTTCCTGATTGGAGTGCTGGTTGTCGGCGTGCTGGTTCTGGCCGGCTTCGGGACGCTGGCCGTGATCGCGAATGGGCTGGAACCCACCCGGGAGAATGTACGTGTCGAGTTGGAAGACAATTTCCCGCGCTAGCCTGCTGGCGGCGCTGCTGGGCGGTACCGCCCTGGCTCAGGATCCGATCGAGGTGGAGCGCCTGGACGCGCTCGATCCGCTGGAAGTCGGCCTGCCGGGCGCTGCGATGAGCAACCGCCTGTGGGCGGGCACGGATCGCGCGATGGCGCAGGCCGTGCTGTCGCGGCTGCCGGCCGCTGAAGGCGATGGCTATACAAGCGAAACCCTGGCCGAAATCGCACGCTCCGTCCTAGTATCCGGCGGCCGTCCGCCGGCGGGTGGACGTGGCGATGCCGAGCTTGCAGCGCTGCGGATCGATCTGCTGCTTGCCGCGGCCGGTGCCGATGACACATTCGACCTGCTCGAGCGCACACCGGGTATCAACCGCACGCCGGCCCTGGCGCGCTGGCACGCCGAGCTTGCCTTTGCCACCGGCAATGCCGAACGCGCCTGCCGCACGGCCGATGCGATGACCCAGGGCCGCGAAGACGCCTACTGGCTGCGGGTGCGGGCCTATTGCCTGACGCTCGACGGCCGGGATGGCGCGGCCGAACTGACGGCCGAGCTCGCGCGCAGCCAGGAACCGGATGAGGGTTTCGAGGCGCGCCTGTTCGCCATCATGCTCGATACGACGCTGGACGCGGATGCGCCCGCTGCCGACAACGGTCTGGAATGGGCGATGAGCCGGGCGTTGCACGCGCCGGGCGAACCGGCACCGGCCGTCGACGAGACCGCGCCGGCCTGGCTGCGCGAAGTCGCCCATCACGGCATGGAGCGGCGCGCGTCCTCGAGCGAGGATCCGATGGCGCTCTTCGTCGCTGCCGGATCGATGGAAGGCATGGAACGTCACCATGCGCTCGAGGAGGTTATCGCCCAGGGTTATGACCGCGAGCTCGCGGGTCAGGCGCTGGGGCTGATGCTGGCCGATACGGGCGGTGGTGGCCGCTTCGTCCATGTCGCGCGTCACCACGGCCGCGAAATCGAGACCGTGCCGATCACGCGCGTGACGCTGGAACATGGCTACGAGATCGCGCTGGCCGCGCTGCTGGTCGGCGAGACCGGTCTGGCGCGTGAATGGCGCGATGCGCTGGTCAATGGTCCCGCCCGTCCGCAGCCTGTGCCGGGTCTGGCTCCGGCCGGACCCGATATGGACGGTAAGCCGTCTGCGGCTGGCGTTGCTGCGCCGATGTCGCTGCCGCCGCAGCCGGAATGGGTGCCGCCCAGCCCGCGCCGCATGGTTGCGCTGGACATGGCGATCGCGATTGCCGGCGATGACTTGCGCGGCGGCACGTATGAAGCCGTGCAGGCGGCCTGGTTCGAGGCCCATGGCCCGGCCGTGGCGACCGACATGCTGGCCCTGACCCGTCTGGGGGCGCCGATGCCGGAAGGCTTGCGCCCGATGCTTCTGGCACAGGAAGCGGCGGCGACGCCGGCCGGTCTGGCCGCCATGGATGCTGCCGTGCGGGCCGATGCGCGCGGTGAGGCTGCCTTGCTGGCGATCTCGGTCCTGGCCGATCCGGCCGCGGCAGGGAATGCCGATGCTACGGCGCGGGCGATTGCCGCGCTGGATGCTGCGGGACTGCGCCGGGCGGCCCTGTCGGTCTTGCTGGAACGGGTCGTCAGGTCGGCCCTGTGAGCGCCAACCGGGACATTGCGCTCTTCCTGGACATGATGGCCGCCGAACGCGGTGCGGCATTCAATACGTTGGAGGCCTATCGCCGCGATCTCGACGATATCGCGGGCCGTCTGGCAGCCCGCGGCACGGCCCTGGCCGAGGCGTCGACAGCCGATCTTGAAGCCATGCTGGCAGGGCTGGCCTCGGACGGGCTGTCGGCCTCCACCGCGGCGCGCCGCCTGTCGGCGATGAAGCGCTTCTACCGCTTTCTCCTGTCCGACGGACGCCGGGCCGATGATCCGGCCGCGGCGCTCAAAGGGCCGAAGAAGGGCCGCAGCCTGCCCAAGATTCTCAGCGAGGCGGATGTCGACGCGCTGTTCGATGCGGCCAGCCGTATCGAAGGCGCGAATGGCGTGCGTATCCGCGCGCTGATGGAAATCCTCTATGCCGGCGGTTTGCGGGTCAGCGAACTGGTCTCGCTGCCGCTCAACGCCTTTGTGCGGGCCGAGCGCTGTATCCATGTCACCGGCAAGGGCGGCCGCGAGCGCCTTGTTCCCCTGACGCCGAATGCGCTGGAAGCGGTCGATGCCTACAGGGCGGTGCGCGAGACGCATTTGCCGCCCGATGCCGGGCGCGCCAAGCGGGCCCAGCGCTTTCTCTTCCCGTCCCGGACCGCGAAGAGCGGCCATATGACCCGCGAGCGTTTCGCCCAGATTCTCGGCGATCTGGCTGTTGCGGCCGGGCTGGATCCGGCCAAAATCTCGCCGCACGTGCTGCGCCACGCCTTTGCCACGCACCTCCTGGCACGCGGGGCCGATCTGCGCAGTGTGCAGATGCTGCTGGGGCATGCGGATGTGTCGACGACACAGATCTACACGCATGTGCTGGACGAGCGGTTGAAGACGCTGGTGCAGACAGCACACCCGCTGGCACGCGGCTCCAGCGGTGATTGACGGGATTGACGTATGCGTAAGCACGGTCACGAAGGCTTGTGACCGTCTCGCTAGCTGGCTAGGTTGCCGGCTCCTTTTTGCGTTCACAGGCGTTGGCAGGGCATGTCCGACCCCACACGTACCTATCTCGATTTCGAGCGGCCGCTGGCCGAACTGGAAGCCAAGATCGAAGAGCTGGAGTCGCTGGCCGGATCGTCCGGCGAGGATTCGCCCGATACGGCGGAAGAGACGGCGCGTCTTCGCCACAAGGCGAATGAACAGCTTGCCGCGCTCTATTCCAAGCTCGATCCCTGGCGCAAGACGCAGGTGGCCCGGCATCCGGAACGCCCGCACTTCCGCGACTACCGCAAGGCGCTGATCGAGGATTTCGAAGAGTTGTGCGGCGACCGCCGCTTTTCCGAGGACGCCGCCATTGTCGGCGGCCTGGGCCGTTTCCGCGGCCGTTCGGTTGTGGTGATCGGTCACGAGAAGGGCCACGACACCGAAACCCGCATCAAGCACAATTTCGGTATGGCGCGCCCGGAAGGCTATCGCAAGGCGATCCGCCTGATGGATATGGCGGAGAAGTTCGACCTGCCGGTGCTGACCTTCGTCGATACGGCCGGTGCCTATCCGGGCCTTGGCGCGGAAGAGCGCGGCCAGTCCGAGGCGATTGCCCGTTCGACCGAGCGCTGCATCAATCTGGGCACGCCGCTGATCTCTACCGTTACCGGTGAGGGCGGGTCCGGCGGTGCCGTGGCGCTGGCCTCAGGCAATGTCGTGATGATGCTGGAACACTCGATCTATTCGGTGATCTCGCCGGAAGGCTGTGCCTCGATCCTGTGGAAGGACTCGGCGCGCGCCAAGGATGCCGCCGTCGCCATGAAAGTGACGGCACCGGACCTTCTGGAGCTGAAGATCGTCGACGAGGTGATTCCCGAACCGATCGGCGGTGCCCACCGTCACCCGGCGGAGATCATGCGCGCGGTCGGTAATGCGATCGAGAAACACCTGATCGCACTCGACGGCCAATCGCCGGAAGCCCTGCGCAAGCAGCGCCGCGAGCGTTTCCTCGCCATCGGCCGCATGGAGAATGGCGGCTAAATCGGGGTGATTGCTTCCCCTCAACTTGTCATCCCGGATGGATGTCCGGCCTTGGGGCGGGCGTAAGTCCGGGACCCATAATCCCGGGGGCTTATCCAGCTGTCGCTGATATCCAGCCTGCTTGCGGGCGGCATTGGCGCGTATGGGGCCCGGCTCCACGCCCCGCCTGCGCGGGGCATTTGGCCGGGATGACAATGAAGAACCTCAAGATATCCGCTCGTCCTCGCCACGTCGCGAAACCCGCATCGGAACCTCATTGTCCGGTTGCAGGGTGATGCGCATGACCGGGCGCGGATCGCGCGGACCGTCGAATTCGAAGCGAACACGCCGCAAGAGGCAGGCAAGCACGATCACCATTTCCATCATCGCGAAACGGGCGCCGATACACACGCGCGGTCCCAGTCCGAAGGGCAGGTAGGCGTCGCGCGGGATCGCCTTGCCGGCTTCGCCCAGAAAACGCTCTGGCCGGAAGCTGTCGGGCTCGGCCCAGATGTCGCGCTGGCGGTGCAGCAGCCAGGTCGAGACGAGAACGTCGGTCCTGGCGGGAACCGGCAAGCCGGCGACGATATCCCACTCCCGCGAGGTGCGCGCCAGCATCGGGGCGGACGGGTAGAGGCGCAGGCTCTCCTTGATGACGGCCTCGGTCCAGGGCAGCGCCTGTGCCCAGCTTGCCGGATCTGTGTCGTCCAGCGCAGCCGCGTCGATCTCGGCTTCCAGCCGGTCGCGCACATCGGGCGCGCGCGACAGCAAATAGAGCGTCCACGCCAGCGAGCGGGCCGTGGTCTCGTGTCCGGCGGCGAGGAAGGTGAGGAGATTGTCGGTTACCGCCGTGTCGTCCAGTCCTGCGCCGAGCAGCAGGTCAAGGAAGTCCGGCGCACGGCCGCTCTCCTCCGGCGAGGGCGCCTTGCGGCGCTGTGCGGCGACGTCGGAGACCTGGCGCCGCAGATCGGCGATCACCCGTCGCGACTTGCCCTGGCCGATCCGCGGGATCCAGCCGGGCAGGTGCAACAGATCGAACGGATGGGGGATGCCGCTGATCTCCAGCAATTGGTGAATGCCCGCCGTGAAGCGCGCCTTGTCCAGCGCCTCGTCGCCGGAGAACAGGGTCTCGATCAGCACGTCGAGCGTGAGATCGACCATGGCGTCGGACACCGGAATGGTGCGCCCGTCGATCGCTTCGAATGCGGCGGCAGCGTCTTCGCACACCTGCCGGATCTGCGGCGCGAACGCGTTGACCTTGCGCGGGGTGAAGACGGGCGAGACGGCCTTGCGCGCCTTGCTCCAGGTCTCGCCCTCGGCGGTGAGCAGCCCGTCGCGCAGGAAGGGTTTCAGCACGGCCTGGCGCAGCGGGTTCATGGTGAAATTGTCCGACCGCGTGACGAAGCAGTGATGGATGGCGTCCGGATCGTTGACGATCAAGCTGGAGCGGCCGAGGAAGCGGAAGGGCGCGAGCCGGATCGAGAAATGATGCTCGCCCCAGACTTCCAGCGGATTGCGGCGCATGGCCCGGAAATAGATCCAGTAGTCCGACGGGCGCAGCTTGCCGACGCCGCTGTAGACGGCATAGGGCGGTTTGGGCGGCTGGAAGACCTGGTTCATCACGTTCTCGCCTGACATTTCCCTCAATCTAGTGCGGCCGGCACGCGCCGCCCATGCGCGAAAGGTCGCGGCTTGCTACTGGCTGGCCCAGACGATGCGCGCCATCCAGTCCAGTTCGCTCAGGGCCAGCTTGCGGTCCGGGCGCGCGGGGTTGAGGGCGTGCAGGGTGAGCGTCTGGACGGTCTGTACGCCCAGCCTCCAGGCGCAGATGGCGCCGCCGCGCTCGCGCACGACGACCCGGTCACCTTCGCGCGGCGGGTCGTCCGGTGTGACGACCAGGCGATCGCCGGCCCGGAAGACCGGTTCCATCTCGTCGCCCTCGACGGTCAGCGCATAGGCCTTGTCAAACGCCAGACCGGGGAAGGGGATGCGCGCCCAGCCCTCGCCACGCGGCAGGCCACCGGCATCGAAAGCGCCTGCACTGTCAGCCAGGCTATGAGTTCTCAGATTGTCCGTGCGCTGTTTGCCCGCGACGAGATCGGCAAAGCCGGTGAAGTCCATGTGTGCCGCGGCGAGGGCCTTGGCGAGGCTCTCGGTCGAGGGCCAGCGCGGTTTTTCGCCATCACGTGAGAAACGTTTGGACGGGTTGAAGGTGGTGGAGTCAAGCCCGGCGCGTCGCGCCAGCCCGGAGGGGCTGGTCTGGGCGTGGGCCGCCAGGCGGTCAATCCCCCGCCAGATCTCTTCGTGCGTGAACATGGCCCGAGTTTAGTGCGACGAGCGGGTTTGGGAAAACGCGAAGCGGCTTGCAACCGGAGAGCGCTTGCCCGGATTGATATACACGCAAAAGATGCATTATATGGTATATGTACGCAATCCGGGTGTTCAGGCGTGCTGATTGCGGATCGGTTTGAAGGTGAAAGCAGCAGCGCCGGGCCAGCGGCGCGCTCGGGGAGGATGGGCCACCCCGACCGAGGCGAGAGGGCCTCGCCTTCAGATTGGAGTGATGTCATGTGGCCTATACCACTTAGCATCACCTTGGAAATGAAAAAGACCCGGACGAGCTGGCACGTTCGAATCCGGGTCTTCATCATGATCTGAGGAAAGCGGGCGGGCCGTAAGGCTCGTCCGCACTCCAATTCCCAATATAGCATCTGCGAACCGGATCGCAATTGCCGCCCGGCCTTGCCACGTCTGGCGGGCAGGGCTACCCCGTCAGGCATGACACCGAAAACCGCATATCGACTCGCCGTGCCTGAACGCTGGGCCGCCGTCATGATGGAGGGCGTCTTTTCCGGCGACCCCCACGACGTCGCGGACGGTTTCATCCACCTATCTGCCGCTGACCAGGTCGAGGGCACGCTGGTCAAGCACTATAACGCGCATGAGCGCCTCCTCCTGGTCGAAATCGATCTGGAAGCGCTGGGTGATACGGTGAAATGGGAGAAGTCGCGCGGCGGTGCGCTTTTCCCGCATGTCTATGGCGATATCCCGGCCAGTGCGGTGCGGGGCCTGCGCCACGTGCGCCGCAATGACGAGGGCGACTGGGTGCTGCCCGCCGAGCTGGAGCGAGACTGATGCTGCACGACAAGGCGACACACTGGCTGAAAGGGCTGGATCCCGAGCGCGCCCACAGGCTGGGCATTCTCGGTCTCAAGGCCGGGCTGGGGCCCCGGCAGCGCGGCGCGGACGATCCGCGTCTGGCGATACGCCTCGCGGGGATCGACCTGCCCAATCCGATCGGCCTTGCTGCAGGCTTCGACAAGAACGCCGAAGCGCCGGACGCGCTGCTTGCCATGGGGTTCGGCTTTGTGGAGTGCGGCGCTGTCACGCCGCGGCCGCAGGATGGCAAGCCGCGCCCGCGTATCTTCCGGCTCGAGGATGACGAGGCGGTGATCAACCGCATGGGCTTCCCCAATCAGGGGCTGGCCCGCTTTCGCAGCAATCTCGCCCGCCGCGCCCGCAGGGGCGGTGTCGTTGGCGTCAATATCGGCGCCAATCTCGATAGCGAGGACCGTGTCGCGGACTACGTGACCTGTCTGGAGGCGCTGCAGGGGCTGGCGCAGTTCTTCACGGTCAATGTTTCCTCGCCCAACACGCCCGGCCTGCGCACGCTGCAATCCTCCGGTGCGCTGGACACGCTGCTGGCGGCCGTTGCTGCAATTGGCAGCCAGGTTCCGGTCTTCCTGAAGATCGCGCCGGATATCGATGACAGTGAGGCCGGGGTGATGGTCGAGGCCGTCGCGCGCCACGGTCTTGATGGCGTGATCGTCTCGAACACGTCCATCCTGCGTCCGGAAAGCCTCAAGAGCGCGAATATGGGCGAGGCGGGCGGATTGTCCGGCCCGCCGATCTTCGAGCGTTCGACGCAGCTGGTGCGCCTGTTCCGCGAGGCGGCGGGGCCGGACCTGGCGATCATCGGTGTCGGCGGTGTCGACAGTGCCGATGCGGCCTATGCCAAGATCCGCGCCGGGGCCAATGCGATCCAGCTCTATACCGGCCTCGTCTATCACGGGCCCGGCCTGGTACAGCAGATCAAGGACGGCTTGGTCGAGCGGCTTCAGGCCGACGGGTTCGCTTCGGTGTCCGAGGCTGTCGGTGCGGGCTGAAGCCGGCGCTCCAGAGCCGGGTAGGCCGCTGCCAGCGCGCCGCCGCGTGCGACATAGAAAATCAGGAAGGCAGCCCAGACGCCGTGATTGGCAAACATGGGCGACAAGATGGCGTCGGCCGCGAGATAGACTGCGACCGCGGCCAGGCCGGCATTGCGCAGGAACTTGCCGCTGGTTGTGCCGATAAACACCCCGTCCATCAGCCAGGCACCTGCCCCCAGGAAGGGCACAATGGCGCACCAGGGCAGATAGGCCTGTGCGGCGGCCAGTGTATCCGCATCCTCGATCACCAGGGCCAGCGCGTCGGCGCCGAACAGGAAGGTTGCGACCGCAAACACCGCGCCGGCCGCGAACATGGGCTCGCCGGTCAGCCGCACGGCCCGGCGCAGGGCAGGTAGCGACTTGCGTCCGAAGGCCCGGCCGGCCTCGGCTTCGGCCACGAAGGCGAAGGCATCCAGCACGAAGGCCCACAGCGAGATGATCTGCAGCAGGACGTGATTGCCGGCCAGCGGCGCCGTGCCCTGGCGGGCGCCGGCATTGGCGAACCAGGTAAAGCCGATCACCAGCGACCAGGTGCGGATCATCAGATTGATATTGACCTGGAACATCTCGCGCAGGGCGCCTGGATCGACGAGGCGTGTGCGGTCCGTCGCGCCATCGGTCCAGCCGCCCTGCTGCCGAAGCACCAGTGCTGCGAAGACCAGGCCGACGGCAAGGCCGGCCCATTCGGCAATCGCGGTTGCTGCGCCAACGCCGCCGGGGCCGTAGCCAAGGCCCAGCACGAACCAGAGGTCCAGCGCGATATTGGTCAGGGAGAAGATGACATAGAGAGCCAGCGTGGCGCCGTTGCGGCCCAGCCCGATCAGCCAGCCGGACAGCGCGAAGGCGCCCAGCGCGGCGGGTGCGCCCCAGGCCCGGGCGAGCAGGTAGTGAGCCCCCTTTTCCTCGACGTCGGCTGTCCCCTGCAGCACGGCGAACCCGCCCCAGGCGATCGCGTCGCGCAGGATGAAGAGTGCGAAGCCCAGCAGGCCGGCAATCGCGAAAGCCCGTATCAGAATGCGCTGGATCTCGGCCGTATCGCCTGCGCCGTCGGCCTGGGCGGTCAGGCCGGTCGTTCCCATGCGCAGGAAATAGAAGCTCCAGTAGAAAACGGAGAAGATGGCGCCGCCCAGTGCCACACCGCCCAGATCGGCGGTCTCGCCTGACAGGCCGAGCACGAAAGTGTCGGTCACGCCGGCCAGCGGCACGGCCGCATTGGCAAAGACCAGTGGCCAGGCGCGCTTAAGGACATCGGTGCGGGTAAGGGGCGCGATCGACATGCCGGGCACCTAGCGCGTTTCCAGCGCGAGGGGAAATGTCTTTCGCGGGAGGTGGGCGTTGCCCGGCCGGGAGGGGCCGGGCAACGAACGGGTCGCCTAGTGTTCGGAGCTGGCGACCTGGTTTTCGGCTGCGGCCAGCGTGGTGACGCCGCGGCGGGCGTCCAGCTGGGCCATGGCGTGTTCGGTGGTGGCCTCGATGCAGTCCCGCAGCGTGTAGGCGCGCAGCAGGTCGGAAATAACCTGTCTGCGGCAGACCTGTTCGGCCGCTTCGCTGATGCTGGTTTCGATCCGGGCGAGGCGGGCGTCGTCGTTCAGGTCGGCGTCGGTGACCTCAATGGCGATGCCGGACACCGGCTGCGACGCAAAAGCGGCGGGCGCTGCGAGGGTGATGGCAAGGGCGGCGATGGCGATGCGGGTCATGGCAGAACTCCAGTCGAGATGGCGCTATACGCGTTTGAATGGGGTTGTTGGGTTAAACATTATTGCGTCGAAAGCGATTGTCCACGGCGATGCAGCAAAAATGATGCAGCGCAATAATTCAATAATGTATGGGCTGTCAGTTGCCGCGGGGTGTTTGGATTTCAGGCTGGTCGGCGGCTCTCAGTGCTTCGAGCTGGCTCATGGCCTGCGCCGTTGTGGCCTCGATGCAGTCATGCAGGGTGTAGGCTCGCAACAGATCGTCGATGACATATTCCCGGCATACACGCCTTGCGGCATCGCGGATTTGCGACTGCAGGGCGGGCAGCCGGTCCGGATCGGCAAGCTCGCGCCGATCGACTTCGATCTCGATGGATGGGGGTGGCGTAAGGGCGTGCGATGCTGGCGCGCAAAGCAAGGCCAGCGCCAGGGCGGTAGGGGTAAATCTGGGCATTGGGGCCTCCGCGAAGACGTCATTCAAATTCGAATGTCAGCGGATAGCCATCTGGTGTGAAAAAAAGGGAATACCAGAGGAGGTCGCATCTTTGTCGTGTTGGTCGGTCATGCAAAATCGTATGATCGGTTACCGGGCGACGGTATCCCTTTGTTTCTTCTTCCGCCCGGTGACGGACCGTGCGAGCCCTTGCACGAGTCGATCACTGACAGGGTCAGTGGGAGGTCAGGTGAAGGGCGAGCTGCCGGTCAAGGTGCCGGTCTTTCAGTTCCGCGATCGGGAAGCCGAGCTGGGATTCGACACTTTCCCGCGTTTCGGTCCTGCACCGCCGCCGATTGTTCAGGCTGGCAAGATCGCGCTGGCCGCTGAAGCGACAGACGGATTCAATCGCATTTTCGATCCGGACCTGGAGTTCTTCGCGCGCGACTGGATCGGCCAGCTCGAACGGACGAACGGTAATGACCTGCGAGCGATGGTCATCGTCGTCGGTCCAGGCTGCGGAGCCGGCGGCCAGGACGACCGATGCGGAAACAAGTATACGAGCGAGCATGGTGGAAACCTCCCTTGGCGCGGCTGGCTCACCCCTTGTGAACCGCATGCCGCAGGAGGATGGTCGCAATTCTCGTCTGACGGTGGTGTGACCTGCACCCTAAAACGGTGAAAGCTCGTGTTCACAAACTGTCGTCGCGGTAATGCGCAGGTTTGCCGGGTCTTGCAGGCGGAGAGGAGAAAGCGGACCGCATGCAGCGGCCCGCTTTCCGCAAACAGGATCAGTTGGTGGATGCTTCGGCCGATGCGGGGCGAAGGGCCGGCTCGCCGGCCTTGGCGCGAACCAAAGCCAGGGCGTCCGCGACGGTTTCGGCTTCGCAGCGGCGTTCGGCCTGGCGGTCGGACAGGCGGCGGGAGTCCAGTTCGCAGACGCGTTCAGCGGCGTCGGCAATACGGGCTTCAAGGTCCCGGATGCCTTCCGGGCGGGTCAGATCGCGGACATCGTAACGGATTTCCACGGTGCGGGTGTCGTTGGCGAAAGCCGGAGCGGCAGAGGTGGCCAGAAGGGCGGCGGCGAGCAGAACGCGGATCATGCGGGGTCTCCAGGACGGGGTGATTCGGGGCCAGGCGCAGGCGATTGCCGGCGCGGCGTCCTCTTCGCGCACCTGCGTCTCAGCGCCGTGACCGATCGCACCTCACGCGTGCAGGCCCGCCATGCGGAAGCGCTGTAGCGGCTGACATGGCGCCGTCATCGAAGCCTGTCTTGCGTGTCGGGATGGTTCCGCGTCAGCGCTGGACTGGTGCGGGATCGCTGCTTTCCGGCGTGATCAGGAAATGACCGTGCAGGGTCGCGACCGGCGCGTCGGTGCGGCCCTGCCACGCCTCTGCGCGGACATTGGCGACCCGGCGGCCCGAACGCGCAACGATCGCCCGGGCATAGACATCCTGGGCCCGCGCCGGACGCAGATAGTCGATGGCGACATCGATCGGCTTGGGCAATTTTTGCAGCGGCTGGCTGAGCAGCAGCGAGCCCGAGGCCACGATCTCCAGAAAAGCCCCCACAGCGCCGCCATGCAGTGCCGGGATCAGCGGATTGCCGACCAGGTCATTGTCGAAGGGCAGGACACCGGTCAGCTCGGTGCCCTTCACTTCCAGACGCACCCCGAAACGGGCGACATAGGGCGCTGTCATCAGCGTGTCGAGCAGGGCGCGGCTCACAGCGGATGCTCCCCGCGCATGGCCTTCATGGCGCGCTCCTGGGCGGCCTTGGAGGCGCGCGTGATCATGAAGGCGGCCTGGGCGATGGCGACCGGATCGTCGATATCGCCGTCATGGGCCGTGGCCCGCACAAAGGCAACCAGCCCGTGCGACTTCAGGCATTCGGCCTCGGCGTGGATGTCCTGTCCCGGTCTGGCCGGGCGCATATAGTCGATCCGCAGGTCCAGCGTCGCCGGCGTATCCTTGGCGCCCAGCCCGCCGAAGGCGGCCATGCCGCATACATGGTCCAGAAGGGCGGTGATCACACCGCCATGCAAGGTGCCGGTTTCCGGATCGCCGATCAGGGCTTCGCTGTAGGGCGCGCTCATTGCGGCCTTGCCCGGCGTCAGCCGGTCGATGCGGAAGCCCAGCGCCACAGCGTGGGGAGACCCGTCCACGATCAGCGGGGCGATCGTGTCGAGACGGTGCTGAATATCGTCGTCCATGGCGGTTCCGTATCCGGTTTATCCGGTGATACGGCAGGGCCGTCCGGTCTGCCAGACTTGTTTTCAGGACAGGGGCGCGTGTGACCGGGTGTGTCGTCAGCGCCGCATGCGCTTGTCGACGACCTGTTCCAGGCCGGTCACGACGGGCTCGCGCAGCGGATTGCCGTCTTCCGCCATCCGCGTCAGCTGCGCCAGCGCAGCCCGGTGCATGTTGGCAACCTCGGCCTCGACGGAGGTGTAGTCGCGGATATGCGAGATGAAACGCTGCAGCGACCGGCCGACCCGAACGGCAAGCGGATCGCCGCTCAGCTGGGTCTCGTTGACCAGCGCAACGGCGGCGGCGCGGGCGGCGGCCATCGGCGTCGTCAGACCGGCATCGACATCGGCTGTGCGCTTGTAGCTCGGGCCCGCGGCGTGACGCTTGCGGCGCCGGCGGTCCGGTCCGTTGAAACGCGGCGAGGCCACGAATTCACGCGGCATGTCGTAGAGCGAGCGGATCCGTGTCTGCAGCGTGACGGGGGCGATGGGCGTGATGATGAACTCGGTGACGCCGACATCGCGCGCCATCTCGATCTCGCGGCGTGAACGCGGCTGCGACACCATGATGATCGGCGTGCGGCGGTAGATGGCACTCTCGCTCTCGCGGATCCGCCGCACCAGGCGCAGCCGGTCTTCCGATGCCTCTTCCTGATCGTTCCAGTCGGCGACGATCATGCTGGGCAGGCTCTGGTCCATCACGGTCAGGGCGCTGTCGGCACAGCGCGCGACGAGCACGTCCTGCGAGCCGGCCTCGCGCATCAGCGAGATCAGGATGGACCGCAGGAACGGGTTGGACTGCAGCAGGAGCGGCCGTCCCCTGGAGGGCGGCGCGGCCGGTTCGCTCGACGTCATGTCGATGCCGAGAATATCGTGGGCTGCAGCGTTCATGCGCCCGGTCTTAGCAACTCAGTATTGCCAAGTCGCAAAATAAGCCGGTTAACAGGTGGTTGATTTCAGGGCGCTATTCGCGGCCCAGCGTCCGCAGGACCCGGAACACGATCCAGATCGGGATGACCAGAACCGCACCCAGCAGGAAGTATTCGACAGCCCAGCCGGCGCTTTCGGTGATGAAGCGGATGAAACGGCCCCAGCTCTCGGCCAGCGTGCCGAAGAAGTCGACCCAGAGGTCGCCGGGGTTCACATTCAGTGCGGCCAGCAGGAAGCCGGCCAGGACGCACAGGAAGACCAGACGCAGAATGTCGGCGGTGGACATTCTGACGAGGCGCTGCACGAAGCTGCGGCGCTGCGGTGTCGAATTCTCGCTCATGGGCTCACTCTACGTCCAAATGGGGCGCAATCGGGGCCATGACGGCCCCGATCACAAGAGGCCGGTCAGTCTTTCTTCTCGACATTGACCTGGTGCGGGTAGGGGATGGAGATGCCGTTCGTGTCGAAGGCTTCCTTGACGCTCTTCATGGCGTCGAAATGCACACCCCAATAGTCGCCCGTATTCACCCAGACACGCGTCACGATATCCACCGAGGACGCGCCGTGCGCCGCAACCGCGGTAAAGATTTCGGGATCCTTGTGGATGCGCGCATCGGCGCCCAGCGTCGACTTGATCACGTCCATCGCCTTGTCGATATCGTCGGAATAATCGATCGAGAAGGTGAAATCGACGCGCCGGGTCGGGTTCGCCGAATAGTTGGTGATGATGTCGCCCCAGGCCTGGCCATTGGGGATGATGATCTTCTTGTTGTCGCCGGTCGCCAGCACGGTGGTGAAGAGATTGACGTCCTTCACACCGCCGGCCACGCCGGCCACTTCCACCCAGTCCCCGATGGAGTAGGGGCGGAAGGCGATGATCATCACGCCGGCGGCGATGTTCGACAGCGTGCCCTGCAGCGCAAAGCCGATAGCCAGGGTGATTGCACCGAGCGCGGCCACCAGGCTGGCCGTCTGCACGCCGAAGCGCGCCAGGACGGCGATGAGGACCACGGCGACAACGGCATAGTAGGCGATCGAGGAGAAGAAGCCCGCCAGCGTCGCGTCCATGCGGCTGGACCGCGAGACCGCCTTGCGCACACCGCTCTTCACCATGCCGGCCACGATGAAGCCGATGATCAGGATCAGGATGGCCAGAACAAGGTTCGTCCCGGCCGCGATGGCGCGCTCGGCGAGAACCGCCATGGTTTCCGGATTGAGGAATTCTTCGACGTTCATGCTCTCGCTCTCCGCTTGCAGGTCGTCCCGTATTCGCTCCTACCACCCTTGGGGGGAGAGGGGAATGCGGTTGCAGCGGACGGCGGGCAGGCGGGTCAGCTTGCGGCGACGACGGCGGTCGAAGCGGCCACGGCGGCGATCATCGCCGCCTGGGCGGCGAGGATGGCAGCCAGGTCGCGCGCCGCAGCGATCGGCGCGGTCTCGCCGGTCTGGGCTTGGGCCAGGCGCATGGCCAGCTTCGCGGCCACATCGCCGGACGGTTTCGGCTTCAGGGCGCGCACGGCTTCGAAACTGGCGACAAGGGCGTCGGCCGTCGCGCGGCCATTGCCGTGGGCAGCCAGTACCGCCAGTCCGGTCTTGCCCACCCCGTGACGCAGGGCCGAACGGCCGCGCACCGCGGTGTTCAGCGTGGTCCAGGCCGGGGCGATGGCGGCCGGATCGAAGTCGAAAAAGGCGATCTCGCAGGCGGCCGCTTCGGCGTGGCTCTTGGGCACACCGGCCGTGCGCAGCGCTTCGCGGGCCGTGTCGAGCCGTTCCAGTGCCTCGTGCGGCATCTCGCCCATGGCGGCAAAGATCGCGGCGACCATTTCCTCGCGTGCACTGTCGCGGCGCCACCAGGGCGCGGCGATGGCTTCGAGAATGTCGTAGAAGGCGTCGACATGGTGCGGCAGGCCACCAGCAGACACCAAGGCCAGCGCCGCGCAGGAACCGCCATGATTGAGGCCGCGCCCGCCGCGCTCCTTGCGGCGGCGGTTCAGCGCGCTGCGCGTGTCGAAAAAGTGCGGCGCCGTACGGCCGGCGGCGGCCAGGGCCGCTGCGAAGACCAGGCGCATCGACTTGCCCGGCTCCTTCCACGCCCCCAGGCCCGCATCCAGCTCATCGCGGATGGCAATGGCGCGGGAGACCAGGAATTCAGGCGGCGCATCGCTCGACAGGCCCGACAGGGCCGCAAAGCGTGCATACATGCGTTCGCCGCGGCGTGAATGCTCGCGGAAGGCGCTGTCCAGCGCCACAAAACGATCGATGACGGAAGCCGTCATGGTCCCAAATCCCTCGCTGCCTTACTCTACGCCTGCAAGCATGGCGAAAACGGGGCAGGCTTTGCAGGGGGACGCTCCGCGGATTTGTCCCCCGTTCGTTCCGCCTCGCGGCTCGCGCAGGCGTCCGCAATGCGCTAGATCATCGATCCAGGAACTCGACGCCTCATATACCGTCATCCCGGCGAAAGCCGGGACCCAGGTCCTAAAGCTGAATCGGGCCAGGTTTGGCTCAAGGCAGCCTTGCGAACTGGGCCCTGACTTTCGTCAGGGTGACGGTATATGAGGCGTCGGCCGCATACCCCTTGTCGCCCGAAGCGCCAGCGAACCCTCATGCCCGACAGCCAGGCCGACATGCTGCTTCCTGCCCGCTTCGCCGACTGGTTCGCCAGCCGCGGCTGGGCGGCGCGTGCGCATCAGCTGGAGATGATCGCTGCAGCGCAGGCCGGCGAGGATGCACTGCTGATCGCGCCCACCGGCGGCGGCAAGACGCTGGGCGGTTTCCTGCCCAGCCTGATCGAGCTGGCGGAGATCGTGTCCGAGCGCCCCGGCAAGCAGCGGCCGCACCGTCTGCACACGCTCTATATCTCGCCGCTGAAGGCGCTCTCGGTCGATGTCGCCCGCAATCTCATGACGCCGGTCAGCGAGATGGGGCTGGATATTCGCATCGAGACCCGGACCGGCGACACTTCGCCGTCCAAACGCCAGCGCCAGCGCGCCCATCCGCCGGACATATTGCTCACCACGCCGGAGCAGCTCGCCCTGTTCTGCGCCACGGCAAATGCCGAGGCCTTCTTCCGCGACCTCAAGCGCATCGTCATCGACGAGATCCACGCCATCGCGCCGCAAAAGCGCGGCGACCTCCTCAGCCTGGGCCTTGCCGCCATCGCGCAATGGGCGCCGGATGTGCGGCGGGCCGGGCTGTCCGCGACGGTGGCCGACGAGGGCGGGCTGGCCCGCTGGCTGACGCCGCAGACGGGAGAAGAGGCCCGCTTTGCCCGCATCGTGCGCGGCCAGGCCGGCGCGCGGCCGGAAGTGGAAATCCTCGATCCGGGCGAGCGCATTCCGTGGGCCGGCCATTCCGGCCGTCACGCCATGGCCGACGTCTATCAGCGCATCAAGGCCGCGAAGATGGCGCTGGTCTTCGTCAACACACGCTCGCAGGCCGAGATGACCTTCCAGGAACTCTGGAACATCAATACCGAAAACCTGCCCATCGCCCTGCACCATGGCTCGCTCTCGCCAGAACAGCGGCGCAAGGTCGAGGCGGCCATGTCGGCCGGCAAGCTCAAAGCGGTGGTGTGTACCTCGACGCTCGATCTGGGCATCGACTGGGGTGATGTCGACCTGGTGGTCCAGATGGGCGCGCCGAAAGGCTCCTCGCGCCTGATCCAGCGTCTGGGCCGTTCCAATCACCGGCTCGACGCGCCCTCGAAAGCCCTGCTCGCGCCCACCAACCGGTTCGAGCATCTGGAATGCCAGGCCGCTGCCGAGGCCGTCACGGAGAATGCGCTCGACGGAGAGCCCTTGAAGGCCGGTGCGCTGGACGTGCTGGCCCAGCACATCATGGGCCGCGGCTGCGGCGAACCTTTCGACGAAGACGACCTCTATGACGAGATCCGCAGCGCGGCGCCCTACGCCGAACTCGATCGCGAGACCTTCGACAGCCTGCTCGATTTCACCGCCACGGGCGGCTACGCGCTGAAAACCTATGAGCGCTTCCGCCGTCTCATCAGGCGCAAGGACGGGCGCTGGGGTGTGCGCACGCCGCAGATCGCCCAGCGCCACCGGCTCAATGTCGGCACCATTGTCGAGGCCCCCATGCTCGATGTGGTCGTTTCCTCAAAGGGGCGCGGCGGTTTCAGGCTCGGCCAGATCGAGGAATGGTTCCTGGAACAGCTCGTGCCCGGCGACACCTTCCTGTTCGCCGGCCAGGTGCTGCGCTTCGAGGGGATCGAGGAGATGACCGCCCGCGTCACCCGCTCCAGCGACACAGATCCGCGCATCCCCTCCTATCAGGGCGGCAAGTTTCCGCTCTCCACCTATCTCGCCGCCCGGGTGCGCGACATGGTGCAGGATCCGGGCAAATGGCATGCCCTGCCGGACCAGGTGCGCGACTGGCTCGAGCTGCAGAAGCTGCGCTCGCGCCTGCCCCGGGCCGACGGCCTCCTGGTGGAGACCTTCCCGCGTTCGGCGCGCTTCTATCTCGTCTGCTACCCGTTCGAGGGGCGGCTGGCGCACCAGACGCTGGGCATGCTGCTCACCCGCCGGCTTGAGCGCATGCGGATGCGCCCCATGGGCTTCGTCGCCAATGAATACGCGCTCTCGGTCTGGGGGCTGCGCGACATGTCCGGGGTCGATCTCGACGCGCTTTTCTCCGAGGACATGATGGGCGACGATCTCGATGCCTGGCTGGCGGAAAGCCAGCTGATGATGCGCACGTTCAGGAATTGCGCCGTCATCGCCGGCCTGATCGAGCGCCGTTTTCCCGGCCAGGAAAAGACCGGCCGTCAGGTCACCATCTCCACCGACCTGATCTACAATGTGCTGCGCGAGCACGAGCCCGACCACATCCTCCTCAAAGCCGCCTGGGCCGATGCCGGCACCGGCCTTCTGGACATCCACCGCCTCGGCACTGCGCTCGCCCGTGTCCGCGGCCATATCGAACATGTCGATCTGGACCGCATCTCCCCGCTCGCCGTGCCCGTCATGCTCGAGATTGGCAAGGAACCGGTCTATGGCGAGGGCCATGAAAGCATCCTGGAAGATGTCTCGTCCGAAGACCTGATCGCGGAGGCGATGCGGCTTGATTAGGGCCTGTCGGGCGCCGAATCGAAATCATGAAACAGCGTCATCCCCCGGCCAGCCCGCGCGCAGCGCGGGCGGGTGGTCCGGGGGACCTTAGCTATCAGGGTGACGGCTTCACTCTGTAGCGAGGCGCGTGCGGCATGCGAACGGGTTGGCTGAGGTCCCCCGGATCGCTGCTGCGCAGCGACCGTGGGATGACGGCGGTTTATGGATTTCGAGAGCCCACAGGAAAACCTGCACCCCTTGCTTACCCCGCCAGGAAGTTTGCGCGATAACCACACCCATGAACGCCCCACCGCACCTGCCGGCCGACATGTTGAAAACTGCCATCGCCGGCATCCCGGTCCTCGCCGACCCGGCGGGCCTGCTCGCTGTGCCCGGGGCCGGCATTCTCGTCGCTTCGGACCTGCATTTCGAGAAGGGTTCAGCCTGGGCGGCCGGCGGCCAGCTGATGCCGCCCTATGACACCCGCGCGACGCTGAAACGCCTCGCCGCCGGCATCGCCCGCCACACCCCCTCCACCGTCATCGCCCTGGGCGACAGTTTTCACGATCTGCGCGCCGCCGGCCGCATGCACGCCGACGACACCGCCGCGCTCGCCGCCCTGGTGGCGTCGGTGCCGCGCTGGATCTGGATCGAGGGCAATCACGACCCCGCCCCGCCGCCGCAATTCGGCGGCGAAGTGCACGAGACCGTCGAACTCGCCGGCCTCGTCTTCCGTCATGAACCCACGGAGGGCGAAGCGAAAGGCGAAATCGCCGGCCACCTCCACCCCGCCGCCAAAATCCGCCGCAACGGCCGCGCGCTGAGGCGGAGGTGTTTCGCGACGGACGGCACGAGGCTGGTCATGCCCGCCTTCGGGGCGTTCACGGGGGGGCTGAATGTCTGCGACGAGGCCTTCTCCCGCTGCTTCGGCCGCGTACCGGATGCGCTGGTGATGGGGCGGGAGAAGGTCTGGCCGGTGGCGGGCGGCAAGTGTGTGGGGGATGGATGACCCCCTGGATGCCCAAATAGCCCTCCGTTTTTCCCGGCCGGAAGCCCGGCGAAAGCCGGGCGGAAGCGCCGGGATCGACGGGAAACACATCGCTTGAAATGATCTTCGGTCGGTCCCGGATCTGCAGCCTGCCTGCGCAGGCCTCCGTCCGGGAAAAATGAGGCGGTTGGGAGAAATGAGGCGGT
>NZ_JAEPOL010000035.1 GCF_017642925.1 Maricaulis sp. | reverse complement strand
TGTGAATCGGCATGCAAGATTGACCCCTGTTATGGGGTGATCGGCGTCCAAAAGTGACCCCCCTGATAATTCTGATCAGAAGCTTCCTCTGGAACGAGAGGGAGCGGTCAGGGGATGTTGGTTGTGGAGACGATAGCGAAGATCAGGCGCGCGCATTTCATCGATGGCAAGTCGATCAAACAGATCTGCCGCGAGCTTCGGGTGTCCCGCAATACGGTGCGCAAGGTCATCCGATCGGGTGCAACCGAGTTCACCTATGACCGCACGACGCAGCCCCGTCCGAAGATCGATCCCTGGCGTTCCGAGCTGGATGCGATGCTGGCCGACAATACCCGGCAGCCGAAGCGGGAACGGCTGACGCTCATCCGGATCTACGAGAAGCTGCGCAACCGCGGCTATGGCGGCGGATATGATGCCGTGCGGCGCTACGCGGCCAGCTGGTCCAAGGCGATGCAGGAGGCATCGGCCAGCGCCTATGTTCCGCTGAGCTTCGATCCAGGTGAAGCCTACCAGTTCGATTGGAGCCACGAGATCGTTCTGATCGACGGTGTGACCACAACAGTGAAGGTCGCCCATATCCGCCTGTGCCACAGCCGGATGCCGTATGTGCGAGCCTATCCTCGCGAGACCCAGGAGATGGTGTTCGACGCGCACGACAAGGCGTTCGCCTTCTTCGGCGGCGCCTGCGCGCGAGGCATCTACGACAACATGAAGACGGCGGTGGACACGATCTTTGTTGGCAAGGATCGGGCCTACAATCGCCGCTTCCAGCAGATGTGCGGACATTACCTGGTCGAGCCGGTTGCCTGCACACCCGCGTCCGGCTGGGAGAAGGGGCAAGTCGAGAACCAGGTGGGCGTGATCCGCCGGCGGTTCTTCGTGCCGCGCCCGAAGTTCAAATCCTATGCCGAACTGAATGCCTGGCTCGAAGACCGCTGCATCGCCTACGCCCGGGCAAACACGCATCCGGAACTGCGGGAGCAGACCATCTGGGAGGCGTTCGAAGAAGAGCGGGCGAGCCTTGTTCCCTATGTCGGTCCCTTCGACGGGTTCCATGCCGTGCCGGCATCTGTTTCAAAAACCTGCCTGATCCGCTTCGACAAGAACCGATACTCGGTCGATGCCCGCGCGGTGGGGCGGCCGGTCGAGATCAGAGCCTATGCCGATCGGCTGGAATGCTGGCAGGATGGTCGGATCGTCGGCAGCCATGAGCGTGTCTTCGGGCGCAACAACACCGTCTACGATCCCCTGCATTACATACCCGTCTTGGCCCGCAAACCCGGCGCCCTGCGCAACGGAGCGCCATTTAAGGCGTGGGACCTGCCGACCGCTCTGCGGCGCGTACAGCGCAAGCTGGAACGCCAGCCAGGTGGCGACCGGCAGATGGTCGATATCCTTGCCGCCGTGCTCACCGATGGCCTGGACGCTGTCGATGCCGCCTGCGCCGAGGCGCTGGCACACAACGTCCATTCCGCCGGTGTCGTTCTGAACATCCTGGCCCGTCATCGCGAACCGCCGCCGCCCCTGACAATCGCAACCCCGGACGCGCTGCAACTGACTTGCGAGCCAACAGCCGACTGCAGCCGCTATGACAGCCTGAGGAGACAGACAGATGGAACGTTCCGACGTGATCGACGCGATGGGGAAGCTGAAGCTCTATGGAATGAGAGCCTCCTACGATGAGATCATCAGCACGGCCCTCAAGCGCCAGCACGAGCCGCAACAGATCATCGGCGACCTGCTGACCGCCGAGATATCGGAGAAGCAGGCGCGGTCGATCAAATACCAGATGACAATCGCCAAGCTGCCGCTGGCCAAGGAACTTGAAGAGTTCGACTTCGAGGCAACCGATATCAACGAGACGCTGATCCGCGACCTGGCCACCGGCGACTTCCTCGACCACCAACGCAACCTTGTGCTGATCGGCGGTACCGGAACCGGCAAGACGCACCTTGCCGTCAGCATTGCCAGGTCCTGCATCCGGGCCGGCCGGCGCGGACGGTTCTTCAACGTTGTTGATCTGGTGAACAAGCTGGACGCCGAAGCCCGTGCCGAACGGCAGGGGCGAACCGCAGACCTGCTCTCCCGGCTCGACTTCCTGATTCTGGACGAGCTTGGCTATCTGCCCTTCGCCCAAACCGGCGGCCAGCTCCTGTTCCACCTGATCAGCAAGCTCTACGAACGCACCTCGATCATCGTCACCACCAACCTGGCCTTCGGTGAATGGCCCAGCGTCTTCGGTGATGCCAAGATGACCACCGCGCTGCTCGACCGGCTCACCCACCATTGCGAGATCGTCGAGACCGGCAACGAAAGCTGGCGCTTCAAGAACCGGGCGTAACCCCGACATCAACACAAGGCCGGTCGCGTGCAGACTCTAACGGTCCGCGCGCCCGGCCGGCATCATCCTGGCAGAAGGGAGGGTCAAAATTGCACGCCTATAAGGGGTCAACATTCGACGCCGATTGACA
>NZ_JAEPOL010000011.1 GCF_017642925.1 Maricaulis sp. | reverse complement strand
TGCTGTCACCCACCAGGCGCGGACGAGCTCCGCACGCTCCCGGGCACAAGGGACTGAGCTCATGCCTCCCATCCCGGAAACCGTCTGCGAGCATACGCCCAGTTGAACCGGCGGGGATAAGTTTGCGGCCCCGGCCCCAACACGCCGTCATCCCCCGGCGTGTCCGGGGGACCTCATCCATCCCGTGGGCAGAGACAAGCCCCTCGCATTACAGCGAAATCGCCCCCCGGCGAGCGCAGCTCCCCCGGACAAGCCGGGGGATGACGACGGGTTGGGGAGGTGAGTGAGGCGGGGATAAGTGCGCATCGCGGCCACCGTGCCCCATGAACCGGGCCCTGACTGAAGCCTGCGCCCGCGAAAGCGGGTGTCAGGGTGACGGTGTTTGTTGCGGCGCTCTCACTCTCTCTTCCAACCTCTCGATTTTTCCCGGACGAAGGCCTGCGCAGGCAGGCTGCAGATCCGGGACCGACCGAAGATCGTTTCAAGCAATGAGATTCCCGTAGATCCCGGCGCTCCGCCCGGCCTTCGCCGGGCTTGCAGCCGGGAAAAACCGAGGGTGTTTGGGGGAGACGAGCCTCGCCGCCCCAAAAAAAGGCCCCGGCTGGGTCAGCCGGGGCCAGGCATGCCGAGTGGGCATGTGAGATCTTTGGACGGGGCCGGTGTCAGCGATAACCGCCGACGCCCCCGTCGAGCATGAGTGTCATGGAAACCCGCTCGCGGCGTTCGCGTTCCACTTCGCGGCGCACGCGTTCGGTATAGCGTTCCTCGCGGCGCATATAGACGAGCTTCACGCCCGGGCCGTGGCGGCGCAGCAGGGAACGTTCATTGCAGTTGCGGCGCTGTTCCTGGGCCTCGCAGTAAAGGCGGCCGCCCGGTTCGTGACGCAGTGCCTCGCCCTTGCGGCAGGCGATCGTGGCCGCATCATTCCAGTCGTACTCGCCTTCAATGGCCCAGCCGATGGTCACCTGCATCGCCGTGCCGGCCATGCAGCGATAGATCTCGCCGGAATAGGCCGCCCCGACGCGTTCATCGGCATCGACCCGCGACGCCGGATGCGGCGTGCCGCCATCGTCGACGCAGACAGCGCGCACGACGCGCCATTCCTCGACCCAGCGCGTGCGCTCTTCCTCGTAGTATTCGTACTCGTACTCTTCCTCGAGCCCGACCACGTTGAGCCCGGTGATCGCGGTTGCGGCCGGGGCGGTCGTCATCGGCGTGTAGGAGCCGCCACCGATGAAGGTCATCGCCCCCGCGCCCGCACCGGCCGACGCGTTGGCATTGGCCGAGGCGTTCACATTCGTGGTCACATTCGTGATCACATTGACCCGGGACGAGACATTCACGCCGACATTGATGTTGCCGCCATGAATGTTGATGTTCGGCACATTCACCGTGTGACCGCCGCCATGATTGCAGCAGGTCGGCGGCGGAGGCGGCGTGCAGCAATTGCCGCCGCCCGAACCACCGCCCCCACCGGCCTGTGCCGGGGCGGCCAGCAGGGCGAACGCCGCGCTCGCGGGAATCAGAAAAGCGTGCCGGGCTGATACGCGCATGGGCTTGCTCCTTACGTGCTGCCCCTGCCGATGCAATCCGCGGGCCGTTTTCGCATCCCGCCGCTCGCGCGAGCGGGGAAAGCCCGCCAGCCGCTCTCACCCGTGACGGGTATGGCCCCGATATTGAACTCGCCGCTGCAACGCTCCGGGCCGGGACAGGCCGGGCCGCCTGAAGACTGATGAGTGGAGAAACGGATGCGCCACGCGCAATCGCAAGCCTTGCACGCCTACTGGCAAACGCGCCGCCAGGGAGGTGCCGCGCCGCACCGCACCGATATCGAGCCGCAGGATATCGCCCGTATGCTCGGCTATGTCTTCATTCTCTGGCGTGCCGATCCGGATCATCACATCTTCCGCCTGGCCGGAACGCATCTGTGCGATCTCTACCAGCGCGAGTTCCGCGACCAGAATTTCCTCTCGCTGTGGCGCAGCCATGACCGCACGCATGTGCAGGCCGTGCTGGAAGCGTCCATAACTGGCACAGAACCGGCCTCGCTGATCGCGCGCACCGTAACGATGGACCGGCTGGACCTGCCGGTGGAGATCAGCTTCCTGCCTCTGCGCGGCCCGTCCGGTGCGATCGACCGCACGCTCGGCCTGTTCCAGCCGCTGGACGACGTCGCCGCGCTGCGCGGCCGCCCTGCCGTGCGCACCGTGCTGCAGGAAGTGCATCCGCCGCTGCAGCGGGACGGTCTTTATGCGGGCCTGTTCGGCAATGCCGAGACGACGCCGCGCAAAGTGGCAAACGATCAATAAACGCAAGTCCTTCTTAACCGCTATGGCCTAGCATCCGCCGCTCAGGAGGATGTCGCCATGCATCACGGGCCGGGCCGACTGGACCGCCGGAAGATCAGGATTGCCGCGCGTGGCGCCCAGGAGCGCCGCCGGCATGCCCGCGTGCCGCTGCAGCTTCATGGCCGCTTCTGGACGGAGATGGAGGGCGAACACGCCTGCCGCCTGCTGGATATTTCGCCGGGCGGCGCGCGCCTGATGGCCCGCATCGTTCCGCCGGACCAGACCCGCCTCATCCTGATGATTCCCAGTCTGGGACGTATCGAAGGCCGGGTCGTACGCCGCGAGGGCGAGGAATTCTCCGTCGCGTTCAACGCACCCCTGCGCAAGCGCGACAAGCTGGCCGACGCGATCACTTGGCGTTTCAACAAGGACCGGCTGGGCCTCGACGAGGACCGCACGGCACCGCGCAAGCCGGGCCGCGGCCGGGCGCGGATCATGCTGTCTGACGGCGTCATCATCCAGGCCAATGTGATCGACGTTTCGGTAACGGGGGCGGCCTTCGAATGCCTTGAACGCCCCCGCATCGGCGAGCCGCTGCGTGTCGGTGAGATGTCAGGACGAGTGGCGCGAATTCTGGACAACGGGTTCGCGGTCGTGTTCGATCCCCCCCAGGCAAAAACCAGCGGTCCTGAAGCAGCATAATCTTGAGTCTCTGTCTGCCGGATCCGGCGCTCCGAACGCTGCGGGGGCCGCTCTGGCCCGTTTCTTGCCGTAACGGATGGGTAGACGGTAGTAGTTTGGGTGCGAGAAAGTCCAATGCCTCGCGATGACGGAATCACGATGTCCTGGTTTGTGAAAGTCGAAGGCCGTGTCTACGGCCCGTATACGCCGCAGCAGATGCGCGCCTTCGTTGCCGAAGGCCGGATCGCGGCCCATTCGCAGATCTCGCCCGACCGGGACGGCATCTGGGCGCAAGCAAGCGATATCGAGGAATTCCGTGACTGGCTCGAGGATCTGGGCCAGCGCAAACAGCCGGAAAAGCGGGTCACCCCCGGCGCCCGGCCGGCCAATTTCGTGGTGATCGCCGAGATTCATTCCGAGACCGCGGCCGAGTTTGCCCACGCGCTGGCGGCCTATGGCGATCTCGAATCGATCACCAGCGGCGTCTGGCTGCTGCGTGGCCCGACGACGTCGGCCGTGCTGCGCAATGAGCTCAGCCATATTCTGGGACGCGACGACAAGCTGCTGGTCATCGACGCCTCGCACGACCGCGCCGCCTGGTTCAATCTGGGACGCGAAGCCGACCAGAATATCCGCGAACTGTGGAGCCGCGCGCACTAGACAGCGCGGCCCGCCTCCCGACCATCGACCTCAGTCGATCCGGCGCAGCTGCGTTGCGTGGCGTTTCCAGTTTTCGACATAGTGATCTGCTGACACCTTCAGCATCACGGCGGCGTCCTCGTCGAGCGTGCGGATCACCTTCGCCGGCGCGCCGACCACCAGCGAATTGTCCGGGATCTCCTTGCCTTCCGTGATCAGCGCGTGTGCGCCGATGATACAGTTCCGGCCGATCTTCGCGCCGTTAAGGACGGTCGCACCGATCCCGATCAGGGAATAATCGCCGACCGTGCAGCCATGCAGCATGGCGCGGTGCCCGATCGTCACCCCCTTGCCGACGGTCAGCGGCACGCCCTCATCGGTGTGCAGCACGGAGAGGTCCTGGACGTTCGAATCCTCGCCGATCGTGATCGGGTCATTGTCGCCGCGCACAACCGCGCCGTACCAGACACTCGCATTGCGATGAAGGACAACACGGCCCATCACCTGCGCATCCGGCGCAATCCAGTACTCCCCCTCGCCCGGCGTCTGCGGAACCGAATCGCCCAATGCATAGAGTGCCATTCCCGTCTCCCTCTTTATTTGCGTGAAATTTTCACGACGCGCTCGTTCAGATCTTCTTCACCGGGTTACACTCAGACTGTAAGCGCGATTCGAGATCGCTTTCTCGCTTCGCTTTCGGCAACGCAAGGAGGCAACGGGTAGCCGGCATGACCGCTCCTCGACCCAGCCCGCCAGGAACCGGTCGGTTTTCCACCGAACCCCGCGTGTCCCCTGCACTGTCTTTCGTGCCCCGTTTCTTCGCCCCTCGCCGCCCGGCCGAGGGGTTTTTCATGTGTGGAGGTCCCCGTCATGGGTAAGCGTAACGTCAAACGCCGCCAGCGTGCAGGTGAATTCAATACCGCCCACTATCATACCGAACAGGACAAGGTGCGTGCCCTCTTTCCCGGTACCAGCTGGACCCCGGACGACAAGGAACCGATGCGCGACCAGCGCTTCACCAAGAATGTCAAACCGCGCTCGGACGGCCAGGCGAAGCTGATGTCGTCGATCGACACCCATAACCTCGTCCTGGCGCTTGGCCCGGCCGGTACCGGCAAGACCTTCCTGGCCGTTGCCAAAGGGGTCGAGGCGCTCGAATCGGGCGCGGTCAGCCGGATCGTCCTGTCCCGCCCCGCGGTGGAGGCCGGCGAATCGATCGGCTTCCTGCCCGGCGCCATGGAAGAGAAACTCGCCCCCTATCTGCGCCCGCTCTACGACGCGCTGGCCGACCGGCTGAGCCCGAAAAAGCTCAAGGCGATGATGGCGGAGGGCCTGATCGAGATCGCGCCGATCGGCTATATGCGCGGCCGCACGCTGAATAATGCCTTCGTGGTGGTCGACGAGGCGCAGAACTGCACCTATGGCCAGCTGAAAATGCTGCTCACCCGCCTGGGCTGGAACTCCACCATGGTGGTCACCGGCGACCCGGCCCAGTCGGACCTGCTGCCGGAAATGTCGGGCCTGGCCCAGATCGCCGACAAGATGGACCCGCTGGAAGACATCGCCGTGTGCCGGCTGGAGGCCAAGGACATTGTCCGCCACCCGCTGGTCGCGACCATGCTGACCGTGCTCTGACACGCCAGACAGCGCTTACGGGAGACGGCGCGATGTGCTTCGCATCGCGCCGTTTTCATGTGCGGTCATGGCTTTGTCGCGGCGGTCCGCTAATCTCGGCGCCGATCGAATAACGGGACAATGATCATGATCCGCAGCCTGATTGCCGCCTTCCTTCTCGCCACCGCACCCACCCTGGCCCAGGGCGCGTTTCCGCCGCAGGAGAATCGCGAGGCCTGGGGGCTGGCCATCGTCGATGTGGAGACCACCGGGCTGGAAGCCGGGCATCACGAGATGATCGATCTCGGTGCGATCTATACCGATCTGGACGGTAATGAGCTGGGACGTTTCTTTATCCGCATCCATCCCGACCACCCCGAAAGGGCAACGGAATTCGTACGCAGCATCAACGGGTTCGACGAGGAGCGCTGGACCGAACTGGAGGCTCTCACCGGGGCGGATGCGGTCGAGCGTTTCCTGGCTTTCCATGCCGAAGCGTCAGGCGAACGGACCATGCTGTTCACGGCCTACAATGCCTGGTTCGACCGCAATTTCCTGGACGCCCTGCTGCAGCAGCACGGGGAAAGCTTTCGCGATCACTTCACCTATTTCCTGCTCGACCTGCCCTCGCTGGCCTGGGGCGCCGGCATTCCGGACATGATGAATGCCGATGTGGCGGGCGCGCTCGGCCTTGAAGCCGAAACCAGCGATCCGCTGGAGCATACCGGGCTGAGCGGTGCGGAATGGAATCTGGCGCTCTATCGCGCACTGCAGGCGCGGATCGCAGCCCAGGCAGGGGCCGGGGATTAGCCGCTGACGCTCGGCCGCGGCAGGATCACGCTGGAGAACCAGAAGTCGCGAATCGCCTCGACGATATCGACCAGGCGAGAGAATTCGGACGGTTTGGAGACATAGCCGCTGGCGTGATGCCGGTAGCTTTCCAGCACGTCCCGCTCGGCCTTGGAACTGGTCAGCATGACCACGGGAATCACCGACAGCGTCTCGTCCGACTTCAGCGTTTCCAGGATCTGGATGCCGTTCAGCTTGGGCAGGTTGAGGTCCAGCAGGATCAGGTCCGGCACCGGACAATTGTTGTAATCGCCCCGCCGGTAGAGAAAATCGAGCGCCTTCTCGCCATCATTGACGACGTGGATCGTGCTGTCGAAGGCACTGTCCTCGAACGCCATGCGGGTCAGATAGACATCGTCCTCATTGTCCTCGACCAGAAGGATGTCGGCCAGTTTGGCGGGCCTTGTCATGCGTCTTCTCCTTCGGTCACCGTCCCGTCCGGGCCGGTCGTGCTCGCTGCGGCTGCAGCATCCGTGTCCTGCGGCGCCTCCGGCCAGTAGACGTAGAACCGGCTGCCCTCACCCACCTCGGATTCGGCCCAGATCCGCCCCCCGGCATTGTTGACGATCTTGCGGCAGATCGCGAGCCCCATTCCGGTCCCCGAATACTTCGACGCCGGGTGAAGTCGTTTGAATGGCTCGAATATCTGCTCGCAATACTCCGGACGCATGCCGATCCCCTTGTCCGACAGGGTGAACAGCCAGCCCTGCTCATAGGGGGCCGCGGATATCTGGATCTTCGGCGCCTCACCGTCCTTGGCGTATTTGATCGAGTTGGCGATCAGGTTCTGGAAGACCCGGGAAAACCGGGTGGGATTCGTCCGCAGTTTCGCCGGCAGATGAACCGTTTCCAGACTCGCCTGGCTGTTCTCGAAATCCTCGGCCAGATTCTGCCGGGCCAGTTCGATCATGTCGACGGGGATGAAGGTTTCGATCTGGCCGAGATCGTCGCTCGCCCGCGAGAAGGAGATCAAATCGTCCAGCAGGGCCTGCATGCGCTGCGCCGAACCGGCACAGATCTCCACCGCCTTGCGGGCGTCTTCGTCCAGCTGGCCGGCATGCTTGCGCAGCAGCATCTGCGAGAAATTGCCGATCATGCGCAAGGGCTCTCGCAGATCGTGCGAGGCGGCGAAACTGAAGCGTTCCAGCTCGGCATTGGTCTGTTCGAGGCGGGCGATGAAGGCTTCGCGCTCCGCCTCGCCCGCCTTGCGCGCCGACAGGTCGCGCGCCGTGGCGATGAAGATCCGGTCATCGCCGGCCTTGTATTCAGTCACCGCCAGCTCGATGGGAATCGCATGCCCGTCCCGGTGCACCCCGTAGACTTCACGCACCTTGCCGACGATGTCGCTGTCGCCGGTCTCGATGTAGTGCTTGATGTAATAATCGTGCTTGCGGCGGTGCTCGGTGGGCGTGAGGATACGGATATTGCTGCCCACCAGCTCGTCCGGCCGGTATCCGAAAACGCGTTCGCAGGCCGGATTCGCTTCCTCGATGATGCCCTGGGCATTGGTCGTGAGCACGGCATCGACCGCACTCTGCGTGACCGCGCGCAGGCGGCGTTCGGACCGGTTGCGGGCTTCCTCGGCTGCACGCTCCTCGGTGATGTCCTCGATCGAGCCGGCCATGCGGACAGGTTCGCCGGTCTCGTCCAGCAGCACCTGTCCCGTCGCATGACACCAGACGAAATGCCCGTTTTCGTGCCGCATCCGGAAATTCGGCGCATAGGGCTCGCCCATCTCGAAGTGCGCCTCGATGGCCTCGCGGACCGCGGGCTGGTCGTCCGGATGTATCCGGTCGAAAAAGAAGCTCGCATCGGTGACCCTGTGGTCCTGCGGCAGGCCCAGCATGCGCATCGCATTGGGCGACCAGCCAAGCGTATTGTCGCGAATCCCCCAGTCCCAGACGCCTACCGCCATGCCGCGCACGACGAGATTGTAGCGCTGCTCGCTCGTCCGGCGGACCGCATCGACATCCGCCAGCCGGTCGGCCTGGCGCCGCGCGAGCTGGGCCATGAAGGCGAGTGAAGCGCCCAGCAATGTCAGGCCGATGCCCGACATCCAGACACCCAACGCGGTGCGCGGCTGCATCCGCCGGACAAAGGACGCGGTCGGCGCGGTGTGAAGCGTCCAGCCGACCTCATAGCTGGTCGTGATCGGAGCGGATGAACGATAGGGTGTGTCCTGATCGACGGCCCGGCCCGAGCCGGCAAGACGCGGCCCGTCGGTCGAAGCCGTCAACGCGACGTCAAAGTCCTCGTCATAGGCCGGCCGGCTGGCCCGCAGCATGGCGGCGATATCGAACAGGGCGACCAGAACCCGGACCCCGCCCGTCCCGTCGGCAAACGGGTAGTAGGCCATCATGCCGTCAGAGCCATCCTCGAATCGCGCGACGGCGCCAGCGTGCAGCCTTCCGAGCATGTCGGACTGTGACATGTCGTTGCGGCCCGGCCCGCCCGGCGCCCCGACGAGTCCGGCCATGGCCGGCCCGCCTTCCGGCTCGACCCATTGCACGCCCGTCTCGTCTGCAACATAGAGCGCGCGCAGCCATGGCTTGTCGCTGAGATAGGCACCGGCGTCGGCGCGCCATTCCGATTCGGGCATCGCCCCGCCACGGACCGCCAGCCGGGCTCCCATACGTTCGATCGCGTGTCCATCCTGTTGCAGACGCAGGGACAGGATGCGGGCGGTATTGTTCGCTTCCGCCTGACTGAAGCGTTCGAGTGCCTGATCACGGACATCCTGCGACCGGCTGGCCGTGGCGGCCGTGACCGCGATCCCGATCACGACGACAACAAGCATCGGCAGGACGAGCCCGAGCCGTGTGCGAGCGTCAAAGGGCGCTGCCAGGTCCATAAACGGTCCTTCCGCCAGTCGCAGCGAGCATTCCCCGAGAACGCTCCGGTCAGCGGCTCCGTTCTCTTGTCCGGCATCCCGCTGGTTTCACTTCCGAACCTTACACCCCTGTGCGGGTCATGCAATCCGATCGCAAGACCAGGTTGTTGAAATGCAAGGTGCCAATCGGCCTCTGCTCAATGCAGCGTGACGGGCTGCCTGCGGTAGCGCACCAGAATGCGCAGCGTCAGCGGATGCTCCTTCTCAGGATCGAGACGCAGGCGGATCATTTCCGCCCGGGCGCGTTCCCGGCGCCGGCGCGCCCGCAGATACTGGATCGCCACAAAGCCCGCGATCGCCAGATAGGCGACATAATTGGCCACGCCGTACCAGTCGGGCAGGAAAAGCCAGACACACAGCGCCGCGACAATGGCGAAGATGATATCGACCGGCCAGCCTTCCGACGCCGTGAAGAAGGCCAGCACCGGGAAAATGCCGCGATCGATATCGCCCTCCGGGTCTATCTGGGCGAGCAAATCCTCGAATTCGGCCGACTGGCGCGCATAGACCTGGTTGAGCGGCGTGTCCTCATCCACCGGATCGGCATGGGCCGGCCGGTCGCGATTGAGAATCATGCAGGCGCGCATCAGCCATTCGGCATCCTGAAGACGGCCATGGGCATAAAACCCGCTCATCACTGCTCCGCGATTCGTTCACCCAGCCAGGCCGCGGCCCCGGCGGGCGTATCCCCGTCGAGATCGACCCGCCGATTGGCCTCGCGCATGGCGTCATCGTCAATGGCGCCGACCAGCGGCCCAAGCACCGCGGCGAGCCCGGGGCGCCGGGCGGCCTGCGGCGACACCAGGATCACGGCGTCATAGGGCGGCAGCACGCCGCGCGGATCGTCGAGCACCGTCAGGTCAAACGCCGCGATTCGCCCGTCCGTCGTGTAGGCGGTGATCACATCGACCTGCCCGTCGCGGGCGGCCGAATAGAGGAAGGTATTGTCCATCGAACGCGTGCGGGCCGGACCCAGGCCGTAGACATCGCGCGTCGCGGTCCATTCCGACCGGGCGAAGACTTCCGGGTCGCCGCCCACGGTGAGCTCCGCAGCGATGGCGGACAGGTCTTCGAGACTGTCCACGCCTTGGGCTTCGGCAAATTCGCGGCTGACGGCAAAACCGTAGGCATTCTCGAATCCCAGCCGCCCCAGGGTGAGAATTCCGTGCTCGGCCCACAGCCAGGCCGACATCTCGGTGAACATGCGATAGCGGCCGGCCGGTTCGGACCGGTTCATCACCGTCGCCCAGATCGTGCCGGTATAATCGATATAGACGTCGATCTCGCCGCTGCGCAGGGCATCGAACGCAATGGTGGAGCCGAGATTGTCGCGGCGGACCACCCGGGCCCCGGCCTCTTCCAGCCGGCGCTGCATCAGGGCGCCGAGAATGTACTGCTCGGTGAAGGCCTTGGAGCCGATCGTCACGGTCTGGCCGGCAATGCCCTGGGCCGCGCCCGGCGATTCGCCGGCAGCGACAGCCCCGGCCTGCCCCGGCGTCATGAAGCGGGGCGCGATGGACGCCGCAACGAGTACGGCAAGAAAAACGCCCACCCCGATGGCGAGACCGCGCCGCCGGTCGCGGGCGGCGATCTCCAACAGGCGGATGGCCTGGTCGAGCACGATGGCGAGCCCGGCTGCGAATACACAGCCGAACAGGACAGACAGCCAGTTGCGTGTCTGCAGGCCGGCGAAGATGTAATTGCCCAGGCTCGTTGCGCCGACGGGCGTTGCCAGCGTTGCCGCGCCCACCACCCAGACAGTCGCCGTGCGCAAGCCGGCGACGATGACCGGCAGGGCCAGCGGCAGCTCGATCTGCCACAGGCGCTGGCGGTCGGTCAGCCCGATACCGCGCGCGGCTTCGCGGATCTGCGGCTCGATGCCCTGCAGACCGACAATCGTGTTGCGCAGGATCGGCAGCACCGAATAGAGCATCAGCGCGATGAAGGCGGGGAGAAAACCGATCCGCCCGCCGAGCAGCGGCACCATCAGCGCCAGCAGCGCCAGGCCGGGAATCGTCTGGATCACGCTGGCAGCATTGAGCGTCGCGGCTGCAAGCCGGGGACGCCGGGCGGCCTGGATGCCCAGTGGAATGCTCAGCACGATCCCCGCCAGCAAGGCACACATCGACAGCACGACATGGGCCGACAGGTATTGCGGCAGCTCGGCCAGGCGCTCGGCAAAATTGGCACTCATGTTGCGCTCCGCCCTTCCCCTCGACGGGGAAGGTGGACCGAAGCAAAGCTTGGGGGCGGAAGGGGTGAAAGCGCAAAGCGCTTTCTGGCTCTGACCGAGGTCACCCCATCCACCACGCCTGCGGCGCGGTCCCCCTTCCCCATCAAGGGGAAGGACAAGAGCAGGCGACGAACTTCCCTCATGCGCCCAGCTCCCGGATCGCCCGCATCTGGCGGCGCGGGGTTTCCAGCAGGCCGGAGACATAATCGCTGGCGGGATTGGCAAGGAGGTCCGACGGCGTGCCGTGCTGGACAATCTCGCCATCCGCCATCACCGCGATCCGGTCGGCCATGATCAGCGCTTCGGCCATATCGTGCGTGACCATCACGGCGCTGAAGCCCAGCTCGGCCTGAAGACTGCGGAATTCCTGCTGCAGGCTGTCGCGCGTGATCGGATCGAGCGCGCTAAAGGGCTCGTCCATCAAGAGGAGGTCCGGCCGTCCCGCTAGTGCCCGTGCGAAGCCGACGCGCTGTCGCTGACCGCCGGACAGTTCGGCCGGATAGCGGTCGCCATAGGCATTCACCGGCAACTGCACCAGTTCGAGCATTTCGATGACTCGATTACTGATCTCGCCCGCGGTCCATCCGAGCAGGCGGGGAATGATGGCGACATTCTCGCGCACGGTGAGATGCGGAAACAGGCCGTCACCCTGCATCACCCAGCCGATCTCCCGGCGCAGCGCGACGGGGTCGCGGCCGGCAATGTCCTCGCCCTCGTAAAAAATCGAACCGCCCGAAGCATCCTCCAGGCGGTTGATCATTTTCAGCACGGTGGTCTTGCCGCAGCCGGACTCGCCCGCCAGGGCCAGCAATTCGCCGCGCGCGACCTGGAGCGAGACGCGCCGCACGGCCTCGACACCGCCGGGATAGGTCTTGCAGACCGCCCGGATATCGAGAACGGGGCGCGCCGGATCGATCAAAGATCTTCCAGGTCGATGTCCAGGATCGTGATTTCGAAGGAGTAGGACGTCTCGCCCTCATCGATGATCTTCGAGACCACGCCCAGGCATTCGTCGGCAATGTGGATTTCGGCGCACTCGTCCGGACGGTTGCGGCACTGCACGACCAGTTCGGGGTTCAGCTTGGCCTGGAGGAACATCTGAAGCTTGGCCGCTTCAAGCGGGGTCATATTCTTGTTCAAGGGATTTCTCCGGTCGGGATTCGAAGTTGGCGCCAACTAACCCCACAAAGGGGGCTCACGTCCAGTCAGCGGGTGTTGGCGAAGGTGCATTGGGCCGCGTGTCGGAGCATCGGTCGGCGATCGTATGAATTGTTCATACATGGTAGGCTCGCCGCAAAGGAGCAAGCCCATGATCCGCAAGACCGTGTCGATGCCCGACGAGATGGGCCAGTGGATTGCCGAACAGCTGGCCAAGGGCCGCTATTCCAACGAGAGCGAATATGTCCGCGACCTGATCCGGCGCGACCAGGAGAACCAGCGCAAGCTGGACGATCTGAGATCCATGCTCGCGGTCGCCGAAGCCGAGATCGAGGCGGGACAGTTTACCGAGCTGAGTTCGAAGGCGGAGATCCAGCAGCTGTTTGACGAGATCGATGCGGAAATCGCCGATGAAACTCGCTCTGAGCAAACGCGCACGGGCTGACTACAAGGCCATTCGTGCCTACTCGCTCAAGCAGTTCGGCCTGCAACAGGCCGCCGCCTACCGCGAGCGCTTTGAGACTGCTTTCGAGCGTCTTCTGGCCTTTCCGGAAAGCGGTGCGCCGTCAGACACCGTGGCTTCGGGCCTGCGGCGGCTTCCAGTTGGCCGGCACTGCGTGTTCTACCCTTTGACCGCTGGCGAGGTTCGCATTGTCGCGATCCTCCACCAGCGCCAGCTTCCAGACGACGTCTAGCCGCGCGGCGGACGGATGGTGTCCAGCCCCCAGGTCAGGACGAGATTGTCCGGACCGAACAGGGCATAGAGATAGTCCAGCGCGTCCTCGAGACCGTCCAGCTTCTCCTTGTCCTGCACGAACAGGGTGAAGCGGCTCTTTGCCTCGATGCCGAATTCGCGCGCGATCTCGGCGTCGAAATTCTGCAGGGCCCGGGGATCTGTCAGACGGAAGGGAAAATCGAACCAGTCCGGATGCGCTTGCCGGGCCTCGGCGATACGCATCCGCGCTTCAGCCACCGGCAGGCGGCAGTGTCCGGCATAGTCGATCGCCACGGGCCGCTCAGCCGGAGCCCTGGGGCAGACTCTGGTCCATGCTCTTCGCCGGTTCCTTGCAGGCGCACTTGCCGACGATCTTGGCCGGCACACCGGCCACGGTGCAGCCGGCCGGAACCGGTTCCAGTACGACCGAGCCTGCTGCAATCCGTGCGCCGTCGCCGACCTGGATATTGCCCAGCACGCGCGCACCGGCGCCGATCAGCACGCCCTTGCCGATCTTCGGGTGGCGGTCTTCATGCGCCGCCCCCGTACCGCCGAGTGTCACCTCGTGCAGGATGGAGCAGTCATCGCCGACCACGGCGGTCTCGCCGATCACCACGGAGGTGGCATGGTCGAACATCACGCCGCTGCCGATCCGGGCTGCCGGATGGATATCGAGACCGAAGCGCTCGCCGACCCGGCTCTGCAGGTGGAAAGCCAAGGTCTGCCGGCCCTGCTTCCACAGCCAGTGGGCGATGCGGTGGGCCTGCAGGGCATGATAGCCCTTGAAATAGAGGAAGGGCTGCAGCAGCGAGAGGCAGGCGGGGTCACGCTCGTCGACCGCAATCATGTCGGCGGCAGCCTGGGCGACGATTTGCGGATCGCCTTCGATGGCCTCTTCGGCGACATCGCGAGCCAGCATGGAATCGAGCTGGGCGTCCGCCATCTTCGAAGCGATACGATAGGCCAGCGCATGGGCAAACTTGTCGTGACGCAGAATGGCCGCGTTCAGGAAGCTGGCGAGGATCGGCTCCTCGGCGGCCGCCGAGGCGGCTTCGACGCGCAGGCGCGCCCAGAGCTTGTCCACCCCTGTGCGGGCGTCGACTGCGGTTTCGACATTGGTGAGCGGCATCGCTCTCTCCTCGCGCCTATTTCTGCAACATGGCGGCAGCCAGCGTCTCGTCCAGCTCACCCTCACGGGCCATGTAGTATGCGCGCAGCAGCATCGCTACCGTCAAGGCATCCGTGATGCGCCCCGACACGGCTTCGTGAAGCGCCGTGCCGAAGGGGACGCGCCGGGTTTGCAGCACTTCGGTACCTTCCGGCTCGGCCTCACCCTGCGTCAGGCCCGTCGCGATATAGCCGATCGCTTCCTCGTTTGTGACCGAGTTCGAGAGGTCCATACGCAGGATCTCGCGCCATTGCGCAGCCTCGAGCCCGGTCTCTTCCTTCAGTTCTCGCCGGGCACTGTCCAGCGGCGGTTCGCCCAGCGGCCCACCGCCTTCCGGGATCTCCCAGCTATACTTGTCCTGGGGAAAGCGGTGTTGGCCGACCAGAACGGTTGTCCCGTCCTCGAACAGCGGCAGGACGGCGATGGCCAGATTGGCGAACTCGACCACGCCGTAAAGACCTGGCTCGCCATCGGGCCGCGTGACGTCATGCTCTGTCAGGCGCAGCCAGGGGTTCTCGTACATGGTGCGCGAGGCACCGACCTGCCAGGGGCCACGACTGCCGCTCATGCTCATCTCCCTTGCCAGGCAAGGGCTCTAGGCGTGTTCGGCAAGCTCTGGCAAGCCGCGCGCCCGGCTCCGTTCGCGCCGCAGACTGTCCAGAAGCCGCCGCTTCTTGTCCGACAGACGGGAGAGTTTCACGAAAGCGGCCGGTGCGAAGACGAGCGCCAGGATGGCCGAGCCCGCCACCCCGCCGACCATCGCCGAGGCAAAGGGCAGCCAGAAACTGTCGCCGGACAGGAGCAGCGGCACGAAGCCGCCGATGGTCGTCAGCGTGGTCGAGAGGATATGGCGCGTGGCGTCCATCACCGTTGCCTGCACGGCGCCGGGTTCCAGGGCGACCGAGGCCGGGTCGGCCCGCAGGGCCGACAGGACGACAATGGCGCCATTGATCGACAGCCCCATCAGCCCCATCGACCCGACAATGGCGTTGAAGCCCAGGGGTGTGCCGAACAGCCAGACCCCGAACATGGCCAGGCCGACCGACAGGAAGGCGACCACGAAGATCACGCCGGCAAAGCGGAAGGAATTGAAGGCCAGCACGACCGATCCGATCATCAGCACGAGCAGCGGGATCGCGGTGGAGAAGAGATCGGCCATGGCGCCGCCACGCTCGGCCGCTTCCCCGCCAACCTGCAACTCATAGCCGGGCGGCAGCACGATATCGGCCTCGTCCAGCGCCGCAAAGAAATGCTCCAGTGCAGGGGCCGGCAGGGTAAAGGGTTCCAGGAAGCCCAGCACCGTATTCACCCGGTGGCCGTTCTCGTGATGGATGGTCGCCACCTGGGGGGCAAGAGTGACATCGCCGAGCGCCGCGACGGGGGACGCCAGAATGTCGGCGCCCGGCGATGCCAGCGGTGAACCCGCAACGGAAGACAGGCTGGCCCGGCGCGCATCCTGGGCGATCACGCGAACGGGCAATTCCTCCATGCCTTCCAGAACACTGCCGCCGATCTCGCCATCCAGTTCACCGCGCAGACGGTTGGCAAGGTCTGCGAGGCGAACGCCGGCGAGTTCGGCCGAAGCCTCGTCCGCCATGATGCGGGCGACAGGTTCGCCCATTTCGAGTCGTGACAGGGTGTGGGTCACCGTGGGGGTCTGGCTCAAAACGCCGCGGATTTCGTGTCCCAGGCGATCGAGCTCGGTCAGTTCCGGGCCGACGAGCACGAGCTCGATCGGTGCCGGGATCGGGGGGCCCTGCTCGAACGGCAGGGTCAGGAAACGGGCCTGCGGAAACTCCGTCATCACGCGGCGTTGAAGCTCGGGCAGGATGCGGGCGGTTGCTTCGGCAGATTCTGTGTGGACGAAACCGGCGGCATAGCCGGGGGAGCCTTCGCGATTGCCCATCACATTGTAATAGGTGCGCGGACCGCTCTCGCCGATGGTCCAGGTGACGCGCTCGACACCGTCAAAGGACATGATGATTTCACGCGCCCGTTCGGTCTGGCGCCGGGTCTCGGCGATCGAGGTCGAGGACGGCAGTTCCAGTTCCAGCTGGAACATGTCGCGATCCGTCGGCGGGAAGAACTGCATCGGCAGGGTGGAGACCGCCACGAAGCCGGCGACGGGCAGGATCAGTCCGGCGACCAGACCGGTCCAGGGACGCGCCGTGATCGCGTCGAGCATGTTGCGATAGAGCCCGCCGAACGGGCCCGCGCCCAGCCCGTGCCGCCAGAAGCGGCGCGGTGCGCCGGCCAGGCCCGGGTCGTCGAACCAGGCCGCAAACGCCCCGACCACGGTCATGGCCAGGATGAAGGACGCACCGACAGCGAAGATCACCGAGATGCCGATCATCGAAATGAACTCGCCGGCCGCACCGGGCATCAGGGCAATCGGCGCGAAGGCGAAAATCGTGGTCAGGGTGGAGGCGGCGAGCGGCGCGAACAAATGACGCACGGCATGATCCAGCGCGCCCAGCGGCGCCTCGCCGCGGGACCGGAACAGCCGGTATTCGTCGACAACGACAATCGCATTGTCGATCAAGAGGCCGAGCGCGACGACCAGACCGGTCACCGACATCTGGTGCAAAGGCTCGTCATAGATCCGCGTGAGCAGCAAAACGGCGAGGACGGTCAGCGGCAGGGCCGAGCCGACGATCAGCGCCGCGCGCCAGCCCATCATCACGAACAGGACACCGAAGACGATCAGCGCCGACATCATCAGATCGCCGGCCAGCCCGTGCAGGCGGTCGTCGACATAATCGCCCTGGCGGAACACTGTCTCGACCCGGATTCCGGGCACGGAAGCGGCAAAGTCGGCAACGACGGCGTCGGCCGCTTCGGACCACTGATCGACCCGCAATTCCGGTTGCAGGAAGGCCGTGACGAAAACCGCGCGCCGGCCATTGGTGAAACCCATCGAGGCGGCCGGCGTGCGCGCGCCCTTCTCGACATCGGCAACGTCGCCGACGCGGATGAACTCGCCATTCGGCCCTTCAGCGAGGGCGATGGCGCGAATGCGGTCGAGACTGTCGAACTCGCCCGCGATCTCGACATTGAGGTCGACCGTATCGGAGCGCAGCTCGCCGGCCGGCGCCTTGGCGTCAGCGCTGGCGGTCAGACGCGCAAGATCGGCAACGGTCAGGCCCAGCGCCGCCAGGGTTTCCGGATCGGCCAGGACCCGGATTTCCTCTTCGACGGCGCCGTGGACATCGGTTTCTTCGGTACCCGGCAGATTGCGCAGCCGCGCTTCCAGATCGTCCGCGAGGCGGGACAGGATGGCGAGATTTTCCTCGCCCTGCCCGTCCCAGCTGAGCGCAACCACCAGGGTCGCAGCGCCGGTATAGCGGCGCTCGACATCGGGCGCGCCGACCCCGGCCGGCAATTGCGACCGCACGCTTTCCACCTGCTCGCGGATCAGTGTCCAGGCCTGGTCAACATCGGCCGGGCCGAGGTCTTCGCGGACTTCCAGCGTGATCACTGAAATGCCCGACCGTGAGTCGGAAGTCGTCTCGCCGATCTCGGCCAATTCGTGGATGGCGTCTTCCAGCGGTTCGGTGACCAGCGCCTCGACCCGTTCAGCCGACGCGCCGGGGAAGATCGTCACGACCGTGCCGAAGCGCTCGGTCAGGGACGGGTCTTCCTGACGCCCCAGCGACATCAGGGCGCCCAGGCCAGCCGCGACCAGCAGGATGACGGCCAGTGCGGTCAGCCGCGAATAGCGGAAGAAGAGCGTGCTCATTGTGCGCGGGCCTCGGTGAGGGCCGGCGTGACGCGCTGGCCGGGCGTGATGCGCTGGATACCGGCGGCGAGCAGGAGGTCGCCGTCCTCCACCGCACCGCGCACGAAAACACGGCCCGCCTCGACGCGGACGGTTTCCACGGACCGGGACTGCAGCGTGTAGGCATCGCCGGATTCCGGGGTCAGGACATAGACCGACCACAGGCCGCGACGCCCTTCGGCGAGTGCCGATGTCGGCACCCAAAACCCGTCCGTGCCGATCGGTGTGGCGACCGCGAGGCGGACGACCTGGCCGGCGGCAGCAGACGCGTTCGCGGGCAAATCAAACAACGCCGTTACGGTGCGGGTCTGGCGGTCGACCACGCCGGTGGACGAGCGGAAAACGGCATCGACCGGGGCGCCATCGATCATGAAGCGGTGCGAGGCACCCGGCTGGAGTCCGGCGGCAATGCGCTGCGGCAGGCCCACCCGGATTTCCAGGGCGTCGGCCTCGACAATCTCGAGCAGCGGCTGGCCAGGCTGGGCGATCGCGCCCTCGTCTGCATGACGGGCCGTCACCACGCCGTCGAAGGGTGCTGTCACGACTGACAGATCGCGCTGCACACGCAGGGCATCGGCCTGGGCGGCAGCGGCATTCTGGCGGGCCCGGGCCGCACGCGTCGAGGTGCGGACCTCGTCATAGCGCTGCTGGGAGATATGGCCACGCTCCAGCAATTGGCCCTGGCGGTCCTCGGTCTCTGCAGCCAGCGCGGTCTGGGCCGCCGTTTCGGCCGTCTGGGCGTCGGCCGCAGCGATCTGGGCATCGAGTGCCCGCGTATCCAGGCGGGCCAGAACCTGGCCGGCCATCACCCGGTCGCCGACATCCACGCCGATCGCATCGATACGGCCGCCACGCTCAAAGCCGAGCGCGCTCTGCCGGCGCGCCGATACGAGACCGGGATAGAATTCCTCGATGCGCGCCTCGCCGTCATAGCGCGCCTCGATGGCGGAGACGGGCAGCGGGGCGGGCAGCGCCGCAACGGCATTGGCATCGGCCCGCAGGGTCGACACGCCGAAGACAAGCACCGCAATCGCAACGGCGGACAGGATCACGGCCGTTCCGGCACTCAGGGGGCGTTTGTAAAGAGACACTGGACTACCCTCGCTGGCAAAGTTGCAGCGAGATGTAGGCTAAAAAACACCGTTTGAAAAGTGAACGGCGTTAAATTCTTTTACGTATGACGCGTATGCATCAACTCATGAGCCCGCGCATGATCAGGTCTGTGTGCAGATCGATCACGTCGTCACGCGTAACATGTTCCGAGCCCGGCATGCCACCGGGAAAGTCCTCGATACAGACGATGAGCATGGTCAGACCGTGCAGGCTCGCCCACACGCTCTTGGAGGCGACCCGCGGATCCATCTGCCGGAACACGCCTTCCGCCTGACCCTGCTGGATCATGCTGACCAGCGCCGACTCGGCCTGGAAACCGACTTCCTTTTCCTCGTGCATGTGAGGCTTGGCGCTGGTGGAGGGCGAGAAGGCCATCATGTAGTGATTGGGCTCTTCCATACCGGTCTCGATATAGGCCCGCATGCAACGGGCGCACAGCGGGGCAACCTTCCCCCCCTCGTCCATCGCCTCATTGATCCGGTCCATCAGCCGCTGGAAGAACATCTCGCGGATAGCGACGAACAGCTCGTCCTTGGACGCGAAATACTTGTAGATCGCGGCCGGGCTGTAATCGATCGCTTCGGCAAGGCGGCGCATGGAAATGCCCTCTTCGCCTTCGGAGGTGAAGATCGCTTCGGCCGCATCGATAATGGCATCACGCACCTTGCGGCGCCGGCGGTCGGCGGGCGTATCCTCGCTGTGATCCTCGTTCTCGGCGAAATCTGCAGACATGCCTTTACCACTCCCCCGTCCCTGTAGACAAAACCCTGTCCCCGCTACAGGTATAGCGACGACAGACCGCTCCGGTCAAAACACGCACACACCGCCACCCGCGAGGATGCCGCCATGACGAAGCCCGCTTTGCCCGACTTTCCCGCCCCGGGCGAACGTCTTGCCTCCAGCCACGCCAATGCCGACACGCTGACCCTGCTGACCCGCCGGCGCTCGACGACAGCGATCGCTCTTGCCGAGCCGGGCCCGTCGCCGGAGCAGGTCGACCAGTTGATTGGTATAGCGGCGCGCGTACCGGATCACGGAAAGCTGGCCCCCTGGCGCTTCATCGTCTTCGAAGGCGGCGCACGCGCCAATTTCGGCCAGGTGCTGGCGAAAATCTTTGCCGCGGCCAACCCCAATGCCACGCCCGACCAGATCGACGCCGAGGCCAATCGCTTCACCCGCGCCCCGCTGGTGATCGCGGTGATCTCCCACGTCGTGGAGAATCACAAGATTCCCGAATGGGAGCAGATCCTGTCGGCGGGCGCGGCCTGCCAGAACATGCTGATTGCGGCCTCGGCCATGGGGTTCGGCGCCCAGTGGCTCACCGAATGGTATGCCTACGATCCGTTCGTGAAGGACGCGCTGGGCCTGCGATCGGGCGAGCGCATTGCTGGCTTTGTCTATGTCGGCTCGGCACCGGACGAACCGGTCGAACGGGTTCGTCCGAAGCCGCAGACCGGGCGCTGGAAGGCCTGAAGCCCAGCACGCACCACCGGCGCATAATTAATTCACACCACATCCGGACGTGCTGGCGTCCGGCATTTCGGTGCGGCCGGGCTGTCACAACCGCCGGAACTGGTCGTACCGGGCTGCAACGGCGTTCGCCCGGCTCTGCCGGAATTTCCGCTTAAATTTCGGGTTTTAGCAAAACTGTCACATGACAGGCCCGCGCATCATGATAAACGCGGCTCCATTGTTCGTGTTTTTGCGTATTATCGATGTGTACAAAATAGCTAACTAAAACTGAACACTGACGAATGCCATATAACTGTAATCACGAACCTTTTTCGGTCCAACACCCCGGTTTGTTCTGAACGGAAGCTGGCGGTGCGTGCGGGCAAGGCATGGCGCGCGCTGGCGAGGGAGACAGGTATGCGAGGATTGGACAGGCTTTCGGTCTATGCCCGGGTGGGCATTCTCGGCGCGTTAATCGGCTTCACGCTGATCTCTCTGGCCGCGACCATGTGGTATAGCGACCAGGCAACCAGCACGGCCCTGGAAAGGCAACGCAATTTCAGCGAAATCGAGCGTCTCTCCCTGGAAATGGAGATCGGTGCCCTGCAGATGCGCCGGCGCGAGAAGGACTTCCTCCTGCGCCGCGAGACCCGCTACTTCGACGCCTATCGCGATAATGCCGCCCAGGTCGGCACGCTGCTGGACGACCTTCAGGCACTCGACACGCCTGCAGATATCAGCGCGGCCGTCGGCCGCCTGCGCTCCGCCCTGCCCCGGCACAGCGAAACATTTGCCGAAGTCGTCGCGGAACAGACCCGTCTCGGCCTGACCCATGACAGCGGGCTGCAAGGCACGTTGCGTGCTGCTGTCCACCAGGTTGAATCCCGCCTGGAAGCCTTCGGCGATGCCGAGCTGACCGTGCTGATGCTGATGATGCGGCGGCACGAGAAGGATTTCATGCTGCGTGGCGAGGCTCGCTATATCGACACCTTCGATACGCGCCAGGCCGAGTTCGACGCCCTGCTCGATGCCCGCGACTATCCCGCCGCCGACACCGCCGAAATCCGCACGCTGATGCAGGCCTACGGCCGCGACTTCCATGCCTGGGCCGAGGGTGAGCTTGCGCACCAGGACACGGTCTCCGAACTCAGCGCGATCTTTGCCGGCATGGATCCGGACTTCACACTCATCGCCGATCAGGCCCGGGCCGGCGGCCGCGCGGCTGCCAGCGCCCTGGCGGCAGAGCGCCAGCGGATCCGGCTGATTACGGCGGGCATCGTCGCGCTGATCGCGGTCATTGCCGGCCTGAGCTGCTGGCTTGTCGGGCGCTCGATCGCCCGCCCGGTCAATGCGCTGACCGGCGCGATGGACGAACTCGCCGGCGGACGGACCGACGGCGTTATCCCCGCAACGGACCAGGGCGGTGAGATCGGCCGCATGGCCCAGTCGGTGCTCGTCTTCCAGCAGAACCAGATCGAGATCGACCGGCTGCGCGCCGAACAGGCCGAGGCCGAACAACGCGCCGCCGGGGAAAAGCGCCGCCTCATGCACGAGATGGCGGACGAGTTCGACGCCAATGTCGGCTCCATTGCCGAAGACGTGACGCGCGCCGCCCAGGCCATGATCACCATTGCCGACCGCCTGCGCGTGAGTGCACACGAGTCGGAGGAACGTTCGACGGTCGTCGCGTCAGCGGCGGAAGAGACCTCGGCCAACACCCAGTCTGTTGCCTCGGCAACGGAAGAGCTGACCAGCTCGATCCGCGAGATCAACCGCCAGGTCACCGAGTCCCAGAACCTGACGCGCAACGCCGTCAAGGAAGCCGACGATACCCGCGCAACGGTCGCTGGCCTGTCCGAAGCGGTGGCCCGCATCGGCAGCGTCGTGACGCTGATCCAGTCGATTGCGGAACAGACCAACCTGCTCGCGCTGAACGCCACCATCGAGGCCTCCCGCGCCGGCGATGCGGGCAAGGGCTTTGCCGTCGTCGCTGCCGAGGTGAAGGCACTGGCCGACCAGACAGGCCAGGCAACCCACGACATCGCCGGCCAGATCGAGGCGATCCAGAAGAGTGGCGATCATGCCGTAACAGCCATTGGCTCGATGACCTCCATGATCGACCAGGTCTCCGGCAGCACGACGGCCATCGCCAGCGCGATCGAGCAACAGGACGCCGCTGCGCGCGAGATTGCCGGCAGCATCGCCCAGGCGGCCCAGGGCTCGGCCCAGGTCACCGAAAGCATCGCCGTGCTCTCCGGCAATGTCCGCGAAACCGATGACGGCGCCAGCCGCGTCCTCGATGCCGCCCGCGGCGTCTCCGAGGACGCCGGCCGCCTGCGCACCGCGCTGACCGGCTTCCTCGAACAGATCCGCGCCGCCTGACCCTGCCCATCAACCCCAAGAACAGTCCCACGATCGACATGCGTTATCTCATCGCCCTTGCCCTTCTTGCCTGCCCCTCAGCCTTTGTACCGGCCGCGGCTGACAGCTTCCCCGTGCCGCGCTGGCAGAGCGAGGATGGCGAGACGTCGATCAAGCTGCGCGGCCGGGTGATGCTCGACTTCGCCGATGTCGACTGGTCCAGCCCGACGACAGGCGCCCCGTCGGACACAAGCGAGTTCCGGACCGCCCGCATGGGCATCGAGGCACGGCATGGCGATTTCAAATTCGTCGCCGAATTCGACTTCGCCGGAGACAATACGGCGGCCAACGATGTCTATCTGTCCTATGCCTCACCGGTCGGCGAGTTCCAGGCGGGGCATTTCAAGACGATGAACTCGCTGGACGAACTCACGTCCGGCCGCTTCACCACCTTCATGGAGCGCGGTCTGGCGACCGACCTCTTCCACCTCGATCGCCGCATCGGCCTGTCCTACACGTGGCACGGTCATGGTGTTGTGGCGTCGGCTGGCATTTTCGGTGGCCGCATGGACGACAATTTCCGCTTCGCCGAGGCCGACGACACCAGCGCGCTGGCAGCACGGCTGACCTGGTCCGGTGAGCACAATGGCACGCGCCTGCATGTCGGGGCGTCCTGGCGTCAGCTCGACTATGCCCGCCAGGGCACGCGCATCCGCAGCTATCCCCAGGCGCACCTGTCCAACCGCTTCACCGCTGCAGACTATCGCAGCGACGCTGCGCTCGGCCGGGCCGTCTCCTCGGACTTCACGGGCATTGAAGCGGCCCTTGTCCGCGGCCCCTTCCACGCTCAGGCCGAGTATGCCCGCCTGTCGCTCGACGGCCCCCCCGGCAATCCGGACTTCGACAGCGTCTACGTCCAGGCCGGCTGGTTCATCACCGGTGAAAGCCGGGCCTACAAGGCCTCAAAGGGCGTATTCGACCGCACCACGCCCGCACGCGATGTCAGCGAAGGCGGCTATGGTGCGTTCGAGATCGCTGCGCGCTATGACGTGACGGATATGGGCGACGCCAATCTCGGCGAGATGCGTGCCACAACGCTCGGCGTGAACTGGTATCCGCTGGACCATGTCCGCGTCACGGCAAACTATGTCGCATCCGAGCTGGACGCCCCGGCCTTCACCGAAACCAGCGATGCCCTGCAACTGCGCCTGCAGCTGGACTGGTAGCGTCCGCTAGCCGCGGCCGCGATAGCCCGGCACGTCCTGATCGGGAATCCACACGCCCTTGGGCGGCTCGCCCGTGGCGAAGAAGACGTCGATCGGGATGCCGCCGCGCGGATACCAATAGCCGCCGATGCGCAGCCAGACCGGCTCCAGCTCCTTCACCAGGCGCTGGCCGATCCCCGTGGTACAGGCTTCGTGGAACGCGCCGTGATTGCGGAAACTGCCCAGATAGAGCTTCAGCGACTTGGATTCGACGATCCAGTCGCGCGGCACATAGTCGATCACCAGATGCGCAAAATCGGGCGCGCCGGTCACCGGGCAAAGCGAGGTGAATTCCGGGCACACGAAACGCGTCATGTAGGGCGCGTCGCACGGATTGGCGACGCGTTCGAGAACGGCGGTGTCCGGATTGTCGGGCAGCGGCGTCGTTGCGCCCAGCTGACCCAGATTGTCGTAGCGCTGATCGGTCATGGCGCGGAATTAGTCGCTCGCGCGCAGGCTGGCAAGCGGTCGCGCTGGTACGTTTGTACCAATTGACGGTTCGGGCTTTCCGTCGAATTCTGCCGTTGCGAGGGGGAGACCCTGCTGACGGGGAGATACAATGCCGGCTTTCGCGATCGGGCCAGTACGGCTCGCAGCAGGCCTTGCGGCCTTCAGCCTGCTGGCCAGCACGCCGGCCGCGGCACAGGAATTGACCTGCCAGTCGGGCGAACTCTTCTATTCCGCCGAACAGTATCTGGGCCTGGCCACAGAAGCTGAACGCGACCGTTTCCGTACCAATGCCCTGGTGCAGCTCTGGGGCAATGTCACTCCCACCGTCGCCAACCTCGCCAATGCCCAGGCCGCGACGGACTTCTCCGGCGGCCTTGCCACATCCCGTACCGCAATCGAGCGGGCCCTGGCGATGTCGGCTGCCGAACGCAGCGCCGCCCTGGCCGGCCGCAGCTTCACCGTCGGCCGCCTCAACCGGGTGCTCGCTTCGCTGGAAGACGGCGTCAGCATCATGTCGCGGCTGGGACCGGCCCTGGGCACGGCCAGCCAGATGATCGACGGGGTGAATATCCTCTACCACTCGACCAATGCCGTACGGACCGGCGATCGCCAGTCCAAGGTGCTGGCGATCCAGGCTGCCATGTCGCTCGCCCGCTCGCGACTGTCCGGATACTGGGGCGGCAATATGGGGCCGATGATGGGGATGGCGGGCCTGCTGGAGTATTCGATCAACACCTTCGCCACGGATGCCTGGTCGCGCTACGAAGACTATTGGTGGCAGGCCTATGTCGGCTATGCGCGCGAACGCCATGCCCTGTCGGCAATCGAGTGGGCCGAGCTTTACCAGCGTGAGGGCCGGGCCGGGATCGAAGCCCGGCTGAACGCGTTCTGGAACGATCCGGAAGACACCGTCGATGCGCTGGGCGTGCTCTACAATCCCAATGCCGGCGACCACCTGACCATCGCCCGTTCGGCCTATGCCGAAGCGGAGTACCAGCGGGTCTTTGCCGCCCGCTACATGATCGAGGTGGTCGAGCCGCGCATCATGCAGGGCTTCACCCAGCAGGCCGACCGGCTGCTCGACGATGCCATGGCGCAATTCGAGGACGCCTGCGAGGACGCGCTGGAAGAGGCCCGGGCGATCGATGCCGCCCTCGCCCTGCTTGCCGCTGCCGACACCGCAGCCCCCGGCGCCGATACCGTGCTCGATGCCGTGTTCGAGAATGATGTCGCCGCGATCCGCGAAGCGCTCGCCGCCGGCTTCGATCCCAACCAGACGGTGGACCTGCCGCCCGCCATGCCGTTCATGTATGCGGCGGGCTTCTATCTCGGCCGGGATCCGTCGCTTGCCCCGGCCATTGCCGCCCTGCGCGATGGCGGAGGCGATGTCCGGCCGGACGTGCCGCCCGGCACGCCGGAACCGATCATTGTCCCTGTCGGGGAAGGCAATGAAGCGGGGGCTTTCGCAGTCCTGGACGCAGGCTACCGCTCGCATTTCAGTTCGGCCGAGGGCGACACAATGATCCGCCGCGCCGTGATGTCCGGCATGCCGGGACTGATCCACCGCCTGATTGCAGAGGGGCATGCGGTCAACGTGACGGGACCCGACGGCTATCCGCTTCTCATCTCGGCGGTAAATGGCGGCAGAGCCGATATCGTGAGCGTCCTGCTCGATGCCGGCGCCGATCCGAATGCGCGCGGAACGGCCGAGGGCGCGCCGCTACACCTCGCGGCCCTTCGCGGCTCTGCCGACCTGATCCCGCTATTGGTTGCCGCCGGTGCGCGGATCGACGAGATCATGACGCCGGGCACGCGGCCTTATTCGCCGCTAATGATCGCCGCCATGCAGGGCCGGTTCGATGCTGTCCGCGCCCTTGTTGCCGCCGGCGCCGATCCGGCCATCCGCGCCAGCCGCGGCACGGCCGCGGATTATGCCCGCGCCAACGGACATGTGGAGATTGCCGACTATCTGGACGGGCTGGTGCCCGAACAGCCCCTCGTGCTCGATGTCAGCCGGATTGACGATTATTTCGACGATGTGGAGGATCTCATTACCGCTTCGGCGGTGGTTTCCCACGGCTTCGAGAGAGTCGCCACGGCCTCGATCACCAGCAGCGATCCGCGCATTCTGGAAGTGATCGAGCAACCCGATCTGCCTCTGATCGAGTGGATGAGCCGGGAGGCCCCGCCCCAATCCGCATTGATCGATTTCAGAGCTGTCGCGCGCGGCGTCGGAGAGGTCACGCTCACCGTGTCCGTCACCGATCGCGATGGCAACACGATCAGTGCCCAGCGGCGTGTCGGTGCCGGCCGGAAGCTGGACAGCATTGCGGAGGACATTGCACAATCAGCGCGCGAGTTTGACGGTGAAGGGATCCGGCGGAGTCTGGCGGGCGCGCCACGCGCCTGGCATTCAAGACTGCTCGCGGTGTGCGCCAGCGGATTTGGCTCGGGCGACAGTTGCCCGGACACGACGACCGGCGGCTTCGCCATCTACCACATGGCCTTTTCTGGCGATGTCAGTGTGCTGCAGATATTGCGCGAGTCAGGGGCCAGGCTGAACTATGTCTCGCGTGAAGACGGTGGTTCCCCGCTGCATGCGGCCGTGCTTGGCGGTCATGCCGGGACTGTCGACTGGCTCCTGAATGCCGGCGCGGATCCCGACGCCCTGACGCCCAGCGGCAATTCCGCCATCGTCGTTGCCGCCGCCCACAACAATCTGGCCCTGGTACAGCGCCTCCTCGCTGCCGGGGCGGATCCCAATCGCGGTACATTGCAGGACGGCACGAGTGCGCTGCACCACGCCGCCATCCACAACAATCGCGCCATGATCGATGCGCTGCTGAACGCGGGCGCGCGACCGGGTCCGGACGGATCCGGTCATGCGCCGGGCTATTACGCCTTCTGGCTTCACCAGGACGAGAATCTGGCCGTGCGGCTGGGCTATGGCGATGCACGCGGCTACGCCGAACGCGAGCGGCGTCGCAACGAACCCGATTTCGACTGGGCCGAATTCGCCCGCCGCATGCAGCCGGCCCTGGAACAGACAATGGGCGAGATCCAGACCGCGCAGAGCCAGTACAATGCGGGTGTCGCCGCCGCCAACAGCAATTACGACCAGACAATGGCCCAGGCCTTCCGGGATGCCGAACGCTTGGGACAGCCCCTGAACGCCCTTGGCAATCCGCCGCCCTACGCCACGCCATCAGATGCCGGCCTGCCTTCGCCCTATGCCGCCCAGCAATCCTCACGCGATCCAAACGTCCCGTCGTTCGACGGCATCGAGGCAGGCAACACGCCCGGACGCCAAGGACAGGACCTGCCGGATTGCGGCGGCGGCCTGGCCGGCCGGCAGGAAATGTTCATGGACTTCGCTGACGGGCGCGCCAGCCGCGAAATCCTTGCCCTGTCAATGTGTGTCTACAATCCCGGCCCCCACGAGCTGCGCTATGAGGTCCCCATTACCCTCTGCGGCCGCCGCTATTATGCGTCGCCGGTTCACGACCGGCGCCTGATCGGGGCGGTACAGGATGGCAGCATTCTGCGCGCACGCATCGGCGGGAGCCTTTCAAATCCCGACATGGACTGCACGCCCTGACTCTTCCCTGCAAACCCAGGACATTCCGATGCGCTTCTCCAACCGGCTTGCAAGCCTTGCTATCGCCCTCGCCGCCGCAGCATCCCTGTCGGCCACCCCGGCGCTGGCCCGTCAGGCTGACCCGGCCACCCAGGACCTGCACGCCGCGCTCGATGTGGCGGTCGTCACCGGGCTCGATTCTGTGGTCGAGCTGGTCCGGATATCGCTGGATGCGGGCGCTGACCCGCTGGCTCCGGTCGAGGCCCAGGGCCGCCAGGACAGCTATGCCTATCTTGTCGCGCTGGCCGAAGATGCCGCCGAACGCGAGGCGCAGGGGCTGATCGCCGGGGGAGACTGGCGGGCCGCCGCCTATCGGGCCTTCGCGCTGATGGAGGCCCGGGCGGCGCCGGCCAGCTGGACGATCTACTATCTCGATGCAGCAGTGACTCGCCCCGGAGAGGACATCGCCTTCTCCCGCGAGAGCGGCGGACTGCGCGGCACACGCGATCGCATGGCCGTCATCGCCCACGCCATGGCGTCTCCGGCCGAGCCCGACGCGTCGGGCTTTGTGCGGTATGACTGGGCGGCAGCTTATGAGGCCATGCTGGCGGAGAACGGTTAGTCGCCCTTCACCACGACCTCGTCCGGCACCGGCATTGTGGTGCGGGAGAAGACGCGGCGGATGGTGAAGCTGGAGACGAGGCGCGCCACGCCGGGCAGGCCGGAGAGCACTTCGCGGTGGACGCGCTCATAGTCGTTGGCGTCGCGCACGAGAACGCGGACGAGGTAATCCGCATCGCCGCTCATCAGATAGCATTCCATCACTTCGGGCACCGTCTCGACGGCTTCCTCGAAGGCGACGAGCGTCTCGCGCTTCTGATTGTCCAGCGTCACCTGGACATAAACCGTGATGCCGCGGCCCAGCGCCTTTTCCGATAGAATGGCGACATAGCGGTCGATCACACCGGCCTGCTCGAGCGCCTTCACCCGGCGATGACAGGCGGACGCAGACAGGCCGACGCGCTCGGCCAGCTCGGCATTGGTCAGGCGGCCATGGTCCTGAAGTTCCGTCAGAATAGAGATATCTACGCTATCGAGCCGCACAGGACACCCTCCCCAAGTTACGCCCGTTGCCCGCAGATCATTCTGGATTTGGGCAAAAAGTCAGTATATACGTCGCGATCAATGTCGTTTGGTGCACGATAATTCACACCACGCGGCGACGAATGTCAATTTTATTCGCGCAGGGCTCACCGGATCGAAGAATTCGGCGTTTTCCCGGCGCGATCCAGCAAAACGGGAAACAATCATGCGTATCGGGGTGCCCAAGGAAATCAAGGTCCGTGAATACCGTGTCGGCCTGACGCCGAACAGCGTCACGGAATTCGTGCGCCACGGCCACGAGGTCTTCGTCCAGTCCACCGCCGGCGACGGCATCGGTTTTTCCGACGAGATGTATGAAGCCGCCGGCGCGACCATCCTGCCGGACGCCGCTGCGGTGTTCGAAAAAGGCGAGCTGATCGTCAAGGTGAAGGAGCCGCAACCGTCCGAAACGGCGATGCTGAAGCCCCACCACACGCTCTACACCTATCTGCACCTCGCCGCCGACGCGGTGCAGGCGGAAGGCCTGCGCAAGGCCGGCTGCCTGTCGATCGCCTATGAGACCGTCACCGACAATGACGGCCGCCTGCCCCTGCTCACGCCGATGAGCCAGGTCGCCGGCCGCATGTCTGTCTCCGTTGCCGCACACTGCATGCAGAAGGCCCAGGGCGGCCGCGGCCTGATGCTGGGCGGCGTGCCCGGCGTCCTGCCGGCCAAGGTCGTGATCATCGGCGGCGGTGTTGCCGGTACGCATGCGGCCGAGATGGCCATCGGCGCCCGCGCCGACGTCACCGTGTTCGATCGCTCCAACCGCCGTCTGGCAGAGCTGGACGAGCAATTCTCCGGTGCCGTGAAGACCGCCTACTCCACCGCCGCAGCGCTGGAACAGGCCGTGCGCGAAGCCGATGTCGTGATCGGCGCCGTGCTGATCCCGGGCGCCGCCGCGCCGAAGCTGGTCACCCGCGCCATGCTGAAGGAGATGAAGGACGGCGCCGTGCTCGTCGACATCGCCATCGACCAGGGCGGCTGTTTCGAGACGTCCAAGGCCACCACGCACGACGACCCGACCTATATCATCGACAATGTCGTGCACTATTGCGTGGCCAACATGCCGGGCGCCTATGCCCGCACCTCCACGCTGGCGCTGAACAACGCCACCCTGCCGCTGGGTCTGGAGATCGCCAACAAGGGGCCGAAGGAAGCGCTGAACGCCAATCCGCACCTGGCGCGCGGCCTCAACACGGCGGAAGGCGAGATCTGCTACAAGCCGGTCGCCGACGATCTCGACATGCCCTACGTCAAGCCGTCCTGGCTGACCTCGATCTAGGGCACGTCATACACTGACAGCCGCAAAACGGGCCGCTCCGCATCATACCGGGGCGGCCCTTTTGTTTTGCCTGAAGGCAACCATAGCGGAACCAATGTCACCGCACGCCCGTTGAAGGGGGCATGAGACATCAAGCCCTGATATATACCGCCATCGCCTTGGTCGGCCTTGCCGGCTGCGGCGCTCCCGAGGACGAGCCGGCACCGGCTCCGGCCAATGAGCAATCGGCCACGCCTGGCACCACGCCGGACAGCCCGGCGCAGGAGGACCGCCGCGATCCCGACGGCACGATGCAGGACCTGCTCGACCACGTTGCGGCATCCAATGACGACACGTTCGAGCCGGAGGTCCAGGCCGGCGAAGGCGACAACCTGCAACTCAACGGCCCGCTTGTCGAAGGCAGCTGGAGCACGGCTGGCGCCGGCGGCATGGAATTCGGCCAGGAGGCCATGGTCGCAGCCGCCGAGCTGCGCTGCGCGGCTGACGGCTCGGCGTTGATTGTTTCCGTTCCCCAGCCGGAGGATACGTCCGACACGGACATGCCGGATTCGAGCGAACCAGCCGAGCCGGATACGGCCGACGCCGAATCGGCTGCCACACAGGACAACGCCGCCACGCGCGCCGGTTCGCTGATCACGCCGGCCGGTACCGTCACCGGCATGTTTGCCCCTGTCGAAGGTCGCGCCGGATGGATCGAAATGCGGATCCCGGCGAGCGAAGACACGCTGCAGGGCCTGCCGCGCGAGGGCCGGATCGGGATCGGACTGGAGGGCGAGGAGACGCGTCTCCTGCCGATCGAGGCCAGCCTGCTCAGCAGTCTTGAAGTCTGTGTCGAGCCCGCCGGCGAACCGGCTCCGGACGATGATGAAAGCGCCGCTGAAGATGGCGCAGAAAGCCCGGACAACGAGGGCTGACCCCGGGCAGACGGGTGGTGCCAACGGCGCGCGAACGAACCGGTTCGCGCGCCGTTCGGTTTTTTACACGCCGGTTAGCGGTTACAACGTGCAACCGTCACAAGAATCAGAAAACCCTGTTGTGATTGTGGGCAGCCTGACTGCCAGGAGCGAATAACCGGACCGGGACACGTTGGCGCGCTACGACCTGATCATCTTCGATTTCGACGGGACCCTGGCCGACAGCCTGACCTGGTTCCGCACCGTGCTGGGCGACGTTGTCGACAAGCACGGCCTGCCGCCGATCGATGATGCCCGGGCCGAGGCCCTGCGCGACCTGCCGCCCAAGGCGATCATGAACGAGCTGGGCATTCCGTCCTGGAAGATCCCTTTCCTGGCGGCTGATGTGCGCTCCCGGGCTGCCGAGAATGTGAACTGCATCCACCTGTTCGACGGCATCGACACGCTGATCCGGCAATTGTCGGACGCCGGTGTGAAACTGGCCGTCGTCAGCTCGAATGGCGAGACCGCCGTACGCGCGGTACTGGGCGAGGCCCTCTGCGAAAAGATCGACCTGTTCGCCTGCGGCGCGGCCCTGTTCGGCAAGGCCTCCATCTTCCGCAAGGTGATCCGCAAGGCCGGCACCACGCCGGACCGCACGCTGAGTGTGGGCGACGAGGTCCGCGATATCGATGCCGCCCGCGAGACCGGCTGCATCGCCGGGGCCGTAAACTGGGGCTTCGCCACGCAAGGCATTCTCGACGCCCAGTCTCCGGACGTGATGTTCGAGCGCCCCGCCGATATTGCCGCTCACTCGCTGGACGACGCCCGCTCTGCACGGCAGGCCCAACAGGCCTGATCGCAAGCGCTGACAGGCCTCCCGGCGCGCCGGGACATCGGCTCGCCTCCTCCTTCACGCTCGCCCTTGACGAACTCATAGCCCTCCAGTTATGGATTAACTCATAACCTGTGGGATATACGTTAAATGCCCGAAGCGCATGACCTGCTTTTCCGCACCCTCGCCGATCCGACGCGCCGGGCCCTGTTTGAACGCCTGTGCCGCGACGGCGATCTGACTGTCGGCGCTCTGACGGCGCAGGCCGGCGTGTCCCAGCCCGCCGTTTCAAAGCACCTGCGCGTCCTCAAACAGGCCGGCCTGGTGCACGACCGGCAGGCCGGACGGCAGACGCATTACAGCGCCCGGCTCGACGCCCTCGCCCCGCTGACCGACTGGACCCGGCAGATGACGGGCTTCTGGCAAGCCCGTTTCGACGATCTCGATGACCTGCTCAACAGGATGGACCAATGACCGATACCCGACCCCGCTCCGTTGTTGTGGAACGGGAATTTCCCCATGCCCCGGAAAAGATCTGGCGCGCCCTGACCCAGCCACACCTGATCGAGGAATGGCTGATGAAGAATGATTTCAGGCCCGTACCGGACCATCGTTTCGAGCTCGCCTTCGACTGGGGGACGGTGGAGTGCGTCGTGCGCGAGATCGAACCGCACGCGACGCTGTCCTACACCTGGACATCCGGCGAGCTGGACAGTGTCGTCACCTGGACGCTGGAGCCGACCACCGCCGGCACGCGGCTGCGCATGGAGCAGACCGGATTCCCGGAAAATCAGCCGCGCTACCTGATGGGCGCGACGGCCGGCTGGCCGCGCTTCCTCGACGCCATGGAAGCCGTGCTCGCGCGCATCGACTGACCCATCCCGTCCGGATCAAAGGAACACCCCATGAAATTCAGCCTGTTCATTCGCAAGAGCCATCGCTGGCTGTCGATCGCCTTCACCGCGCTGGTGCTTGCCAATATCGTCATCAATATCACCGGGCTGGGCGGCGAAAGCCTGGCGCTGGCCATCGGCCTGACGACACTGGTGCCGCTGATTCTCCTGATGGTCTCCGGCCTCTACCTGTTCGCCCTGCCCTATCTGGGTGGGAGGCGCGGTCAGACGGCAGAATAATAATTGTGGCGGGCAGGAAGCTGCCCGCCACTGCATCCGGACCTAGCGGCAGAGGCGGGCCTTGGCGGCCTCGTACTCCTCGGCCAGCTGGGCAATGAAGTCCGCGGCGGGGCGGACGGCCTTGACCGCACCAATGCCCTGGCCGGAACCCCAGATATCCTTCCAGGCCTTGGCCTTGGAACCGCCGCCGGAGCCGAAATCCATCTTGGACGGATCGCTTTCCGGCAGATCGTCCGGATCCAGCCCGGCATCGACGATCGACTTGCGCAGATAATTGCCGTGCACGCCGGTGAAGAGATTGGTGTAGACGATGTCCTCGGCCGAGCCTTCGACAATGCCCTGCTTGTAGGCCTCGTCGGCGCGGGCTTCCTCGGTCGCGATAAAGGCCGAGCCGATATAGGCGTAGTCGGCGCCCATGGCCTGGGCCGCCAGCACGCCGCCACCCGTGCCGATCGAGCCGGAGCACAGGATCGGGCCGTCGAACCATTCCCGCGTTTCTGCCACGAAGCCGAAGGGCGAGAGCGATCCGGCATGCCCGCCAGCACCCGCCGAGACGCAGATCAGGCCGGTCGCGCCCTTCTCGATCGCCTTGTGGGCAAAGCGCTGGTTGATGACATCGTGCAGCGTGATACCGCCCCAGGACTTCACCGCCGTATTCACATCCTCGCGGGCCCCCAGCGAGGTGATGACGACCGGCACCTTGTATTTCTCGCACAGCGCCATGTCCTCTTCGAGACGGGCGTTGGAGCGGTGCACGATCTGGTTCACGGCAAAGGGTGCGGCCGGCTTGTCCGGATTGGCGCGGTTATAGCTGTCCAGTTCCGAGGTGATCCGGTCGAGCCATTCGTCCAGCTGGCTGACTGGGCGGGCATTGAGCGCCGGGAAGGAGCCGACAATGCCGGCCTTGCACTGGGCCAGGACGAGATCCGGATTGGAAATGATGAAGAGCGGCGCGCCGATCACGGGCAGGCGGAGCTTGCCCTTCAGGGCTTCGGGTTCGGCCATGGGTTCTTCCCCTTGTCGTTTGAAATTCATCGACCAAGCGCATGTCCGCTCTTTTCGACGGCGCATGCGTAAACAGTGTTCAGGGCGACGTTAGAGGGAGGGGTATGGGATGTCGAGCCGGCGATGAAGTGACGTCCACGGCAATTTGCGGTGGCTAGCGGTCCAAACCGAACAGGCCGTCGACATCCATATGACCGTGGAGAATGCGGACGATTTCTATCCTGTCGTCTGCCAGACGGTATACGATCAGGTGATCCCCGGACTGCAGAATGCGAATGCCGGGACGCCAGTCGCCAAAGAGACGGCCGGACTGCGGAAACAGAGAAAGGCGCGCTATGGCCTCCTGTATGGTGCGGATATAGGCGTTGGCCTGGCGGACACTCCAGTTTCGAGCTGAAAAACGCCAGATCGAGTCCAGATCGTCCCTTGCAGCCCTGGTGAGATGCGGCTTAACCGCCATCCCGGAATTCCCGGTTCTTGCGTTCCAGAAACTCGTCAAAATCGAAGGGCTCGGCGCGGCCACTCGCCAGCCCTTCATCGATGGCTGCACGCAGTGCCCGGATTTTCTCTTCTTCCACCTGCAGCAGGCGCAGGCCGGCACGCACCACCTCGCTGGCCGATGCATAGCGGCCGCTTTCGACCTGCTCATGGATGAATTCGGCGAAGTGCTCGCCGACGGCAAAACTGGTATTCTTGGCCATCCGGGGTCTCCTTGTCCCATTGTACCAAAAATTGGTACCGGAGGAAATCCGCTCCATGATTTCCGGTCGGGCCGCCCCGGCCCTATCCAACTGCCTCCCCGTCCGGCGGGGCGTCGACATGGGCCCACATGTAGAGTGCCAGCCAGGACCGGAAGGGTTTGAAACGCTCGGCAGTGCGTACGGTCTTGCGGCGTTTGTAGGTGAGGCGTTCCAGTGTCTTGCGGGCGGCAACATCGCCGTCGGGCCAGATGTCCGGCTCGCCGAAATAGAACATGTTCATCATGTCGGCCGTCCATTGCCCGACGCCCCACATCGCCGTCAAACGGGCCGAGCGTTCCGCAATGCTGAGCGCGCGCAGCGCGTCGGCGTCGAGGCCGATGGTGCGGTGGGTGTCGGCGATGGCGATGATGGTTTTCGTCTTGGCACCGGACAGGCCGCAGCCGCGCAGGATATCGGTATTCGCCTCGGTGAAATGATCCAGCAGCGGACCGTCGCCGGCGCTGGCCTCGACGCGTCCCCAGATGCTCGCAGCCGCTTTCACCGAGATCTGCTGGCCGGCGATGGCGCGGCAGAGATAGTGGGGAAAGGGCGTTCCCTCGCGGTTGGGAAATTCCAGCGGGCCGAGTCTGGCGATGGCGCCATGCAGGTCCGGGAAGAGCGGTTCGGCCGCTTCGAGGAGGTGGGCATGGACTTTTTCGTGCGACATAAGCGTAACCTTGAAACGACATTGATGCGTCATTGGTGCGTCATGGCTGCAACATAAATGCGCCAGCTCGCACCATTGTTGCGACAGACTGAAAATGTCGCATGGCCCTCCTGACAGCGTGATGATAACAGCTCGCTCATGCTTGGGGATATCCGAAATGGCCGGGGCCTTCTGGCCCAGTGGCTGACGGCGCTGGCGCTGATCGCGGCCGGCCTGCAATCGGGCATCCCGTCAGGCTATATGCTCGATCGCGACGAGACGACAGGCCGCCTGTCGGTCGTCTTCTGTACCGGCCAGGGTCCGTCTGCACGGTGGATAGACCTCGCCAGCGGCGAGATCAGCGATCATGCCGGGACCGGCGAAAACGGCCAGGCCGGCACTTCCCAGCCCTGCGCCTTCGCCATGGCGTCGGCAAGCGCTCCGCTGCCGGTCATCGAGGCCTGGCAGGCACCGCGGCCCGTTCACCAGGCCAGCCCTGTTCCGGACACGCAGCAACGGGCGGCCCTGCCGGTCGTCCGCGCGCGTCATCCCGCCCGCGCCCCACCCGCAACGCTCTGAAATCCAAAAACCCCTGTTGACTGGATCCCCCGCCGGCGGTGCGCCGTCTGCGGGTCTGGAGCGTTCTTTCATGACCCGAATTTTCCTGGCGCGCACACGCTGCGCCGTCTTCGCCCTGCCGGCCGGCATGGCGCTTTCCCTTTCGCCTGCCCTGGCCCAGGAGCCGGCCCCTGTCTCGGCCCCCGCCCTGACCCCGGCCCTCACCGATGTGATCACCGTCACCGGCCAGCGTCCCGATACCGCCGGCACCGACCGGATCGATCCCGACACCCTGCCCCCGGCCAGCGGCCCGGACGCGACCCGGCTGGTCGCCCGCCTGCCCGGTGCGGCGGGGCTGAGCAATGGCGCCCTGTCCGGCCAGGTCCAGTATCGCGGCCTGGCCGGCGCGCGGATCAATATCCGCATCGATGGCCAGAACTTTGCGTCCGGCGGTCCCAACCTGATGGACCCGCCCCTGCACTATGCCCCGCTGCCGCTGGTGGCGCGGATGGAAGTCGACCGCGGTGTCAGCCCGGTCAGCGACGGTCCCGGCCTCGCAGGCGGTGTGGATGCGGTGTTCAAATCCATGCCCTTCAATGACGGGCCCGGCGTGCGCACCGGCTATGACATCACCCTCGCAGCCCGTTCGGCCGACAGCAGCTATGCGGCGGGCGGCATGGCCGGTATCGCCAGCGACACGCTGCGCCTGCACATGCTGGCCTCGCATGAAAGCGGCGGCGATATCGAGACGGCCTCCGGCACGATCGGCGGGTCGGAGCATGAACGCTCGGCCTGGGGTGTCGGCGCCGGCTGGCGTTCGGGTGCGCACACGCTGTCCCTGGACCTGCGCCGCAACGAGACCGGGCCGACGGGCAATCCGCCCTTTGCCATGGACATCCGCTATTTCAATACCGACATGGCCCGCCTCGCCTATACCGGCGAGTTCGACACGGTGCGTCTCGAGCTGGAAGCCGGCTGGGCGGATGTGGACCATGCCATGAATAATTATGATCTGCGTCCGGCGCCCGCGATGATGATGGCCTGGCGAGAGACCCTGGCCTTTGCGGAGACGCAGACGCTGTCGGCCGCCCTGGTCTTCGACGCGATGGGCGGCGAGCTGCGCACCGGGATCGACCGGGCCGGCAGCAACCACGACGTCACCATCACCAATCCGTCCAATACCGGCTTCTATCTCAATTCCCTGCCCGATATCGACATCGCCCGCACCGGCGCCTTCATCGAGTGGACAGGCGGCCTGCCCGCGCAATGGCAGGGCGAACTGGGCCTGCGGGCGGATTATCACGAGGCAGACGCCGGTCTGGCCAGTACCGGGCCGGCCGTGCCCGCCATGCCGGGCATGCTGGCGATGGCCTTCAATGCCGGCGACCGCAGTTGGGACGACACCACGCTGGACGCGGTGGCGCGCCTGTGGCGGCCGGTGAGCGAGACGGCGACGCTGCGCGTCACCCTGGCCCGCAAGACCCGCGTGCCGACCTATCTGGAGCGCTTTGCCTGGCTGCCGACGGCGGCGAGCGGCGGTCTGGCCGACGGCAATACCTATGTCGGCGATCTCGATCTGCGGCCGGAGACCGCCTGGATCGCCGAGGCCGGTTTCGACTGGCAGTCAGGCTCTGTCTATGCCCGCCCGACCGTCTTCTACCGCCGGGTCGACGACTACATCCAGGGCATTCCCTTCGATGCCACGCCGGGCGTGATCGACACGCCGGTCGAGATGGTCTCGAACATGAATGGCGATCCGACGCCGCTGCGCTTTGCCAATACCGATGCCGAACTCTACGGGTTCGACGCGGATTTCGGCTGGCGCATCGACGCCAACTGGCGGCTGGACGGCACGCTGAGCTGGGTGCGCGGCGAACGGCGCGACAACGGCGACAATCTCTACCGCGTCGCCCCGCCCAGCCTGCGCCTGGGCGCCAGCTATGACGCTGCCGACTGGTCGGTGACGCTGGAGACGTTGGCCGTGGCCGAGCAGGACCGGGTCTCCCAGACCCTGGACGAGGCGGAAACGCCGGGTCATGTCCTGGTCAACGCCTATGGGCGCTGGGCCGTGCGGCCGGGCGTCGAGATCGCGGCCGGAGTGGAAAATCTCCTCGACCAGCCCTGGCGCGATCATCTGGCCGGCTACAATCGCAATGCCGGATCGGACATTGCGCTGGGCCAGCGTTTGCCGGGTAATGGAATCTCCGCGGGTATCAGGATCAGCCTGCGGGGCTAGCATGTACCGGCGCGCCGGGCCCGGATCCGGCGCGCCGGTCATGCGCATGGGGAGACAATTCCATGAGAATTTTCAGATTGATGAGCCAGATCCACCTGTGGCTGGGCATCGCCATCGGCATCCAGGTGATGCTGTGGCTGATCTCGGGCCTGGTGATGGTGTTGTGGCCGATCGAGACCGTGCGCGGCGAGCATCTGCGCCATGCCGAGGCAGAGATCGCGATCGACTGGGCCGGGGATGCCCTGCCGCTCGCCACCATCCTCGCCAGCCAGGACACCGCGGTGATGTCGGCCCGTACCGGCCGGCTGGCCGGGCGGCCGGTCTGGCGGCTGGAGACAGCGGACGGACCGCAAATGGTCGATGCCCGCACCGGCGAGGATCTGACACCGGTCGATGAAGACCTGGCCCGCGAGATCGCCCTTGAGCGCTATGCCGGCCGCGGTGCGCTGACCGAACAAGTGCGGATCGAGACACCGCCGCGCGAGGCCGGCCTCGCCGTACCTGCCTGGCGGTTCGAGTTCGGGCCGGAAGACCCGGCAACGCTCTACATCAACAGCCAGACCGGCGAACTGCGCGCCGTGCGCACCACGCTGTGGCGCGTCTATGATGTCTTCTGGGGCCTGCACATCATGGACTGGTCGACGCGCGAGAACTTCAATTCCTGGTGGATCAAGGCGACCTCGGCCCTGGCGATCCTGTTCGGCCTCGCCGGTGTCGTCCTCACCGTCTACCGCATCCGCTGGATGCTGCGCCCGAAGCGGCGACCCGCCTGACGCGGATCGCCTTTACCTCTCAATCCCGTCCCGACCGGAGACCTGCATGCTGCTTACGCTTCCCCTTCGACTGACCGGCCGCCTCATCCTGGCCATGCCCCTTCTCGGCGGCATGTGCCGGGAGGTGGCGCGCGACCCGGAACGCGCCCTCCTGCCCTTCCTGATCAATCTCCTGATGGGCGTCGCCCTGGCCAGCTGGATTTTCGGCCCCGTCATCATCATGGCCCTCGCCCTGACCCTGGCACCGGTCATGCTGGCGACCATCATGCTGGCCAGCGCCGATTTCGGCCGGGCGCTTTAGGCGGGGTTCAGGTCCTCGCCCTTGATGGCAAGCGCGTCGTCCTTCCCCTTGATGGGGAAGGTGTCCGGCGCAGCCGGACGGAAGGGGTGAAACGCGACGCGTTTCCGGTCTCAGGTGGTCACCCACTCCACCGCTGCTTCGCAGCGGTCCTTCGGCGCGTCGAACAGTCCCCCGGACTGTTCTTGGGCGCCTCAGCGCCCATCAAGGGCGAGGACCCGCGCTCCAGCACCCGGCGAAATCGCCCTCTACCGCCCGGCATACTCCGTCATCAGCGACTGGAAGTCCCCCATCGGCGGGAAGGCCGGATAGCTGTGGACGGCGGGCGTTGTGGCCCAGTCGAGTTTTTCCGACGTCATCGTCTCGATGAAGGGCGTGGCCCAGTCGCGCGTGTCGAACAGGCTCGCGCGGACATTGACCAGCGCGTCCATGCCGACGATCCGCGTGAACATCCAGCTCATGCAATGCGGGCAGAAATAATGATCGAGCTGGGGACCGCGCAGCCCGCCCTTCACCGGCTCCTCCCCGACGACGCTGAAAGCCTCCGCCGGCACCATGGCGCTGAGCGAGAACGCGCTGGACGTCATCTTGCGGCAGCCATCGCAATGGCACGCCATGGTGATCAGGGCCGGTGCCGTCACTTCCATCCGGGTCTGGCCGCAACGGCAGGATCCGGTGTGGGTCTCATGGTCTTCGCTCATCGCTGGCGCTCCATCGCTCTGAATCGGGTGTGCGCCGATCCTGTCAGCCCGCGGCGTCGGCGTCGAACAGGCGGCGCATGCGGGCGTATTCCATCAGGTCGGACAGGCTGACAACGCCGGCGAGCTGGCCGTCCTTCACGACATAGAGCCGGGCGAGATGGTCGTGCTGCATGCGCGCGAAGGCGCCGGAGGCGCGCAGCGGCGCGTCGATCCGCTCGCTCTCGCGCACCGGCAGGGCGATACGGCGCACGGGTGTGGAGGCGCGTTCGGCGGCCGGCACGGCCCGCGCCTCTTCGACACCGGCGCCGCCGACCAGCTGGCCGTCAGCCTCGACCACGGGCACCCAGGCGCGGTGATGGCGCACCAGCACCTCCTCGATGAAGTCGGACACGCTCATATCGGCCTGTGCGGTCTCGAAAGGACCGGCCAGTTCGCCCACCGCGACACCGGCGAGCGCGTGTTTCATGTCCTGCTCATTGCGCGCCGAGACGGCTGCGGTGCGCAGGAAGAGACCGATCAGCACCCACCAGATGCCGCCCATCTGGCCGGCAAACAGCGCCAGCCCGGCGCCCGAGGCGATGAAGACATAGGCGAAGAACTCGCCCGCACCGCTGGCCCAGCCGGTGGCGCGGCGCCGGTCGCCGGTGAACAGCCACAGGATAGCACGCAGCACCCGTCCGCCATCGAGCGGAAAGGCGGGGATCATGTTGAACATCGCCAGGAGGAGATTGATCAGCGACAGATAGCCGAGCACCAGCGCCACCGCGCCAACAGGGTCGCCCGCAGCCTGCGGCCCCAGCGCGCCGCCGGCCAGCGCGAAGACGCCCGCCAGGACGAGGCTCATCAACGGGCCGGCAAGCGCCATCACCAGCTCGCTCATCGGCGTTTCCGGCTCGCTCTCCAGCTCGGCTGCGCCGCCGAACAGGAAAAGCGTGACATGATTGATCGGCAGGCCGAAGGCGCGGCCCACGAAGGTGTGCGACAGCTCGTGGGCGATAATGGAAAAGGTCAGCCCGGCCACGCCCGCCACCGCCATGGCGATATAGGCGGGCAACGAGAAATCGTCGCGCAGACCGGGGAAGAAGCCCGAGGCCAGCGACCAGCCGACCAGCAGCGCCAGGAACAGCCAGGACGGTTCGGCCCGCACCACGACGCCGCCGATGCGGAAGGAAAAGATATAGGGTCTCATGCGCGGCAACATAGGCGAGCCGGCGGGCTCCACGCCAGCAGAATAAGCCCCGGCCGTCCTGCGCGATATCGGCGCAGCCGCTAGCGCCGCAGGAAGACCGGCATGCAGGCATTCTCGCGGGAACCGGCGCAATCGCCGGCCGCAAAACGCACCAGGATTTCGTCGGGCCCGAAGGCGGCGGTGGCGAGACCGGTCTCGTCCAGCGTGGCGAGAAGACCGAACGGATCGAAAGGCCCGTCCAGCAGGGCGAGGATCTCGCTGGCTGCCCCGTCCGAGCGGGCATCGAGTGCGGCCAGCAGGCGGGCCTGGGAATAATCGCGATCGTCAGACCGGTAGAGGCTTTCCAGCGCCGCCTCATAGGCGCCGGGACCGGACTGGTCCGTCATGCGCGCATCGAGCAGATAGTGGAAGAGCGCGCCGCCGCCATAGACGAGCTGACGGTTTGCCTGCTTGTCCTCACCGGCCTCGGCCAGGCTGACCGGACCGCTGGCGATACGCCCCAGCAGGAAGCGGCGGATCTGGCCTTCCAGCATGAAGATCATGTCGTGCGCGTCGACCAGGCCGGCGCGGTAGAGCGTCTTCATGGCGAAATAGTCCGCCCCGCCCTCGGTGAACCATTGCGACTGGGCGTAGGGCACAGGCCGGATCGTCACGCCCAGCCAGGCGTGCAGTGTCTCGTGTGCCAGGGTGCGCGCCCACATCAGGCGCTCGTGCGGGCGGAAGGGTGCGGGCATGCGCTGGCCGAAACTCTGGGCGAAGGCGCCGCCATCATTCATCTGCCCCTCGCCGAAGACGACGAGATAGCGCTCCATCGGCACACCGCCGAATGTCTGCGCATAGCGGGTGAGACTGTCCTCCAGCACGCGGCGGAAGTCCGTCACACCATCGGCCAGCGGCTGCTGGGCGAGCAGGGTGACGGCCATGCCGTCGACATCGAAGGTCTGCGGCGCCAGACCCGGACCTATAACGAAGATATTGCGCACGACGTCATTGAGCCCCTCGACCCGGTAGCGGCCGGGACCCGTCTGCGGCCAGGCCGCGACCACCTGCCAGTCCGCGGGCAGGTCGAAGGCGATGTCGAAGGTGCAATCCGTCCAGGCGTGATTGAGCACCAGCACCGGATTGCCGGTGAAGTAGAAAGCGTCGTCGAACCGGTAGGCCGTCTCCTCCTTGCCCACCTCCCAGACGGCGCGGTCATGATCGGCGACCAGCGTGTAGCTGTAGCCGTCCCAGCCCGCCGCCTCGCCGCCGGGATGCTGCCAGGTGCCGTACCCCATGTAGCGCGCGGGACGCGGATCGTCACCGAAGCGCAGATCCTCGATGAAGTCGGCGGTGCCGTCCTGTGCGCCCTCCCCCGGACGCCAGAGAATGTCGAGCACGCCGCTGGCGCCTTCCGCCTCCACGGTGACGTCGAACCGGTTGCCGCCGGCATGGGCGAAATCGAGCCGCACCGGTTCGGCCGGACAGGTCGCCGGCGTCTGCGCCAGCGCGGGCATGGCGGTTGCCAGGACGCCGGCGGCCGCAATCAGGACTGGATGAAGTTTCACGCGTTTGTCTCCCCGTTTTTCAAACGAACAGATGCGCCGCCCGCGCCGGTCGGATGCAGCGACCGGCGGACGGCCCACAATGCGTATCCCTCCGCATGGCCGACCCTAGGGGGTGCCGGACCACGCAAAGATGGACGGCACATGACCGTCTCGGCAGAAAATTGAAACCGGAGCCCCGCGCGGCTAGTATGAACGCCGGGGCAAGGGGGAAATCGGGAAATGTTCAACGCGACCAACAGGATGTCCGTCGCCATGCAGGCCGTGATCGTGATCGGCGCGATCTTCGTGCTCGCCATGGCCGTCCAGCGCGCGGTGGCGCACCTGTCATCCGACGACTGCGTGATCCGCAACACCTATGACGAAGCCGGCAATCTCCTGACCTCGCAAACGCTCTGCCGTTAGGGGGGCGCCCAGCAAACGAACCCGCAGGGTTCGCAAGCGCGACCGCGCGTCGGGCGCTTCCAGGAAGGTGGCCGGCCTCTGGCGCGAATGAATCAGAAGCCTGTCCTCGACAGTCCCCCTACGCCAAGGCTTCGGCGGGACACCCTCCTTCGCTGAAGCTTCGGAGGACAAGCCTCTTCGCCCCAAGGTGCGCGCTGCGGGTGGCTTGCCACCCGAAGCCCGCAGGGCGTTGGCCCCTGCCGGGGCATTCTGCGTCTAAAATCGATTCACTGGATCGATTTTTCTGCCTCCGGCAGACCGACTTCGAATGGTGCGGGCGGCCGGGATTGAACCGGCACGGCCTTGCGGCCGGCAGATTTTAAGTCTGCTGCGTCTACCAATTCCGCCACGCCCGCGCCGGTGGTGCGGGGCGATCCTACACCGGTTTGCAGGGCAGACCAGAGGGCCGGTCAGCCCTCCGGCAGCCCGTCCTGGCTACTCCTTCAGGCCTGTACCCTCATCGATGCGGCGGGCGCGTTCCACAAGCTCCAGGAATTCGGCGCGGTAGCCGAATTCGTCTTCGCCGAGGGCCGATGCCGCGTCTTCGGCCACGGCCTCCCAGCTGTAACCGTCCTGCAGATAGGGGGCGCCGCGCAGCAATTGGGCAAAGCCGGCCACGGCGACGGAGAACCGCACTTCAGTGTCCGCCTCGCCGAACGTCCTGACCGCATCGGCATCGGTGACCGTGCGTTCCATCAGAATGCTCTCATCCTCGCCGGGTTCCTTGTAGCGCAGGCGCAGGAGGCCGTATTCGCCTGACAGATCGGCGGCCGGCCGGGCCGCGCCGCCATAGCGCAGCGAATCCATCAGCACGCCTTCCGAACCCGGCGCGGCGATCTCGTAGATCGCGGTGACGGCATGGCCCGAGCCCACCTCGCCGGCATCGACGGCATCATTGTTGAAGTCGGCCCGGTCCAGCAGGCGCGTCTCATAGCCGATCAGCCGGTATTCCGCGACGCGGGCCGGATTGAACTCGACCTGGATCTTCACGTCATTGGCGATCGGGAAGAGCGATGAGAAGCTCTCCTCGACCAGCATGCGGCGTGCTTCCTGGCGGCTGTCGATATAGCCCGCCGTGCCGTTCCCGGCCTGGGCGATGAGCTGCATCATGCGGTCATTGTAATTGCCGCGGCCGAAGCCCATGACGGAGAGATAGATGCCGCTGTCGCGCTGGCGGGCGACATAGTCTTCCAGGCTCTCGTCACGCGTGACGCCGACATTGAAATCGCCATCGGTGAGCAGCATGACGCGGTTCACCGCGTCCTCGTCGAAATTCCGCCGGGCCAGCGAATAGGCCAGTTCCAGACCCGCCCCGCCGGCCGTCGAACCGCCGGCATGCAGCCGGTCCAGCGCCTCGTGGATGCGCCGCGCATTGCGCGCCTCGGTCGGCTCGAGCACAGCCCCGGCCGCGCCCGCATAGACCACGAGGGACACCGTGTCCTCGGGTTCCAGCTCATCGACCAGCATGTGCATGGCCTGCACGGCGAGCGGCAGCTTGTCCGGCGCATTCATCGAGCCGGAGACGTCGACCAGGAAGACCAGATTGGCCCGCGGCCGCTCGTCCGGCACGATCTCGAACCCCTGGATGCCGACATGCATCAGCTGGGTGTTTTCGTTCCAGGGATTGGGCGTCACCGTGACATGGGTGGCGAAGGGCTCGTCCGGCCCCGGCGGCAGCGCGTAATCGTAGTCGAAATAATTGATCATCTCCTCGATCCGCACCGCATCGGAGGGCGGCAGTTCGCGGCTGTCGATCAGATAGTCGCGCACCACGGCATAGCTGGCCGTGTCGACATCGATGGAGAAGGTGGAGACGGGTTCCTCCGCCGTGGAGACGACCGGATTGGCGTCGGTATTGTCATAGCGCTCGCGGTCTTCCGGTTCCGGCTGGGGCCAGGGACGCGGGCTGACCATGGGAGCCGGTGCGCCTGCGAGCCGGGCACCCGTAACGGTGACGTAGTCGGCCGAGGCCGGCGGCGGAGGGGGCGGCGGCGACAACCGATATTCAAATTCGTGTTCGGCGACTTCGCCCGGCTCGTCCGTCGTTGCCGTACAGCCGGCCACAGCGACGCCCAAGGCGCTCGCCAGCAAGATTGCGCGTTTCATGGAAGCACTCCCCTTCCCGTCATGTCCCTCGCATCAAGCTGCAACACGAAAGCCGGTGCAACCGAAAGACGAAAGCGGGGCAATTTGGGGGCAACGTTGCGGCACCACTATGCAGTTGCAGGACGTCCCAGTGCATTCCACTCAAACATTGCCGCAAGCAACTCAGCGGTTGGATAGTCTTGTATGTCTTCTTCCGAAAAGCCCTGAGCGAGCTGTCGCTCGTAGTTCCATTCCTGAAAATCAAAATACGCTCCCCTTATCCGGGATGCGCCGTCACGCGACACTCCGCTTCCTTCGGACACAAGCCAGTTGCGGACCTGCCGGATCGCGTTTCCGAAGTCACCGCCGTGCACCATGATATCGCAGCCAGCGACGTCAGATAATGCCGCCTGATACCGAAAACGTCTCTCTTCCAGGATCAGTATTCGCTTTTCATCGAAGGGCGGTTCGCAAAACTTCCTACACGCGTAGTCGATACCTAATTCGAATGGCATATTCAGACGAAAATAATCTCCCGCCTTCTCTGCCTGGCAACGGCTCAGATCGTGAATAGAATACTTTGATGACTTTATGAGTTCGATTATTTTTTCGACGCGTACGTCGCCAGAATCGATCCGCTCAGTAGCGATCCTCGGAACCATTCCGAGGTAAACAAGGCAAAACAGCACGCTCTGCAAAATGGCAGCGTAGTCCTCGTCAAATGGACAATTCACAAAAACCGAGTTTTCGAATTCCCCCTCAGGCAATCCCCCTACCCCTTCGGAGGGTAAGGATCGTTGCCGTATGAATCCCGCTTGCGAATCCGACCGTCTTTGCCGTGAATGTAGAGTTCAGTCTTTTGATTTTTGGCTATCTCACGAGCCACGTCGACGGCCTCTTTCTGCGTGGAATAGGAGGCCGTTGCACGAGAAGCGCCCGCTCTTCGAACAACCCATTTGCTTCCATTCGGCACAACGTGCTGACCTAGCTTCGACATATCGCTCGACCTCGCGCACTCAAAATACCACCACTGATTGTCATTAATTCTACATCATCCCGTCGCGTTACGCTAGACAGCCCCCTACTCTTCCGGATCGATGCGCGGTTCGTAGCCGAGCTCCTGCACCAGGTCGGCGATGGCGTCGATGACGCGGGCGAGCGCGCGCTTGTCGGTGGAGCGGGCGACGAGATGCGTGCCGCGGCGGACCTCGCCGGCCTTCACCTCGATGAAATAGGGATAGGAGCCGATGGAGACGCCGGGATTCTCCTCCTGCAGTTCGCCCAGTTTTTCCGCGATCTCGCCTTCGCGCAGATTATCGCCCTTCACCGAGCGCGACAGGGTGACCGTGCCGCCTTCCAGTCGATGGGCGATATCCTCCAGCATGCCGCGGCAGATCGCGGGCACGCCAGCCATGGTGAAGACATTGCCGGTCTGGAAGCCCGGCGCGCCGGTGACCGGGTTCTTGATCAGCGACGCGCCTTCGGGGATGCGCGCCATGCGCTTGCGGCTCTCGGTGACCGGCGTCTTCGTCTTGTCGTACCATTCCTCGATGATCGCCAGCGCATCGGCGCGGACATCGATGGTCATGCCGAAGGCCTTGGCGATGCTGTCGGCGGTGATGTCGTCATGGGTCGGGCCGATGCCGCCCGTGGTGAAGACATAATCGGCCTTGGCGCGCAGCGTGTTCACCGCCTCGACAATCTCGTCCTCGATATCCGGCACGGTGCGCGCCTCGATGACATTGATCCCCAGCGGCGCCAGGAATTGCGCGATCTGCTGGAGATTCTTGTCCTGGGTGCGTCCGGAGAGCACCTCGTCGCCGATCAGGAGAACCGCTGCCGTGACGCGCCTGGTATCCGCCATGTGATTCCATCCTTCATCGAGCCCTTCGAGGGGGTATATGAGGCAGACGCCAGGAAGTCCAAGCCATGAAATTTTCCCAACCGCTCATCCCCGGCCGTCTGGTCAGACGCTATAAGCGCTTCTTCGCCGATGTGACGCTGGAAGACGGCAGCGAAGTGACCGCGCACTGCGCCAATACCGGCGCCATGACAGGCATCAAGGAGCCCGGTCTGAAAGTGTGGCTGTCGCGCTCGGACAATCCCAAGCGCAAGCTGAAATACACCTGGGAGCTGGTGGAGGCGGAAGGCACGATCATCGGCGCCCTGCCCAACACCGCGAACGCGCTGGCCGAGGAAGCGGTGAATGCCGGCACGATCACCGAACTGGCCGGTCATGACAGCCTGCGCCGCGAGGTGAAATACGGCGAGAATTCCCGCATCGACCTTCTGCTGGAAAGCGCGGGCCAGCCGCCCTGCTGGGTCGAGGTGAAGAATGTCCACTGGCAGCGCGGTCCCGGGATTGCGGAATTTCCCGACGGCGTGACCAGCCGCGGCGCCAAGCATCTGGGCGAACTGGCCGCACAGGTCGCAGCCGGCGACCGCGCGGTGCAGCTCTTCATCGTCCAGCGCAGCGACTGCCACACCCTGCGCCCGGCCGGGGATATCGACCCGGTCTATGCGGCAACCCTGCGCGAGGCTGCAGCGGCGGGTGTTGAAGTGCTCGCCTATGCTTGCCACGTGACGACGGACGGTATTGCCGTCACCACCCCGATGACAGTGGAGCTGGGTGCATGAGCGAGACCGGCTGGGACCTGCCCGATCCCTATATTCACCGCATTGCCGTGACCGAGGCCGATATGGACGCCTTCGGCCATGCCAATAATGCGCGCTATCTGGAATGGGCCGATGCGGCCGCCTGGACCCATTGGTGGGCGAAGGGCTATTCCATGGATGCCTGCCAGACCGAGGATCGCGGCATCGCCATCATCCGCACCGAGGCGGATTATCTGGGCCATGTGCGTGTCGGCGACGCGCTGGACTGTGCGGTCTGGATCACCCAGTCGGACGGGCGTCTGCGCGCCGAGCGCCGCTATCAGTTCAAACGGGTGAAGGATGGCGCGACGGTGTTCCGGGCACTGACGAAAGTCGTGTGTTTCCAGCTCTCTACCGGACGTCCGGCGCGCATGACCCGGATTTTCCGCGAGCATTATTCCGTCCTGCCCTCGGTCGCCGAAGCGCTCGCGGCTGCAGATTAAACCGCCGTAACATTGTGCCCGGGCCTGCGCGGCCTATAGTCCGCGCCGGATATCACCTCTGGGGGAGGCCTTACTGATGAAGTATCTGGTTCCGGCAATTGCCGGCCTGGCGCTGGTCGCGTGCAACACCGAGACCGGCTCCACCGACACGCAAACCGCCGCCGCGTTCACGCCCGATGTGAGCGCCGGCAATATCGAAGCCCATATCCGCTTCCTGGCCTCCGACTACATGGCCGGCCGCGATACCGGATCCGACGGCTACGAGATCGCCGCGAATTACGTCGCCTCGCAGATGCGCCTGCTGGGCCTCGAGCCGGCCGGCGACAATGGCACCTATTTCGCCGACGTGCCGATGCAGGACGTCCACGCTGACGGCGAATACAACCGGTTCAGCCTCGACGGCACCGACTACGCCCAGGGCGAAGGCGTCGTGATCTGGTCGAACCCGTCCGTTCTGGAAGCCGAAGTGACCGGCGAACTGGTGTTTGTCGGACACGGTGTGTCGGCCGCCAATCGCGGCCATGACGACTATGCGGACGTGGACGTGGACGGCAAGATCGTGGTCGTGCTCGGCGGCGTGCCCGACGGCGTGTTCGAGGGCATCAGCGAAGAGCGTGCCCACCACAACTCCTCCACCACCAAGCGCGATGTCGCCGCTGCCCATGGCGCGATCGGCATGATCACCCTGACCGACTGGGATGATGAGCGCACGGCGAGCTATGCGGAAGGCTATGCCTCCCTGCCGGCCACCCGCCTGACGGCGGCCACCGGCCCGTCCGGCTATGACGATATCCAGGTGTCCGCCAGCGTCGGCGCCGATCTGGCCGCGGCCCTGTTCGAAGGCGCAGAGATGAGCCTGGAAGAGGTCAACGCCGCAATGGAAGCCGAGGAGCCCAGCTTCCCGCGCTTCGACCTGCCGCACACCGTCACCATGCGCCAGCGTACGATTTCCGAACCGTTCAGCGATCCCAATGTCGTCGGCATGATCCGCGGCGCCGATCCGGAACTGGCCGATGAAATCGTCGTCCTCACCGCCCACCTCGACCATATCGGCAATGATGGCGAGCTGGGCCGGGCCAGCGGCACCTGCCGCACCTCGGACGAAGAAGACGTGATCTGCAACGGCGCCGTCGACAACGCCTCGGGCGTGTCGATCATGCTGGAAACCGCCCGCACCTTCCTGGAAGAGGGCACGCCGCGCCGGACCATCGTCTTCGTCGCCCTGGCGGCGGAAGAGAAGGGCCTGCTGGGTTCCGAGCACTTTGCCCGCAATCCCACGGTTCCGGCCGAACAGATCGTCGCCAACGTCAATCTGGACATGCCCGTCATCGTCTATGAATTCTCCGACGTGATCGCCTTCGGCGCCAACCACTCCAATCTCGGCCCGATCGCCACGCGCGCTGCGGCCCAGCTGGACGTGGCGATCAGCCCCGACCCGCTGCCGGAACAATCGCTCTTCGTGCGCTCGGACCACTACAACTTCGTGCGCGAAGGCGTGCCCTCGCTCTTCCTGATGACCGGCTTCTCCTCGCCGGACCCGCGCTGGGATGAGGGCGAAGGCTTCATGGGCTTCCTGAACACCCACTATCACCGCCCGACCGACCAGCTGGACGGCGAGCTGGAGGTCCTGTTCGAACAGGGCGCCAAGTTTGCCAATATCAACTACATGATCGCCCGCGAAATCGCCGACGCCGACGAGCGGCCGGCGTGGAACGAGGACAGCTTCTTCGGCAATCTCTACGCCGGCGAAGACTGACCCTCTCCGCAATTGCGAAGAAAATGCAGGCGCGCGCCGTTCCAAACGGCGCGCGCTTTTGTATATAAGGACCAGATGGAGGATTGCTGACTTGACGACCGCCTACGAGATCGTGACCGATGAGGACGCCGCCAGCGCACCGCGCGACGGCAAGATCAAGCTGCACGGGCCGGAAGGCTTTGCCGGCATGCGCAAGGCCGGCCGTCTGGCTGCGGAAATCCTCGACATGCTGACCGCAGAGGTCGCACCCGGCGTCACGACCGAGCATCTCGACAAGCTGGCGCGCGAATATGCCTTCGATCATGGCTCCATGCCGGCGACCCTGTTCTACCGGGGCTACCGCCACTCGCTGTGCACCTCGCTGAACCATGTGGTCTGCCACGGCATTCCCGGTCCCAAACCGCTGCGCAATGGCGATATCCTGAACATCGACGTCACCGTCATCGTCGATGGCTGGCACGGCGACACCAGCCGCATGTATGTGGCGGGCGAGCCGAAGCGGAAGGCCGAAATCCTCATCGACACGACCTATGAGGCGATGATGGCGGGTATCGAGGCGATCAAGCCGGGCGTCACGCTGGGCACGATCGGCGCGATCATCCAGGAGTATGGCGAGAGCCGCCGCTGCTCGATCGTGCGCGACTTCTGCGGTCACGGCCTGGGCCAGAACTTCCACGACAGCCCGAATGTGTTGCATTTCGGCGAGCATGGCGAAGGCCCCGAGCTGAAGCCGGGCATGTTCTTCACCGTCGAGCCGATGCTGAATCTGGGCCGTCCGGACGTGAAAGTCCTCTCCGATGGCTGGACCGCCGTGACGCGCGACAAGTCGCTCTCGGCCCAGTTCGAGCATTCCTGCGGCGTCACCGAGGACGGGGTGGAGATTTTCACCAAATCCCCCAAGGGCCTCGACCGGCCGCCCTATAACCGCTGATCCATGACCGATCTCGCGCATCATACAGGCCATCGGGACCGGTTGCGCGAAAAACTAACCTCTGCGGGTTCCCTGGCGCTTCACGATTATGAATTGCTGGAGCTCTACCTGTTCCGCTGCATCCCGCGGCGCGACGTCAAACCGATCGCGAAAGACCTGATTGCCCGTTTCGGCGATCTGGGCGGGGTGGCCTCGGCCTCCGTCGACCAGCTGGTCACCGTGAAGGGTGTCAGCGAAAAGACCGCCGCCGAGCTCAAGCTCATCAAGGCACTGGCCGAACGGCTGGCCCGCGAACAGGTGATCGGCCGGCCCGTCATCGCGTCATGGTCGGCGCTCGTCACCTATTGCCGCACCGCCATGCAGCACGCCACGACCGAACAGTTCCGCGTGCTCTTCCTGGACCGCAAGAACCGGCTGATCGCCGATGAGGTGCTGGGCGAAGGCACGATCGATCATGCCCCGGTCTATCCACGCGAAGTCGTCAAGCGCGCCCTGGCGCATGAGGCCACGGCCCTGATCCTGGTACACAATCACCCCTCCGGCGATGCCACGCCCAGCCAGGCCGATATCGAGATGACCCGCACCCTCGCGGACATCTGCAAACCCTTCGACATCGTGCTGCACGACCACCTCGTGATCGGCCGCGAAAACACCGCGAGTTTCAAGACGCTGGGGCTGATGTAGGGGCACGCCCCATCCTTCCCGATCAAGGGGGAGGATGGGAGCTTGGCGCCGCCGACAGAGCTTCAGTCGCCGATGGGTGGCCCTGCCACAGAGCAAACCCTGGATGTCTTGTCGGCGATGGGGCCTCAGGGTCTTCGTCAGGTCAAGGGCGCCTTTGGCGCCGCGAAGCGGCTCCACCCTTGACCTGACGAAGACCCTGAGGCGGACTGCTTGCAAGACATCAAAGGCTTAAAAGCGAGCCCGAGGCTCCGTCCTTTAAGCCGTTTGCCCGGGAGCCCCCATGCACAATCGCGCCTTCTATTTCACCCATCTGGAATGCTCGGAAACCGGCAAGCGCTACGAGATCGACACGCCGCACAATCTCTCCGATGCCGGCAAGCCGCTGCTGGCGCGCTATGACCTGGAGAAGATGAAGGGCGAGATCGACCGCGGGGCGATCTGGGCGCGCAATACCGGTTTCTGGAAATGGCGCGAACTCCTGCCGGTCCATGACAGCGACGATATCTGCCGCCTGGGCGAGACCGATACGCCACTGATCGACGTGCCCGCCACCGCGAAAGCCTCCGGTGCGACGGCCAAGGTGTGGGTGAAGGATGAGGGCCGCCTGCCCACGGGCTCGTTCAAGGCGCGCGGCCTCGCCCTCGCCGTCGCCATGGCGCATTCCTTCGGAATCAAACGCCTCGCCATGCCGACAAACGGCAATGCCGGTGCCGCCATGTCGGCCTATGCCAGCCGGATGGGGATGGAGAGTTATTGCTTTGCTCCCGAGGACACGCCGCAGATCAATCTGGACGAGATGGCGCTGCAGGGCGCGAAAGTCTTCAAGGTGAACGGTTACATCCATCATTGCGGCGCCCTTGTCGCGGCCGGCAAGGACGAGATGGGCTGGTTCGACGTCTCCACCCTCAAGGAGCCCTACCGGATCGAGGGCAAAAAGACGATGGGCCTGGAACTGGCCGCCCAGATGGGCTGGAAACTGCCCGATGCGATCTTCTATCCCACCGGCGGCGGCACCGGCCTGATCGGCATGTGGAAAGCCTTCGACGAGATGGAGAAGTTGGGCTGGATCGGCCCGGAACGCCCGAAAATGTTCGCCGTCCAGGCCGAGGGCTGCGCCCCCATCGTGAAAGCCTTCGAGGCCGGCGAGCGCCATGCCGAGGAATGGCTCGACGCCCGGACCGCCGCCATGGGCATCCGCGTGCCCAAGGCGATCGGCGACTTCCTGATCCTGGACGCGGTTCGCGAGAGCGGCGGCGCGGCGGTGGCCGTGTCGGAGGCGGCGATCGAAACGGCGCGGACGCGGTGTGCCCGCGAGGACGGGCTGCTGCTATGCCCCGAAGGCGCCGCGACGCTGGCGGCCATGGAAAAGGCCATGGGCGACGGGCTTGTGGCGCGGGACGCGGAATGCGTGCTGTTCAACTGCGGGTCTGGGCTGAAGTACAAGATGCCGGACGGGGCTGTGGCGCTGGACCGGCACAGCGAGGTGGATTGGGGGGCGATGTGAGAAAGACAAGCATGGACTACCTGCACGGCGAGCCTCAAAGCGCGCCGAGACGGACCGCATCTCGAACGATATGGCTTGTGGTTGTCGCTACGCTTTACTTCGTGGTGCTTTTCGCGGGCATTGTGGAAGGAAGTTCTACAGAAACAACGGACTGCAGCTCATCTGCTTGTATGAAGTCGATAACCTGGTCTCCCTTACGAACAGGCTTGGGGATCGGAGTGCTGCTTGGCCTGGTCTTCCTTGGCCCCCGCAGCGGCCGCGTCGTTTCCAGCCAACCTGTTGCCGTCAGCGCACGCTTTTGGGCCTTCATGCTCGACGGCATGATGCTGGTCCTGATCCTGACACCCGCCTTCGACCTGTTCGTCATCCTCGCCGAAGGCTTTCGAACCGGGAGTTTCTCGACGGTCGTTCAGCCGGAACCGGATCAATACAATTATTTGGGCGCGACATTTGCCTTGTCGCTACTGCTTCTTTCACTGCGCAGCACAACCATCGGCTCGCAGACTTTCGGGCAGCGCATCATGGGCTACCAGTCAGTGCCGGCATCCAACCCGTTGCCCAGTGCGCTTGTGAATTCAATGCTGGGTCTTGTTGCGCTCTGCGCATGGCCGGTTTCGCTCATGCTTGCTACTGGCAGCCGTCCTCAGCCAGCATGGTGGAACCGGATCAGCGGTGTGCAGGCGGTGGGCACCGACTAGCGTTGGAAAGCTTGGCTTCTTTCTTCCCCATGGAATGGGGAAGTGGGCCGATGCGCAGCATCGGGTCGAAGGGGTCGCGGCTGCAAGCCGCGAAGAACTTTCGAGCTCGGCTCCGCCATTCCGCCGCGCACGGCGCGGCGGCCCCTCCCCCGCTTCGCGGGTCCCCCTCCCCACTCCCGTGGGGAGGAAAGAAGCGCGCCACTTGACCCCACGCGCCTTTCAGCGCATCCCCCGCGCTTCAGCCAATGAAACGCGGAGCACCGCCGATGATCCCCCGCTATACCCGTCCGGAAATGGCCGCCATCTGGGCCGACCAGAACAAGTACAGGATCTGGTACCTGATCGAGGCGCATGCGACGGAGAAGCTGGCGGAGCTGGGTGTGGTGCCGCAATCGGCGGTCGAGGCGGTCTGGAAGGCCAGGGATGTCGCGTTCGACGTCGAGCGGATCAACGAGATCGAGGCCGAGGTGAAGCATGACGTCATCGCCTTCCTCACCCATCTGGCCGAGCATGTCGGCGAGGAGAGCCGTTTCGTCCACCAGGGCCTGACCTCCTCGGACGTGCTGGACACCTGTCTCGCCGTGCAGATGAAACAGTCTGCCGACCTGCTGCTGGAGGGCATGGACCGCGTTCTGGCGGCGCTGAAGACGCGCGCGGAAGAGCACAAATACACCGCCTGTATCGGCCGCTCGCACGGCATCCATGCCGAGCCGACGACGATGGGTCTGAAATTCGCGCGCTTTTATGCCGAGTTTGCCCGCAATCGCGAACGCCTGGTGCGGGCGCGCGACGAGATCGCCACCTGCGCCATTTCCGGCGCCATCGGCACGTTCGCGAATGTCGATCCGGCCGTGGAAGAACATGTCGCCGAACAGATGGGCCTGACAGTGGAGCCGATCTCCACCCAGGTCATCCCGCGCGACCGTCATGCCAATTATTTCGCCGTGCTGGGCCTGATCGCCTCGGCGATCGAGAATATCGCCATCGAAGTGCGCCACCTCCAGCGCTCCGAAGTGCGCGAGGCGCAGGAATATTTCTCGCCGGGCCAGAAGGGCTCGTCGGCCATGCCGCACAAACGCAATCCGATCCTGACGGAGAATCTGACCGGCCAGGCCCGCCTGGTGCGCTCGGCCGTCGTACCGGCGATGGAGAATGTGGCGCTGTGGCACGAGCGGGACATCTCCCACTCCTCCGTCGAGCGCGGCATCGGTCCGGACGCCAATGTGCACCTGGACTTCGCCCTGCACCGCACCGCCGGCATGATCGAGAAACTGATCGTGCATGCCGACCGCTGCGCAGAAAACCTCAATGCCTATGGCGGCATCCACAATTCCCAGCGCGTCCTTTTGGCCCTCACCCAGGCCGGCGCAAGCCGCGAGGTGAGCTATCGCCTCGTCCAGCGCAACGGCATGAAGACCTGGGATGAGGGCGGCATGCTGGTCGACCACCTCAAGGCCGACGCCGAGGTGACCGCGCTTCTGAGCAACGAGCAGATCGAGGCCTGTTTCGACGAGGCCTACCACATGAAGCATGTGGACACGATTTTCCGGCGGGTGTTCGGGGGGTAAGGCGTTTTCACGCCAGAGACGGGCGCGGCGAGCCCCGCTCGCAATCATCCATAGAGCGCATGACAGCCAGCAAGCCGTATCCGGTTTTCCAGCTCAAGGGTGAAACCGCGGAGCGGCGCCCCGGGCGCCCTTGACCTGGAAAACCGGATACGGCCCCGTCTCGGCAAGCGAACAATGGGTTTTCAGGGCACGAAACGTGCCCGCCCTGAAGCCGTCAGGGTAACGCATGTTTGGGCAATGCGGTCCCCACAGACAATGCTTGTCATCCCGGACGCATGCCCGGCCCTGAGCCGGGCGGAGATCCGGGACCCATAATCCCGGTGCTGATCCGGCGCTCTCCGCTATCTGGCCAGCTTCCGGCAAACAGCGCGTGTCTGGGTCCCGGCTCTGCGCCCCGCCTTCGCGGGGCATTCGGCCGGGATGACAAATGCGTTTGTTGGCTTGTAGGGAAGAGCCCCCTAAATTCCCCCCCATGTCCAAGCTTTACGACTCGATCGACGAACGCCTCGCGGCCTTCATCGAAAAGCAGAAGATGTTCTTTGTGGCGACGGCGCCGTCGGGCGATGAGGGGCATGTGAATGTCTCGCCCAAGGGCTATGACAGTTTCCGCATACTGGGGCCGAACGAGGTCGCCTTTCTCGATCTGGGTGGGTCGGGCGTGGAGACGATTGCGCATCTGCGCCAGAACGGACGGATCACTTTCATGTTCTGCGCCTTCGAGGGCGCGGCGAACATATTGCGCCTCTACGGCACGGGCGAAGCGACCTGTTTCGACGATCCGGGCTTTGCCGAAAAAAAGGCCCTCTTCCCGGACTTCCCCAAAGTGCGCGCGATCATCACCGCGAAAATCCACCGCATCGCCGACAGTTGCGGCTGGGGCGTGCCCTTCTACGACTTCAAGGGCGAACGCGACCAGCTGATCCGCTATAACGAGCACCGCACCGACGAGGTCTGGCGCGAACGCCGCTATACCGGCAATGCCGAGTCGATCGACGGCCTGCCGGGGCTCGTAAAGCCGGACGCGGCGGAATGACGCCAACGTGATCGCTTCGTGCAGTGACCGCCGGGGACGCCGCGGTTAAACGGGCCGTCCTGGAGGAAGATCGACATGCGACTGATTGCTGCCGTGCTGGCCGGACTGGCCCTGTTTCTCGGACCGAATTTCGTGCGGGCTGCCTGGGATGAGGCAGCTCCGGCCGAAGAGCCGCGCCTGGTGGCCGCCATGTTCCGCTCGTCCTGGTGCGGCGCCTGCCGCGTGCTGGAGCCGCGGGTCGAGGATGTGCGCGAGGAGATGGCCGGCGAGCCGATCGGCTGGGTGCGGTTCAACTTCACCTGGGGCCAGCGCGACGCCCTGCGCGGCCTGGCCGAGGACGAAGGCATCGCGCCGCTCTATGACGAGCTGGCCGGACGCACCGGCTTTCTCGTCCTGATGGATCGCGAGACCGGACAGGTCTTCGAGATGGTCACGATGGATTATGACCGCGCCCGCATCCGCGAAGCCCTGGAACGCTGGCTGGTCGTTGTGGAGCGGCTGGACAGCGTCGAGGGCTGACGCGCCTCCCCGGTCACGGGCGAGGCGCGCGAACCGGACCTAGCCTTCGCTCTGGATCTGCAGGCGGGCGGCGGCGAGGAGATCGTCCATCTGCTTGCGCAGCAGGTGGTCGGACAGCTCGACATTGCGGGCGTCCAGATCGCCGCGCACCTTGCGGAAGACGTCGTCATCGCCGGCTTCCTCGAAATCGGCGACGATCACCGACTTGGCGTATTCGGCCGCGGCTTCGCCATCCAGGCCCATCAGCTCGGCAGCCCACAGGCCGAGGAGTTTGTTGCGGCGGGCAGCCGCCTTGAATTCGAGTTCCTGGTCGTGCGCGAACTTGTTCTCGAAGCCTTTTTCGCGATCGTTGATGCCCGACATGGGTCTCTCCTTGAGGATGTCCATTTGCCCGAGTGACTAGCTCGGCAGGGGGTCTAAATCAATCTTCACCGCGCACAAGGCTGCGGCGATCTCGAAACAATCCTACCGCACCGCGGCAAGACGTTGCAGAGGGACGCGCACGCGGATATTTTCCCCCTTCGATGCGCGGTCCGGTTCTCGATTCGGGCCGCGTCTCTCTTTTCAGGTCGACCGCCCCGCCGGACGGGGCCGACCGCCAACGGAGCGTCCGCCGATGTCCCGCCGCAAGATGATCTACGAAGGCAAGGCCAAGATCCTGTATGAAGGCCCCGAACCGGGCACGATCGTGCAGTATTTCAAGGACGACGCCACCGCCTTCAACAACCAGAAGAAGGCCACGCTCGAGGGCAAGGGCGTGCTGAACAACCGGATTTCCGAGTATATCATGCTCGGGCTCGGCCGGATCGGCATCCCGACCCATTTCATCAAACGTCTGAACATGCGCGAACAACTGGTGCGCCAGGTCGAGATCATTCCGCTGGAAGTGGTCTGCCGCAATGTCGCTGCCGGTTCGATCAGCCAGCGCCTGGGCGTGCCGGAAGGCGATCAGCTGCCCCGCTCCATCGTCGAATTCTACTACAAGAAGGACGAGCTGGGCGATCCGATGGTGTCCGAAGAGCACATCACGGCGTTCAACTGGGCTTCCACCCAGGAGATCGACGACATGATGGCGATGACGCTGCGGGTGAATGATTTCCTGTCGGGCCTGTTCTCCGCCGCCGGCATCCGCCTGGTGGACTTCAAGCTGGAATTCGGCCGCCTCTACGAGGGCGACATGGTGCGCACCGTGCTGGCTGACGAGATCAGCCCGGACAGCTGCCGCCTGTGGGACATGGAAACCAACGAGAAGATGGACAAGGACCGGTTCCGCCGCGATCTGGGCAATGTCACCGAGGCCTATGCCGACGTGGCCCGCCGCCTGGGCATCATGAAGGAACACGGCCAGGCGCCGACAAACGAAGGGAAATAACCCGCCTCACCGATTTGCCGTTGAGGCGGGCTGATCCGCAAGCACCTTCCGGTTTCAGCGCGACGAGATAGCCGGCGATCAATCCCCGCGGGAAAAAGAATTCGCCGACCTCGTGAACAGCGTTGGCGAGACGCTCAATTTGTCGAAGTCATGCCGCACCACCGCATTATCAAGGATAATCTCGATGTCCTCACGCAGGCTGGACAAGTCGGGAAAAGGTGAATTTTTCGAATAATCACGCAATTCCGGGTCGCAGCCGGTGACCCTTTTCAGGACTGTGTTGTATCCACGTGACCGCAGCTCCGATTGAGTCTGGCCCGGAACACGTATTTTCTCCCGAAAGCTTTTTTTGTTCCCTGCCAAATCGCTAAGAGCATAATATGATTTCTTGCTCAATCCGCCGAGAGCATTACAGACCAACTTAAAATACAACAAATTGCCACCAATACTCACATTGCTCTCCCAACTATCCAGAACAGGTGATGGATAGTACGGAATCCCGGCGTGATGACAAAAATCCTGAACTACATCCTCTCCTATCAGGACGCTTTTGTTAAAATAACGGAAGCAGGAACTCTGCGAAAACCCGGACCAAGCACTTACAAAATCACCCAAACGAGTATCAAACATCTTCAAATAGGAAGACGGGTCCGCGAAATAGTCATTCGCGTGAACAAATTGCGCGTAGCTTGAACAATAATAACCAACAATTTCCCTCAAATAACAAATTGTATATAAATGATGATCAGAAAACATAGATTTTATGATCGAACTGTCTTTAATATTTTGAAATGATTCGCTACTGAGCACCAAAATGCTCGAGTTCGTTTCGTTTTGCTGCCGTTCGATTTCTCTGAAAATGGCCTCTATCGCGGTTGTGTCGCCCCTCTGTAGCGCGTGGGCAAGTTCGTGATGAGCGATCTCGATCCGGCCCGAGAGAATGCCAAGATCGGGATACAGAACACCGTCCCGCTTCAGCGCTTCCCTGTTCTTGCTGAGATACCTCTGCACGCTTGATGTGCCGGTCTTGTGCCGGCCAATATGAAGAACAACCTTCAACGCCCTTGAGAATGCCACAGAAAGCCCCGCATCGTGTCGCCACCGACGGCCGATAGAAAACGCCAGCCACCGAGAGTCAATCACCGGCGCCGGCCGGCATTCTGCTGCAGCCCGGATAGCCGCGAATGTCTTTAAAAGGCATCGCCGGGGACCACCATGCAGAAACACCGCACCCACGGCTGCTGTGAGCGCTGTGGAAAATGGCCGTCGTTTGCGTTGCCAGCAGTGCCCCGCGCTGGCGGCCCCTCGATCGATTTGCACTGTGAGCCTGAACCGGGAGACCATTCCTCCACTGAAACTCGACCCCCTTGTCAATTGCGCCGGAGCCCGTGTCGCTTTATTGAGGGCGCGAATTTCAGGCCCTGAAAAGCGAGTCGAGCCCGTGAAAGCGAAAATCCACGTCTATCTGAAACCCGGCGTCCTCGATCCCCAGGGAGCCGCCGTCGCCGGCGCGCTGCACAATATGGGCTATGACGAGGTCGTCGAGGCCCGCCAGGGCAAGCTGATCGAGCTGGACCTGACCGGCGAAGATGCCGAAAAGGCCCGCGCCCGGGTCGAGGAAATGTGCGCCAAACTCCTCTCCAACCCGGTGATCGAGAGTTACTCGATCGAGCTGGAATAGCGGGGTCCGGCCGAGATGAAATCCGCCGTCATCGTCTTCCCCGGCTCGAACTGCGACCGCGACGCGCATGATGCGATCGCGAAAGTCACGGGCCACGCCCCCGCCATGGTCTGGCATCAGGAAAGCGAACTGCCCGAGGGCACCGATTTCGTGATGGTGCCGGGTGGTTTTTCCTATGGCGACTATCTGCGCTGCGGCGCCATGGCCTCGCGCTCGGCGATCATGCCGGCGATTGTGGCCCACGCAGCCACCGGCGCACCCGTCCTGGGCGTGTGCAACGGCTTCCAGATCCTCACCGAAAGCGGCCTCCTGCCCGGCGCGCTGATGCGCAATGCCGGCCTGAAATTCGTCTGCGAGAAGGCGAAGCTGACGGTGGAGAACGCCAATACCCGCTTCACCTCGCATTATGAGGGCGGCGCCGAGCTGATCGTGCCGATCGCGCACCATGACGGCAATTACTTCGCCGATGACGAGACGCTCGACCGGATCGAGGGCGAGGGCCAGGTGATCTTCCGCTACGGCAAGAACCCGAACGGCTCCAAGCGCGATATTGCCGGCATCACCAACGAGCAGGGCAATGTCATGGGCATGATGCCCCACCCGGAACGCGCCGTGGACGAAAAGCACGGCGGCACGGACGGGCTGAAACTGTTTGAATCCCTTCTCGGGAGCGCGTGAGCGACATGACCCAATACGCCGAAGGCATCACCGCCGAGATCGTCGCCGAGCACGGCATCAATGACGAAGAATACGCCATCATCCTCGACCGTCTGGGCCGGGCGCCCAACCTCGTGGAACTGGGCATTTTCTCGGTCATGTGGTCGGAACACTGTTCCTACAAGTCCTCGCGCGCCCATCTGGGCCGGCTGCCGACGGATGGCGAAAAGGTGATCCAGGGCCCGGGCGAGAATGCCGGCGTGATCGATATCGGCGACGGCCAGGCCGCCATCTTCAAGATGGAAAGCCACAACCACCCCTCCTTCATCGAGCCCTATCAGGGTGCGGCGACGGGTGTGGGCGGCATCCTGCGCGACGTCTTCACCATGGGCGCACGCCCGGTGGCGCTGATGAATGCGCTGCGCTTCGGTGCACCGGATCATCCCAAGACGCGCCAGCTGGTCTCCGGCGTGGTCGCCGGCATCGGCGGCTATGGCAATTGCGTCGGCGTGCCGACGGTCGGCGGCGAGACGAATTTCCACGCCGGCTATAACGGCAATATCCTGGTCAACGCGATGGCGGTGGGCCTGGCCGATGCAGACAAGATCTTCTACGCCCGCGGCGCCGAGCCGGGCCAGCCGATCGTCTATGTCGGCTCCAAGACAGGCCGCGACGGCATCCACGGTGCCACCATGGCCTCGGCCGAGTTCGACGATGCCTCCGAGGAGAAGCGTCCCACCGTCCAGGTCGGCGACCCCTTCGTCGAGAAAAAACTGATCGAGGCCTGCCTCGAACTGATGGCGACCGATGCCATCGCCGCCATCCAGGACATGGGCGCGGCCGGCCTCACCTCCTCCTCGGTCGAGATGGCCGACAAGGGCGGGATCGGCATCCATCTGGACATGGACAAGGTGCCCCAGCGCGAAGCCAATATGACGGCCTACGAGATGATGCTCTCGGAAAGCCAGGAACGCATGCTGGTCATCATGAAGCCGGGCCGCGAGGACGTTGCCCACGAGATCTTCCGCAAATGGGAACTCGATGTCGCCGTGATCGGCGAGACGACCGATACCGGCCGCATGGTGCTGACCCACAAGGGCGAGACCGTGTGCGACATCCCGGTCGCACCGCTGGCCGACGATGCGCCGAAATACGAGCGCCCCTATTTCGCACCGGAAGTGCGCGCCCAGATCCACGCCAAAGACATCGCCCAGCCCGATCACATGGGCGAAGTTCTCTTGAAGCTGATGGCCTCGCCGGACATGGCCTCCAAGTCATGGATCTGGAAACAGTATGACCGCCACGTGATGGCGGATACGGCGGCCTCCTCCGAGGATCCGTCCGACGCGGCCATTGTGCGCGTGCACGGCACCAACAAGGCGCTGGCCATCACCACCGACTGCACACCGCGCTATTGCTATGCCCACCCGTTCGAGGGCGGCAAGCAGGCCGTGGCCGAAGCCTGGCGCAATCTGACCGCCACCGGCGCCGACCCGATCGCGATCACCGACTGCCTGAATTTCGGCAATCCCGAGCGCGAGGAGATCATGGGCCAGTTCGTCGGCTGTATCGACGGCATGGCGATGGCCTGCGCCACGCTCGGCTTCCCGGTCGTATCCGGCAATGTCAGCCTCTACAACGAGACCAATGGTGCCGCCATTCCGCCGACTCCGGCGATCGGCGGTGTCGGCCTGATCCCGGATATCGACAAGCGGGCCGGTTTCGGCGGCATGAAGGACGGCGATATCCTGCTCGTGGTCGGCGAGACCCAGGGCGTGATGGGCGCTTCGGTTTATCTCAAGGTCATCGAGGACCGCGAGGATGGCGACGCACCGCATGTCGATCTGGACGCGGAGAAGGCCAATGGCGATTTCGTGCGCGGCCAGATCCGCACCGGCCGCCTGACGGCCTGTCACGATATTTCCGATGGCGGCCTCGCCTGCGCCGCGGCCGATATGGCCCTGGCCTCGGATTGCGGCATCAAGCTGGCCCATGAGGGCGCCAATCCGCCGATGCACGGCTTCCTCTTCGGCGAGGACCAGTCGCGCTATCTGATCGCCGCCCGGAAGGAAGACGCCATCGCCATCCTGCAGGATGCCAAGGCGGACGAGATCCCGGTCCAGGTCGTCGGCCTCGCCGGCGGCACCGCGATCAGCGTCAACGGCGCCCACCCGCTCGAACTCGACCGCCTGCGTGCGGCCTGGGAAGGCTGGATGCCGGCCCTGATGGACCAGCTCGTCGAAGCGGCGGAATAGTCCGCCGTTTCGCCGCGCACTCCCCCTCCACTTTCCCCGGCCTTGTGCCGGGGCCTGGAGGAGCCTGCGCCTGAAACGCCACCAGACCCCGGAATAAATCCGGGGAAAACGGAAGTATTCACTACAACCTCTTATGTTTCTCCCGGACGCAAGCCTGCGCAGGCAGGCTGCAGATCCGGGATCTACCGAAAGTCACTTCAAGTGATGAGCTTCCCGTAGAAAGTGATGAGCTTCCCGTAGATCCCGGCACTTCGCCCGGGCTTCGCCGGGCGTTCGGCCGGGAGAAATGGGAGCAGGCTTCAGCGCCTCCTTTCCCTACAAGGCAAGAAGTGAAACCTACCGCCCCGCAGCCTCGCCGATCTCGTCCAGCCTTTCATCCGCCTCCCGGGCGAAATCCACGATCGCGGCCGAGGCGTCCTGGAAGAAGTCCAGCGTCATGTTCTCATAGGTGTCGGTCGGCTGGTGGTAGTGCGGGTGGAAGTCGACGCCGAGATAGATGAAGGGGATGCCGGCGACGTGGAAGGCGCCTGAATCCGTCAGCAGCGTCCAGTCACCGCCCGGCTCCTCGGTCGGCTCGTCATAACCCATCGGCATCGAGACATCGGCGCGCGCCGCAACCTCTTCGACCATCGGGACGAGGAAGGGATAGTGATAGGTGCCGACGGCCCACAGGATGCGGTCCTGGGACATCGCCACCATGTCCATGTTGAGATTGAAGGTGATGTTCTCCACCGGGATGGGCGGATTGGCGACGAAGGCGCGCGCGCCCTGCAGGCCCCGCTCCTCGGCATCGACGAAGGCGAAGATCACGTCATGCTCGGGCGGGTTGGCAACAAAGTCCGCGGCAATGGCGAGCACCGAGGCCACACCGGACGCATTGTCGTCGGCGCCGTTCCAGATCTGTCCGTCGCGCATGCCCTCATGATCGTAATGGGCCGTGACGACGAGGGTGCGCTCGCTGTCCGACGTCCCCTCGATCTGCGCCAGGATGTTCACACCGGTAATGTCTTCGTCCGGATTGCGCGGCAGGGAGAAGGTGAAGCTGTGCTCGTAATCGCCGTTCACCGGCCCCACGCCGATCCCCTCCAGCCGCTCGATGATATAGGCGCGGGCCCGGGCATTGCCCTCGGTTGCCACTTCGCGGCCTTCCATGTCGTCGGCGGCCAGGATGCGCAGATCTTCCAGCAATTGCTCGCGATCGAGCGCCGGGCCCTCCTGGGCGCACCCGGCCTGGGTGAAGACGGCAAAAGAAACGGCAGCGCTGAACAGGATGGACCGCATGAAAACTCCCCCGGATTGATCAATCCGGGGGAGCTTGCCACGGCACAGGCCGCGAACACACTGAATTTTCGGTCAGTATCTGCGGATCACTGGAACCAGCCGCGCGGCGGGCTGGCGGCAGGTTCGGCCTCCAGCTCGGGCCAGTTGGCCTCGGCCTGCGCGATGAAACCGTCGATGTCGCGTTCCCAGCGGCGCTGGATGCCGGCATCGTAATTCATGTAGAGCACGCCTTCGACAATCCGGTAGGCCTGCGGATCGGTGCGCGCCTTGTAGCCGCGCGAGGCCGCCCAGGCGCAATGCCCGTCATAGGCCGGGATATAGCGCTGCGGATTGGCCAGGAAGGCCTCGCGATTGGCCTCGCTGGCGAAATGCCAGACGGCGCCATTATACTCGGCGCTGATATCGGCCAGGCCCATCTGCGGGGTCTCGGCAGTGTGGTAGGAAACGACATCGAAGCCGCTGACGGCCCTTCCGTCGCGGTCAACATATTGCTCGCCGGCAAAGGCCGCTCCGGCCAGCAGGAAGATCGCCAGCGCGAGATTGGCGGCGCCCAGCGACAGGCGAAGGCAGGTTTTGGCAGTCAACAGCAGGCTCATGGTCTTTTCCCTTGCGGTCGTGGCGATTAGCTTGGCCCTCGATATGCGCCCGACACCGGTCCGGTAAAAGGCACAACGCAACACGCCGGATCACACATCCGTCACCGCCCGGAGAGCCGCCATGCCCATGCCCGCCGAGGATATCGTCGCCCTGATCAAGGCCGGCATTCCCGATGCCGATGTCGAGATGGAAGACCTGGCCGGCGACAATGATCACTGGAAGGCCGTGGTCACGTCGGAAAGCTTTCGCGGCAAGCTGCGTGTCGCCCAGCACCAGATGGTCTATGCCGCGCTCGGCGAGAAGATGGGCGGCGAGCTGCACGCCCTCGCCCTGGAAACCCGCGTACCGGCAGGCTGAGCCGGCGTGATCGACGATCCGGCCTTCTCCCGCCTCGGCTTCGGCGTATCCGGCCCGCACGCAGGCTGGGCCATGCCCCGGCATGCGACGGAAGACCTTGTGCGCCGGGCCGTCGGCCTGGGCATCACCCTGTTCGACACCGGCCCCTCCTACGGCAAGGGCGAGGCGGAACGCCGGCTCGGACGCGCCCTCCAGACCGTACCGCGCGACAAGGTCTTCGTGGCCACCAAGGCGGGTATCGGTCCGGGCGGGCGCCGCGACTTCTCTGCCGGTGCCGTGGAAATGTCGCTGCGCGCCTCGCTGGAGCGGCTGTCGATGAACCATGTCGACCTTCTGCTGCTGCATGGTCCGGCACCGGCCGAGATGAGCGACAAGCTGATCCGTCACCTCCAGGCCTTCTGCGACCGCGGCATGGTGCGGTATCTCGGCGTTTGCGGGCGGGGTGCCGAGCTTGATGCCGCCATCGATACCGGAGCGTTCCAGGCGATCATGGCGCCGGTAAACAGCGGACTTTCCGACATCGAGACGGCCCGGCTGGAGCGGGCCCGTGCGGCCGGACTGCGTGTGCTGGGTATCGAGGTGATGGCCGGCACTACACGCCGCCGCCTGCCGCGCTCGCGCGGCGATCTTTGGTACTGGGCCCGGCAAGCCAGGCGCAGCCTGACGGGCACCACACCGGCCGTGCCGGTCAATACGCCGCAGCTGGGCCTGAAATGGGCGCTCGAAAACGGACCGGCAGATGCGCTAGTGTGCCTGACGACACGCCACGCCAATCTGGCCGAGAATGCCCGGCTAGCGGCCCTTGAAGCCCAAGCCTCCGCTTCCTAGCTGAACGGACAGATCCAACAGGGAGTCCCGCCATGACCACTGCCCATGACGTCATCAAATCCACGATCGAGAATAATGACGTCGTCCTGTTCATGAAGGGCACGCCGGTGTTTCCGCAATGCGGCTTCTCATCCGTGGTGGCGCGTGTGCTGGACCATCTCCAGGTCGATTTCGAGAGCGTCAACGTACTCGAGGATGACGGTATCCGTCAGGGCATCAAGCAATTCTCGAACTGGCCGACCATCCCGCAACTCTACATCAAGGGCGAGTTCGTGGGCGGTTGCGACATCGTCAAGGAAATGTTCGAGACCGGCGAACTGCAGACCTATCTGCGCGACAAGGGTCTGATCGAACCGGCCTGAGCCCTCTCAGGACACCTGTCAGCGTGCGTCAGCGCGCCGCGACCACGCGGCGGCCGGATGCAGGCCGGGCGCTTTCCAGCGGATTGAGCACGACGACCTCGCCCTGGGCGGGCACGCCCAGCTCGTCGAGCGCAAACGCCAGCTGCACGCCCCATGGCATGTCGCGGCTGCAGCCGTCCGGCGTGTCCCGGGACAGGCTGACGGCGTAGACATCACCCTCATAGCTGCCGACATCGACCGTGAAATCCGAGCGCGTGGTACAGCCGTGACTGTCCGCATGCACAACGAGGATCTCGTTGTCGATGACCCGCCAGTGCATCACCGGTTCGAGCGACGGGTCCACCTCCGGCGCCCGGCCGAAGCCGGGCAAGCGCATGTCGGAGAAGCGGATACGCGGAAGCGCGCGCATGGCGGGCATCGGGGGCAGTGACGGCAGGAATGCGGAACGTCCCTCATCGCCCGCACTCCCGGTCGTCGAACATGCCGACGCCATCACCGCCACGCCTGCGAAAACACCCCAAACTGTTTTCACCCTTGCCCCCGTCCGTGTTGCCCGGCACGAATTCCGCACGACCGGCTAACTCCCCCAGCGACCGTGACGGAGATCACATGAAACCGGTTACGTCGCGAGAATCAACCCTTTGCTCCTCTCAAGCGAACCATGTTCGCCGACTGCCCGCAGTCGTAGCAGGTCTGCCTGTCATTGCATCACCCTCTGTTCCCAACGGCAGTCGGCAATGTGCCAGCGACCGGATAGAGTGTGATTTGCCCTATCTTTCCGCCCCTTTCCGGCTTTGCTGACACCCTTATGCTGCACGCCCTGCTTCTGATCAGCGCCACCATCGCGCTGAGCATCATGCTGATCCCGCTTTCATCGCGCTTCCGGGCGCCGATCCTGCTTGTTTTCCTGGCGATCGGCATGGCACTGGGTGAAGACGGTCCCGGCGGGATCGAGTTCGAGGACTTTGCGCTGACCTATTCGGCCGGCTCGATCTGCCTGGCCCTGATCCTCCTGTCCGGCGGTCTCGATACGCGCTGGTCGGACATGAAGGCCGCAGCCCTGCCGGCAGGCCTGCTGGCCGGTCCCGGCGTGGTGCTGACCGCGACCTTCGTCGGGCTCGCCTACAGTCTCCTGCTGGATGCCTCGCTGGCGGAAGGCCTGCTGTTCGGCGCGGTGGTCAGCTCCACGGATGCCGCCGCAACCTTCATGTCCCTGCGCCATGGCGGGATACGTTTGCCCCAGCGGCCACGCCAGACCCTGCTGGTAGAATCCGGCGTCAACGACCCGGTCGCGATCTTCCTCACCATCAGCCTGGTGGAAATCGTCGACAGCGGCAGCGGGCTCTCGCTGAACGCCCTTGCGGGTACACTGCCTCTCCTCGCCAGCCAGCTCGGCCTGGGATTGCTGACCGGTCTCGCGGGCGGCTGGCTGGCCTCCAGCCTGCTGGGCTGGCTCAGATTACCCGCCGGACTTGCTTCGCCCTTCCTGTTGGCGACAGGCCTCGCGACCTTCTCGGGGACCGGACTGATCGGCGGATCGGGTTTCCTGGCGGTCTATCTCTTCGGACTTGTCGTCGCCAATCACGGCGCCAAACCACCGCAACGGGCCATCCATTTTCACGAAGGCCTGTCCTGGATTGCGCAGATCTGCCTGTTCGTATTGCTTGGCCTGCTGGTGACACCGAGCGAGCTGGGCGGCGTAGCCGCCAGCGGGCTGATCCTCGCAGGCGCGCTCATCCTGGTCGCGCGGCCGCTGGCCGTCTTCGCCTGCCTTTTGCCGGCGCGCATGCCATGGCGCGAACAGGCCTATATCGGCTGGATGGGCATGCGCGGATCGGTGCCGGTCTTCCTGGCGATCTTTCCGGTGGTCAGCCCCGGACCGATCACACCGGTCTTCTTCGACCTCGTCTTCGTGATCGTGGTGATCTCGCTGCTCGTGCACGGGCTGACAGCCGGTGTTTCCGCGCGCATGCTCGGCCTGAACGACCAGCAGGATCGTGACGGGCCGGACGCCGGCTGACACGGCAATCTCCACGCCAAGAAAAAGGCCGCCCCGGAGATCCGGAGCGGCCTGTTTTCCAGGTCGGATTTCGTCCTCTTACGAGGAGTAGAATTCGATGACCAGGTTCGGTTCCATCTGCACCGGATACGGCACTTCGGAGAATTCCGGCATGCGCACGAAGGTGGCCTTCATGGCTTTCGGATCCAGGTCGATATAGTCCGGGATATCGCGCTCGGCGCTTTCCAGGGCTTCCAGCACCAGAGCCATGGAACGGGAACGGTCACGAACCTCGATCACGTCGCCCGGCTTGCAGCGGAAGGACGGGATGTTGGTCTTGACGCCGTTCACCTTGACGTGGCCGTGGTTCACGAACTGACGTGCAGCGAAGACGGTCGGCACGAACTTGGCGCGGTAGACGATCGCGTCCAGGCGGCTTTCCAGCAGGCCGATCAGGTTTTCCGTCGTGTTACCCTTGCGGCGCGAAGCCTCGTCATAGGTGCGGCGGAACTGCTTCTCGGTGATGGAACCGTAATAGCCCTTCAGCTTCTGCTTGGCGCGCAGCTGCAGGCCGAAATCGGACATCTTGCCCTTGCGGCGCTGGCCGTGCTGGCCCGGGCCGTAGGAGCGCGAATTGACCGGAGACTTCGGACGGCCCCACAGGTTTTCACCCATGCGGCGGTCAATCTTGTATTTCTGCGTATGACGCTTCGACATGTTCTCTCTATTCGATGCGGCCCGGCGTGCTCTCCCTCATCAGCACGCGATCAAAACGGCGGTCCACGCATCGTCCCGTTAAAGTGAAACGATCCAGGGTCTGGCCCCGGCGAGGGAAGCGGGGGTTTTACCTGCCAGGACAGGGAAGTCAATGGGCGCGCTGCCGGTGCCGGCGGCGGGATTGCCGCGCCGCTGCGAGCCCGCAATCACAATACCTTGCCTTGACCCCGCCTGACCCCGGTTCTAGGCAGTCCTATGCGCCTGATTATACCGATTATTTTCTGCCTCGCCGCGGCGACTGCGGAGGCCGCCGACCCGGCCCCCTTCGCCCTGTCCCGGATGAACGCTGCCGTCGAAGACGGCCAGACACCGGGCCTGTCGCTCACCCTCCAACAGGCTGACGGCCAGCGGATCGACCTGCACGCCGGCCTCGCCGACCCGCGCGAAGGCATCCCCGTAGGCAGCGACACACGTTTCCTGTCCGGCAGCACCGGAAAGACGATCACCGCCCTGGTCGCGGTCCAGCTTGCCGAAGCAGGCGCGCTCGACCTCGACGCGCCGGTCTCGACCTGGCTGTCGGACCGCGACTGGTGGCACGACCTCGCCAATGCCGACGCCCTGACCCTGCGCATGCTGCTCAACCATTCCGCCGGCGTGCCGGACTATCTGGAAGACGTCGACTTCTTCCTCGCCGGCCTGATACGCGGCAATCGCGGCTATTCCCCCGACGAACTCGTCGGCTTTGTCGCAGGCGATGCGGCCGAGGGGGAACCGGGCGCGCACTTCTCCTATTCCGACACCGACTACATCCTCGTCGGCCTGATCATCGAGACGGCGACCGGCGAGACCTTTTACGATCTGGCCCGGCGCCTCGTCGTCGAGCCGCTGGGCATGACGAGTACCGAGCCGCTGCAGGGCCGGACCTTCGAGAACCTCGCGGCCGGTCATACGCGCGGCCTGTTCGGGCGGCAGGCGACAGCGCGCCGCGGCACGCTGAAATCCAACCTCGATCATGAGTGGACAGGCGGCGGCTGGGTCACCACGCCGGGAGACCTCGTCACGCTCTATCGCGCTCTGGGCGATGGTGGATTTTTCGCCGCCGAGGGCGCCATCATGCGCTCGGATATCAATGCGTTCGACGAGGCCGGCACGCGCGGCTACGGGCTGGGCATCTATGTGCGCTTCCACGAAGACGGCGCCTACCGCATCGCCCATGGCGGCGATTTCGGCGGCTACCGGTCGTCGGTCATCCATGACAGCCGCTCCGGCCTGACCCTCGCCGTTCAGGGCAATGACAAGGCATTCGAGGCGCCGGACTTTGCCTTCGAACTGCTCGACGCGCTGACGGCGGATTAGTCCTCCCGCACCACCCGCGCCTTGCCGCGGCACAGAACTAACGTGATGCTTGGCGCTTGGACCAAAACTTTGTCGGAGTCATCGACACCCTGCGCAGCAAGCATCCGCACTGCTTGACCAAACCCCCAAAACCAAACCATAAATTGTAGATTCTCACCTCTCTTGTTATATTGCTCGCGCTCAGGGGAGATGGATTCTCATGCTCAATAACTTTGACCGAAGCAGCAACGCATTCAGCCGCGGCCCACTCGGTATAATCGCACTTTTTTTGAGCTTTGTTTACGCTACTTCAGTCGCATTTCGTGCATTTTCCCAGAATATCACAGAATTACAAAGTCTATTTATCATTTTATTTATTGTTATATTTCCAATTTTGGTACTTTTAAGTTTTGTCTATCTAGTCGCCAAACATCCACACAGCCTTTACCCGCCATCAGAATTCAAGGATGAAGAAAATTTCTTATTGTTACAGAGCAAAGCAAATACCGCTCTTGTGAAAGCTTCAGCAAAGCCAGACATAAATCAAAATACAGAGCAATTGCCGACAGACGAACCACTTGATAAATTCCTTAAAAAAGCACGCGGCAAAAAGATTCTCTGGATCGATGACAACCCGAAGAATAACTCCTGGGAAGTAGAAGCCTTTGAGTCAATTGGACTAATCGTCGATCAGGTCCGCAGCACCGACGAAGCGATAAATAAAGTGCAAGTTCAGAGGTACGACTGTTTAATCTCCGACATGAGTCGCCCCGAGGGCAATCAAGCCGGGTATGATTTGCTCAAGAAAATTAGAAACAAAGGATTAAGCACGCCTTTTATTATATATTCGTCTGACAGCAATCCCGATTATCTTCAATCCACAATTGAAAAAGGAGGAAACGGTAACACCAACAATCCATTTTCTCTATACTATATGGTCATCGCCGCGGTCGGCTCGGGACGCTAGTCCTCCCGCACCACCCTCGCCTTGCCGCGGCCCAGGGCCAGCGCTTTCACCGCACCTCGGAAGGTGCGCACTTCCTGCTCGGTCCAGCGGCCGCGAATGAAGGCATTGCGCAGGTTCTGCACCATCAGCGGCGTCTTGGAGGGCGGGTAGAAGAAGCCGGCCCGCTCCAGCTCGTATTCGAAATGCTCGAACATGCGTTCGAGATCTTCGCGCCTGGCGATATCCGAGACCGGCTCGAACTCGGCCGGCGGCGCTTCCTCGGCTTTCCACTCATAGGCAATCACGGCGATCGCCTGGGCGAGATTGAGCGAGGAGAAGCTGCGATCGACCGGCAGCGTGATGATCGCGTCGGCCATGGTCACCGCCTCATTGGGCAGGCCCGACTTCTCGCCGCCGAACATCACACCGACCCGTTCACCGGCGGCGATGGCGGCCCGCATCTCGGCAACCGCCTGGCGGGCGGTGAGAACCGGTTTTTCCATGCCGCGCGGCCGCGCGGTGGTGGCGTAGAGACGGGTAAAGTCGTGGGTCGCGTCGGCCAGCCGGTATTCCACGCGCGCATTGTCCAGCACCGGCGATCCCGCCGACATCGTGATCGCCTTGTCGTTCGGCCAGCCGTCCCGCGGATCGAGTACAACGAGTTCCGGCAGGCCGAAATTCCCCATCACGCGTGCGGCGGCGCCGATATTCTCGCCCAGCTGGGGCGTGTGGAGGATGAAGGCGGGGGCTGTGCGCCCGGTCTGGTGCTGGTCCGTCATGGTGCGCGTCATGTCCCGTTGTGCACGACAGATCAAGTGGCTTGCACGCCGGTCAGGCGCTCAGCGCACGCACAGATAAACGCCCAGACACACCAGGAGCAGGCCGACCGGATAGGACCAGGTCAGGCTCTCGCCGAACAGGACAACCGAGGCCGCGGGTACGAAAATCGCGCCGAGCAGTGCGAAAGGATAGGCGCGCGAGAGCGGTGTGTCGGTCAGGATCCAGACCCAGAGCGCCGTCGCACCGGCATAGATCACAAGCGCCGCGAACAGCGGCAATGAGGCATAGGCCCAGAGACCGCCGATTGCCTCGACCCGCGCCTTGATATCGATCGCGGCAAACTTGAACGCCACCTGCCCGCTCGCAAGCAGGACTGAAAACAGGACGAGCACGGCGAGTTTCATCTTGTCCCCCTCGCGTTCCGGCCCACGGCAGCGCCCGGCCGTCCGCAATACAACTTCCAATGCCCTTCGCGTCATGATAGCGCCTTTGGCCAGCATGAGAATGACCAAGGGATGGCTGTGAGTCTCCATCGCGATACAGGACCGGGTCCGCACCGTCATCCCTCGGCCGAGGCCCCGGCCCCGTCGAGCATCGCCGTGATCATTCCCGCCTATCGGGTTCGCGATCACATTCTGGGCGTTATCGGGGATGTCGGACGCGAAGTCTCTATGATCATCGTGGTTGATGACGCCTGCCCCGAGAAAAGCGGCGACTTCGTCGAACAGACTTGTACCGACCCGCGGGTAACGGTCGTGCGTCACGACCGGAATCAGGGCGTGGGCGGTGCGGTGCTGACCGGCATGCGGGAGGCGATGGCGCGCGGTGCGGATGTGCTGGTCAAGGTCGACGGCGACGGACAGATGGATGCCACGCTTGCCGGCAACTTCGCGGCACCGATTGTCAACGGCCAGGCCGACTATGTGAAGGGCAACCGGTTCTTCTACCTGGAAGCGTCCGAGACCATGCCTTTCGCCCGGCGAGCCGGAAACCTCGCCCTCACCTTCATCAGCCGGTTCTCCACCGGGTACTACTCCCTTTCAGACCCGACGAATGGCTATATCGCAATCGACCGCCGGCTTGCGGAATGCCTGCCCGTCGAGAAGCTTGCGAAGCGGTACTTCTTCGAGACCGACCTCTTGTTCCGGATCAACACTCTGGGCGCCAAGGTCGTCGAAATTCCGCACAATGCGGTCTACGGCGACGAGGAAAGCAGCCTCGATGTCCGCTCGGAGCTTTTTCAATTCGCCGGACGGCACGTTGTCACGCTCGCCAAGCGGCTCTTCTACCAGTATGTGCTCCGCGACTTTAATCCCGGCAGCGTGCTGCTCTTCCTGGGCCTTGTGTTCGCGGTTTTCGGCACGCTGGGCGTGGTGTCGGCTTGGACGCAGAGCGTACTGACCGGCATTCCCCGCTCGGGCGGCGCCGTCGCCCTGCTCGAGGTCCTGGTCATTCTCTCAACGATCTTCCTCGTCGGTTTCCTCAACTATGACATCGGCAAGGAACCGAAACAGCCGATTTCCTGGCTTCTCGGTATCGGTGTCGGCCGCCCCGCCAGCCAGTTCGAGACTGATGACTAGAGCGGCTGTCATTCCCGTCGCGACGGCAGCGCTCACCGGCGTTGTCGTTCTCGTTGCGCTCGCCGTTTTTGTCCTCTGGCCCGCTGAGTCTTCGGCGCGATGGCTTCCGGGCGTCGGTGGCATCTGGACGTTTTTCCTGCCCGCCCTTGCGACGGTCGCAACCATGCTGATCGTCCGTCCTTTTCTCGACAGGACGCGCAAATGGATCGCCTGGCTGCCCGTCATCCTGTTCCTGCTGTTCAGCTGGGGGCCCGGTGTTGCCGCCGGACTGCTCGTGCAGCTGGGGGCATCGACGCTGCTGGGGCTCGCTGTTGTCTGGCGGATCTCGACAGGCCTGTTTTCCCGCAGCGCGAAAGCCCGCCCCGGCGGCGGCCTGCTGATTGTCTGCACCGTGGCGGGGCTCGCACTGGTCAGCGGCGCGCTCTGGGCGGCGTTCTGGGTCCCGCTGAATACGGCGAACACACATTTTGCCGCATACCTGGCGCTGGGTGCTCTGGCCTGGGTCGCGCTCGGCCCCGACGGACGCAGCTTCACCCGGCTTTGCCTCGCCAGCGCCGGCCGTTCGGTGCACCGCGCGCCGGCCGGATTCGCGCTCCTCGGCATCGCAGGCTTCCTGACCTTCGCATTGATGAGTCTGTTGCCTGAGCTCGGTCCCGACGCCCGGGCCGCATACCAGGGCTATTTCGAACATTTGCGGGTTCACGGTGACTGGCACCAGGCCCCCTGGCGCGCCGCCTGGGGGCTGCAGCCGCTGGGCGGGCTGCACCTCGCCGGCTCAGCCTATCTGATGGCGGGAGAAGGCGGCGCCCGGGCCCTGAACTGTGTCCAGGCCGGCCTCTATGCGGCATGCGCTGGCGTGATCGCACACACGATTTGCCGCTCTCGCATCGCCGGCTGGGCCGCGGGCGCAATCGTGATCACCACTCCGGTGCTGCTGAAGCTCTCCGGCGATTTCTACTATGACAATGCCGTCGCCATGTTCATCACGGGCGCGATGACGGCACTGGTTCTCGCGCTGAAGTCCCGCACGACGGCGGCCGCAGCACCCTGTCTCCTCGGCTTCGGTCTGTGCCTCGCCGGCGCCGCCGCTTCCAAGAATTCGGCCTGGGTGATGAGCGTTTTCCTGTATGCGCTCGCCGTCGCAACGCTGTTCATGCGGCATCGCCGCCCGATCCAGTCCATCGCGACCCTGACCGCCGCGACCGCAATCGCGATGACCGCGCTTGTGGTGCCGGTCGTGCTGGCCACCTTCCTGCTGACGGGAAACCCGGTCTTTCCGTACTACAACCAGATTTTCCAATCGGACTTCTACCCGCCGAACCAGCACCGGACCCCGCATGAGGGCTTCGCCAGCCTCGACTTGTTTGTCCGCCTGGTGTTCGACACCCAATCCGTATCGCCCCACGACCTGCGCGGATCGGCGGGCGCGGGCCTGCTGCTTGCCCTGCCCGCTGCGGCCGCTGCCCTCGTCAGGGGACTGCGGGTATGGCTGGTCATTCTGGCCGGTCTTCTGACCGCCGTCGGCACCCTGACCGCCCTGCAGAACGATCTGCGGCTGCTATGGCCGGTTTTCCCGGCCCTGCTGGCCATTGCCACAGGCACAGTGCTTGCGCTTTGCGCGCCGGTCCCGGCCGCATTCCGGGCAACCGTCCTGGCCCTGACGGCCCTTTGCGGGTTGCAGATCGTACTGCTTCCCACCGGCAGTTATCACCTGGCGGAATACAATATCTTCCAGGCCCTGCACCCCAAGAGCCGCGATACGCTGGCCGAGTTTGGCGCGACATCAGCCAGGATCAACGCCATGCTCGACGGCCTGAGCCCGTCGCCCCGGCGACGCCTGTACCTGTCGACCTCGATCGGCCCGTCGGGCGCGCTGAACTTCGAGGATGGCTGGTATACCGTCAATGCCCGGCACTATCTGCACCAGGCGCGCACGAGCGAGCATTTTATCACGGCACTGAGCACCCTCGCGCCGGACGTAGTGGTTGTCGGGACGGAGGCAAAACGCCATTGGCTGTACCCGGATATCTACAGCGTCCTCCGCACCAACAGCTGGGCCGTGTTCGACTTCCCGGGCCACCAGGTATTCATGCTGGACAACACCCTCGCCTTCCCGGTTTCCGCGGCGAGCACGCCAGAACTGGCACCGCTTGTCGACCAGTCCCAGACCGTCGACGGACTGGCGGCGGACGACACTTTGCGGATCACCTTCCCTGTCCCGCAGGACGATGCGGAGTCCGCTAGCGTCAGCTTCACCTATACCTGCCCGGCCGACGCCAATCTGATCCTGACATTCGGTGTATACAAGGACGATCGGGCTTTGGTCGCGCGGCACACGCAACGTCCCTGCCTCGGCGACGATCAACCGGGAACCGTCCGGATGGCAGAGCTTCTGCCTGACCTTCAGGGCCTGAATGTCACGCTGGAGGCCCGGCTCTCCAACGCGGACAGCACCTTTGTCATCCGCGAGCTGGAGGCCGGCATCAAGCCGCGTTTCACGCGCCAGTCCTATCTTGATCTGCTGGGCAGCCGCTAGGAGCGTGGTCAGGTGAAGTGGGAACCGGTTCACCGGTTCGATCACGCGATCACCCAGGATTCTGGGGCAGGGGCGATTCCGCAGGAAACGATCCTGCTCTAGTTCTGCGCGCCGAAGCCGGTCAGCTGACCAGCCTCGTCAAACTCAGGAGACAAAGGCGTCATTGCCATCGCCTCCCGCAGCTCGCCGGCCGGATCAACGACGCCCTCGATCACGATCCGGCGCAATTGCCGGACGAGATCCGCATCCGCCCCCAGGCCCGACATGGCCGCGAAGAAAAGATCGGCGCTGACCGGCTCGTCCATGTCGAGTGCGGCGGACTGCATCGCCTGCCATATCGCATAGATGTCCCCGTTCGGTGCACCGGCCTCGGCGATCAGCGAGACCAGGGACCCGCAGTCGTAATATGCGCCGAAATAGCCGCGAGCCCCCGCACCGCGCAGCGGACCGTCCTGCAGCGTAGGAAGACAGTCAGTCCAGGCCCGGGCATAGGCGGCATCGAGATAGGCCTGCGGATTGTCGGTCATGCCCGCAACCAGCGCATTCGCCATCGTGTTGGCGCCGCCTTCATGGATCCAGCTGTCCGCCGTGTCGCCATTGCGGGCGCCGCTGGCATTCTGGAACTGGTGTGCCACCTCGTGGGCGAAAAACCAGTTGAGATAATTGCGCAGACGCGGCGATTCCGTTCGCATCGCCTCACCGGACGTGTCCAGCATGATCACCGATCCGGAGACGCCGCCCTTGTTGGAAAAACCCGGATTGTCGTAGCCGCCAAAGGCGAAATAGAGCACGGCCCGTTCGTCGAGCGGACGCTGCCAGCGCGTTTCATAGAGCGCGAAGATCGCCTCCATGTCCCGATCGATGGATGCCAGCACCCAGTCCGGCAGCCCCCGGTCGATGACGCCGATATAGCTGCGGCCCTCAACGATCTCGCCATCGCCGAGATAAACGAAGCTTCCCCCGCCGAGCGACACGTCTTCGATCGCGCCCTCGCGAACGGCCCCTTCGAACACCATCCGCCGGCCGGAGCGGACCCGCACACCGAGCACGGGCTGGTCGCCGCGCCAGCGGTCGAGACGGCCGTCCAGCGCCGCAGCGGCACCGGCGTCTGCCACGGGCATCAGGTCGAACTGGCCGGTGAACAGGGCGAGACCGCCATCGGAAAAGTCGACGAAGGGGCTGTAATCGCCCTCCGGATTGACGAAGCGCGGCTCGGCAACCAGCGAGACCTGCGATAGGGGCGCATCGAATACCAGCGTGTCGAAACCGTTGAGACGCTCGAGACGCACGCCCTCTCCTGCGACCTCCCAGGCGCCCACGCGATAATCGCCCGTGGACCGGCTGAAGATCATGGCGGTCTGCGGCGCCGCAAAGACATAGTCGACGTCGAACCGGCCATCGGCCCGCTCCGAAACCGTTGCGGTCACACCCGTGCCCTCGATCAGGGCCGCGCTGTCCACCGTCGCACCGCCCGCACCGTCACAGGCTGAAGCGATCATGGCGAGCGCCAGTGCAAACCCGATCCGAATGACTGTCATTATACGTCCCCGTGCCGACACGCCCCCCGGCGCCAATGGCAGTTAACAATGTTCGTGGCAGGAGCGAAAGTTACGGCCGCGGACAGGCGCGCGCTTTTTCAGGCCGGGCCTTCCTTGACTCAATGACCGATGCTAGAGAGCGCGCAAATTCTCTCGTGCGCTCGCGGGCGCACCTCCCGTACGTCCGAAAAGAAAGCAGAACACCCATGGCGAAGATCAAAGTCGATACCCCGGTCGTCGAGCTCGACGGCGACGAGATGACCCGCATCATCTGGCAGATGATCAAGGACAAGCTGATCCTGCCCTATCTCGACATTGATCTGAAATACTACGACCTCTCGGTCACCAAGCGTGACGAGACGGACGACCAGATCACGATCGACGCCGCCAACGCGATCAAGGAATACGGCGTCGGCGTGAAATGCGCCACGATCACGCCGGACGAAGCCCGCGTCGAGGAATTCGGCCTGAAGAAGATGTGGCGCTCGCCGAACGGCACGATCCGCAACATTCTCGGCGGCGTTGTCTTCCGCGAGCCGATCGTGATTTCCAACATCCCGCGCCTGGTGCCGGGCTGGCAGCAGCCGATGGTCATCGGCCGTCACGCTTTCGGCGACCAGTACAAGGCGACCGACTTCCTGGTTCCCGGCAAGGGCCGCCTGACCATGACCTTCACGCCGGAAGACGGCGGCGAGCCGGTCGAATACGAGGTGTTCAACTTCCCGGGCGCCGGCGTCGCGATGGGCATGTACAATCTGGACGAGTCGATCCGCGACTTCGCGCGTGCCTCGTTCAATTACGGCCTGCAGCGCGGCTGGCCGGTCTACCTGTCGACCAAGAACACGATCCTCAAGGCCTATGACGGCCGCTTCAAGGACCTGTTCCAGGAAATCTTCGACGCCGAGTTCAAGGACGCCTTCCAGTCCAAGGGCATCTCTTACGAGCACCGCCTGATCGACGACATGGTCGCTGCGGCGATGAAGTGGTCCGGCGGCTTTGTGTGGGCCTGCAAGAACTATGATGGCGACGTGCAGTCCGACACCGTCGCCCAGGGTTTCGGCTCGCTCGGCCTGATGACGTCCGTCCTCATGTCGCCCGACGGCAAGACGGTGGAAGCGGAAGCCGCACACGGCACCGTCACCCGCCACTACCGCCAGCACCAGCGCGGCGAGCAGACCTCGACCAACTCCATCGCCTCGATCTTTGCCTGGACGCAGGGCCTGACCCATCGCGGCCGCATGGATGGCAATGAAGACCTGCAGAAATTCGCCAAGACGCTCGAGAACACGATCATCGAGACCGTCGAGGCCGGCTTCATGACAAAGGACCTCGCACTCCTGGTCGGCGAACAGCAGGGCTGGCTGTCGACCGAGGGCTTCCTCGACAAGGTCGACGAGAACTTCCAGAAGGCCATGGCCAACTGGGGCTGATCCTTCGATCAGACGAACCTCAAGAAGGGCGGAGCCGGCGGCTTCGCCCTTTTTTGTGCCCTCCCCTTGACGGGTGCGGTCTCAAACGACACCACTGGGCCGTGCAAGGGACCAGGATGACAAACGACCTGACCGGGGTCTGGTTCGGCGAGTACGGCTATCCGCTCGGCGAAGCCCCTGTGACGTTCATCGCCAGTATCGATGATCGCGGCGGCCTGCTGACCGGCCGGACCGACGAGCCCAACACGTTCGCAATGCCCGGCGCAGCGCGTCTGTTTGCCCATGTCCAGGGCGCCTGCAGGGACGGCATCGTCTCGCTTACCAAGACGTATGACGGCACGGGAGGCGCTATCCATTCCGTGGCCTATACGGGCGAACTGAGCGCCGATGGCAATACGGTTGCCGGCATCTGGCGCACACGCGGATGGTCGGGCCGTTTCACCATGTCGCGGCCTGTTATTCCCGCGGCAGAATTCGACGAAGTGCTCGAAACCGTCGACGAGTAACGCGCGACCTTGATTTTGAGCGCCCAGCACCGATACTCGAAAAGTTGTCATAAAGGACAGACCGCTGTCGGGCACGGGGACGCAGGGTGAATTTCAGCATCGATTTCGAAGCCGAGAACGGTCTGTGCGTCTACCGCATATCGGGGAAGCTTGCGCCCGATGAACTCCTGTCCGTATTCGCCATGGCCCGGATCCAGCCCGGCTGGTCGGACGATTATGACTTCCTGACCATTCTCGATCATGTTTCGCTGAGCGATATCCGGGCCGATTCCGTGACCCGCATGATGGAGACCATGCGCGAGAATGACGATGCCAGACCATCGCACAAGCGCCGCGCCGCCATTGTCTGCAACGACCCGTTTTCCAAGGCCACGCTGACCTATTGGGAGCTGGCCAGCCGCAACAGGCTGACCACCGAGGAACGTGTCTTCCAGCACGAAACGCAGGCCCGCGCCTGGCTTGCCGCCGCCCGCACCATGAGCAATGCGGCCAACTAGAGCGGCAGTTTCAGCGGGTTTCGCATGACATAGATCCAGCCGATGCGGGACGGATTGTCCGCCGCCGGCGTAACGGTCATCAGGAAATCGCTCGCGCCCCCGTCGAGAATACCGATCGCCGGACGGCCGTTCATCCAGACCAGATCCGGCACCCGGTCCGGCGGTTTTCGCGTCGCCAGGGCATGCATGACCTGCGCGGTTTCTGCCGCCCCCATGAGCGGACGCAGGGCTGCGCGGGCCTTGCCGCCGCCATCGCTGATCGCAATGACGTCCTCGGACAGAAGCGCCGCAATCTGCCGGATATCGCCCCTGGCATAGGCCGTCATGATGCCCGCCAGCAATTCCATGATGGCCTCCGGCGCGCTTCCCGGGCGTGCCGGGCCTCCGCGCGTCTTGCGTCGGGCTCGCGAGACCAGCTGGCGGCAGGCCGCCTCCGAGGTCTCCAGAACCCCGGCCAGGGCCTCGTAGCCGGTGTCGAAGGCCTCGTGGAGAATGAAGGCCGCACGCTCGCGCGGTGTCAGGGCCTCCATCGCCCACAGCAGGGCGAGTTCGGCCTGCTGCGCTGTCTCGATGCGCGCCAGCAGATCGTCTGCAGGATCGTGCAGCCAGGGCTCGGGCAGCCAGGGGCCCGTATAGGCCTCCCGGCGCACCCGCGCCTTGCGCAGCGCATCGATTGCCAGCCGTGTGGTGGCCGCCGTCAGCCAGGCCTGGGGATTGGCGACATCGCCGGTATCAGCACGGTCCCAGCGCAGCCAGACGTCCTGCACCACATCCTCGGCGGCCGCCCGCTCGCCCAGCATGCGGTAGGCAATCGAGATCAGGCGCGGACGTTCGGCCTGGAAGGCCGACAGATCGGTTTCAAGGGCGCTCATGCGCCGGCCACTGTTTCGGTTTGGCCGGCCACGTCAAGCTTCTGGCAGGCAGCGCCGAAGCCCGTTATCTTCTTCATCGTCGGATAGGTCCGCGAGACCACGACCGCCAGCGCGAGTTCCGACAGCGCTGCCTCGCCATACCGCTCGGCGATCTCGTCGCGCATCGCCAGCGCTTCCGGCTGACCGGCCAGGACCGCGGCCGTATAGCTGAAACCGAGCGCAGACACCGGATCGGCCCGCTCGAAGTCCTGCCGGATGAGCGCCCGCACCGTTTCCGGCCCGGCGCCATCGGCGCAGATCTTGTCGATCGTGATCTGCGCGCACGGCCCGCAATCCTCATGCAGCGATGCGGCCAGCGAGGCACCGTGAAGCAGCGCGCGCGGGGCTTGCCTGGAAGAAAGACCGGACAGGTCCTGCAATGCCGTCAGGAAGCGCACACTGTCCGGCACCGTGTCGACAAGCCGGTGCAGATAGGCGGCATTGTAGGACCACTGCGCCTCGAAACGCCGCAGCCCTGCATGCACCAGGCGCGGCACGCCTGTACCCAGCCCCGCAAGTGGCACCCGAATGGCGAGGACCGCAAGAACCAGCGCCGGCAGGATCACCCCGCCGGTCTCGACCACCCAGGCGGCGCCCGACACCGCGCCGTGCATGGCGAGGCCTGCCGTGTGGAAAGCGGCATGCAGGACCGGCCAGGCCAGTCCGGCCAGGATCAGGCTGCGGCGGCGCAGCCAGACGCCGGCCGCCATCGCCCCGGCGGAGACCAGAAAGGCAAAACCGATATCGACGATGAAATGGACATTGTATCCGCCGGTCGCACTGACACCTGCCGTGCCGCCGAAAAAGCCCTGCGGATCCGCGATCATTCTGACGCCATTGAGCAAATAGAAGACGGCACCAAGATAGAGAAGACTGCGCTGGATCATCTGGAACTCCCTTGCTTTCGGGTTCCAGACGGACAGGCGGCCTTCTTTGTGACACCCCGGCCCCGAAAATTCCGGCTTCAAGCCCTGGCCGCGTCCGTTTTCAGCCGCGCATTGGCCCGATTTCCGCGCCACCATCGCATCAGGGACAGACGATCGAGGGGATTTTCATGCGATATGGCCGCCTTGCCGTTGCCGTGATCGGTGCGACGATGCTCGCCGCTTATCTGGGCAACGCATCCTGGCTGGCGCCGGAACCGGACCAGCCCTACTTCATTTCCCATCGCGGGGTGCATCAGACATTCGACCCGACCGGCGTCGGGCCGCAGGACTGCACGGCCACGCGCATCGCCCCGGTCACGCACACCTTCATCGAAAACACCCTTCCCGCGATCGGCGCCGCATTCGACGCCGGCGCAGAGATCGTCGAGATCGATATCCACCCCACCACCGACAACGAATTTGCCGTCTTTCACGACTGGACGCTGGATTGCCGCACGGACGGCACCGGCGTCACCCGGGAGCACAGCATGGCGGAAATCCGCGCGCTGGATGCGGGCTGGGGCTATACGGCGGATGACGGCGCGACCTACCCGCTCCGCGGTACCGGCATCGGCCTCATCCCGTCGCTCGGCGAGGTTCTCGATGCGTTTCCGGGCCGCCGTTTCGTGATCAATATCAAGAGCAATGACCCGCAGGAGGCTGAACGCCTCGCGGCCTATCTGGATGCGCGGAGCATCGACCCCGAACGCCTGATCGTCGTGGGAGCGCCTGCACCCCTGACCCGCCTCGCAGAATTGCAGCCGGGCATTCGCCAGCTGTCCCGGCGCGGACTGAAGGATTGTGCCCTGCGCTATCTGCTGACGGGGTGGAGCGGCTTCGTCCCGCAGGCCTGCCGGAACACCGTGCTGATGCTGCCGAAGAACTATGCCCGCCTCGCCTGGGGCTGGCCCCGGCGGCTCGAACAGCGCATGGCGGATGCCAACACGCTTGTCTGGGTGATGGGCGATCTGGACCGGGCGACGATGAACTCCACCGGTATCGATACGCTGGATGCTCTCGATGCCCTGCCGGACGGCTATTCGGGCGGCATCTGGACCAACCGGATCGAGCGTGTGAACCCGTCCGCGCTCGATCGGCAGGAAGCTCGCTAGTCCGCCCCGCCCGCGCGTTTCATGGTCACGAAGGTTTCCGCCTCGATGCGCCAGGCCGTGCCGTCATGGCGCCATTTGGCGAAGTAGCGGCCGGAATAACGCACCGACATCCCGTCCATCGACCAGCTGCCCCGCCAGCGGCCGGTCTCGGCGGCCAGCAATCCGTCCTCGCTGATCTCGACGCGGACCGGCGCGCGGACATAGGCGATATCCGGCATGCTGGCGAAGACCGCTTCCCAGGCGTCCAGCTGAGCCTGGCGGCCCGTAATCAGCTGGGCTTCATCGCCCGGCACCAGCATGGCCTCCTCGCTCAACACGTCGGCGATCGCCGGCATGTCGCGGGCGTCGAGCGCGGTGTTGAAGGCCTCCCGCGCCGCCGCGACCTGCCGCGCCAGCGTCTTGTCGCCGGTCAGCTGGACATCACGGGACGCGGATGGCTTCGCCTTGCGGGACATCAGCCGGCCAGCGCTGCGCGGATGGCATCCAGCCCGGCCGCGGCATTGGCCCCGTCCGGACCGCCGGCCTGGGCGAAGTCGGCCCGGCCGCCCCCGCCCTTGCCGCCCACAGCACCGGCGCCGGCGCGCACCAGCTCGACCGCGCTGAACTGCCCTGTCAGGTCGTCGGTCACGCCGACCGCCAGAGCCGCCTTGCCCTCATTGACACCGATAAAGGCGGCGACGCCCGAGCCCATCGAGGCCTTGGCCTCGTCGATCAGGCCGCGCAGATCCTTGCCACCGACGCCCTCGACCACGCGGCCGATGAATTTGGTGCCGGCGATCTCTTCCGGACCGGCCGGCGCGGAGCCGCTGCCACCGCCCATGGCAAGCTGTTTCTTGGCCTCGGCGAGCTGGCGATCCAGCTTCTTGCGTTCCTCCATCAAAGAGGTGACGCGTGCCGCCAGATCGGCCGGTGTGACCTTCAGCGCGTCGGCCGCGGCCCGGCCGAAGCCGATCTGCTCGTCGACATAGCGGCGGGCGCCCTCGCCGGTCATCGCCTCGATCCGGCGTACGCCCGAGGACACCGCGCTCTCGGATACGATCTTGAACAGGGCGATATCGCCGGTGCGATCGACATGGGTGCCGCCGCACAGTTCCACCGAATAGGCCGTGTCGGCATCGGCCAGGGCCCGGCCCATGGTGAGCACGCGCACCTTGTCGCCGTATTTCTCGCCGAACAGGGCCAGCGCACCGGCCTCGATGGCCGCGTCCGGGCTCATCTCGCCGGTCGACACGGCGACATTCTGGCGGATCACGGCATTCACCTGCGCCTCGATCGCCGCAATCTCGTCGGCGGTCACCGACTTGTTGTGGCTGAAGTCGAAGCGCAGCCGGTCCGGACCGACATAGGATCCCTTCTGGGTGACGTGCGGTCCGAGCACATCGCGCAGGGCGGCGTGCAGCAGGTGGGTGGCCGAGTGGTTCGCCTTCGTCGACACGCGGCGCGGCGCATCCACGGACAGGCGTGCCGTATCGCCGGTCTTCACCTGGCCCTTCTCCAGCACGCCGATATGGGCATGCAGATCGCCGGCGCGTTTTTGCGTGTCCTCCACCCGGAACACAGCACCGTTCTCGAACAGGATGACGCCGGTATCGCCGCACTGGCCGCCGCTTTCGCCATAGAAGGGCGTGCGGTCGAAGACGAGTTCTGCCGTCTCACCGTCCGCCAGGCTGCCGGCCTCGGCCCCGCCGGAGACGATGGCGGCGAGACGCCCCTCGCCTTCGGTGCCGTCATAGCCGAGGAATTGCGTCGCCCCGGCTGTGTCGCGCACGCCGAACCAGACGGCCTCGGGTGCCGCGTCGCCGGAGGAGAACTTGCTGGCGCGGGCATCCGCGCGCTGCTTGTCCATCGCCTTGTCGAAGCCGGCCTCGTCGACCGTCATGCCCTTGGCGCGAAGCGCGTCCTGGGTGAGATCGAGCGGGAAGCCGTAGGTGTCGTAGAGCTTGAACGCCGTCTCGCCAGGCAGCACACCGCCCTCGCCCAGACCTTCGGTAGCCTCTTCGAGCAGGGACAGGCCGCGGCCGAGCGTGCGCTGGAAACGCTCTTCCTCGACTTTCAGCGTGTCTTCGAGCAGCGCCTGGGCGCGGCCGAGTTCGGGATAGGCATCGCCCATCTCGGCCTTCAGGGCCGGCACCAGCTTCCACATCACCGGCTCGGTCGCGCCCAGCAGGTGGGCGTGACGCATGGCGCGGCGCATGATCCGGCGCAGCACATAGCCGCGGCCTTCATTCGACGGAGACACGCCATCGGCCATCATGAAACAGGTCGAGCGCAGATGGTCGGCGATGACCCGGTGGCTTGCCAGGGCGTCGCCCTGCGCCTTCACACCGAGCACGTCTTCACCGGCGCGGATCAGATTGGCGAACAGATCGACATCGTAATTATTGTGCTTGCCCTGCAGGATCGCCGCGATCCGCTCGAGCCCCATGCCCGTGTCGATGGACGGTTTGGGCAGGTCGATCCGCGTGCCGGCATCGATCTGCTCGAACTGCATGAAGACGAGATTCCAGATCTCGATGAAGCGGTCGCCGTCCTCGTCGGGCGAGCCGGGCGGGCCGCCCGGGATATCCTCGCCATGGTCGAAGAAGATTTCCGAACACGGACCGCACGGACCGGTATCGCCCATGGACCAGAAATTGTCGGAGGTGGAGATGCCGATGATTTTCTCGTCCGGCAGACCGGCAATCTTGCGCCAGAGCGCCCGGGCCTCGTCATCCTCGGAGAAGACCGTGACGAGGAGCTTGTCCTTGGGCAGGGCGAATTCCTTCGTCACCAGCTCCCAGGCATGGCTGATCGCGCGCTCCTTGAAATAGTCGCCGAAGGAAAAATTCCCCAGCATCTCGAAGAAGGTGTGGTGGCGCGCCGTATAGCCGACATTGTCGAGGTCATTGTGCTTGCCGCCGGCGCGCACGCATTTCTGCGACGAGGTCGCGCGCGGAATGGCGCGCTTTTCCTTGCCGGTGAACACATTCTTGAACGGCACCATGCCTGCATTGACGAAAAGCAGGGTCGGGTCGTCCTGCGGCACCAGCGGAGCCGATTGCACCACTTCGTGATCGTGGCTCGCGAAATAGTCGAGGAAGGTGGCACGGATGTCGCGCAGGCTGGCCATGGATTACGGTCCGTCGTGTTGCGGGCGCGGGCGAGACCGTGATGGTCGCAAACCCGCCGATTTTTCTGGATATCATATAGAAACGGGTGCCCGGCCTAGCCAAGCACCCGTTTACAATCAAGCTGCGATTGCCGGAGCGGTGTGTCGCTGGCGCCTGTTCCGCGCCCGTACGACCCGCTCCTGCCGCTTCTTTTGCCTCTTCAACGTCGCCTTGCCGGCCTCTTCAGCCGGCCCGGCTACCAGCCCGCCGGGGACCGGTGATTAGAGACCGGGGGCTGGGAACCGGGAACCGGGGACTGGAGACCAGGAACCGGGGATCGGAGACTGGGGACTGCAGACCGTGAACAAGAACCGGGGATTGGAAACTGGGGACCGTCAACAAGAACCGGCCCGCGCCAACCGCGTTCCGGCAGCTCGGACGATCAGCCTGCCGCAGCCTCGTCATCTGCATCCGGCCCGGTCAGCATTTCGTCGGCGATCAGGCCGGCATTGGCCCGGACCTTCTTTTCGATCTCGTCAGAGATATCCGGGTTGTCGAGCAGGAATTGACGCGCATTTTCGCGACCCTGACCGATACGTTCGGAATTGTAGGAGTACCAGGACCCCGACTTCTCGATCACATCGCCCTTGACGCCGAGGTCGAGCAGCTCGCCCATCTTCGAAATGCCTTCGCCATAGAGGATGTCGAACTCGACCTCGCGGAAGGGCGGCGCAACCTTGTTCTTGACCACTTTGACGCGGGTCTGGTTGCCGATCACCTCGTCACGGTTCTTGATCGCACCGATACGGCGGATATCGAGACGGACGGACGAGTAGAATTTCAGCGCATTACCGCCGGTCGTGGTTTCCGGAGAGCCGAACATCACACCGATCTTCATGCGGATCTGGTTGATGAAGATCACCAGGCATTTCGACTTGGAAATCGAGCCCGTCAGCTTGCGCAGCGCCTGGCTCATCAGTCGCGCCTGAAGACCCGGCAGGCTGTCGCCCATCTCGCCTTCCAGCTCGGCGCGCGGGGTGAGGGCCGCCACGGAGTCGATCACCAGGATGTCGACCGCACCGGAGCGCACCAGCGTATCGGCGATCTCGAGTGCCTGCTCACCGGCATCCGGCTGGGAGACCAGGAGCTCGCTGACATCGACGCCCAGCTTGCCGGCATAGACCGGGTCGAGCGCGTGTTCGGCATCGACGAAAGCGGCCACGCCGCCAGCCTTCTGGGCCTCGGCGACGGTGTGCAGGGCCAGCGTGGTCTTGCCCGAGCTTTCCGGACCGTAGATCTCGATGATCCGGCCCTTCGGCAGACCGCCGATGCCCAGAGCAATGTCGAGCCCCAGCGAACCGGTGGAAATCGCTTCGATATCCATCGACGGACGCTGGCCGAGCTTCATCACGGAGCCCTTGCCGAAGGCCTTGTCGATCTGGCTCAGCGCGGCCTCGATGGCCTTCTGCTTGTCGGTGTTTTTGTCGTCCTTCACGAGTCGAATCGCGCCCTTGCTCATAGCCTTCATCCCTTATTTCACGCCCCTGGGGTGCGGGCAACCGATGTCAGACGTACCAGCTTTGTTCCGGGAACACAAGTGGAACATTTATGGTTAACAAAACGGAACAAACGGGTACATTCCGATTGCACAACGGCGCATTCGCGCTACAGTCCGGGATCATGGGACGTCCGTTTCTGTCAGTGGCGAAGGCGGTGCTGGCCGTCATTGCCGGGCTCATCCTCGTTCAGTGCGCGCCGGGCCGGCAGGGTCTGGAAGACACCTCTCTGGCCGATATCCAGGCCCGCGGAGAGCTCGTCGTGCTCACGCTGGAGGGACCGACCAGTTTCGAACCTGGTGGCGAGACGCCGGCCGGCTACGAGGTCGAGCTGGCGCAGGCCTTCGCGGACAGTCTGGGGGTTGCCGCCCGGTTCGAACCGCGGCGCGACATCGACAGCCTGTTCGACAGCCTGGACGCCGGCGAAGGCCATATCGCCGCCGCCAACCTCACCGTCACGCCGGCGCGGCGGACCCGGGTCTCGTTCGGCCCGGCCTACAAGTCCGTCACCGAACAGCTGATCTGCCGCCGTGGCGGGCGCGAGCCGACCACGCCGGACGCCTTGCCCGGCACCACGATCCGCGTGCTGGCCGGGTCGAGTTACGAGGAAACCCTGGAAACCCTGGCGCGGCAGCAGCCGGGGGTGCGCTGGAGCGCGCGAACCGCCGGCTCGGCCATGCCGCTCCTGGAAGGCGTCGATCGCGGCACGTTCGACTGTACCATCTCCGACAGCCATCTCGCGGACTTCGCGCGCCGCCGGCATCCCGAACTGGATGTCGCCATGACGCTGACCGAGGAACGGCCGCTCGCCTGGGCCCATACGGGCCGTATCGAAGGCCTGGACCAGGCGATGGCGGACTGGTTTGCCTCGGCGCACGAAACCGGCCTGCTCGCAGATCTGGACGAACGCTGGTTCGGCCGGTTCGGCGCTTTCGACTATGTCGATGTGGCGCGCTTCGTACGCCGTGTGCAGAGCCGTCTGCCGCAATACCGCCCGGCCTTCGAACGGGCCGCCGCAGAACTGCCCTTCGACTGGGAGCTACTGGCGGCGCAGGCCTATCAGGAATCCCACTGGGATCCCGACGCCGTCAGTGCGACGGGCGTGCGCGGCCTGATGATGCTGACCCTGTCGACCGCGCGCCGGGTGGGCATCGAGGACCGCAATGACCCCGAGCAGAGCATCGCCGGCGGCACGGCCTATCTCGCCGATCTCTATGAGCGCGTGCCGGACGGGGTGACGGGCGAGGACCGGATCTGGTTCGCCCTCGCAGCCTACAATGTCGGCATGGGGCACATGTATGATGCGCGGGCGCTCGCCGAACGCCTCGGGCGCGACAAGAATTCCTGGGACGACCTTGCCCGCACCCTCCCCCTGCTCTCGGACCCGCGCTATTACGAGACATTGCGCCATGGCTATGCCCGAGGCCACGAGCCGGTGCGTTATGTGGAGAAGGTGCGGGAATACCGCGCCCTGCTGGACGCCCAGGGGATTTAGACCCCCCTACTCTGCCGCCGGCGCGGGCGGGACATCCGGCAGGTAGTCCAGCGGATCGGCCAGCATCAGCCAGGGCGAGGCCGCCACCAGATCGCGCAGGATCGCCGCATGCCCCTGGCCGACGATCATGAGAACACGCTCGTCCTCCCGTCCCTCCAGCTCGTAGAGCAGGTTCTGCAGCATCAGGATGTTCCGCGTGTACCAGTTGCCCACCGTATAGGCGCCGGCGGGACTGCCATCGGGCTCCCAGCGGCGGATCTGGTAGGCGAGATAGAAATCCAGATTGGCGTCGAGCGCTGCATCGGTATTCATCCAGGCCAGCACTTCACCCACGGTATGCGCCGCCTGCCGCGCCTCGGTCTCGGCCGTGAAGCCGCGCCCGAGCGCATTGGTTGCGGCCTCGACACCGGCGAGGTGCGGATCCGGCTCCGATCCGGCGAGTTGCTGGTAGGCAAGGAGCAGGTCCTCATAAGCCATGAAACGATGATCGGCATCGATCGGCGCAACCCGGTCCAGCCCCATGCGATCCGCCATGCGGAAGCCGATCTGCTGGCGTTCATTGACCGTCAGCTCGGCCTCGCCCGCCCGCCAGGCGGCATAGCGCTCATTGACGGGGGATGACCGGCCGGCCTCCACGGCGACCATGGTCGGCGCGAAAACGGCAAGACCATCGAGCAGGTCTGCGATCTCGGCCTGGCGGCGCTCCGACAGCATGTCGTCAGCACGCGCATTGTACTGGTCCCGCCCCGGATTGGAGAAATGATAGGTCCCCAGGATCAGCACTTCGGCGACCGGTTCGGGCCGCGGTGGCGTCTGGGCAAGCGTGGTGGTCGCGGCGGCGGCAAGCGTAATCGCGGCCGTGATGACTGTTCGCAACATGAGTAGCTCCCTCTCGTCTCGAACAGGAGATGCCCGGGAGCGGGCAAACAGATGCAACGGAACTCCACCGGTCCCGCGCCCGTTGCATGGGCACGTCAGACAAGGAGTCTGCCATGCCACAGAGAGATCCCGGCCCCTCGGTCAAGGATGACGAACTCTACGAAAAGCTCCGCGACGAGGGCATGAGCAAAGAAAAGGCCGCGCGTATCGCCAATGCAAAAGCGGCGGGCGACCGGCCGATGCAGGCTGGCGGCAAGTCGCCGCCTTACGAGAACTGGACCAAGGAGGAGCTTTACGACCGCGCGCAGGAGATCGGCATCGAAGGCCGCTCCGACATGGACAAGTCAGCGCTGATCGACGCCCTGCGCAACCATTAGAATATAGAGGAGGTGTGTCATGACCCGCCCCATCACGATTGCCGGCATTTCCGGCAGCCTGCGGAAGGATTCCTTCAACACGGCGGCCCTGCAGGCCGCGGCCGAACTGGCCCCGGACAAGGTGACGGTGAACCTGCTCACGCTGCACGATATCGAACCGTTCAGCGAGGACACCGAGGCCGAAGGCTGGCCGGACGGCGTTGCCGCGCTGCGCGAGAAAGTCGCCCCGGCGGACGGGGTGCTGTTTGCGACACCGGAGTACAACTACTCGATCCCGGGCGTGCTGAAGAACGCCATCGACTGGCTGTCCCGCCCCACCGGCAAGGGCCCGATCACCGGCAAGCCGGCAACCATTATCGGCGCATCGCCCAGCCCGTTCGGCACGGCCCGCGCCCAGGCGCATCTGCGCCAGGTCGTGTTCTACAATGCCATGCCGCTGCTGCCCTATGACGAAGTGCTGGTGATGAAGGCCGGCAGCAAGATCGAGGACGGCCGCCTCGTCGACGAGGAAAGCCGCGATTTCGTCAAGGAATTGATGGCCGACTTCGCCGACTGGGTGCGCCTGCACACGGAGAGGAAGGCGGGGTAGGAACGGATGCGGCCCGACTCAGCTTGAACCCCATGACCGGACGCAGTCCTCGGGATTGTCCAGCCGTGCACGCGCGGCCGCCCGTATCGCATCCATCGACCGGTCTCCGGCACCGCTTTGAAAGGCCTCGGATACCAGCGACTGCATGTGCGCGATCTTCTCGCGGCGCTCGCGGTCGCGGCGGATCAGGTCGCGGACATAATCGCTCGCATTGCTGTAGCGTCCGTCTGCACTCTGGGCCTCCACCCACTGCTTCATCGCATCGGGAAGGGAGATATTCATGGTGGCCATGGGGTCATCCTGCCGGCCTAAGGGTCAGGCACATTGCAATTTTTGTCACTTTGGGCACGTTTCGACAGGTGTCGTGCCCTCTTCTCCCTGCCGGGGAGAAGGTGGTTATGGCAGCTTGATCGGCGCAACGATTTCCTAAAAATGAGTTTGTGAACTCGCACCCTTAGGCCGAAGATCAGCATATAGTAACGCGACTGCGATAGCCAAAAACCTAACCCTAAAGCAAGCGACAGGGACGAATCTCAGAGAAAGCGCCAAGACTACCACTTGATATACTTCAATCCCCTAACTTATTGATGCCCAGTGTACGCTCAATCTGCTTATGCAGATTTCTCAACCCTTTATGCTCGCTCGGTGTTTTCGGCAGCGTGATTGAATCCAGACCATCATAGCCGTTGGTCGCCTGCAATCTGATGTGCTTGTTGTCAGCTTTTTCTGAATAGCCATGCCGACGGAGCAATGAAATCAGTTCACCAGCAACCCTTTTGGGGTCTTTAGTTGCTCTTGCAAGATCTTGGGACAATTCTTCAAGCGCGGGCGAAACCGGCAGCCGGTCAACAACTCTCTGCAAAACCGCTTTCGACCTCGTATCGAGCCCAATCTGATCTGCAACCGACAAAGTGGTTTTAGCCGCCAGACGAAGTCGATCAGATATCTCACCAGAATAAACCTCAGGCCCCACTCGACGAACCAGATTGTCGGCTGAGAACTCGCCCTCATCGGTGCCAAGATTGTCCGGAGAGGCGGCGCTGAGTTGCTGTTCCAGCTGACGAACTCTGTCTTGCAAATTCTCAATCTCTTCGACGTAAAGCTGCTCGCTTTCTGCGGTTGTCAGTCTATTCTTATCGCGCTCACGCTGAGCACGGAGAGCCTGTTCCTGCAGCTCCGTCCAATCCCAGCCGAATGCTGGCATCAGACTTCGCAAAGCAGATGCAGCAGACTTAACGGCTACAGCGAGTTCTTCTCCGCTTTGAATTTGCCATCCCAGATAATATCGTCTCGCGATCCCCTGCCCAGGTATCGACACACCCAAAGTGCCACCATACGCATTTCGCGCCTCGGTTGCTTCTCGGAGAGCGAAAGAAAAAGTTCGCGCGGGCTCCACAACAACATGCGCTATACCGCCAAGGTCGTACGCCAGCTTTTCGATCTCACGCCGACTAAGCAACCACGAAGAATTTCCCGTAGCAGAAACATAAACTGTCGGAAGCCACTTCGCTGCGTCTCCGAGTGTCACGGCTTTTGCGGTCAATAAACCGTCATCGTCATCTTTCAGCCAGACGGGTTGGTCAGAAACTGTGAACCCTTGATCCGAGCCGCCCCATCCGTTCTTAAGTAGCGCTTTAATAAGATAGGGTTTTCGCGGCGTCTCCAAATGCGCGGCCGGATTGGTGGCGATGCACTGAGTTCGAAGCCGTACAAGATCTTGGCCATCGTTCGCGGCAGAACGCTTAAGTACGCACTCTGTTCGCCAAACGCGCCACCTTGGTCAGGAAGATCATGTCGCGCCCCTACGGCCGTCCAGCCATCTCGGGAATCAAGCTGCCGCATACGGAGTTCTTCGCCTGTACTAGAGCGAAGGTGAACATTAGCTTGATCCAGTTCCGCATTAGATCTACTCGAAAGTACTGTCTGGTTCTCCATACCACGAAGCCAAGCAATCACTTCGGCAACGAATGCGGCACGGTTATCGCTAGCGCGGACAGGAAATTCAGTCGAGAAAGGCGTCATGATCTGACGATCAACAATTCCTATTCTGTCGTCAATCTCTAAAGTTGCAAAAATTTGAGTGCTTGCAATAGAAAATGGCCAGACTTCAGAATTACTGACTCCTGCTCAAACCGCCCCCCTACGCCCCCTGTTCCCCCAGCTCCTCCTTCACCTTCTCCGCCAGCTGCGTCAGCGTGAAGGGTTTGGGCAGGAAGGAGACGTCCTGTTCCTTCGACAGCGTGTCGGAGAATTGTTCGGCGGCATAGCCGGAAATGAACACCACGCGGGTGCCTTCCAGCATGTCGCGGGCCTTTTCCAGGAGGCCGGGACCGTCGAGGCCCGGCATCACGACGTCGGAGATCAGGAGGTCGAACCCTTCTTCGTCATCCTCGAGGATTTCATAGGCTTCCTCGCCGTCACAGGCTTCCACCACATCATAGCCGCGCTTGGCCAGCGTCTTGGCGGCGATGGCCCGCACCGCGTCCTCGTCCTCGACCAGGAGGATGCGGCCGCGGCCGGACAGGTCCTCGGGCGCCTTCTCGACGGTTTTTTCGGCTTCTGCCTCGCGCAGCTCGACCGTCTCTTCCTCTGTCGGTTCGTGACCGGGCAGGTAGATGGTGAAGGTCGTGCCGACACCGACCTCGGAATCGGCAAACAGGAAGCCGCCGGATTGTTTGACGATGCCATAGACGGTGGCAAGGCCCAGCCCTGTGCCCTTGCCGGCTTCCTTGGTGGTGAAGAAGGGCTCGAAGATCTTCTCCATCGTCGCCTTGTCCATGCCGTGCCCCTCGTCGGTGACGGCAATGGCCAGCCAGTCGCCCTCGCGCGGATTGGGGGCGCCGGCATTGCGCACGATGTCGTCGCTGACACGGGAGGTCTTCACGGTCAGCGAACCGCCGCCCTTTTCGCGCATGGCGTCGCGGGCATTGGCAGCGAGGTTGATGATGGCGGTTTCCAGCTGGCCCTTGTCGGCCTTGATCATCGGCAGGTCGCGGCCATGGATGATGTCCAGCCGCACGGTTTCCTCGACGATCTGGCGCAGAAGCACGGAAACGTCGGACAGGAGATCGCCGATATCCAGCGTCTCCATGCGGAAAGTCTGCTTGCGCGAGAAGGCCAGCAGCTTGCGCACGAGGCCGGCCGCGCGGGCGACAGTCTGGTTGATCGCCTGCAGCTCGGAATAATCGGGGTCGCCGACCGGGTGGCGATTGAGCAGCTCGTCCGTGTTCAGGCGCACGGCGGTAAGCAGGTTGTTGAAGTCGTGGGCGACGCCCCCGGCCAGCTGGCCGACCGCCTGCATCTTGTTGGACTGGGAGAGCTGACGCTCCATCTCCTTCCACGCCGTCACGTCGATAACGTAGGCAACGCGCTTGCCGCCACGCGCCGGCGCAAAGGCGAGGTGGACGTAAAGCTGACCGTCCGGCGTCACCAGCCGGGCTTCGGCCGGATCGCCGCTGCCAGCCATGGCGGCCGAAAAGGCATCGACCGGCGAGCGGCCGTCATCCCAGTTGAACAGGTCGCAGAAACGCGTGCCGGGTATGGCGCGGCCACCGGTGAGCTGCATCAGCGCCGGATTGGTATCCTCGATAATGGCGGTTTCCGGATCGGCACCATCCAGGCGCACCACCCCGAACGGCGTGGTGGCGAACATGTCTTCCATGGCCGCACCCGCTGCCGCACCGCTCTCGGTCATGGACGGGGCCATGCCCGGAGGCGCGCCGGTCCGCGACAGGCCGTACATCACGGCCCGCCCCAGCGCGCCCTCGCCGGGTAGCCATTCGACCACGATCGCAACCGGGCTCTCGATACCGTCGCGCGCCTTCAGGCGGGCGTCGATCCGAGCGGCGCCCTCGCCACCACGGCTGTAAAGCACGCTACGGGCGCCATCGCCGGCGAGGATATCGCGCAGCGACGGGAAAGGCGCGCCCTCAGCCAGGCCCAGCCATTCGCGGAAGGTGGCATTGCCGCCGACGATCTCGCCATTGGCGCGCAGGGAGAACAGCGCCACGGGCGCATGCAAGCTCCAGTCGGCGGAGACCGGTTCCGCGCCAGATTCGCCGCTGCGCTCGCCGGCACCGACAAGACGCCACAGGATCAGGCCCTCGGCCTGCGGCGAGGCTTCCAGGTGGAAGCGCCGGATATCGCCTTCGCCGAGATCGAGCGGCGGCATCATCTCGCAGGCACCTTCGCCCCGGGCCGCGGCGCGGGCGAGACGGTAGACCGTGCCGTCACCGCCACCGGCTCCAGCCCACAGGCGGTCAATACTCGGCAGGCCGAAGCTCTGGCCGAAGCCGCCCGCCTTGCGGGCCAGCGCGTGATAGGCGGAATTGCCCCAGCGCGGCGCGCCGCGCCGGTCGGAGATCAGCACGGGCTCGGGGAAGGTTTCGATGGCCCGGAAGGCCAGCGCCGCCGGCGTGGGGGTGCGGTTCTTCTCGATCTTGCGGCGCAGATTGCGGCCGGCCGTCTCTCCGGCGGCAATGGCATAGAGCACCAGGAAACCGACGGCAGCCAGGCCGGACAGATAGACAAAGCCCTGCCAGCCGTCCTCGCCCGCTGCAACGACGGCCGCCCCGAAGGCGACCACGGCGATGGCACCGCAGACCCAGAAGGCCACCCGGCCGATCGGCCGCGACCAGAGCGGCTTGCGGGATTTGGGATCGGGGGCGGACGTCTCGGCCATGGGATGCTCCGGCACGGATCGGTGGAAGGCGTAAGCCTAGTCGGTCGACTCGCTCGGACGATAGCGTGCGCGGCGTCCCTGTGCGAGCGAGAGAACATAACCGATCACCTTGGCCACGGCCTGGAAGTGCTCGGTGGGGATTTCCGTGTCGAGGTCGGCTGTCGCATGCAGGGCGCGCGCCAGCGGCGGATCCTCGACGATGGGAATGGAGTGCTCGGTCGCGATCTCGCGGATACGCAGGGCCACGGCGTCGACGCCCTTGGCGACGCAGATCGGCGCCGGGGTGACACCCTGCTCATATTTCAGGGCGATGGCATAGTGGGTCGGGTTGGTGACGATCACCGTCGCGTCCGGCACCTGCGCCATCATGCGGCGTTGCGAGCGTTCCTGGCGGATCTGGCGCAGCTTGGCGCGCACCATGGGATCGCCCTCGGACTGCTTCAGCTCGTCCTTGATCTCGCGCTTGGACATGCGGTTGCGCTTCATGAAGCTCTGCCGCTGGAACATGTAGTCCAGCCCGGCAATGATCGCGTAGACGATCAGCGCAGCCAGCATCAGCTCGATCGCCGACTGGCGAACGATGGCCAGCACCGAAGCGATATCGAGCGCCGGCAGACCCGCCAGCATTTCGCGCTTTGGGTAGAGCACAACGAAGGCCGCCGCCGCGACCAGGGCCATCTTGCCGATCCCCTTGAGGAAGTTGGCGATGCCCTGGGGTCCGAAATTGCGCTTGAACCCCTCGATCGGGTTCAGCTTGTCCAGCTTGGGCTGGATCTTCTCGGTGGTGAACAGCATGCCCTGCTGGACGTAGTGGCCGGCGAAACCGGCGACCGCCAGAAGCGCAATCGGCAGGCCGACAATGCCCGTCACATGCCAGGCCGTATCGCGCATCATGCGCATGACGGCATTGGGATCGACGTCGAAGTTGTGCGGCTCGGCAAAGAAGACCTGCATGTCCGAGGCGAGCGCACGGGCCATGGGCGGAAAGGCGAAACTGATCAGGGCGAGGCCGGAAGCCAGTACGAACCAGCCCGGGATTTCCTGGGATTTGGCGACATCGCCCTTCTCGCGCGCGTCATCGAGACGCCGCTGTGTCGGCTCTTCCGTTTTCTGGCTGTCATCTTCGCCTTCTGCCACGCCAGCCTCCCTAATTCATGTCCGTCGCGAAGCGCTGCATGCGCTCCAGCCAGACAGCACTCATCGCCCCGAGGGAGATGGTGAGGATGAACAGGCCGACGATGATATTCGACGGCATGGCGATGAAAAAGATCTGCGCCTGGGGCATCAGCCGCGAGAGCACCCCCAGCGCCAGATAGAAGACCAGCCCGAACACGATGAGCGGCGCAGCCAGCTGGACGCCGATATTGAAGGCATCGATGAAGGCGTTGAGTGCCCATTGCGCGCCGTCCGCCATCGAGGGCATCTGGCCCGGATCGAACACGTCGTAGGAATTCACCATCATCGCCAGCAGGAGGTGGTGCGTATTGGTCGCGAAGAGCAGCAGCAGGAAGGTGAGATTGAGCAAGGTCGCGACCAGCGCGCCCTGCTGGCCCTGCGAGGGGTCGAAGCTCTGCGCCATGGCCAGGCCCGACTGCATGCCGATCACCTGGCCGGCCACGGCCGCGGCCGACATGAAGATGCGCGCCACAGCGCCGATCATCAGCCCGGTCACCACCTCGCCCATCACCAGTCCGGCCAGCATCAGCGGCTGGTCCGGCAGGGCCGGCAGGCGCGGCGCGATCAGCGGTCCGATCACCACGCACACCAGGAGCGCGAAGGACAGGCGGATGCGCATCGGAATGCTCGGCTCGCCGAAGCCCGGCATCAGCATCAGGATCGCACCGATCCGTGCAAAGACGAGACCGCCCGCGAAGACGAGTTCCGGCGCCTGCGGGATCATGGCGTGGATATCCGGTCGAAGATCACCGTCATGAAGCCGGACATCAGACCGCCCATCAGCGGCAGAAAGATCAGCAGCGCAATGAAGATGGCGATGATTTTCGGCACGAAGACCAGCGTCATCTCCTGCACCTGGGTCAGCGCCTGGAACAGGGCAATGGTGACACCCACAGCCAGACCGACCAGCATGATCGGGGCCGACATGGCCAGCATCAGCCAGATCGCTTCGCGTGCAAAATCGAGGACTTCCGGTCCGGTCACGCCTCGCCTCACCTTCTGCGGGGAGAATCGGGTTTACGGTTAATTATGTTTACGAATGCGCGCCGCGCGTTAAGAAAGAGTCAATTCAGCTTAATCGGGGGAGTTATCCATTATGCGTCTTCGCAGCTTTCTGATCGGTACGTCCTGTCTGGCCCTTCTGGCCGCCTGCGCACCGACCGACGATACCGCCGAAACCGCGGCATCGTCCGACACGATGGCAGCCGAGACGGCTGCACCGGACACACAATCCGCCGAACAGGCTGATGCCGGCGAACAGACCGAGACCGAGCGTCTCTTTGCCTGGTTCGACGAACAGTTCCAGGACGAGCTCGACCGCTCGCCCCTGTTCAAGACCTATCTGGGCATGATCGACGATGTCGAGGCGTATGGCGAATGGGATGACGTGTCGGAAGAAGCCTTCCGTGACACCCTCTCCCGCGAGGCAGCCCGCACCCGCTACATGCGCGAGAATTTCGACTATGACGCCCTCACCCATGAGGGCCAGGTCGCCTGGCGCTTTGCCGAATTCATCGCGGCCAACAACGCCCAGCAGGGCGAGTTCTGGGATCACGGCTACATCTTCACCCAGTTCTTCGGTCCCCACACCCAGCTTCCGACCATCCTGATCGGCTATCACCGTGTCGATACGGTCGAGCACGCCGAGGCCTATATCAGCCGCCTCAACAGTCTGGGCGATGTGATCGAGACCTATACGGCCCAGGCCGATGCCCGCGCGCAAGACGGCGTGCTGGCCCCGGCCTTCGCCTATCCGATCGTGGTCACCGCCGCCCGGCGTTTCATCACCGGCGCGCCGTTTGACGACAGCGGCGAGGACAGCCCGCTGCTGGCCGACTTCCGCAGCAAGGTGGAGGCGCTGGAGATCGACCAGGCCGAGAAGGATCGCCTGATCGCCGAAGCCGAAGCAGCCCTGACGTCCGAAGTCGGCCCGGCCTACGCGGCGCTGGTCGAGACGATGGAGCGTCATGGCGAGATGGCCGATGGCCGCAACCAGGGTGCCTGGGCGCTGCCGGAAGGCGAGAGCTTCTATCGCAGCCAGCTGAACAACTACACGACCCGCACCGATCTCTCGGCGGCCGATATCCACCAGACCGGACTGGACGAGGTTGCCCGCATCCATGACGAGATGCGCGCCATCATGGACGAAGTCGGTTTCGAAGGCACGCTGCAGGACTTTTTCGTCCACCTGCGCACCGACGACCAGTTTTACTATCCCGATACCGAGGAAGGCCGTCAGCAGTATCTCGACCAGGCCACCGCCTATGTCGATCACGTGATGGAAATCGCGCCGCAATACTTCAACACGCTGCCGGAGGCGGATCTGGAAGTCCGCGCGGTCGAGCAATACCGCATCGAGACGGCCACCGGCGCTTTCTACGAGTCCGGCGCCCTCGACGGCTCCCGCCCGGGGGCCTACTACGTCAACCTCGCCCACATGCGGGACAATCCGAACTATCTGATCGAGACGCTGTCCTACCATGAGGGCGCGCCGGGCCATCACTTCCAGATCGCCCTCGCCCAGGAACTCGAAGGCGTACCGATGTTCCAGCGCCTGCAAGGCTATTCGGCCTTCTCCGAAGGGTGGGGCCTCTATGCGGAAAATCTCGGCAAGACGATGGGCGGCTTCACCGATCCCTATCAGGATTTCGGCCGTCTCTCCTACGAGGTCTTCCGGGCCGCACGCCTGGTCGTCGACACCGGCATCCACTCGATGGAGTGGAGCGAGCAGGATGCGATCGACTACATGGTCGCCAATACGCCGATGCCGGAAGGCGATATCGTCAATGAAGTGCGCCGCTACATGGTCTGGCCGGGCCAGGCCGTGTCCTACAAGGTCGGCATGCTCACCATCCTGGAACTGCGCCAGCGCGCCATGGATGCCCTGGGCGATGATTTCGACATGGGCGAGTTCCACGATGTGGTCCTGACCAACGGCTCGATCCCGCTCACCCTGCTGGAACAGCTGGTCGACGACTATATTGCGGCGAACCAGCCTGCCGAATAGACGAACCGCGTTTGACAGGCGGGGCCCTCACAGGGCTATCCTGCCGGACAGGACGTGACAGGGGTCAGCCGCTGCCGGCGCAGCGGCTGACGTCTGTTTGATCGTAGCCAATTCGGATAATGGCGCCGGCCTGTGACCCAGCCGCCGCCGGTCTGGGGAGACCGACATGAAGTATTCGATCCGCACACCGCTTGCCGTTTCACTCCTTGCCCTGCTGGCGGCCTGCTCTCAACCCGAGGACAGCGCCACGCCGCAGAACGAGTTGTCCGGCGCCGCTGTTGAGGCGGCCCGGGCCGCCCAGGCCGAACAGAGCGAAAGCGAACGCCTCTATGCCTGGTTCGACGAGCTGTTCGAGGCCGATCTGGTCCGCTCGCCGCAAACCCAGACCCAGCTCGGCCGGATCGACAATCTGGACGCCTATGGCCGCTGGGATGCCGTGACAGACGAGGCCGCCGCCGCCGACCAGCAGCGCCGCGTCGACCGCCTCGCCTATATGCGCGACAGTTTCGACTATGACGCGCTCGATGCCGACGCCCGGGTTTCCTATCGTGTCTTCGAATATCTGCAGGAAACCGGCATCCGGCAGTATGAATTCCGCGACCAGAATTATGTCTTCACCCAGATGTTCGGTCCGCACACCGGCATGCCGACCCTGCTGATCAGCCAGCACCGGATCGAGAATGCCGATCACGCCGAGGCCTATATCCGCCGCCTGGAAGGACTGGGCCCGGTTCTCGACACGCTGATCGCCCGCGCCGACGAACGCGCCGAGGCCGGCGTCCTGCCGCCGCGTTTCGCTTTCGACTATCTCATCGGCAACACGCAGGCCCTGATCACCGGTGCGCCCTTTGACGACAGCGGCAGCGAGAGCCCGCTGCTGGCCGATTTCCGCGGCAAGGTGGAGGCGCTGGATATCGACCAGGACGCGAAGGACGATCTCATCGCCCGCGCGACCGAGGCTCTGGAGAGCTCTGTCAGCCTGGCCTATCGCCGCCTGATCGACATGTTCGAGCGCCATGCCGAGATGACGGATACGCGCGATGGCGCCTGGAAACTGCCGCGCGGCCAGGCCTATTACGAAAGCCAGCTGGCCAGCTTCACCACCCTGCCCGACCTGTCGCCGCAGGAAGTCCACGATATCGGCCTCGCCGAGATCGACCGTATCCATGGCGAGATGCGCGCCATCATGGATCAGGTGGGCTTCGAAGGCTCGCTGCAGGACTTCTTCGAATTCATGCGCACTGACGAGCAGTTCTACCTGCCGAACACGGATGAGGGTCGCGCCGAGTACATCGCCGGTGCCAATGCCATTTTCGATCGCGTGCGCACAGTGTTGCCGGATTATTTCGACACCATGCCGGAAGCGCCGCTCGTTGTCCGGGAAGTCGAGGCCTTCCGCGCCGCCGGTTCACCCAGCGCCTTCTACAATTCGCCGGCACTCGACGGGTCGCGTCCCGGCATCTACTACGCCAACACGCTGAACATGCGGAACCTGCCGACCTACCAGATGGAAACGCTGGCCTATCACGAAGGGATTCCCGGCCACCACTTCCAACTCGCCCTCGCCCAGGAGCGTGAAGGCACGCCGATGTTCCAGCGCCTGCTCTACCTGTCGGCCTTCGGCGAAGGCTGGGCGCTCTATGCCGAGAGCCTGGGCAAGGAGATGGGCCTGTTCACCGATCCCTATCAGGATTTCGGCCGCCTCGCCTATGAGCTCTGGCGCGCCGGACGCCTCGTGGTCGATACGGGCATCCACTCTCTGCAATGGTCGCGCGAAGATGCCATCGACTATCTCATGGCCAACACCTCCTTCACCGAGGAGGAGATCGTCCGCGAGGTCGAGCGCTACATCGTCTGGCCGGGCCAGGCGACGTCCTACAAGATCGGCCAGATGCGCATCCGCGACCTGCGCGACTATGCCCGCGAAGAGCTGGGCGAGGATTTCGACTGGGGCGAATTCCACGATGTCGTGTTGACCAACGGGTCGCTGCCGCTGCCCGTGCTGACCGAGCTGGTCAATGATTATGTCGCCGAGAAGCGTGGCGAGAGCCAAGAGTGAGGGGAAGAGTTATGACGAAGACCGCAATGACCTGGCTGGCCGGAGCGTCGGCGCTGGCCCTGCTGGCTGCCTGTTCGCAACCCGCCGAGGATCATCCTGTTGCCGGCCGCGACCCGGCCGAGGCCGATCAGCCGGAAACGGGTTCCGGCGGCGCCCAGGTCGCTGATGCGACCACGCAGACAGCCGATGCGACCGAAACCGAAAGCAAGCGCCTGAACGCCTGGTTCGACGAAGTCTTCGAGGCAAACCTGGCCCGCAATCCGATGTACCAGACCTATCTGGGCCGCAAGACGGATTACAATCGCTGGAACGACGCCTCGCCGGAATTCGAGGCCGAGAGCTATGAGATCGGCCAGGCCAATCTCGCCCATATGCGCGAGAATTTCGATTTCGATGCGCTGGACGAGAGCGCCCAGCTCTCCTGGCGCCTGTTCGAATACGATGCCGAGCGAAGCGAAGCCGGCTGGCGCTGGCGCGATCACGGCTACACATTCACGCCGCGCTCGGGCCCGCACATGAACACGCCCACCTTCCTGATCAACAATCACCGGGTGGACACGCTTTCTGACGCCGAGGCCTATGTCGCAAGGCTGGAAGGCATGGGCGACTATCTCGACCAGAATATCGCCAATTCGCGCCGCTCGGCCGAGCTGGGCATTCTGACGCCGCGCTGGACCTACGAGCCGATGATCGCCACCGCGCGCAATGTCATCACGGGTGCCCCCTTCGATGACAGCGGCGAGGACAGCCCGCTGATGGCCGACTTCCGTGGCAAGGTCGAGGCGCTGGACATCGACCAGGCCGAGAAGGACCGCCTGATCGCCGAAGCCGAGGCGGCCCTGACGACCGTCGTCGAACCCGCCTATCAGCGGATCATCGCCCTGTTCGAGGAGCAGGCGGAAGTCGCCACCGACGATGACGGTGTGTGGAAACACCCCGATGGCGGCGAGTTCTACAACTACCTCCTGAACAATTACACGACGATGGATCTGTCGGCCGAGGAGATCCACCAGCTCGGCTTGTCCGAGGTCGAGCGCATTCATGGCGAGATGCGCGCCATCATGGACGAGGTCGGCTTCGAAGGCTCCCTGCAGGATTTCTTCGAGTTCATGCGCACCGACGAGCAGTTCTACTATCCCAACACCGATGAAGGCCGGGCCGACTATCTCGCCGACGCCACCGCGCTCATCGACACGATGCGCGAGACGCTGCCGCAGATGTTCAACACCTTCCCGGAAGCCGAGCTGGAAGTGCGCCGCGTCGAGCCTTTCCGCGAAAACGCGGCGGGCAAGGCCTTCTACCAGCGCCCGGCCCCGAACGGCACGCGCCCCGGCGTCTACTACGCCAATCTGCGCGACATGGCCGACATGCCGACCTACCAGATGGAAGCGCTCGCCTATCATGAAGGCATTCCGGGCCACCACATGCAGCTGGCCATCATGCAGGAATTGGACGGCGTGCCGGCCTTCCGGCGCTTTGGCGGCTACACCGCCTATACCGAAGGCTGGGGGCTCTACACCGAATACCTGCCCAAGGAGTTCGGCTTCTATTCCGACCCCTATTCCGACTTCGGCCGGCTGGCGATGGAGCTGTGGCGGGCCTGCCGCCTCGTGGTCGATACCGGCCTGCACCATCACCAGTGGACGCGCCAGGAAGCGGTCGACTACCTGCTGGAAAACACGCCCAATCCGGAAGGCGATGTGCGCAATGCCATCGACCGCTACATCGTCTATCCGGGCCAAGCCAATGCCTACAAGGTCGGCATGCTGGAAATCCTGCGCCTGCGCGGCGTGGCCGAAGAGGCCCTCGGCGAGGCCTATGACATCCGCGACTTCCACGATGTCGTCCTGACCCAGGGCGCCATGCCGCTGGCGGTGCTGGAAGAGCGCGTGAACAACTGGATCGCGGAGACGCAGGCGGCGGAATAAGCCGTCCTTCCCAGTCGACAGTCAAAGAAAGGCCCTCCGCTCACCCGGAGGGCCTTTTCTTGTGCGGTAGCGGGCGCGCCATTACGGCGCTGTAAGCACGGCGCCAGAGTCCCGAAGGACAGCCTCCCCGATCTTGCCGATTCAACTGGCTGAGGGGAAATCATGTCATTTGCCAAAATCGCACCGCTGCGTGCTGTCGTGCTGGCGACCTGCATCATCGCAACGGGAGCCGCCGCGGCACCTGCATTCGCACAGGACACCGCGCGCCAGAGCATCTCGCAGGAAACGGAGACCGACCGTCTGAACGCCTGGTTCGCAGGCAATTTCGAGGAAGAACTGGAATACTTCCCGGCCAACAAGACCGGCCTGGGCATTATCGACGAGGATTATGGCCGCTGGAACGATATCAGCCCGGAGGCACTTGAGGCCGCGAACCAGCGCAGCCTGGCCCGGCTTGAAGAGATGCGCACGCGGTTCGACTTCGACGCACTCGACCCGGTGGGCCAGATGTCCTGGCGCCTGTTCGAGTACAGCGCCGAACGCGCGGCGGAGTCCGAACCCTTCGACCGCTACGGCTATGTCTTCAACCAGCTGTTCGGACCGCACACCGGCTATCTGGCTTTCCTGATCGGCCAGCACCGCATCGAAACCGCCGGCCATGCCGAAGCCTATATCCAGCGCCTCTCGGCCCTGGACGATGTGATGGACATGCACATCGCCGAGGCCGAATACCGGTTCGCGCAGGGCATCGAGGCGCCCGCCTGGGTCTATGACCGCGTCCTGTCCACCGTGCAGGGCCTGCAGACCGGTGCCCCCTTCGATGACGGTCCGGATCATCCCCTCTGGGCAGACTTCCAGCGCAAGGTCGGCGCACTCGACCTGACAGATACCGAACAGGCCGCCCTTCTGGACCAGGCCCGCACGGCACTGCTCGAAGACTTCGGACCGGTTTATGCGCGTCTTGAAGCCATGCTGGTAGATCATCGGGACCGTTCGGCGACGGCCGATGGCGTCGCGGACCTGCCCGATGGCGAAGCCTTCTACAACAATCTGCTCGCCGGCTTCACCACGACCGACATGACGGCGCAGGAGATCCACGCGCTCGGCCTGGCAGAGGTCGACCGGCTGCATGCGGAGATGCGCGAGGTGATGGCGCAGACCGGTTTCGAGGGCAGCCTGCAGGACTTCTTCGTCTTCCTGCGCGAGGATCCGCAATTCTACTATCCGGATACAGATGAGGGCCGCGAGGCCTACATGCAACGTGCAACGGAAATCATTGAGACGGTGCGCGAACGCCTGCCCGAATTCTTCGGCACCCTGCCCGAAGCGGAACTGGTCGTGCGGCGGGTGGAACCCTTCCGCGAAGCCGGCGCCGGCCTGGCCTTCTACGAGAACGCCACGCCCGACGGCTCACGGCCCGCGGTCTATTATGTCAATCTGCGCGACATGACGAGCGTGCCCATCTACCAGATGGCAACGCTGGCCTATCATGAAGGCATTCCGGGCCACCACCTGCAGCGTTCGATCCAGCAGGAAATGGAAAACCTCCCCCGCTTCCGCCAGTTTGTCGGCTACACCGCCTATGCGGAAGGCTGGGGTCTGTATGCGGAATCCCTGCCGGTCGAGATGGGGCTGTATTCAGACCCGTATCTCAATGCCGGCCGTATCGCGATGGAGCTGTGGCGGGCCTGCCGCCTGGTGGTCGATACAGGCCTGCACGCCAATGGCTGGTCGCGCGAAGAGGCCATCGCCTACCTGCAGGAGAACACGCCCAATTCCGACGCCGACATCATCCCGGCGGTCGAGCGCTATGTGGTCTTCCCCGGTCAGGCGACAGCCTACCAGGTCGGCAAGAACCATATCGTCGCCCTGCGCGAGCAGGCCGAGCGCACGCTGGGCGATGCCTTCGACGTTCGCGCCTTCCACGACACGGTTCTCGCCTCGGGCCAGATCCCGCTGTCGATGCTGACCGAGGAAGTCGAGGCCTGGACGGCCTCGGTCCAGTCCGCGCAATAGAAGCAGAAAGAAAAAGACCCCGGCCACGGCCGGGGTCTTTTATCTGATTGTATCTGTCAGCGGCGCTAGATCGGCATGCGCAGGATTTCCTGGTAGGCGCGGACCACCTCGTCGCGCACGGCAACGACGGTTTCCAGCGAGATCTCGGCGGCGGACACGGCCGTGACTACGTCCAGCAACTCGGCTTCGCCGGCAGCCGCGGCGGCGGTCATCTGTTCGGCATTGGCCAGGGCGCCGGAGGTATCGGCAATGGCCGAGGAGACCATATTGCCGAAGTCGAGCGACGGTGTCGCTTCGGCTTCCTTGGCGCCACCCACTGATTGCTGGGCGGCACGGACCGCGGCCTGATAGGCCTGGACGGCGGAAAGATCGGCAGCCATGGGCTCACATCCTCATTCTGAGAGCGGCGCGCGCGGTTCTAGCGGCGCAGCAGGTCCAGCGTACGCTCCTGCATGCGCCGGCTGTTTTCGATCATGTTCAGATTGGCTTCGTAGGAGCGCATCGCCTCGCGCATATCCATCATCTCGACCAGGGTCTCGACATTAGAGGTGCGCACATAGCCGGCTTCATCCGCGGCCGGGTGGCCCGGGTCGAATTCCAGCGTGAACTCGGTCTGGTCATAGGCGACATCATTCATGCGGACATGGTTCAGCCCCGTCACGCGATCCAGCTCGGCCTCGAAGACCGGGATCTGGCGGCGATAGGGATCCCCGCCCGGCTCGCGCGCCGTGGAATCGGCGTTGGCCAGGTTTTCCGAGATGATGCGCATGCGCGCTGCCTGGGCCCGCAGGCCGGCAGCGGAGATCGACATGGCGTCAGATGCGTCGCTCATCCTCTAGCTCCTCACTTAGCGGCCGGCCGGCTTGATCGCCATACGGATCAGCCCCAGGCTCTTCTGGTACAGGGTCAGCGCGCTCTCGTACTGCATGCGCGTTTCCTGGGCCCGCACCATCTGTTCTTCCAGCACGACCGAATTGCCGTTGACCGTGGTTTCGGAATCCGGCGCGTCGGACGCTTCCCAGTTGCGCGACGCCGAACCGCCGGCAGAACCGGACATGTGCCCGGCCTCGCTGGTCAGCATGCGCACGCGCGACGGGCCATTGCCGGCCTCGTGGCCGCGCAACTGGCGCTGTACCGCGCGATTGAATTCGCTCTCGTCGAGATCCTTCGCGGTGTAGCCGGGCGTGTTCGCATTGGCCACATTCTCCGAGATCACCCGCTGGCGCTCGGTGTTGAAGCTCATCGACTGTCGAAGAAGTGCCAGCACTGACACGTCGTCGGGCCGCATCCGCGAATCCCCTTTTCTACCGTTAACGAAGGTGCGCCGTCACAGTTAACGCGCACTTAACCGCATCACCGGACAAGCGGGTAATCTCTTATGAGGCAAAGGCCCGATGACCGATATCGTCGACTGGACCCACTATTTCTTCGCCGTTTCGGTGCTTGCCGTGCTGGTCGGCGCACTCGGCCTGTTCGGCTATGCCGTGCGCCGCGGCTGGATCCTGCAGGGCATGACCGGTCTGCGCGGCTTCGGCGCCGGCATGGAGCGCCGGCTGAGCCTCAAGGAAACCCTGGTGATCGACCCGCGCCGCCGCGTGGTCATCGTGCAGGCTGACGACACCGAACATGTGGTCCTTCTGGGAGCGGAAGCGGAAACCGTGCTGGCCAGCCGGCCGGCCGCCGCACGCCCGGCACAGGCCATCGAGACGGGGGATGCGGCATGAAAAAGGGCTTCTGGGTCTGCGCTGCGCTCTTCGTCCTGGGCATCATCACCCTTCTGGGTGCGGGCGCCGAGGCACAGAGCATCACGATCGATACCGGCACCGAGGGCGATCTGACCGAGCGCGTGCTGCAGCTGGTCGCCCTGCTCACCGTCCTGTCGCTGGCGCCTTCCATCGTCATCATGACGACCAGCTTTGTGCGGATCATCGTCGTTCTGTCCCTGCTGCGCACCGGGCTGGGCCTGCAGCAGAGCCCGCCGAACGCCGTTCTCGTCTCGCTGGCGATCTTCCTGACCGGCTTCATCATGGCACCGGTCTTCACCCAGTCATACGAACAGGGCATCCAGCCGCTGATGGAAGACGAGATCGAGCTGACCGAAGCTTTCGACCTGTCGACCGGTCCGCTGAAGACCTTCATGCTGGCCCACACGCGCGAGGACGATCTGGCGCTGTTCATCGAGATGTCGGAACAGCCCCTGCCCGATACGCCGGAAGCCACCTCATTCTGGATCGTCGCGCCTGCCTTCATGATCTCCGAACTGCGCCGCGCCTTCGAGATCGGCTTCCTGCTCTTCATCCCCTTCCTGATCATCGACCTCGTCGTCTCCTCCATCCTCATGTCGATGGGTATGATGATGCTGCCGCCGATCGTGATTTCCCTGCCCTTCAAGCTGATCTTCTTCGTCCTGATCGACGGCTGGCGCCTCGTCACCGGCTCGCTGATGCAGAGTTTCGGGACGATAGGCGGGGGCTGACCCGGGCCGGTCGCCCACGACGCATCACGCTCCGCGGCGCGTCCGCGCAGGCCAGTGTCGTTCCGATGAGAGATATGTCAGCGCAGCCGGAGCAACAGCCCTAGCTCGGTCCGCCACTATTGGTGAAGCGGTCGCGGAAGGGCTCCATGAAAGCGTCCAGCGTGTCGATGCTGGCGATCCGCGTGGCGAGATCGGAGAAGCGGGCATTGCCCGCCGGCGCGCTTTCGTCGGTCAGCAGCTCGAACGCTGCGGCCTGTTCCGTCCCGGCCATGGCCTCGCCATAACGCTCGCCCAGCCGCACGGCGGCTTCGGTGTCGCGGGCCAAGGAATAGGCAATCGCCGCACGCATGACATCGGCCTGTTCGGACGCATCCAGCGGCTCGGTATCGGCAAAGCGGTTGCCCAGCAGGGCCTCGAGCCGCCGGCCGGCCATCGGCCAGTCGCGCTGGGTCCAGGCGATATCGGCACGCAGCCGGTTGGCGGGGGCCGAGCGATCGGACGCGATCAGTTCCAGCGCCTGCTCGTGACGGCCCAGCTCGGAATAGGCACGGGCTTCGAGCAGGTAGCGCTCATTGCGCAGCTCTTCGGACAGGCCGGCGATGCGGGATGTCCGCAAGGCGTTGATCGCGTCTTCATAGCGCCGGTCCATCAGGTAGACGACCGCAAGATCGGTCGCGACACGCGCCCGGGCGAGCGGCTCGCGCAGGCGGTATTCCACCTGGTGCTGCAGCAGTTCGGAGGCCGGATCGAGCAGGTCGAAGGCGATCAGGCGTTCGGCCAGGCGGCGCACCATGCGGTCGCCGTCGGCGCCGATCGGCACGAGGTGCTGATATTCGTAGAAAATGGCGACAGATTCGACCGGATCCATGCGATCGGCTTCGCCATCGAGGAAGAGACGGCGGAAGATCGCATCCATGTCCTCGCCGATCCGGCGGCCGGCTTCGGTATCCGGGAAGCGCGCCTGGGCGGTGTCCATCGTTTCCAGCCCGCGCGCATATTCGCCGGCGCTGACATAGAGCTCGCCCAGCGCACGCACCGTATCCAGTTCGATCGTGTCGCCGCGCCAGCGGAAGCGCAGGTTTTCCAGCGCGTCGATCGCCTCGGTGCGGGTGATCTGCCCCGCGGCCAGCTGCAGGCGATAAAGGTCGGACAGCGCCTTGGCTTCCATCTGTGCGTCGCCGGAATCCGACAGATCCTGCAGCAGCGCGATCGCCTGCTCGATCTGGCCGTCGGCCTCGGCCAGGCGTGCCTGGATGTATTGCGCCTCGCGACGCGTCCGGTCATCCGGTTCGCCGGCCTCAGCCTGGTAGAGCAGGTCCTGGGCGGCCGCATAGTCCCGCAACTCCATCGCAGCACGGGCGTGGGCGACCAGAAACCGCGACTGCCAGACCGGCGGATAATAATAGATCGTGCTGTCACCGGACGCGAAGCGGCGGCGGGCATCGGCCCAGCGCTCCTCGCCGACGGCTGTCATCGCACGCCAGAGATCGGCTGCCGGATCGACAGCAAGCGCGGGATGCGAGAAATAGGTCTGGGCGTCGGTCAGCCGGTCCATCATGTAGCTGGCCACGCCCTGCAGCGAGCGCACATGGGGATCGTTTGCCAGCGAGGCGTCCTGCTGGATTGCAAGATCGAGCATGCCGAGCGCTTCCGGTGCCAGCTCATTGGCCAGAAGGAAGCGGGCCAGTGCAATCTTGCCGTCGGTGCCCTCTTCCAGCGCCGCACGGCGCAGGCGGGCATTCCAGTCACGCCGGAAGTAGCTGTCGCCGTCCCAGGCATCGAAATAGATCAGTGCTGGCGAGGAAATGTTCGACAGGACCGAGCTCTCCGCGCCCGCCGCAGCGGCCTCCGATGCCGGCGACAGGTTGAGCCCTTCCGGGCGGCTGATCGCCACACCCGAGGTAATCAGGCTGATCTCGATATCTTCGGCGATGGCTTCCACGGCGCCGCCCTGGGCGCTGGGCAACAGCGCACCGCCGACAAAGTCGCGGCGGGCGGTCAGGCCCTGTACCGGCGCACCGGCCGTGACCACGCCGATCCGATCTCCCACAACGGGGTCCTCGATCCAGCGGATGGCGCGCGGATCGGCGATATCCATCAGGATGCGGCCCGGCCTCGTGCGGCGGGCATCGCGGCGCACATTGATCGGACGCGGCGGCGAGTCGATCCGTTCGGAGAAAACCACCGTCCAGCGCGCGCCTTCGATCCGTGCCTCGGCCTGCGAGGTCGAGGGCACGGCGATGCGCGCGGCCGACCAGTCCTCACCGCGCACGGCCGTGTAGTCGCGCACATGGCGGCGATTGGCCATTTCCATCTCGCGCAGGTCGATATCGGCCGCCGCATCGAACACGATCCAGACCGCCTCGCCGCGGCGGAAGACGGCCGCGCCCAGAGGCGCCGCCCAGTCGAACTCGACCCGCAGGTCGCCATTGAACTCGGAGACATTCGCGCGCACGCGGCCATCGGCCGGTACGGGGTCGCCGCCTTCAGCGACAATCGGGGCGTCGGCCGAGACGTACTGGGTGTCTGCAACCGGCTCGTCTTCTGCGGGCCGGGGCTCGGCCGCCGGTTCCGGCTGCAGCTGTGCAGGACCGCGGGCCGGCGTCTCTGTGGCATCCGCGACGGACACTGTATCGGCAGCCTCTTCCGGAACGGTCTCTTCCGGCTCGGCTTCGCCGCCCGTTTCGGCTGACAGATCGCCGAGCTGGGCCAGCAGGGCTGCCGCGCTTGCCACGTCCGGATCGGGCAGGTCCACAACGACGCGGCCGCCTTCATTCCAGGCCCGCACCTCGACACCGTCCGTCACGTCCAGCGTGAGAACCCAGTCATTCACATCGCGTTCGCCGCGGACGTTTTCCAGGAAGCGCGGCGGCGATCCGCGCAGACGGCCCAGCTCGATATCGGCCGGGGCGTCAAAGCGGATGGTCGCGGTATTGCCGCTCTGCGCAAGTTCGAAACCGACCTCGCGAGGCCAGAGAAACTCGATGCGTGTGTATTCGGTCGCCTGCCCGACGCGGTATTGCACCGGCAGTGCGTCAACCAACGGCACGGGCGGCGGATTGGCCGCGCGCTCGGCAGCCTGACGCGCCTCTTCGCGCTCGCGCGCCTCGCGCGGCGACACGATCGGTGCAGGCGCCGGCGCGCCGACAGGAACGATATCGATCGCCACCTGGTCATAGCTCGACGACACATGGGCGTCGGCGGTCTGGTTGAGGGCGATGCGCAGGGTCGAGCCGTCGCGATCGAGACGCGCACGGGCTGCCAGATTGCCAAGCTGATCGGCCAGACCGGCGACATCCGCCTCCAGCGGTTCGCTCAGGCGGACGATCAGGACAGTGTGTTCGACATCGGCAGCCGCAGACGGGCGCGCATTCGCGATCGCATCGTCATAGTCAATGACGATGCGCGCGCCCGCACCCGTGCGCTCGACGACAAACGCCCCGGCCGTCTGGGCCAGGGCTGTCGAACCGAGCAAGGCGAGGGTCAGCCCGCCGGTCAGAGAGGCGATATGTCTAGCCGCCTTCGGCAAGCCGGGCCTCCAGCTCCGCCACGGTATCGGGCAGGTCGCTGCGGGTCGCCATGCGCTGGGTCACCGCGGCAGCGGCGTCCGGCGTCATCTCGGCCAGGATCGGCCCGAATTTGCGCTGCGACATGCGCGAGGCGATCTGGATCTGGGTTTCCATGTCCAGGCTGGCGATCCGCTCGGCGGCATCGCCCGGATCCATGGCGCCATACCAGTCGACGATCACCTGCATGTCCTGACCTTCGCGTTCGGACAGGCTGTCGGTGAGCTCCATGATCTGCGTGCGTAGCGTGTTGAGCTCCTCGATCTTGCCGTCGACGCGCTGTTCCATGGCCAGCATCAGGGCTTCGCGGGTTTCCAGTTCCTGTTCACGGCGGTCCAGTTCGGCAGAGCGTTCGCGCAGGCGATAGAAGACGCGGTCTTCCTCGGCCGTGCGCATGCCGCTGGCAATGCGTTCGGCGAAGGCGGCAGACACGTCACCGGCTGGCTGGAACGCCGTGTCCGGAACAGGCGATGCGGCCGGCGTCTCCGCCGCGTGTTCGCCCTCTTCGGCATCATGTGCGGCGTCCGCATCGGCAGACGTGTCATGGCCGTCACCGCTTTCCTGCGGCGTCGCCTCTTCGGCGAGCAGCGTGGCAGCATGGGCTTCCCACCAATCGGCGGCGCCATTGGCGACCGACAGGGCTTTCAGGCCGAACAGGCCGCCCATCAGGACGGCGAGAACGGCGAGCAGACGAACCGGTTCGCGCATGACCTATCTCACATCCTTCAGATCGTTGATGACGCGCGAGCCGGCGCCTTCGGGAAAGATCTCGCTGGCGCGGCGGCGGCTCGGAGCCGGGGCCCGGCGCGACGACAGGCTGTCTGCCCGGCGATCGGCCTCGCCGGTGATCAGCCGCAGCTCGTCGGCCAGCTTGCGGGCCTCGGCGACGCGCGTTTCCAGCACATCACCGGACTGGCTGGTGGCGCGCTCGAGGGCAGCCAGGCTGGCCCGGGCACGATCGGTCGCCTCATTGAGCGCGATCACGGAGGACTGCACGCCGTCCTGTCCCTTCTTCAGGGCATTCAGACGACGGTCGACACGCAAGCACATCACGACGGCAACGACGAGAAGCGCGGCCACCAGGCCTTCGAAAACCAGAGCTGCGAGCGTCATGCGAACCTCATCATCGCTTTCTTGGCCCCCGGCGAGAGCGGACCGCTCAGGCGCAGGGCAACATTGTGTCCGATACGGCCCATGCGGCCGCGGGTGAGCGGCACCTGGCCGCAACGCAACTCCACCTCGCTGTTCGGGGTGGCGTCGAGGAAAAGCGTGTCGCCGACCTTGAGATCGGCCACCTTGCCGAGCGGCAGGCGCTGTTCGTCCAGAACGGCCTGGACTTCCATGTTCGTCGACCACAGCTCGGTGGCCAGGTGGCCTTCCCAGATATTGTCGCGGCCGAACTTCTCGCCCATGAACTGCTGCAGCAGCATCTTCCGGATCGGCTCCAGGGTAGCATAGGGCAGCAGCAATTCGATGCGGCCGCCGCGATCTTCCATGTCGATGCGAAGCTTGACGAGAATGGCGGCGTTGGCCGGGCGGGCGATCGCGGCGAAGCGCGGATTGGTCTCCACGCGCTCCAGATCGAAATCGACTTCGGTCAGCGGCTGGAAAGCCTGTTTGGCATCGCCCAGCACGACTTCGATCATGCGCTGCACCAGCATACGCTCGATCGTGGTGTAGGGACGCCCCTCGATCCGCATGGCCGACGTGCCGCGGCGGCCGCCGAGCAGCACGTCCACGATCGAGTAGATCAGGTTGGAGTCGACCGTCAGCAGGCCGTAATTGTCCAGCTGCTGGGCCCGGAACACGGCCAGGATCGCCGGCAGCGGGATCGAGTTGAGGTAGTCGCCGAAGCGGATGGATGAAATATTATCGAGCGACACCTCGACATTGTCCGAGGTGAAATTGCGCAGGCTGGTCGTCATTAGCCGCACCAAGCGGTCGAAGACAATTTCCAGCATCGGCAGGCGCTCATAACTTACAAGCGCCGAATTGATGATCGCGCGGATGCCGGACTTGTCGGCGGCATCGTCGTCGGTCAGCGAGAAGCCGAGCAGGCTGTCGATTTCGTCCTGGTTGAGGATGCGCTCGGGTCCGCCGCCAACGGTGGGAAGATCCTGGTCGTCATCGTCGCCGCCGCCGACCATTGCCTCCCATTCGGACGCCAGGTCGAGGTCGTCACCGTCCTCGGCCATTGCCTCCCATTCGGCGGCCAGCGCGTCTTGATCCAAGTCGTCAGACATCGAAATCCGTCCAGTTAAGCGTTAGTCGACAATCAGGAATTCCTGGATGAGCACGGCATCCACCTGGGCCGGCTCGATCGCCAGATTCACCCGGCGCAGCAATTCCAGCCGCACGCGGTGCATACCCGCCGACCCGTAGAGATCGTCCTCGCGCAGCTCGCGCAGGAACATGATGAATTGGTCCATGATCGGATCCACATGGGACTGGAGAATGCTCTCCATCTCCGGATTCGTGGACTCGAAGGACAATTTAAGCTGCACCAGAACCGGGCGGCCATCCGAAGACCGGATGTTGGTGGTGATCGTCTCCACCTCGCCATCGCCCTCGCGCAGGTCGAAATAATGCGGTTCGGCATGTTGTTCGGCCGCGGCATGCGTATCGCCGCCATGCCCGTCACCCCCCGATTCGCCATGCGACGAATCGGCATGCTCGGCCGCATCGTCGCCGCCACCGGAGAACAGAAGGAAGCCGCCGACACCCGCGAGCAGCAGGATCAGCACAGGCAAGCCAATGAAAAGAATGAGCTTTATCGGGCTCTTCTTGGCCTTTTCTTCGCCTTCGGCGCCGTCTTCGGTTTCTGTTTCTTCGTCGGCCATTGCGGGCTCCAAACGGGGGAATCGTCCTGGGCCTATTAACGGTCACTGCGGTTAACGTTTCGTAGTGCTCCCCCCGCCCCGGCAACTTCTTCCCACCCGCCCGGACAGGATTGCCGGACCCGGCAGGCCTGTCCCCCAAGGCGATCGGGCCAAGTGGCTGATAACCAACAAAATTAACCTTGGCACGCTGCGTGCAACTTGTCGGGCAATCGCTGCGATACGACGGCGACACCAGGTATCCAGAAAGGAAACCGCCCGATGGACAACGCAATCATGATCGGCCTGACGCGCCAGATGACCCTTCGCCGGGACATGGACGTCATCGCCAACAACATCGCGAACGCGAACACGGCCGGCTTCAAGGTCGAGTCGCTGCTTCTCGAGAACCAGCCCGCCCGCACCGCCGAACACGCCGACGGACCGTCAGAGCTTCAGTACGTGACGAACTGGGGCATGGGCCGCGACTTCAGCCAGGGTGCGCTCGACTTCACCGGCCGCCAGTTCGACGTCGCCATCGAGGGCGAAGGCTTCTTCGCCGTCGACTTCAACGGCACCGAACAATATACGCGTGACGGTCGCTTCCGCACCGATGCCGACGGCCAGCTGGTCGCTGCCGACGGTGCCCCGGTGCTCGACGCCGACACCCGCGCCCCGATCCTGCTCGACCCCAACGCGACCGAGACCATTGTGGTCGACGGCGGCGTGATCATGCAGGACGGCCAGGCCGTCGGCCGCATCGGCGTGTTCGAAGTGCCCAACCGCTCGCTGATGACCAAGGAAGGCAATGGCCGCTACACGGTCGCCAATGCCGACGATCCGGAAAACCAGCCCCAGCCGGCCTTCGATCCGGTCGTGCGCCAGGGCTATGTCGAGCGCTCCAATGTCGAGTCGATCACCGAACTGACCGACATGATGAGCATCATGCGGACCTACCAGTCCGTGTCCAAATTCCTGAACGACGCCGAAGACCTGAACAAGCGCGCCATCGAGCGCCTCGGCCGCGTCTCTTAAGGAGGAGTTGAACCATGCGCTCCCTCACCACCGCCGCCACCGGCATGCAGGCCCAGCAGCTGAATGTCGAAGTGATCTCGAACAACCTGGCCAACATGAACACGACGGCCTTCCAGCGCCAGCGTGCCCAGTTCCAGGACCTGCTCTACCAGAACGTCCAGGCCATGGGGATGAACTCCTCCGACGCCGGCACCATCGTGCCGACGGGCGTCCAGGTCGGTCTCGGCGTCCAGGCCGACGCCATCTACCGGATCACCGAACAGGGTCCGCTGTCGAACACCGGCAATACCTACGACCTGGCGATCTCGGGCCGCGGCTATTTCCGCGTCCAGCTGCCTGACGGTTCCGATGCCTATACCCGCGCCGGCAATTTCGCCCTGAGCCCGGAAGGCGAGATCGTCACCTCCGACGGCTACACGGTCGCACCGGGCATCGCCATTCCGCAGGGCGCTCGCGAAGTCTCGATCAACGCCCAGGGCCAGGTCCAGGCGCTCATCGACGGCCAGACCGAACCGTCCACCGTGGGCCAGCTGGAACTCGTGACCTTCTTCAACGAGGCCGGCCTCGAAGCCACGGGCGACAATCTCTATCTGGAAAGCGCCGCTTCCGGCACCGCCTCTGTCGGCACGCCGGGCTCGCCGGGCTACGGCATCATCCGCCAGGGTTTCGTGGAAGGCTCCAACGTCAACTCGGTCGCCGAGATCACGGCCCTGATCCAGGCGCAGCGCGCCTACGAGATGAATGCCCGCGTCATCACGGCATCCGACGAGATGCTCGCTGCTTCCTCGAACCTGCGCTAACGGAGCGAATAGATGACCCGCAAGTCTCTCCTCGCCCTCACCTGCCTGGCCGCCTCGGCGCTGATTGCGCCGCAGGCCCTGGCCAGCGACGCGGTGGTGCTGCGCGAAACACTCCTCGTCGATGGTGCACACATCACGCTCGGCGATCTCTTCACGGTCGACGGCGAAGCCGCCGACATCGTGGTCGCCCGCGCCCCGGAACCGGGCGGGCGCACCTCGCTGACGGTGGAATATGTCCGCCGCATCGCCGCCGAGAATGGTCTGGACTGGGCGAATGCCGCCAGCGTCCGCCGCATCACGGTGGCCCGCGACAGCCAGGTGATCGACGCCGCCACGCTGACCGACCTTCTGGAAGGCGAATTGTTCGCCGAAGAGGGCCGCGTCCACGAAGTGCGTCTGTCGAACACCGCGCTGGCCCTGCATGCTCCGGTCGATGCGACCGGAGGGCTGCAGGTCGCATCGATGAATTTCGACCCGCGCTCGGGCATGCTCGTCGCCGACATCACGCCTTATGACGGCGCCCAGACGGTGCGCATCACCGGCCGCGCCTATGTCACGGTCGACGTGCCGGTCCTGGCCCGCGCCATTCCGGCCGGCGCCGAGATCTCCGACGCCGACATCGAATGGGTCTCGCTGCGCTCGGACCGCCTGCGTCCGGACTCGCTGCTGGATCCGGATGCCATCATCGGCCTGGAAACCCGCCGCGCCCTGCGCCCGGGCGAGCCGCTGCGCGGCTATGACCTGCAGCGCCCGCTGATGATCGAACGCGGCGAACTCGTCACCCTCGTCTTCGAAGCTCCGGGCATCCAGCTCTCCGTGCGCGCCCGCGCCATGGAAAACGCCGCCGACGGCGAGGTGGCCCGCTTCGTCAATCTGCAATCCAGCCGCACGGTGGAGGCCCTCGTCGACGGGCCGGGCCGTGCCCGCGTCGGCGCCTCGCCGGCTGCCAGCTTCTGATATCCAGGGAGAACCCCCATGATCCGCAAAATCGCAATCCTCATCATCGGCGCGGCGACCCTGCAGGCCTGCGCAGCCACCGACCGCCTGTCCTATGTCGGCCAGACGCCGCCCATGACGCCGATCGAGAACCCCGCCGTCCTCGCCGGTGCCGGTCCGCAGCAGATCCCGATGCCGCCGGTCTATGCGACGCCGCGTCAGCACACCTCGCAGACCAACTCGCTGTGGAACGCCAACTCGCCGACCTTCTTCGGCGACCCGCGCGCCGCCCGCGTCGGCGACATCGTCACGGTCAATATCGACATTTCCGACCGCGCCCAGCTGCAGAACTCGACCAACCGGACGCGCTCCTCGGCGGAAGATGCCGACCTGACGCAATTCTTCGGCGCCGACCTGACCGGCTTCTTCAACGACAATATCGACCCGTCCTCGCTCGCCAGCCTGGGTTCGTCCTCCTCCTCGCAGGGCGCCGGCTCGGTCAACCGGACGGAAAGCATCTCCCTGACCGTGGCCGCCCTGGTCACCTCGGTCCTGCCCAATGGCAATCTGGTGATCGCCGGCCGTCAGGAAGTGCGTGTGAACAATGAAGTGCGCGAATTGCTGATCACCGGCATCGCGCGCCCGCAGGACATCGCTTCGGACAATACGATCGCCCACACCCAGATCGCCGAAGCCCGTATTTCCTATGGCGGCCGCGGACATCTCACCGACGTCCAGCGCCCCCGCTACGGCCAGGAGATCTACGACCTCCTGATGCCGTTCTAGGACCAAAGACCCCGCCACCATCGGGTTCCACTGAGGCCGTCGCGTTCACTCGCGGCGGCCTATTTTTTTGCGAGACGATACGCCCTTCTCTCCTCCCGGGGAGATGGCGCCCGCGGAAACCGCTACAGCCACCGTCATCCTGACGAAAGTCAGGACCCAGATCGTAAAGCCAGATTCAGGCAGGGCAGGCTCTATCGGAGCGAGGCCAGAAAGCAGGCCAGGCGCGAGATCGTGACGACTTCGCTCTGTGAACTGGGCCCTGACTTTCGTCAGGGTGACGGTCGGTCAGCGCGGGGCTGGAGCCATGACAGCCCCCAAAACACCACCCGCATTTTTCCCGGCCGGACGCCCGGCGCAGGCCGGGCGGCGTGCCGGGATCTACAGGAAGCTCATCGCCTGAAGTGATCTTCGGTCGATCCCGGATCTGCAGCCTGCCTGCGCAGGCTTGCATCCGGGAAAAATGGAGAGGTTGAAATGAACACTTCCGCTTTCCCCGGGCTGAACAACAAGGCCGGGGAAAGCGATGCAAAAAGGAAAGCAGAGCCCGCAGGCTCTCGTCCGCGCGAAATCCTATTCGTCGCGGTGGACGCGTTCCTTGCGTTCGTGGCGTTCCTGGGCTTCCAGGCTCAGGGTCGCCACGGGGCGGGCGTCGAGGCGGGCCAGGGAGATCGGCTCGCCGGTCTCTTCGCAATAGCCGTAATTGTCTTCCTCGATGCGGCGCAGGGCACTGTCGATCTTGGAGATCAGCTTGCGCTGGCGATCGCGGGCCCGCAGCTCCAGGGACCGGTCGGTCTCGGTCGAGGCGCGGTCGGCCAGATCGGGCAGCGAGCCCATGTCTTCCTGGAGGTTGGAGATGGTCGAACGGCTCTCGCGAAGGATCTCCTCCTTCCAGGCCATAAGCTTGCGCCGGAAATACTCTTTCTGCCGGTCATTCATGAACGGCTCGTCGTCCGACGGGAAATAGTTCTTGGGCAGTTCGATGCGTTCTGATTCACTCATCGCTTTCCACTCACCACAATACGGTTTCCCACGCTCCCCTGAAAGCGGGCCGGAGAATATGCGCCGATCCCCGCAAGTCAACGCGCAGGCGCTGTTGGCGGCACTGCAATTCAGCGGCCGCAGCGGAAAGCATCAGAAATAGTGTGAGTTTTCAGACCTGCGCGAGGCAGTCACGATCAGGAGAACTTGGCCAGTTCCACCGCGGCACGCGTCTCCACCTCGTCCAGCGCGGCTTCCAGCCGGGCATCGTGAGTCTGGTCGCGGCGGGTCTGAAGCAGGTTCATCAAAGCCACCAGCTTGGCACGCGGCAAGCCGCCTTCAAGCAGGGCGAGCTTCAGCTCGTCGAGCACATCGAGCAGATCCATCGCCCGCTCGGTCGCCTTTTTCTTGGCCTGGGTCGCATCTTCCACACCCTGCAGGGCGAGGATCGCATCGACAGACTGGACCGCCGAGGTCGCACCCGCGGCACCGGTCGAGGCCGTGCGGCCCGCCGGGCTGCCCGTATCGACCGAGAATCCCTGGGAGGACGCGCCGGACGTGGTCTTGCGCTTGCCGGCCGAAACGGCGGAGTTCGAGCTGGGTCCCTGGATCTTCATGGCGAGAATCGATGCCTCTCTGCAATGCGTTAATGGATGAACCGGGCCACTTAATAGAGGCTTAACCGACGCGATTTGCCCGGCAATTTATGCCCGGCAATCGGCCGCACAGGTCAGGTTTTCCGCCCCATCCGCAGCCAACCTGGCGCCAAACCCTATATTTTTCAGTGTTTTATTATATTAACCAAGTTTGCCAGACTGGCACGGTCTTCGCAAGGACGTGGGCGAACCCGTTCCGGAGACCGCAAAATGCGCATCTTGACCGCCCTGATCGCCGCCCTCGCCCTGGCCACCCCGGCCCTGGCCAATTCGCGCATCAAGGACATGGTGGACGTCGAAGACGTTCGCGAAAACCCGCTGGTCGGCTACGGCCTGGTCGTCGGCCTCGACGGCTCGGGCGACAGCCTGCGCAACTCGGCCTTCACCAACCAGTCGCTGAACGCGATGCTGGAACACTTCAACGTCAATACCCGCGACGCCAACCTGAACACCAATAATGTTGCCGCCGTGATGGTGACTGCCAGCCTGCCGGCCTTCTCCGGCCAGGGCTCGCGCATCGACGTGACGGTCTCGGCCATCGGCGATGCCGACAGCCTGCAGGGCGGCACGCTGATCGCCACGCCGCTGTTCGACAGCCATGGCCGCGCCTGGGCCGTCGCCCAGGGCTCGCTGACCGTCGGCGGTTTCGAAGCCGGCGGCGATGCGGCGACGATCACCCGCGGCGTGCCGACCTCCGGCCGGATCGCCAATGGCGGTATCGTGGAAAACCCGTTCGACGGCACCGGTATCGACCCGTGGGCCGAGATTGCCAACCGCGACAGCCTGCGCCTGTCCCTGCGCAATCCCGACTTCACCACGGCGCGCCGCATGGCCGACGCCATCAATGCCTATATCGGCCGCGGCGCCGCGCGGGCGGAAAACCCGTCCACGGTCCGCCTGAACCGCATGGCCAGCTATGACGGCGACATGATCGACCTGCTGGCCGAAGTCGAGCAGCTGCGTGTGCAGCCCGACCTGCCGGCCCGTATCGTGATCGACGAGAATACCGGCACCATCGTCATGGGCGAGAATGTGCGCGTCTCCACCGTCGCCATCGCCCAGGGCAATCTGACCATCACCGTCTCGGAGACCCCGGTCGCCAGCCAGCCCTCGCCCTTCGCCGACGCCGGCGAGACGGTGGTGCTGCCGCGCACCAATGTCACCGCCGAGGAAGACACGATGCAGCTGGGCGTGCTGGACCGCGGCAGCGTTTCGCTGAGCGAGCTGGTCGACGGCCTCAACGCGATGGGTGTCAGCCCGCGCGACATGATCACCATTCTCCAGGCGATCAAGGCGGCCGGTGCCCTGCAGGCCGATATCGAGGTCCTGTAGGCACCATGGACAATCTGTTCGAACTCCAGATGGCCAATGCCGCCGCGGCGGGACGCTCCCAGGGCGCCCCGAACACCGCCGCTGCGCGCACCGAGACCGAGGCCCGCGCGGCCGCCGAGGAGTTCGAAGCCTTCTTCCTCTCCCAGATGCTCGAACAGATGTTCTCGGGCGTGGGCGAGGACAATCCGTTTGGCGGCGGTCCGGGCGAAAAGGCCTTCAAGGGACTGCTGCACGAGGAATACGCAAAAGTGATGGCGCAATCGGGCGGGCTGGGCCTGGCCGACCGGCTGACGGCCGAGATCCTGCGCTATCAGGAAGCCGGAGGAGGGAATTGACATGACGGAACTGGCAGCCGCAAACGGGTCGGAACGCACCCAGGCCCTGCTCAAGCTGACCCAGCGCCTGACCGCGCTGATCCAGGAGGAGACGCGCCTGTTCAAGGCCCGCCGTCCCCATGAGGCGATCGAGCTGCAGACCGAAAAGACCGAGCTCGCCAATATCTACCGCGCCGAAGTCGCTCGCGCCCGCCAGGAACCGGGCCGCTTTTCCGGTGCTCCGGAACAGGCCAAGGCCCTGCTGCGCGAAGCAACGAAGGCCTTCCACACGGCGCTCGACGAAAACGGACGCGTGGTCAACGCCATGAAAGTACTGACCGAAGGCGTGGTGAAAGCCATCGCCGACGAGGCCGCCCGCCAGCGTCATGCCGGCTCGGGCTATGGCGCCAATGGCAACCGTCCGTCCGCCCCCACCAGCGGTTTCGCGATGGCGGTCAATCATACCGCCTGATTGCCCGGAACATCCGCCGCAAGCCGGCCCGGCCTTTACTTGCCGGGCCAATCGCGGCAAGCGGTCATACGGTGAAGGAGCCGATCATGACCGAGCCGATTCCGACCCGCGACGCCTATACCGAATGGGCGAAGATCTATGACAGCAACGAGAACCGCACCCGCGATCTCGATGCCCTGGTCCTGCGCACCACTGAACTGCCGCTCGACGGCGCCGATGTGATCGAGATCAGTGCCGGCACCGGCAAGAATACCGAATATCTCGCCTCGCGCGCCGCCTCCGTGCTGGCCCTCGATCTGTCACCCGCCATGCTGGAACGTGCCCGGGCCCGCGGGCTGGGCGATCATGTGCGCTTTGCCGAACACGACATCACCCGTCCCTGGCCCTGCGCCGATGCGGTCGCCGACCTGGTCATCGGCAATCTCGTGCTGGAGCATGTCGACGATCTGGCGCCGGTCTATGCCGAGATCGGCCGCGCCCTGAAGCCCGGCGGCCTGCTCTTCATTTGCGAACTTCATCCGGACCGCCAGATGCGCGGCAGCCGGGCACAGTTCGAGCGCAATGGCGAAGCCGCGCTCGTCGAGGCCTATGTCCATTCCGTGTCGGATTATGTGGCGGGCGCCGAGGCTGCGGGTCTTGTGCTGACGGGTCTCAACGAGGCCATCGAGGCCGGTGCCGAGGTCGACGAGGACACCCCGCCGCGCCTGCTCGCCCTCACCTTCTCGAAACCGCTTTGACCGCGACGGGTCAGAACTAGAGGAAGAGGCCGGCACCGGCCGGCGGGCCGGCGCTCAGGCGCGACAGGCCGGCCTGGTAATTGGCCAGCTGGGCGCTGTAATAGGCCGGAACCGTGCCGCCCTTCTTGCCCGCCTGCGGACCTTCCAGCAGCGCCTTCAGCGCCGGATCCATGGTGATCTCGCGATAGGCGCGCTGCACCTTGGACATGGCATCCTGGATCGCCTCGAAGGCGGATTCCGCGGACTTCTCGTCAGCCAGCGACATCGACACCGGCAATTCCAGCGCGAAGAGCGGCGGACTGTCGGAGGTCTTCTCGTCATCGTCCAGCAGGGAGCCGGTATTGACGATGGCGCCCGGCTGGATGCCCAGCGACTCAAGCAGATCGCGGCCATCGGCGCCGGCAAACAGCTCGATCGTCTTGCCTTCGGCCGCCTTGATCCGCAGCTGGTCGCCATCGGAGGAGCGGCGCACGTCGGCCGTGCCGTTGAGCACGAGGGCCGCGTTGATCTTGAAGGTCAGCGACCGCATCGTATCGTCGCCGTCGATGGTGATCTTCTTGCGGCGACCGCCATCCACGGACACGTAGAAATGATCGCCCTCGCGCGCCGAGCTGCGGTCGGTCACCACGCGGGTGTCGGAATAGGTCAGCGTGCCGGACGGCAGTCCCAGCGCGTCCAGCACCGAGTCGTCGCCCGCACCGATCGCCAGGCCCGTAGCCTGGGACAGGCCGTTGCGGCCGGACATCTGGTGCGACCAGTCGAGCGCGCCGGTCGCCGCATCGAGCTGCGCCGCAAAGGCATCGCGCTCGCCGTTCAGCGTATCGCCATTGATCCCGCCCAGCGTCTTGCCGGCGATATAGACCTTGCCGTTGAAGACCTGGATGCCGGCCGCGCCGTCATCGGAGTCGGAGCCGACAAAGGTCGTGTAATCGACACTGGCGCTGGCGCCGTCGGTCAGCTTGACCACGAAGGCATCGCGCACGCCGCCATTGTGGGCGCCCACCGGGGCGCTTGGCGCGAAAGCGCTGCCGGCCGCGCCGGTGATGTAGACATCGGTGCCGTCGACCGCGATGCCGCCGATCGAGCCGTCGTCCAGATCGCCCAACGACTGTTCCCACAGGGCCGGCGCCGTATTGTCGGACGCATCGAACTTGCGCAAGACGGCCGTGCCGCCTTCATTGCTGGCAACCAGGATATTGCCGTCATCGGCGACCGCGATCGCGGACACCGTCTCGTCGCCGGTATCGCCGATGCGGCGGGTCCACAATGTCTGTCCGTCGGTGCCGATGGCGCGCAGATAACCGTCGCTGACCCCGCCCTGGTGCGGCTGGTTGCCGAAGGCCGAGGCCGCCTTGCCGGCAACATAGATCGTGCCGTCATCGCCGACCGCAACGGCCGTGCCCTTGTCGTCGCCGGTGCCGCCGAAGCGCTGCACCCATTGCTCGACACCGGCCGCATTATACTTGGCCACAAAACTGTCGGAGCCGCCGATATCGGTGGTGTCGCCCAGACCGCCGGTCACCTGGCCGGTCACGACGACATTGCCGTCCGCATCGACAGCGACGCTGGCGCCCTCGGCATCGTCGGCCGCACCGAGCACCCGGCTCCAGACGCGATTGCCGGCGGAATCATACTTGGCCAGGACCAGGTCCTGCTCGCCCTTCAGCGTCTGGCCGTCGGTCGAGGCCGTTGTCTTGCCGACCACGAAAATGCCGCCATCGGCAGCGGCCGCGGTCGCCTGGATCTCGAGCGGATTGTCGACCAGCTTGGTGCGGGTCTCGCCGTCCTCGCCGCCGACAACATCGACCTCGCTCTTGGTCGGGTCGGCCGAGAAGCGGGTGGAATAGCCGATCGACGGGTCGCCGCTGGCCAGGTCCGTCAGCTTGACGATCTGGCCGCCGGCCGTCTCGTTGATGCCGGACACGCCGGCAAAGTAGAGCGCAGGCTGGGCAGCAGGCGCGGAGAAGGAAATCTGTTCCGTCGACACACCGCGCACCAGGAAGCCGTGATCGTTTCCGGGGATGACGCCGATATCGTTCTTCTCGCCGATCTTGGTGCGCTCGAAACGCGTCACCATGCCGGCCGCTTCCAGCTCGGTATTGATGTGGGCGACGATGTTGTCGAGATTGCGCGTCTGGCCGCCCATATCGGCAAGATTGATGGCGACATCCGTGGTGACGCCATTCTTCTTCACCGAGATATTGAACTGCACATCGCCGGTCAGGCTGGGCACTTCGGCGTCGTACTCGCCGGTATGAATGATGCCGGACTTGAACTGCGACAGGCCGCGCGACACGGCGACATCGCTCTCGATCTTGCGCAGCTCCTCGCCCTTCAGCAGGGTCAGCTCTTCCAGACGCATGCCCTGGAAGTATTCGTCGAGCTGGCCGAGACCGTTCTGGAAAGCCTTCTCCAGTATCATCCGGCGCGCGTCATTGGTGGTCTTGTCGCGAGCTTCTTCGGCCAGCGAGACCAGGCGTTTGAGGCCCTGGTGCAGGGAGAACAGGGCCTTGTGATCGTCCGGTGCATCGACATCGGAGAATTCACGGCCCGGATCGAGGAAGAAATCCTGCGTCGCCATCACGCGGCGGCGCATCTCCTCGAGGGTCTGCAGGTTTTCGGATTCGAGTTCCCAGGGTGCAGCCACATCCTCGCCCGCCTGGTTGCGGCCGGCAGCCGACTGGGCAAGCGGCGACGAGCCCACCGTTGCGGTGGTGACCCGCGCTGAATACCAGCTGGTCAGCAGTGACTGGTTGATCCCGACGATTGCCACGATCCGATACCCTTTTATCCTGGTTGCAGAGTGTCGGCGGAGAACGCAAACAAAGTGTTGCCAGACAGCGTAAATAACTTGCTCCGAAACACTTTTTTTGACGCCGGATACCGCAGCTGCGGCCCGCAGGGCGAAAACCTGCTAGGATCGCGGCTCCGGCGGGGCCTAACGCGCCGTTAACCCTGTCGGCGCAGCGTCGGTCATCGAAATCGAATCGCGAGGCCATGCATGTCTGACAGGACTGCGCCCGAGACGCCCCTCGAGAAACTGCTGCCGCAGCGCAGCTTTCTCGAACCGCGCATGCCGCTGGACGGCAAGACCATTCTGATCACCGGCGGGACCGGCTCCTTCGGGCGCCAGATCACCGCGGCGATCTGTGCCGAGTTCAAGCCGAAGAAGCTGATCATCTTCTCACGCGACGAACTGAAACAGTATGAAATGGCTCAGGATTTTTCGCCCAGCGATTATCCCTTCCTGCGCTATTTCATCGGCGATGTGCGCGACGAGTCGCGGCTGGACCAGGCGATGCGCGATGTCGACATCGTCATCCACGCAGCGGCGCTGAAGCACGTCCCGATCGCCGAATACAACCCGTTCGAATGCATCAAGACGAATGTCATGGGCGCGGAAAACGTGGTCCGCGCCGCGATCAAGCGCGGCGTCTCGAATGTCTGCGCCCTGTCGACGGACAAGGCGGCGAACCCGATCAATCTCTATGGCGCCTCGAAACTGGCCGCGGATAAAATATTCACGGCAGCCCAGCACATGGGCGGCGATGGCGGACCGGTCTTCTCGGTCGTGCGCTACGGCAATGTCGTCGGCTCGCGCGGCTCGGTCATTCCCTATTTCCGCAAGCTCGTGAAAGACGGCGCCCGCGAACTGCCGATCACGGATCCGCGCATGACGCGTTTCTGGATCACGCTGGAGCAGGGCGTGAACTTCGTCATGTCCAGCCTGGCGATGGCGCGCGGCGGTGAAGTCTTCGTGCCGAAAATCCCCTCGATGAGTACGGCCGACCTGGCCCGCGCCATGGCGCCGGACGTGCCCCACCGCATCATCGGCATCCGGCCGGGCGAGAAGCTGCACGAGATCATGATCCCCGAGGACGACTCGCGCACCACGGTAGAGCTCGAGGACCGCTACGCCATCCTGCCCGCACACAGCGCCAAGCTGATGGCCCGCTATCTGGCCACCGGCGCGCACCTCGTGCCGGACGGGTTCAGCTATGCCTCGAACACCAATCCGGAACAGCTGGACGGCAAGGCCCTGCGCCGCCTGATCGGACAGGCCGAAGCCGCATAAAGCGTGATCAGGTGAAGTGGAAACCGGTTCACCGGTTCGATCACGCGACCGCTCAAGTCGAGCGTGATCAGGTGAAGTGGGTACCGGTTCACCGGTTCGATCACGCGACCGCTCAAGTGAAGCGTGATCAGGTGAAGTCGGAACCGGTCCGGTTATAGAATCCCAGCACCTGCGCCAGCCGGTCAACGACCCGTTTCGGATCGTCATCCGCCATGCCGACAAACAGCGGCAGCGACAGCGTGCGCTCGTAGTAGCGGCGCGCGCCGGGCAGGTCCTGCCGGCCATAGCGGTCCTGGTAATAGGGCTGCTCATTGACCGGGATGTAGTGGACCTGGGTGCCGATACCGTGCGCCCGCAGCGCCTCCATCACGGCGCTGCGCGAGCGTCCGGCCGCCTCGAAATCGATCCGCACCGGATAGAGATGCAGACACGGATTGCAGTCGCGCGTGCGCGCCAGCGGCCGCACCGTATCCGGCAGGTCCTGCAGCGCCATGTCATAGGCCCGCGCCAGCGCCTGGCGCCGTTCGATGAAGGCCGGCAGGCGTTTCAGCTGGGAATGCGCCAGCGCCGCATGGATGTCGCTCAGCCGGTAATTCCAGCCCAGCGCGTGCATTTCGTGCCACCAGGGCTCGCCTTCCTGCCGGCGGTGCCGCGCCGGATCGCGCTCAATGCCATGGCTGCGCAGAAGACGAAGCCGTGCGGCGACCGCATCGTCATTTGTCGTCACCGCCCCGCCCTCGCCGGCCGCGATCGTCTTGACCGGGTGGAAGGAGAAGGTGGTCGCCGCCGAATAGCGGCCATTGCCCACCGGTTCGCCCTGATAGAAGGAACCCGCCGCATGGCTGGCATCCTCGACCAGAACCGCACCGGCCAGCGTCGCCGCATGAGCCAGCTCGTCCAGCGCGCCGCACTGGCCGGCCAGATGCACCGGCAGCACCGCCCGGGCCGTGCCCTCGGCCCGCCCCAGGGCCGCGTCGAGCGTTTCCGGCGTCATCAGCCCGGTATCCGGATCGACATCGGCGAAGGCCACTTCCGCACCGCAATAGCGCGCGGCATTGGCCGTCGCCATGAAGGTGATGGCCGGCACAACACAGGTATCGCCCTCTTTCACACCCAGCGCGGCCAGCGCCAGATGCAGCGCGGCCGTGCCGTTCGAGCAGGACACCGAATGCCGCGCGCCGACGGCTTCGGCAAAGGCTGCGTCGAAGGCATCGACCGCGGGTCCCGTCGTCAGCCAGTCACCGCGCAGGACCTCGGCAACGGCCTCGATATCGCTTTCGTCGATGGCCTGGCGGCCATAGGGCAGGAAGGATGCGGACATCGGCGGGCCTCCTTGAGACAGCGATCATGAAATGAGTCGCCCAAACGGAAACGGCCTCCGGAAATCCGGAGGCCGCGCCGTGGTGGTGGAGAGTGTTGCCAGACCGGATCAGCCCTGGAAGAGGCTGAGAATGGTCTGCGGCTGGGAGTTGGCGATCGACAGCGCCTGCACACCCAGTTGCTGTTTCACCTGCAGGGCCTGCAAGCGTGCACTTTCCCGGGCGAGATCCGCATCGACCAGATTGCCGACGCCCTCGGTCAGGCTGTCGCGCAGCTTGTCGACGAAGCCGGAGTGGGCTTCCAGCTTCTTCACATCCGAGCCGAGATTGGCGAGCGCCTGGTTGACGTTTTCCAGGCTGGTCTTGATCGCGGTCACCGCGGCCGTGGCCAGGGTCACCGAGGTCAGGCTGGCCGTCGCGGCAAGCGTGATGACCGTGCCGCCGACGCTCAGATCCTGCGACTTCAGCGTGACCGTGCGGGCTGCATCGGCGTCGGCGAGGAATTCGATACCGCCGGTGATCGAGCCGTTGAGGATGTTGGCACCGTCGAACTCGGCGTTCTGGATGATCACCTGGACCTGGTCGAGCAGGGCCTTGAAGTCGGCGTCATAGGCCTGACGGGAGAAGGCGTCGAGCGAGGGGTCCATCGCCGCCGTCGCCTTTTCGCGCATCTCGACCAGCAGGTCCGAGATCGACTCGCCGGCCGCCAGGGCGACATCGCCGATGGTGGAGGCCCGGTCGAGACCGTTCTTGACTGCATCCAGCGCGCCGATATCCGAACGCATGCCCTGGGCCACGGCGTAGATCGCCGAATTGTCCTTGGCACCCGAAATCTTCAGACCCGTATTGATGCGGTTCTGGACGTCCTGCATCTCGTAGGAGGTCTTGTTCAGGTTCTGCAGGGCGATCATGGCCCCGGTGTTGGTGTGGACGCTCATCGTCATGCGACATTCTCCCGCGTATCCAATTCGCCACCTTCAGCGGCGGTTCGAACACACAAGCGCAAATGCCGTGCCGGTTATGGTTAAACCGGCAAAGCGATAAAAATCAGCAGGTTACGGAAAGGCCTGCCGGAGCGCGTCTTTTTGGTTTGCGGAATTTGCCCAGCAAGGTCGGCCGGACCGGTCAGTTTTTGCCGGGTCGCCGACCTGCCGGTCAGGCTCAGGCGAGACGGTCGATCAGACCGGCCTGGCGGGTGCGGAGATATTCGAGAAGGTCGCCATGCTTTTCCGGCGGCCAGCGGCGGACAGTCTCACCGGTGTCCTGGTCGACCATCAGATAGATATAGTCGCCATCGGCTTCGTCCTGGAGGATTTTCAGGCGCGAATTGCTCAGCGCCGATTCCACCATGCGCGCGATCTCTTCAGCGCGTTGTTCCTGGCCGATACCAGCCTCGGCCGGCTTGTCGGCTTGCTCAAGCGGTTCGACCCGCCGCACGCCTTCGCGTGGACGGTCGACGCTGAGATCCCTGTTTTCGGTGTAGCCGGACACCGGAACAGTTCTTGGATTGAACCCCGTTTCTGCCATTGTCCTAATCGTCGACGCGGAGGCGCCGACGCCTCCTAATCCCTCACGTCAACCGCGGACGTGGATGGCGGAGCGAGGCTCCGCCATCCCAAATCCCGCGATTAACGGAAGTAGCCCAGGATCGTGCTGGGCGCCGAGTTGGCGATCGAGAGCGCCTGCACACCCAGCTGCTGCTTGACCTGCAGAGACTGAAGGCGGGCACTTTCTTTTGCCAGGTCCGCGTCGACCAGGTTGCCGATACCCTTTTCCAGGGCGTCAGACAGCTTGCCGACGAAACCCTTGTGAACTTCCAGAGACTTCGACGCCGTGCCGAGCTTGGCCAGCGAAGCGTTCAGGTTGTCCAGCGAGGTTTCGATGGTGGTGACCATCGTCGCCGCATCGCCAGCGGACGAGAAGGACGCCGTGGCAGCAACCGTCACGGTACCGCCGCCGAGCGTCAGGTTCGCGTCGGAGATGGTGATCGTGTTGGAGCCGTCAGCATTGGCCAGGGCCGAGATCGAGGTCACGGTACCGTTGATCAGGTTCGTGCCGTTGAATTCGGCGTTCGACGTGATCGTGGAGATCTGGTCGCGGAGCGCCTTGAAGTCTTCGTTCAGAGCGGTACGCGAGGCCGTGTCGAGCGAGGTGTCGGAAGCGGCCAGGGCCTTTTCCTTCATCTCGACCAGCAGGTCGGAGATGGCTTCACCGGCGGCGAGGGCCACGTCGGTCGTCGACTGCGCGAGGTCCAGCGAGTTGCGGACAGCGCCGTAGCCGGCAACGTCCGAACGCATTTTCTGGGCGATCGCGTAGATACCGCCATTGTCCTTGGCGGAGGAAATCGCCAGACCGGTGTTGATGCGGCTCTGGACTTGCTCCAGGTCACGGTTGGTCTGGTTCAGGTTCTGCAGCGCAACCATGGCGCCGGCATTGGTGTTGATGGTAGCCATTTCTTGGCCCTCTCCATTCTAGTGATGTAACGAGCGTTTTGCTCGCCAGGTCTTCTGACCCATCAACGAAGAGAGCAAAGCCGGGGCCAGTTTTCCCTTGCTATATCTGGTTAATGCGGCCGCCCCTGATTCGGCTGGACCTTTTCACCCGGCAAGGCCTGCCGCGGTAACCATTCACTGGGAAAAATCTGCCGGGCAAACCGGCAAAAATGGCCGGCAATTTTTGCCGATCGGCAAGAATTTATGCTTAAAAATGAGTTAATTCCGGATTTCGGGCACGCGAATGCGCCAGCGCCGGCGATGCAGAAAAAAAGTCGGGACCGCCAGAAGGCGGTCCCGACGGGCGAACTTAGCCGAAGAACGACAGAATGGTCTGCGGGGCCTGATTGGCGATCGAGAGCGCCTGGACACCCAGCTGCTGCTTGACCTGCAGCGACTGGAGCCGGGCGCTTTCCTTCGCCAGGTCCGCATCGACCAGATTGCCAATGCCCTTTTCCAGCGAGTCGGACAGCTTGGACGTGAAGGTCTTGTGGACCTCCAGCGACTTCGACGCCGTACCGAGTTTCGCCAGCGAGGCATTCAGGTTGTCGAGCGAGGTCTCGATGGTGGTCACCATCGTGGACGCGTCGCCAGCCGAAGCGAAGGAGGCCGTGGCCGCCACCGTCACGATACCGCCGCCGAGCGTAAGGTTCGCATCGGAGACCGTGATGGTGTTGGAGCCATCGGCATTGGCCAGAGCCGAGATCGAGGTGACGGACCCGTTGATCAGGTTCGTACCGTTGAACTCGGCATTGCTGGTGATGGTCGTGATCTGGTCCCGCAACGCCTTGAAATCTTCATTCAGGGCTGTGCGCGAGGCCGAGTCGAGCGACGCATCGGCTGCAGCAAGAGCCTTTTCCTTCATTTCGACGAGCAGGTCCGAAATCGCCTCACCGGCAGCCAGGCCCACATCGGTCACGGAAATCGCCAGGTCGAGCGAGTTGCTCACCGCACCATAGCCTGCGACCTGCGAGCGCATGCGTTGGGCGATGGCGTAGATGCCGCCATTGTCCTTCGCGCTCGAGACCTCGAGGCCGGTATTGATACGGTTCTGGACCATTCCCAATTCCGAGTTCGTCTTGTTCAGGTTCTGCAGGGCGATCATCGCCCCAGCGTTGGTGTTGACAGAAAGTGCCATTTTGTCAGTCCTCCATTCTGGAAGTATCCAAACCGAATTTTTCGGCCGTGGACGTTTTGTCCTGCGCACGACTTCGCAAGCAGCGTGCCGCGCAGGCCTGACAAATCACCTCGAAATTTCAGTGGGTTGGAAAAGGAAAGGGCGCCTCCTCACCGGAGACGCCCTTTCCTGCCTGTCGTTTTTTGCCGGGGCGGCAATTCCTACCCGACGGCCTGGCCCTCGGCGCCGGCATTGGCCTGGGGCATCAGCCCCTGCATCACGGTGCGATTGATATCGACCAGGTCGTCGACCGCATCGGGATTGCGCAGCGCCACGCTGGCATGCTTGGACACGAAGATGGAGAGCGAGATGATCGCGGCGCGCAGGCTCTCCGGCAGCTTGTTGTCCTGGCTGGCGCAGTCGATCGCCAGATTGCTCCAGACGCGGCGGTTCCAGTCGAGCGCCTCGGCCCGGCCCTTCACGTCTTCCTTGGGAAGTGTCTTGGACGCCATCAGTGCCCGCGTGACCTGGGCGAACAACCGGTATTCGGTTGCCCGCGGGTCCTCGCTGCGCTGGCTTGCCTGCTGGTAAGCTTGAAGTGACATCAGGCCAGTCTCTCGGCTTCGTAGGTCATCAGTTTGCGGCAGCCCATCAGGGCCTTGTAATGCTCGCCCGCCATGACATCGCGGCTGACCGATACACAGATCGACAGCACGCCCGGATCCGACACGACGCCCATGAACTCGTTCATGCGCAGCACGAACTCGTCGTAAAGGGAGTCATCCTTCCTGTCGGACAGGTACATCATCATGATGGGGAAATAGATGCGGCGGACCGGCGTGGTGACATCGCCTTCCTGGAGGATGTCCTTTTCGCGCAGGACGGCGGCCTTGTTCTTGAGCACAAGATTGGCGCGCCGGTCACCGTTTTCGATGACGGCCCCGTTGAGGACAAACTTCTCGCCGGGTTTGAGCGAGATCTTCAGGGGCATGAGCAAACTCCGTTGCGCAGGACGGCGGTCACAGCCGGACTGGCGGCAGGTTGGCAAGTCGGGGTGAAGAAATCGTTTCCGCCTTGAAAGCCTGCCGCGCCTGTATCGTTAGCAACTTCTTAAAGCGAATCCCGGCCCTCATGCGAGGAAAATAAGGACAGGTTTGTTGATCATGGCCCACGCACCCGCGCTGGATCTGGATGCGGAACTCGCCGCAGACGCCGAAGTCGAGAAGAACGAGGCCCGTGATGCCGTCCCGCTGGACGCCACGTCCCTGCAGCTCGACAAGACGGCCCTGCGCATTCCGGAGAACCGCCGGCGCGACTATCAGAAAGTCGTCGCCCAGGCCAAGCGGGCCCTGAAGCTCTCTGCCGAAAACCAGCATTCCGAAGCCGCGCGCATTGCCTACAAGGCCGTCACGATCGCGCCCGACCTTGCCCTGACCAATCACGTCATGGGGCTGATGCTCTACCGGCTGGGCCGCCTGTCGCGCTCGCTCGACTTCTTCGAGGCCGCCTGGAAGATCGACCCCCAGGATGCGGAAATCTACCAGAAGCTCGGCCTCGTCGCCTGGAAGCTCGACATGCTGCCGGCGGCGGAGAAGTTCTACCGCTTGGAATGCCAGCTCGCGCCGGGCAATCCCAACGCCATCATCAACCTGGCCGGCGTGCTGCGCGACCAGGGCAAGTTCGAGGAAGCCATCGAACTCCTGCGCACCGCGATCTATGCGCACCAGGAGAATTACGAGCTGTGGAACTCGATGGGCACGGTGCTCAACGATGCCGGACGGCCGCTCGAGTCCATCACCTTCTATGAAGAAGCGCTGCGCCTGAATCCGGGCTATGGCCGCTCCCACAACAATATGGCCAATGTCTATGAGCTGCTGGGCGAGCCGGAAAAATCCCTGCCGCACTATGAAATGGCGCTAAAGGATCCGGCCGACGAGATGGAAGAGGCCTCGATGCGCCACTCCCGCTCCATGGTGCTCCTGGCCTGCGGCAAGCTGGAGGAAGGCTGGGCCGCCAATGCCGCCCGCCTCGACCCGAACCGCGCCCAGGCGACACTCTTCACCATCGACGCGCCCATGTGGGACGGCGTCGACCCGGCACAGATCCGCGGCAAGACCCTCGTCCTGGTCGGCGAGCAGGGTCTGGGCGACGAAGTCCTGTTCATGAACACGGTGAAGGACCTGATCGAGGCCATCGGCCCGGACGGCGAGCTGCGCATTGCCTGCGAATACCGCCTGATGCCGATCGTCAAACGCTCCTTCCCGCAGGCCGTTGTCGGCCACCACATGTCGGCCACCGTCGAGGGTCGCGAAGTACGGGCCGTGCCGAAGATCGGCGATGGCGCCGATTTCTGGACGCCGATGGCGACGCCGCTGCGCGCCTTCCGCAACAAGATCGAGGACTTCCCGTCCGAACCCGGCTTCCTCAAGGCCGATCCGGCCGACCAGGCCGCCTTCCGCAAACAGCTCGACAGTTTCGGCGAGGGCCTCAAGGTCGGCATTCTCTGGAAGTCGCTGAAAATGGATCCGCGCCGCTCGCGCTTCTTCTCGGCCTTCGATGCCTGGGAAGGCGTGCTGCGCGTGCCGGGCGTGCAGTTCGTGAACCTGCAATACGGCGACGTCGAGGAAGAACTCGAACTGGCCGGCAAGCGCTTCGGCATCACCATCCACCAGCCGCGCGATATCGATCTGAAGATGGATCTCGACAAGGTGGCCGCCCTGTCCAGCGTCTGTGATCTGGTGATCGCACCGATGAACGCCACCTCGAACCTCGCCGCGGCCTGCGGCGGCAAGGTGTGGTTCGTCCATGCCCGCTCCAGCGCCTGGACCCTGCTCGGCACCGGCCAGCAGCACTGGTATCCCCAGAGCCGCTCCTTCTTCGGCACCGGCTTCCAGGACTGGGAGAACACGATGCGCAAGGTCGAACAAGCTCTTGCGCAAGAGGCAGGAGCCCGCTGATGACCCCGCCCCTCCCCGGCCGCATCGCAATTCGCGCCGATGGCGGCGGGGAGATCGGCCTGGGTCATGTCATGCGCTGCAGCGCGCTGGCCGGCGCCTTCAACAGCCAGGGCCAGCGCCCGCTTTTCATCACCGCCACACCGGAATACCTGCCCGCAGGCCTCGACGCCGTCGCCGATATCCGCTGCCTGGACGGCGATGAGACCGGGGCCAGCCTGACCGGCTATCTCGCCAGTGCCGGCACCGCGCTGCTGGTCGGTGACTGGCAGCAGGTCGATGCCGCCCTTGTCGCTGCCGTGCGGGCCTCCGGCATCCTCACCGTTCTGGTCGGCGGCCGCACCGACGGCGCCACACCCGATCTCCTGATCCGCCAGACCCTGGTCGAAAGCCCGTCGGAGCCGGCCATCCCCGTGCTCGACGGCCCCGAAGTCCTGCTGCTGCATCCCGATTATGCCGGCCTGCCGCCGCGCGGGATTGCGCCGAAGGCGCAGCGCGTCCTGGTCAGCCTGGGCGGTACCGACACACCGCTTCTCGGCATGATCGAACATGTGCTCGACCGCCTGTCGATCGCGCACGGCCTGCAGGTGGAAATCCGCCGTCCCGGCGCCCGGCCCGGCATGCCGCCGCGCCTGCGGCCTGCGCTGGAGAAAGCCGATATCGGCATTCTCGCCGGCGGCACCACGCTGCACGAGGCGGCCGCCACCGGCCTGCCGGTGATCTGCGTACCCATCGCCAGCAATCAGGCAGACCGGGCCGCCCAGATCGAACCGCTGGGCCTGGGCCTCACCATCGCGCCGGGCGAGGCTTTCGACGAACGTCTGTCGGCCGCGCTGGAGGCCCTGATCCCCGATGCGGAGCGCCGCAGCACCATGGCCCGCGCCGGCCAGACGCTCGTCGACGGACGGGGTGCCGAACGCGTGGCGCGCCGGCTGATCGAACGCGTCCTGCCGGCCGGCGCGGCGATGCAGTAATTTCTTAAGACCGGCCGGGCGCTCCTGTGCCCGGTTCCACCCCTGATTCGACCGTCCTGACCCAGTCCATCAAAGAGCCCCGCGTGACCGATCCGAGCGATAATCAGACCGACAAGCCCCGCGAGGTGTGGCCGAACTTCCTGGTGATCGGCGCGCCGAAATCCGGCACGACCTCGCTCTACCATTATCTCAGCCAGCATCCGGAGATCTTCCTGTCCAAAGTCCGCAAGGAAGGGCGTTTCTTCTCCGGCGTCGGCGACGGTTCGGTCTACTGGCCCGGCTTCTATCATTTCGACACCGCGCCGACCGTCGAGGCCTACCAGGCCCTGTTCGCGGACTATGACGGCGCGGCGCGCATCGGCGACGTCTCGCCGGACTACTACGCCTACGCGCCCATCGCGGCACCGCGGGTGATGAGCTATTGCGGCCCCGCCACCAAGATCATCGCCATCCTGCGCAACCCGGTCGACCGGGCGTATTCCCACTATCTCCAGAATGTCCGCCGCGATGCGGAATTTCTCTCCTTCGCGAAGACGCTCGAGGTGGAGCCGCAGCGCGTGGCGCAAAACTGGGGCTTCCAGTGGCTCTATACCGACACCGGCCGCTATGCCGGCCGCCTGCGCCACTATGCCGACCGGTTCGATACGCTGATCCTGCTGCAGGACGAACTCGACCGCGATGGCGAGGCCGTCATGAAACGCATCTTCCGCTTCCTCGAACTCGATCCCGTGCCGGTTGCGATGGAGAAGCGCTATAATACCGGCGGCATCCCCGCCTCGAAAATCCCGATCCTCGACGGCCTCTGTGACGGCCGCGCGGACACGCCCTTCGAAACCCTGCACGCCGAACTCGTCGCGCCGGTCAGCGGCATTTCGGGCGCGACCTCGGCCGATGGCGTCTACCCGCCCATCCAGCAGGACAAGGTCACCGTACCGCCCATGGATCCGGCCATCCGCGCAATGCTGGAAGACCGTTTCGCGCCGGAGATCGCCGCCCTGGAAGACCTGATCGGCCGGGATATCCCGGACTGGCGGGCCTCATGAGGCTCTCCGAACTCTCCACCGGCGTGCTGGTCACCGGGGTCGGCGCACCGCCGGGCCTGGGCACGCTGCGCTCGCTGCGCCAGGCCGATGCGGATCTCAAACTCGTCGCTGCCGACATCAATCCGCTCGCCGGCGGGCTCTACGAGCCCGGCGCCGGGCGCTGTGTGCTGCCGTCGGCCGGCAATCGCGAAGCCTATCTTCATGCCGTTCGCGAATTGTGCGCCCTGCAGAGCCTGGACACGATCATTCCCGGCTCCGAGGCCGAAGCCGCCGCCCTGGCCCCCGTCGCCCGTCAATGGGAAGCCGAAGGCCTGCGCGTGCCCGTGCCGGATCCGGACGTGCTCGAATTCGGCATCGACAAGGGCAAGCTGCTGGCGCGCGCTGCCGAGGCCGGCCTGCCCTGCCCTGTCACCCTGCAGCCGGAAAGCCTGGCCGATCTGGACGCCTGGACCGGCGGTTTTCCCTGTGTGGTGAAGCCGCGTTGCTCGCGCGGCGCCCGCGGCGTCTCCTATCCGCAGGGCATGGACGAGCTGCGCCGCATCTGGGCCGACACGGCTGAGGAACACGGGCCCTGCGTGGTCCAGACATATATCCCCGGCGGCGCCGACACGGTCTACACGATCGGCTCGCTGTGGGATCGCGGCGAACTGATCGTGTCCACCCTGCACCGAAAGCTTCAGACCAACCCGCCCACGGGCGGCGTGGCTGTCGCGGGCGAGACCGTGGCCGACGAAGGCCTGCGCGATGCCGGCCTCGCCGTGCTGCGCGCCAGTGGTCCCTGGCACGGGCTCGCCGCCGTCGAGGTAAAACGCCCGGCGCCGGGCGAGCCGGCCTTCCTGCTGGAGATCAATCCGCGCATGTGGGGGTTCGGCTATCTGATGACCCTGGCCGGGCTGAACGTGCCGGCCCTGCTCGTGCGCATGCTGGCCGGCCGGGAACACCTGACAGGCCATATCCCGTCAACCTTTCCGCCCTACGCTCCCGCGCGTATGGTTCGTACTTGGCAGGACATTGCGCTCCCGCCGCTCCAGGAGGGTGATACGTGACCCGTACCGTCGCCGTCATTCAGGCCCGCACCGGCTCCAACCGGCTGCCGGGCAAGGTCCTCGAACCGATCGAGGACGCCACCTCGCTGCTCGCCTATCAATGCCGCCGCCTGCGCCAAATTCCCGGCATTGACGAGCTGGTGATCGCCACCACGGAAAACCCGGATGACGACGCCCTGGTCGCGCTGGGCGAAGCCGAAGGCCTGCGCGTCTTCCGCGGTTCCGAGCATGATGTGCTGAGCCGTTTCCTCACCGTCGCCGACGCCACGCTGGCCACCACGCTGGTGCGCATCACCTCGGACAGCCCGTTCCGCGATCCGGCGGTGATCGAGGCCTGTGTCGCCGGGCATCGCGCCCATGGTGCCGAGTACACCCGTCCGGCCGACGGGCATCTGCCCAAAGGGCTGCGCGCCGAAGTGGTCGAGACCGCCGTGCTGCGCCAGATCGCAGCCGACCCGGCGACGACCGACCGCGACCGTGAGCACGTCACCCTGCGCATCCGGGAAAACCGCGAGGCCTACCGCATCCACACCGTCACCTTCCCTGACGCGCTTCATCACCCGGAGATCGACCTGTCGGTCGACACGCCCGCCGATCTGGCCAGTGCCCGCGCGGTCCTGGCCGAACTCAATGCCCGCAACTGGCCCGTCGACACGGTGCATATCTGCCGCCTGATGGACGAGAAGCGCGGTCCGAACGCCAGCCTGGAAAGCCTCGCCTCGTAATGCCCCATATCGATATCATCGCGGAAATCGGCTCCAATCACGGCGGCGATCTGGACACGGCGAAACGCTATATCGAGGCCGCGGCCCGCGCCGGTGCCGATGTCGCCAAATTCCAGACCCTCACCCGCGACGGGCTGATCGCCCGTTTCGTGCGCGATCCGCAAAGCGGCGGGATCGTCGCCAATCCCAAACATGCCGCCTTTTCAAATGCCGGCCTGCCGGACGACTGGCATGCCCCGCTGAAGGCGTGCTGCGAGGATAATGGTATCGAATTCATGTCGACGCCCTTCTCGCTGGCCGCCGTCGATCTGATGGAGGGGATCGGGGTCAAGCGCTACAAGGTCGCCTCGGGCGATCTCACCTTTGTCCCGCTGCTGGAAAAGCTCGGCCGCACCGGCAAGCCGGTCATCCTGTCGACCGGCGCCGCCTATCTCGACGAGGTCGAGGACGCCGTCACCACGCTCAAGCATGCCGGCTGTCACGACATTACCGTGCTGCATTGCGCCGCCAGCTATCCGCCCGGCTGGGACGACATGAACCTGTCTGCCATCACCACGCTGAAAACCGCGCTGGGCCGTCCGGTCGGCCTGTCCGATCACTCGCCCGGCCACACCGCCCCCATCGCCGCCGCCGCGCTGGGCGCCACGGTGATCGAGAAACATGTCACCTTCGACCGTTCGCTCGACGGGCCGGATCATCCCTTTGCGATGGAATTCGACGAACTCGCCGCCATGATCGCCGATCTGCGCATCCTGGAAGCCGCCCTCGGCGATGGCGAGAAAAAGCCCGCCCCCAGCGAAATCAACCGCCGCCGCAATCTCCGCCGCGGCCGCTACGGTTCCGACGGCAAGCCAGACGCCCAGGGTGATGTCTGGCTGCGCCCCCAATGGGAACCGGACGAACGGGCGGGGAAGTAGGCGCAGACATCGCCAATTCCCCTCAGTCGATCGGCGCCCACATCTGGATGCTCTCGTAGAGATCCACCCAGTCGGGGTTGGTCGCTTCGATAAGATTGATCTTCCAGGCCCTATGCCAGTTCTTCAGGCGTTTCTCGCGCTCGATGGCGTATCCGAAGTCCTGGTGGAACTCGCACCAGACGAGGCGATGGACCTTGTACTTGCGAACGAAGGCCGAGCCCTTGCCCTGCTTGTGCAGCATGACCCGCATCGCGATATCGCCCGTCACGCCGATATAGAGCGTCCCGTTGCGCTGGCTGGCCATCATGTAGACACACGGATGTCTGGCCATGCCCGCTTGCCTTCAAACTGTCATCCCGTCCTTGTCAGCAAAACGATAGCTGGTGTCGACGCGACACGCTGTGACGACCGTCATGGAGCTCGACATCGGCCAATTGGTCCGGGCTTTCCGCTCAACCGTCATCCCGACGAAGGTCGGGACCCAGTTCATAAAGCGAGCTGGAGCCAGGTCTGGCACGATCCCGCCTTCCGATCTGGGCCCTGACCTTCGTCAGGGTGACGCTCTTTGAGGGCAACGGCCAGCACGATTGCGGCAGGCGGTGCGGCTTCAACATCAGCGCCACCGCCACCCAAAACACCGTCATCCCGATGAAGATCGGGACCCAGTTCACAAAGCGAGCTGGAGCCAGTCTGGCGCTACCCAGCCTTCCGACCTGGGCCCTGACCTTCGTCAGGGTGACGCTCTTTGAGGGCGGGATCCAACACGGTTGCGGCA
>NZ_JAEPOL010000026.1 GCF_017642925.1 Maricaulis sp. | reverse complement strand
GCCCAGCGCGACGGCATAGTCGGCCGAAGCTTCCGCAAACGCCCCCATCGCCACGGCGCCGAAGCCCGTCGCATCGGCGTCATTGCCGCCGGCGAAGGAGAATTCCCCGTCGGCCAGAGCACTCTCGCCGAGCGCGGTGGCATTGGCGGCCGAGGCTTGCGAGCCCTGGCCGATCGCCACGGTGTTCTCCGCGATTGCCGCAGCGCCTTCGCCGATGGCGGTTGCATCATCGCTGTCGGCGATGGCGTTTGCACCCACAGCTGTCGCCTCGCTGGCGTCAGCCAGGGCGCCATTGCCCAGCGCGGTTGCATCAAAACCGCTGGCTGTCGCCGCCCCGCCCAGGGCGGTCGACCATTCGCCCGACGCGATCGCTTCATTGCCGACGGCGACCGCGTCGACTTCCGTCGCTGCCGCGCTCTCGCCGAGCGCAACTGCCCACTGGGCTGAGGCTTCGGCCCCCTGGCCCACTGCGAGCGTGTTTTCGGCCGTCGCCAGCGCGCCTTCGCCGATGGCGGTGGCATCATCGCTGTCGGCGGTGGAATTCTCGCCGATGGCGGTCGACTGTCCGCCGGTGGCCAGGGCGTTCATGCCGAAGGCCGCCGAGTCGGCACCCGTCGCCTGGGCGCCGCCGCCAATGGCCGTGGATCCCGACGCGACAGCCCCGTCACCGATGGCGACGGCGCCGGTATTGGAGGCCTCGGAGTCGCGGCCGATCGCGATCGCGCCTTCCTCGCTGGCATCGGCATTGGCGCCGAAGGCGAGCGCATCGACGCCCGTGGCCGAGGGCAGGCCGCCGGCCGAATTCACGGCCGTATAGACCGAACTGCCGGCAGCCACGGTCAGAGCCGCGATGTCGGAGGTATTCTGCGCGACGGCCTGGTTGACGGTGTAGAGCTGCCCGCCGGTCACCGCGTCGGTGGAGCCGGACGCGATATCGCCGTCGGCGACGTGCACGATCTGGCGCTCGCTGCCGGAGGAACCGACCGACACCGTATTGGCCTCGTTGGCGATCGAGCCCGAGCCCAGGGCGACCGTATTGATGGCGCTTGCCTCCGCGGCGAAGCCGATGGCGACAGCGTTTTCGTTACTGGCGGTCGTGGCGAGACCGACCGCGGTGGAGCGCTGGCCCGACGCCGTCGCATTGTGCCCCAATGCGGCGGTGTAGGAGTTCGAGGCCGTGGCGCCGCTGCCCAGGGCAATCGCATCCAGACCGGTCGCGCTGGCCTCTGTCGATGCCGAGTTGACGACCAGATAGTCACCGACGCCGGACGCGGCCAGCGTCGCGATGTCCTGCTGGACATCGTAGAGCTGCCCGCCCGTCACTGCATCCGTGGAACCGGATGCGATGGCACCGTCGGCGACATTGACGATCTTGCGCTCATTGCCGGAAGAGCCGACCGAGACGGTATTGACCTCGTCGGCGACCGAATTGGCGCCCAGGGCGACGGAGTTGATGGCACTTGCGTCGGCAAACCAGCCGAGCGCCAGGGCGTTCTGCTCGCCGGCGCTGGCCGCGAGCCCGAATGCTGCAGCCCGGTCTCCGGCCACCGTGGAATTGAATCCGATTGCGGTCGAGTACGTGCCCGACGCAGAGGCGCCTTCGCCGATCGCGATGGCTTCATCGCCCGTCGCGCTGGCAGTGCCGCCGGTGGAATTGACCGCGAAATAATCGAGTTCGGCCGTGTTCGCCGCCACATTCTGATTGGTGGTGTAGAGCTGGCCGCCCGTCACCGCATCGGTCGAGCCGGAGGCGATATCGCCGTCGGCGACGTTGACGATCTGGCGCTCATTGCCGCTGGAACCGACGGAGACGGTATTCGCTTCGTCGGCGACGGAGTCCGCGCCGATGGCGACAGCGTCGATCGCGGTCGCCCGTGCTGCTTCGCCCAGAGCGATGGCGCCGGCTGCACTGGCCTCCGTGGGTGTGAGCACGCCCGTGTAGGAGCAGTCTTCGCTCATGCCGAGGGCAATGGCACCGTCGGCGCTTGCAGTTGCGAAACAGCCCAGGGCGATGGACTGGCCGCCGCTCGCCTGACTGTGCACGCCCATCGCCATCGCGTTGTCTCCGATTGCGTCGGCGGAGAAACCCATCGCGATGGCCCCGGTCTGGCTTGCCTTGGTAATATATCCGACCGCCACCGCCCCCGAGCCGCTCGCATCCGCACCGACGCCGCATTGCGTCGAATCGGCTCCGTCGCCAACCGCACAGTCCGGCGAGACATTCGCCGCCAGCGGAGCGACAATGCCCGCGGCGGAAGCGGCGGTGGGTTTGGTTGTTACCGGATCGGACGGGGCGGCAGGCGCCTGAGCGGCAAAGCCCTCGGTCGTTACATCGAGTGCCCCCGATGCGCTAAGCTGGGCGAACAGCTGGCAGCTGGCGAGCTCGGCGTCGGACTGGCTGCAGAACTCACCGATCGCCTGCGCCAGGATGAGGGTCTGCAAACGGCTCTGCTCGACCTGCCGGTAGAGCGCTTCTTCGCGCGGCGAAAGCCGGGTTTCCGCCTGTTCCAGCGTTGTGCCCTTGCTGCCGGTCCGGAACGTGTCCTTGTCCGCCGGCATGTCGGCCAGTGCCGGTCCGGCCAGAAATCCGGCCAGGATGGTGGTGAGAGCTGTTCCCGAAATCAGGTTGGTGCGCATGATGTCCCCCGCACAATCCGGCGCGCCATTAACCCGCCGTTAACTTTTCCAATCCGGACGAACGCAATCCTTGCGCCAGCAGGCGCCTGACCGTCAGGCGTCTACCCGGTCGCAGCCCCGCAGAGAGGATACGGCCGGGTCCGGAGATTGTCTGCTTTGTGTGGCGCGTCCTCGCGAAATATCGCGCAAACCGGCTTGTCAGGCTTGCATGGTCTCTCGCCGGACGTGCCGTCCCGTCCCAGTCCCGCCGGCGGCGTTGCCGGCCGGGAAACTAGAGCGCAAGCGGGGCGTCTTGTCACCGGAATACCGGCATTCTTCGCCGTTTGCGCGAGTACAAAGTGGGGTGTCGCTGCTAGATTGTACCGGAATGGTGCGCACGCCACGCTAGGCTTCGCTGCGGACCTTTGCGGATTTTCCATCCAGCGCCAGTCCCAGCGCGATGCCGGCCTGGCCGAGATAATAGGTCACCCACACCACCGGTCCGGCCCATTCCAGATGCCCGGTGAAGAGGCGCACCGCGAGCACGCTGTCGGAGACGAGGAAGAGGAGGGCGCCAGCCGTGGCCAGTGGTGGCACGCGGCCGATCACGGCAAGCACGGTCATCACCAGGATGATGCCGTTATAGATCGAGGCCGGCAGCTGGAGATCGCCGAAATAGGGCTGCAGCCAGCCCAGCATCACCACGCCATAGGCGGCCAGGGCGAGGGCGGCGATCCGGCTCCAGCCGCCGCGGCCGCCGCTTTCCAGCCGGATGCGGGCGAACAGGAAGATGTAGACCAGATGGCCGAGGCCGAAGGCGGCAATGCCCAGCGGCAATTGCGAGGGCTCCAGCGCCAGGAAGATATCGCCCAGCGATCCCAGGAAGAGACCCAGCGCCAGGATGCGATGTCCGTGGATAAGGGCGAACACGGCCAGCAGCACGATGCCGGCGGCCTTGATCGCCACATCGGCGGGGTAGGGGGCGGAAAGGCCAAAATCGTCAAACAGATAGGCCAGGGCAAACAGGACCGACAGGATCAGGATGATCTGCGAGCGGCGGTCGCCGGCCAGCGTGCGAAGCGTGGATGTCATTGCCTGTCTCCCCTCAAGGCTGCAACAGGCTAGACTGGCCGGCGCGGCGGCAAAAGGTCTGATTGGCATGTGGGCAAGATGGGGATGGGGTCTGGTCGCGCTCGCCCTGTTGTGCACGGCACCCCTGCGTGCCCAGCCGCCGCAGGCCGTCGCCACCGCGGTCGCGATGCTCGACGAGCGCCCCCATGCCGGCGAGGAGGCCTGGCGCGATCTGTCGGCCCATGGCCTGCCCCTCATCGAACCGCATCCCGATGACGATACGCTTGCGCGCGTCACCTTCGCCTTCAAGACGGCACCTTCGGTCCGCGGCGTCCGGCTCGACAGCGTCATCGCCGCACCGCACGCCCGTCAGCCGGTCACCGATTATGTCGAGGACTTCACCCTGCCGCTCCAGAGCATCGGCGGGACGGGTATCTGGTGGATCACGCTGGACGTGCCGCGCGAGATCGAGGCGGTCTATTCCTTCCTCGTCTTCGACGGCGAGCGCTGGCAGCGCCGGTCCGATCCGCACAATCCGCGGCATCTGCGCGGATCCGGCGCCGAGGCCGTCCTGCGTCTCGACCGGGCGCCCGACCTGGCGCCGCAGCGGCCCTGGCCGTCACGCCGCCAGCGCGAGCCGGAATTCCTCTTCGTGGAGAGCGCCGCCCTGGACAGACGTGTCACTTTGCAGCTCTTCCGCAACCCGAATGCGACCGCTATGTCGCCCTTATTGGTCATCTATGATGCATTTCTGTGGGGCGTGCGCGCCCCCGCCTGGGAGATCGCGGCCAACCTTGCGGCAACAGGTGAAATCCCGCCGGTGAACCTCGTCCTGGTCGACCAGCTCGACCCGGTCAGCGAGACCCGCCGCTATGACGACCAGGTCCGTTTTCTCGCCGACGAACTCCTGCCTGCACTGGCGCAGCAGGGCCTCGAACCGGCGCCGGGCCAGGTATTTCTGGCCGGCGCATCCCGCCGCGGCCTCGCCGCCGCCCGCGCCGCGCTGCAGCGGCCGGAGGCGTTTGGCGGCGTGATCGCCCTGTCGGGCTCATTCTACTGGGCGCCGGAGGGCGAGGCGGCGGAATGGCTGGGCCGGGACCTGCCGCCGGCCGGGCCTCGGGCGCCGCGTTTCTACCTGGCGGCCGGACAGCTGGAATATGTCGAGACCAGCACGAATGGCGGCCATGTCATGCTGGACACCAACCGCCGTTTCGGCGACGCTCTGACCGCCGCCGGTTATGAAGCCCGGCTGGCGATATTCTCCGGCGGGCACGACATCGCCGGCTGGCGCCACGCCCTGGCAGACGGCCTGGTCGCCCTGTTGGGCGAGTAGCCGCTATTTCGGCGGCTTGCCGGGACCGCGCGGGCGGGGGCTTTCATTGCCGATCCGGCCGGCGATGAAATCGTCCAGATAGGGCAGCCAGCCTTCCGAGCGCGTGGCGATATAGATCATCGGACCGCCGGGGTTCGAGCGGAAATTCGAGTCCGTCGCGACGATGAAATACTCGTCGCCCTCGCGCACCATGAAGGGCGAACCCGAGTCGCCGCGGGTCGTGTCGCAATTGTGGGCCATGGTATTGTCGTTGAAGACCTCGACCATGTGGCAGCCCAGATTCCCGGACAGGTGGGCGCCGGTATCCCAGCTATAGCCAGCCTGGAACAGATCAGCCGACAGTGCCCGCCGGGACCCGAGTGTGTCGATCAGACCGCGGGCTCCGACATGGCCCAGCTCGGCACCGAGCGGCCGGTCGATGCGCAGCAGCGCCCAGTCGGTCCCGTCCAGATCATCGGTCGAGGAAAAGCGCTCCTCGTCCCAGTCGGGCGAATTGAAATAGTCGATCACCCGCGCTTCCAGCGCGCCGCCGGCGCGGTCAAAGGCGGTACGGAAGACACCGCGCGCATCCAGCCGACCGTCCTCGCTGATACAGTGCGAGGCGGTGATCAGAACCGTCTCGGCGACCAGTGTCGCGGTGCAGGCGCCGCCGGCGTCGAAATCGACCTGGCCGATCACGGTCCAGGGGAAGACCGAGGTGTCCATGAAGACACGGTCGTCATGGCCGAAATAATGGTCATTGATCCCCATCGGACGGTCGCGGCCGATACAGTCGGCGCGGTCGGTGCGTTCGGCGCAGGTGCCGTCACCGACGCCGGGCTCGTTGCACACGCCGTCGAAGGCGGTTTCGCAGCTGTCATTGCGGAAGCGCAGATTGATGATCTCGCCGCAATCATTCAGATCCGTGGCCTGGGTGCAGGCGCCGGTGCCGAAACCGGGCTCGTCGCACTCGCCATCATTGGCCCAGCGGCAGGAATTGTCCTCGACGCCTTCCACAATACGCCAGCAGTCGGAATAGTCCGTGCCGCGCTCACAGGCGCCGGTGCCGATGCCGGGGTCGTCGCATTCGCCGTCATTGGCCCACTGGCAGGTGTCATCGCCGGAATACCGGCCGGCCGCCGGTGTGGCGCCGGGCTTGGGCGGCTTGCCCTGAAGCCAGCGGGACAGGTCGCGGCTGGACAGGCGTTCCGCGTCCGGTGAGGGCGCTCCGGCCAGAGCCGGCTCGTCCCGCACGTCCTGGGCAGCCGCCAGCGGCGAGACAGCAAACAACAAGGCAGCAGCAATCCAGACGCGACGTTTCATGACTTTCCTGTCCCCCAATGTGCTCAGGCGCTTATCTGCCAGTTCTGCGGCAAAACCAAGCGTCACCCTGCCTATCAGAGCGCCACAAAGATGACCGTCCCCTGAACAGGGCATTCAAGGCAGGTTCGGGCGCACTGTGGCTGTATGGCGGACGAGGAGGGCACCGACCTGACAGGAAAGGACTGAGATCATGATCGGTATCAAGACCATAGCCGCTGCCCTGGCACTTTCGACCGTTGGCAGCATTTCCGTTGCCGGCGCTGCCCAGGCAGACACCTGGGTGCTCAACGCGTCGGCGTGCCCCGACTTGCGCGAAGACCGCCGCGACCGCCGCCACAATTCGGGCCGGGGTGACCGGCGCGAAGACTACAGGGACAGCCGGGTGATCGATTGCCCGCCGCGTGCCTGGCGCTATGAAGCCCCCCGCTGGGAGCGCAATTACGGCCATCCACGCTATGAGCGCAGCCGTCACGCTTCACCCGGCCTGGTCTACCGTTCGCGCGATGGTGGTTTCTACGTCGCCGACCGTTATGGCCGCCGCCAGTGGATCGATGTGCGGATCGAGTATCCGCGGGGCCGCGGCCACCGCTATGACCGCCCGCATCGGCGCTACTAGGCGTCCGGCAGGGTGATCGCACCGTCCAGATAGCGGGGCGCGTGACCGTGGAAGGTGACGCGCCCTGCGGCCGGTTCCACCTCGAGCCGGCCGGGGCGGGGGCCGATCTGGCGGGCTGTCAGACGGGTCTCACCCAGGCGATCCGCCCAGTAGGGCGCGAGCGAACAGTGAGCCGAGCCGGTGACCGGGTCTTCGTCTACGCCTGAAGCCGGCGCAAAGAAGCGCGAGACGAAATCGACGGCGTCGCCGGGCGCAGTGATGATCACATTCTTGCCGATGGTGCGAAGCTGTCCGAGATCCGGGCGGGCCTCGCGCACGGCATCCTCGTCCGCGAGAACCCACATCTGGTATTGCGCACCGTGAATGCGTTCGATGTCGAACACCGCATCCACTTCGTGCGCCGAAAGCCCGAGCGCATTGCGGGTCGGGGTGTCCTGCCTGCCGTCATGAAAGCCGATCTGCGGCAGGTCCATGGTGAAGCCGGTCGCGCTCCGGCTGACACTCAAGGGGCCGGAACGCGTCTGGAAATGCGCGGTCTCGCCGCGCACGGCACCGGTTTCCAGCAATACCGCGCCGGCGGCAAAGGTCGCGTGGCCGCACAGATCGACTTCGACCACGGGCGTGAACCAGCGCAGATCCCACTGGTCCTTGCCGCGCGGGACGACGAAGGCTGTTTCGGACAGATTGTTGGAGTTGGCGATACCGGCGAGGACCGCATCAGACGGAAAGGCGTCCATCACGCAGACACCGGCCGGATTGCCGCTGAACGGAATGTCCGCGTCGGCGAAGGCGTGGATTTCGTAGTAGGGCAGGCGGGTCATGAAGCGTTACCAGACAGAGGAGACATGCGGCTCGAAATCGAGTGCGAGATCGGGTTCGTCGGCATCCAGCGCCGCCACGGTCTCGATGGTCACAGGGGCATCGCCGGCACGGGTGCTCAGCGCTTCGGCGACCAGGCTGCGGGCGCGCGACTGCAGCCGGCCGATCTGGCGCGGCAAGGCCCGGCGCCAGGCTTCGACCTCGGCATCGAGTGCATCGAAATTCTCCGGCCGTTCGGAGGCCGGTGCGGCCCGCCAGGCGGCGATATCGCGATAGGCTCCGGCGAGGCGGGCTGCCTCCTCGTCCTCGAATACCTCGATTTCCAGCAGCATGGCCTGATAGGTCAGCGAACCCTCCAGCAGGCCGGCAGAGGCCGGACCCTGATCCGCCCATTTGGCAAACCAGGCACGCGCTTCCTCGACCGGTGTCGAGGCGGCGCTCGACCAGTCATTGCGGGCCTCGCGATTCAGCAGGACTTCCTCTTCGGGATCGACGACCAGGACGGTCGGCGTGGCATAGAGCGCGGCAATGCCGAAGCGGGCAGCGACGTCCTGGTTTTCATTGCGCCAGTCCACATCGATGAAGCGCGTCACATAGGACTGTTCCAGCGTGGCGGCGAGCTCGGGGTCCTCGAAATGATGCGCCAGTCCGCGGCTGTCATGGCACCAGTTCGCACCGAGCACGAGCAGCAGGCGCTTGTCCTCGGCCCGGGCCTGCGCCAGCGCGGCATCGACCACCGGCATGGCGTCGTAGTTGCCGTCGAAAGGCTGCGGATGATCGTCCTCGGCCGCGGCGATAGCGGGCATGAGAAAAAGCAGGAAGCCGAGCACGGCGGCAGTGATGCGCATGGATCGAACCTTGTTGCTGAGCGCGGCCAGCAAAGCACGCGCCGGAGGCCGGGACCAGCGCGGTGACCATCCTTCCCGCTATCGGGGAGGATGGTGCTAGCCCGCAGCCAGTGCCGCCAGACGGGCATAGATCCCGTCATCATTGGCGGCCAGCTCGTCATGCGTACCCTGTTCGACCACACGGCCGCGATCGAAGACCAGGATGCGGTCGGCATCGCGGATGGTCGACAGGCGGTGGGCGATGAGGATGGTCGTGCGGCCGGCCATCACCGCCTCCATCGCTGCCTGCACATCGCGCTCGGTCTCGTTGTCGAGACTGGAGGTCGCCTCGTCGAGAATGAGTACGGGTGCATCGGCCAGGATCGCCCGGGCAATCGCCACGCGCTGGCGTTCGCCGCCTGAAAGTTTCACGCCCCGCTCGCCGACCAGCGTGTCATAGCCCTGGGGCAGGCGCCGGATGAAGGCGTCGGCATGGGCGGCTTTCGCGGCCTCGACGACCTCGTCCAGGGAACAGCCCGGCCGGCCATAGGCGATATTCTCCGCGATCGAGCGGTGGAACAGCGCCGGATCCTGGGGCACCAGGGCGATATGGCGGCGCAGGCTGTCCTGACGCACGTCGCGCACATCCTGGCCGTCGATGATCACACAGCCATCGTCGACATCGTAGAGACGCTGGACCAGCTTGACGAAGGTCGACTTGCCCGAGCCCGTCGGGCCGACCAGTGCCACCTTCTCGCCGGGCCGGATCGCGATCGAGAAATCGCTGTAGAGCGGGCGATCCTGGCCGGCATAGGTGAAGTCGACATGGTCGAAGCGGATCGCGCCCCTGGACGGGCGGAAGTCCTGCGCATCCGGACGGTCTTCGACTTCGTTTTCCTGCAGGTCGAAAATCGCCAGGTCCTGGATCTCGTCCATGCTTTTCTGGACCTGCTGCACCTGTTCACCGAAGCGCCGCATATAGCCGGCCACGATCATGTAGGCGGTCAGCGCCGCCGTGACATCGCCGGCCGTCGCCGCGCCGCGCGACCATTGCCAGACCAAGAGGCCCACGAGGGCGGCCTGCATCGACAGGTCGGTGACAATATTGACCAGCCAGGAATTGACGAAGCGCAGCCAGGTCTTCTTCGCCTCGGCACGCCAGCGCCAGGCAAGCGCGTGGAAACGTGTGTCTTCGCGGCTCTCCGCGCCGAAAGCCTTCACCGTGGCAATGCCGCCGACCGCGTCGGCCAGCGCGCCGCCGATCTGGCTGTCCAGCGCGTTCGAGCGGATATTCTGCGGGCGGATGTAATAGCGGCTCAGCACCAGGGTGGACGTCACGAAAGCGGCCATCACGCACAGCACGACGAGGCCGACCAGCGGCCAGCGGAACGCCATCACCGCGGCGATACCGAGCATGACCGCCACCGACGGCGCGACGCCGAAAATGATGTTCATGGTCAGATTGTCATAGGCCCACATGCCGCGCGTCACCTTGCGCACGACCGAGCCGGCGAAGGTGTTGGCGTGCCAGTCCAGCGAGAAGCGCTGCACCTTGGAAAAGGCTTCCGAGGTCAGGTCGGCCATGTTCGCCGAGGAGAAGGGCACTTCGCAGCGCGAGGCCAGCTGGCGGAAGGCGTAGAACACGACCGCCACGCCCAGATAGAGCGCGAAGGCGGGCCAGGGCGTCCCGGCATCCGGACCGGCCGCCAGCGTGTCGATCAGGCGGCCTGCGGCGAGCGGGATCATCAGTTCGGTGATCGTCGCCAGCGTCATGAAGCTGATCATACCGGTCAGCAGCCACGGGCGGCGGGCCCACTGGCGGCCGAGATAGGCCAGAACCTGGGTGTTCTTCAGCTCGCGCGTACGCGGCGTTTCATTTTCGTCGTCGAGAAAGTCGGACATGGCAGCGTCGGAGCCCCTTTGTGGAGGGTGGGGCGATCCGTCCTCATGAACTTGATCATCTGGGAAAAGCGAAGGTCGGGCGCAATGGATAACCCGTGGACCGTTCCCGCATCGCGCGGGTCGGGCTGTCGACGGGACCAGGCAGCGCGCCGGCTACCTGCTTTCCTAGATGGATCGAGTCATGGATCTGCTCACTTGTGCCGATTGATCCGGGTGGGCTGGGTAGCCGCTCGCGCCGGCAAGGGCAAGTTTCGCCGGCGCGCTTTTCGCGTTTGAAGGGAGAAGTGTGGCCTGCCGGGCACAGGGGGAGGGGAACCCAGTGCCCGGTCAGGCCGCTTCCACGGCCTGGAGATAGCGCTGTATCTCCGACCGGATGCTGGAGCTCTGGCGGGACAGTTCTTCCGCCGTGCCGGCCACCTGGCAGGCAGCGGCAGAGGTCGAACTGGCGGCCGTTTCGAGCATGGTCACGGAACGGTTGACCTCTTCGGTCCCGGCCGCGGCCTCGTGAACATTGCGGTTGATCTCGTCCGTCGCGGCGGTCTGCTGTTCGGCGCCGATGGCAACGGCGGCAGAGATTTCCGCGACTTGGCCGACCACGTCGTGGATGGCCTGGATGGCGCCGACGACGTCCTGCGTGCTCTGCTGGATGGTACGGATCTGGCCGGTAACGTTGGCGGTCGCCTGTTCGGTCTGCTCTGCGAGGTTTTTCACTTCTCCGGCGACGACGGCAAAGCCCTTGCCGGCTTCACCGGCACGCGCGGCCTCGATGGTGGCGTTGAGAGCGAGCAGTTTGGTCTGTTCGGTCACGCTGGCGATCAGGACGAGGACGTCTTCGATCTCGCGGGCGGCCCCGGCCAGACCGTCGATCCGGGCGAGCGCCTGGGAGGTGCGGCTGGAAGCGGTTTCGGAAATCTCGGCACCGCGGCCGATCTGGTTCGAGACCTCGCGGATGGCCGCAGCGAGTTCCTCGGTGGCGGCGGCAACGGTCTGCACATTGGACGAGGTCTGCACCATGGTGGCCGACACGCTCTGGGTCTGGGCATTGCCCTCTTCCGCCGCGGTCGCCATCGAGCTCGCCGTGGCTTCCAGCTCCTCGGCTGCGCTGGCCAGGGTGGCCATGGATATCTCGATCTGGGCCTCGAAGGCGTCGGTCAGTTCCTTGACCGTTGCGGCGCGTTCCAGCTCGCGGCGGGCGTTTTCCTGATCCTTGCGGATCTGCTCGACACGCTCGCGCGAGACGGTGATGAAGTGCTGCAGCGTGCGGTTCAGCGCGCCGATCTCGTCGCGCCGGTCGATCCCGTCGACCCGGACATCGAGATTGCCTTCTGCGACACGGGTCAGATTGCCGACAACGCGATCCAGCGGCTGCACGATCTGGCTGCGGCTGATGATGTGGGCGAGGGCAAAACCGCCCAGCGCCGAGATGAGGCTGACCGCAATCATCGCGATGCGGACCGACTTCATGGTCGCTTCCGCATCGGCGCTAAGCTCGACACCGCGATGGTCGGCGTGCTCGATATAGGCCTCTATGGCACTGCGCAGCTCGACAATCGTGTCGTCGGAGCCGTGTACCGCTGTCAGCAGGGCGCGGTGCTCTTCGCTCATTTCGATTTCGCCGATTTCCTCGGCGGTACGGATAGAGTTTTCCATGTCTGCGAGATAAGCGGTGTAGGCGCGCTCGATCCGGTCAAGCATGCGTGCCTGCTCGGGAGAGGCGGTCGCGCGGGCTTCCGCCAGCAGATGCTCAAAGTCTTCCCCGCTTTCAAGAACATGGGCCCGGGCGCGCTGGATATGCCCCGGGTCGATCGCCGCCTGGTATTCAGTCCGGTTGAGATCGATCGCATCCTGTCCGAGATGGCCGCCCAGATTGATCTGTACGGCCAGTTCCTCGATCGCGAGCGCGTCGTGCTCGACGCGGTTGAGGCTGACAATACCGATCGTGGAGACGGTTGCGATGGCCGCCACAAGAAGGCCGGTGATCGTGAGGATTTTGGTGGCGATGGACAGGTCGGAAAACCGGAACATGATGTCTCCTTGGCTCGCAATCGGCCTGGAGGGGGCAGCAGATGCCAGATTGCCCAGCCCGCCAGTCCCCGAAAGCGTGCGCGGTAACAGGTCTCGATCGGCACTCCCGGTGTCGACCTGAAGTCGTTAGGCGCACTTTTAGGGAAAGGCGATGTATAAGGAATTCGTTGCGGTTAAGGGTCGGGAAACCCTTGTGTGCAAGAGATCGGGCGCGCATCGAAGCGTTAGCAGTTCATTTGCCAAAAGTTGTGGTCTGAGCGTTCAGGCTTCCAGCCCGTCGATGCAGGCGGCCTCGAGCGCTTCCCGGATTTCCGGGGAGGCGGGCAGGAGCTTACGGGCGCCGAGGTCCATGGGGGCGGCGACGCCCTCCATCGTCCACCACGGACGTCCGGTCTGCGGTTCCAGCACCCAGTGAACGAGATTGCGAACCTTGGGGCCGGCCGATTTGAGCCCCGAGCGCACGACGAAACCGTCCCCGGCCCGTGCCCAGCGCCAGGGCCGGATCCGGCACTCCAGCAGCGCCGAGCCGACATTGCCGCCGCCGCCCTGGGCATGCATCGCGTACTCTTCGGGGAAGGCGGCCGCCAAATTGGTCACGCTGTCGGAAATGCGGCCGAGCAGGAATTCCAGCCGCATCCGGCCGAAGGCATCCATCTCCTCCATGCAGAAACGGCCGCGCCCGATCTGCTGCAAGCCCAGCGCGTCGGCCCTTGCCAGGCTGGCGTCGGTCCCGGGACGGGCATCCAGCATGATGCCGCGCGGAGCCGCATAGTCCGGACAGTCGACGGCGAGCCGGTCGGCCCGGCTGGCAAAGCGCCGCGGCCAGGCAAAGTCGCGCCCGTCCTGGGGCGAGGCATGGCCCAGCACGATCCGGAAGCTCGCCGCCGGCACGCCCGATCCGGAATGGCGCATCACCAGCATCGCGGTCGCGCCGGACGCATCATGATCCAGAAGGCCGCCTTCGATATAGACCGGCGCGCCGGGGTGGGCCTCGGCGAGGAAGCGGATATGGATGTCGCGCGCGATCAGCGTGGCCAAGGCATCGGCGCGATGGACCGGATTGAGCCCGGCCTCCTCGGCCAGATTGGCGACAGCCTGGGCAGCCTTGGCGAGATAGAAGCGCACATTCATGTGCCCCAGCTCGTCGCATTCCCAGGCATTCACGGTGCCGCGCCAGAGTTCGATCATCGCGGGACGTCCCGGTCCGGATAAAAGGGTCAGTGCCTGCAGTTGGCGCAATGGCCGAAATGTTCCACCACCGAACGTTCGATCACGAAGCCGTCGGGCATGTTCACCGGATCCGGTGCGCCGTGCCTTTCCTCCACCGATCCGCAATCGGAACAGATGAAGAGTTCGGCGCCGCCATCGTCATGGGCGTGGGAACAGCCGACGAAGGCATTGAGGGCCTCGACCTTGTGCACCAGCCCCGCCGCCATCAGGAAATCCAGGGCACGGTAGACCGTCGGCGGCTTGGCAGCGCCCGGCCCGGGTTTGAGCGCCTCGAGCAAGTCGTAGGCCTTCACCGGAGCGTCGGCTTCCAGAACAAGTTCAAGCACACGGCGGCGCACGGGCGTCAGCTTTTCGCCCCGCTCGGTGCAGTGGCTTTCGGCGGCCTCAAGGGCCCGGATCAGAGAATCGCGAGTCATCTGACAGATATTTAATCGCAGTCCCGCCGTTTTCACACCCCGGGGGATTGTCGCATCAAGGATGTTATAATATCACCACTCGCAATTGTGTTGTTATTACGTTGCGGGGATGCCATGCGTAACCTTCTTGCCTCCACCAGCTCGCTGCTCGTGCTCGGTCTTGTGACCGGCGCGCCGGCGCTGGCGCAGACTCACACCGACGGCGATCGTGAAGACGCCGATGTCATTGTGGTGACGTCGCAGCCGCTGGGCGTGACGGCCGATGAGGTTGTCGGCGGTGTGGAAGTGGTCGACCGGCGCCATCTCGAAGATAATCTGTCCGGATCCCTGGCCGACACGATCGCGCACGAGCCGGGCGTTTCGACGACCTATTTCGGTCCCGCCGCCAGCCGTCCGGTGATCCGCGGCCTCGGCTCCGACCGGGTGCGCGTTCTGGTCAATGGCGTCGGCCTGATCGACGCGTCTACCAACTCCCCCGACCACGCGGTGGCATCCGAGGCGCTTGAGGCGGAAAGCGTGGAAATCCTGCGCGGCCCGGCCGCCATCGCCTATGGCGGCGGCGCGATCGGCGGCGTCGTCAACGTGATTGACGGCCGCATTCCCGAAGAGCGCGCCGAGGACGGTCTGGATGGCCGCTTCTACGCGTCGATGACATCGGTCGATGAAGGCGAGACGGCCGCCGGCCGGGTCCGCTTCAACGCCGGCGAGTTCGTCATCAACCTGGAAGCGCTCACGCGGACCGCCGACAATTACGACATCCCCGGTTATGCCGAGTCCGATCTGTTCCGCCTGTTCGAGGAAGCCGAGCACGAGCATGAAGACGAGGATCACGAAGACGAAGATCATGACGAGGATCATGATCACGAGGAAGAGGAGCATCCCTACGGCACGGTCGAGAACTCCCGCCTCGACTTCTCCTCGGCTTCGGCCGGTATCTCCTGGGTCGGCGAGAACGGTTTCTTCGGCTTTGCCGTGAAGCAGTCCGATGCGCTCTACGGCGTTCCCGGTCATGCCCACGCGCATGAAGAAGAGCACGAAGACGAGGATGAAGATCATGACGAGGATCATGATCACGAGGACGAAGGGCACGATCATGGCGATGTCCGTATCGATCTGACCCAGACGCGGTATGACCTGCGCGGTGAGTGGCGCGATCTGGGCGAACACATCGAACGCGTCCGTTTCTCCTTCGGCGTCGGTAGCTACGAGCATGTCGAGCTGGAAGGCGATGAAGTCGGCACCCGCTTCACCAATGACGGCTGGGAAGGCCGGCTCGAGGCCCGTCACACGCCGATCGAACTGTGGGGCGGCAGCTGGGAAGGTGCAGCCGGCCTGCAGGCCTTCAACCGCGACTTCGAGGCCGCCGGCGAGGAAGCCTATGTCCCGCCGTCCGAGACGTCCGACTGGGGCCTGTTCATCGTCGAGCGCTGGGATCGCGAGAGCTGGGGCCTTGAAGGCGGCCTGCGCCTGGAGACACGCGAGCTCGACACGCCGACCGAAAGCCGCGACTTCGATACGCAATCCTTCTCGGGTTCGGTTTTCGTCCGCCCGGTTCGCGACACTTTCCTGGCCCTGACCCTGTCGTCCAGCGAGCGCGCGCCGACGGATGTCGAACTGTTTGCCGACGGTCCGCACGTCGCAACCCGCTCCTACGAGACCGGCAATCCGGCGCTGGACGTTGAAAAGGCTCTGTCGGCAGAAATCACCGCGCGCACCACGATCGGTGAATGGGAGCTGGAAGGCTCGCTCTTCCGCGCCGACTATGACGGCTTCATCGCATCCTTCCCGACAGGGGAGGAAGAGGATGGCTTCCCGGTCTATGAATACCGCCAGGAAGACGCCGTGCTCAGCGGTTTCGAGGGCCGTCTCGAAGGGCCGCTCGGCTCGGTCGGCGTGTTCGACCTGTCCGGCGAGCTGACCGGCGAATATGTCCGCGGCGAACTCGATGACGGCGGCAACCTGCCGCGCATCCCGCCGCTCTCCTTCACGGCCGGCGTCACGGCCAGCACGGCGCGTCACGATCTGCATCTGGAAGCCGAATGGGCCGACGTGCAGGACGAGACCGCCATCGAGGAGCTGAAGACCCAAAGCTATGTTCTGGTAAATGCGCGCTGGACGATGGAACCCTTCGACGATCGCGGCATGCGCATCGTGCTGGAAGGCCGGAATCTGACCGACCAGGAAGCGCGTGTTCACACCTCGGTCCTCAAGGATCTGGTGCCGCTGCCGGGCCGTAATTTCCGGGCCGCTCTCGTCCTCGATTTCTGATCGGCGTCCCTCTGCCCGACGCCCTGCGTCAGCCTGCCGCGCGGCAGGCTGACGCGCGGCGAAACGCGCACTTCAGACACGCGCGAAGTGGGTCCAGAAAGTCCTCAAGTTTTCTAGGGACGAAAGGACAGACCCATGAAACGCCTCCTTCTGAGTGCCATCGCAACCAGCCTTCTCGCTGCCGCTCCTGCCGCCGCCGAACAGGGCGACTGGCTGATCCGTCTGCGCGGCTTGCACGTCATGCCGAACGAAGGTGCCACGATCGATCCGATCGGCGGCGATGTCGACATCGACACCTCGATCGTGCCGGAACTGGACATCTCCTACTTCATCCAGGAAAACTGGGCCGTCGAGCTCATCCTCGGTGTGACGCCGCACGACGTCTCCGCCGTCGGCACAAGCGTGGGCAATGTCGACCTGGGCGACGTCACCCTGCTGCCGCCGACCCTGACGCTGCAATACCATTTCAATCCGGCCGGCAAGGTGCGGCCCTATCTCGGCGCCGGCGTCAACTACACCACCTTCTTCAACGAAGACCTGCCCAACGGGTCCGCGCTGTCGACCATCGACTATGACGACAGCTTCGGTCTGGCCGCCCAGGCCGGCCTGGACTACGCGCTCGAGAATGGCTGGCTGGTCAACTTCGACGTGAAGTACATCGACATCAATACCGACGTTCTCATTGACGGCGCGATTTCCGCCGACGTCGATATCGATCCGGTGATCTTCGGCATCGGCATCGGCCGGACCTTCTAGGCCGGACTTTCCAGGATCTCGCGATCCTTATTGCGAGTGCCGGGCCCGTCTCCCTCCGGGCCCGGCATTTTTCTTGCGTGCAGTTTGTCGATCTGCCTGCGCCGATGCGTTGCCGCATCTGGGCATATCCGCTATCTAGCGCCCAAAGAACTGAAGGGGTTTGTTCCATGGCCGATGCACCCGCCACCGAGCCGCGTCTCACGGGTTCCGTTCCGCTCTACAAGAATGTGGAGCCGCTGAACCGGCAGAAGCACAAGAATTACGGCGTCAAGACTGTCGCCAATCCGTTTTCCTTCCTGAAAGACTGGCATTTCGTGCCGGCCATCAGCCCGGAATTCTCGTTTGCCTGCGGCAGCTATCCGATCATCTTCCTCGGCGAGCGCAAGATGCCGGTGCTGGTGATGGGGCTGCGCCAGGGCTCGAACGTGTTCGTGACCGGCGAAGGCCAGTTCGACAACGAGCACTACATTCCGGCCTATGTGCGCCGCTATCCGTTCGTCAGCGCGACGAACCCGAACGACCAGGCATCGACGGTCTGTGTCGACCTGGATGCCGAGTTCGTCGTGTCCGAAAACCCGGAGCGCCCCTTCTTTGACGAGAAGGGTGAGCCCACCGACTACACCAAGCAGGCGATCGATTTCGTGTCGGCTTTCGAGAACGATGCCCGCGCGACCGAAGCCTTTGTGGAGCGCCTGATCGCGCTCGACCTGCTCGAGCAGAAAGACGTCAAGGTCGCCAACCCGCAGGATCCGCAGAACCCGGTCACGGTCGCGGAATACTGGGGCGTTTCCAACGAGAAGTTCGCGGCTCTGCCGGCGGCCAAGCTCAAGGAAATGATGGACAATGGCGACCTGACCGCTGTCATGTCGCACCTGATCTCGCTGCAGCGCTGGGATCGCATCCTGCGCCGTACGTCGCAGCTCGGCCAGGCCCAGGCTCCGGCCCAGGCCTGATCGGACCACCGCGTCCTGAACAAGACGGCCGTGCCCTATGGGGTGCGGCCGTTTTGCATTTTTACATCACCATTTCGGGAGCCCGGTTCGAACTGAACCGAAATCCGCCTATATCGGTGTTTCGAAAGGGTCATCGGCCATCCTGCGAGGTTCCGTCCATGCGTTTCGTCCTGTTCGTCCTGATACTGCTCGGCCTGGGGGGCAGGGCAGACGCCCAGCCGGCCTGGGCCAGCGGTGAACCGATTGTCGAGGCGCGCCTCGTTTCCGAGCTGTCGCAGGCCGAACCCGGACGCACCTTCCATATCGGCCTGCACCAGGTCATGCCGGAAGGCTGGCATACCTATTGGCGCAATCCCGGCGACAACGGCCTGCCCGTCGAGATCGACTGGACTGCACCGGCAGGGGTAAGCATCGGCGAGATTGTCTGGCCCGCACCGATCGAACTGCCGCTGACCGACGAGATCATGGACTATGGCTACAAGGGCGAGGTCACTCTGCCCATGCCGGTCACGATCGATCCGGGCTTTGCCGGCGACAGTGTCACCCTGGTGGCCGATGCAACCTGGCTGGTGTGCGAGGATATCTGCATTCCCGAGGAGCGTACGCTGGAACTGACCGTGCCGGTGGGGGGCGCGTCCGAACGCGACGAAGCGGGATACTGGACGATACGCGCTGCGCTCGACGCCGAACCGATGCCGGCCGACGATCTCGATGCGCAGATGGGGCTGACCTCCGGCCGTGTCGTGCTCGATCTGGGCGGCGGTGATCTGGTCCGCGAAGCCGTCGAGTGGCGCAATCTGCGTTTCTTCCCGCACGAAGCCGGCCTGATTCGTCATGCCGGACCACAGGAGGTCCAGCGCGATGGCGAGCGTGTTCTGCTGGTCATGGAGCCGGGCTATGCGGCCGAGGACAAGCTTCAGTCAGCCCGCGACGGGGTGCTGTCCTACGAAGTGAATGCCGGCGGGCGCTGGCAGCGCCACGCCGTTGCGGTGTCTCCCGAACCGGCCAGCCGGACGCCGGCCATCGCAGTGGCCAATACAGGAGGGGCGGCCGAAGGCAGCCTGCCGCCCAGCCTGCCCTGGCTGTTCGTGCTCGCTTTCGGCGGCGGCCTCATTCTCAACCTGATGCCGTGCGTCTTCCCGATCCTGTCGATCAAGGTGCTGAAATTCGTCCAGGTCGCCCATTCCGACGCCGGACAGGTGCGCCAGCAGGGTCTGTTCTTCCTGGCCGGCGTGCTCGCCAGTTTTGTCGGCCTTGCGGCACTGCTGGTCGGGCTGCGCGAGTTCGGTCTGCCGGTCGGCTGGGGCTTCCAGCTGCAGGTGCCGGTCGTGGTCGCCGTGCTGGCGCTGCTGCTCTTTGCCATCGGTCTCAACCTGCTCGGCGCCTTCGAATTCGGCACCCGGCTGATGGGGCTGGGCTCGGGCCTGACCGAGAAACCGGGCTGGCGCGGCGCCTTCTTCACCGGCGTGCTGGCCGTCGTCGTGGCGGCACCCTGTGTCGGACCGCTTGCCGCCGGTGCGCTGGGGCTGGCCCTGACCCAGCCGACGCCGGTCGTGCTGGCCGTGGCGGCGGCGCTCGGGCTCGGCCTGGCCGCGCCGTTCGTGCTGTTCAGCTTCTTCCCGGCCATGCTGCGCGTCCTGCCCCGGCCCGGCGAATGGATGGTGGTCTTCCGCCAGGCGCTGGCCTTCCCGATGTTCGCCTCGGTGATCTGGCTGCTCTGGGTGCTGTCGATCCAGTCCGGCCCCACAGGCGTCCTGCTCGCCGGGATCGCCATGGTCGCGCTGGGGCTGGCCGTATGGGCCAATCGCGGCAATGGCGCCGTCTGGAAGTCGGTCGCCTTTGTGGCCCTTGTCATCAGCGTCGCGAGCACGGTCTGGGTGGCACGCATCCCCGAGGCTGCAGCTCAACAGACCGCATCCGGCAGCGAACGTTTCGAGCCCTGGTCACAGGCACGGGTCGAGGAATTGCGCGCCGAGGGCCGCGCGGTCTTCGTCGACGTCACGGCGGCCTGGTGCGTCACCTGCCAGGTCAACAAGCTGCGCGTGCTGCACACCGAAGACATCCAGGCCGCGTTCGACCGCTTCGACGTTGCGCAATTGCGCGCCGACTGGACCAATCGTGACGAGACGATCGCCGCGCTGATCGCCGAGCATGGCCAGGCCGGTGTGCCGCTCTACCTGCTCTATCCGGCCAGTGGCGGCCCGGCGCAGGTGCTGCCGACGGTGCTGACGAAATCGGGACTGGAACAGGCGCTCGACCGGGCGTCGCGCCGCAACGGCTAGCCGGCGCGGCTGGCGGCCGGGCAGCTGGCGGGCAGTTCGATCCCGCTCAGATCGGCATCGCTGTCGACGGCCGGGGCGATCTCGCTGGCATCGCGCATCAGGTCGGCCAGGGCCGAATAGATGTGCGCCTGTTCGGCGGCTGTCTCGGCGGCGTTCAGGGCGCCCAGACGGCGTTCTGCGTCGGCTGACATGCCGCGGAAGATGCAGCGCAGATCGACAGGGCCTCCCGCTGCATCGATCTGCCGGCTCAGCATCAGGGCTTCGACGGAGAACTGCTCCAGCTCGAAGCCGAACGGATCCTCGATATCCAGCGGATGGGCGGGCGCGGCCGGGCGTTGCGCGGCGGCTTGCGACCGCGCCGAAGCCTCACTGCCCAAGCGGGCGGCGAAGTCGGCAAAATCCTGTCCCGGTCCGGCATGGGCATGAGCGCCGAGCACGGTCGCGGCGAGGGCGGCGAGCAGGATCTGGCGCATCATGGTACGGCTCCGGTTGCGATCGCTGTGATCTTGGCAGTAAGGCCTTGATTTCCCGTGAACGTGTCGCAAATCCCGGACCAGTCCTGCTATCACGGGTTCACAGAGCGCCGTTTGGTATGGAAAACAGCGCTGTCAGGCGCGCAGGGCCCGGGGCGATCCCGGCCCGCCCGCATCCGGAGAGACACCATGAGCAAGCAGAAGACCTTCCGTCCGAAGGCCCGCCGCCCGCGCGGTTTCGAGGATCGCACCGGTTCGACCCTGCGGGTCGAGCGGCATCTGGTCGAGTGCGCAAGCCGGGTCTACGACGATTGGGGATTCGAACCGCTGATGACGCCGGCTTTCGAGTATGCCGATGCGCTGGGCAAGTTCCTGCCGGATGAGGAACGTCCGAATGAGGGCGTGTTCGCGATGGAGGATGATGACGGCCAGTGGATGGCGCTGCGCTATGATCACACCGCACCGCTGGCGCGCTTCGTCGCCGAGAATTTCCAGGATCTCAACAAGCCCTATCGCCGCTATCAGGCAGGCGATGTCTGGCGCAATGAAAAGCCGGGTCCGGGCCGGTTCCGCCAGTTCGTGCAGTGCGATGCCGATACGGTCGGCTCGTCCAACCCGGCTTCCGATGCGGAGATGATCGCCCTGGCTGCCGAGGTGATGCGCGAGGTCGGCCTGAAGGACGGCGATTATGTCATCCGCGTCAATGACCGGCGTGTGCTCGACGGCGTGCTGGAAAGCATCGGTGCATCGGAGCCCGACCGCCGCATGCGCGTGCTGCGCGCCGCTGACAAGCTGGACCGGTTGGGCCGCGAGGGCGTGGCGGCACTGCTGGGCGAGGGCCGCAAGGACGAGTCCGGCGACTTTACCGAAGGTGCGAAGCTGGACACGGCCGGTATCGACACCGTGCTGAATTTCCTGGACGCCACTGGCGGCAGCCGCGAGGCCGTGATCGCGCGGCTGGAGCCGCTGGTGGGCGCGTCGGAAACCGGCAAGGCCGGGCTCGCAGCCCTAGCGGAAATCCACGCCGTCCTCGGCGCCATCGGCGTCGACGAGACGCGTGCGGCCTTCGATCCTTCGATCGTGCGCGGTCTGGGCTATTACACCGGTCCCGTCTTCGAAGCCGAGCTGCTGGCCCAGGCCACCTATGAGGATGGCAAGCCGATCCAGTTCGGCTCGGTCGGCGGCGGCGGGCGCTATGACGATCTGGTCGCCCGCTTCACCGGTCAGGCCGTGCCGGCCACCGGCTTCTCCTTCGGTGTCAGCCGCTTTGCGGCGGCGCTCTCCGCACTCGGCCTGACGGGCGAGGCGGCGGAAAAGCCGCTGATTATTGTCGTGGCGTCCGAAAAGGACCGTTCGGCCGACTATCTCCGGATGGCGGCCGAACTGCGCGCGGCCGGTTTCCGGGCCGAGGCGTTTGTCGGTGGCGGAAACATGGGCAAGCAGATGAAATATGCCGACCGCCGCGGCGCCGTGGCCGCCGTGATTGTCGGATCCGAAGAGCGCGAGCAGGGTCTGGTCACGATCAAGGACCTCAAGCTGGGCGCGCGTCTGGCAGCGGATATCAGCGATAATCGTCAGTGGAGGGAGGAACAGCCCGCCCAGCAGACGGTCGCCCGGGATGCCTGGATCGCTGCAGTCAAAGAGGTTTCCGGCCGCGACCGCGCTCAGGGCTGATTGCGGTAAACTGCGGATGGCTGCGACAAAACGTCAAACATTGGGGTTGACGTAACTCGGTGGCCACGTAAACGTAGGCACAGGACACGGACCTGACCGTCCTGTCCCTTTGGCGTTTCGGGGAGGAGACGCCCTTTATCGACCAACCGTTATCTTGAGGCTGGCCCTGTGCCAGCCTCTTTTTTTGCCCGCCAAAAGAAAAACGGGCCGGAAAACCGGCCCGCTTCTCATGGCAGATTTCGCGATTCGATTATTCGTCGTCCTCGCTGCGGAATTCGAGAATTACGACGCGTTCGCCGTCATCGCTCTCGATCACGCGGCGTTCCCGGTCGCCTTCCAGATGCAGGCGTTCGACATGACGGCGTACGCGGTCGCCCTCGCTATTGCCGGCCAGCCGGTCGGCTTCCAGACGATTGAGCCAGTCGATCAGGGCGTCGCCGGTCTGCTCCTCGCCATCGACCCAGACGCGGCGGCGGCCGTCATCGTCCTGTTCGATCCGCACACTGCTGTTCTCGTCCAGGTCGAGACGTTCGGTGCGTTCACGCCAGGCCAGAACCCGGTGGCGGTTTTCATCGGCGCGGGCGGCCTCTTCGTCGCGGCGGCGGATGATCTCGACGCGGCGGCGTTCTTCGCGGGCGGCGTCCCGGGCGGCGCGGGCGATATCGCGTTCGGCCCGGACCATATCGCGCTGGGCGCGGGCGATATCCCGCTCGGCTTCGCGCAGCTCGATCCGCACCTGGCGGCGTTCGCCTTCCATCTCGCGCTCGACCTCGGCCAGTTCGATGCGGACTTCGGCCATCGCCTCGCGGATTTCCTCGCGTGCTTCGCGCAGGTCTTCGCGGATTTCCGCCTGTTCCTCGGGCGTCAGATCGTCCCAGTCGCCATCATGGTGGAAATCGCTGCGCTCCAGATTGGCCAGCGCCTCCTCGAGCGAGCGCATGACCTCGGCCTGTACTTCCTCGCCGTCGAAATCGAACTCGATGTCGAAATTGCCGGCGAGTTCGGTCTGCATACGGGCCAGGTGTTCGGCGCGCTCGGCCATATGGGCCGCGAACTCGGTGTCGAAGGCCATCTCGAAATTGCGCTCGACGACGCGGATATCGCCTTCACCGACGATGATCATGCTGTCGGCGCCGGCCTCGATCCGCTCGCCATCGACAGTAACCACGCCGTCGGCGATCTCGACGGTCTGACCGTCGATACGCAGTGTGGTATCGCGGCCGTCGCGCTCCATGTGGATGGTGCGTTCGCCGTTTTCACCGCGGATCTCGACCACCGGCCCGCGGCCTTCGGCATTCATGATGACCTGGTGGCCGTCGCTGACCAGGATACGCGTGTGCTGTTTGTCATCGTCGATGGCCCAGGCGGCTGCGCCCAGAGTGGCGACCGCGCCGCCGGCCAGAAGAATGCGTTTCATGTTAATCCCTCGCTGAAGGCCCCTTGTGAGCGCTCAATCTGGCAGGCCGTGCCTTACGGTGCCTGTGCGGGCGTCTGAATATTTCGTCACACTCTTGCCGCAATCGGGATCGGGAAAAAGGCGGCCGAAAAGAAAAGACGCGGCAGCCGAAATCGGCTCGCCGCGCCAGTTATGGTTAGGGGCCGCAATCGTGAGCGAAAACGGCCAGAGCATACTATGACGCCAAAGAATGCCGGAATTATGCCGGGGCATGACGAATTCGACATCTCGCGGCCATACGGGCTTGCCTGCATGGAGTGGGGTTTGCATGGTCGCCGGGAGAGGCGTTGTTGTGGGAGTTGGATGTGGTGAGACCGGACCGGCGTGAAGTTCTCAAATGGGGTGTTGCCGGTGCGCTGGCCTCGGCCTGTCCTGCCGCCCTGGCCGATATCGCCGCCATGCCGCTGGCGGAGCGGATCGGCCGGATGCTGCTGCTGGGCTTTATCGGTTCGAACGCGGAGACGGAAGGCGCCGACGTGATCGCCGATCACCTCGCTCACCGACGGATCGGCGGCGTGCTCTTCCTGCGCCACAATGTCCGCTCGCGCGAGGGCGCGGAGAGCTCGGCCCGCCGCTTCCGTGAAATCGACCCGTCCGCCTGGATGGCGATCGATCAGGAAGGCGGGCTGGTGCAGCGCCTGTCCCGCGATCTGGGCTATACCCATATCCCGCGCGCCATGCAGGTCGCCGAGGCGCGCTCGCCCGAAGCCGCGGGCGAGCTCTACCGGCTGGGCGCGGCTGAATTCCGTGCGGCCGGCTTCAACATGAATCTGGCGCCGGTTGCCGACGTGCATGATCCGGATAATGCCGTGATCGGTCGCCATGGCCGCGCATACGGGACGGATGGCGGCACGATCGCCGCCTATGCCGGCGCCTTCATCGAGGCCTATGAAGAGGCCGGTGCCGTGTGTGCCATCAAGCATTTTCCCGGGCATGGCCGGTCGCGCGGCGACAGCCATGACGGGTTCGTCGATATTTCCGAGACCTGGAGCGAGGCCGAGCTGGCCCCGTTCGAACAGCTCATCGCGATGGACCGGGCCCACATCATCATGGGCGGACATCTCACCCTGCGTGCGCTCGACCCCAGCGGTGCGCCGGTCACGGTGTCGCGGCCGATCCTGGAAGGCGTGTTGCGTGAGCGCATGGGCTATCGCGGCGTGATCATGACGGACGATCTCGACATGGCCGCGATCCGCCAGAACTACGATCAGCGCGAGGCCGTGATCCGCTCGATCGAAGCCGGCAATGACATCATCATGCTGTCCAACTCGGCCGCGCCGGACCCGGAACTCCCACAGCGCATTGTCGACTGGGTCATCGCCGCAATTTCCGAAGGCCGGCTGACGGAGGCCCGGATCGACGCCTCTGTCGCGCGGCTGGATGTGTTGCGGGCGCGGGTGGCTTAGAGGCGCGATACCCTTTTCTTCTCTGCCGTCATCCCCCGGCTTGTCCGGGGGACCTCGTCCATCCCGTTTGTGGACCGCGCGGGCCGGTTATCCCGGTGAAATCGCTACGTCGTGAGTTGAGGTCCCCCGGACAAGCCGGGGGATGACGAAGTGTGGGAGCTGAAAGTGGAAAACCTACTCCTCCTCCGCCTCACCCGTCAGATACGTATCCAGAAAGCTCACATACGCCTCCGACGCTGCAATGCGGTTCTCGCGGCGGCGGAAGCCGTGGCCTTCGTCGGGGAAGAGGACGTATTCCACCGGCACGTCATTGGCGCGGACGGCCTCGACCAGCTCGTCGCTTTCCACCTGCAGCACGCGCGGATCATTTGCGCCCTGGATCACCAGCAGCGGCTTGGTGACGTTCTCGGCATGGAAGAGCGGGGAGATGGCGCGATGACGTTCGGCGTCGGTCGCCGGATCGCCCATCTCGTCATACAGCGCCTCGCGGAAGCTTTCCCACCAGGGCGGGATAGAGGCGAGGGTGCGCTCCCAGTTGGTGACGCCGAAGATATTGATGCCTACTTCGAATGCGTCGGGATGGAAGGTAAGGGCGGCAGCGGTCATGAAGCCGCCATAGGAACCGCCGATCACGCCGACCTTGTCGGCATCGACCCAGTCCTGCTGGCGCAGCCAGTCGCCGGCGGCCACGATATCGCGCAGATCCTCTTCGCCATGGCGGCGGTCGTCCATATGGTAGAAGGTCTTGCCGTAGCCGGACGAGCCCCGGTTATTGGCGGCGTATACGGCATAGCCGTGATTGACCAGGTGCTGGATGGTGGCGGAATAGCCGATCCGGCTCTGCCCGCCCGGGCCGCCATGCACCCAGACCAGGGCCGGCACCGGATTGTCGGCACTGGCGCCATGCGGCCGGTAGAGAATGCCGGGGATTTCCAGCCCGTCAAAGCTTTCGAAGCGCACAACTTCGGCCTCCACCATTTCGGCCTCTGAGATGGCCGGGTTGAGGGCGTTGGTCAGCTGGGCATGATCCTGGCTGGCCAGATCGACGACATGCAGGTTCGCCGGAGACGTCGCGCTGTCGATCAGGAAGGCGATCCGACCCTCGTCGCGCGAGAACCGCACCGAACCGAGATCGCCGGCCGGCAGTTCGGGCAGGTCCAGCGCCGCGCCGCTCTGCGTGTCGATGATCGAGACTTCCGTGCGCGCATCGGCATTGATGCCGGAGACGCGATAGCGGCCCGAGGGCGAATAGGTGACGAAGGAGACGTCCCACTCGGCCTCGATCAGCGGCGCGGTGTCGCCGCTCGCCAGATCATAGGTCCAGGCCTGGTTGAACTCGCCATGCTCGTCGGTGGCATAGACGAGGGCCGTGCTGTCCGGCGTGAAGGTGTAGACGCCGTGGGCGATATTGCCCTCGTGCTCTGTGATCAGCCGCGGCGTGGCATCGCCGGAGGCCAGGTCGACCAGCAGGATGTCGCTGTCGGCCGAGGTGCGGTTGCGCACCAGGGCGAGCCAGCGGCCGTCCGGGCTGACATCACCGATCTCCAGCGCGTCATCATTCTGGAACACCACGCCGCTCTCATAGCTCAGCGTGTCGTAGGCGTAGATGTCCATGGCGCTCTGGTCGCGCTCATTGGTCAGCACCCACATGTCATTGCCGTCCGGCGACCAGCCGAGGAATTGCGCGCGCACCTCCTCGCCCGGCGTGATGTCGTTGAGGCGTCCGTCGAGCTCGCGCACATAGATGTGGCTGATCTCGTTGCCGCCGCTGTCGGCTGTCACCACGGCGCGATCGTCATTCGGGAACCAGCTGAGGGCGTAGGTCGCATTCGTCTCCGACGCGGTCAGCGCCTCGCGCGCGCCGCTGGACGGGTCGACGGCATAGGCGTTGAACACGCCGGTCTCGTCCGAGGAGATCAGGATCCGGCTGTCATCCGCCGACCAGGCAAAACCGGCCGAGGAGGCGAGGCCGAAACTCGTGGTCTGGTGGAAAGTGGCGGCGTCATACTGCGTGACGGCCGGCGCCGTCTGTCCGGCAGCGGCCGTTTCGTCCGGCGTGGCCGGCGTGCCGGTGTCTGCCGGCTGGCAGGCGGCCAGAAGGCCGGCCAGCACCAGGCTGGAACCCGTGATCCGGTATGTCATGTCTGTCCCCTCGAAAGCTGCGCGGAGTTTAGCGCGAAAAAGGGAAGTGGTCGCAAGCATAAAAGAAAAGGCCCGCTCCATCGGAGCGGGCCTCTCTTGTCTGAGCCGGGCTCAGGCGGATGATTACATCATGCCGCCCCGCAGACCGGCTTGCCGGTCTGCTCACCTTTCGATGATGGGCGGCTTCATGATGTCTTACATCATGCCGCCCATACCACCCATGCCGCCCATGTCCGGCATGCCGGCGCCTTCTTCCTTCGGTGCTTCCGCGACGGCAGCTTCCGTCGTGATCAGCAGCGAAGCGACCGAGGCAGCGTCCTGCAGGGCCGTGCGGACGACCTTGGCCGGGTCGATCACGCCGAAGGCCAGCATGTCGCCGTATTCTTCGGTCTGAGCGTTGAAGCCGAAGGTCGCGCTGGCGTTTTCCATGACCTTGCCGACCACGATCGAGCCTTCGACACCGGAGTTTTCCGAGATCTGGCGGATCGGAGCCTGCAGGGCGCGGGCGATGATCGCGATACCCTGGGTCTGGTCGGCATTGTCGCCTTCCAGGCCGGCCAGCTTGGCCGAGGCCTTCAGCAGGGCGACGCCGCCGCCCGGCACGATGCCTTCTTCCACCGCAGCGCGGGTGGCGTTCAGGGCGTCGTCAACGCGGTCCTTCTTTTCTTTCACTTCGATCTCGGTGGCACCGCCGACCTTGATCACGGCCACACCGCCGGCGAGCTTGGCCAGGCGTTCCTGCAGCTTTTCGCGGTCATAGTCAGAAGTGGTTTCCTCGACCTGGCGGCGGATCTGGGCGACGCGGGCCTCGATGTCGGCCTTGGCGCCGACGCCGTCGACGATCGTCGTGTCATCCTTGGTGATGTTGACGCGCTTGGCCGAGCCCAGCATGTCGAGCGTCACCGTTTCCAGCTTGATGCCGAGGTCTTCGGAGATGACCTGGCCGCCGGTCAGGATAGCGATGTCTTCCAGCATGGCCTTGCGGCGATCGCCGAAGCCCGGAGCCTTCACGGCCGCGATCTTCAGGCCGCCACGCAGCTTGTTGACCACGAGGGTGGCCAGCGCTTCGCCTTCAACGTCTTCCGCGATGATCAGCAGCGGACGGCCGGACTGAACGACCGACTCGAGGATCGGCAGCATCGGCTGCAGCGAGGTCAGCTTCTTTTCGAAGAGCAGGATGTAGGGCTCTTCCAGCTCGGCCTGCATCTTGTCGGCGTCGGTGATGAAGTAGGGCGACAGGTAGCCGCGGTCGAACTGCATGCCTTCCACGACATCCAGCTCGGTTTCCAGCGACTTGGCTTCTTCGACCGTGATCACGCCTTCATTGCCGACCTTGGCCATGGCCTTGGCGATCATCTCGCCGATTTCCGTGGCGCCGTTGGCGGAAATGGTGCCGACCTGGGCGACTTCGTCAGAGCCTTTGATCGGGGTGGAGACAGACTTGATTTCCTCGATGACCAGGGCAACGGCCTTGTCGATGCCGCGCTTCAGGTCCATCGGGTTCATGCCGGCCGCAACCGACTTCATGCCTTCGCGGACGATGGACTGGGCCAGGACCGTGGCGGTCGTGGTGCCGTCGCCGGCGACGTCATTGGTCTTCGAGGCGACTTCGCGCAGCATTTGCGCGCCCATGTTCTCGAACTTGTCGGCCAGTTCGATTTCCTTCGCGACGGAGACGCCGTCCTTCGTGGTGCGCGGAGCGCCGAAGGACTTCTCGATCACGACATTGCGGCCTTTCGGGCCCAGCGTGACCTTGACGGCGTTGGCGAGGATGTCGACGCCGCGCAGCATGCGCTCGCGGGCGTCGGTACCGAAATGTACGTCTTTAGCAGCCATTGCTTTATTCCTGTGTGTTGGGTGTCTCGAGGGATCTTCGGACGGGCGGCCGCCTTAGGCGCCCATGATGCCGAGGATGTCGGATTCTTTCATGATCAGGAGTTCTTCGCCGTTCAGCGTGACTTCGGTGCCCGACCACTTGCCGAACAGGACGCGGTCACCGGCCTTCACGTCGAGCGGACGGACCGTGCCGTCTTCCTTGATCGCGCCACCGCCGACGGCCACGATCTCGCCTTCCTGGGGCTTTTCCTTGGCCGTATCCGGGATGATGATCCCGCCCTTGGTCGTGGACTCTTCTTCGACGCGCTTTACCAGCACGCGGTCGTGCAGAGGACGAAAGGTCATCTTGGTCTATCTCCAAAAAGAGGACTGTGGTTCCTGGCAGGACCGGAGCTTAGCACTCACCCCGGCCGACTGCTAACAGCGGGCAGATAAGGGGCAGGACCCGGAGCGTCAAGAGGTGCCGATTGCAAAAAACGCGACTGCGCGCAGTGCGTCGCGAACGAATTGCGGTCATCGCGCGTTCATGTGATGGACCATACATCCGACGTTGCAACGCCTGTCACATTTCAGGTTATGATCGCAACCGGTTGCGTAGCTGAGAGGGAAACCCGATGAAACTTCGCACTGCAGTCGTCACGTCTCTGGCGGCGCTGGCGGTAACCGCCTGCACCACCACCGATCCCTATACCGGCGAGACCCGCCCCAACTACACCGGGCGCGGCGTGCTCCTGGGCGCGGCCGCAGGCGCGGCCCTGGGCTATCTCACCAATACCAATGACAGCGAGGAAGGCCGCACCAACGCCCTGATCGGCGCCGGTGTCGGTGCGCTGGCCGGCGGTGCCATCGGCAATTACATGGACCGTCAGGAGACGGCCATGCGCGAGGCGCTGAGCGATACCGGCGTCGGCGTCCGCCGTGAAGGCAATGATCTTCGCCTGATCATGCCGGGCGATGTCACCTTTGCCACCAACTCGGCCGACATCCAGGGCCAGTTCTACGGCATCCTCAGCGATGTCTCGACGGTGCTGAACCGCTATCCGGCGACCTATGTCGACGTGGTCGGCCATGCCGACTCGACCGGTCCGGCGGACTATAACCAGACGCTTTCGGAAAACCGGGCGCTGTCCGTCGCCAACTATCTGATCGCCCAGGGCGTCCTGCGCGACCGTTTCTACGTCGCCGGCATGGGCGAACGCTCGCCGATCGCGTCGAACGACACGCCGTCGGGCCGCCAGCAGAACCGCCGCGTGGAAATCCTGATCCGCCCCCACACGACGTCGTAGGGGATTGCCGTCTTTCCTCCCCGCTGTCAGCGGGGAGGGGGACCGCGCAGCGGTGGAGGGGCGCCGCGCAAATGCGCGGCGCAGGTGTTTGTACAAGCTTCACCGCTTCCCTCCTTCGCCGTTGGCTCCGGAGGCCCCTTCGACCCGATGCTGCGCATCGGCCCACTTCCCCACACGTGGGGAAGAAACGACACGGCCCGCTTCGGCGGGCCGTTTTAGTTTATGCATTCCAATAAAGATCAGTATGTTGGATAGATGAACCGAGTTAGGGTTTACCTTCGTTAACCAAACGACAACCGGCAGCGACGCAGATTAACCTTCAAGCATTCGTGACGATTCGCTGCATCGGAAGGCCAGCATGCCCCGCGCGCTCGATATTCTTATCCTCATGACCTACGTCGCCATCGCGACCGTGGCCGCGATCGGTTTCGAGCGGCTCGGCCTGATGTCGGGCATGACCGCCTGGATGATGGGCGCGATCGTGTTCATCGTCGCCGGCATGGCCCATTCCGCAGCGTCGCGCTCGCAGGAGCGCCGCACGCTGGAAAAGGAAATCCACAATCTCAAGGCCTCCAACCTGGCGCTCGCCGAGGAGTTCGAGGCGGCCCAGAAGCGGATCGATGCGATCACCGACGAGCTGCGCGCCGAAGCGGTCGAGCGCGACAATGCGCTGGTGCACGAGGTGAAAGTGCTCGAAGACCTGGTCCGCCGGGTCGGCGGTCCGCGCGAGGTTGGCACCCGCACCGGGACCGGTCCGTCCGCAAGCGGCGGTTCGACCGATATCGACACGGTGCGCGACGCGCTCAGCGCCAACCGGGTCGATCTCTATCTCCAGCCCGTCGTCACCCTGCCGCAGCGCCGCGTCGCCTTCTATGAAGGCTATACCCGCCTGCGCGATGCGACCGGCCGCGTGCTGACACCGGCCTCATTCATCGCTGCCGCCGAAGAGGCCGGCGTGATGACCGAGGTCGACAATCTCCTCCTGTTCCGCTGCGTGCAGATCGTGCGCCGCCTGACCGGTCAGGACCGCAAGGTCGGCATCTTCTGCAATGTCTCGCTGAACTCGCTGTCGGACGAGGACTTTTTCCCGGAGTTCCTCGACTTTGTCCGCCAGAACAAGGACCTGTCCGGCTCGCTGATCTTCGAGATTTCCCAGCGTGCCTTCGAGGAGCGCGATGCGATTGCGGCGCGCAACATGGCCCGCATGGCCGATTTCGGGTTCCGCTTCTCCGTCGACCAGATCAATCATGTCGATCTCGACCTGAACGAGATGGAACGCGCCGGCGTGCGCTTCGTGAAGATCGGCGGCGCGCGCCTGCTCGACGCGATCAGCAATTATGAGTCGATCGCCGGCTATGAGTCCGGCTCGATCGCCCATGAAGATCTGGCGGGCCTGTTCGCGCGCCACGGTATCGAGCTGATCGTCGACAAGATCGAGACCGAGAACACGGTCGTCGAAGTCCTCGAGCTCGACGTTGCCTACGGTCAGGGCCACCTTTTCGGTGAGCCGCGCCCGGTCCGCGACGACGTTCTGGAAGAGACCGGCCAGCAGCCGGCGGTTCGCCTGGTCGGCTGAGGCCGGTGTCCTCGTCACTTTGCAATTTACGCACACCGTCATCCCCCGGCTTGTCCGGGGGACCTGTGCTAGCCAGTGGGAAAACAGACAAGTCGTGCCGCAGCAGCAATATCGCCCTGCGGTTGGTTGAGGTCCCCCGGACAAGCCGGGGGATGACGACCGTAGGGGGACGGATGGAGTCCCGGCAGCGCCAATGCCCGATTGACGCGGGAACTTCCCCCTGCTTCAAGCGCGCCATGACCGGTTTTCCCCGCCTTGGCGCGCTGCGCGATCACTACGATATTCTCTATTGCGACGTCTGGGGCGTGATCCGGGACGGCAAGGCGCTTTTGCCTGAAGCTGTCGAGGCGCTGCAGGCCTTCAGGCGCTCGGGCGGCGCCGTCTGCCTCGTCTCCAATTCGCCGCGCCGCAGCCCCAGCCTGGCGAGTATGCTGGCCCAGATGGGCCTGCCGGCAGATGCGACCGACACGATGGTGACGTCCGGCGATGCGATCCATGCCGAACTCGTCGCGCGCACCCCGGGCCGCGCCTGGCGGATCGGTCCGGATCATGATCTGGGCCTCTATGACGGGCTGGACATCACTTTCACCGATGTCGGCGAGGCCGATTTCATCACCTGCACCGGACCGGACGATTACTGGAACGGCACGCCGGACGACTACGCCGACCGGCTGGCCGTTGCACTCGAGCGCGGCCTCGACCTGGTGTGCGCCAATCCGGATATCGTGGTGCAGGCGGGCGACCGCCTGATCTTCTGCGCCGGGGCGATTGCACGGCGGTATCGCGAAATGGGCGGGACCAGTGTGGTCGCGGGCAAGCCTCACAAGCCGATCTATGATCTGGCACGGGTGGCGCTGCAGGAGAGGGGGTTCACGGTCGAACCGGACCGGGTTCTCGCCATCGGCGACGGACCGGAGACCGATGTGGCCGGAGCCACGCGCATCGGCGTCGATGCACTATTTATTGCTGACGGCATTCTGGGCGCCGATATGAAAAGCGACGGCTTCGATGAGGAAGCCGTCGCCCGTGCACTCGATGAGTATGGCGTCTCGGCGCGATGGCTGGCGCCGAGACTTGTCTGGTAGCCGGGCTCGTTGAGCCCCGTCCTTAATCGAACAGCGAGTCGATCGAGGACTGGTCGAGATCCGGTGCCGCGCCGCCGGCATCGGCGAACATGGCGTCGATATCGTCCTGGCTCGTTTCCGGACCGCCGATGGCGGGACCGTTGAGCAGGTTCTTCTCGGCCCGGGCCTTTTCGGCCTTCTCGGCTTCGGACTCGTATCCGTCGGCATCGCGCACGCCCATCACTTCGGCGAAGCGCGAGACGCGGCTCTCCACGTGACGCAGTGAGTTGACCACTTTGGACACGCGCTGACCGGCCAGGTCCTGGAAGGAACACGCTTCGATGATCGTCATCATGCGCGCTTCCACATTGGCCCGGTACTCGTCGTAATCCGTGGCGTCCTCGCAGAGCACGGCTTCCGCGGCGCTCATGATCGTCTCGGTCGCCTTTTCCGTGTCGCCCACGACGGCTTCCAGCTCGACACCGGCCGAGGGGATGCGCTCGGTCTTGATGTCATTGGGGCGCAGGGCGGCAATCTCGTCGCGGGTGCGCGAGATGTAGTCGGCGATATAATTGAATTCCTGACAGATCGACTGGTCGAGGGAGCTGAAGAACAGCTTCATCGTATCCGTCAGCTGGTGAGCCAGCTTCAGGACTTCCATGATCTGTGCGTCCTTCAGGTCGCTGGCTTTCAGGGAAGCCAGGGACGTGCGGACTTGCGCAGCAACATTGGCGGCGGGCATGGGGCCCTCCTTCCTTGGGGTCTCGATCGGCGAAGGGGCGGTCATGGACTCCTAGAAATCGCCGAGCACCGCGGACATCTTCGCCTTCAGCGTACCGGCGTTGAAGGGTTTCACGATGTAGTTGTTCACACCGGCGCGCTTCGCCGCGACCACGTTCTCGGTCTTGGATTCCGCGGTCACCATGATGAAGGGGGTCGCCTTCATGGACTCGTCGGCCCGGACCTTCTGAAGCAGCTCGTAGCCGGTCATGGGTTCCATGTTCCAGTCGGAAATGACCAGACCGTACTTGTTCTTCTGCATCTTCTCATACGCTTCCTGGCCGTCAGAGGCCTCGTCCACGTTTTCGAAGCCGATCTGCTTGAGCAGGTTGCGAATGATACGGATCATGGTCTTGTAGTCGTCCACAACCAGGATCGGCATCGTCATCTCGACAGCCATGCGTAGTCTCCATCCACTCGGTGCGTTACACTAGGGTGACGGCTTGTTCTGCCGTCTTCAGCGAGGACCCTAGACAATCGCCGATAAAAATCGGTTAAAGCGGTTGCAAAGAGGGAGTCGCTCATGGCGGAAGTGCTCGGTATCGCTCTGGAAGAAATGGAAATTGGCCAATCGGCAGAGGCGGTTAGAACCGTCACAGAGGCCGATCTGGACATGTTTGCCAAGGTCTCTGGCGACTATAATCCCGTGCATATGGATGAAGAATTCGCCCGCGCGACGCCGTTTCGCGGCCGGATTGCGCACGGTGCACTGGTCGCATCCTACATTTCCGGCGTGCTCGGAAACCAGCTGCCCGGACCGGGCGCGATCTTCCTCGGTCTCAATATGCGCTTCTTCCATCCCGTGCGGATCGGCGACGAGGTGACGACCCGGGTCTCGGTAAAATCCGTCGACCTGAAGGCGCGCAAGGCCGTCATGGAGTGTGTGTGTCAGGTCAATGGCAATGTGACCATGCAGGCCGAGGCCGAGGTCATGGTCCGCAAGCGCCGGCGCAAGACAGCGGACTGATCGATTGATGCAGGTCGTCCACGGTTTCACATCCATTCCCGAAGACGCCCGCGGTTCGGTGATCGCGCTGGGCAATTTCGACGGCGTGCACTTGGGGCACCGGCATGTCATCGCGCTGGCGCGCGGTCTGGCGGACAAGACAGGCGGCGAACTCGGCGTGGCCCTGTTCGATCCGCATCCGCGCCGCTTCTTCGCGCCCGAGGCGCCGGCCTTCCGCCTGATGAGTGCGCACCGCCGCAATCTCACGCTGGAAGCGCTGGGCGTGAAGCGCCTGCATGTCCTGCCCTTCGATGCGGCGATGGCGAAAATGACGCCGCGGCAATTCGTCGAGACGGTGCTGGTTGAGGGCCTGGGCGTGAAGGGTGTCGTCACCGGCGCCGATTTCCGCTTCGGTGCGGGACGCGCCGGCTCGACCGGTGACCTAGAGCGCCTGTGTGCGGAACACGGCATCCGCACCGCCTTTGCCGAACTGCACGGCAATGGTGCCGACAAGGTTTCCTCGACCCGGATCCGCAAGGCCATTCTCGATGGCGACATGAAAGCCGCGGAGACGCTGCTCGGCGCACCCTGGGCTGTCGAGGGTGTCGTGAAGCATGGCGACGCGCGCGGCCGTACGATCGGTTTTCCGACCGCCAATCTGACCCTCGGCGATTATGCGCGTCCGGCCTATGGCGTATACGCGGTGCGGGCGGGGATTGATGGCGAGACGCCGGCCCGGCCGGGTGTCGCCAATTTCGGCAAGCGGCCGACGGTGGATGGCGCCACTGAATTGCTGGAAATCCACCTCTTCGATTTTGCCGGCGATCTCTACGACAAGACGCTGGAGGTCGAGTTCCACGAATTCCTGCGGCCGGAACGCCGCTTCGACGGGATCGAGGCGCTCAAGGACCAGATCGCGAAGGATGCCCAGGCCGCGCGGGCGGCGCTGACCGACGCGTCTGGACCGGCCTGACAGGCTCTGTTACACGCCATGACCATGGTCTGCACACAAGTGTTCATACGCCGCGCGGCGCTGATGCCGTCGCTGACGACGGGGCGAATTACCGGCCCGGGCCGCGAGGAATAGCTCCGAGCGGTGCCGGGATATGTCCTGCCTTGACCCCTAGACGACCCAGACCGCAAGGACCGATCCGATGACGGATACCCCCGCCGAAACCGGCAATGAGACCGCTTCCCGCGACTATCGCGAAACGCTTTTCCTCCCGACCACCGACTTTCCCATGCGCGCCGGTCTGCCGCAGCGCGAGCCGGAATGGCTGGAACGCTGGGGCAAGCTCGACCTCTACCGCAAGCTGCGTCAACGCGCCGAAGGCCGCGAACGCTTCGTGCTGCATGACGGTCCGCCCTATGCGAACGGCCACATCCATATCGGCACCGGCCAGAACAAGATCCTCAAGGATATCGTCGTCCGTTCGCACCAGATGATGGGTTTCGACGCGCCCTACCGTCCCGGCTGGGACTGCCACGGTCTGCCGATCGAATGGAAGGTCGAGCAGAATTTCCGCGCCAAGGGCCGCAACAAGGACGATATCCCGGTCAAGGAATTCCGCGCCGAATGCCGCGCCTATGCCGAGGAATGGGTGGGTGTGCAGTCCGGTGAGTTCCAGCGCCTGGGCGTGTCCGGCGAGTGGGACGATCCCTATCTCACCATGTCCTTCGACGCCGAAGCGGCGATCGTCGCCGAATTCCTGAAATTCGCCGAACAGGGCCTGGTGTATTGCGGGTCGGCGCCGGTGATGTGGTCGCCGGTCGAGCAGACCGCGCTGGCCGAGGCCGAGGTCGAGTATCACGACAAGACCTCCACCACGATCCACGTCAAATTCCCGCTGCGCGGCGTGCGCAAGGATGGCACCGGCATCCCGAAATCCTGCATCGGCGCGCATGTGGTCATCTGGACCACCACGCCCTGGACGATCCCGGGCAACCGCGCCATCTGCTTTTCGCCCGAGATCAGCTACGGCCTCTACAAGGTGACCGGCGTCGAGGCCGAGGGCTTCACCCCCTGGGCCATGCCGGGCGACACGCTGATGGTCGCCGACGCCCTCTGGGAAGAGACGGCGAAGGCCGCCAACATCGTCGGCTGGGAGCGACTGGAAACCGTCGATCCCGCCGGTTTCATCTGCTCGCACCCGCTGGCCGAGGCCGACCGCTACTGGAACTACCCGGTGCCGCTGCTGCCGGGCGAACATGTCACCGACGAGGCCGGTACCGGTTTCGTGCACACCGCGCCCAGCCACGGTGCGGAAGACTATGCGGCCTGGATGGACTTCCCGGAATGGCATGACAAGCACGAGGCCGTGCCGCATATCGTCGGTCCGGACGGCGCCTATTACGAGCACATCCCGCTGTTCGCCGGCCTGCACATCATCCGTCTGGACGGCAAGAAGCAGGGCCAGGACGGCCCGGCCAACAAGGCCGTGATGGACAAGCTCGTCGAGCTGAACATGTTGCTGGCGCGCGGGCGGCTGGAGCACTCCTATCCGCACTCCTGGCGCTCCAAGGCACCGGTCATCTTCCGCAATACGCCGCAATGGTTCGTCGCCATCGACCGGCCGATGAAGTCCGGCGGCACGCTGCGCGAAAAGGCGCTGGCGGCCATTGCCGAGACCGGCTGGACGCCGAAGGCGGCCGAGAACCGTATCCGCTCGATGGTCGAACAGCGGCCGGACTGGCTCGTCTCGCGCCAGCGCGCCTGGGGCGTGCCGCTGACCCTGTTCGTGGAGAAGGGCACCACGCGCGTGCTCAACGACCACAAGGTCAATGCCCGCATCGTCAAGGCAGTCGCGGAAGACGGCGCCGACGCCTGGTTCGAACGTCCGGCCTCCGAATTCCTCGGTGACGAATATGCGGCCGACGACTACGAGAAGGTCACCGACATTCTCGATGTCTGGTTTGACTCCGGCTGTACCCACGCCTTCGCGCTGGAGCCGCGGGCGGACCAGAAATGGCCGGCCGATCTCTATCTGGAAGGCTCGGACCAGCACCGCGGCTGGTTCCAGTCCTCGCTGCTGCAAAGCTGCGGCACGCGCGGCCGGGCGCCGTACGACAACGTGCTGACCCATGGCTTCGTGATGGCCGGCGACGGGCGGAAAATGTCCAAGTCGCTGGGCAATACGCTCGCGCCGAACGAGATCGCCAAGAAGTACGGCATCGAGATCATGCGCCTGTGGGTCGCGGCCCAGGACTTCACCGACGATCTGCGCATCTCCGAGGAGATCCTGCAGACCTCGGTCGATGCCTATCGCAAGATGCGCAACACGCTGCGCTATCTGCTCGGCGCGCTGCACGGCTATGACGAGACGGTCGAGCATCTGCCGCTCGAACGCATGCCCTCGCTGGAGCGCTGGGTGCTGCACCGACTGCAGGAACTCGATGGTGTGGTGAAGGCGGGCTACGCCGCCTACGACTTCAAGAAAGTCTATTCCGCCCTGTTCAATTTCTGCGTCGTCGACCTGTCGGCCTTCTATCTCGATGTGCGCAAGGACGCCCTCTATTGCGACCGTCCGGATGCCGACCGCCGCCGCGCCTGCCGTACGGTGATGCACGAGGTCTTCATGCGCCTGACCGCCTGGCTGGCGCCGATCATGCCCTTCACGATGGAAGAGGTCTGGCTGTCACGCTTCCCGTCCGAGGATGACAGCGTGCACCTGCGCACTTTCCCGAAAACGCCGCAGGACTGGCACAATGGCGCGCTGGCGGAGAACTGGCGCACCCTGCGCCGCTTGCGCCGCGTTGTGACGGGGGCGCTGGAAGTCGAGCGCCGCGAAAAGCGGATCGGCTCCAGCCTCGAGGCCGCACCGCAAGTCTATGTCGCCGATCCGGCCTATCGCGAGGCGATGAAGGCCGAGGCGCCGGGCGATATCGATGATTTCCTCGCGGAGATCGCCATCACCAGCCAGGCCGTCCTGATCGACGGGGCTGCGCCGGACGGGGCGTTCCGCATCGACGATATCGCGGACATCGCCGTGGTGCCGGGCCGCGCCGAAGGCGGCAAGTGCGCCCGCTCGTGGAAATATTCCACCCAGATCGGGGCGGACAAACGCTATCCGGAACTCTCGCCGCGCGATGCCGATGCGGTGGCCTACTGGGATGCGACGCATGGCTGATCTTTGGGGTGAAATCCGGCGTCGCGCGACGGCGTCGCCGGCGCCCCGGATCGGGCTGGGCCTGGCCGTTCTCATCATCGTGCTGGACCAGATCAGCAAATGGCTGGTCCTCAACGTGCTACATTTCTCGCCGCCGGGCTGTCTGGAATTCCAGCGGGCCAGCGGTGTCGAACGCATCGCGCTGCCCAATACCTGCGGCCATATCGAGCTGTCGCCCGTCTTCGACCTCACCATGGTGTGGAACAAGGGGGTGAGTTTCGGCCTGTTCGGGGCCGACGGCCCGCTCGGCCGCTTCATCCTGGTGGCGTTTTCGATTGCGGTGGCCTGTCTCCTGATCGCCGGCCTCCTGGGCTATGGCCCGGTCAAGGCCGTGCGCCGCATGCAGGCTGTCGCCTTCGGCTTCATCATCGGCGGTGCGATCGGCAATGCCATCGACCGGGCGCTCTTTGGTGCCGTCGTCGACTTCCTGAATTTTTCCGACGTCTACTTCCCCTATGTCTTCAATATTGCCGATGTCGGCATCAATCTGGGCGTGGCCGCCGTCATTCTCGACGTTCTTCTCAACGACCGGAAAGACCGGGCGACACGTTAGTGTGGCAAGCGGGGTGGAGATGAACGCCGCTCTTCGCTAAAACAGGATTCACGATTTTACGGAGCTTCGTCGAGATGCGTTTGCGTACTGCTCTTCTGGTGGCCTCGACCGCCGCTTTCGCCCTTACCGGCTGTTCCGGCGTCCGTTCGGCGCTGGGTGCCAACAAGGTCACGCCGGACGAATTCCGCACGGTCACGATCGCACCGCTGACGGTGCCGCCGGAATACAATCTGCGCCCGCCGGCCCCCGGCCAGCCGCGTCCGGACGAGATCTATCCGGACCAGCAGGCGCGTGCCGCGCTGCTCGGCTCTGCCGGTGCCTTTGAAGGCTCCGACGCTGAAGCCCTCCTGGTTGCCCGCGCCGGCGGCGGTTCGGCCGACCCCTTCATCCGCTCGATCATCGACGGCGAAGAGGCCAGCATCGTGCGCAAGTCGCGCGGCTTTGCCGACCGCATCCTGTTCTGGCGTGACGGCGAATACGCCCCGCCGCCGGATGTCGATGCCACGCCGCTCGATCCCGAGCACGAGGCCGAACGCCAGGAGCGGATCCAGAACGTCACCGGCGGCGGCAATGTCGAAATCGAACGCGACCGCCGCCTCCTGCCCAAACTGCCGGGGCTGTAGGACTACACATCTCGCAGTTTCCCCGGACCTGTTCCGGGGCCTGCCCGAGTTGACGAGAAACACCGGTGCCGGTCCCGGCGCCGGTGTTTCTTGTTCACCTTCGTGAAAACGCGCCTCGGCTGCCGGACCCCGGAACAGGTCTTGGGAAAATACTGCGGGTGGAGCGCGAAATTGCCCATGCCCCGCCCTTGACCGACTCGGGCGCCGTGCCGACCTTGTTGCCATGTCCCTGACCGCCACCCAGCCCGCCATCCGCCGCCTGCCGCCGGAAACCGTCAACCGCATCGCCGCAGGCGAGGTCGTCGAGCGGCCGGCCTCCGTGGTCAAGGAACTCGCCGAGAACGCGCTGGATGCTGGCGCGACGCGGATCGACATCGCCGCCGAGGGCGGCGGTCTGGTGCGCCTCGTGATCGAGGATGACGGCAAGGGGATGAGCGAGGCCGAGCTGGCCCTGTGCATCGAACGCCACGCCACCTCGAAACTTCCCGTCGGCGAGGACGGGCGCGACGATCTTCTCAATATCGGCACCATGGGCTTTCGCGGCGAGGCGCTGCCCTCGATCGGCTCCATTGCGCGCCTGTCCATCACCAGCCAGGCGAAGGGCGAGGGCGATGCCTTCACCATCGGTGTCGAGGGCGGCCAGACCCATGGCACCGCTCCGGCCGCGCCGCTGGGCCGCGGCGGGACGCGGATCGAGGTGCGCGATCTTTTCTACGCCACGCCGGCCCGGCTGAAATTCCTCAAGAGCGAGCGCTCGGAAAACCAGGCCATCACCGATGTGGTCAAGCGGCTCGCCATGTCGAGGCCGGATGTCGGCTTCCACCTCACCCTCGACGGGCGCAAGCGTTTCGGTGTCGCCGCCGAGCGGGGCGATGAGGCCGAGGCGGGCAAGGCGCGCATGTCGGCCATGCTCGGCGCCGATTTCGGCGATAATGCGCTGGAGGTCGATCAGGAGCGCGAGGGCGTGCGCGTGCACGGTTTTGCCAGCTTGCCCACCTTCTCGCGCGGCTCGGCCCAGCACCAGTATCTCTTCGTCAATGGCCGGCCCGTGCGCGACAAGCTGCTGCACGGCGCCATCCGCGGCGCCTATCAGGATTTCCTTGCCCGCGACCGGCATCCGGTCGTGGCGCTGAATGTCGACCTGCCGACGCATCTGGTCGACGTCAATGTCCACCCGGCCAAGGCCGAGGTGCGCTTCCGCGATGCCGGACTGGTGCGCGGCCTGATCGTCGGTTCCCTGCGCCATGCGCTGGCCGCCGCTGGACACCGCGCCTCGACCACGGTCGCCGGTTTCGCGCTGGGGCGGGTGCGTCCGGAAGGCGCGCCGCCGCCGGGCCAGCCCTATCAGTCCGCCGCGCATCAGGTCGCCGCCTGGGGCCGTCCGCCTGCGCCCGCCGAACCCGTGCAGGGCCAGGTCTTCGATCCGGGCATGTCGGCCCGTGTCGAACCCGATGCACCCTGGTCGCCTCCACCCGCAACGGAGCCGGGCTTCGAGGTTGCCGAACACCAGGCCCAGGCCGCCGCGCCGTCGCCGGACTGGCCGCTCGGCGTGGCCCGGGCTCAGCTGCACGAGACCTATGTCGTCGCCCAGACGCGCGACGGCATTGTCATCGTCGACCAGCACGCCGCCCATGAACGCCTCGTCTATGAGCGCATGAAGAAGATGATCGCCGAGACCGGTGTCCAGCGTCAGCAATTGCTGGTGCCCGAGATTGTCGATCTCGACGAGGCCGAGGCCCGCCGCATTCTCGAACGCGCCGACGAGCTGGAAGAGCTGGGCCTGGTGGTCGAAGCCTTCGGTCCGGGGGCCGTGGCCGTGCGCGAAACGCCGGCCCTTCTCAAACGCCTCGACGTGCAGGGCCTAATCCGCGACCTCGCCGACGATCTGGCCGAAACCGACCAGGCCCTGTCGCTGAAGGAGAAGCTGGAAGACGTCGTCGGCACCATGGCCTGCCACGGCTCCGTCCGCTCCGGCCGCCGCCTCATGGCTGAGGAAATGAATGCCCTCCTGCGCGAAATGGAAGCCACCCCCCATTCCGGCCAGTGCAATCACGGCCGCCCCACCTATGTCGAACTGAAACTCGCCGACATCGAACGCCTGTTCGGGCGGCGCTAGGCAAAATCAGGGCTCGCCCCGCTTGCGGGGGAGCTGTCCGCGTCAGCGGACTGAGGGGGCGGCGCACAAGCGCCGCGGAGCGCGAAGCGCGCAACTGACTCACCCCCATCGCCTCATTACACTCGGCACTTCCCCCGCTTCGCAGGGGAAGCCTTGAGGCAGCGCTGCGTCGTCAAAAGCGCGTCAAAACCGCGACCGTTTCAGATCCGAGCCGTGTTCCACGCGGGCGAACTCGGCCAGCGCTTCGCGGTCGCCGCGCGCGTCCAGCTGGCCGGCATAGAGGGCGGCCAGCGGGCCGGCGCTCAGCCCGTGCAGGATGATGCTCAGCCCCACTGTGATCGAGACGGCCGCGACTAGCGGGGCTGCGTCGCTGCTGCCCAGCCGGCCTTCCACGATCAGTGCGAAGACGATCGAGGCGAGACCGCGCGGGCCGAACCAGCCGAAGAAAAGCCGGGTACTGGTCAGAAGGCCGGTACCGGTGAGGCTCAGCCAGATCGCCAGGGGGCGCACCAGGACAAGGCTGACGAGGGCATAGGCCACAGCGCGCCAGTCCGGGGCTTCCAGCGCATCGGGCAGGAGGATGGCGCCGAAGGTCACGAAAGTGATGAGGGCCAGCAATTGCCCCTCGGTCTCGCCGAAGGAGATCACGGGCTGGCGGGCGCGCCGGGCAAACCGTCCGAACGCCATGCCGCCGGTGAAGGCGGCGATGAAGCCATTGCCGCCGATCAGGCTGGCCCCAACATAGGCCGCGACTGCCAGGGCGACGGCGCTGAGACGCTCGAACACCTTGTCCATCTCGCCGGCTTTCACCGCGCGCTCGACCAGGCGACCGCCCAGGCCGCCGGCGGTGAGGCCGACCAGAACGCCCAGCCCGATCTGGGCCAGCAGGAAGCCGGACCAGTGCGCCAGCGGATGGCTGTCCGGAGCCTCGGCCGACGCCCCCGCCAGCGCCAGGAAGATGAAGACCAGCGGCAGGGCGAGCCCGTCATTCAGCCCGCTCTCGGCATTGATTGTCTGTTTGATCCGCACCGGCAGCCGCTCGTCGACCAGCACCGAGCGCGCCAGCGCCGCATCGGTCGGTGCCAGCATGGTTGCCAGCAGGGCCGCCTGCCACAGATCGAGATCCGGCAGCAGGACAAGCGCCGCCCCCGTCCCGATCAACACAGCGAGGGGCAGGCCGATCAGCAGCATGCGGGCCGGTACGGCCTGGTCGGCATGCAACAGGCGCAGATCGATCCCGGCCGCGTCGGCAAACAGCACCAGAACAAGGGTCAGCTCGGCCAGCACCGCGATCTGGTGCGAGGCGATATCGACATCGAACAGGTCGAGCGCCGCCGTCGCGATCAGCACACCCAGCGCAGCAAACACGATCGGCGCCGTCAGACTGATCCGGCGCAGATGCCGCGCCACCAGGCCATAGGCCAGGATAGCCAGCGCGATCAAAAGCAGGGCAGGCGATTCCATAGCTGAAGGTTAGCGCGTGGAATGAACGGCGTCTTCCGTCTCCCATTTTGGCGGATGAGGGGCGCGCGGCAGCGCTGCAAAGAATCTTGAGTAGGCCGCTCCTCGGCCGCCCCTCTCTTTGAATTCCCCTCCGCTTTTCCCGGCTGAATGCCCGGCGCAGGCCGGGCGGAGTGCCGGGGTCTGCGGGAAGCACATCGCTTGAAACGATCTTCGGTAGATCCCGGATCTGCAGCCTGCCTGCGCAGGCCTCCGTCCGGGAAAAACGTGTAGGGTGGAAGAGAAGGCACCAACGCTCCAACAACCACCGTCACCCTGACACCCGCTTTCGCGGGCGCAGGCTTCAGTCAGGGCCCAGTTCATAGGGCGCGGTGGCCGCGATCTCGCACTTATCCTGCACATCGCCACCGCTCAGACCGAGCTCGCCTGGCGAAAATCTCCCTTTACGATCTGGGTCCTGACTTTCGTCAGGATGACGGAGTGTGGAGCGGATATCCGAAACTTATCCCCACCCTCCCAATTGCCCTTACCATCATCAGCGGTTTCCGGGATGGGAGGCATGAGCTCAGTCCCTTGTGCCCGGGAGCGTGCGGAGCTCGTCCGCGCCTGGTGGGTGACAGCATCAGGCTCCGG
>NZ_JAEPOL010000004.1 GCF_017642925.1 Maricaulis sp. | reverse complement strand
TTCGGCGCCGGTGCCGTCTTCGCCAATGGCGCCATGCTCGGCCTGGAAGTCAGCCTCGCCGGCATCGGAGACGGCGACTTCAAAGCCAACTCCGCACGCATCAACCTCAGACTCCCGCTCAGCCTCGGACGGTAGCGGGGGCGACGGCGAAGAAAAAAGGAGCGGGCCCTGCCGGGTCCGCTCCTTGCTGTTTCGGGGCGTGTTTTGACTGTCCTAGTGGATGTCGAACCGGTCGAGGTCCATCACCTTGGTCCAGGCCGCCACGAAGTCCTTCACGAACTTCTCCTGCGCGTCGTCCTGGGCATAGACCTCGGCATAGGCCCGCAGGACCGAATTGGAGCCGAAGACCAAGTCAAGCCGGGTCGCGGTCCACTTCGTCTGGCCGGTCTTGCGGTCACGGACCTCGTAGATCCCGTCGCTTGCCGGTTTCCAGGCATTTGCCATATCGGTGAGGTTGACGAAGAAGTCGGTTGTCAGCGCGCCTTCGCGGTCGGTGAAGACGCCATGCTTGGTGCCGCCGTGATTGGTACCGAGCACCCGCATCCCGCCGACCAGAACCGTCATCTCCGGCGCCGTCAGCGTCATCAGCTGGGTCCGGTCGAGCATCAGCTCTTCCGGGCTGACCGCATAGTCCTTCTTCAGCCAGTTCCGGTAGCCGTCATGAATGGGCTCGAGAACGTCGAAGCTGTCGGCGTCGGTCATAGCGTCGGTTGCATCGCCGCGGCCCGGTGCGAAGGGCACGGTTATGCCGACACCCGCGGCAGCGGCCGCACGCTCGACACCGACATTGCCGCCCAGCACGATCACGTCGGCCAGGCTGGCCCCGTATTCCTTCGCGATGGGTTCGAGAACACCCAACACCTTGGCGAGGCGCTGCGGTTCATTGCCCTCCCAGTCCTTCTGGGGTGCCAGACGGATACGGGCGCCGTTTGCGCCGCCGCGCATGTCCGACCCGCGATAGGTGCGGGCGCTGTCCCAGGCGGTAGCGACGAGTTCGGCCGTCGACAGGCCGCTGGCAGCGATCTTCGACTTGATGGCGCCGATATCGTAATTTGTCGGGCCGGCCGGAACCGGGTCCTGCCAGATCAGGTCTTCGGCCGGCACGTCCGGGCCGACATAGCGCGCCTTCGGCCCCATGTCGCGGTGCGTCAGCTTGAACCAGGCCCGGGCGAAGGTGTCGCGGAAATAGGCCGGATCGGCCATGAATTTCTCGCAGATGGCCCGGTAGGCCGGATCCATCTTCATCGCCATGTCGGCATCGGTCATCATGGGGTTGTGCCGGATGGACGGGTCGGTCGCATCGACCGGCTTGTCCTCTTCCTTGATGTCGACCGGTTCCCATTGCCAGGCACCGGCAGGGCTCTTCTTCAGCTCCCACTCATAGCCGAACAGCAGGTCGAAATAGCCCATATCGAACGTGGTCGGATGGGTCGTCCAGGCACCTTCCAGGCCCGAGGTGACCGCATTGGCTGCCTTGCCGCCCATATTGGGATTGGCCCAGCCGAAGCCCTGCTCCTCGACACCGGCGGATTCCGGATCCGGGCCGAGCGCGCCGGCATCGCCATTGCCATGGGTCTTGCCGACCGTGTGACCCCCGGCGGTCAGGGCGGCGGTTTCCTCGTCGTCCATCGCCATGCGGGCAAAGGTCTCGCGCACCTGTGCCGCGGTCTTCAGCGGGTCCGGCTGACCGTTGACGCCTTCCGGATTGACGTAGATCAGGCCCATCTGCACAGCGGCCAGCGGGTTCTCCATCGTCGACGGATCGTCGACATTCTCATAGCGGCCATCGCTCGGGGCGAGCCATTCCTTCTCGGCGCCCCAATAGGTGTCCTTCTCCGGATGCCAGATGTCTTCCCGGCCGAAGGCGAAGCCGAATGTCTTCAGCCCCATGGATTCATAGGCGATATTGCCGGCCAGGATGATCAGGTCGGCCCAGGAGACGGCATTGCCGTACTTCTTCTTGATCGGCCAGAGCAGGCGGCGTGCCTTGTCGAGACTGACATTGTCCGGCCAGGAATTCAGCGGGGCGAAACGCTGATTGCCGGTGCCGCCGCCGCCGCGGCCGTCGGCCAGGCGGTAGGAGCCGGCCGCGTGCCAGGCCATGCGGATCATCAGGCCGCCATAATGACCCCAATCGGCCGGCCACCAGTCCTGGCTGTCGGTCATGAGGTCCGTGACGTCCTTCTTGAGGGCCTCGACGTCGAGGGTTTTCAGGGCTTCGCGATAGTTGAAGTCCTTGCCCAGCGGGTTCGTCTTGGTGTCGTGCTGGTGAAGGATGTCGAGGTTCAGCGCATTGGGCCACCAGTCCATCACCGATGCGCGGCCAGACGTCATTCCTCCATGCATCACCGGGCATTTGCCGAGTGATTGCGTATCATTGCCGTCCATGATGTCTCCGATCATGTCTTGAATGCGTGGATGCCGATTTACTCATCAATACTGCTCGAAGGATGACGGGCGGCGCCTTATGAATCAAATCGATTTTATCAGGCGGAGCCATAGATTGTTTCACTGTCACGACCGCTCGCGGCTTTGTGACGGGTGTTTGCGCGTACTTCGACGGCCGGGTTTTGCCGGCCACTTGTGCCGGTGGCAGAACAGGCCCACTTCGTTGGCAGTCGAGCAAGGGAGCGGGTTAATGGGTGCTATTCCGGATCAGGTCGGTTTTGCCGTCATGACGGTCTCCGATACGCGCGATGCGGCAACGGACAAGACAGGTCCCTGGTTGCGCGAGGCCATCTCGGTCGATGGTCACCGCGTCGTGGACCATGCCATCGTGCCGGACGATGTGACGGCGATCCGCACGCAGCTGGACGTCTGGATCGCCAACCCCGACATTCATGCCGTGATTGCCACGGGCGGAACCGGTCTGACCGGGCGCGACGTCACGCCGGAAGCCTTCCGCGGTGCCTATGACAAGGAGATGGACGGGTTCGCGGCGGTCTTTCACCAGGTCAGCTATGCCTCGGTCGGCGTCTCGACGATACAATCAAGGACAACGGCCGGCATCGCCGGCGGCACCTATCTGTTTGCCGTGCCGGGCTCGAGCGGCGGCTGCCGCGACGCCTGGAATAAAGTGCTGCGGATCGAATTCGACCGGACGCACCGGCCCTGCAATCTGGTCGAACTCATCCCCCGGCTGACGGAGCGCTGACATGAGCGACCCCGCCATGCCGGCCGTTGATGCAGCCCTGGATGCGATGCTTGCAGCTCTGTCGCCGCTGGTGCCGGTCGAGCGGCCGCTCGCAGACTGCGGGGGCGCTTTCCTGGCCAAGCCGCTGGTCGCGCAATGGACACAGCCGCCGTTCGCCGCATCAGCGATGGACGGTTATGCCGTCCGCTCGGCCGATCTCGCCGCTGGACCAGAAGCGCTGCGCTTGGTTGGTGAGGCGGCGGCCGGGCATGCCTTTAGCCGGCAGGTCGGGCCGGGCGAGGCCGTGCGAATATCCACCGGAGCGCCGGTGCCGGACGGGGCCGACCAGGTCGTGATGCAGGAAAAGGCCTCGCGTTCGGGCGATGCTGTCCGTCTCGCCGACACATCGCGCCCGATGGCCAATATCCGGCCGGCGGGTACGGACTTTTCCCGTGGAGATCGTCTGCTTGAGGCCGGGCGCCGCCTGTCGCCGGACGCTGTCGCGCTGGCGGCCGCGGCGCGTGTCGCAACCCTTCACATTCACCCGCGACCCCGCGTGGCGATCCTGGCGACGGGTGACGAGCTGGTCGAGCCCGGTGAACCCGCCGCCGGTCCTTCGCAGATCGTCAACTCGGTCGCTCCCGGGCTGGTGGAACTGGTCCGCATCTGGGGCGGGGAACCGGTCTATCTGGGCATCGCCCGCGACCGGCCCGAAGCGGTCCGGGACGCGCTTTACCACGGGCGCGACGGCGACCTGACGGTGACGGTCGGCGGCGCATCGGTCGGCGGGCATGATCATCTGCGCGCGGTCTTCCAGGCCGATGGCGGCCGGTTCGCATTCGAGCGGATTGCGGCGAGGCCGGGCAAGCCGACCTGGTTCGGCATAGTCGAGGGGCACCCGGTGCTTGGCTTGCCGGGCAATCCGGTTTCGGCCCTGGTCATGGCGCGCCTCTTCCTGCGTCCGGCGCTGGCGCGGCTGGGCGGCGGTGCAGCGGTCGCCGTCTTCGCGCAGGCCCCCCTTGCCGTCGCGCTCGAAGCCAATGACTGGCGGGAAACCTATCTGCGTGCCACGCGCGACGACGCCGGTCATGTCGCGCCATTGCCCAACCAGGACTCCTCGGCACTTTCGGCGCTCGTACAGGCCGATTGCCTGATCCGGCGGCCAGCCGGTGCCCAGGCGATGGCCGTTGGCGAGCGGGTCGAGATACTTTCCCTTTCGGATCGCGCCTGAGCGCGCCTCTGTCGCATTTGTAATGCCCGGCAGGCCTTGTCAAAGGTCGCCCGGTTCGCTATTGACATTAACGTCAATGTAAATAGTGGCGCGAGAGAGGCACCCATGGCATCCAATTCCGGAACTCCCAGCGATCTGGTCATCCAGCGGCGCGACATGCGGTTTGGCCGCGATACGCCCAATCCACGCTGGTGGCATGGGGGGGATCCGGGACGGACGGCTTTCTTCAACGCGCTGTCCTCAACCTTCCCGCTTGGCGAGAAGTTCTTCATGCAGTCGATCAAGCGCTATCGCGATCGCACCGAGGAGCCGCTACGCAGCCAGATCGACGACTTCATGTACCAGGAATCCATGCATTCGCGGGAACACGCCGTGTTCAACCGGCAGGCCGAGGATGCCGGTTATGACATCCGGCCACTGGAAGAGCGCACGCGGGTCACGGTGAGCTGGGCCAAGTCGCGACCGCACCAGATTCAGCTGGCCGCGACCTGTGCACTCGAACACTTCACGGCCGTGCTGGCCCATGGCGTGCTGGCCGACCCGAAATACCTCGACGGGGTCAGCCCCGAGGCGTTCCGCCTGTGGCGCTGGCACGCGATCGAGGAGATCGAGCACAAGGCGGTGGCCTTCGATACCTGGAACAGCGTGACCCGAAAATTGCCCGGCATTCGCCGCTGGGCCCGGCGTTGTGTCGTGATGGCGACCGCAACGGTGCGGTTCCACTGGGTGATCTATCGCAACACCGCGGATCTGCTCAAACAGGACGGTTTGAACAATTTTGGAACCTGGATGCGTCTGCTCGCTTTCCTGTATGGTCGTCCCGGTCCCATGCGGGTGCTGGTGCAGGGTGCTTTCGGATATATGCGCCCCGGCTTTCACCCCTGGCATACGGACGATCGAGAACTGGTCGAAGGCGCCCTGGAGTCGCTGAACATGTTCAAGGAGCAGGAGAGCCCCGCATGAGATCCGGATACCTGCCTCTGCTGGCCGGTCTGCTGATGGCTGCACCGGCCGCCCATGCTGACAACATGCCGGACATCACCGGCCTCTGGGCCACCGGCTCGGCAGGCGGCAAGGTGGAAATCTACCGCTGCGACGACGCGCTGTGCGGCCGGCTTGTCGATGCGGACGCGCTGCGAGAGAACCCTGACCAGCGGGACGTGCGCAACTCCGATCGCAGCCTGCGCGACCGGCCTCTGGACGGGCTCGTCGTGCTGCAGGACTTCTCCGGCGGACCGCGCGAATGGGAAGGCGGCCCCGTCTACGACCCCCAGTCCGGCGACGGTGCCCGCAATGGAGAGCTGCGCCTGCGCGAAGACGGAAGTCTGGAAGTGAAGGGCTGTGTGGCCTTCTTCTGCAGGACCCGGGTCTGGACACGGGCCGACTGAGGGTCAGTCAGCATCCTTTGGGCGCTCCAGGAAGGCCGGCAGCAAGTCGGCCATGATCCGGCGGCTGGCCTTGTCATCCTGGCCGAGAATGTCCCGCAGCGGCGGACCGATCAGGGCATCGCCGAAAGCGCTCAGCGCAATGAAGAGAACCGCTGCCTTGATCCGCTCGCGGGGCAGCTGCGGATCGTGTCCGGCCATCTCGTCGACCGCATCGACCACGCCCAGTACAGCCTGGCGCACCGGTTCGAGCCGGGAGGTGTCACCGGTCATCACGATCCAGGAGGCCAGCCGGCCTGCGCCGCCCTCACCGAAGGCGCCGAACACGGCATCCACCAGTTCGCGGGGTGCGCTCTCGTCCGTGCGAAGCCGGGCGACGGCAGCGTCGAGCGCATCGCGCAGATCGTCCACCATTGAGCCCATCAGGGCCGCCTGCAGGTCGGAAGCCGATCCGAAATGGTGGATCAGGTTGGCGTGGGTCACGCCGATCTTCTTGGCCACAGCGGACAGTGTGACGGCATCCGGTCCGGCCTGGAGCAGCAGGGAGCGCGCTGCGGCAAGGGCCTCGCTTCGTGCCTCGTCCGGCGTCCGCCGGCGGCGTTTCTGAACGGTCTTCTCTTTTGGCATGTCGTTGGTTACTTCGATGTAGATAGCGGCTGTCTCCTAGACTGAACACCGGGTTAACACAAGCGGTGAGGGCCAGACGCCTTGCCGGGAAGGCTTGCGCACAGCGGAACCTTTTCGCGAGGTGTGGCCTTGAGCACGTAGCGATAGAAAAAAATCTTACTGACATTGGTATCAATAGTATTGACACTGCCGTGAATAACTGCACCGATATGCACGCGAGGCAGAGCCGCCGCTGTCTGCGAGGAAAAGAACCGGCGGATCGCCGTGTACCCGCCAAGGCCGCCTGAAGAGTGGCTGCCGGGGATCGGCAAGAGGGAGGAAGATAAATGCGAGCTATCGCAACCGGGCGCGCCTGTCTGAGGGCCGGCGTATCGACTGCTGTTCTTGTTCTGGCGGGGGGTACTGCCTTCGCGCAGTCCGCGGACGAGACGGAGACTGAAAACGAGCGCCGCTTTTCCGGTGACGTTATCACCGTAACGGCGCAGAAGCGCGAGGAAGTGATCCAGGACGTGCCGATTGCGGTGTCGGCCTTTACGGCCGAGGATCTCAACCTGCGCGGCATCGAGGGCGGGTCGGAACTGCTTCGGGCCATCCCGAACGTCGCCTTTTCGAAGAACAACTTCTCGATGTTCAACTTCTCGATCCGCGGGATCGGGACCAAGGCCATCTCCGCGGCCAGCGATCCGGCCGTCGCGATCAGCTTCAACAATACGCCGCTGATCCGTAACCGGCTGTTCGAGCAGGAGTATTTCGACGTGCAGCGCGTTGAGGTGCTGCGCGGGCCGCAAGGCACGCTCTACGGCCGCAACGCGACGGGCGGTGTGGTCAACATGCTCCCCAACCTGCCGGAAACCGGTGTGTTCGGTGGCTCGATCGAGGCAGAGGTCGGCGGGTATGACAGCCGCCGCCTGCGCGGATACATCAACATTCCGGTCGGCGACACGTTCGCGATTCGGGTGGCCGGCGCCTCGACCCAGCGCAGCGGATTCGACCACAATCTTTTCTCGGACCGGCATGTGAATGACCGCGACCTCTGGTCCACACGGTTTTCTGCCCTGTGGGAGCCGACGGAACGCTTCAGCGCCAATCTGATCTGGGAGCATTTCGAGGAGGACGATAACCGGTCGCGCACGGGCAAACAGTTGTGCACGACCGATCCGGGGCCGACCCAGGTGGGAGATGCTACCGTTCCTACCGGCACTGTCGGCGGACTGGAAATCGGCAATCTGCTCCAGAACCAGATGAGCCAGGGTTGCCTCCCGCAATCACTCTTCGAGGACGCCGCCTATGATGCGCCCAACGGCGGGGCGTTGACGATTGTCCGTGCGGCCAGCCTCTTCCTGCGCCAGGGCTACTATGCGAATGGCGATCCGATGACGGTCCCCACGATCGGGGTTGACCCGTTTGCGGGTGCTGAGGTTTCGCGCGATCTTAGGGAGATCAACGCCGCGATCGACCCGCGTTTCCGGGCCGAGAACGACGTCTTTCAGCTCAATCTGGCGTTCGAGCTCACCGATGATCTGACGCTGTACTCGCAGACGGCCTATGCCAAAGACGATTACTGGTCGACCCAGGATTATGGTCGTTTTCTGTCTGATCCGATTTTTCCGGATACGAGTCAGAGCTTCGACAGTGGCGGCAATCCTGTTCCGTCGCCACTTGCTCCCGGCCGCATCTATATCGATCCGCAACTCGGTCCGTCGTCGCGGTTTCTTACCGGCGACCTGAGCCGATCGGACAACTCCCAATGGACACAGGAGTTCCGGATCCAGTCGGACTTCGAGGGAAATTTCAATTTCAGTCTCGGCGCGAACTATCTCGAATTCGAGTCACAAGACGACTACTTCGTCTTCAACAACTTGTTCACGGCCATGGCCGAGTATTATTACAATTCTCCGGTCTCCGCGTTCTCTGACGATGAATTTACCTCGGTTTGTGACGAAAATTACAACGGGGGGGCAGCGTCTCCTCCCTCCGTTACGGAATGCGTTTACGTCGATCCGACGTCGATCGACAATCTGGTTGGGGATGGGCACAACTATTTCCGCAGCCGGAACGTTGTCGAGACCCGGTCTTGGGCCGTCTTCGGCGAGGGTTACTGGGAGCTGAGCCCGGAACTGCGCTTGACCTTGGGCTTGCGCTATACCGATGATCAGAAAACTGCGACGCCTTATCCCAGCCAGCTTTTGCTGGGGGCGCAGATCGACGGAACACCGGGGCCGCAGTCCGGGGGCTATTCCCGCCGCGGCTATCAGGCCGATCCCGATGTCGAGCTGGGCTGGGAGGCCCTGACCGGCCGGGCCGTTATCGACTGGATGCCGGACCTGTCCTTTACCGAGGATACGCTGATCTACGCATCGTATTCGCGGGGCTATAAGGGCGGTGGCACGAATCCGCCGCGCGCCGAAATCAATTCCGAGGTGATCCAGTATCAGCCGCTCGAAGGCGCGTTTGAGCCGGAATATGTCAACGCTTTCGAGATCGGCACCAAAAACACCTTTGCCAACGGGCGCGGTATGCTGAATCTGACGGGCTTCTGGTACGATTATGAAGATTACCAGGTGTCGCAGATCGTCGACCGCATCTCGCTCAACGAAAACTTCGACGCCCGCATCTGGGGGCTGGAGCTTGAGGCGATGTATCGTCCGACGCCGGACTTCCAGATCGACGGCAATCTCGGCTATCTCAATACCCGCATTGCCGATGGCGAGGGCTCCATAGACGTCATGAACCGCACGGCGGGGAATGAAGACTGGACGTTGCTCCGCCCGTGGGTGCAGGTGCCATCGAACTGCGTGGCGCCGACCGAGTATGTCGAGACCATTCTTGAGCGATCGACAGTGTTTCCGGCCAATATCACCACTTTTGCTCTCACCGCACTGTGCGGCGGCGCGGCCCGGTATGGCAGTTTCGATCCGGACTTCCAGTCCATACTCCCCTTCTGGCAGCTCTACGGCTTTACCTATGATCCGCTCACCGAGGCGCCCAATGGCGGTCGCGGCTTCGAGACCGATCTGAGCGGCAATGAACTGCCCAATGCGCCGAACTGGACACTCAATATCGGTGCCCAGTACACCTTCCATCTCGGGGATTGGGAGTTGACGCCAAGGGCCGACTACTACTGGCAGGGCGAGAGCTATTTCCGGGTGTACAACACCGAGTACGACCAGCTTCAGTCCTGGGACAATCTCAACATATCCGTGATGCTCATGCGGCCGCGCGACGGTCTTGTCATCGAAGGCTATGTGAAGAACGTGTTCGACGATGCGCCCATCGTCGACGCCTTCACTAACAGCGACGACACGGGTCTTTCGACCAATGTCTTCACGCTCGATCCCCAGATCTGGGGGCTGAGTGTCCGGACGAGCTTCTAGTTCGATTGTAGCCAGGCGTCCGGAGGGCGCCTGGCTGTTTCGTCCTCTGCCGGTCCAAGGGGGATGGCAGAGTGACCCGGTTGCCGGCATCGGGTTCCAGCTCTTGAGATATTCGGGCTGGAACACTGGCAATCTCCGAGCCGAGCGGTCGAAGGGGACCCGTCGGGCTTGCGTAGTGACATCTGACAGGGGGGAGGGCGCTCGGCGCTCTCGTGGCACATGAGGCGCTGCCGGTACGGGCTGGCGCCTCGTCCACCTCGTCGTCCGTACCGGACGACGAGCCAGGACAAATGCTCGACCTCGCGAATCCGGGGGCGAGCCGGTTGCGTATGGGAAAAATATCTAACCTATTGAAATAAAAGAATTATTTGACTTTCACTCAACCGGTGGGTAGCCTTTTTATGTCCTCACTTCGAGGTCGATAAAAGGAGGAAAAACCATGATCACCAAGACCAGTCTCGTAGCCGCCGTCTTCGGCGTCGCCATGATCGGCGCGCCGGCCATGGCGGAGGAGTTCCGGCCGCTCAACACGAATGTGGACCTGGACGGTACCCTCACGCTCAGCCAGTCGACGACGCTCGACTGCGATGTCGATGTATCGCTGTCCATCGACGGGAATGGCGATGCGACCGTAAACAGCCGCAGCTTCAGTGCCGGCGACTGGCAGTGCGGCATCTTTGTTGCTCCGTCGGGGACTTGGACCGTGGATCCGGGGCCTGGCACCAGCAAGGTAACCATGACGGTTGGCGCGTCGTCCATTCTGGGCTCGTGCAGTGGCACCATTCAGGCCGACTTCAACAACTCCACCGGCGTGGTCACCTTCAACAACGTGTCGATCCCGGGCACGCCGAACGCCTGCACCATCAATGGCTCGCTGTCGTCGACGCCGCAGGCTTCCATCGTCCCCTGAGTGGGACGTCAGACAAGCTGAGGCGGTCACCGCCTCAACTCCCGAACCTGGCCGGGCGCACTCCTCTGCGCCCGGCCCCTTTCAAGGACTGGGAGGCACGGCACAGCATCCCGTCAACGCGCTCAGCGGGCACGGCTTGCGTTCAAGTCCACCCAGATCCCGACAGAAATGGAGAGAGCCCAATGAAACTGAAGCCAACCCTCATGGCCGCCTTATTCGGTGTGGCGGTTACCACGGCGCCCGCTTTGGCAACCTGGCCGCCGGGCACCACCCCGACGATCTCGGGCACATTGACCCTGTCGCAGAGCACGACGATCGACTGTGATGTCACAGTCGATCTGAGCATCAGCGGCTCCGGTGTGCCGACCATTACCAGCCGGAGCTTTTCGCCGGGCGACTGGCCGTGTGGAGTCCTCGTTAATCCGACGGGAACCTGGACGATTACTCCGGGGCCGGGCACGAACAAGGTGACGCTGTCGATCGGTGCAACGTCCATCCTCGGCTCTTGCTCCGGTACGGTACAGGCCGACTTCAACACGGCGACCAACACGATCACCTTCAACAATGTAAGTGTTCCGGGCACTCCGAACGCCTGCACGGTCAATGGCTCGCTGAGCTGAGCGCAGTGAATACCCTGCGTGTATCCGAGCGGCTGGCCCGTGAGACGTCAGCCGCTCGGCCTGTCCCGGCTCATGACACGCGCCGGATCCGGTGGGCCGAAGGTCGGCTCAGGGAAGACAGCGGTACGTGATCCGGTGTCGCACGCTCCCAGATTGAAGGAACAAGTCCGGATGACCCGAAAGATTTTGCTTGTTGCCGCAGCGTCGGGCTGTGCACTGCTGGGAAGCGAAGCCCTGGCCGAGGAGTTCCGGCCTTTGAGCCAGAGCCTGACCCTGTCCGGCTATGTAACGATGGATGCCGACATGATCGCAGCCTGTATGGTTACAATCGCACTCAGCATCGACAATTCGGGCAATGCGGTCATGACCGGCAGCAGCTCAGCGCCCGGGCACGCGTTCTGCGGCTTCTCCACGGGACCGAGAGGCACCTGGGCACTCTTGCCGGGCCCCGGCACCTCTACCGTCAGCATGAACATCTCGTTCCAGTTGATCGGCTGGGGGTGCGTCGGGGCCGTCCAGGCCGATTTCGACAACACGACCGGGAATCTCGTCTTCGACAATGTGACAGTCCCTGGCGACAGGGGCGTGACCTGCGTCCTCAATGGTACACTTGGTTCCAGCCCGCAGATGTCCATCATTTCGTGACGCTGACGACGAAGCAGAAGCCGGCAGGCCCTGCTGCGCTTGCGGCGTCGGTAGAGAACGCAAACCGGAGCCGGGTGTGCACTCCACACGCCCGGCCTTTTCGCCTGTCGCCTCCGCCCTTGCGGTCCAGGGTGGTCTAGGTAGCATCGCTGGAGGAGGACACGGTTTGCTGGCGTTGACAGGTGTCACGAAAACTTATGGGGACGGCGTGGGCCGTGTGACCGCGCTCGACGATGTGTCGCTCCATGTGGAAGCCGGTGGATTCGTGGCCGTGTGCGGACCGTCCGGGTCCGGCAAGAGTACTTTGCTCAATATCATCGGCTTGCTGGACAAGCCGGATGCCGGGGATGTGTCGCTCGGTGGCGAGCGGGTCGTGCTTGCCGGCCGGGCAGAGGCCGCCCGCCTTCGCAACCGGCTCATCGGCTTCGTCTTCCAGTCCTTCCAGCTTCTGCCCCGCCTGACAGCCTGGGAGAATGTCGCGCTGCCGCTGTTCCATCGCGGTCTCGGGCGGGCCGAGCGCCGGGCGAAGGCACTTGCAGCGCTCGACAAGGTCGGCCTTTCGGATCGTGCCGCACACCGGCCGGATGCCCTGTCCGGCGGTCAGCGTCAGCGCGTCGCGCTGGCGCGCGCCCTGGTTGGTGAGCCCGCGCTGGTGCTGGCAGACGAGCCGACCGGCAGCCTGGACAGTGTCAGTGCCGGTGCCGCGCTCGATCTCCTGCGCGATGTGAATGAGCGCCTGGGCGTCACCATCGTCATGGTCACGCATGACCGTGAAGCAGCAGCCCGCTGCGACCGCACGATCAACATCCGGGACGGCCGGGTGGCGGGGGAGGCGGCATGAGGGCGGGGCCGCCACCGGCAGCGCTTGCCCTTGAAGCGCTGACCAATCTGCGGGGTCAGGGTGCGCGTTCACTGCTGGCGCTGCTCGGTATTGTAATCGGTGCCGCTGCGATCGTGGCGCTGACCAATCTCGGGCATGTCGCCCAGGCCGAGACGCTGAAGCGGTTCGAGCAGATGGGGGTCGACATGCTGGTCCTGCGCGGCATTCCGGCCGGCGAAGGCCCCGTCCGTCTCGATCGCGAAACGATCGAGCGGCTCCCTGCAAGCGATCCCGATGTGGTTGAAGCCACACCGCTGGCCATCGGGCGGGACGGGGTGCGGCCGTTGAACAGGCGGCAGGTCGCGGAAGAAGACGCCATGATCGTCGCCGTTACCCCGGCCATCTTCCCGGTTGCCGGGCTGGACGTCGCGCGTGGCCGTGCGCTGGGGCCGTTCGATGCCTGTGTCCCTGTCGCCGTTGCCGGATCAGTCGTCGCTCGCGATCTGACGGCCGGCCAGGCCGTCCTCGAACCGGGCGAGCGGCTCAGCCTGGCGGGTTATGTCTTCACGCTGGTCGGCGTGCTTGAACCGGCGCCGCTGGAGGCACTCAGCCCCGTCGATTATGACCGGTCGATCCTGATCCCCCTCTCCTGCGCCCGGCGCGCCCTGGCAGCCGGGGATCCCACCGTGGCATTGGTAAGGCTGCAACCCGAAGCCGATCCGGACCGGACAGGGCCGCGTCTCGCGGCGGCGCTGGGCAATGCCACCGCGACGGTGAGCGTGCGCAGCGCGCGCGAGATGATCGCGGCCATGAAGCGCCAAACGGGTCTCATTGCACGCTTGCTGGCGGGGATCGGAGGGATATCCTTGGTGGTCGGCGGGATTGGCGTGCTGAATGTCATGCTGATGAGTGTGATGGAACGCCGCCGCGAAATCGGCCTGCGGGCGGCGCTTGGTGCCACCCCGGCCGATATACGCACCCTGTTCGCGATCGAGGCCGCGATCCTGTCGCTTGGCGGCGGAACATTGGGGGCGGCGCTCGGCATGAGCGTTACCGTATTGTTTTCCTTGCTGTCCGGCTGGGACTATGTGGCGGCGTGGTGGATACCCATGCTCGGCCCTGCCGTGGCGGTTCTCGTCGGTGGTGCCTTTGGTCTTTATCCCGCCTTCGCTGCTGCCCGGGTCGATCCGATCGAGGCCTTGCGTGCGGAATAGTCCTGCCCTTCTCCTTGCGGTGGCCGCCCTGGCGGTGCACTGGGCTCCGGCGGAGGCCCGGCAACGATTGCCTCAACCGGACCCGCTCGCCGGTGTGCCGTCGCCGCCGGACAATCCCGTTCCGGGCGGACAGGTGATCGAGATCACGCTCGACGAGGCTGTCGCGCTGGGGCTGCGCCGGAACCGGACGGTCCAGGCTGCCCATCTGCAGCGCGCGGCCGAACGGTTCGATCTCTATGTCGCCGAGCGGGCCTTTGCGCCGCGCGGCGAAGTGCGCGCGGAAGTCGTTCGCCGGGTTTCCGGGGGTGTAACCCGGTCCGAGGCATCGGTCTCGCCGGGGATAGGCCTTGTGACGCCACTGGGCACGCAGATCGATTTTACCTGGCAGCTTACCGAACGGCTCGGCGGGGCGGGCGGGGGCCTGTCCCAATCGGCGACCGTGAGTGTCAGCCAGCCACTGGTCCGCGGTGCCGGGCCCGAGGTCAATCTTGCCCCGGTCCGGATCGCGCGGCTGCAGGAGCGGATCAACCGTCTGCGGCTGGAGGGCACCGTGTCGGATACGATTACCGCGATCGTCTTTGCCTATCGCGCCTTGATGCAGGCGCAGGAACAGGTCCGGCTGGCCGACATATCGCTGGAACGGGCGCGGGCCCTGCTGGAGACCAATCGTCGCCTCGTCGAGGCGGGCCGGATGGCGGCGGCCGATATCGTGCAGACCGAATCAGCCGTCGCCGCACAGGATGTTGCCCGCCTGCAGGCCGAGCAGGCCCTCAACAGTGCCCAGCTTGCATTGACCCGCCTTCTTGCACTCGATCCGCGAACCAACATCGAGGCCGCCGGCCCTGTCGATGCGGAATATGTCGCCGTCGACACCGTTCGCGCGGTACGGCTGGCCCTGGACAATCGCGTGGATGTGCTGGCGCAGGAGATTGCTGTCCAGCAGGCCCGCCAATCCCTTGTGCTGGCGCGGGATCGCCGGCGCTGGGATGTCTCCCTGTTCGGTGCGGTTACGCAGCGGGGCGCCGAACAGGGACTGGCGGAAGTCTATGAGGATGAGACGGATGTAACGGCTGGCCTGCGCGTGGAGATTCCCTTGGGCGATGTGTCGGCCGAACAGGGCGTGGTGCGCGCCCGCACCAGCCTCGATCTGGCGGAGCTGCGATCGGCGGATCTGGCCCAGGCCATCGAGGTTCAGGTGCGCGACGCGGTGCAGCAGGTCGAGGCGCGATGGCGTCAGGTGGAGACGGCACGCCGGGCGCGAGACCTCGCCGAACGCGCCCTGGAACTGGAGCAGGAAAAGCTGCAGGCCGGCCGGACCTCGAACTTCGAGATTCTCTCGCTGCAGGCCGGCCTGCGCACGGCCGACATCCAGGCGCTTGCAGCCGAGATCGCCTACCTCAACGCGCTGACCGCGCTGGACCAGCAAATCGGGAGTACGCTTGAAACATGGCGCATCACGCTCGAACCCTGATTGCAGCTGCAGCGCTGCTCACGCTGTCCCCCGGGTGCGGCCCGGGAGCGGGTGCACCTGCGACCGGTGCGACGCAAAGCCTGCTCCTGGAACCCCGTCCCGTCGAGATCGTGCTTGGTTTTACCGGCCGCATCAGTCCCGGTGACCGTGCGGATCTGCTCGCCCCCTATGAAGGCGTGATCGAGACCCTGCACGTGCATGTCGGCGACCGCGTCGCTGCGGGTGATGCGCTCGTCACGCTCAATCCGGCGGACCTGCAGCGCGAACGTGCCCAGGCCGAGGCGGCGCTTCTTCGCGCCGAGGCCGATGCCGCCGAGCTGGAGGATTGGGAGAACGGTCCGGAAATGTCCCGGGCTCGCCGTGATGTGGCAGGCGCCCGGGCAGACCTGTCGGATCTTGAGCGGCGTCTTGAGGAAACGGCGGCCTTGCTGGAGCGGGGGCTGGTTCCCCGCGGGGAGTATGACGGGCTGGTGCAGCAGCGCCGCGATCTGGGCATGCAGCTGGACCAGGCGCTTGAACAGTTGGAAGCGACGCGTGAGCGAGGTACGGGAAACCAGCGCCGGATCGCGTTGCTCGAGCGCGATCTGGCTCGAGAGCGTCTTGAGCGGATCGAGGTCGAGCTGGCCAGTTCAACCCTTCGTGCGCCGGTCGCCGGTCTCGTGGTGCGGCCGCCCGATGCCGACGGCGAGCTGGGCGAGCCGCTGCGTGCCGGGAGCCGCGTCAGTCGCGGCCGGCCATTGCTGATTATTGCGCGTCCGGATGCGCTTGATGTGAGTTTCAGGCTCGACGAGGGCGATGTGACGGCGCTCCTTCCCGGTGCTCCCGTGCGGGTTACCGGGCCTGGCTTTCCGGGGGTGGAGCTGACCGGCACGCTCACGGCGGTCGCCGGTCAGGCGGAGGCGTCGGCCGCGGGGCAGCTGGCCGAGTTCACGGCCACGGCCCGCCTGGATCCCCTGCCGGACTCTGCCGCTGAGTCGGTCAGGATCGGCATGACGGCCGACATTGATGTGGTGGTGTTTGCCGATGATGCGGCTCTCCTGGTGCCGGCACAGGCCGTCGAGGGCGCTCCGGGAGATGCCTGGGTTCATGTGAGGGATGCACCTGGTGAGCCGCTGCGCCGCGTTCAGGTGGAGATCCGGGCAACCGGTCCGGCCGGCGTCGTATTGGGGGAGGGTGTTGCGCCGGGAGACACGATCGTCTGGCAGAACTGACCCGGCGACGGCGAGGGCGCTACGACACCCGTTCGACCACCATTGCGCTGCCGACGCCCGAACCGCCATGCACCACAACCAATCCAAGACTGCCCCCTTGGCGCTCCATACCGTCAACAAGCGTGCCCAGCAGGATGGCACCTGATGCCCCCATCGGGTGCCCCATCGCCAGATGTCCGCCATCGGGATTGACCTTGTCGGGATCGGGGCCGTATTCGCGCTCGAAGCGGACCGGCGTGGCGGCGAAGGCTTCCATGAATTCGATACGGTCGAAATCGCTGATCGCCAGCCCGGTCTGCGCGAGAACACTGTCCATTGCGGCGAAGCCGGCGGTGAGTTGCAGCACGGGATCGGCGGTGGCTTCGGCAAAGCCGCGGATCCTCGCGCGCGGGGCGAGGCCGGCCGCCTCACCGGCCGCCCGCGACCCGATCAGCACCAGTCCGGCGCCGTCGCAGGTGGGCGGGCAATTGGCCACGGAATGGACGTGCTGGATGGTGTCGAGCTCTGGCCGCGCGGCGAGCATGATGGCGTCGAACCCTTTCGCGCCCAGTCCGGCGAAGGCCGGCTCCATCGCGGCGAGGCTTTCCGCGGTCGTGTCGGGGCGTATGCCTTCATCGTGGGCGAGGGCGATCGATCCGTCCGCGCGGACAATCGGCACAACGCCGTCCATATCGCCGCGCGCCCAAGCGGCTGCCGCGCGCTGGTGCGAACGCAGTGTCACGGCGTCGAGGGCCGCCTTGTCGTAGCCGTTCATCGTGGCCATCAGGTCGGCGGACAGGACGACCGGCACATAGCGCAGGCGGGCGGCGGTCTCCGGGTCGTCGTAATAGAAGGCGTGGTCGCCCATGAAGGGCACGCGCGACATCATCTCGACACCGCCGGCGATGCGCAGCCGGTCGTCGCCAAACGCAAGGGCGTCGCTGGCGGCGAGGCCGACGGCCGTCAGGCCGGAAACGCAGAAATTGTTGAGTGAAAGCGCCCGCATCTCCGGCGGCAGATTGGCGTGCAGCCGGCTGACCAGTGCAATATGTCCGCCCTGGGCACCGATCTGGCCGACACAGCCCAGCGTTAGCCCCGCGGCCCGCTCGATCGTGTCTTCACCGGTCCGGGTCCTGAGCGCATCGACAAGCTGGCCGACCAGTTCCTGCGGTGTGAATTCGGCAAGCCCGCCGGTGGCCTTCGACTTGCCGCGCGGCGTCCGCACCGCGTCGTAAACATACACTTCCATGCCCGATCAGACCCCGATCACCAGACTGACACTAGCGGTCGTTGATCCGCCGACATTATAGGTCGCCGCTGTACGGGCGCCCTCGACCTGGCAGTCGCCGGCCTTACCCGAGGTCTGGCGGGCAGCATCCAGCGCCATGCGCACACCCGTCGCGCCGACGGGGTGGCCCAGTCCGATCAGCCCGCCGGAGGGGTTGAAGGGCAGCTTGCCGCCTGGCGCAATGACGCCGTCCTCGACCGGCTTCCAGGCTTCGCCCGGAGCGGACAGGCCGAAATGCTCGATCGCCATGTATTCGGTGACGGAGAAGCAGTCGTGGGTTTCCACGAGGTCGAGATCGTCGGGGCCCGACAGGCCGGCCCGGGCGTAGGCATCGATGATCGCCTTGCGCACCCAGGGGAAGATATAGCCGTCGCTACCGTCGCTCTCGGCGAGTTTTGTTTCAAGCAGAAGCGGGGCCGTGGTGTGACCCCAGCCTTTCAGTCGCGGAATGTCTTCCAGATCGAGGCCGCGGGCGTCTGCATACTCGCGGGCCACTTCTTCTGAGGCCAGGAAGATCACGGCCGCGCCGTCGGTGACCTGCCCGCAATCGCTCTTGCGCATCCAGCCCTCGATAACCGGATTGGCTTCATCGTCCTGGGCAAAGCTGCGCTCGGTGAACTCCCAGTTCCGGGTCTGGGCATTCGGATTGCGGCGTCCGTTGGCAAAGTTGATCTTCGAAATTTCCGCCAGATGTTCCGGGTTCAGCCCGTAGCGGCGGTCATACTCGGCGGCGAGGTTGGAAAACATCGCCGGCCAGAGATAGCGGGCGCCGACAGCCTCGCGGCCGGCCCAGGCGGCGGCGCCGAGATTCTCGGCCGCAGTCTGGCCGGGCACATTCCGCATCATCTCGACACCGATCACGCCGGCTAGGCCATAACGGCCGGCCTCGATATCCGCCATGGCCGCCAGGATCGCCATGGAGCCGGATGCGCAGGCCGCTTCGTGCCGGCTGGTGGGCAGGCCGGCAAAGGCGGGATTGGCGTGGACGGCCATGCCGCCCAGCAGACCCTGGCCGCAGAAGAGTTCCGCCGCGAAATTGCCGACATGGAGCACTTCGACATCGCCGGCATCGATCCGCGCATCCTCGAGCGCGGCCTCGGTCGTCTCGGCGATCATGTCGAACAGGCCCTTGTTCTCACGCGTCCAGTTGCGCGCGAAATCGCTCTGGGCGCCGCCGAGAATGAAAACAGGCGGGGGGCTGGTCCGGGCGGTCGATCGGTAGGTCATGGCGTCCCCTTTTCGGTGTTCGGCGGCTTTGGGCATTCCGGCCGCCAGGCGATGATGATCCCGACGGCAATCTGACAATGAATTAACTTGCGTAGTCAAACCCACTTTATCGATGCTACGATCATGGAGCAAGTGGAGAGCTGCGAGCACGGTGCTTGTGGTCTGTGCAAGTCGGTTCGCAGGTGCGATCAGGGCGAGCGTGTGCAGCCTGTCACGGCGTTTGCGCAGGAGTGCCCCGGGTTTGGATTCGCAAGTTTCCGCCAGACGCCGGGCGTCCAGCGTGCACCGTCAGGCAGCCGATCTTCTGGTTTCAGTGCGCAAGTGCATAAATGCCAAATAGTGGCGGCAAGTCCCTTATATATCGCGATTTATCGGACCATTCGAAGAATCCATACTAACTTGCATTGACGAACCTAACTCGCTGCGTGTAGCGTTCCTTCCGGTGTGACCCTCAACCAATAGCGCTGGCAAGGCAGCTTCGGGTGCACCGAAGGGGAGGAATACCGTGAATAAGTTCAAACAAATGACGGCACTGGCTCTGATACTCGGCATGACCGGGACAGCCGGAGCCTATGCCCAGAATGCCGAGCCGGAAGAGACCGGATCGGGCCCGCAGCTCGACGTGATCGAGATCACGGCGCAACGCCGTGCGGCGAGCGTCCAGGATTCCGCCATCGCCGTCTCGGCGATCAGCGGGGAAAACCTCGAAAAGGACCGGATTCTCAGCTTCGAGGATCTGGCAGGCAGCGTGACATCGCTGTCCTTCACCGCATTGTCGCCGCTGGACCAGGAATTCAACGTCCGCGGCATCACCAATACCCGCCTCGACTCACCGTCGGCAGACCAGTCGATCGGCATCTTCCTGGACGATGTCTATGTGGGCCGGTCGGGGTTGTTCAATGCCGACATGTACGACATTGAACGGGTCGAGGTCGTGCGCGGTCCCCAGGGCGTGCTTCTGGGTCGCAATGTGGTCGGCGGTGCCATCAGCATCGTGACGGCCAGCCCCGAGTTCGAACCCGGCGGCGCGCTGTCGGTGTCTCTGGGCAATTACAATGAAACCCTCGTGCGGGGCCATGTGACCGGTCCGATCAACGAGGTGCTTGCAGGCCGGATTTCCTTCTCGTCCCGCGATCGGGGCGGCTTCAACCACGACCTGCTGCATGACCGCGAGCTGGACGATCTGCGCTCCTTGCAGGCCCGGGCTCAGCTGCTGTTCCAGCCGATCGACGGAAATGTCTCGGCCCGCCTGGTCATCGACTATATGGACGACGAGTCGAACGGCTTCCATTCCGTGGCAATCGACGGGCCCGATCCGGCGACGCAAGGGCCGTGGAGCGCCATGCGCGAGCTGATCGGTACCGCCCGTGGCCGGCCGCTGGACATCCGCGAGAGCTTCCCGGAGCACCCGATCTACAAGGGTGATACCGTGGAGTCTCCGCAGGCGCTGCGGCGCGAGGCCTGGGGTATCTCCCTCGACATCGACCGGGATATCGGCGATTTCGCCACCCTGACCAGCATCACCGGCTATCGTCAGGGTCACGCCTACAATCTCTATGACCAGACCGGCATGGGGCCGAACAGTGGCTATGGCATTGTCTCGCCGCTTCTGTTCCGCTTCCCGGTCAATGAGCGCGAAGAGATCAGCCAGTTCACCCAGGAATTCCGGCTTGTCTCCGACCTTGGCGACAGCAATTTCGACTGGATCGTCGGTGCGTACTACCAGCATGACGAAGTCGAGAAGTTCGACCGGTTCTGGGCGGAAGTTCCCTTCCCGGCCTTGGCGACCCTCTCCGGTGAATCGCACTGGGACAATTTCGCGGAGACCACATCCGCAGCCGTCTTCGGTCAGCTGGGCTATCAGTTCACCGAGAATTTCCGGGTCGTGGCGGGTATCCGTTACACGCGGGACGAAAAGTCCGGCACCGTCTTCGCCCGGGCTGTGGAAGGTGGCGACGCTTTCAACCCGACCGATCAGGTGGCGCTGACGCCGCTCGCCGGCACCTATGTGGAAGGCGACACCTTCTCGGCGAACTACGGCATGGAATGGGAAGAAGTGACGCCTCAGGTGACGGCGGAATACGAGCCCAATGACAATGCCCTGTTCTATCTGACGTGGTCGCGCGGCTATAAGGGCGGCGGGTTCGAGGACGATCCGGCCAACCCGGCGGCCGCCCAGTCCGGTTATGATCCGGAGACGGTCGAGAATATCGAGTTCGGCGCCAAGCTGGACTTCTTCGACCGGCGTGCCCGGCTCAACATCGCCGCCTTCATGATGGACTATCAGGACCTGCAGGTGACGCAGACCGATGATGGTTGCCTGTGCAACATCACCGACAATGCGGCCGACGCCGAGATCATGGGTATCGAGGCCGAGTTCCAGTTTGCCGCTACCGACCGCTTGATGATGTGGGCGGGCGCCACGGTGCTGGAAACCGAATATGTCGACTTTGTCGACAGCAACGGCCTGGACACCTCCGGCAATACGCTTCAACGCACGCCGGAAACCCAGTTCAATGTCGGTGCCGAGCTGACACTCGATCTCGGCTCGTGGCGGGATGCGCTCTCCATCCGCGGCAATTACAGCTATCAGGGCGAAATGTTCTGGGCGCCGGACAATGCCCAGACGGAAGACGCTTACGGCCTGCTCGACGGCCGTGTCACCCTGACGCCGCCGGATCGCGACTGGACCGTTTCGGTGTGGGGCAAGAACCTGACCGACGAGATCTACCGCACCAATATCATCGCCTTCTTCGGCGATGAGGTGTCCCGCCTGGGCGCGCCGCGCACTTACGGGATCGAACTCTCGACGACCTTCTAGACATGCAAAGCCCCGGCGCCGTGGCGCCGGGGCTGCACTCCCGCCTGAGCCGGCCGTCAATGACGGGCCGGCTCATTTTTTGTCAGGCTCAGCTATTCGGCGCCATCCGGTCGGCCATCGACTTGGCCAGGCCATGGGGATCGCGCGCCAGATGCGCTCGTACGGCGATGGAATGCGGATCGGTATCGTGCTCGCCGACGCCGTTTGCGATGGCCCACAGGCCGGCCTTGCCGATATCGCGCGGCTGCGACTTCTTCACCTTCACATGTGCGGCCATGCGCGTGTCGACCGACCCGACGATCAGGGCCGTCACACCGACGCCCAGCGGCGCCAGTTCCGCGCGCAAACAGTCCGATGCTGCGCGGGCCGCGAACTTGGACGGGCTGTAGCCACCCATATCCGGAACGGCGACGATACCGCCGGCGGAGAGCACATTGATAATGCCGCCACCGCCGTTCGCGGCGATGACCGGCGCGAAGGCCCGGCTCATCGACAGAACGCCGAAATAATTCACTTCCATCTCACGCCGGGCCGCGTCGGGGTCGTCGGTGCCGTAGAGGCGCTGCATTTCAAACGCACCGGCATTGTTGACCACGAGCGTGACGTCTTGCGCCTTTTGCGCGGCGGCCGCGACCTGCTCGGGCCGGGTCACGTCCAGCTCGACGGGGACAATCCGCGACGGATCCGTCTTCGCGACGTCTTCAGCATCGGCGAGCTTGCGGGCGCCGACATAGACGCGTGCCGCGCCATGGTCGAGCAGTTCCTCGACAAAGCCGAGGCCGATGCCCCGGTTGCCGCCGGTAACGATCGCTGTGCAGCCTTCGATCTTCATGTCAGTCAGCTCCAGTCCTGGCTGTAGAGAATGTCGTCGGGTTTCTTGGCGCCGCGAACGAGGGCTTCCGGGTCCGGCGCGATCGCACCGCGGCCCCAGCTCTCGTGCAGCGGCATTTCGTGGTTCCACTCCCAGGCGAGGCGGCGATGGGCGATCGCCCAGCGGCCGTCGCGGCGCTCGAACCGGTCGATGAGGCGCGCCATGGTGAGGCTGTCGAACGGGTCCTCGACGCCGGTATCGCGGCGGGAGAAGGTCATGATGTAGCACTCGGTCAGCGCGCGATCGCCGTCCAGCTCGATCATGATGTTCGTGACGGCGTGGGTCATGCGCGGTGCCTTGGGCAGGACTTTCCGCATGGTCGCCACATACTCGGAGGCCGGGCCCTTGAATGTGCCGCCATGATCCTCGATGGCGTCGTCGTGATAGGCCGCAGCGATCAGATCCGCGTCGCCCCGGTCGGCCCCGCGGCAATAGCTGACAAGGACCTCGTAGATGGCCTGCTTGTCGAGGAGCGCGCGGAGCTCGGTCATCAGGGTGCTGTCGGCATCGGGCATCGTGTCGGACATGGTCAATTCCTTGTCTTGCGGGACGGTTCGAGCACCGCCGTCCGTGCGGTCAGGGCTGTGGTGTAGTCGGGCAGCGGCGTCCCGGCCGCGCTGCGGTCAGCCGAACCGCGGTCGAAATAGTCGCGCCAGCCGCTGATCAGATCGCCGTCAAATTCGAGAATGCCCATATAGGGAACGACCGCGTGATGACCGTCTGCCGTGTCGAACTCGTCGACGCCTTCAACGAACAGGGCGTCTTCGGTCTCGGCGACCTTGAAGATGCGCCAACGCGGATTGCGGACCTTCGCCTTGTAGGCCTCCAGGAATTCCCGGGCGCCGGCCTTGCCATGCTTGGGTGGCTGGGAGATCGCGGAGTAGTGCCAGACCAGGTCATCGCTGACGTGAGCCAGAACGGCGTCGATATCCTGATCATGACACCAGACATCAATGATGGACTGGAGAATATCGGTTTTCCGGCTCATGCGCGGGCCTTCCTTTCGGCGCCCGGTGCCTGCCAGGCCAGGGTGAGGGTTGTTTGTGAAATGCCGGGTTCTGCAGCAACCGCGTGGCGAAGCGTGTTGAGGACGGCACCGGCGACGCCGAGCATTTCCGGCGTGGTCCGCTCGGTCCAGCCGTCCGGCGGTTCCAGACCGAAGCTCAGCGCAACACTGGGCGTGCCCTCGACCCGGATCGACCACAGGCCCGGCTCGGCCTCGGCCGGGTCGGGCGGTTCCATCGTCCAGGACACGCCGAGTTCGACGCGCACGGCGCCGTCCGCTTCGGCTTGCCACAGCCAGTCGATGCGCGCCGCGCGTCCCGGTTCGATCCGTCCCGCTGCGATCTCGAGGGCTTCCCGCGCCGGCCGCAGGCTGTGCGCCTTGATGACGCGTTCGGTGGTCCAGCCCAGTCGCTGCGCGACGCAGGCCGTCACTTCCTCGAACAGGGCATTCATCATGCCGGCCGGCGCCCAGTCCGGTGAATTGGGGTCGACAGTGTCGACCTCGGCGCCGAACCCGATCACGTCGAAGACGTATTCCGGGCTCTTGACGGCACGGCAGTCGACAATCTCGTGGATGGAGACGCGTTTGACATCGCTGCACACACCGGTCGCCAGAACGGCGAGCTTTTCAGCGGCAAAACCGGGATTGAGACCGGCGCCCATGAAGGTGGCATTGCCCTCACGGCCGGCGGCCTCGAACGCGTCCCGGCGGGCCTTGGGCCAGTAGTCGGGATTGGTACCGCCATTGATGCTCACGACATTCTTGCCGGAACGCAGCAGGCGCTGGATGTCCTCGTCATGCCGCTCGAAAGGCGGGTCCAGCCGGGCCGCGTGAATGACGACATCCGCGTCCAGTTTCAGGATGTCCTCGATGTCGCGGGTGGCCACCACGCCCACCGGGTCCCGGCGCGCGATATCGCCGGCATCGCGGCCGGCCTTGCGGTCGCCATAGACATAAAGTCCGACGAGTTCGGTTTCCGGACTGTCGATGACAGCCTGGAGGCAGGTCCGCCCCATGGCGCCGGTGGCCCACTGGATCACACGCAGGGTCATTTGCCCGGCTCCGAATTGTGCCGCGCCATGGTCTTGTAGAGGTCGGCAAAGGCCGGCTCCGCACCGGGGAAACCCCGCGCCGTTTTCAGGCCGGACTGGGTCTCGGCAAAGGCGTCGAACGCGTCGAGCGTCTGTGGCATCGGCCCGCCTTCGGTTTCGACGATCCGGACCTTGCGCAGCCAGCCGGCCCCGCCGAGCCAGATTTCGCCCGTGCGGGTCAGCTGCGGCGAGACCAGCCAGGCCGCTGCGGGTGCGATGTGCTCGGGCAGGAGCCGCGGGTCGATATCGTCCGGCCGGCTGACATCCGCCGTCATCTGCGTGGCCGCATAGGGACAGAGTACATTCACGTGAATGCCCGGCTTGCGCCATTCGTCGGCCAGGGTCAGCGCGAAGGCATTCATGGCGCCCTTGGAGGCTGCATAGGCAGCACGGCCGCGCACGCCATAGAGCCCGGCCGAGGACGAGATCATCAGCACGCGGGCCGCCGACGAGGCCTTGAGGGCCGGTTGGCATGCCGCCAGGATATCGGCCGTGGCAAAGAGGTTGGTCTCCATGACCGCGCGGATTGTCGCCGGTCCCTCGGGTGAGAACTTGGCAGCCGGTCCGGTGATGCCGGCATTGCAGACGATGATGTCCAGCTGTCCGAACGCATCGAGCGCGGCCTTGGCGAGGCGTTCGCCGGCCTGGGGATCGGTGATGTCGGAGTGTTCGGCAACGGCCTCGCCGCCGGCATCGCGGATGTCCGCCGCGACGGCTGCGGCTTCGTCGGCGCGGCCGGGCTTGAGGCGGTTGTTGACGACGATGCGGGCGCCCTGGCGGGCAAGCTCGCGAGCGAAAGCCGCCCCCAGCCCCTTGCCGGCGCCGGTGACGATTGCGACCCGGCCTTCGAGCGGCCGTCGAGAGGGATTTGAAACTTGCATAAGCAAACTATAAAACGATGGTTTTATAGTGCAAGCCAGTTTCGGCCCGGCGTCCGGTTTATCGTCAGGCGCTGCCGGTGGCGTCCGGGGCGTGGCCCGGACTTTCCGCGATCTCGAAGGTCACCTCTTCCGGGGCGACGGGCTGGCGGCAATGCGAGCAGACGACGACCGGGGTCAGCTCATGGCCGCAGGGCTTGTGTGTCAGCAGCAGCGGCGGGCCCTCCGGAGAGACGTAGTAGGTGTCGCCCCATTGCAGCAGCATCAGCAGGATCGGGTAATAGTCGATCGCCTTTTCCGTGAGCCGGTATTCATAGCGATTGGGCCGCGTGGAATAGGGATGCATCTCCAGCATCCCGATCTGGCAGAGCCAGTTCAGGCGTTCGGACAGGATATTGGTGGCGATCGCGGTATCTTCGCAGATCTCGTCGAACTTGCGCAGGCCGGTGAAGATCGAGCGCAGGACGAGACCCGCCCAGCGGTCGCCGGTGATCTGCGCGACGTGATCCAGCAGGATGGAGTCGGCCTCGCGGTTCGTCGCCGTGTCGCGATGGCGGCGCCGGCGCGAATAGGTCGGCGTCATCCAGCCCAGTCCGGGCCCTTCGCTCCAGGCCATCTCGCGCGCATGGATCTCGCCGCCGCAATCGCCGCATGCGGGCACAGGCTCGAACTCGTGGCCGCAGCTATCATGGCGCAGGGTGATCGAGATCTTGCCCTCGCTGGGCCCCCAACGGCGCTCCCATCGCAGCATCATCAATGCCGTCCAGTAGAGACCGCGGCCCTTCTCGGTGAGCCGGTATTCGAACCGTTTGGGTGAGGTGCTGTAGGGGGTCTTTTCAAGCACGCCGGCCGCCATGAGACGCTTCAGGCGGTCGGACAGGAGCGGTTTGAGCAGGCCGGTCCGGTTGCGCAGCTCCTCGAACCGGCGCGCACCGAGCCAGTTTGCTTCCAGAATCAGCAGGATCGAGGTGTCGCCGACGACTTCGAGGGCACGCCAGATCGAGCAGGTACGAATGAATTTGCGGTCGGACATGTCGTGAGGCGCGATGGGTTCCTGTTGATCTGATGCGGAGCCCGAATCCGCGCTCCGCTTGCGCAGTGATACCTGTTAAGCGCCATGGCCCGTCATCGCAAGGCTGGCGGCCGGTCTGCGACAATCAGACCGGCCGGACAGACCTCAGACGTCGACCTCCCGCCGGGCATAGCCGGCCGACAGGAAGAAGAGGCCGGTGGCAATCGCAAAGCCGATTGGCGACACGATTGCGATGGCGTAACGCACCCCGTCATCGAACGGGAAGAAAGTGTCGCCCACCAGTGCCGTGGCAGTCGGTCCGGCACCCAGGCCGATCAGGTTCACCACGAAGAGGTAGATGGCTGACAGGGTCGCCCGCATCCGGTTGGGTGTAAGCTGCTGAAGTGCGCTCGCGGCGGCGCCGATGGGAACGGCTGCTGCCGAGAAGAAGACCACGAAGGCGACGGCCGACAGCGCAGGAGATCCGGCCAGCGGGAAGATCACCGCGAACACGGTCCCTGCAAGACCCGCAAAGCCGCAGAAGGCCAGGCGGCCTGCAGCGGTGCCGCCGCCGAAACGGTCTGTTGCCCAGCCGCCGCCCACCAGACCGATCAGCCCGCCGATGATCAGGGCGCCGCCGGCGAGATGGCCGGCGGAAGCGAGGTCCATGCCGTGCACCCGGATCAGGAAGACCGGGAACCAGGAAACCGCGGCAAACACGGCGAAATTGACCATGCCGACCGCGAAACAAAGCCCCAGCACGGCGCCTGCGCGTTTGCGGATGAAGGCCATGACCTCACCCATCGGCACCGCTTCGCGCACAGTCCCGGCGGCGACGCCGTGACGGGGCGGTTCGGGCAGGATCAGGAACAGGCCGGCGATCAGCAGGCCGGGCATCCCGACGATGATGAAGGTGGCCTGCCAGGCGCTGAGCTGGCCGAACAGCGGCAGGGAAATCGAGCCTGCATTGGCGACCATCTCGATCACGACGGCACCGATCAGGAAGGCCAGGCCCGCGCCGACGGCCGACCCCAGACCGTAGACGCCCATGGCGAGGCCGAGGCGTTTCTGCGGAAAGGAATCCGAGATGATCGAATAGGCGGCGGGCGACAGGGTCGCTTCGCCGACGCCCACGCCCATGCGTGCCAGGAAGAGCTGCCAGTAGTGTACGGCCAGTCCGCAGGAGGCAGTCATGATGCTCCACAGGGCAACGCCGGCAGCAACGATCGGCAGGCGCGTTGAGCGGTCTATCAGCCGGCCCAGCGGCAGGCCCATCACCGTGTAGAAGATCGCGAACGCGAAACCTTGCAGCAGGCTCACTTGCGTGTCGGTCAGACCCAGGTCGGCTTTGAGGGGTTCGACCAGAAGACCGATGATCATCCGGTCAATGAAGGAAAAGATGTAGGCGATGAAGAGAACGGCAACCATCGCCCAGGCCACGGCCGGCGCGGGGTAACCGTCCTCGCTGGCGGCGGCCCCGCCCGGGCCGCCGGCCGTTGCGTCACTCACCGGGCTTCTGCGTCGAAGTCGGTGTGAATGCCCATGGCTTCGAGAAGCTCGGCGCGGTCATAATATTCCCGCCATTCCTGGATCGAGCCGTCATCATTGATCTCGATGACGCCGACCACCGGCACGGCACCCGCATGACCGTTATAGACGAACTCGTCGACCCGCTCGATGAAGACGACATCGCCGACCTGGCCGATATTCCGGACATTCAGCGTGATCTCCTCGATGCCGGCGCCGATATGGCCGATCCGGGCTGCCAGGGCTTCATGGCCCACGATCGGGTCGACCATCATCGAATGCAGCGAACCGTCCTCGGCAAACATCGAGACGACGCGATCCCAGTCCTGCGTGTTCCAGGCATCGACCATGTCCAGAACGACCTGGACTTTCGGATTGTCAGAGGTCTGCTGCGTACCGGTTTCGGCAAGCGCGGCCCCGGCAGGCATGGCTACGCTCAGCGCGAGAGCGACGACAAGATTACGCATGAATTCCTCCCATAGGTTTTATTGTGCAAGTCATAAGAGCGGGAGAAATCTGGCGCGTCAAGCAGAACCGGATTCGCCGGCCAGCAGGGGTTCGACCCAGGTCGGCACGGGCTCGCCTGCGCGCGCCGCAGCAATCGCGGCGCTGTCGACATAGTCCCGCCAGCGCCAGATGCGGCCGTCGCGGAATTCGAAAACGCCGGCATAGGGGGTGCGGATGCGCACGCCCTCGGCGTTCACATAATCATCGACGCCCTCGACCATCAGCAGGTCGCCGGTTTCGCTGTGCCGGGAGATCGACCAGGCGATCTCCGTCTGACCGGCGCCAAATTTTTCGAGAAAGCGGCGGATGGCGTCGCGGCCCTCCAGCGGGCGGGAGCCGACATGATAGTGGTAGACAACATCCTCGCAGACAGCGTCCAGCACGGTTTCGAGATCGCCGCGCTTCCACGCTGCGATGATGCGATGAACGGTGTCGATATGCGCCATGCCGCCGCCTTTCACTGGATTGCGGGCGCAGCCTAGTCATTTCAGGTAACGTAATGCAAGTCATATCGAGAGGCGGGATTCCGGGTTGGTCCGTTCATCGATTGACAGTCCCGCGAAGAGCGCTCTAACGTGACATGAATTGCATAATAATACCTGGATGACGTCATGCCCGCAGACTACCGCGCCGTGGAATTCCCGCCGGTTGACCTTGAAATAGACCGCCGTCCCGACGGGGTGATGGTGATGACACCGCGCGAGCCGCTTGATGTCAGGGACGCCTCCGTCCCGGCGGGGCTGGCGCGACAGGCACGTCTGCAGTCGGACAAGGTGCATCTGGCGGCCCGTCCCGCGCGGGGCGAGCCCTGGGTGACGGCGAGTTTTGCCGAGGTGAAGGCGCGCGCCGATGCGCTGACCCGTTTCCTGCTCGACAAGGGCGTGGACCCGGCGCGGCCGCTGGTGATTGTTTCGGGCAATTCGATCGATCACGCCGTTGTACGCTATGGCGCGATGGGGGCGGGGCTGCCGGTGTGTCCGGTCAGTGCGAATTACGCCCTGCTGGGCGCGGCCGGTGGGTTCGAGCGCCTGCGCCACGTGATGGACATGGTCAATCCGGGCTTCGTTTTCGCGGAAACGGCGGCTTATGCCCCCGCAGTCGACGCGACCGCGCCAGCCGATGCGGTGGTGTTGAGCCGTGCCCCCGAAGCTTTCAGCGCGCCGGCGGTTGATCTTGCGGATGTGCTGTCCACGCCCGCCGGCGACGACATCGAAGACCGGATCGCCGCGCTCGACCCCGATGCGCCGGCCGCCTACATGCTGACGTCCGGATCGACCGGCAAGCCCAAGGCCGTGATCCACACCCAGCGCATGATCACCTCCAATCTCTATCAGGGATGGCAGGTGCTCGGCCGCGCTGCCGGCTGGGACGATGTGCTGCTGGAATGGCTCCCCTGGAGCCATGTCTCCGGCGCGTTTTCCTCCATGGCCGCGGCGATCTTCGGCGGCACCTTCTACATCGACAATGGCAAGCCCTTGCCCGGCCTGTTCGACGAGACGATCGAGAATCTTCGCGAAGTTCCACTGACCTACTTCACCAATGTGCCCGCTGGCTATGCGATGCTCACCGAGGCGCTGGAGAAGGATGAGGCGCTGCGCAAGACCTTCTTCGAGAAGCTGCGTCTGATGCTCTATGGCGGGGCGGGCTTGCCGCAGCCCGTCTATGATCGCCTGCAGGCGATCGCCGAGGCGGAGACCGGAAACCGCGTTTTCATGACGACCGGATATGGCGCCACCGAGACCACATCGGGCTGTATGTCGATCTATTTCCACTCGGAAAAAGTCGGGATCGGCCTGCCGATGCCGGGCCTTGAGGTGAAGCTTGTCCCGCTGGACGAGACGCGTTTCGAGCTCCGGATGAAGGGGCCGATGGTCACGCCGGGCTATCTCGGGCGGCCGGACCTGGAAAGCCAGATCCGCGACGAGGACGGCTTCTACAGGATCGGCGATACCGCGCGCTTCCACGATCCGTCCGACCCGGCCCAGGGGCTCGCCTTTGCCGGCCGGCTGGCCGAGGAGTTCAAGCTCGACACCGGCACGTTTGTCAGCGGTGGTGAGCTGCGGGCCGAACTGGTCCGCATCGGCGCGCCACTGATCGCCGATCTCGTACTGTGCGGTGAAAACCGCTCCTACCTGTCCGCGCTTATATGGCCCAACGCAGCCGCGCTGGCAGCCGAGGCGGGACTGCCGGAGATGCCGCCCGCCGAACTGGTACGCGATCCGCGCGCGCTGGCGGCCATTGAGGCGCGCATCGCCGCGCACAATGCCGCGTGCTCCGGTTCGAGCGAACGCATCCGCCGCTTTGCCCTGCTGTCAGATCCGCCGAATGCCGAACGGCATGAGGTGTCCGACAAGGGCACGATCAACCAGGAGGCGGCCCGGCGGCATCGCGCCGCCGACGTGGAGCGTCTTTATGCCGACACGCCCGATGCGGGCGTTGTCGAAGTCGCACGCTGACGACCAGCCTGCCCAACGGAGCAAGACATGCCTGAATTTGTGTTTGTGATCGGCGTCAATTTCGCCGTCCTGATCGGAACGATGCTGGCCCTCTGGCTGATCAGCGTCGCCATTGGCGATGTCAGCTTCATCGACTCCTTCTGGGCCGCGGGCTTCGTGCTGGTCGCCTTTGTCACCCATTTCCTGACGCCCGACGGCGACGCCCAGCGCAAGCTTCTGCTGCTGGCGATCACCACGGTGTGGGGGCTGCGGCTGGCGGGTTATCTCCTCTGGCGCTGGCGCAAGGAAGGGCCGGACAAGCGCTATGTCGCCCTGCTCGGCAAGGCCAAGGGCAATCCCCACATCACCAGCCTGACCAAGGTCTTCCTGCTGCAGGGTGTGCTCCTCTGGGTGGTCTCCCTGCCGGTGCAGCTGGGCCAGGTGCCGGCGCAGCCGGCCGGCGTCAGCTGGCTGGCCTGGGCCGGCGCCGCGCTGGCGATCATCGGTATCTTCTTCGAAAGTGTCGGCGACTGGCAGATGGCCCGGTTCAAGGGCAATCCGGACAATGCCGGCAAGGTCATGGACCAGGGTCTGTGGCGCTATACGCGGCATCCCAACTATTTCGGCGATGCCTGTGTCTGGTGGGGACTGTTCCTGATTGCGGCAGAGACCACGCTGGGCCTGTTCGCGATCGCCGGTCCGCTCCTGCTCACCTTCCTGCTCGTCCAGTGGAGTGGTGCCGCCCTCCTGGAGCGCCGTCTCAAGCGGTCGCGCCCCGAATACGAGGCCTATATCCGCCGCACCAGTTCCTTCATTCCGATGCCGCCGCGCCGCGATAGCGGCGAAACGGCCTGATCACAGGAGTCCCCGATGTCTGTTGTGAAACTCGGCACGGTCCCGCACCGCGATCCCGATCCGAACCACCCCTACACGTCCGGTGCGTGGACGCCGGTGTTTGACGAGTATGATGCCGACGATCTTGAAGTGATCGGTGAGATCCCGAAGGATATCGACGGGATCTACGTGCGGAACAGCGAGAACCCGGCCTTCGGCTCGATCGGTCTTTATCACCCGTTCGACGGCGACGGCATGATCCACACCATGTCCTTCCGCGACGGCAAGGCGAGTTACAAGAACCGCTTTGTGCGCACCAAGGGCCTGATGGCCGAGATCGAGGCGGGCAAGCCGCTCTGGGCGGGCATTGCCGAAGACCCGCGCCTGTCGACCCGGCCGGGCTGGGGCGCGCATGGCGGCATCAAGGATTCATCCTCGACCGATGTCGTGGTGCATGCCGGGCAGATCCTGTCGACCTTCTACCAATGCGGTGAAGGCTATCGGCTCGACCCCTATACGATGGAACAGTTCGGGACTGAGGGCTGGGTGCCGCTCGATGGCATTTCGGCGCATCCCAAGCTGGACGAGAACACGGGCGAGCTGCTCTTCTTCAACTACTCCACCCACGCGCCCTACATGCACTACGGCGTCGTCGGGCCGGACAACAAGCTGAAGCACTATATCCCGATCCCCGTGCCGGGCCCGCGCCTGCCGCACGACATGGCCTTCACCAAGAACTATTCGATCATCGCGGATCTGCCGCTGTTCTGGGATGCCGACATCCTGGCCAAGGGGCGCCATGCGGCCCGCTTCCACCGAGACATACCGACCCGCTTCGCGATCGTGCCGCGCTACGGCCAGCCGGAAGACATCCGCTGGTTCGAGGCCGCGCCGACCTATGTTCTGCACTGGATGAATGCCTGGGAAGAGGGCGACGAGATCGTGCTCGACGGTTATTTCCAGGAAGACCCGGCACCCAAACCGCTCGATGCGCCCGGCGGCGATCCGCGTCTCGGCCAGCTGATGGCCTATCTGGACGAGAACTCCTTCAAGCCGAAGCTTCACCGCTGGCGTTTCAATCTGAAGACCGGCGCCGTCAGCGAAAGCCATCTCGACGACCGGCTGCTCGAATTCGGCAGTTTCAACCAGACGTATGGTGGCGAGAAATCCCGCTACCTCTATTCCACCTTCACCAAGCCGGGCTGGTTCCTGTTCGAAGGCCTCGTGAAGCACGACTTCGAGACCGGCAAGAGCGAGACCCTGAATTTCGGTGAAGGCCGCTTCGGCAGCGAGGCGCCGTTTGCGCCGCGCGTCGGCGCCAGGTCGGAGGATGACGGCTATATCGTCTCCTTCATCACGGACATGGTCGAAAACCGCTCGGAATGCGTCCTGATCGACGCGCAGAATATCACAGACGGCCCGGTGTGCCGGATCATCCTGCCCCACCGGATTTCCAGCGGTACGCACGCAACCTGGGCCGACGGCCCGACGGTGCGTGCGGCCCAGTCAGCAGCCTGAACGGAGATTGGACATGAGCTATCCGCCGAACACGCTTGAGACCCTGATCGCCAAACAGGACATCCAGGACGTCCTCGCGCGCTATGCCCGGGGTGTGGACCGGGCCGACGCCGACCTGCTCCTGTCCTGCTATCACGCCGACGCGATCGAGGAGCATGGCAGCACCTACAAGGGCCCCGCGCACGAATACGTGCTGGGCGCGGTCGAGCGTCTTGCCAAGCTGAGCCACCCGATGGCGCACTATGTCAGCAATGTGCACATCGAGTTCGCGGACGATGGCGAGACGGCCTGGGTGGAGAGTTATGTGCTGACCTTCGCCCGTTTCGACGACAAGTCGGGCCAGGCGCACGATACGCTGACGGGTGGCCGGCTGGCCGACCGCTTCGAGCGGCGCAAGGGGATCTGGCGGATCGCCCACCGCAAGATGGCCTTCGACTGGAACCGCGACGCCCCGGCCAACGAGACCTGGTGTCTGGGCCTGTTCAATCCCGACGACCCCAAAATGGTGATGGGCAAGCGCGGCAAGGAAGACCTGTCCTACAGCCGGTTCTAGGAGGCAAGCGCGGAGCCTGAAGGCCCCGCGCCACTTTCGTCCTTACCCCCCGAACACGACCGGCGAGAGCCAGAGGGCGGCCATGGCCAGGACGGCGATGGCGACGATGTTCAGAAGGAAGCCGGCCCGGGCCATGTGCGGGATCGAAACCAGGCCCGAGCTGAACACGATGGCATTCGGCGGTGTCGCGACCGGCAGCATGAAGGCGCAGCTGGCCGCCAGCGTGACCGGAATGACGAAGACCAGCGGATCCTGACCGGTCTCCACGGCGATCGCGGCGATAACCGGCAGGAAGGTCGCAGTGGTCGCGAGATTGCTGGTCAGTTCGGTCAGGAAGATGACCAGGGCCGTCGCGACGATCACCAGCAGGGCGAGGTTGAGGGCGCCGAGCGGGGCCAGTTGTTCACCCAGCCAGAGCGCAAGGCCCGAACTGGCGACCGCAGAGGCCAGCGCAAGGCCGCCGCCGAACAGGATCAGCACGCCCCAGGGCAGCTTGCTCATATCCTCCCAGACCATGAGGGCCTTCCCGTCCTTGCCGGAGGGAATGAGGAAGGCTGCAACTGCGGCGATCATGGCGATGCCGGTATCCGAGATCGAGCCGATCACCGGCACGCCGGACAGGAAGCCGCGACCGACCCAGCCGATCACCAGAAAGGCGAACAGCATGGCCGTGCGGGCCTCGGCCGTGCTCATCGGGCCGAGTGCCGTGCGCATCTGGCCGATATGTTTCATGGCGTCTGCCGAGGCGGTGAAGCTGACGGGGAAGATGATGCGGGTCAGCGTCAGCCAGGCAATCGGGAGCAGTACGGCGCTCACCGGGACACCGACCAGCATCCAGCGGGCGAAGTCGACTTCGACGCCATAGCTGTCGGACATGAAGCCGACCATGAACGCGTTCGGCGGCGTGCCGACGAGCGTGGCGACACCGCCCAGCGTGGCCCCGTAGGCGAGACCCAGCAGCAGCGCGATCGAGAAATTGCTCCGCTGGCGAACGTCGAGATCGGGCATGGTCTCGCCGATTACGGTCACCACGGAAACCGCGATGGGCAGCAGCATCAGCGTCGTCGAGGTATTTGAGATCCACATGCTGACGATTGCCGCGGCGAGCATGAAGCCGCCGACGAGGGCGCGCGCATTCGTGCCCACCATGCGGAAGACGCCGAGTGCGATACGGCGGTGTAAACCGCACCGCTCGATGGCCAGCGCGACGACGAAGCCGCCAAAGAAGAGATAGATGATCGGATGGGCATAGGGTGACGAGATCTCGCCGATCGTCGAGACACCCAGGATGGGAAAGAGGACCAGCGGGAGAAAGGCCGTGATCGCAACCGGAATCGCTTCCGTTGCCCACCAGATCGCCATCCAGGCGCCGATTGCGGCGACGAACACGCCTTCGTTCGACAGGCCTTCAGGGCGCAGGAAGAGCCCGATCAGGATTGCAGCCAGAGGGCCGGCGGCCAGTCCGATGCGCTGATAGAGGGCGGGCGCGTCGTCATGCGTCGCGTCAGTCATGTCAGTCTCCGTTCGTGGCAAGCCGGCAGGCCGTCGTATTGTAGATGTCTTCGGGAACCAGGTGGCGGACGGCGGCGGGCGCCATCCGGGTATTGTCGTGGGCTACACCGGGCACCGTCGCGACGGCCCATCCGTGCTCCAGCCCGGCATCGGCAGCCAATCGGTCCACCAGGGCGGCAGTATTCAGGCCGCGCTCGAACCGGTGTGCGCCCTGCGCCCGGGCTTCGGCAGTCTGGCGCAGATTGGACGCATTCGGGTCATTGTCGGCTTCGCCCAGGAGGAGGGTGACCGGCAGGGCGGCAATATCGCCAGGAGCGAGCGGGGCTCGCGGCGCGCCGGCAAACCCGTACGGCCATTCGACCGAGGTATCGGGCCAGGTGTACCAGCCGGCATTGGCGACGACCGCGGCCTCGACATGCGTGTCCGGCGTCAGCATCAGGAAACGGTGGACGAATTGCGCGCCCGCAGAATGTCCGAATATCGAATACCCGCTGCGCGTCGAGCCGAGTCCGGCACGCATGGTGGTGAACAGGGGCTCGATGGCGTCGAAGGCTGAAACCGCGTCCGTACCCGGCAACGGTTCGCCCAGATTATACCCGGAAGACCTTGGAAAGCCGTCCTGGTCGAAACCGGGGGCGATGATGGCCAACCCGCAGGCGTCGGCCAATTCGATCCAGGCGTCGCGATAATCGTCGGGGTTTCGGTTCACGCCATGCATCACGAAAATGATGGGGGCGTCGGCGGGTAGGTTTTCGGGCCGGTATGTCTCGACGGCGAGGTCGGGCCCGCCCCATCCGGAATAGACCAGCGAGGCGCGACCAGTGGGGATGGCAAAGCTCGTGTCCGTGCCTTGTGCGGCGGCGATTCCTGTCATCGCGGACAGGGCGACGAGCGTGGCAATGTGGGAGAAGCGCATGAGAGACGGTCCGGATTCGGGCCGGGAGGGCAGGCTGGATGTACGGCGTGCTAGATCGCCCGGTTGCTGAGCATGCGGGCGAACTGGTCACACTTCGAGCGTGCCCTTGAATTCATGCTGCCCTCCCCGCATTTTGTGTTTCGATGACAGTGACGGCGAAGTTCCGACGGTGTCAATAAAAAACGTACACGTCGTTCAAATTGCCTTCTTACGGGCTTGTCAGCGATGCCGGGCTGGGCTTGTATGGGGAGGAGCAAGGCGGGTGCGCGACTCTTCGGAATGTCGCAAATGCCCGCGGGGTCGGTCAATTCCGGTCCCGAACTCAAAGGAAAGAGGCACGATCTATGAGCGTACTCCGTCCCGACTTCCCCGACCATTCTTCACCGTTTTCGCGCGAACAGGAGCGTCAGCGCAAGGAGGCGGCCATCCTGTCGGCGGCCGCGCGGCGCTTCGACGCCGAAGGTGTCCATGCGACGCGGCTTGAGGACATCGCCGGGGATCTGGGACTGACGAAGACCGGGATCAGCTATTATTTTGCGTCCAAGGAAGACTTGGCCGGCGAAGTCTACCGTGCAGCAGCGAGGGCCCTGGCCGAAGCGGTCGAGATCGCCCGGACGGCGGATAGCCCGGCTGCCCAGTTGCGCAAACTCTTCGAGGTTTTCGCCGATCACATGCGGGCCGTATCGGAAGGCCGGCGGCATAATCTTGCGGCGATCAATGATCTTGATGCGCTGGGGGATGAGCTCCACGCCAGCATCGCGGCGGAGCTGTCGCGCTGCGTCTCGGACGTGAATGAGATGATTGCCAGCTGGGTCCGGGAAAGCGGCGCGCCGCTCGGACGGCCCGAGCCGGCGACCTTCCTCGTTTTCGAACTGCTCGACTGGATGGGGTCCTGGCCGCGGCGCAAGCGCGACTGGAATATCGACACGGCGGCCGACACGCTGCTCGAGATCCTCGCCGGCGGTCTCAAGGCGGGCGGCGACTGGCAGCCGGCCGCCCTTCAGCCCGGGTCGCCCGATGTCGGCGTGCCGCAGGTCTTTGACCGTGAAGCGCGTAATCGCATGAAGCGGGAAGCCTTCCTCAAGGCCGGCACCCGCTTCTTCAACAAGAAGGGCTTCGGCGGTGTCGCCCTGTCGGAAGTGGCTGCCTCGCTCGGCGTGACCCGGGGCGCGTTCTACTACCACATCCCCGACAAGGAGCAGTTGCTGGAGCAATGTCTCGAGCGGTCCTTCGCCACGGTCGAGCAGGCACTGGACCGGGCCGAGGGCGGTGGCCGTTCCGGGCTCGGCGTGATCGAGCATGCCATTCGCGACCTGATCTACCAGCAGGCCAGTGGCGTCACGCCGCTGTTGCGGCCGTCGTTGGCTGCAGCCCTGCCGGAGGCGCGGCAGCGCCGGCATGCGGCCAGGCTGCGCAACATCGCCCGCCGCTTTGGTGATGCGCTCGAGCATGCCGTCGATGCGGGTGAGGCGCGGCCTGTGGATATCCAGGCGGCCGAGCGCATTCTTACGCATGCCGTGTTCCTGAATGGCGGCTACACGATTGCGGCGGCCAACAGCTTCACCGACTGGCGGATATCCGAAGACCCGCTCACCGCGACCATCGACTATGTCTACATCCTGATGCGTGGTCTGGGAGCCGGGCAGTGAGCCGTCTGCGGCAGGCAGTCCGTGCTGCGGTCATCCTATTCGCGGGACTGGTCCCCGGCGTCGCGGACGCACAGTCTGAGAGTATCGAGGACGTCTTCTCGGATGCACGGCTGAATGCCTATGTGCTGGAGATCGAGGCCGCTCTGGCGCGCGCCCAGGCGGCCGAAGGCGTGATCCCGCAATCGGCGGCCGATGCGATCACGGCCGCGGCGCGTCCGGAAGCGGTTCCGGCTGAGGCGCTGGCGGAAGAATATGCGATCGTCCGCCACCGCATGGTGGCCTTCCTCAACGTGTTTTCGCGCTCCCTCGACGCCGATGCGGCCAACTATCTCCACTATGGCGCGACCACGGTCGACATCTACGATACCGCGGCGATCCTGCAGGTGCGCCGGTCGATCCTGCTGCTGATCGAGGATCTGCGGGCGATTGAGCTGGAATTGATCGATCTTGCCGAGACGCACCGTGACACGCCGATGATCGGCCGCACGCTGGGGCAGCACGCCCTGCCGATCACTTTTGGCAAGAAAGTGTCCGGCTGGATCGGCGAGAATCGCCGCCATATCGAGCGCCTGACAGACCTGCTCGACCGGGTCGAACGATCGGCCATCATGAAGGGCGCGGTCGGCAGCTATGTCGGTCTGGGCGACCGGGCCCAGGCGGTCGAGCGCCGGTTCGGGGAAGAACTGGGCCTGTCTCAACCCTATGCCGATGATTGGCACGCCTCGCGCGATGTGTTTGCCGAGTATGCGGTCAGCCTGGGTCTGCTCGCGCGCTTTTATGGCCGGGTCGGGCAGGAGATCTTCCTGTTGCAGATGACGGATATCGCGGAGGTTATCGAACAGCGCAGCAGCACGGCTGTCGGGTCGAGCACCATGCCGCACAAGAATAATCCATCCCTGTCCGAGGCGCTGATCCACTATTCCCGGACCATTCCCGCGCTGTCGGACATTGTTGCCGACGACATGATCAATTTCTTCGAGCGCGACAACACTTCGCGGCCCAATGACGCCATCGGCGAACTGTCGATCGAGGCCGAGGACATGCTGTCTGCAGCAAACCGGCTTGTGGGGCGGCTTCATGTCGACGCCGAAGCGATGCGCCGCAATCTGGACCGGTCGGGCGGCTGGATATTGTCACAGCGTTTCGTGTTCGCACTGGCACCGCATATCGGCCGGACCGAGGCGGAGGAGCTGATCCGCGATCTGGCCGCCGAGGCGCATGAAAGCGGTGCCGGTCTTCGCGAGGCAGCGATGGAAAATGCGGTCATTCGCGAAGCCCTGAGCGAAGCGGAGATCGAGGCCCTGCTGGATCCGGAAACCTATCTCGGCCTGGCGGGCCAGCAGGTCGATGCCGTGATCGCTGCGGCGCGGGCGGCGCGCGAGACGGACCCGTCCGTCGACTGACAGAGTCCCCCGCATTCGATATGAGACACGCGACGCTCCGGATCGGGTACCTTGCGCCTGCATCGGCTCTGGTAGAGCATGCCGGACTGTCCTGGGACAGGGCGCCAAAGGGGGCGGCCGGCTGCGGGGAAGCGTAAGAATGGTGGCGGCCGTCAGTGATGCCGTAAATGTGGAAGAGTTGTATCGCGTGCACGGGCGGCGCGTGCGCTGGATCGTGTGGCGCATTGTCGGCAATGCCCAGGACGCGGACGACATCACCCACGCCGCGTTCGAGCGCCTGCTCGAGGTTGATGGCGATACCGGACCGGTGCGGAATGAGGGCGCGTTCGTCACGACGATCGCGACCAATCTTGCGCGAAATCATCTCCGGCACTGCAATACGGTGCGGCGCCATTCTGCTGCAGTGGCGCACCATTACAGTGACGTTGTTGCCCCATTTGCATCACCTGCGGACACCATAGCGGATGAAGAGCGTGACACAGCCCGGCGCGCGGCCCTGTCCGAGGCGATCGGGCAGCTGCCACCGAAATGCCGGCACGCCTTCGTGCTTTGCAAGCTGAAGGGGATGACCTATCAGCAGGCCGCAGAGCGGATGGGTATTTCGATCCACATGGTCAAGAAACACGTTCAGCGCGGCATGGCGCGTCTGGCCGAGCATCTGCACGGGATGCCGGACGGGAACGGGGATACAGCAAGGGCGGCGAACGATGCCGGCTGATCGCGATATGAACATCTTCGACACCGCTTCTGCCTGGGCCGAACGCCTGCTCGCCGAGCGCGCGCTGGATGCGGCCGCCGAAGCCGAGCTGGAGGCCTGGCTGCAGGCCGATCCGCAGCACCAGGCGGCACTCAATGCCTGTCTGGAGCTCGAGGGCATGATCGATGCCGCGCATGGCAGCGACTGGGCTGATGGTCTGATCGCGGCCACCGAGGCGGAACTGATGGCGCAAGAGGCGCCCGGCCGTCCGGCCTGGATCGTGCCGGCCGTGATCGGCATGGCGGCGATGCTCGCCCTGGCAATCGCTCTGCCTGTGTGGACAGGCATGCTGGGCGGGGACCGGGCGGCGGACAGCGATGCGCCGGTGCAACTGGCGGCTCTGGAGACCTATTCCACGGCCCGGGGTGACCGCCAGGAGATCGCCCTGCCGGACGGGTCGGTGATGACGCTGAACACCGGCTCCCGGGTGACCACCGCGTTTGTGGCAGAAGAGCGCCGGGTCGTGCTGGAGGCGGGCGAGGCCCTGTTCGAGGTTTCCCACGATCCCTCGCGCCCCTTCATCGTCGAGGCGGGCGGCCATGAAGTCCGGGCCGTGGGGACTGCGTTCAATGTCTATTCGCGCGATGACGGCCGCACCGTCGTGACGGTGGTCGAGGGCCTGGTGCAGACGCGGGTCGAAAGCGGCCCGGCCTCGGCGGCGCTGCTGCGCGCCGGCGACCAGGTCGAGCTGGTGCCGGGCGAGCCGGCGCCCGAACCGGCGCGGGTCGATGTCGTCGCTGCGACGGCGTGGCGGCAGGGCCAGCTCATCTTCGACGGACGCCGCCTGAGCGAAGTGGTCAGCGAATTTCGCCGCTATAACGATCTCGACATCGCCTTCGCGGACGGGCAGCTGGGCGAATTGCAGATCAGCGGCTCCTTCGACCCGTCCGACAGCGAGGCCTTCCTGGCGGCCCTGTCGGCGACCGAATCGGTGCGGATCGAGCGGACCGGCGACGGCATCCGGATCCACGCGTCCGAGGGAAATGTACAACCCTGACTGGCCTGCACGTGCATCTTCCGGCAGCAATGCGACATTTCGGTAACAGCGATGTCACATGGCTTCTGGCAAGTTGTCACATGAGGGGGATCGGGCGTCCCCGTATCGAGGTGCGGGGATGCGTTTCAGCGGCAGGACATCGGTCAGGATGAAAGGCGTCCGAGCAGCCATCCTCGGTGCGCTGCTCCCGGTGATGACGCCGCACGCCTGCGCTGTGGCCCAGGAGACGCAAACCGCCGCGCCGGACGCTTTCAGCTTCGATATTCCGGCCGGGCCGTTGGGGCCGGCGCTGTCGCGCTTTGCCCTGGTGACGGGACATCAATTGCTGGCGGAATCGCATCTGGTTGCCGGCGTGCGGACCCGGGGCGTCGAGGGACAGTATTCCGCCGAGGACGGGCTCGCGCAGCTGCTGGCCGGAACCGGGCTGGAATTCAGCACGGTCGATGCCCGGACCTACGTCCTCGGCCGGCCGACTGCTCCTGCAGGCCAGGAGGCGCAGGCTGCTGGGGGCGGCGGCGTCATCCGCCTGTCCGGGCATCGCGTGGGCGATGAACCTGCCGCGACTGTTGCAGCATCGGCCTATATCGATCCGCAGGAAGTCATCCTGGTGACCGGTTCGCGTTTCGAGCGGGCCGGGCGGGCGGCGGTCCTGCCGGTGCAGGTGATCGGCCGCACGGCGCTGGAAACCTCCGGCGCCATCGAGATCGGCGAGATGATCGCCAGCCAGTCGCCGGCGACGCTGGAATTCTCCAACGCCTCGACGCATCTCAGCGCCCAGAATGCCGGCCTGTCCTCGATCGGGCTGCGCGGTCTGGGCACGACGCGGACACTTGTGCTGATCGACGGGCGGCGCACGGTGGCCAATAGCGGCAATGCCAGCCGCTTCGGTTCGGACACCATTCCGGCGGAGTTTGTCGAACGGGTGGAAATCTCCACTGGCGGCGCGTCTGCGGTCTATGGATCGGATGCGATTGCGGGCGTGGTCAATTTCGTTCTGATCGACGATCTGGAAGGCGGCCGCCTGCTTGCCCAGGCCGGCATGACCCAGGATGGCGGCGGCCAGTATCACGTGCTCAGCGCCACGCAGGGCTGGCGGTTCGGCGATGGCCGAGGCCGGCTCCTGATCAACGCCACGCGCGACCAGATGCGCCGTATCGGTGCCGGGGATCGCGACTGGGCGCAGGTTCCGGTCAGCCTGTCGAGCGATGGCGAAACGCTGGAAACGGACCTGTCGAGCTATACGCCGGGCGGGCGCTTCATCAGCTATGATTTCTGGTATGACGAGACCGGCCTGCGAACCGATTTCGACATCGACACGGACGGGTATGACACCCGCTCCTTCGCCACGATTTCGGTCCCGCGCGAGCGCGACCTGTTCGCGCTGAAACTCGACTATGACTTCGACGGCGGCGTGTCGGCCTATTTCACGGGCCTGCTTTCGCACAGCGAGAGCCTGTCCTCGCGGGAAGCCCAGACCGCGTATTACAATGAGCGCTTCGGACTGGAGAACGAGCGGATCGGCATGATCCCGGTGGACAATCCGCTGGTGCCGGAGCCGATCCGGCAGGCCGCGCTGGCCGAGGGCCTGACCGGCATCACCTGGCGCCGGCGTTTCAGCGAGCTGGGCGAGGAATACCGCCAGAATGACCGGACGACACAGCGTTTCTGGGCCGGCCTGCAGGGCGAGGCCGGGATCTGGAGCTGGGATGTCGCGCTGGGCCATGGCCGCTACGACCAGGACCAGCTGCGCAGCGGCGAGGTGAATTACGCCCGCATCCGAAACGCTCTGGACATCGAGGCCGATCCGGCGAGTCCCGGCAATTATCGCTGTGTCAGCGCCGCTGCGCGCGCCGCCGGGTGTGCGCCTCTGGACATGTTCGGCGTGAATGCGATCTCGGCAGAGGCGGCCGACTATATCCGTGCCACCGACCGGCTGGAGGTCGAGGTCGAGCAATGGACGCTGGGCGGGTCGGCGTTGGGCGATGTCGCGCTGTCGGACGGGCGTGTGATCTCGCTGGCCTGGGGGGCGGAACACCGTGTCGACAGCCAGCGCACGCGCGGCGATGCGGCGGCGCTAAACCGCGAGACCGGCTATGTCGGGGTTCCCGATCTGGATGCGGTCGGCCATGCGAGCGAAGTCTTTGCTGAGGCTCTGGTGCCGGTTGTCCCGGATCGTTTCGACGTCACCGCAGCCGTGCGTCTGGCCCATTACGATATCGACCGGGTGGGTCTGGTCGGCAGCTATCGTCTCGGCGGTGTGTGGTCGCCCAGTGACGCGCTGGCCTTCCGCGGGCAGATCTCCCGGGCCCAGCGCGCACCCAGCCTGACCGAGCTCTATTCCGGTCCGCGCGGCGATTACGACACCGTCAGCGATCCCTGTCACGGCGTCACCGGCACGAGTTTCGGCCGGCTTGCCGAGAACTGCCGCTCCGAACCGGGGATTGCCCGGGCCATCGCGGAAGACGGCGTCTACGAGCAGACGATCACCAGCGTCTATGCGCCCAATTCGGGCAATCCGGATCTCGAGGAAGAGCGCTCGGATGCCGTGACGCTGGGGCTGGTCTACACACCTGTGCAGGCCGAAGGGCTCAGCCTGTCGGTCGATCTCTACGACATCCGGGTGTCCGGCGCGATTTCATCGCTGTCCAGCCGGGCCCTGTTGTCCGAATGTTATGGCGCGCCGGTCGCGATATCCGCCAACCGGTATTGCGCCGACATCCAGCGCGGCGAGACGGGCCAGTTGCTCGAGATGCAGAACCGCGTCGCCAATCTCAACGAGATCCGGTCTGCCGGAGCCGACGTGACGCTGGACTATGCCTGGCAGGTGTCACCTTCCTCGATCTGGTCCGGTGACTGGGATCTGCGGATTCTCTACGCCTATACCGACCGTCTCGAGCAGGTGTTTGAAGGATCGGACGGCGAGGTCAGCCGGTCCGTCTGGGATGGCGAGGTCGGCGCGCCGCACCATCGCTGGACAGCACGCCTGGGCGTGACGCGCGGGCCGTGGCTGATGCAGTGGCGGGTGCGCTATGAAGGCGCGGCGATCGACGGGCATGACCGTGCGGCCAAGGCCAATGCCGGGGACATGCTCTTCCTGGAAATCGACCCGTGGATGCAGCACGACCTGCATGTGCGCTACCTCGCCGGCGCCGACGGCCGGCTGCAGATTTTCGGCGGCATCAACAATGTCTTCCACGATTACGGCCCCTTCCTGCCCAGCGGTACGGAAAGCGGCGGACGGCGCAATTTCAGCCCGGGCTATGACGCGGCCGGGCGGCGCGTCTATGCCGGTGTCCGGGCCCGCTGGTAGGCGGACCCGATCTTTTTCTCAAAATTTGTGACAGCGCGGGTACCCGATGCGGCCCCTTGCGTGTCTCCCCTCTACCAACACTACGCGCAGTCGAGGGGACGGTGCGGCAAACAAGGGGATTTCGAATGAGTTTGGGTAATCGAACCGCATGGACCACGGGCCGGGCCATGCTGATGGGTGGTGTGTCCGCTGCTGCCATGCTGCTCGGCGGCGCCGCTGTCGCGCAGGACACTGCGGCCGATCCGCAAGCGTCCAGCGAAGACACGATCGTGGTCACCGGCTCGCGCATCCGCCGCTCCAACGCGAACACGGCGATCCCGACACAGATCTTCACGACGGACGATATCGACGAGTCCGGCACGGTGGATGTCGGCGAAATCCTGGTTGATATCCCGGGCGTCGATTCCAGCCTGTCGCCGGAAAGCACCGATCTGAGCATCCAGAATTCCGGTCTCTCGACCATCAATCTGCGGGGCCTCGGCTCCGAGCGGACGCTGGTCCTGATCGATGGCCGCCGCGCCGTGTCGAACTCGGGCAATGGCGAACGTGTCAGCCTGCAGACCATTCCGGCCGGTTTCGTGGACTCCATCGAAGTCACCACCGGCGGCGCCTCGGCGATCTACGGTTCTGACGCCATTGCCGGCGTGGCCAACATCATCCTCGAGCGCAATATGGAAGGCGTCGAGGTCGAAGCCCGCTATGGCTGGGCCGATGCGAGCGGTGAAGAGGAAAGCACGCTCGAACTGACCATGGGCCGTAATTTCGACAATGACCGCGGCAATATCATGGTGGCACTGAGCTATGACCATGAGACAGCGGTCTATGCCGACTCGACCCGTCCCGATTCCCTGCGCACCGACGACTGGTCCGGCAATGGCGAGTACAATGACTACTCGCTGACCTCCTACATTCCGGGTGGCCGTTTCGAGAGCGACGATGCCTGGAATGTCGACGGCGTCTGGTACAATGACAAATCGCTGGCACCGGACGATGGCCGCGATCCGGCCATCGGCTTCGAGACCGAGCTGGACGGCTGGAACTACCGCCCCGGACGCACCCTGTCCCCGGAAGTCACGGCTTACACCGCCGCGGCCCGTGGCCGCTACGAGCTGACGCCGCGCATCGAGGTGTTTGCCGATCTGCTCTGGTCGCGCGTCGACAGCCTGTATGAAGGGTCCTACGAGTCCGCGATCTATTCGACGGATATCGGCCCGATCGGCAATACGTTCGATATCGGCCAGATCTCCAGCAGCAACCCCTTTATCCCGGCAGCCGTCGAAGAGACGCGGTCCGGTTCGGTGAGCTGGTACCGCCGCTTCGTTGAAGTGGGTCAGGAAACCCGTGACAACGAGCGCGAGACGATGCGCTTTGCCACCGGTCTGACGGGCGAGCTGGGTGAAACCTGGCAGTGGAACGCCTTTGCCACCTATGGCCGGTTCGAGCAGAACCAGATCCAGGGCAATAACCTGAACTACCTCAACATCCACTATGCGCTGGATGTCGAGTCCGATGGTGCCGGCGGCTATCAGTGTGCCGATGCCGGTGCCCGTGCCGATGGTTGTATCCCGCTGAACATTTTCGGTGAGGGTTCGATCACGCCGGAAATGGCCGACTACATCCGTATCGACGGCCATGTGCAGCAGATCCGCGAGCAGACCGTGATCGGCGGCTCGATGAATGGCGAGCTGTTCGAGGCCCCCGCCGGTGCGGTGTCCGCCGCCTTCGGTCTGGAATGGCGCGAAGAGACCCAGGACACGAATGTCGACGCCATTATCCTGGAAGAGACCACCAGCCTGTCGGTGATCCCGGAAATCGAAGCCAGCTTCGATGTGGTCGAGGCGTTTGCCGAGGTCGAGATCCCGGTGCTGGAAAACGTTACGGCACAGCTTGCCGCGCGGGTGGCCGACTATTCCACGATCGGCACGATCTCGTCCTACAATGTGGGCGGCTACTGGGAACCGACCGATACGCTGCGTTTCCGTACGCAGTATTCGCGTTCGCAACGCGCACCCACGATCACCGAATTCTACTCGGCACCGCGTCAGGACGCCGACGATCTGCGCGATCCGTGTGATGGCCTGATGCCGGACGGTTCGGGTGTCACCTCCCCGCCGGGCACCGATTTCGATCCGTCCGTGATCGCCGCCAACTGCCTGTCCCAGCCGGGTATCCAGGCCTTCTTCAACGATCCGGACAATGCGGGCGAAGCCTTCGAGTTCGACGGTTCGGTGAATGCGCCGAATGCCGGCAACAACACGCTGACCGAGGAAACCGCCGACACCTTCACCATCGGTGCCGTGTGGGCGCCGTCCTTCGCTGAAGATCTCGTCTTCATCGTCGATTACTACAATATCAAGGTGGAAGACGCGATCGGCTCGGTCTCGACGCAGACCACGGTCGACCTGTGCTATGGCTCGCCGAACTTCCCGGACAACCGTTTCTGCGATGTCGTCACGCGCGACACGTCGAATGGCCGGGTGATCGAGGTGATCAACCGCCAGGAAAACCTCAACGAGCTGCTGTCCGAAGGTATCGATGTCTCCGTGATGTGGGATTTCGAGGTCCAGTCGGTGCCGGGCGAGTTCGGTCTCGACCTGCGCTATTCGCGTTCTCTGGCCGACGAGTACGAGTTCATCGGTGAAGCCGGTACGCCGGTCCGCGAGGACTCCAACGGTTCCATGTACGATCCGACCCACGAAGCCCGGGCACGCCTGTCCTGGCGCCGCGGCGACTTCTACGCCAGCTATACGCTGAAGTACGAGTCCGGCGGCATCGACGATCTCGATGTGGATCCCAGCGATGCCTACTACTTCGAGGCCGACGACCGCTTCGTGTCGAACATTTATGCCCGCTACCGCTTCGGTGACGATTACCGCACCACGGTCTATGCCGGCATCAACAATCTGTTCGACGATTACGGCACCTTCCTGCCGAGCAATTTCAACTCGGGCAGCACGTCCAACCTGAAGGGTCCGCAGAACGATCCGATCGGACGCCAGTTCTACGTCGGTGTCCGCTCCCGCTTCTAGTCTCATCCTCCGAGACGATTGGGTCCGGCACCCTGTCCTGTCTTTATGGCAGGGCCGGGTGCCGGGCACTCTTCCAACGCTTTGACTGGACGGCGCCGGCAAGGCGTCGCGAGGATACCATGTTCCGTCATTTTGCTTTTTCCGCCGTGGCCGCGATGCTGGCTGCGAGCGCATCCCTGCACCCGGCCTTCGCCGAAGACCCGCTGCCTGCAACGCTCGCAGCCCGGCCGGAAATCCCGGCGGCCGACCGGTATATGACACCGGTCGAGATGGTGGCGCTTCGCCATATCAGCGAAGTCTCGCTGGCCGATGACGGTCAGCGCGCCATTGTCACAATGACCCATGCCGACTGGGCCGAGGACGAACGCGCCGACCGTTACTGGGTTCTCGATATCGCCTCCGGCCAGCTGAGCTATCTGTCCGGCTTCGACGAAGCGGATACGGTGGCCTTCTCGCCCGATGGCCGGATGCTGGCGGCGGACCAGCCGCCGGAGGGGCGCAAGGAAGACGAGGTCTTCCTGGCCAATGCCGATGGCAGCGATCTGCGCCGGCTGACCCGCCACCCCACCGCTGTGCAGAGCATGTCCTGGTCGCCGGACGGGCAGTTCATCTACTACCTGGCGACCGACGATCTCAGCGACGAGCAGCGCGACCGGCGTGACCGGGTCGAGCTGATCGAGCCCTATTTCGAGACCACGCGTCACCGTCATCTCTGGCGGGTCGATGTGGACAGCGGTGCGCGCCAGCGCATGACGCAGGGCGACTGGTCGGTGCGCAGCTATGATGTCGCCGCCAGCGGTGCCGTGCTGATCCGCATCGCGCCGGCCGCCGATCTGGACTCCGCCTATGACAGCGAACTCTGGATCAGCGAGACGCCCGAACCGGGCGGCCAGTTCCGCCGCATCACCGCCAACAACTGGATGGAAAGCAATGCCCGCCTGTCGCCCGATGGCCGGCGGATTGCCTACAAGGCCCGCGTCAGCGGCGCCGGGCTCGACTATGTGCAGAACAATCTCGTCGTCATCGATCTGGAGACCAATGAGAGCCGGATCCTGACCGAGGGGTTCGATTTCGAAGTCGACGGCATGGCCTGGCTGCCCGATGGCGAGACCCTGGTCATGGCGGTGCAGGCCGGTGTGCGCTCCGGCCTGGTGCGGATCGATGCGGAAAGCGGCGAGGTGACGGCGCTGTCGCTGCACGACCGGCACCTGGCCGACTGGTCGCTGGATGCGGCGGGCAATGCCGTCGCCCTGTTCGAAACGCCGGCGACGAATGGCGATCTCTGGCGGATCACGGCCGACGGTGCGGAAACCCGCCTGACGACGATCGGCGCGGCCATCGTCGCGCCCTATCACCTGCCCGAGCAGCAGCTGATCCGCTGGAACAGTCATGACGGCCAGGTGATCGAGGGTTTCTACTTCCCGCCGCTGGTCCATACCGGCGACGGTCCGCCGCCGCTGGTGGTGCAGGCCCATGGCGGGCCGCGTTCGGCCGACGAGTTCGGCATGTGGAAATGGGGCCGCTATGTGCCGGTCATGACGGGGCAGGGCTATGGCGTGCTGTGGGTGAATTATCGCGGCGGCACCGGCTATGGCGATGCCTTCATGCAGGCCATGCACGGCACCTATTTCGCCCATGCCGACCGCGATGTGATGAGCGGGGTCGATTATCTCGTCGAGACGGGGCGTGCCGATCCGGATCAGCTGATCATGTCGGGCTGGAGCGCCGGCGGTCACATGACCAACCGGCTGATCACCACGACCGACCGTTTCCGTGCAGCCTCGTCCGGGGCCGGGGCTGTCGACTGGGCGGTGCACCACCTCACCAGCGATACCCGCCAGGCGCGCCGTCTGCTGTTCGGAGCCGATGCCTGGGCCGAGGGGGCGCTGGAAACCGTGTTCCAGCCGCAATCCCTGTTGCGGGATCTCTACCGCGTCACCACACCGACCCTGATCTTTGCCGGTGAGGATGACGAACGGGTGCACCCGTCACAATCGATCATGCTCTACCAGGCGCTGCGCAATCTGGGTGTCGAGACGCGGCTCTACCTGGCGCCGGGCGAGGGGCATTCCTTCTCGGACCTGTCGCACCGCCTGTTCCGCATCAATGCCGAACTGGACTGGTATGCCCGGCATCTGGGACGCGAGGCCTATGAGTGGCAGCCCCTACCGGTCGATCCCGATGACGAGGACGACGGTGCGTAACTAACGCGTGCCGATCTGGCGCGGGGTGAAGGTGGGGGCCGGCAGGTTGACGGCTCCCGCCGCCTTGGCCGCGTCGAGGAAGGCCACCAGTTCCGGCACCGGCAGCGGCTTGGACAGGCCGAAGCCCTGCGCCCAGTCGCAGCCCAGCAGTTTCACGATCGCCAGGCCGGCTTCGTCTTCGACACCTTCGGCGACGAGGTCGAGACCCAGATTGTGCGCGAGGTCGACGGTGGACTTCACCACCATGCGGTCGCGTTCAGAGGTCGCCACATGCTGCACGAAGGCCCGGTCGAGCTTCAGCTCGCGCGCCGGCAGTGTGCGCAGATAGGCCAGCGAGGACAGGCCCGAACCATAATCGTCGATCGACAGCCGCACGCCCGCCTCGTTGATGCGATTGAGGTTGGCGATGGCCAGTTCCGGATCGTCCATCACGGCGGTTTCCGTGATCTCGAACGTGATCCGGCCGGCGGCGGTCCTGATCAGGTCGAGGGCGATATTGACGAAGTCGGTATCGCAGACGAGCGCGCCGGAAATATTGGTCGCAATGCAGATATCGTGACCGGCTTCGGCAAAGCGGCGCTGGTCGTCGATCACCCGCTGGATGGCCCATTCGGTGAGCGCGCGGATATGCCCCATCTCCTCGGCCTGGTGGATAAAGGCCGCCGGCGGAATGAAGCCCTGCTGCGGATCGAACCAGCGGCACAGCGCTTCGGCGGACTGGTAGCGGCCGGTGCGCAGGTTGAGCTTGGGCTGGTAGTGCATGCTCATATCGCCCGACCGGGTCGCCTGGAGCATGCGGGTCATCAGGGTGAGATTGCGCGACGGATCGCCGTACTGGCCGGCGTCGAACAGGGCTGCGGCCTCGCGATGCTGCTGCGCCTGGTGCACGGCGATCGTGGCGTGGCGGATGCACAATTCCGGATCGTCGCCGATCCCGACACCGCCGCGGACGGAGACATCGATATCCAGGTCTGCAATCCGGACGGGCTCGGCCAGCCGTTCCACACAGGCACGGGCCAGCGCCAGTGCGTCGTCGGCCGTACGGCAGGTCGCCAGAATGCCCAGCATGCCGGGCGAGATGCTGTAGACCGTGTCGACCGGTTCGATCTCGCGCAGGCGGGCGGCCATGCGGGCCTGGATCTCGGCGAATTTGCCAAAGCCCAGCACGCTCTCCAGATGCTTGCGGCGATTGAGCTGCAGGGCGATGACATTCGGCGGCACGTCCGAACGCACGGCCCGCTCTTCCAGGCTGCGCTCGAGCGCGGCGCGCGACGGCAGGCCGGTCTGGGAATCCTCGTACAGCGTGCGGGCCAGGATGCGGGCGCGCTCCTTGGCCGAGCGCTGGCGTACAACGGCGACGATCAGCAGCATCAGCACCAGGGCCAGTGCCGCGGTCGCGACGATCACGCGCTGGCTGGCCCGCGAGCTCTGCAGGGCGAGCTCGCGCTGCAGGCCTTCGATCCGCAGCCGGTCGATTTCCATTTCCTGGATGGCGAAGTCGAACTGCGCATTGATCAGGGCCGTATTGGCGGAGGCGGCGAATTCCGCGCGGTCGTCATCGAGGCGCTTGAAAGCGCGCAGATGCGCCATCGCCTGACGCCAGTCGCCTTCGGACTCATACAGCTGGGCCGCCATCTCGTGATAGGTGATGTAGGCCTGCGTGGTCGTGGTCAGGTCGCGTCCTTCGAACACGCGTTCCATGTGGTCGATCGCGGTCGAGATGTCGCCGCGCGCATAGGCGATCTCGGAACGCACGCCCCAGAAGAAGCGTGTCCACTCCAGATCCGGCATGTCGCTGACACGTTCGAAGGCCAGGTCGATACTGGCGGTGGCATCGTCATAATGCCCGGCCTCGGTCTGCATGATCGCCAGGTTTTCGAGGATGCGGGCCTCCAGCGACGCGCTCTCCATGTCGCGCGCGAGGGTCAGCGCCGCTTCGAAGGCCAGTTCCGCCTCGTCGTAACGTTCCAGCTGGGTCAGCGCATTGGCGATATTATTGTTGGCCGACAGGCCGAGCGCCGGGTCCTGATAGCGTTCCAGGGCGTGACGGAAATACTCGACCGCGCGCTCGTACTGGCGCGCATCGGTATAGAGCGAGGCAATGCCCTGCAGGGTGATGGATTCGCTGCGCGGCTCGCCGATATCGCGGTAGATGTCATAGGCATTCTGGTAGTTTTCCAGCGCCTCGCCATGGCCGCCCAGCATCTTGTTGATGCGGCCGAGCGCGGTGAGGATATCCGCGTGAAGTTTGCTGCTGGGCGGGTTCTGGCCCAGCGCCTCGAGCGCGCGTTCGGCGACGGGCAGGGCGTCCTCGAACCGGGCCAGGCGCAGAAGGGCTTCGGCCTGGAGCCACCAGACCGTTGCCTGGGCCGTCGCCGGATCGGTGAAATCGGTGATGGTGGGGATCAAGGCTTCGGCCGTGCGGGCGCGTTCGAGCGCTTCCTGCGGCGAGGCCATCATGACCGCCTGGGCCGATTCAACGGCCTGACGATAGCTGTTTGCCGGCGGCACATCGTCCGTGCGGATATGACCGAACGCAGGTCCGCACACTGCCCCGAGCAGCAGACACACGCCCGCCATCGCCAGGATTAGCCGCTGCATTGACTCACTTGCCTCCCCAACTCGGCAGGTCCACCACGCCGGAAGTTAGGGCATGCAAGTTAATATAAACCAAAACCCCTTCGCGATTGCGAAAGGGCCTTGATTTGTATTGCAAATCACGTCCGCCGGTGGGCGGAGGCCGTCTCTAGAAACGCATGCGGAAGCTGGCGCCGGCGGCCAGATCGTTCCGGGCCCGGTCGAAGGCATTGCCGGCGACCTGCTGGCGGGCGAACAGGCTGGCTTCGCCCAGGATGCCGGGCAGCGGCGTGGAATACAGGAATTCGGTATAGAGCGGACGCTCGCCGCCCAGTTCCCAGACCTGGCTGTCAAAGCCCAGCGCTCCGGTCTCCCGGTCGGTCACACGGGCCGCCGTGTAACGCAGGGAACCCGTCTCCACATGCAGCGGCTGCATCAGGCTGACGCGGACGGCGTCGGCCTCACCGGCGATGCCGGAATACTGGATGCTCATCTGCGCCGCGGTCGAGACGATATTGTCGTCAAGGTCCAGCAGGCCGCTGTCGAACGCGGTCTGACGGGTCACGGCGGCCGTGGTCGAAGCGCTCAGCCGCAGGCGCGGCGTAAGCGCGGTGTCCACACCCATCGAGAAGGCGCTGGTGTCGGCACCGCCGGAGAAGTCGAGCGGTCCGGTGCCCTGGGCCCCCAGAAGGCCGGTGCTCTCGTGCAGCTGCGTCACGGCACCATGCAGGGTGGTCGTATCCGTCAGACGGTGTTCGATCGCCACGTTAAGCGCCATCGCCTGATAGGCATCCAGACCGTCATGCAGCGGCCGCTCCTCGCCCGTGCCGGGGATGAGGTAGGTCCGCTCTTCCTGGTTCATGGTTGAACCGACCGTCAGGCGCGTCCGTTCGGAGAGCTGGAAACCGCTGGCGGCGAAGATACCGCCCGATGCGAAGCCGAGGACAGGGTTTACGCCGCCGGTTTCCGGACGATGATCCGAGAACAGGCCGAACCCGTCATTCCCTGTCAGGGCGAGCGCCCCTTCGCCAACGCCCAGCATGACGTCGCGGCCGGTGCTGCGGTCGGCAAAGCGCAGACCGGTCTGGAAGCCCAGCTCGCGCGACAGGCCGCGGCCCTGCAGATCGGTGGCACCGGCAAAGGCGGTGACTTCCAGATTGCCGCGGCGCAGGACCGGACGGTCCATCATGCCGGCATCGGTGAAGCTGGCACCCGAGCTGCCGGTGGTGCGCTCGTAGATATAGGTCTCGGCATAGATGCTCGAGACATTGTCGGACAGGCTGGAGCCCGCCGTCAGCGCGTCCACCGAAATCTCGAAGTCGCGGAAGGTGTCGTTGACGTTCTCGAACAGCACGACGGTGTCGCTGGAACCGTAGCGGAAACGCAGGCGGCCGCCATCGATCATCACGTCGCTGGCGGAAACCTGGCGGCCGCGGCGGTCGATGACATAGAGATCGCCGGCATCGATGGGCGCCATGGCACCGGCCACATTCAGAAGGCCGTGGCCGTAGACGGCGTCGACACCCTCATCGCCCAGATCGGTGGCGGATTGCAGCAGGACATCGGCAAGGTCGGCGCCTTCCAGCCAGCCCCAATGCCCCTTGACCAGCGCGGCGGCGCCGGAAACGAGCGGTGCGGCGAAGGACGTGCCGGACACGCGGACCACACCGCCATCGCCATCATCGACCAGGATCAGCTCGCCCGGAGCGACCAGGAAACGATCCATCAGGCGATGGCCGGGCTGGCAACTGCCCCGCACCGTCAGGCAGGCATCGCCCGGACGGTTGGAGAAGCTGGAGATATGGCCGCCCGGATCGACGGAACCGACAATCAGAAGATTGTCGACGGCGTTGACGCCGGTCCAGTCCACATCGACCGTCTGGGCAGCGCCGTCATTGCCGGCGGCCAGCACGAAGAGCGTGTCGTCGCCGAACAGGCGCACGAAGGGGCTCGTGAAGATACGCTCCCACTCCGGCGCCAGCGTCCAGCCGGATACGCCCATCGATAGGTTGACGATGTCCGTCTGCATCAGGGCGAGATAGCTCATGCCCAGCTCGACCGTGCCCCAGTCGGTGGTCTGGGTGTCGTCATACGGGTCGAAGGAGATCAGGTCGGCATTCTGGGCAACACCCATCACGCCGGTGCCGTCGAGCGGTGCGTTGATCAGGCTGCGGACCGCGGCGCCGTGATGGAAGTCACGCGAGCCGAAATCGCCCTGGCTGAGCTGGAAATAACCGTCGCCGGACCGCGTGGAGAAATCCATCAGGCCGACGCGGACGCGATCGCCGCCGCCATACATCTGCGACAGCGCCGGGTACCAGTTGGTTGCGGCCATCCAGTGATCGACATGGTCGATACCGGTATAGGACATCAGATTGTCGTAGAAGGTCAGGAAGAACTCGGACCGGTCGGCGGCATCCATGCTCGCCAGAGAGGCCGGATCGGCCGGATCGATGCCGAAATCGTCGAGCAGCGCGTTGAGGAAAGCCTCGTTCATCGACTTTCCGGTCGCGCTCTGGATGGCCTCGCCGAAGACGTTTTCCGCCTCGTCGAAGATCAGATTGAGACCGTCGGCGATCGGCTGGTAGTCGCCGGTTTCCGGATCGATCTGGTCCCAGCCGAGATTCATCACACCCCAGACACCGCCGGCGGTTTCCCAGAACGGATTGATGTCGCCACCAAAGGGATTGATGTCGCCGCCCACGGTCGAGAGGTCACCCCAGAACGGATTGATGTCCCCGCCGAAGGGGTTGATATCGCCACCAAAGGGATTGATGTCCCCGCCGAACGGATTGATGTCGCCGCCAAAGGGATTGATGTCACCCCAATAGGGCTTCACATTCCCCCAGAACGGGCTGACGAAACCGTAGTACGGGCTCTGCGCAGCCTGGAACGGGTTGATGTCGCCACCAAAGGGATTGATGTCCCCTCCGAACGGGTTGATGTCGCCGCCAAAGGGATTGATGTCCCCGCCGAACGGATTGATGTCGCCGCCAAAGGGATTGATGTCCCCGCCGAACGGGTTGATGTCGCCGCCAAAGGGATTGATGTCCCCGCCGAACGGGTTGATGTCGCCACCAAAAGGATTGATGTCCCCACCCATCGCCTGGACCGGGCCCTGGCTGGCCGTTTCCTGGGCCAGGGCACCTTGGCTGAAGATGGCGGAAGACATGACGAGCGCGGTCGCAGCCGCACCGCTCAACAACTGACGTTTCATGGACATCCCGTTCGCTTGGCCCGTTAATGAAGTATTAACAGAGCTTTCAGGGGCTCGGCTAGGGGCGAGGCGCAATTTATGCTCGATATTTTATACGTCGGACCCGACAGCGTGTGCGGCCCTCGGCGCGAGGCGGAACTCTGCGGCGTCCGGGCGCACACCCCGCTTGCCGCATCGTGGTATATAGAGCCGGTGAAGGGTGGATGGAGCCCATGCAGGACACGCAGGGCCAGAGCGGTCGAGACCGGGACACGGCGTGTTTTCGCACGCGTGGCCTGACGAAAGTCTATGGCAGCGGTGCGTCTGCCGTGCATGCCCTGCGCGGGGTCGATCTGGAGATTCCCGAGGGTGATCTGGTGGTCCTGCTGGGACCGTCCGGGTCGGGAAAGTCCACACTGCTCAACATACTGGGCGGTCTGGACCGGGCAACCGGCGGCGAGTTCCTGTTCCGGGGCGAGGATCTCACCCGGGCCTCGACCCGGGCGCTGACCCTCTACCGGCGCCGGCATGTCGGTTTCGTCTTCCAGTTCTACAATCTCATGCCCTCACTGACGGCCCGGGAAAATGTCGAGCTGGTGACGGAGATCGCGCAGAACGGTCTGTCCGCAGGCGAGGCGCTCGAACTGGTCGGGCTGGAAAAGCGCGCGGATCACTTTCCGGCCGAACTGTCCGGCGGTGAGCAGCAACGTGTCGCGATCGCGCGGGCGATCGCCAAGCGGCCCGAAGTCATGCTGTGCGACGAGCCGACCGGTGCACTGGACAGTGCGACCGGCATCCGCGTGCTGCAGGCGCTCAAGACGGTCAACGAGACACTGGGCGCGACGACGATCATCATCACCCACAATGCCGGCGTCGCGGACATGGCGCATCGCGTCATCACCTTTTCCGACGGGCAGGTCGGCAAAGTCCGCGTCAACACCGAACGGGCCAATCCGGAGGATCTGGCATGGTAGGCGGCGGGCGGTTCGACATGGCGCGCCTGGTGCCGCGCAAGCTCGACCGCAAACTCCTGCGCGATCTCTGGGCAACCAAGATGCAGGCCCTCGCGATCGCCTTTGTCGTCGCCGCCGGCATCGCGGTTCATGTCGTGGCGGCCGGTATGCTCGACTCGCTGCAGGAAACCCGGCGCGCCTATTACGACCGGTACCGGTTTGCCGATGTCTGGGCTCCGGTGGTGCGGGCGCCCGACCGGCTCCTGGCTGACATCCGCGACATTCCCGGCGTGGCCGCGGCCGAGACGCGGGTGACATCGCATGTCCTGTTCGACATTCCCGGCATGGACGCACCGGCCAGCGGCCAGGCGATTTCCCTGCCGGACAGCGGCCGCCCCGCCGTCAATCACATCCATCTGACGGAAGGCCGTCTGCCGCGCCGCGGCCAGCGCGACGAGGCCGTTCTGCTGGACGCCTTTGCCCGGGCGCACGGCATTGCCGTCGGGGACACGGTCTCCCTGACGCTGCATGGCGGACGGGAGTCGCTGCGGATTGTCGGGATCGCGCTTTCGCCTGAGCATGTCTATGCCGTGGCGCCGGGGCAGCTTGTGCCGGATGCACGCCTGTTCGGTGTCGTCTGGATGGGGCGAGAGGCCCTCGCCCAGGCCGTCGACCGTGACGGTGCCTTTACCGAGGCCGTCGTGACGCTCGAGCCGGGTTATCCCGAGGCCGCAGTGACCGGCGCCCTGGACCGGCTGCTGGCGCCCTATGGTGCGCCGGGTGCCTACGGCCGGGAGCAGCAGATCTCCGACGCCTTCATCTCCAGCGAGATCACCCAATTGTCGACCATGGCGCGGGTGCTGCCGCCGATCTTTCTCGCCGTGGCCGCCTTTCTGGTGAATGTCGTCCTCACCCGGCTCGTGGCGATGGAGCGGACCGAGATCGGCCTGCTCAAGGCATTCGGATATCACGATGGCGATGTGGTCTGGCACTATGTGAAGTTCGCCGGTGCCATCGGGGCGTTGGGCCTGGCGATCGGGCTCGGCCTGGGCACCTGGCTCGGCCGGCAGATGGCGGCGCTCTATACCGAATACTACCACTTCCCCTTCCTGATCTTCCGTCTCGAGGCGGGGGTCTACCTGTCGGCCTGTCTCGTGACGGCTCTCGCCGTGGGCGGCGGTGGCGCCCTGGCCGCCTGGCGGGCGGCCCGGCTCGATCCGGCCGTGGCGATGCGGGCCCCGCCGCCGCCGGACTATTCCAAGTCCATCGGCGCCGGCCTGACGCGCTGGCGGATGCTCGATCGCCAGACCCGGATGGTGTTCCGGCAGATCCTGCGCTGGCCGGGCCGCTCCGCCTTCACCCTGGCCGGCGTGTCCGTGTCCGGCGGGCTTTTGATCGGAACGCTCTTCTTCCTCGACAGTGTCGACGTGATGATCGACGTGTATTTCAACAGCGCCAACCGGCAGGACGTCTCCGTGTCCTTTGTCGAGCCGCGCTCCTGGGAGGCCTTTCATTCGCTGCGCCGCATGCCGGGCGTGATCGAGGCCGAGCCTGTGCGCCAGGTGGCGGTGCGGCTGCGGCATGGCGCCGCCGAGGAACGCACGGCGCTGTCCGGTGTGCCGCGCGGGGCACGCCTGTCGCGCATGGTCGATCTGGACAATCGCAGCGTCGAGGCGCCGCCGGGCGCCCTGGTCATGTCGCAGGACCTGGCCGACAAGCTGTCCATAGCCGCCGGCGACCGGATCGAGATCGAGGTCACCGAAGGGCAGCGCCCGGTCTTCGAACTGCCGGTCTCGGCCGTCACCACGACCCTGGTCGGTTCCGGACTGCAGATGGAGATCGGCGACCTGAACCGCCTGCTGGGCGAGGGGCGGGTGCTGTCGGGGGCGTCCCTGCGGGTCGATGCCCATGAAACCCGCACGCTCTATGCCCGGCTCAAGGACACGCCGGGCATTGCCGGCGTCTCGCTGCAGAGCGAGGCCGAGGACCGGTTCGTCGAGCTGCTGGACCAGAGCCTGGGCACCTCGATCGTCATCTATACCGGGTTCGCGGCCTTGATCGCGATCGGTGTGGTCTACAACAGTGTGCGGATCTCGTTTTCCGAACGCGAGCATGAACTCGCCGTCCTGCGCGTCCTCGGTTTCACGCGTGGCGAGGTCGCCTATGTGCTGCTCGGCGAGATCGCCATCCTGACGCTGCTGGCCCTGCCAGTCGGCGCACTCACGGGAACAGGGCTGGCCTGGGGCTTCTCCCAGGCGATGAGTTCGGACCTGTTCCGCCTGCCCTTCGTGATCAGCCCGCGCACCTATGGCTATGCGGCCGGTGTGGTGCTGGTGATCGCGATATCGTCCGCCCTCATGATCCGCTCCCGGCTGGACAAGCTGGACATGGTCGCCGTGCTCAAGTCCGGCGAATAGGAGATCGTTCGCATGAAACTCAGCTTTCGAACCGTGTTCTGGGGACTGGCCGCCCTGATCGTCATCGTTCTTCTGGTTCTGGCTTTCCGCCCGCGGCCTGTCCCGGTCGATATGGGCGAGGTGATGAGCGGGCCCATGTCGGTCACGGTGAGCGATGAGGGGCGGACGCGGATCCGCGATGTCTATGCCGTCGCAGCCCCGGTCGGCGGCCGCTTGCTGCGGGTGGCGGCCGAAGCCGGCGATGCCGTTGCGGCGGGCGATGTGGTCGCCCGTCTCCTGCCCAGCGAACCGGCTTTCCTGGATGCCCGTACCGAAGCCGAGGCGCGCGCCGCGGTCGATCTCGCCGAGGCCGGCCTCGCCGCATCCCGCGCCGATGCCGAGAGCACCGCCGCCACGCTGGAGCTCGCACGGTCGGAACATGCGCGTATCCGCTCGCTGTTCGACAGCGGCATCGCCTCCCAGGCGCAACTCGATCGCGTGGCCAGCGAGCTGCGCGCGGCCCGGGCAGCGGACAATCGGGCGCGGGCCTCGGTCAATATGCGGCAGGCGGAGGTGGAAGCCGCGCGTGTCCGGCTGCTCGCGCCGGACGATGCGCCGGGCGGCAATGGCAGTGTGCTGGACATCCGGGCGCCCATCGGCGGTGTCGTGCTGCGGGTGTTGCAGGAAAGCGAAACACCGCTCGCGCCGGGGGCTGTCGTCATGGAGATCGGCGATCCGGCGGATCTGGAGGTCGTGGCGGAATTCCTCTCCACCGAAGCCGTGCAGGTGGAAGCCGGTGCCGCGGCCCGGATCACCGACTGGGGTGCGGGAGACGATCCGTTACCGGCGCGCGTGCGCCGGGTCGAGCCCTATGGCTTCCTGAAGGTCTCGGCGCTGGGGGTCGAGGAGCAGCGGGTCAATGTGATCCTCGATTTCGACGCGCCGGCCGACAGCTGGCGGCGGCTGGGTCATGGCTACCGGGTCGAGGCGGCGATCACCGTGTGGGAGACCGGCGAGGCGGTTCAGGTGCCCGTCGCGGCCCTGTTCCGCGAGGATGGCAGCTGGGCCGTCTACCGGGTCGAGGAGGGCCGGGCCCGTCTGACACCGGTCGAGATCGGCCACGACAATGGCGAGACCGCAGAGGTGCTGTCGGGGATCGAGCCGGGCCGCCGCATCATCCTCTATCCCGGTGCGGGCCTGTCCGACGGCGTCAGCGTGGAGCTGCGCGATCCGGAATAAAAAGAACGGCGGCCCGAAAGACCGGGCCGCCGCACAGGGATGTGCCGGCTGGTTGGGGCCTAGAAGTTGACCGTCACACCCACCGTGTAGACCCGGCCCAGCACGTCATAGAGGCTGGGGAAGGTGTTGCCGGAGTTGAACGAGGTCGTCCCCGTCGAGTTGCCGATGACCGGCGGATCCTCGTCGAAGATGTTGGTGACCGTCGCGTTGAAACGGACATTGTCGTTCAGCCGGTAGGACCCGGCGAGATCGAAGTAGTCGTAGGCTTCGATCGAACGGAAGGCCGGGAACAGGTTTGCGGCCTCTCCTGTCTGCGCGTCCATGCCGGACAGGTGACGCCACAGGTAGGACAGTTCGACATCGTCGAAGCGCCACGTTGTGCGCTGAACGATACGCAGTTGCGGCACCGGATCGCAGGTCGTGCCGTAATACCCGTTGCAGTCGACCACCGCCGAGAAGGGCGCCGATTGCAGCTCGTTGGTCAGGTAGTAGTTGGCGTTGAGATTGACATCGAGATTACCCCAGCTGCCCAGGTCGTAGCCTGTATTGGCACTGATCTCGATCCCCTCGGCCCGGCGGAAGGTCAGATTGGTGTTGTAGCCGGGAAGGCCGGCCCCCGACGTCGCCAGCGATCCATTGATCCGCACGATCCCGGCACAGCCGACCGGATCGGCCAGGACGTAGCAGGCATCCATCGCCTCCTGTCCGGAGAACGTTCCGATGAAGTCGTCGATCTGGATATCGTAGTAGTCTATCGAGATCAGCGGATCGGTGACGCGGGGCAGGTTGAGGCTGGGCGACCAAACCAGGCCCAGCGTCAGGGTTTCGGCCGTTTCCGGACCGGGCAGTGCGTTCGGCTGGGTGCCGCCGAACTGGTTGACCTGTCCCGACACGATGTCGCCGACGACGCCGACCAGCGCCGGCGGCACGCCGGTCGCTTCGCACAGTGCGCGCAGATTGGCGTCGATCGGGTTGGGATTGCCGGCCGAGCAGGGGTCGAACGTCGCGTTGGACAGGCCCGTCGTGATCGGGCTGAACAGTTCGCTGATGTTCGGGGCACGGTTGGCCTGCTGCAGCATGGCCCGCAGACGCAGGCTTTCGACCGGAGACCAGTTGATACCGGCCTTCCAGGTCGCCGACTGGCCCGAGATGGAATAGTCCGAAAGGCGATAGCCCAGCTCGACATTGAGGTCTTCGAACAGGGGCCGCCCCTCGGCCAGCGGGATGAACATCTCGCCGAAGGCCTCGTAGACGTCATAGGAACCGGAGACCGGCAGCACATTGCCGCCGGCGCCGCCCTGACAGCTGGTCGGCGGGGTCTGCAGGCAGTTGTCCGGCAGGGTCGATGCCGTTTCCTGGCGGTATTCGATCCCGAACGCCGCGTCGACCGGATTGTCTGCCCAGGGCATCTGCCAGCCGGACACCGGCCCGCTTGCCGAAGCTGACAGGATGTCTTGCGTCGTCTTCTCCTGCAGCAAAGCGGTGACCGAGGCATAACCCGCCATGGCGTCGGTGATGATCCCGAAACCGCCGGAGAACAGGTCCAGCGGCACGCAGGTCGACGGGCCGACCTGTCCGTTCGGCGTGATACAGGTCGTCGCGTCGACCGTGTTCAGCGCCGTCGCGATATTGGTCACATTCGTGTAGCCGGCGCGCACACGGGTCCGGTCGGATTCACCGTGCTGGTACGACAGGTCATAGCTCCAGTCGCCCCACAGATCACCGCGCAGACCGGCCACGAGATGGAACTGGTTGGCATCGAAGGCTTCCGACCGCGTGCCCAGTTCCAGCGTGCGGCGGCGGATCGGCACCGAAATGGAGTCGTTGAGATCGAAGACACCGTTGGAATTATTGTCGATCGCGCCGGTCGTCGGATCGAACACGCCGACCCCTGCATTCGTTGCAAAGCTGTTGATCTGGTCCAGGATCGATTGGCGGGCCGAGGCCGACAGGAAGGGATTCATCAGCGGCACAGTGAACACATTGCCGAACACGCCGGAGGGCGCGATCTGTTGGGTCACGTTAGTCGCGGTGAAATTGCCGCGGCCGTAGAGCTCGAAATGCCGGTTGATCTCGTAGCGGCCGACGAAATCGAGATTAAAGCGCTCCTGCGGCGTCTGATAGTAGTTGAACGGGTTGAAATTGAAGCGGGAACAGCGCGGTCCCAGCGTTCCGTCATTGCGGAATTGCAGGGTCTGCCCCGGCAGGTCCAGCGCGGTCGGAATGGCGGTGGTGGAGCCGGAGGCCGTGTCGTCCACCCCATTCGGTGACTGGCAGTCTGCCTCTTCGGGCAGCAACGGAGCGCCGCCCAGACCGGAGCCGTTGGTCGACGAGACGCCGACAAGCCCGAACGGGCGATCGCCGAACTGCACGCCCATGCGCTGGGTATAGCCCAGGCTGGCCATGACATTGCCGCGACCATTGTCGAGATTGGTGCCCAGAAGGACGGACAGATTGTGCTGTTCGCCGTCCGATTGTTCCGATGCGCGGCCCTCATAGCTCAACTCCACGCCTTCGAAATCATTCTTCAGGATGAAGTTGATCGCGCCGGACATGGCATCGGAGCCGTAGACCGCGGACGCCCCGCCGGTGACCACGTCGACCCGTTCGAGCATGTTCACGGGAATGGTCTGGGTATCGACGGTGCCGGTCAGCGAGAACGGTGTCAGGCGTTTGCCGTCGACCAGAACCAGACTGCGATTGGTCCCGAGGCCGCGCAGGTTGATCGATGCGGCGCCGGAGGTGCCATTGTTGACGTTCTGGCCATCGCCGGGGATCGTCGATGGAAGGTTGCGGAATATCCGCTCGATATTCGCTTCTTGCTGGAATTCCAGTTCGACTTCGCTGACCGATGTCACCGGGCTGCTGGAGACCACGTTGGGCGACTGGATGCGCGTGCCGGTGACCACGACAATATCATTGTCGGAGTTCGGCTCTTCCTGCGCCAGTGCAGGCGCGCTGGCGGCGGCAAGGCTCAGCGCAACGCCGCCCAGCAGCGCTTTGCGCAATCCAGGCAAGTGTCTGTAGTGTCTGCTCATTTTTCCCTCGTAGGCATGGATTGAGACAGGCGCATTCGCGCCCCGACGCGCGGTCCCCCCGCTCGTCTCCATCCACGCTGTCATGGGGGCGTGCGACACTTCGCCGGCAAAGCGTCGATCATCGTGTAAAATGCGATTAGCGGGCTTGGTCGCGGCGAAAAGTCCGGAATTCTTCGGTGAACGGTCTTAAAAGCGCGACCAATGACGTTGACGGGCGTTTCCAGTGCGGCCGCGGTCCTGCATATACTGGCGCGATGCAGAGGGATATCGAGACCGCGTTTGTTCCAGCCGCGCATCGGGAGGCACCGAGTACGGCGCTGGGACTGCGCGGATTGCTCATCTTCACGGGAATCTTCTGGGGCTGTTTCAGCCTCGTGACGCTGGCCTATGGCTGGGACGCTTTTGGCGGGTCGGTCGCAACGGCGTGGCGGCCATTGCTGAGCGATGCGGTGGGCGCCGGCCTGTCGATCGGCATGGCGCTGGCCTTGTCCGAGGTGCGCCGCTGGGGGCCGGCCGCGCGCCTCGCGCTCGCGGCGGCGCTCGCCCTGGTGGGCGTGGCGATCTATTCGGCTGTGGTGCTGGTGCTTGTCGGACCGCTCATGCCGCCCCCAGAAACGCCGGACAGCGGCACCGAACGCATGTTGCGCATCATGCTGGTGCATTACTGGGTGTTCGCGGCCTATGGCGGCTTCTACCTGCTGCTCGACCAGGGACGCGCCGCACCAGGCGGGGTGTCGGAGGATGCTGATGCACAGGAATGGCTGCGTGCGCGGCTGTTCGGGCGAACCGAGGTTTGGGACGGGCTGAATGCCCGCTGGTTCTGGACGTTCCAGGGTGTGTTCTGGACCGCCATGGTCGTGTTCTCGACGGCCAATCTGATCAATGGGGGCGACAGCATCAGCACGGCCTGGCGTGTCGTTCTTGGCGAGGGGATCGGCATGACCGCCTCGTCCCTGGCGCACTTCCTTGTTCTCAAACCGACCCGGCTCTGGCCGCTTTACCGGCGCGCCGCCCTGGCGCTGGGGGTCGCGATCATTCTGACGATGATCTATGTCTGCGCCATCTGGTTCTCCTACTTCCAGGTTCTGCCGGGTGAGCCGCCGATGCGGAATGGCGAACCTGTCGATACCGGTCTGCCGCTGCTGCTTTATCTGGCGCCGCGCTGGATGTTCCTGAACTTTCCGGTCTTTGTCGGCTGGATCGGTTTCTATCTGGCACTGGACGCGGCAAAGCGGCTGCGCTCGCAGGAGCGCCAGCTCTACAATTCGATCATGCTGGCCCAGGAATCGCAGCTGAAAATGCTGCGTTTCCAGCTCAACCCGCATTTCCTGTTCAACACGCTCAATGCGATTTCCTCGCTCTTGCTCGATACCCGGACAAATGAAGCGGACAAGATGCTCACGCAATTGTCCAAATTCCTGCGCTTTACCCTGGATGCCGCGCCCGATGACCGGGTTCCCCTGCGCCGGGAGATTGATGCTCAACGCCTGTATCTGGAGATCGAGCAAACGCGCTTTGCCGACCGTCTGAAAATCGCGGTCGATATCGATCCTGTTGTGGAGGATGCGCTGGTACCGACCATGATCCTGCAGCCCTTGCTGGAGAATGCCGTCAAATACGCGGTGTCCCAGACAACCCGTGCGGTCCGCGTGACTGTCGAGGCAAAGGCACTATCGGACGACACCTTGGAGCTTCGGGTGACGGATACAGGGTCGGGCGGGGTCTCCACGCGCGCCTACAGCGGTGGAGGCGTGGGCCTGAGCAATATCCGCGCCCGTCTGGCCGTGTTGTACGGCGATACCGGGCGGCTGGAAGCCGGGCCGCAGCCGGAGGGCGGGTTTGCAGCGGTGATCACGATGCCGCTGGAGCGATCGAGAGCGCCGAAAATCACGGAACGAGAGGAGGAGAGCGATGCGCGTACTTCTGGTCGATGACGAACCGCTGGCCCTGCGCCGGCTGGAAATCCTGCTGTCGCGGCGGCCCTGGGTCGATGTTGTGGCGGCCGTCCGGGACGGTCATGCAGCAGCAAAGGCCGCGCGGGAACTCAACCCGGATGTCGTCTTCCTCGACATTCAGATGCCGCAGCTCGACGGGTTCGAGATCGCGTCCATCCTGTCGCAGACCGTGCGGCCGGAGATCATCTTCGTGACCGCGTACGAGGCTCACGCGGTAAAGGCGTTCGAGGCCGCGGCCATCGATTACCTGCTCAAGCCGGTCGAGATGGAGCGTCTGGACGAGGCGCTGGGGCGGGCCCGCACGCAGCTGGCCAGCCGCGATGCGACGGCGCGGGCGGACGAGCTGGAAGCGCTGGTCCACACGCTGCGTGGTCATGACGGGGAAGGGCATCCGGATCTGTGGATCCGCGATCGCAATGGCCGCATGCGTCTGGAAAAGAACCGCATCGACTGGATCGAGGCCGAGGGCGATTATGTGCGCATCCATGCAGGCGCCCGCTCCTGGCTGATGCGCGCGACGATGACGGCGATGGAGAAGAATCTCGACGATCACCAGTTCGCGCGGGTGCACCGGTCGGCGATCGTCAATCTGCGCCGGGTCGCCCGGACCGCCGCGACGCCGACGGGCAGCAAGACGCTGCGCCTGAACGACGGTACCGAAATACGGGTCGGCCGGGCGTTCGAAGGGCGTGTGAACACCCTTCTGGCCCGGCCGATCTCCTGATTTGGCGGTCGCTCTAGAAGCGTTGCGGTTCGTCGTCCACGTCTTCGGTGGCTTCGTCGACGTTTTCGCCGGCTTCCTCGAACGTGTCGGTATCTTCACCCGTCACGTCCTCGATCGCGGAATCGACGTCCTCACCGGCGTTTTCGGCCGGCCCGTCGGAACAGGCAGCCAGAATGCCGGCGGCGGACAGCAGAACAAGCCAATGACTCGATTTCATACCCAACTCTCCTTCTGATTGGTCCACTAAACCAACGCGCGCAATGCGAAGGCGTTCCATCCGTCATCAGACAGGTGCCGGGCGGCGTGTCAGAGGGTCTGCCCGTCGTCGATCGTGATGGCGGTTCCGGTCATGAAACGCGAGCCGTCGCCGGCCAGCATCATGAAGGTCGCATCGAGCGAGGAGGCGTCCATCAGGCGGCGGCGCGGGAAACTCTGGATCTGGCGTTGTCCGCCTTCCGAGGCAAACCAGTCCGAGTTTATCTCGGTCTCGATATAGCCCGGGCAGATCGCATTGACGCCGATGCGGTATTTCGCCCACTCGCGCGCGAGGTTCTTGGTCATCGCGACAACGGCGGCCTTGGAAGCGCAATAGACGGACAGGCCGGGCAGGGTCGCGAAGGCCGCCATGGAGGCGATATTGATGATCCGCGCTTCCTCGCGTTCGGCAACGCCGCTGTTGATCATGCGGCTGGCAGCCTCGCGCGCGCCATAGAAAACGCCGCGCACATTGACGTCGAACGTGTTGTCGAAACGCTCCACCGGCATGGTCAGCGCGGCACCGTCGCCGCCGACGCCGGCATTGTTCACCATGATCGAGATCGGGCCGAGCGCATCCTGGGCCTTGTCGAGCGCCGGACCGATGGCCTCGGCATCGACGACATCGAGGGGCAGCGCGATGGCCTTGCCGCCCTTTTCCTTGATGGCTTCGACTTCGCTGGCGAGGCGATCCTCGCGGCGGGCCATCAGGGCAACCGAGGCACCGGCATCGCTGAGAAGATGGGCAAAGCGGCGGCCGAGGCCGCTCGATGCGCCGGTGACAACGGCCACGCGTCCGGTCAGTGAACTCATGGGAGGCTCCTGCTTTTCCTTATCAACCGTGTGAGCGATACCGGCAGTCGCCCGGCAAATCCAGCATGCGGTATCGCGGTCATGAAGATTTCTGCGAAATTTCGCATCCGGCGATGGATCGAAGTCGAGACCGGTGCGTTGATGAAGTGCACGGGCCACAAGATCCCCCCGGTTCAGGCCCGCAGCACCGGTCAACAATGGAGAGACCTAGATGAAAAAGACTGTTCTGATCGCTTCCGTCGCTGCCCTTGGTCTGGCCGCTCCGGTTTTTGCCCAGGATACCACCTTTGCTGATGCCGACACGGACATGAGCGGTGGCCTGAGCCTCGCCGAAGTTCAGGCGATCGCTCCGGACGTGACGTCCGAGGGCTTCGATGCCTATGACGCCGACGCCGATGGCGAACTCAATGAAGACGAGTTCGACACCTGGAAGATGGCGAACCCGGAAGAGAGCAGCGAAGATGCGTCGACCGACGAGGACGACACGGAAACCGAAACCGAGCCGTACAACGGCTAATCCGGTTCCCGGTACGTTGCGAAACGCCCGTCTCGAAAGAGGCGGGCGTTTTCATTTGTGCAGGGCGGGATGTGTGGCGCAGAATCCCCGGACCGCCTGTAATACAAGGAAAATCGATGCGTCGACGGGGAACAGAAGCAGGGCCGGTGCGTTGATCTGGTGCCTTGATAAGACAAAGACGATGGAGGCGAGGATGAAGCCCGGAGAGACACCGTCACGGGTCGTGATCTATCTGACCCTGTTCAGCCTTTCGGTGATCCTGCTGCTCGTTCAGCTCAGCTGAACGCAGCAGCGGGAGGCCCGGGGCGAGCCTCCCGCAAGTGGAGTTCAAAAAGCGCTGTGACTATTGTGCTGGCGCGGGTTCGGCCGGCTCGAAGAAGAACAGGACCTGGCCGATCGTCGCCGCAACCGTTTCCGGCATGAAGGGCTTGGTGATGAGATAGGTCGGTTCCGGCCGCTCACCCGTCAGCAGGCGCTCCGGATAGGCGGTGATGAAGATCACCGGCACGTCCGACTCGGCGAGAATGTCATTGACCGCATCGATGCCGGAGGAGCCGTCCGCCAGCTGGATATCGGCCAGGACCAGTTCCACGTCATTGGTACGATACAGGTCGACGGCTTCCTGGCGGGTCCGGGCAATGCCGACGATCTCGTGGCCGCCCTCGGCAACGATCGCCTCGATATCCAGCGCCACAACCGGTTCGTCCTCGATGATCAGGACACGCGTGCGCAGACCGTCCTCGATCGCGCCCTGCGCCTGGACGGTGAGCCGGTCGACATCGTCGGTCGACACCGAGAGGATGATCGCGGCATCGCGTACGGAAAAACCCTCGACCGCCGTCAGCAGAAGCGCCTGGCGGGCCTTGGTCGGAATGCGCGTCAGGCGTTCCTGGGCGGCACTGCCGCCGGCCGGCGCCACCGTGTCCTGCTTCCAGTTGTCGTGGAACAGCTTGTAGAGCGAAACCCGCGGCGGCAGGTCCCGGTCGATCGGCGTGACGCCGGCGACCGCTGCTTCCAGAGCGGCCCGCACAATCGCGTCGCCCGACCCTTGATCACCCGTCAGCAGGCGCGCATAGCGGCGCAGATAGGGAATGTGGGGTTTTACGTTTTCCGAGAACGGCATCTGGCCCTCGTCCCTCCGATAATCAACAGTCCAGCCCTCAGCATAACGCATTCCCGCGCGAGCGGTTCCAGCGTCTCTGAAAAAAGATGGAACCCATTGCAGCTTGGGGCGTTTCATGCGCCGAGACGGTGCTTTTTCGCCGGTTCGTGTTAGGCTTGCAAAAGCGTGCGGCATTGAAAACATGGAAATCATGAGAGACGATTCTTCAGATTCCCGTCCGCCCAGGTCCGTCGACGCCGATACGGCGCGGTCGCGACAGCAACTCATCGGGCGCCGGTTGCGGGACATGTATGACAGCGTCCTGGACGAAGGTGTCCCGGACGATTTCGCAGCACTCCTCAGCGCGCTGGACGAGACCGGCGACGATGCGGCCGAGCCTGCCGGCAAGACGGCAGACAAGGCGAAAGAGGGGGTGTCGGATGGCTGACGGCAGTCCAGTCGAGCAGGTGCCCGAGACCGAGTTCAAGGCCCTGCTCCACGACATGATTCCGCATATGCGCGCGTTCGCACGCGGTCTCACCGGCGATGCGACGGCGGCTGACGATCTGGCCCAGGACGCCATGCTGCGTGCCTGGCACCGGCGTCACCAGTTCCGCGCCAACACCAATTTCAAGGCCTGGGTGCTCACCATCGTGCGCAACCAGTTCTATTCCGACAAGCGCCGCTCCTGGCGCCAGGTCCAGCTGGACGAGGAAACCGCGCGCGAGACGCTGCCGGCGGCCGTCGACCAGGACAATGTGCTGGCGCTGGACGATGTGCGCCGCGCGCTCGACGAACTGTCGGCCGAGCATCGCGAAGCGCTGCTGCTGGTCGGCGCGGGCGGCTATGCCTATCAGGAGGCGGCCGATATCTGCGGCTGTGCGGTGGGGACCATGAAGAGCCGGGTCAATCGCGCCCGGGCCAGGCTGCTTGAAGTGCTCGAGAAGGGGCCGGCCCTGGCCGGCGGCGAGGATGGCGTTTCGGCGTCCGACGCGCTGGACACCATTCTCAACGAGCTCGAGCAGATATCCGAATGTCAGTCGGCCGGCTGAGCGGGCCTTCCAAATCAAACGGGGGGCGGGAGCAGGGCCGGGGTCTGCGACTGCAGCTGCTGGCGATTCTGACGCTCAGCCTGAGCCCGCTCCTTGTCCTTTCCGTCGCCCAGGGCGTCATCGAATTCCGCGAGGAAAGCGCCCGCCAGCGCGACAGCCTGCATTCCGCACTTGTCGAGGCGTCCGCCGATCTGGCCGGTGAGCTGGAGCGGGTGTCCGGCGTGGTCACTGCGCTGGCGAATTATCCCGATATCGGCAATCTCAGCGGCCGCCGCTGTGTCGACACGCTGGCCGCCGTGCGGGCGGCCCAGCCGATCTATTCCAACATCAAGCTGATCGACGAGGACGGTATCATCGTCTGCGCTGCGGTGGAGACCGTCGATTCCAACAGCGTCCAGCTGGCCGGGCTCGACTGGTTCGTGCGCCTCCGCGAGGGCGAGGAAGAGGTTTTCAGCGACGTCTATCTGGACTGGTGGACGGTGCAGCGGCCGGTGATGACGGTGGCGCGCCGGCTCGTTGCCGAGGGCGAGTTCGCCGGCGCGATTGCGGTCGATATCGACACCCGCCCGGCCCGCAGCCTGCTGCAGATGCAGGCCCTGCCGCCGGAGGCCAGCCTGGCGCTGAGCGATGCCGACGGCAATCTCGCCTATATTCCCGACGGCCCGCGCGAGGAACGTATTTCCCGCCTGCCCGACGGGGTTCTGGCCCGGGTGCGCGAAACCGGCGAGCCGGTCATGCTGGAGAATGTCAGCGGTCTCGCGGGCCGGGCACTCCTGGTGGCGCCGCTGGCCGGCCGCGACATCCAGCTGGTGCTGATCGCGCCGTCGCTGCTGCTGGGCAGCTGGGCCGGTTTCGACATTGTGGGAACGGTGCTGGTGCCGTCGCTGATGTGGCTGCTGGCGCTGCTGTGTGTTTCGCTCGCCGTCGATTTCTTCGTGCTGCGCTGGCTCGCCTATCTGGGCCGCATGGCCCGTCTCTACGGCAGCGGACGGCTGGGTCTTCAGCCTGTGCGGGCCAGCCGCGCGCCGGCGGAAATCCGCACCCTGGCCGAGACGATGGCCTCGATGGCCAATGATCTGGAAGCCCGGACGGCGGAGCTGGAAAACGAGGCCGAACAGCGCGGGGCGCTGCTGCGGGAAATCCATCACCGGGTGAAGAATAATCTCCAGGTGACGATGAGCTTCCTGAACATCCAGGCCCGCCGGACCAGCGATGCCGAAGCCCGGCGCGTCCTCTCCGAGGCCGGCGGACGGATCAATGCGCTCGCCCTCGTCCACCGCACACTCTACGAGAATGACGATCTGCGGGTGGTCGAGATGGCGCCCTTCCTCGAACAGCTGCTCTACCATCTGCGCCAGGCCAGCACGGTCTATGGCTGTGATGTCGATACCCGCGTCGAGGCCGACAATGTCGAGCTGGACCCCGACATCGCCATCCCGGCGGCCCTGTTCATCACCGAGGCCGTGACCAACGCCTACAAGCACGCCTTCGAGCCGGGCATGACCGAGCCGGGCCTGGTGACGGTGAGTCTTGAACGGATCGATGAGAGCGAGGCGACCGTCTCGGTCAGCGACAATGGCAAGGGCTATGCCGAGGGCGCCGGCAAGGGCATGGGCTCCTCGCTGATGGAAGCCCTGGCCCAGCGTCTCGGCGGCCAGCTCGCCCGGTCGGTCTCGCCGCAGGGCGGAGCCTGCGTCACCATCCGCTTCCCCACCTGATCGGCATTGTCATCGGAATGAAAACGGCCGGCGGAGCGGTCCGCCGGCCGTTGCCGTTTGTTGTGACGTTTCAAGGACCGGACGGTCTATTCCTTGCCGGGCAATTCGCCCTTTTTCAGGATACCGGTCATCTCGTCGAAATAGTCGGTGACATGGCTTTCCGGATCCTTCGTCACCATGGAGACGACGAGGATGGCGATCGTCGCGGCGATGAAGCCCGGCACGATCTCGTACATCACACCCGACAGGTTGAAGAGGTAGATCCAGGCCAGCACCGTGACGGCGCCGGTCACCATGCCGGCAATCGCGCCCAGCTTGGTCATGCCGCGCCAGAACAGGCTGATCAGCACCACCGGACCGAAGGCTGCACCGAAACCGGCCCAGGCGTTGGAGACCAGGTTGAGGATGTTCGAATCCGGATCGAAAGCCAGGGCAATCGCCACGAGTGACACCGCCAGCACGGACAGGCGTCCGACCAGGACCAGCTCCTTCTGGCTGGCCCCCCGTCGCAGGAAGATCTTGTAGAAGTCCTCCGTCAGCGAACTCGACGAGACCAGCAATTGCGACGAGATCGTACTCATGATCGCAGCCAGGATCGCGGCCAGCAGGAAGCCGGCGATATAGGGGTGGAAGATCACCTGGGAGAGGAGAATGAAGATCGTCTCCTGGTCGCCCAGAACCACATCGCCGTCCGAGAAGGCGCCGGTGGTGTCGATATTGTCCAGCTCGCTGAACGTCGTCGCATCGGTCGGTGCCTCGATCACGCGGGCGATCGGAACGCCGTCGGCAACGTCGATATTCTGGCTTTTCACATAGGCCAGGCCGGCGGCACCGGTCAGCACGGCGCCCAGCACCGTGATCAGCATCCAGCTCATGCCGATGCGGCGCATGACGGCAACGTCCTTGAGCGAACGCACGGCCATGAAGCGCACGATGATGTGCGGCTGACCGAAATAGCCCAGGCCCCAGGACATGGTGGAGATAATGCCGATCGCGGCGAGGCCGAGACTCTCCTGCGGGATCATCGAGAGATAGGATTTCTCCCATCCGCCGACATCGACGCTCAGCGTGCTCAGCGCATCCACCGTCGGGCCGAACCCGCCCAGCTGCATGATGGTCACCACCGGCACGAGGACCAGGGCGACGAACATGATGCAGCCCTGCACGAAGTCGGTCAGGGACACCGCCAGGAAGCCGCCGAACAGGGTATAGGCAACGACGACCCCCGCCGTCAGGAACAGGCCGAGGCGGTAGTCCAGGCCGAAGGAGGCCTCGAACAGCTTGCCGCCCGACACCACGCCGGCCGAGGTGTAAAGGGTGAAGAAGATGATGATCACCACGGCGGAAATCACACGCAACGTGCGTGAGTGGTCCGCGAAACGCTTCTCGAAGAAGTCCGGGATGGTGATCGCGTCGTCGGCAATCTCGGTGTAGACGCGCAGCCGCGGCGCCACCAGGCGGTAGTTGAAATAGGCCCCGATCATCAGACCGATGGCGATCCACGCCTCCGACATGCCGGTGGCGAAGATTGCGCCGGGCAGGCCCATGAGCATCCAGCCGCTCATGTCCGAGGCGCCCGCCGACAGCGAGGCCACGGCCGGGTTCAGCTGGCGCCCGCCGAGCATGTAGCCCGACACGTCGTCCGTCGACTTGCGATAGGCGTAGAGGCCGATCGCCATCATCAGGACGAAATAGAGCGCAAGGGAGATCAGAGCTTCAATATCCATGAACTTGCCTTGGGTTGATGGTCAGGAAGGGGCGGCCGGACACGGGTGCGTCAGGCGCGGGTCTGGCCGTCCCCGTGTACGAGGTATTTGAAGGAGGTGAGCTGCTCGAGCCCGACCGGGCCGCGGGCATGCATCTTGCCCGTCGCGATACCGATTTCTGCGCCCATGCCGAACTCGCCCCCGTCCGAGAATTGCGTCGAAGCATTGTGCATCACGACGGCGCTGTCGATGGCCGTTAGGAAGGCGGCCGCAGCATCGGTGTCCTCGGTGACGATGGCGTCGGTGTGGGCCGAGGAGTGATCGGACACCCAGTTCATCGCTTCTTCCAGCCCGTCGACCAGTTTCACCGACAGGCAGCTGTCGAGATATTCGGTGTCCCAGTCTTCCTCGCTGGCCGGCTTGATGCGGCTGTCGATCGCCACCGCATCGGCATCGCCGCGGAATTCGCAGCCCGCCATGCTGTCGACCAGGCCGGGCAGGAAATCGCCGGCGACCGCGCGATCGACGACCAGGCTCTCGGTCGCACCGCAGATGCCGGTGCGGCGCAGCTTGGCATTCTTCACGATGGCGGCCGCCTTGGTCAGGTCGGCGCGCTGGTGGACATAGGTGTGGCAATTGCCGTCCAGGTGCAGCAGCGTCGGCACCTTGGCCTGGTCGCGCACCAGCGAGACAAGGCCCTTGCCGCCGCGCGGAATCACCAGGTCGACATAATCGGTGCATTGCAGCAGGTGCTGCACGGCGGCGCGATTGGTGGTGTCGACCATCTGGATCGCGTTTTCCGGCAGGTCCGCCTCGCGCAGGCCTTCCTTCATGCATTCCACGATGATACGGGTCGAGTTGAGGCTTTCCGAACCGCCGCGCAGGATCACGGCATTGCCGGATTTCAGGCACAGCGCGCCGGCATCGGCGCCGACATTCGGGCGCGACTCATAGATCATCCCGATCACGCCCAGCGGCACGGCGACGCGTTCGATGCGCAGCCCGTTGGGGCGTTCGGTGGACATCAGCTGGCGGCCGACCGGGTCGGGCAGGGTCGCGATAGCCTCGATGGCCTGGGCGACGCCCTCGATCCGGCCCTCGTCCAGCATCAGCCGGTCGATGAAGGAGTCCGGCTTGCCGGCTTCGCGGACGCTCTCGACGTCCTTGCGATTGGCCGCGATGAGGTCGTTGGCGTGAAGACGCAGGGACGCGGCCGCGGCCGTAAGTGCGGCATTCTTGCGCTCGGTGGAGGCTGTCGCGAGCTGGCGCGCCGCCTCCTTGGCCTGGCGTCCCAATTGTTCGATATAGGCTTGCATACGATCTGACATGTCTCGTTCGCTCGGGGTCTGGAGTGTCGGTGAGTTTCGGAGGCGCGGCAACTAGCGCAGTTCGCAGGCGCGTGCGTACGCCGCCTCCGTGGTTTCGACGAGCAATTGCTCGAGCAGCCCGTCGCGGCGCAGCGCGTGGATGCCCGCCTCGGTCGTGCCCTTCTTGCTCATCACGGAATTGCGCAGATCTTCCAGGCTCGTCTCGCTCTGCGCCGCCATTTCCACCGCACCGGCCAGGGTCTCGAGGACCAGGGTGCGGGCGGTGTCCGGGGCGAAGCCCAGGCGCTCGGCCGCCGCCACATAGGCGCGGGCGATCTCGAAGACATAGCCCGTGCCGGAGCCGGCCACCGCCGTGATCCGGTCGATCTCGTCCTCGGTGTCCAGCCAGATGGCAGAGCCGGTGGCTTTCGCCAGCCGGTCGGCCAGGTCGCGATGCGCCGGGGAACAGGACGGGTCGGCATAGAGACCGTTCACACCGCGGCCGATCTGGGCCGGCAGGTTGGGCATGATGCGGATCGCCGGCCGGTCGCCTAGGGCGGCCTTCATGGAGGCGATCGAAAAGCCCGCAGCGATGGAGATGAGGCAGCCATCATCCTTCAGGAAAGGCATGTAGGCCGGCACGACATTGGCGATCTGCTGCGGTTTGACGGCGATGACGATGGCGTCGAATGTCCGCCCTGACAGGGCGTCCGGAGACCCTGCATGACCGGCGCCGGCGGGTATCGCGGACGGTGTCCGGTTGACGGCCGTATAGCTGGCCGGAACCGCATCCACCCAGCGGCGCAGCATGGCACCGCCCATATTCCCGCAACCGATCATCAGAATGTCCATCGCCAATCCTTCTGCGCTGTCGAGGCCCGGCGCCAGATTACGCACGTGTTGACGCGATTGCGACAGGCTCACAACAAATGCGCTCGACGCGCCGGAAAGCGCATCGAGCCGCTGATGACCGGATACATAGCAAAATATATTTCGAATTCAAATTATATTTCCGGGGGTGCAGAAAACCGGGATGGCAAGCAATCGTTCAGCTTTGCGCCATAAATTATGAGGCGGACCCGGCGATAATGCATGGCCGTGTCCGGGTTTTGGGGTTGAAAAAATTTGAACGCAAAATATTTTGCGCCCAGTCTTTTTTGCGGAGCAGCATAGCACCGCGTCACGCAGGAGCCTCTTGTGAGTGTTCGAAACCGCATCGTCGTGAAAATCGGGTCCAGCCTGTTGGCCAATGATGGCCGGCTGACCCTGAAATACGCCTTCATGCATGGTCTTCTGGCCGATATCGCGCAGCTGCGCGAGGAAGGGTATGATGTGGTGCTGGCCTCCTCGGGCTCGGTGGCCCTGGGGCTGAACTCGATCAAGAAGTCGCCGGAAGAGGCCGGCGTGCTGGACAAGCAGGCCGCTGCCGCCTGCGGCCAGCCGCTGCTGCTCAACGCCTATAAACAGGTCGCTCACGAGCACGGCTTCGACATCGCCCAGATTCTCGTCACGCTCGAGGATCTGGAGGAGCGCCGCCGCTTCCTCAATACCAAGAACACGATCCAGCGCCTGTTCGAGCACGGCATCATGCCGATCGTGAACGAGAACGACACGATCACGACCGAGGAAATCCGCGTCGGCGACAATGACCGCCTGGCCGCCAAGGTGGCGCAGATGATCCAGGCCGATCACCTCATCCTGCTGACCAATATCGACGGGCTCTATGACCGCAATCCGGAAGATCCGGAGGCCCAGTTCATCGAGACGGTCGAGGATGTCAGCGAGTATCTCGAGGTCACCACCGGTACCAGCTCGCTGGGCTCGGGCGGCATGCTGACCAAGATGCGCGCCGCCAACATGGCGCAGAATGCTGGCGTCAACACGCTGATCGGCGAGGGTGTCATCGACCGTCCCGTGTCCGGCATCCTCAAGGGCGAGCGCCGCCACACGCGCTGTATCGCCAAGGGTACGCCGGCCTCGTCCTGGGCGGTCTGGCTGACCAACCGCCTGCACCGGGCCGGCGGTCTGGTGATCCGCCAGGACGCCGCCGCCAAGCTGCGCGAGAGCAAGGCGGGCGTCGGCCATGAGGACATCGTCAAGATCCATGGCGACTTCCAGAAGGGCGATGTGCTGCACGTCTATGACGAGGACGGTGAGGAGCTGGCCCGCGGCCTGACGAATTTCTCGTCCGACGAGACCATGGTGCTCGCGCGCCATGCCGACCAGGATGTCGAGGAATTGCTGGGCTATCACGCGCGCCCGGAAATCATCAATCGCGACAATATGGTGATGCTCGAAGACAATCACCTGCCCTGGGACGCGCCGACCAAGTCGCTGAAGCTCGTCGCCTCCTAGACGCTCTGCCTCCTGCATTGCGGCGTACCGGAAGCTGGAAATTTGCCTCCGGACGGTCCAGACTTGCCGCAGTGCAACACGCAATCGTGAAAGAGGCCGCATGATGGACGGGGATGAACACCCGCACGGCGAAGCGAAGAAACGCCGCCGCCCGACACCGCAGGAACTGGCCCAGGGCCTCGTTACCCTGCTCGATGTCGAGGAGATCGATGTCGACCTCTATCGCGGCCCCCGCAATCCGGGCGGGCGCGGGCGCGTCTTCGGCGGCCAGGTCATTGCCCAGGCGCTGATGTCGGCGGTCGGCTCGGTCGAGGCCGAGCGTGAGGTGCATTCCCTGCACGCCTATTTCATGCGGCCCGGCGACGAGGATTTCCCCATCATCTATCGCGTCGAGCGCGATTATGACGGCGGCAGCTTCTCCAACCGCCGCGTCATCGCCATGCAGCGCGGCAAGCCGATCCTGAACATGACGGCCTCCTTCCAGCGCAAGGAAAAAGGGCTGGAGCACCAGGTCGAAATGCCGGACGTGCCGGCACCGGACGACCTGCCCTCGGAAGCGGAAATCTTTCAGCGCTACAAGGACGAGATCCCGGAACCGCTCTACAAATTCCTCACCCGTTCGCGGCCGATCGAGATCCGGCCGGTCGAGATCTGGAACCCGGTCAATCCGGACAAGCGCGCGCCGGTGCGCAATCTGTGGATCCGCGCCTGCGGCCCGATCGGCGAGAACCAGCTGATGCACCGGGCCGTGCTCGCCTTCGCGTCGGACATGGGCCTCCTGTCGACCTGCATGCAGCCGCACGGGGTGAGCTGGATGACGCGCAAGATGCAGTCCGCCAGCCTCGATCATGCCCTGTGGTTCCATGACGATGTGCGCATGGATGACTGGCTGCTCTATGCCACCGACGCGCCCTGGTCCGGCGGGGCCCGCGGCTTCAATCGCGGCCAGATCTTCACCCGCGACGGCAAACTGGTCGCCTCGGCGGCCCAGGAAGGTCTGATAAGGGTGCGGGACTAGTTTTTGCCGGGCTTCTCGAAAAAGTTCTGAAAATTAAATCAGTTATGGTGATATGGTCCGGCGTTTCATGCGCCGGACCTGTCGCGCGGCTGCCCCATAGTGCCATCATGGCTGCTCCATTGGTGCGACATGGCTGTGCCACGGGGTGGCAAAGCTGCACCAAAGCCCGGAAGGCGGGGCGCGAAGGCGGAAAACCGGCAATGAGAAACAGCCCCGCCAGTCTAACCCGGCCCGGCCGGGCGGGGATAAGTTTTCTCGCCCTCCGTTTTCCCGGACCCGCCGTTTCTCCGCCCCCCTCCGCTTTCCCCGGCCCACTCCGATTTTCCCCGGAACAAGTGTTCAGCCCGGGGAAAACAGGGTTCTGTGTTCGCGGTACGCACCTCCTCTCCCCGGCCGGGGAGAGGGTAGGGTGAGGGGCGGCCGCGGGAGCGGCCAATCAAAGACTCTTTGCGGCGCTGACGCGCGCCCCTCATCCGCCGCTTCGCGGCACCTTCTCCCCGGTGGGGGAGAAGGGGTGATTCTGTGCGTTTCTTTCGTCTTCCCAAACCCGCACCATTTTTCCCGGACGAAAGCCCGCGAAAGCGGGTGTCAGGGTGACGGCCGGGATGAGACAGCCTCATGTGGGCAAGACAGCGCCATCTCCATACCGCCCCCTCGACAGTTTCGCCACCACCCGCTAACTCTTCCCGCAACACAATAATCCAAAGCGGGAGGTCCCCATGCTCGATACTCTGTTTTCCCTTGAAGGGCGCACGGCGCTGATTACCGGCGGGTCGCGCGGGATCGGCGAGATGATTGCCGAGGGCTATGTGCGGGCCGGGGCGAAAGTCTATATCTCCTCGCGCAAGGCGCCGGACTGCCTGGCGACGGCGGAGCGCCTGTCCGAACTGGGCACGTGTATCGCCCTGCCGGCCGATGTGTCGGGCGCGGACGGCGCGCAGGCGCTGGCGAAACAGTATCTCGAGCACGAGAGCTCGCTGGACATCCTGGTCAATAATGCCGGTGCCGCCTGGGGTGCGCCTTTCGAGGAATTTCCCGAGAGCGGCTGGGACAAGGTGATGGATCTCAACGTGAAATCCCCCTTCTTCCTGACCCAGGCCCTGTTCGGCGCGTTGAAGGCCAAGGCCTCGCCGGAACGCCCCTCCAAGGTGATCAATATCGCCTCCATCGACGGCCTGTCGGTCAACATGATGGAGACCTATTCCTACGCCGCCTCCAAGTCCGGCCTGATCCATCTGACCAAGCGCATGGCGCTGGAACTGGTGAAGTCGAACGTGGTGGTGACGGCCATCGCGCCGGGCGCCTTTGCCTCCTCGATGAACAAGGCGGCGCGCGATCATGCCGATCTCGTTTCCAATTATGTGCCGTCCGGCCGGATCGGCACGCCGGAGGACATGGCGGGCGCGGCGATCTTCCTGGCGTCGCGGGCGGGCGATTATGTCGTCGGCTCGACCCTGATCGTCGATGGCGGCGTCGCCCATACCCGCGGCGGCTCGTAGGGCTCCGGGTTCCGCTCAGAGCCAGGAAAATGCCCGGCGGAGGAGGCCGGCGGCGTCTTCGGTGACCGGGGCGCCATGGGCCATCACCAGCTTTTCGGCCGGCCAGGCCAGAAGGCGGTCGCGCGCGGCGCGGGCCGCCTTGCGGCCGGTGAAGGCGAGGCGGAATTTGCGCGGCACGGCGGGCTCGGGCCCGGTCATCCGGTCCCATTTCGCGATCAGCCTGCGCCAGCCGGAAAACCAGTCATCGGGCAGATGCTGGATGAGATCGGTCACGATCACCGTGCCGCTGGGCCGGTGAAAGAACACAACTTCCGTGGTGATCGCATTGCCGCGCATGACGACCTGGTCGAGCGTGCCGGCCCAGGCCGGATCGGGCGTGTCGTCCAGCGTGGCGTGAAAGGTGAGGTCGGGCCGGACCGTCTCCAGCCCCGGCGCCGCATGTACCCGGGCCTCCGGCCAGGCGGCCGCCCAGTCGGCGACGAAAACATGGTGCAGGGAATTCGGCGCCACGATGTGCGTCACCGGGCCGAGCGCATCCACTTCGGCCCGCAGCGTGGCGTCAAGCGCGACCGGCGACCAGACGAATAATCCGCCATCGGCCAGCCGGACCAGCGCCATGCGTGTGGGATAGCGGAAGCCGCCGGCCCCCTGGACTACGGGTCCGTCTGCCAGCCACAGCCCGTCGGCGAACGCCTCGATCATGATGTCACCCCTTGTGCAGCACAGCATATTGCCGTCTGCGCGCGCCGGTATCCACCCGCAATCCCGGGGGTAGCCAGCTGCAGCCGGTACAGTTTGTCACTTGCAAATGAAAATGCGTCGCAATAGTGATGCAACTCATTCGCAAGTTGGGGCATAGTCATGAAAACGATTTCACGGGCGGCGCTGATCGCCGCGCTTACCGCCATGCCGGTACCGGTCCTGGCGCAGGAAAACGCTGCGGCCGGGCGGGCGCAGGACGAAGACACGGTGCAGCTGGCGCCGGTCGATGTGGTGGAAACGCGAGCGCCGGCGCCGGCCTATACCGGCTATGATCCGGTCGACAGCGGCGCATCGACGGTTGGCGAGGAAGCCATCCAGGCACACCAGAACGGGTCCGGCGATCCGATGGACATGCTGCGTCTCATCCCGAACATCCGTTTCGATGCCGACTATGAGTCCGTCGACCGCGCCGACCTGCAGGACCTGCGGCCCTCCGACATCTCGATCGCCGGCGGCCGGCCCTTCGAAAACCTGTTCCGGCTGGACGGTGTGCGCGTGACCAACATCATGGACACGACCAGCACCACCGTGAACGACATGAACGAGACCGTCGGGGCGGGAAATCAGTCTGTCTTCATCGATCCGGCGCTGATCGGCGCGTTGACGGTGCGCGATTCCAATGTCTCCGCCCGCTATGGCGACTTCTCCGGCGGTGTCGTGGAGGTGGATGTCCGCGATCCCGGCGACGACTATGCCGCCACGCTGACCTTCGGCTACGAGAACGACGGTTTCGTCGAATACATCTATGACGACAGTGTCGATGCGGAAGGGGCCGACACGCCGCCGACCTTCGAACGCTGGCGCCTGCACGGCACGGTCGACATGCCCGTGACGGAGAATTTCTCGCTGCTGGTCGGGCTGGGCCGGTCGACCTCGCGGGTCGACTACGCCGTCGACGAGGACTTCGGCGGCGGCTATCGCGGCTCCCGCTCGACCTCGGACAATGTCCTGGTCAAGGGCGTCTATGATTTTTCCGGCACGCTCAGCCTGACCTCCAGCATCACCTACAGCCCCTATGAGAGCGAGTTCTCGCAAAGCAACTCGGCAGACAGCCTCACCGTCTCCCAGGGCGGCGGGCTGACCCTGCGCTCCGAGCTGGCCGGTGCGACGGGCGAGACCGACTGGTCGGTGAGTGTGGCCTATCTCGATGCCGATATGAGCCGCGACGCACCGCCGACCCACACCAATTTCCCGACGGCGGCGCCGAGTGTCGATTACTGCACCGGACGTACGTCCTGTTCGCGCGGGGGCTTTGGCGATCTGGAGCAATACCAGCGCGACCTGCAGTTCGAGGCGGACTTCACGCGGCCCTTCCTGGGCGGCACGCTGAGCGGAGGCGGCGAGTTCTCGCACACCGAGGCGCACAAGGCGCGGCTGGAAGACGTGTTCTACTACACGATGAGCAGCGGGGTGGACGCCAACACGGTCTGTGCCGATCCGGACGATGTCGCCTGTATCGACGGTGAGGTAGCGCTGCGCCAGCGTATCGAGCTGTCGCAGTTCGACGCCACTGTGGAGTTGAACCAGACATCCGCCTGGATCGAGGACGAGCGCAGCTTCGGTCCGCTGACCCTGCGCTCGGGCCTGCGCTGGACGCATGACGACTTCCTGGACAATCACGACGTTGCCGGACGCCTGACCGCGGTCTGGGAGTTCCGTGAGGACTGGACGCTCACCGGCGGTCTCAACCGCTATTATGCCGGTGACTTCGTCGGCTATGCCATCCGCGAGCACTATCCCGACCTTGTGATCTATCGCCGGGATGCGACGGTCTCGGGAAGCGATATTGTCTTCAGCCCCGACGACTGGGAAGTGTACCGGCTGACACGCCCGGCCCGATATCGTCAGGCCGGCCTGTCCACGCCCTACAGTGATGAAGCCACGCTGGCGCTCACCTTCCCGGCCTGGATCGGTGTCGGGCGGGTCAAGGCGGTCCAGCGCTGGCACCGCGACCAAATCATCGGCCAGCCGCGTGTCTCGGTGGAAGAGTCCGATGAGGACGGCGCGCCCTATACGCGCTCCGTCTACTACCCGACCAATGAGGGCAAGACCGACTATATCGGCGCCTCGGCGGAATGGTCGGCCAGCTGGCGCAACCATGCCATCACCTTCAATGCCAACTGGTCGGAGACCCGGAACAATGCGGAATTCTTCTCCGACTATTTCGACCAGCTCGACTATGAGGACATGCTGGGCGATCTGGTCATCTACAATGATGCGATCATCTCGCTGGCCGAGCTGCAGGCGATCGCCAACCAGAGCAATTTCGCGACGCCCTTCACGGCCAATGCCAGCCTGGTGTCGCACTGGTTCAACGATGCGCTGACCACCACGCTGTGGCTCAACTGGCGCGGCGAGTACGACACGCTCGCCGATACCGGCATCAACGAGACGCGGGACGGTACGCGCTACGATGTCTATGACGTTGTGACCCGCGATCCCTATCTCGAGACCGATCTGAATATCGACTATCTCTTCCCGCAGACCGGTTACGGCCGGCTCGGGCTGGAAGTGCGCATTTCCAACCTGTTCAACGAGTTGCCGCACACCAGCTTCACCGCCGACGATCCCTGGCAGCGCGGCCGCAGTGTCTGGCTGGGTGTGAACTACACCTACTGATCCGGCCGACAGATATCCCTCCGCAGCCCGGAGGGCTGGGGGAGCCCGGGCGCGTCGCCGCGTCCGGGCTTTTAATGGGACAGTATCCTGGGCGGTCGCGTGATCGAACCGGTGAACCGGTTTCCACTTCACCTGATCACGCTCTGTTCGCTAAGCGAAAACCGGATCTCGGTGGCAAAACGGCGGCTGGGCCAGTCCGATCCGGCGGGCGCGGCCGGGAAGGGCGCGGCTCGGTGGACCTGTTCCAGGGCGGCCCGGTCGAGGCTGCGCGATCCGGACGGTGCGGCGATCCGGACGTCGAGAACCCGGCCCTGCCGGTCGATCTCGAACACGATCCCCGTCACCCCTTCGCGGCCCCGTTGCCGGGCCATGGCGGGATAGCGTTTGGCGCGTTCCAGGGCCGCCAGGACAAGGCCGTCATACTGCAGGCTGCCGGCAAATCCCGGCGCGTCATCGGCCCGGGACGTCTGGGCCGCGTCGGGCCGGTCCTGTGAACCCGAAATGCCGGCCGAACCGGCTGTCTGCGGCGCCATGGCGGCCGTGTCCGCTGTCACGGCTTGTGACGGGGCGGCCGGCTCGATTGCCGGCTCCGGGGGGGATTGGGGCTCCGCGGCTGGAGCGGGGCGTTGCGCAGGCTCAGGACGTGCACGGGGCGCGGGTTCGGGCGGGGCGGGAGATGGTGTTGTGGTTGCCGGCGCCGCGACAGGTTCCGGCGCCGGTTCGGCCCGTTCGGCGGGCTGTGCGCCGGCCGCGGCGCCCCGCGTGCCCAGCGCGATGCGCAGGGAGGCTGCCTCGGTCTCGGATGTCGAGGCATTAAACAACGTCCATCCGGCCCAGGCACCCGCGCCGGCCAGACCGTGCAGGGCCGCCGACAGCGCGACCAGCGAGGCGAGGCCGGTGCGCGCGCTCACCGGCCCGCCGCTCCGTCGTTCTCCGCCGCGATCTCGACATGCTGCGCGCCGGCGCTGCGCAGGAGGTCGAATGTGTCGATCAGCCGCTGGGCGGGCAGGGCCCGGTCCACCGCGATGACGACCAGCCCGTCCGGTTCGCCGGCGAGCCAGGCCCGCACGGCCTGTTCGGTCTCGGCCTGTCCGGCCAGCGGGGTGTCATCAAGCACCCATCCCGCCTCCGTGACGCCCAGCATGGCGACCGGGCGCTCGGCCGCGCTGGCGCGGGCGCCATCGGTCAGCGGCAGGTCGACATCCAGCGCCAGCTGGGCGCTGTTGGCGGTGAGCAGCAGGAAGGCGACCAGCATGAAGACGACATCGACCAGCGGCGTCAGGACGGCGCCGGTTTCGGCCGCCCCGGTCTCGCCCGTCCCGTCTTCGTCCGCGTCAGGTCCGGCGGAAATCATGCCGACCGCTCCGTTTCCATGGCGATGGACAGGCGTGTCAGGAGCGAGCCGGCCTGGCGGACGCGCTCGGCCGACCAGGATTTCAGCCAGGCGCTGGCCAGCAGGCAGGGCAGGGCGATGGCGAGGCCCGCGGCTGTGGTGATCATCGCCTGCCAGAGCCCGCCGGCGACGATCGACGGATCGACGGGGCCCTGATGCGCTTCCAGCGCGCGGAAGGCTTCCATCATCCCGGTCACCGTGCCCAGAAGGCCCAGCATGGGCGCCAGCGCAGCAATCGTTACAAGCGCGCTGCGGCGGCGGTCGAGACCGCGCGCCGCGTCGCGAAGGGCCTGGCTGGCCGCTTCGTCGCGCAGGGCTTTTGGCGCCGCCCGCATGGCGATGACGCTGTCGATGGCGGGGGCGAAGAAGGGCCGGGCGCGGGCCAGGATATCGGTGGCGGCATCGATATCGCCGCGCGCAATGGCGTTGTCGAACTGTCTGCGGGCTGCGGCGGGGACGCGCCGCGTCGCGCCGGCCGCGATCAGCCGGTCGAGAATGACCGCAAGGGCGACGATCGAGCAGATCGCGAGGGGCAGCAGGGTCCAGACGGTCAGGCTGTGGCTGGCGAGGGCGTCGCGAAACATGGGGCGTGCGTCCGGTCAGAGGGTTTCCAGGAAGGCGACCAGCGCGTCGCGCTCCTCGGGTGTGAGGTCGAGCCGGTGCAGCAGATCGCTGGTCTTGGGGAAGAGCGGGTCGCCGGCCTGGTCCGGCCGGGGCCGCGGACGGGGTCCGCCGGCCGCATAGATGTTCACGACGCCCCGCAAATGCGGGAAGAGGCCGTTGTGCATATAGGGCCCGGTCTCGCCGACATGACGCAGGCTGGGCGTGCGGAAAGCGCCGACATCGGCGGGATCGCCGGTGACAGTATAGCGGCCCAGATCCTCGTACTGGCGGCCGTAATAGGTCAGGCCGATATTGTGGAATTCATCGTCGGTCAGCCGCGGGCCCATGTGGCAATTGGCGCATCGCGCCGTCGTGCGGAACAGGTGCAGGCCGAGAATCTGCTGGTCGCTGAGCCGGTCGTGATCGCCGCGCATGAAGCGGTCGAAGGATGTCGTGCGGTGCAGTGTCGCCTCGAAGGCGGCCAGCGCCTCGCCGACCATGGCCAGCGTGACGGTGTCCTGGCCGAAGCTTGTCGCAAAGGCGTCGCGATAGCCGGTATCGGCATTGAGCCGGTTCATCAGCTCGAACGCGTCGGCTGCCATCTCCTCGGGATTGAGAATGGGCATTACGGCCTGTTCGGCGAGGCTGCCGGCCGAACCGTCCCACATGAAGGAGGTCTGGCCGGCCTTGTCGAGCAGGGTGGGCGCGTTGCGGCGGCCGCGGGCGCGGTCATGGCCGAACGAGGTGCGCAGCCGGTCGGTGAAACCCAGTTCCGGACTGTGGCAATTGGCGCAGCTGATCTGGCCCGAGGCGCTGAGTGCGGGGTCGTGGAACAGCTGCTCGCCGAGGGCCGCCAGTGCCGGGTCCGGTGCCGGACCCGGTTCGGGCAGAGCGCCCAGCTCGACATAATCGATGTCCTCGTCGATATGGGCTGGCGGCCAGCTGTCCGGTTCGCCCTGATAGACCGCACGCAGTCTGGCACCGGCCGGACAGGACTGCGCGCCGCACGCAGCCGGTTCCGGCGTTGCCGCCTCGCCGGCCGGCAGCGACAGCAGGACAGGCAGTGCGATGGCTGCAGCCATCAGTGCGGCCATGCCGGTATATCGGGAAATCGGGCCCATGCGCTTGCTCTATCCGCTTATGCGAGTGAATTGCAATAGCGGATTCAGGCGCTGCTGACCCTGCGGCAAAAAGAAACGGGCGCCGGAGATGTCTCCGGCGCCCGATCCTGTTTCGCCTGCGGCCTTGCGGCCGGCTGGCCGGCCTTACTGGCCCAGCTGGCGCACTTCGATTTCACCCATGTCGAGGGCGCGGATGCTCTCCTCGATCTGGGCGGCATCGCCCACGATCAGCCAGACCAGCTGTTCGGGGTGCACCACTTCCTGCGCCGCGGCCCGGACCTCGTTGAGGTCGAGCGAGCGATAGCGCTCGGTCAGGCTCGCCGGATAGTCCCAGTCACGGCCGTAATTCTGGCTCGAGACGAGGCTGCCGCGGACGGCGGCGGCGGTCTCGAACTGACCGGGCAGGGAGCGGGTGGAGTTGTTGATCGAGCGCTCCAGCTCCTCGGCCGTGGCCGGGTTGGTGGAGGTGAACTCGTTGAACTCCCGCAGCAGTTCGGCAAGGCTGTCCGCCGTGCGGTCGGTCTGGACCGGCGCATAGACGATCCACGGACGCTGTCCGCGGGCGCCCCAGAGCAGGGTCTGGGCACCGTAGGACCAGCCCTTGTCTTCACGCAGGTTCATGTTGACGCGCGCCGAGAAGGAGCCGCCGATGGCGTCATTCATCGCGGAATAGACTTCCGGATTTTCCACCGTGCCTTCCGGACCGATCAGACCGGCCAGGATGAGCGATTGCGGCGAGTTCGGGCGATCGACGATGATCACGCGAGCGCTGTCCGCATTCTCGGCGCGGGCCATGTTCTTCTGCGGCAGCGGGGTGCTCGGCGCATCCCAGCGGCGGAAGGCCCGTTCCAGCATCGGCGTGATCTCGTCCAGCGTCGTGTCGCCGACGATGAACAGGGTCGCATTGTCCGGACGCATCCAGGTGCGGTGGTGCGCGACGAGATCGTCACGGGTGAAGCCCGTCACGTTTTCCATCGTGCCCGAACCCGTGAACGGCACCGAATAGGCATGGCCTTCGCCATACATTTCCGGCGGCAGCATGCGCAGGGCGATGGCAATCGGATTGGCCATCTCCTGACGGATGCCGTTCAGCGTCTGCTCGCGGATCCGGTCGATATCGTCATCGGCGAAGGTCGGATCGGTGATCACGGTCGCCATCAGATCGAGCGAGTCGCGCAGGTTGGAGCGCAGGGCCGAGAGCGTCACCGTGGACTGGTCGAGACCGGCACCGGTGGACAGGTTGGCGCCCAGGCGTTCGGCCTCGGCGGCAATTTCCAGCGCATCCATGCGGCCGGCACCTTCGTCCAGCATGTTCATGGTGAAGCTGGCGAGACCCGTCTGACCGCCTTCGACGCTGTCGGCGGCATAGCCGGCATCGAACACCATCTGCATTTCCACGACCGGAACGGCGTCGCGGCGCACGAAGACGATATCCATGCCATTGGACAGCTCGGCCGTCTCGACGGCCGGCCAGACCAGTTCCGGCGTTTCCGTGACCGACGGCAGGGCCGAACGGTCAGCGTCGGTGGCGACGCTCTGGAATTCGCCGAAGGGCAGGACGGTGATCTCGTGATAGCCGGTGGACAGCCACTCGTTTGCCGTGGCGGTGATCGCCTCGGCGCTGGCTGTGTTCAGACGGTCCAGCAGGGTGCGCCAGAACGCCGGATCGCCGGCATAGAGCTGGCCTTCGGCAAGCGTGACGGCCTTGCCGCCGAATCCGCCGATCTGTTCCAGACCGCGAATGGTGGAGGCGTTGATGCGCGTACGCGCAGCGGCCAGCTCGTCGTCGGTCGGGCCTTCGGCCAGCAGTTCGGCGACGATCTCGTCGATACGGGCCGAAGCGGCGTCGGGATCTTCACCCGGATTGAGGGTGACCTCGATGTGGAACTGGCTGGCGAGCTGGTGTTCCTCGACATAGGCCACGGCGCGGGTTGCGACCTGGCGGTCGAAGACGAAGTCGCGATAGAGGCGCGAGGTGCGGCCGCCGCCCAGGACGGTGGCGAACAGTTCCAGCTGGGCACGTTCCTCGGTGATGCGGCCCGGCACAACCCAGGTGCGGTAGATGCGCGCCTGCGGCACGTCATCATACATCGTCTCGGTCGTGTTGCGGTCGCGTTCCGGGATCCACTGGTCCATGCGGGTGACCGGCGGGCCGACCGGCGCGTCGCCGAAATAGCGCTGCACCAGCGGGCGGGCTTCTTCGGCGTCAATGTCGCCGGCGAGCACCAGAACCGCGTTGGAGGCGCCGTAATACTGGCGGAACCAGTCCTGCACGTCTTCCAGCGAGGCGGCGTCGAGGTCTTCCATCGAGCCGATCGTGGAGTGGGCGTACGGGTGGCCTTCCGGGAAGAGTGCGCGCAGCTGGGAGTATTCCACCAGGCCGTAAGGCTGGTTGTCGCCCTGGCGCTTCTCGTTCTGCACAACGCCGCGCTGCTCGTCGAGGCGTTCCTGGTCGATGGCGCCCAAGAGGTGGGTCATCCGGTCGGATTCCATCCACAGTGCCATTTCCAGGGCCGGCGTCGGCACGGTCTGGAAATAATTGGTGCGGTCGAACCAGGTGGTGCCGTTCATGCCGGTCGCGCCGACCTGTTCGAACGGACCGAAATAATCGTCATTGTAATTTTCCGACCCGTTGAACATCAGGTGTTCGAACAGGTGGGCGAAGCCCGTGCGGCCGGCCGGTTCGTCGGCGGAACCGACGCCATACCAGATGGACACGGCGACGATCGGCGCCTTACGGTCCTCGTGGACGACGACCGTCAGGCCGTTCTCGAGCTCGAAGCTTTCGTAAGGAATGTCGATCTCGGGCGTCTGGGCATGGGCCAGACCGCCAAGCGAGACGGCCGCAGCGAGCGCAGCCGTGAGTAGTCGTTTCATGGTGTACCCCTAACCTGTGATGCAGGATTTATGGTCGCAAAGTGCAACGCCGGACACCACCCGGTTAAGTAAAATTCCCGTAATGTTCGGTTTCCGGCGCCGCCGGAGGCCGCCTGGAACTAACGCGCCGGCTGCTTCCGGGCCGCGTGGCGGCGGGCTTTCGAGACATTGCCGCAGGTCGCCATGTCGCACCAGCGGCGGCGCCCGGCCTTGGAGGTGTCGAGGAAGAGCCAGCCGCAGCGCTCGCCATCGCACTGTTTCAGCCGCACGGCATTGTCTTCGCCCAGCAGTGCCACCGCATCCATCACGATGGGCGCAAGCAGGCGCGTGGCGGCATCTGCGCCGGACCAGTCCAGCTGTGTCTGGCCACCGGCGTCCGTGATGAGGGCGGCCTGCCCGGCCATGGCGCGATAGTGCCCGGCAAGGCCGGCGAGTGCCTTTGCGGCCGGCTGGCCGTCCCGCATCCGGCTGGTCAGGGCATGATAGATCGCTTCGCGCAGATCATGGGCGGTCGCGTGGAAGCGGGGCCAGGCGCTGCCGTCGGCGAGGTATGCGTCCAGTGCCGCAACCTCGCCGTCAGGCCAATGGCCCGACGCCGTCATCCAGCGCACCGCATCCGCCGGTTCGACCAGCGTATCGGCAAAGCGTGTCTCGCGGCCGTCTGCCGTGTTGCAGAAGTCGATACACAAGCGGCCGCCGATGAAGTGTTCCGGCCCGAAATCGGTCACGGCAAAACCCGTCTAACCGATAAAATGCGTTTTACAAGTTGACTCATTGATAATCTCCAAACTAGTTTTTACCAGTTAGTCGCGCTCGCCGCCAGACCGGAGACAGCGCGACCGGTGAATGGAGACGGGAGAGGATGATGAAACTCTATGCACGCGCAGGCTGGGGATCGGTGATCGCCGAGGCGCAGCTGGCCTGGTACGGGCTGGCGCACACACTCGAGCCGGTCGGCGACCTGTTCGCCGACGACGGCGCGCGGGATGCGCTGGAGGGCATCAATCCGCTGGCCCAGATCCCGACCCTGGTGCTCGATGACGGCACGGTGATGACCGAGAGCGCGGCGATCACGCTGCACCTGGCAGACCTGGCCGCCGAGACCTCGCTCGTCCCCGGCCCGGATGCGCACGAGCGGGCGGACTTTCTCAACGCCCTCGTCTTCCTGGTCGCCAATGTCTACCCGACCTATACCTATGGCGATGTGCCGGCGCGTTTCGTGCCGGTGCCGGAGGGCCAGGCCGGTTTCCGCGAGACGGTCGATGCCTATGGCAAGCGGCTCTACCGCATTCTCGAACAGCAGGCGTCCAGCAGCCGGGCGGCCGGTCCCTGGTTCCTTGGCGGACGTCTGACCGCGGTCGACATCTATCTCGGCGCGATGACGTTCTGGCGTCCCGGCCGCGACTGGTTCGACACCGAGGCCCCGCGCCTCGCCGCGATCGGCCGTGCCGTGCGGGCGCATGACCGTTTCGGCGATGTCTGGACCCGCAATTTCCCGGACGAGATGGCCGGCTGATTATCCCGCCGGGGTCAGGTCGAACGTGCCGCCTGTTTCGCCATTGAACGTGACCGAGCATTCTTCGGGGGTGATGCCCGGCTCGAACGGGCAGGCAAATTGTCCCGCTTCCATGATGCGGATGAGCAGGTCGCGGTTCTCCGGAACGCTGTAGGTGCACTGGCCCGACAGCGCGTCGCTTGCGCGGACGGTCTCGAAACTGCCGGACCGGCGCGCCCGTTCCTGCCGGCTGATCTCACCGTCCGCGGTCTGGAACGTGCAGTCCAGCGTGCCGGAACCGATGATGCGGATGCTGACATCCGACGGTTCGATACCTGTCTGGACCGCGGCTGCGAGCGTCGCCGCCAGAATGCTGTTCAGTGTTGCAATGCCCATGATGACCTCCCGGTTGTGTGTCCGAGGAGTATGATCCTGTCAGTCCAATAATTCAATAGTTCATGTACTATTGAATCAACAGGCGCGCTCCATGCCGGGCGACAGGGCTTCACACACTTCGGGATGGCCCTGGCAGCAGTCGGAAACGAGATAGCCGATCGTGGCGGCGATCGTGTCGAGGTCGACGGCATAGATGCGGGACCGGCCTGACGGTCGCATGACGATCAGCCCACCCTGCCGGAGCACGTTGAGATGCGAGGACAGATTGTTCTTTGCCACCCCGACGCGCGCAGCCAGTTCGCCGGCCGGCATGCCGTCGGGGCCTGCTGCGATCAGCGTGCGGAAGACGCGCAGCCGGGTCGGATGGCCGAGTGCGGACAGGCGGGCGGCGGCTTCGTCATCGGCCGGGTTGTCATTCATTTCAATGGTCATTGAACAATTGAACCGTATCGTATAGGCGGGGCGGGCATCGTTTCGGAGACCTATCATGCATGCGCCGCGCTGCCATGGCCAATCGCGCCTTCTGCGTTCTGCCTCTTTCGCTGCCGCCCTTGTGTCGGCCACGATCGTCAGCGCCGGCGCACCGGCCCAGGACGTGCCGCCGCCGCGCCTGTCGGTGTCGGGGGAAACGCGCCTGCGCTACGAAACGCTGGACGGCCAGTTCCGCGCCGGCGGTTCCGGCGGCGACCAGGCGCTGTTTATGCGCAATCTTCTGCTCGCCGAATACGAGATGCAGCCGGTCACTTTCGGTCTGGAACTGCAGGACAGCCGCGCCTGGCTGGATGACAGCGGCACGCCGCTGAGCACGAGTTATGTCAATCCGCTGGACGTGCTGCAGCTCTACGTCCGCGCCGATCTGCCCTCGCTTCTCGGTGCGGACGGATCGGCAACACTGACGGTGGGCCGGCAGACGGTGAGCATCGGCTCGAAACGGCAGATCGAGCGCATCAGCTATGCCAATGTGATCAAGAGCTATACCGGTTTTCACTACCGTGCGGACAATGCCCGCGGCGACGAACTGCACCTGGTGGCGGTGGTCCCGGTCTCCCGCCGGCCCGGCGACCGGGCCGAGATCGCGGACAACCGCATGTCCGGCGATGAAGAGGAGTGGAACCGGCGCATCTGGGCCGTCCACTACCGGCGCAAGGATGTGGCGCCGGCACTCGCCGATGGTCTGACCGGCGAGGTCTTCGTCTACGGGCTGACGGAGCGCGACACCGCCGATACGCCCACGCCGAACCGGCAGTATGTGACCTCCGGCGTGCGGGCCTATCGGGCACCGCAGGCCGGCCGCTGGGATGTCGATGTGGAAGGCGCCTGGCGTCTGGGCCGCCGCCGGGCCAGCCGGGCGGCTACAGACACGGAAAACCTGGATGTCAGCGCCACCATGCTGTTTGCGGCGGTCGGATACACATTCGATCTGCCCTGGCAGCCCCGGCTGGCGGCGGAATACTACTGGGCAAGCGGCGACGAGAAGCCCGATGACGGGCGGTTCGACCAGTATGAGCGGCTGTTCGGTTCGCGGCGCACGGATCTGAACAATACCAGCCTGCACGGACCGCTGACCCCGGCCAATCTCAGCGCGCCGGGCCTGCGGCTGGACGTCGTGCCCGGGGCGCGCTGGGATGCGCGCATCGCCTGGTCGGCGGCATCCCTGGCCAGTGCGACTGACAGCTGGGTGATTGCCGGGCTGCGCGACCCGTCCGGCCAGTCCGGCCGCTTTCTCGGACACGCGATCGACGGGCGCGCCCGCTACCGGCCCGGCCCTGAAGGGCTGGAATTCGAGATCGGTGCGTCGGCTTTCCTGGCCGGCGCGTTTCCGGACAATGTCCCTGGCGGGCCGGGCACGGATACCACCCTGTTCGGCTACGGACAGGTGACGCTGAGCTTCTAGACCTTCTTCACGAACTCGCTTCTCAGCCCCATCTGGCCGACGCCGTCGATGCGGCAGTCGATATCGTGATCGCCTTCGACCAGGCGGATATTCTTCACCTTGGTTCCGACTTTCACGACCTGGGACGTGCCCTTGATCTTGAGGTCCTTGATCACGGTGACCGTATCGCCGTCGGCCAGCTCGGTGCCGTTGGCGTCGCGCCAGACCGGGCCGCTTGCCGCCACCGGTGCCGCACCGGCCGTCCATTCATGGGCGCATTCGGGGCAGACGAGCAGTGCACCGTCCTCATAGGTGAAGGCCGAGCCGCATTCGGGACAGGGCGGGAGCTCGCTCATGACAGGTTTCCTTCAGGCCGGATTGCCGCTTGGCAGATACGCCTGCGGACCCGGATTGTCGATCTGTCAGGTGCTTTGACTGTCCGGCAGTGCGGCCGGGTCCGGTTGCGCCAGGCAGATCCGGCGCAGAAGCAGGCCGGCCGCAAGGGCGATACCGGCAATGGCGGCGAGCAGCCAGAGCACGGCTTCCGGCGGCAGCCGGGTGATCGCGAAGGCGCCGGCGACCGGCGAGACCGCCTGGACCAGCATGATCGGCCGCGCGATCTGGCCCGTCACGACGGGCTGGCGGACCGGCCCGAACAGCGCAAGCGGCAGCGTGCCGCGGGCGATGGAGAGCACACCGATCCCCGCGCCATAGACGATCGCGGCCAGCATCCGGACAGCGGGCGCATCGATCGTGAGCAGGCCCAGCCCGGTGATGATCGCGCCGATGGCGAGGATCACCGTCATCGCCGGGTGCAGCCGCTGGCCCAGAGTCATCTCGACCGCGCGGCCGGCGACCTGGGCCGGGCCGATAAAGGCGCCGAGCGCCACTGCGGCGGTCAGTCCGACATCCATGCGCGCCAGCAGATTGACCAGATGGACGGCGATGATCGACGCCACCAGGACTTCCGCGATGAAGAGGATCGCCGACAGGGTGCGGGCCGGTTCCAGCGTATGCACGGTGCGGGCAACGGGATGGGGACGCGCCTTGCGGTCCGGATCTGCCGGTGCGGCCTCGGCCAGGCCTGCGGGTGCGGCGAAAAAGAACAGCGGCAGGCAGATCGCGATCTGGGCTGCTGCATAGACCAGGCAGGTGACGCGCCAGCCGGCCGCCTCGACCAGCACGCCGCTGAGTGTCCAGAACACGGTGCTGGCAAACCCGCCCCACAGGGCGACGGTGGAGATCAGGCGCCGCGCCTTGTGGCCATGGGCCCGGCCCAGCGTGCTGAACACCGCATCATAGAGGCTGCACGCCATGCCCAGGCCGACCAGGCTCCAGCCGATCAGGTAGATGGCGTAGTGCCAGGCCAGGCCGATAGTCGCCAGACCGGCGGCCAGCAGCAGCGATCCCGTCATCAGGACCCGGCGGCCGCCCTCGCGGGCGATCAGGCGTCCGACATGCGGTGCGACCAGGGCGGAGGTGACGATCCCGGCCGACATGCCGCCGGACACCCAGGCCAGCGGCCAGCCCATCGCATTGCCGATTGGTGCCGCCAGCACCGTCAGCAGGTAGAGGGTCGAGCCGAAGCCGACGATCTGGGTCACGCCCAGCAGGCAGGCCTGAAGCAGCGGGGAAGCGGCGATCCGGGGCATGGCGTCTCCTTGGCGTCACGGCGCCGGAGCATCGCCACCCGGGCAGTGGAAACAAGCGATACTATTTCCTTTTGATGTGAGTTCAGATCACATACTGCTCTTGTGAGCAGAGACAGGGCACCGTTTGTCCGATCCTGACGCACATAGATGACGGCCTGGAACCCGATGGACAAACGCCGCGACTTGCCGCCTTTCAGCGCGCTGCGGGCCTTCGAGGCCTTTGCCCGGCATGGCCGCATGCTGCGCGCGGCCGACGAGCTGTGCGTCACCCATGGCGCGGTGAGCCGGCAGGTCCGGGCGCTGCAGGACTGGCTCGGCGTGTCGCTGGTCGAGGGGCCGAGGACCGATCTCCGCCTGACCCCGGCGGGCCGCCAGCTCGCCGATGTGCTGGACCGGGCGTTTGACGATATCCAGGCCGGATTGCCGCGCCGTGCGCGCGCGGCCCAGTCGGTCCTGCGTGTCTCCTGTCTGGGGACATTTGCCATGCGCTGGCTGATCCCGCGCCTGCCGCGCTTTTATCGCGACCATCCGCAGATCGCGGTGGAAGTCAGCGAGTCGCATGCGCCGGTCGATTTCCGCACCGGCGGCTATGATGCCGCGATCCGCATGCAGAGCGCGGCCCGTGTCGCCGGACCAGAGGTCACCGCTTTCCTGCCGGACTATCAGGGCCCGGTCGTCGCACCGTCCGTGTGGGCAGAGCACGCGGCAGGCGCGGGCCTGGACGGGCTGACCCGCCTTCACACGCGCACCTATCCGGAAGGCTGGGCGGAATGGGAGGCGCGCACCGGCTGGCCGCCATCGGACGGCCATGCCGGCACCTTTTTCGATCACACCTTCTACATGCTCGCGGCGGCCTCGGCCGGGCTGGGCGTGGCGATCGGCGGCTGGAGCCTGGTGCAGGACGATCTGGCGGACGGCCAGCTGGTCGCGCCGCTGGGGCTGGCCGATACCGGTCTGGCCTATGTCTATATCCGGCCGGCCGGGCAGCCGCATGCGGCCGCTGAGGCCTTCGGGGACTGGCTGGTCGGGGAAGGGCGCCGGTGCGCCGGACCTCCGCCCGCGCTCAGAGCCCGCGCACAGCCTGGATGATGTTCAGGATCACGGCGGCGTTGAACAGCAGGCCCAGCACGGTCATCACGGCGGCGAAGCCTGCGACGCCGGCCAGCATGAGCGCGCGCAGCGGGATCATCATCACGGCGCGGGCGCGTTCCGGCCCGGCCCAGCGCGGCCGGCTGAGGCGTTCGGTGAGGTCGGTGAACCCGCCGCGCCAGAGATTGACGGTGATGAAGATCCACACGACCACGGCGACCAGCGGTGCGAGGCGCAAGGCCAGCGGCATGCCCGGGACGGACAGCAGGAACTCGATTTCCTCCACGCGCGGTGCCTTCCGCTGAACTCGATACGTCCTGTCATAGCCTTTCCCCCGCCCGTGAGCTACATGCGATGATCTGCATCTGCCGCGACGGAATATCCGTCGTGCTGCGTTGCACCGTCCGCAGGGGTGGCGGGGCCGCACAGGCCGGATCGTGAAGGGGTACGGAATGCTCGACAACAGGCGTTGGATTGCCGGGGCGGTAGCACTTGTCGTCATCGCCGGCGGCGGCTGGTGGATGTTCGGCCGCGGCGAGGGCGGCAGCGGCGAGGTGACAATCGAGACCGAGGCAGCGGCCCCGGCCGATGTGCGCCGTATCGTGGCGGCGTCCGGCGCTGTCAGCGCGCTGGTAACGGTCGAGGTCGGATCGCAATTGTCCGGCCAGATCGCCGAACTGCATGTCGATTTCAACGATGAGGTCGAGGAAGGCCAGGTCATCGCCCGGCTCGACCCGCAGACCTATGAGACCCGTGTTACCGAAGCCGAGGCCGCGCGTGCGACAGCGGCGGCGAGCCTGCAATTGCAGCGCGCCTCGCTCGCCCGGGCCCAGGCCACGCTGCGCGAGGCCCAGCTGGAATTCGACCGCATGGCAACGCTGCGCGAGCGCGGCACGGTGGCCCAGACTTCGCTGGACACTGCCCAGACCGCGCTCGACGCGGCCCAGGCCGATGTCGAGGTGGCGCGCGCCCAGATCGCCAATGCCCAGGCTGTGCTGGCCCAGCGCGATGCCTCGCTGGCCAGTGCCCGTATCGATCTCGAGCGCACGACGATCCGCGCGCCGATCAATGGCATTGTCGTCGACCGTGCCGTCGATGTCGGCCAGACCGTCGCGGCGAGCATGACGGCGCCCGTGCTGTTCACCATCGCCCAGGATCTGGGACAGGTGCAGATTGACGCCCAGATCGACGAGGCCGATATCGGCCAGATCCGCGCCGGCCAGCCGGTGCGCTTCACGGTGGATGCGCATCCGGACACCGAGATGGAAGGCGTGGTCGACCAGATCCGCCTGGCGCCGGAAACCCTGAACAATGTCGTCACCTACACAGTCGTCGTTCTGGCCGCGAACCCGGACGAGCTGCTGCTGCCGGGCATGACGGCGAACATGGATATCATCACCGGCGAGCGCACCGGCGTTCTCACCGTGTCCAACGCGGCCCTGCGCTTCCGGCCCTCGCCGGCACTGGAGGGGCGGACACAGCCGCTGGGCGAAGGCGGTGGTGGCCCGCAAGGCGGCGGCCGGGGCGGTCCCGGCGGTCCGGGCGGCGGCAATGATCCCATGACGCGTCTCAGCGAGGCGGTCGGTCTGGATGCCGCCCAGCAGGACCAGATCCGGGGCATTTTCCGCGCCGCCATGGGGCGGGCGATGAGCCAGGCCCAGGCCGGTGGCGAGTTCGATCGCGAAGCCCTGCAGGCCGAGATCGATCGCGAGATCCGCCCGCTGCTCGATGAAGACCAGCTGGAACGCTATCGCGCCTTCCAGCGCCAGATGCGCGAGACCCGCTCGGCGACGGTCTGGGTCGAGGAGGCGGACGGCACGCTGGTCGAGCGGCCGATCCGCGTCGGTATTTCCGACAGCCAGAAAAGCGAAGTGGTCGGCGGCCGTCTGGAAGCCGGCGAGGCCGTGGTGACCCGCGCCCGCGAGGTGCGCGAATGAGCGCATTGATCGCCTGCCGCGACCTTGTCCGCGTCTACACGATGGGCGACCAGACCGTGCGGGCGCTGGACGGGGTCAGTGTCGATATCGAGGCCGGCGAGTATGTCGCCGTCACGGGGGCATCGGGATCCGGCAAGTCGACCTTCATGAACATGCTGGGCGCGCTGGACCGGCCGGACTCCGGCTCGCTGCACATTGCGGGCGAAGACCTTCTGGCGCTGGATGCCGACCGGCTCGCCGCCTTCCGCAACCGGACGATCGGCTTCGTCTTTCAGCAGTTCAACCTGCTCTCGCGCACCTCGGCGCTGGAAAATGCCGCCCTGCCGCTGGTCTATGCCGGGGTGCCCGCCGCGGAACGGCGCAAGCGGGCGATGGCGCGGCTGGAACAGGTGGGGCTGGGCGACCGCTCGGACCACCAGCCCAACCAGCTGTCCGGCGGTCAGCAGCAGCGCGTGGCGATTGCCCGCGGTCTCGTCAACGATCCGAAAATCCTGCTGGCCGACGAGCCCACGGGCGCGCTCGACTCGCGAACTTCGGACGACATCATGGCGATCTTCGACCAGCTCAATCGCGAGGGGATCACCATCATCGTCGTGACCCACGAACAGGAAGTCGCTGATCACGCGCGGCGCCAGATCGTGTTCCGGGACGGCCGGATCGTGGAGGACCGCCAATGAATCTCGCCGCCTCCCTGCGCATCGCCCTGATCGCGCTCCGCGTGAACGCCCTGCGTAGCGCGCTGGCCATGCTGGGCGTCGTGATCGGCGTCGCCTCGGTCATCGTACTGGTCTCGATCAGCGAAGGCACCAAGCAGGCCGTCGAGGAACAGATCGCCAGTTTCGGCGCCAACCTGCTGATCATCCGGCCCGGCTCCAGCATGTTCGGCGGACGGCGCGGCGGGGCCGGTACGGCCGATCCGCTGACCGACGGCGATGTGGAAGCCCTGCGCACGCAGATTGCCGGTGTCGCGGGCGCCTCCGGCGAAGTGACGACCTCGTCGGCCGTCGTGTTCGGCGGCGCCAACTGGACGACGCGTATTGTCGGCATGAATCCCGACTATCTGTCGGCGCGCGGCTGGGAGATCGATCAGGGACGCAGTTTTTCGGCCGCCGAGGAAGCGGCCGGCCGGCGTTATGCGATCGTCGGCCAGACCATCATTTCCGAACTGTTCGATGGCGCCAGTCCGATCGGCCAGTCCCTGCGCATCGGCGGCCAGCCCTTCGAGGTGATCGGCACCGTCATGGAGCGCGGCGACAATAATTGGGGCCAGGACCAGGACGATGTGATCTTCGCGCCGCTCAACACGATCCGCCAGCGCTTCGGCGCCGGCGTGCGTGTCACCCAGCGCGACGGCGTGCAGACGGTGTTCGTCGATATCGCTCCGGGCGAGAACAATGCGCGCGTCATCGAGGATATCCAGGATATGCTGCGGATCCGGCGGGATATCCAGCCCGGTGCGGAAGACAATTTCTTCGTCGGCAATCTGGCCGAATTCATCCGCGCCCAGAACGAGACCGAGAGCCAGCTGGGCCTGCTGCTCGCCGTGGGGGCGGGGATCGTGCTGCTGGTCGGCGGTATCGGCATCATGAACATCATGCTGGTCTCGGTGACCGAGCGCACGCGCGAGATCGGCCTGCGCCTGGCCGTCGGTGCGCGGCGGCGCGATGTGCGCAACCAGTTCCTGATCGAGAGCATCGTTCTGTGCCTGATCGGCGGTCTGGCCGGACTTGTGGTCGGCGTCGGCGGCACGCTCGTCTATGCCGAGGTCGGCGAGCTGGAGATCGCCATCAATCCGCTGATCGTTGCGATTGCCATCGGTGCGTCGGCGCTCGTCGGGGTTTTCTTCGGCTTCTACCCGGCACACCGCGCCTCGCGTCTCGATCCGATCGAGGCGCTGCGGTTCGAATAACCGGCTTATTTGGCAGCGTTATCGAGACTGGCTGTTTCCTGCTTCGGCGCCGGCATGGACCGGTCGGCGGGCAGGGTGAAATAGAAGGTCGCGCCGCTGCCCGGCGCGCTCTTCACCCAGATCTCGCCGCCATGACGCTCCACGGCCTGACGCACCATCGCCAGCCCGATCCCCGTGCCCGGATAGGCCTCGTGCGAATGGAGGCGCTGGAAGGGCGCGAAGATCTTTTCGGCAAACTTGATGTCCAGACCGATGCCGTTATCGCTGACGGCAATGATCCAGCGATCGCCATCCCGGCGCGCGCTGATGTCGACTTCCGGTGTGGCAAAGCTGCGGTATTTCAGCGCGTTGCCGATCAGGTTCTGGAAAATCTGCGTCAGGATCACGGGGTCCGCCCGCACGGTCGGCATGTCGCCGATCTCGATGCGGGCATGATTCTCCGACACCGAGGCGTCGAGGTTTTCCAGGGCCTGGGCCACAGGGCCGGTCAGGTCGACGGGCTGATATTCGAAAGGCTGGCTGGCCAGGCGCGAATAGGTCAGGAGGTCGTCGATCAGGCGCTGCATCCGGTGGGCGGCATCGACCAGGAATTCCAGATTGCGTCGCCCGTCCTCGTCGAGGCGTTCGCCATAGCGGCGGCGGACCAGGCTGGAGAAGGCGGCGATCTTGCGCAGCGGTTCCTGCAGGTCGTGCGAGGCGACGGTGGCAAACTGGTCGAGCTCGCGATTGGAGCGTTCCAGAAGCAGATTGGCCTCGCGCAGGGCCGTCACATCGGTCAGCGTCGCATAGCTGCGCAGCGGCTGTCCGTCGCCGTCGCGTTCCAGGAAGGATGAGAGCAGCACGTCGATCGTGCTGCCGTCAGACCGCAGGAAGCGATAGGGGACGTTGGTGTTGGAGCCTGTGCTGAAGAGGTTGGGCAGGTTGGTTTCCACGGCCCGTTTGCGCGACTCGGCATCCAGAAAGTCGATCGACCTGCGGCCGATCACGTCTTCCCGCCGATAGCCCAGATGGGCAAGCCAGTAATCGCTGACCTCGACGATAAAACCATTGCCGTCGATCGTGTGCATCATCGCCGGCGTGGCGCGGAAAATGCGCTCGAACCGCATCTGGCGGTCTGCGAGCTCCGCCTCGGCCCGGTGCGCCGCATCGATATTCCAGATCACGCCGCTGATGACACGCGGCAGTCCGTCCGCATCGCGTTCGACGACGCTGCCGGTCGAGCGGTACCAGGTCCAGTCGCCATTGCGGTCGCGCACGCGGTGCTCGGCATCGACCGCGCCGTGGTTCGGATCCCGGAAGGCCTGGCGGGCCATGTCGACCGCCGGAAGATGATCCGGGTGCAGCCGTGAGAACCAGTCTTCCAGGGCGAGCGTGGCTTCGGTTTCATCGGCGATGAGTTCTGCGACAATGGTGCCCTGGAGCGTGACGGTCTGGCTTTCGGTCTCGATGCGCCACAGTCCCACCGATGCCGCGTCCACCGCTTCGGCGAGCTGCTGTTCTCGCTGGCTGAGCCGGCGTTCGGTGCGCACGCGTTCGGAAATATCGGTAATGAAACCGTCGGCGACGCGCGGCGCGCCATCTTCGTCATGCCGGGAGACGCGCCCGCGGACGTGAATGTGGATCCAGCCGTCCGCTTCGGACCGGTAGCGCACGACCGTGTCGATGGACGCGGTTTCGCCGTCCGCCATCGAATCGACGATATGCCGGGCTTCGTCCGCGTCGTCGGGGTGAATCCGGGCGGCCCAGTCGTCATAGGTGATGCGGGCGTCGCGCGGCGGCAGGCCCATCATTTCCGAAATGATCCCGGTGACCTCGCCGACCCGTGTCTGGAGATCGAAATGCCAGGCGCCTTCGCGTGCGCCGGCGAGTGCCTCGCGCAGGCGTGCCTCGCTCTGGTCTAGCTCGTCGCGCAGTCGGCGCTCCTCGGTGATGTTGATCACGGTGCCGGCGATACGGGCCGGGCTGCCTTCGGCGGTCCAGCCGACGATCTGCCCGCCGGCCCGCAGCCAGAGCAGCTCGCCGTCACGGCCCTGCATGCGGAACTCCCAGGTTCGCGAACTTGGCGGTCCGGATGGTGAGTGCCGGCGAACCTGCAGCAGGCGCTGGAAGCGTTTGCGGCCATCTTCCAGATCGTCTTGTGCAATGGCATCGGCCCATCGCTGTGCCGGCACGGTCTCGTCGCTGCCGGTCAGGCCCAGAAGACTCGCCAGCAGGCCGGAGGCCCGGAGCGTTCTGCCTTCGACGTCGAGGCTCCAGGCCCCTTCATTGGCCGAATCGACCGCTTCGCGCAGCATGCGTTCATTGGCGGCAAGACGGGATTGCAGGACCTTGCGCTCGTTGATGTCGGTCAGAATGCCCGCCGCGAGGCGTCCCTCGGCATCCTCGCTGAGCCGTCGGCCGCGCGAGCGCAGCCAGGTCCAGCTGTCCGTGCGGGCGTCGCGCAGCTGGTATTCCACATCCATGCGGTCGGACTCCCCGGCCGCCAGCGCATCGATCTGGGCGGTCACACTGCCACGCTGATCGGTGTGGATCCGGTCGAGCCAGTCGGCGGTATCGATCTGCGTCCGGCCGGGCTCGAGGCCCAGCATGTCGCGAATGGGACCGATTAGTGTGACGCGCCCCGTCTCCGTATCCAGCTCCCAGACGCCGCAGGACCCGGCATCGATGGCGTTGGCCAGCTGGCGTTCGCGCTCGGCCAGCTGTTCCTCCAGCGACTGGCGCTCGGTGACGTCGGAGATCACGCCGGACAGGCGCAGCGGGGATCCGTCGCGCGCGAACTCGGATACCCGGCCGCGCATTTCCAGCCAGCGGGGCTCGCCATCGGCCCGCGTGGCCGGGAAGGTGACATGCAGGGCCTCGCCCGGCGCGCGCGACAGCCGGCCGATCGCACTGGCGACCGTGTCGCGCATGTCGGGAGCGATCACATCCAGCAGGCGCTCCAGCCGGATCGTGGCATCGGACGTCTGGATGCCCAGGAACTCGTTGATGAAGCCGCGCGACGAGCCGAGACCGGTCGCAAGATTGAGCGAGAAGGCGCCCTCATTGGCCGAGGCCAGGGCGGCGCGAAGCTGGATGTCGCTGGCTTCCAGCCGTGCCTGCAGCGAACGCTCCGCCGAAACGTCACGAATGATCAGCAGCGTGCCCAGCAAGGCTTCGTCATCGCCGGCGATGCGGCTGGCAACGGTCTCGCCATCGAGAACGCGCCCGCCGCGGGCCCGGTAGCGGGCGGTGAATTCGTGCGTCTCGCGGTCTGTATCCAGCCCGAAGCCGGCTTCGGCCAGGGCGTCGAAATCACGGGGCGAGGCGAACAGCACATCGCCGCGCTGGCCGGCGAGGCTGGCTTCGGTCTGTCCGAAAAGGCGCGTCGCTGCGGGATTGGCGCTGTCGATCCGGCCCCTGGTGTCGAGCATGATGACGGCGACCGGCGCAGCGCGATAAAGCGCGCGCAGCATTTCCGCAGCGTTCGCAGTCATCCTGTCATCCGGTCAGATCTTCGTCCCAAATGCCCGATCGTGCCATGCATCGGTCTCAGTTTGCATCAATCGCGTATATCATGGGAAGGGTTTCCGTAGCGGGCGCCCTGAAGAGGCAAGTTCCGCCGCCGGATCGCTGCATTCGACCATGATGCGGGTACTGGTCAAGGCGGATTCCGTCGATATGCTCCCCCGTTTCGAGCGTGTGTTTGAGGAGTTGTGCTTTGTCCGACACAGGAGGCGTCCGCAAGGATACTGCGCCTATACTGCAGGTTTCCGACCTGACGGTGGCCTTCGATACGCCGGATGGAACTGTGAATGCGGTCAAGGGCGTGTCGCTGAAGATCGATCCCGGCGAATGCCTGGCGGTGGTCGGCGAGTCGGGCTCGGGCAAGAGCCAGACCTTCCTCGCGGCGATGGGTCTGCTGGCCTCGAACGGCAAGGCCACGGGCTCGATCAAGTATCGCGACAAGGAAATCCTTGGCCTGCGGCCGCGCCAGCTGAACAGTGTGCGCGGCCGTCACATGACAATGATTTTCCAGGATCCGCTGACCTCGCTGACGCCGCACATGCGGATCGGTGCCCAGATGCAGGAAGTTCTGGGCATCCACATGAAGCTGAAAGGCGCCGACGCGGAGAAGCGCGCGCTGGAATGGCTCGACCGGGTGCGCATCCCCGAGGCCGCGCGCCGCCTGAAACAATATCCGCACGAGCTCTCCGGCGGCATGCGCCAGCGTGTCATGATCGCCATGTCGATGCTGTGCGAGCCGGATCTTCTGATCTGTGACGAACCGACCACCGCGCTCGACGTGACGGTCCAGGCCGAAGTGCTGGACATCATGGACGAGCTGAAGCGCGATACCGGTGCGGCGCTGGCCCTGATCACCCACGATATGGGCGTGGTGGCCCGCATGGCCGACCGGGTCCAGGTGATGAAGGACGGCGTCTATGTCGAGGAAGGCACGGCGGAAGCGATTTTCGACGCACCGCAGAACGCCTATACGCGCATGCTGCTGGACGCGATGCCGCGCCTCGACCAGCCGGACCGCCCGGGTCACACGCCGCTGGCCCCTGTCGCTGCAGGCGCCGATGCCGAGCCGCTGCTGTCGGTCGCCGACGTCAAGGTGCAGTTCCCGATCCGCGTCTCCGGCGGTCTGCAGCCGCAATACAAGACGCTGCGCGCTGTCGACGGCATCACCTTCGACCTGAAGCCCGGCGAGACGCTGGGCGTGGTGGGCGAATCCGGTTGCGGCAAGTCGACCCTCGCGCGCGCCGTGCTGCGCCTGGTGCCGTCGACGGAGGGCACGGTGTCCTGGATCGGCCGCGACCTGCTGGGCCTGAAAAAGGACGACATGCGCAAGACGCGGGAAGATCTGCAGATCGTCTTCCAGGATCCGCTTGCTTCTCTCGACCCGCGCATGACCATCGGTGCCTCGATCGAGGAGCCGATGCTCACCTTCCGCAAGTCGATGAAGAAGAAGGAACGGACCGAGGCCGTGCGCGAGATGATGAAGCGCGTCGGGCTCGATCCGAACATGATCAACCGCTACCCGCACGAATTGTCCGGCGGCCAGAACCAGCGGGTCGGCATCGCGCGGGCGATGATCCTGAAGCCCAAACTGGTGATCTGCGACGAGGCGGTGTCCGCGCTCGACGTGTCGATCCAGGCCCAGATCGTCGAGCTGCTGATCAAGCTGCAGCAGGAAATGGACCTGTCGATGATCTTCATCTCGCACGACCTGTCCGTGGTCCGCGAGATCTCGCACCGCGTGATGGTGCTGTATCTGGGCCGCGTGGTGGAGATGGCCGATCGCGACCAGATCTACGAGGATGCGCGCCACCCCTATACCCAGGCGCTGATCTCTGCCGTGCCGGTGCCCGATCCCAAGGTCGAGAAGAACAAGGTCCGCATCAAGCTGGATGGCGAGCTGCCCTCGCCGATGGATACCCGCGCCCAGCTGCGCTTCATGAAGTCGAAGCTGATCGACGATCCGGATGCGGAGCAATACCGCCCCGAGCTGGTCGAGGTCGTGCCGGGCCACTGGGTTGCCGAACACGATCCCGTCGAGGCGTGATCTGCATCACGTGACTGCAGTCTGACGGGGCTTTCACTCGACTTGCGGCTGCAGATCGCTAGGCTCGGCCCGCTGAAAACAGGGGGAGCCTCATGTCGCAAGGTCCGGTGTACGAAGTATTCAAGCGCGTATCGCTGATCGCGATGGCCGCATTCCTTGTGGCCTGCCAGCCGTCTGCCGAGACGCCGCAGGAGCAGGACTACACCTGGGTCCACGAGGTCTCCGATCTGCCGGCCGATCCGGATGTGCGCTACGGCCAGCTCGACAACGGGTTGCGCTATGCCATCCGCCAGAACGACACGCCGCCGAATGTCGCCTCCGTACGCCTGGTCTTCAATGTCGGCTCGCTTGCGGAAGCGGAGGACCAGCGCGGTCTGGCCCACTTCATCGAGCACATGGCCTTCAACGGCTCCGCCGAAGTGCCCGAGGGCGAGATGGTGCCGCTGCTTGAGCGTCACGGCCTGCAATTCGGTCCCGATACCAATGCCTTTACCGGCTATGAGACGGTTGGCTATCAGCTCGACATCCCCGAAGTGGACGAGGAAACGGTAGATACGGCGCTCTTCCTGATGCGCCAGACCGCCAGCGAACTCCTGATGGACAGCGAGGCGATCGATCGCGAGCGCGGCGTCATCCTGTCCGAGGAGCGTTTCCGCAACACGCCGATCCGCCGCTGGAACACGGCGCTGTGGCGCTTCCGCCTGCCGGATTCGCTTGTGCCCGACCGCGATGCCATCGGTACGGTCGATGTGATCGAGACCGCTCAGCGCGAGCGCTTTGTCGATTATTACGAGAATTTCTACGTGCCGCAGCGCGGCATGCTGGTCGTCGTCGGCGATGTCGACCCGGACACGATCGAGGCCAAGATCCGCGACGCGTTCGCCGACTGGCAATCCATCGAGGATCCGCGCGGCGATCCGGATATCGGATCCGTCACCGAGGGCCGTCCGCTTTCGGTGGGCTATCTCCACGACCCGGAAATCTACACCATCTTCACGGTCGACGCCGTGCGTCCCCACGAGGACGAGCTGGATACCACCCAGGCCCGCTTCGAGAACAATCTGGCCAATCTGGGCGATGCCATCCTGTCGCGCCGCTTTGCGACGCTGACCAGTTCCGGCACCTCGCCGCTGATCCAGGCCTCGGCCAATCACGGTTCCGATTTCGAGATCGCCGACCGGGCCACGGTGCTGGCCATCATGCGGCCGGACCAGTGGCAGGACGGGATCGCCGTGGTCGAGCAGGAGCTGCGGCGGGCCGTCGAGCATGGCTTCACCGAAGCCGAGCTCGCCGAGCAGATCGCCAATATGCGCACCGCCCTGCGCGATGCGGCCGACCAGGCCGGCACGCGCACCAGCGCCAATCTCGCCGACCAGACCTGGTCGATGTGGCGCCAGGACCAGGTGCTGACCACGCCGGCTTCCATGCTGGAGCGGTTCGAGGCGTCGCTGGACGATGTCACCGTCGAGGCCGTCAATGCGGCCTTCCGCGAGCAGTGGGAGGGGGTTGAGCCGCTCCTCTATCTGGCCTCGCCGATGGAGCTGGAAAATCCGGAGGACGAGATTCGGCAGGTCTGGACGGAAAGCCGTGAGCAGCCCGTCGAGGCTCCGGAAGACAGTGGCGCGACCGAGTTTGCCTATGGCGATTTCGGCCCGGCCGGCGAGGTGGTCTCGCGCGAGGAGATCGAGGATCTCGGCCTTGTGCGCTTCCGGTTCGAGAACGGCGTTGCCGTGACCTTCAAGCAGACCGATTTCGAGGATCGCTCGATCCGGGTGCGTCTGGATTTCGGCCGCGGCGAGCTCGAGCCGCGGGCGCAGGACGGTGTCGACATCATTTCCGGTTCGGTCTTCACCTCGGCCGGTCTGGGCGAGCACAGCGAAGACGAGCTCGGCCGTGTCCTGGCCGGCCGCAATATCGGCTACGGCTTCGGCGTGGGCGATGACAGCTTCTCCTTCCAGGCCACGACGACCCCGTCGGACCTGCGGGTGCAGTTCGATCTTCTCACCGCCTTCCTGACCGATCCGGGCTGGCGCCAGGAAGGTCTGGACCAGTTCCGCGCCGTCATCCCGGAAATCCGCCGCAATCTCTATTCCTCGCCGTCCGGCGTGCTGCAGGCGGATGTCACGCGGATGATCCGGGGCGGCGATCCGCGCTATGGCCTGCCCGATTCCGAGCAGGTTGCCGCCATCGACATGGCCGCCGTCCAGGCTTTCCTGGAGCCGGCCCTGGAGGAAGCACCGATCGAGGTGACTGTGGTCGGCGATGTGTCCGAGGCGGATCTCGTCGCGGCGCTGGCCCCGACGCTCGGTGCGCTGCCGCAGCGCGCTGGGAGCTGGCCGGACTATGACGAGGCCCGCACCATCCGCTTCCCGGACCCGGTCGAAGAGCCTGTCGTGCTGTATCACAACGGTCCCGACTACCAGGCGATGGCGAATGTCTACTGGCCGACCTTCGACGACAGCGATCCGCGCCGCACGCGGGCCCTGTCGTTGCTGCGGGCCGTGTTCGATCTCAAGCTGACCGAGCGCTTGCGCGAGCAGGAGGGCTTCACCTATTCGGCCTTCAACAATACCAACACGTCCGACGTCTATCCCGATTACGGCTATCTCTATGTCGGGGCCGATGTCCGCATCGAGAATGTCGACGCGACCTATGCCGCGATCGAGGAGCTGGCGGCCGACCTCGCCGCGGGCGAGATCACCGAGGACGAAGTGCTGCGGGCCCGCCGTCCGCTGCTCGAACAGATCGAGAATGCGTTCGAGAACAACGGCGCCTGGATGAGCTGGCTGGCGCAGTCCTGGTCGCACCCGGACCGGCTGGAGCGGATCCGGGCCCTGACCGCCGACTATGAGAGCATCACGCGTGAGGATCTCGTGGCGCTCGCCGAGACCTATCTGCAACCGCAGGACAGCTGGCGCGTTACTATCCTGCCGCGTGACGGCGAGTGAGTACCCGGAGGGTTTGAGAGATGAAGACATTCAGCTGGTTGACGACTGTTGCTGTTCTGGGCCTCGTTGCAGGCTGTACGGCGGCGCCGCCCGCGACGGACGCGGAAGCCATCGCCCGGGCCCGCAGCTGCAACACGCCGGACGACACGGCCATCCTGACAGTGGACGCGCCGGAAAGCCGTCCGAGCGCGCAGGAAAATGCCGACGCGGCGACGGCCTATCTCGACAGCGTCCGCGAGGAACGCTGCGTGTTCGAACTCGACAATGGTCTTGTCTTCCGCATCCGCCAGTCGGCCGGTGAGGATGCCCTTTCGCCGGAACGCGGCGATCTGGTGACGGTGCATTATCGCGGCCTGTTTCCGCACGGCGAGGAGTTCGACTCCTCCTATTCACGCGGCCAGCCGGCAACCTTCCCGTCCGACCGCCTGATCCGCGGCTGGGTCGAGGCCCTGCCGCTGATGCGGGTCGGCGAGACTTGGGAACTCTACATTTCGCCGGATCTGGGCTATGGCGTGCGCGGCACGCCGGGCGGACCGATCGGTCCCAACCAGGCGCTGGTCTTCCAGCTCGAGCTGGTGGGGCTGCCTGAAGCTGAAAACGGCGAGGCCGATCCCGCGGACGATGCCGGCTAGAGCATTTTCAGCAAAAGTGGGAACCGGTTTTGCGGTTCGAAAATGCGATCGCTCAACAAAAAAGCTGGAGCAATTTCATTGGCATCGATGGCCGTGAAATTGCTTTAGCGCGACAGGCGCAGATTCGTCAGGTCGCCGGCGATCATCTCGAACGTGTCCCGCAGCGCCTGGTTCGACGGCGAGTCGAAATACAGGCTGGGATGCGAGGCACAGTCGCGCATCATGTTCCGGGTCGAGCTTGAATTGACCTGGAAGGTGATCGTGTAGACGCGGATGCCCTGGGCCTTGGCATAGTCACAGGCCGCTTCGGTGCGTTCGTCGAGCTCGTTCGACAGAACGCCGCCGCTGGATGTGCGAATGCCCAGACGGCCGTCGCGGGCATAGCCATAGGCCTCGTAGTCCGACATCAGGTTTGTGTTTCGGCCGGACATGACATTGTCGCCGTCGGTCAGGATCACCATGGCCTTGATGACCTCGTCATCGTCATAGCCGGTGCCTTCGGTGAAGGGTTCGCCGGGCGAGATGACGCGGATGCCCCAGCCGATGCCGTTGGGAATATTGGTATTGCCACTGGCTTCCATGTCGCCGATGGCGTTCTCGACCGTGCGCTGGTTCGAGGTCAGCGGCGTGATCGGCGTCGTGGTGCAGGACCGGTTGGGATAGCCGGACCAGACCGAGGCATTTTCGTATTTGGCGATGTTCTCCAGCCGCTCCTCGACACCGCCACTGGTGCCGTCATTGAGATAGCTGTTCGAGAAATAGCCATTGTCCGGCTCGTCCGGTGCGAAATAGGGTACGAACAGGGTTGCCGGGTTGCCGGCGCTGGGCGGCGTGTCCTCGATGTCATGCGGCAGAGCGCGTGCTTCGACACAGCCCATCCATTCGGCATTGCGCAGCTCGTCATAGAGGTCCCAGTGATTGACCTCGATCGTCTCGGTCTCGCAGCGCCGCCGCCAGCCCCAGCCCGAACAGGTCTCGATCTCGATCTCGCCATTCGGTCCGGCCCACTCGGCATGCTGCGGTGACAGGGCGTCCGGATCGAGCCACCAGGCGCGCTCATACTGGGTGCCGACATTCACCGTCGCCGCGAAGGGCACGAGGCCGATCTTCACGTCGGAGGGTTCGTCGGCCGCCTCGAACAGGATTTCGGTCAGCAGTTCGGCACTGTCGCGCAGCGAGCGGATCTTCGAGCCGCCCATCGAGCCGGTATTGTCGAGCACCATGACCAGTTCCAGCCGCTGGCGGGCCCGCTGGACCTCGCTCTCCCAGCCGACCGTGAGATGGTCGATCCCGGCCAGTCCGAGCATGATGGTGTTCACCGTGGCCTCGCCGGTCACGGTCACCGTGTCGGTGTCGTCGTCGATCACCACCGTGACGCTGGTCACCGTGCCGACGCGATTGTTGGGATAATTGGCGGCAATGAAATCGTTCGCGATGCGCAGGGCGTCGGCATCGGACAGGCTGGTATTCACACCCACGGCCAGCGCAGCGGCGTCGAGCGCCTGCGACAGGCGGGTCCGTGCAGTCATGGCCTGGTTCAGGTCGACGGCACCGCCCGCCAGCAGCGTGATCGGCATCAGCGACAGCGCGAAGATCATGGCCACATTGCCGCGCCGGTCGGCGAGGAATGCGCGCAGGTTTTTCAACAGCCTGGCAAGCGGCATGACGGAATCCCGTTCGAACTCGCTAAAATGCTAGCGGTTCTGAATTAAGGGCACGTTATCCCGCAGGGTTTCCGGAGGGTTAAGCGCCTACCGGGAGAGGCGCAGATTGGTCAGGTCGCCGGCAATCATCTCGAAGGCACTGCGCAGCGCCGATTCCGACGGCGAGTCGAAATAGAGATAGGGGTTGCTGGCGCAGTCGCGCATCATGTTGCGGGTCGAGGTGGAGTTGACCTGGAAAGTGATCGTGTAGACCCGGATGCCCAGCGACTTGGCGTATTCGCAGGCGGCCAGCGTACGCGCGTCGAGCGCGTTGGACAGCGTGCCCGAGCTCGAAGACACGACCCCGACCCGGCCGTCGCGTGCATAGCCATAGCCGGAATAGTCGGAATAGTTCTGGTTGGACCGGCCATTGATGACGTTCTCGCCATCGGTCAGCACCACCATGGCCTTGATCGTGTCATCCTGGTCAAAAGGCGCGCCGCCGGTAAAAGGCTCGCCGGGCGAGAGCACGCGCACCCCCCAGCCGATACCGTTGGGGATGTTGGTCGTGCCGCTGGCGATCATGTCGCCGATCGCATCGTCGATCGTGCCGCGATGGCTCGTGAGCGGCGTGATCGGGCGGGCGGTGCAGCCCCAGCCCGGACCGGCACCGGAGATCCAGGCATTGGTGTATTTCGACGTGTTGCGCATGCGCGCCCGCTCGTCATATCCGCCCATATCGTCGTCGAGATAATCGTTGGAATAGGAACCGCGGTCGGACTCGTCCGGTGCGAAATAGGGCACGAACAGGGTTTCCGGATCGCCGGCCGAGGGCGGGGTGTCCTCGATATCGTGCGGGATCGGCCGCGCTTCCACACAGCCCGTCCAGTCGCGATTGCGGATGGTGTCATAGATGTCCCAGCGATTGGCGGCCGGGCTGAAATTCTCCGAATGCACCGGCGACAGCCCGTCCGGGTCCATCCACCAGGCGCGATCGAACTGGGTGCCGACATTCACCGTCGAAGAGAAGGGCACCAGGCTGATCCGCAACATGTCGGCATCGGCGCCGTCGAACAGGATATCGGTCAGCAGCAGGCCGGCCGAGCGCAGGCTGGAAATCTTGGAACCGCCCATCGAGCCGGTATTGTCGAGCACCATGACGAGTTCCAGCTCGCTGCGCGCCCGCTGGACCTCGGTCTCCCAGGCAACCGTGAGATAGGGGATGCCGATCAGGCCCAGCACGATGGTCTCGATCTTCGACTCCGCGCTGACCCGCACCCGGTCATTCACCGTGTCCAGTGTCACCACGAGATTCTGCACGCTGCCGATCTCGCGGTTCTGATAGTTTGCCTGCAGGAAATCGCGGGCGAGCGTGGCGGCGTCGGTCTCGCTGATCGAGGTCTGCACGCCGACGGCCAGCGCGGCCGCATCCAGCGCCTGGGACAGGCGGGTGCGCGCATTGAGGGCCTGGTTGAGATCGACGGCGCCGCCCGACAGCACCGTCAGGGGCGTCAGCACCAGCGCGAAAATCATCGCGACATTGCCGCGCGTCGCCCGCGCGAACATCATCATCCGGTTTGCCAGCTTCGTGATCATCGCCCACATGTCCCAGTCGAACCGGGCGACTGTGCCCAAGATCGCGTCCGGGGCGGACTCGCATTTGTCTTTGCCGTAAAAACCCGGCTAACACGTTGGCGACAATATAAATCGGATTGCTCTCATGGCCGCTGCCTCCCCCCATCTCGACACCGCCATCGCCGAACTGCGCGACCTCGTCGCTTTCGACACCACGTCGCGCAATTCCAACCTGCCGCTGATCGACCATGTCGAGGCGAAACTGGTGGCGCTGGGGGCGGTGTGCGAGCGCATTCCCAATGCCGACGGCACGAAGGCCAATCTGCATGCGCGCTTCGGCCCGGCGGTGGATGGCGGCGTGATCCTGTCCGGGCATACCGATGTCGTGCCGGTGGACGGCCAGCCCTGGTCGACCGATCCCTGGTCGCTGACCGAAAAGGACGGGCTGCTCTATGGTCGCGGCACCTGTGACATGAAGGGGTTCTCGGCCTGCATTCTGGCCCTGGCTCCCGCCTTTGCGGCGGCGGAGCTGAAAAAGCCGGTGCATATCGCGCTCTCCTATGACGAGGAGGTGGGCTGCCTGGGCGCGCCGGCCCTGATCGACCGGATCATGGAGGGTCCGGTAAAGCCGGCCATCGTGGTCGTCGGCGAGCCGACCGACATGAAGGTCGTCACCGCTCACAAGGGCCTGTTCTCGCTGACCGTGAAACTGCGCGGCCGCGAGGCGCATTCCTCGCTGGTCAGGGATGGCGCCTGCGCCGTCACCCATGCCGTGCCGCTGATGCAGTATCTGGTCGACGAGGCCGCGAAGATGGAGGCTGCGGCGCCGGCGGACAGCCCGTTCAACCCGCCCTATGGCACGCTGACCATCGGCCAGATGCACGGCGGCACCGCGCTGAACATCCTGGCGCTGGAAGCCGAGTTTGCCTCGCTGATGCGTCCGGCGCCCTGGGATGATGTGAAGGCTATCGAGAAAGGCCTGCGCGAGCGGGCCGCCGCGATCGAGGCGAAGATGCGCGAGGGCGCGCCGGAAGCGAGGATCGAGATCAAGGTGCGCTCGGACGTGCCGGCTTTCGCTCCGGAAGTCGACGGTGCCGCGGAACGCCTCGCCCGCCAGCTCACCGGCGACAATTCCACCCGCGTCGTCTCCTACGGCACCGAGGCCGGCCAGTTCCAGGCCGCGGGCCTCTCCGTCGTCGTCTGCGGTCCCGGCTCGATCTCCCAGGCCCACCAGCCGGATGAGTTTGTGGCGATTGACCAGCTCGATCAGTGCTGCGTGTTCATGGAGAAGCTGGTGCGGGTGCTGGAAGGGTAAGGGCATGTCTCCGACGTCATCCTGACACCCGCTTTCGCGGGCGCAGGCTTCAGTCAGGACCCGGCCCTTCCGTCCGCCTGGGTTCCGGCGTTCGCCGGAATGACGGTGAAGTTTGGTTTGGCGAGTTCTTCCGGCTGAGCAATCACTTGTCTCAAACGGTTTTCCTCCCACAGACCGTCATCCTGACACCCGCTTTCGCGGGCGCAGGCTTCAGTCAGGACCCAGACCAACTGGCCGACTGGGTTCCGGCGTTCGCCGGAATGACGTTGGAGTTCGGTCTGGCAAGTTCTTCCGGCTGAGTGATCACTTGTCTCAAACGGTTTTCCTCCCTCAGACCGTCATCCTGACGAAAGTCAGGACCCAGATCTTCCGCCCGACTGGGTTCCGGCTTTCGCCGGAATGACGGAGATATTCGTTCTGTCCAGCTCTTGCTGCCCGGCCTCAAGCCGTTTCCCACCCATATGATGTCAGCCTGCCACTGCTTTCGCGGGCGCAGGCTTCAGTCAGGACCCAGATCTTCCGTCCGACTGGGTTCCGGCGTTCGCCGGAATGACGGTAGAGAATGGGACACTCAATCCATCGGGGCCCACATCTGGATCGTTTCGTAGAGGTCCTCCCAATCGGGATTGGTGGCCTCAATCAGCTCGAGCTTCCATGCACGGCGCCAGTTCTTGATCCGCTTTTCGCGTTCGATGGCAAAGCCGAAATCCTCGTGAAACTCATACCAGACCAGCCGCGTGACGCCGTACTTTCTGGTGAAGGCCGACCCCTTGCCTTGTTTGTGCAGCATGACACGGTTTGCGATATTGCCTGTCACGCCTGTGTAGAGTGTGCCGTTTCGCTGACTGGCGAGAATGTAGACGCACGGGTGCTTCGCCACTTCTGCCTCCATCCCCGACACCGTCATCCTGACGAAAGTCAGGACCCAGACCGGCTGCTCGACTGGGTTCCGGCGTTCGCCGGAATGACGGCGAAGTTTGGTCTGTCCAGCTCTTGCTGCCCGGCCTCAAGCAGTTTCCCACCCACATACCGTCATCCTGACACCCGCTTTCGCGGGCGCAGGCTTCAGTCAGGCCCCAGACCTTCCGTCCGACTGGGTTCCGGCGTTCGCCGGAATGACGTTAGGAGATGGGGAGGGTTGAGAGTGTGATGGCCGGCACGCGCACACAAAAAAGGGGCGCCGCATCGGGCGCCCCTTTTCTCGTTCCGGTAAGCGGAAACCTATTCCGCCGCGGTTTCCGCGGCTGTCTTGGCGCCTTCGGCGGCTTCCTCGCGGCCCTTGCCCCAGTAGGAGATGCAGGGGATTTTCGTGCGGTCGCAGCGGTCGGCATATTTGCGGGCGATGTCGGTGACCTCTTCCATCAGGCCGTCGGCCAGCGTGGTGGGCTTCAGGCCCATCCGCAGGAAGGTGTCGTTCTCGACGTGAAGCTCGTTCTCGTCGGCCTCGTTGCGCGGGTTCGGGACCAGCTGCATCTCGGCGCCGGCGAGATCGGCGATCATCTTCGCCAGATCGCGCACGCGGTGCGTCTCGGTCATCTGGTTCATGATGCGCACTTTTTCACCGTGCTGGGGCGGGTTCTCGACCGCCAGCTGCACGCAACGCACCGTGTCCTGGATGTGGATGAAGGCGCGGGTCTGGCCGCCCGTGCCGTGCACCGTCATCGGATAGCCCACGGCGGCCTGCATCAGGAAGCGGTTCAGCACGGTGCCGTAATCGCCGTCATAATCGAACCGGTTGATCAGGCGCTCGTCGCGCTTGGTCTCTTCGGTCTGGGTGCCCCAGACGATGCCCTGGTGGAGATCGGTGATCTTCACCTTGTCGTTCTTGTTGTAGAAATGGAAGAAGAGCTGATCCTGGGTCTTCGTCATGTGGTAGATCGAGCCCGGATTGGCCGGATACAGGATTTCCTGGTCCTGCAGGCCGTTCTCGGTCTCCACCTTCACCTTGAGATAGCCTTCCGGGATCTTCATCCCGGCCGTGCCGTAGCCATAGACGCCCATCGTGCCGAGGTGGACGAGGTGGATGTCGCGGCCGCTATCGACGATCGCGGCGAGCACGTCATTGGTGGCGTTGAGATTATTGTCGACGGTGTAGCGCTTGTGGCGGGCCGACTTCATGGAATACGGCGCGGCGCGCTGTTCGGCGAAATGGATGATCGTGTCCGGTGCTTCCGCTTCGATCAGGTCCACCAGCTCCTGGTAGTCCTTGCCGACATTCATGTTCACGAACCGGATTTCACGGCCGGAGACTTCCTTCCAGGCCGCCAGACGTTCCGACATCGGACGGATCGGTGTGAGGCTGTCGACCTCCAGCTCGACGTCGATCATGCGCCGGGACAGATTGTCCACGATGACAACATCGTGACCGAGATTGGAGAGGTGAAGCGCCGTCGGCCATCCGCAGAAGCCGTCTCCGCCCAGAACGATTACTTTCATGTGTTACGCGCCTGCCCTTGACGTGTTGATCAACTGTTGAAAAGGGTTCTCGCAGGGGGGCGGCGGCATTTCAAGTCCTCGCCTGCGAGAGCTGCTGCGCACCGTGGACCGGCGATGCGGGCGCCCGGCCGCGGTTCATCGCCCCAAACGGTAACGTTACCACGAAAAATTATTTCGGCTTTCCGGGAGGTTGCCGAAGGAGCTTTTCCGGCTCACGCTGCGTCCCGCAATTGTGTTTGCTCCGGGGGCAGAATGAAAAATTTCCCGTCCGGACCCATTTGCCGCACCGCATCGGTGGACGCAGGCGCGAAAGGCCGCTAAATCCGCGCCAAAATCTGGCCGGGAATCTGCCTTCCGGCGTGCTGCATGGAGAATTGTGAGCATGGCTCTTCGCGTTGCGATTACCGGCTTTGGCCGTATCGGCCGCCTGGCACTGCGTGCCGTCCTGGAAGAGAAGCGCTGGGGCGAGATCGAGGTTGTGGCGATCAATGACAGCTCGACGCCGGAGACCAATGCACACCTCCTGAAGTATGACAGCGTGCACGGCCGCTATCCCGGCGAGATCAAGGTTGGGGACGACTGGATCGATGCCGGTTTCGGCAAGATCCAGAAAGTCTCGAACCGCGATCCCGGGCAGCTGCCCTGGAAGGATCTGGGCATCGACATCGTCCTGGAATGCACCGGCAAGTTCAATTCGAAAGAAGCCTCGATGGCGCACATCGAGAGCTCCGGCGCCAAGAAGGTGCTGTGCTCGGCGCCGGCCAAGAATGCCGACAAGACGATCGTCTACGGTGTGAACCACGACCAGCTGTCGGCCGACGATCTCGTCGTCTCCAACGCGTCCTGCACCACGAATGGCCTGGCTCCGGTTGCCAAGGTGCTCAACGATGCCGTCGGCATCGAGCGCGGTCACATGACGACGATCCACGCCTATACCGGCGATCAGCCGACGCTGGACCGCAATCACAAGGACCTGCACCGCGCCCGTGCCGCAGCCATGTCGATGATCCCGACCACGACCGGTGCCGCCAAGGCTGTCGGTCTGGTGCTGCCGGAACTCGCCGGCAAGCTCGACGGCGCCTCGGTCCGCGTGCCGACCCCGAATGTGTCGCTGATCGACCTGGTCTTCACGCCGGGCCGGGCCACGACCGCGGAAGAACTGGCCGAGGCCATCAAGGCCGCAGCCGACGGTCCGATGAAGGGTGTGCTGGGCTATGACAGCATCCCGCTCGTCTCCATCGACTACAATCACGACAGCCGCTCCTCCATCGTCGCGATCGACAAGATCAACGTGGTCGACGAACGCCTCGCGCGCGTCATGACCTGGTACGACAATGAGTGGGGTTTCGCCTGCCGCATGATCGACACGGCTGTCGCCATGGGCAAATACCTCTAGATCGCGCTCGGGACCTTTGATCATGACGCAGATCCGCCGGATCCAGGACGCGGAGGTCGCCGGCAAGCGCGTCCTCGTGCGTGTCGACTTCAACGTGCCGATGAAGGACGGGCAGGTGACCGACGCCACGCGTCTGGTCTCGGCCATCCCGACCATCGAGCATCTCACCGGTGCCGGCGCGAAAGTGATCCTGCTGGCGCATTTCGGCCGTCCCAAGGGCCAGCGCGTGGCCGAGATGTCGCTGGAACCGGTGGCCCAGCCGCTGGCCGATCTTCTGGGGGTGGCGGTGGATTTCTGCACCGAGACCACCGGCGATGAGGCTCTGTCGGCCGTGGCCGACATGCAGCCCGGCGATGTCCTCCTGCTGGAGAACACCCGCTTTCACGCCGGCGAGGAAGCCAATGATCCGGCGTTTGCAAAGGATCTCGCCGATCTGGGCGACATCTATGTCAACGACGCCTTCTCTGCCGCGCACCGTGCGCACGCCTCGACCGAGGGTGTCGCGCGTCTGCTGCCGGCCTATGCGGGCCTCGCCATGCAGCGCGAGATCGACCATCTGGTCGCCGCGCTGGAAGCGCCGGAACGCCCGGTTATTGCCCTCGTGGGCGGCGCCAAGGTCTCGACCAAGCTGGATCTCCTGAAGAACCTGGTGAAGAAGGTCGACATCCTGTTTGTCGGCGGCGGCATGGCCAACACGCTGCTGCACGCCCAGGGTATCCGTGTCGGCGCCAGCCTGTGCGAAAGGGATCTGGTCGATACGGCCCGCGCCATTCTCGCAACGGCCGAGGAATCCGGCTGCCGCATCATGCTGCCGTCCGACGTGGTGGTGGCGAAGGAATTCAAGCCGAACCCGGAAACCCGTCTCGCCGCGGTCAATGATGTCGCCGGTGACGAGATGATCCTCGATTGCGGCCCGGCCACTGTCGTGGCGCTCGCCATGGCGATGGAAGAGGCAAAGACGCTGATCTGGAACGGTCCGCTGGGCGCGTTCGAGACGCCGCCCTTCGAGACCGCGACCGTGGCGGCTGCCCAGCAGGCGGCAACCGCGGTCAAGGAACGCGGCCTCGTGGCTGTCGCCGGCGGCGGCGACACGGTGGCGGCGCTGAACCAGGCCGGTGTGTCGAATGATTTCTCCTTCATCTCCACGGCAGGCGGCGCTTTCCTCGAGTGGATGGAAGGCAAGGTTCTTCCGGGCGTGAGCGTGCTCCGGGACGAGGCCGGCATCGCGGCCTGAGCCGCGGGACCGGCTTGCCGCGCCACGACTGGTAACGATAACATCGGGCGGCCCGCGGGCACGCCCGGCCTGTCGCCGGAGGGCGGTGGGCAAGCGGCGCCCGGCGTATTAAAAGGGCTCTGCGGTAGACAACGGGCGGACCGCGGCGGTCCGCCAATCGGTATTTAAAGCTGGGGTAGACGCGATGGATCTCGATCAACTCAACGAAACCGCCTGTGCCATGGTGGCGCCGGGCAAGGGCATTCTCGCGGCGGACGAGTCGACGGGCACGATCGGCAAGCGCTTTGCCTCGATCGGTCTGGAGAACACGCCGGACAATCGCCGGGACTGGCGCGAAATGCTGTTCCGCACCGAAATGGCGATGAATGAGCACGTCTCCGGTGTCATCCTGTACGACGAGACCATCCGCCAGAGCGCCAAGGACGGCACCACGCTGGTCCAGCTGATCCGCAATGCCGGCGCGATCCCGGGCATCAAGGTCGATACCGGCGCCAAGGCGCTGGCCGGCGCCGAGGGCGAGACCGTGACCGAGGGGCTGGATGGCCTGCGCGACCGTCTGGCGGACTATTACGAGCTCGGTGCCCGCTTCGCGAAATGGCGTGCCGTGATCAATATCGGCCAGAATGGCGATGACAGCGTGCCCAGCCAGTACGGCATCAATGTGAACATGCACGCCCTGGCCCGCTATGCGGCGCTGTGCCAGGAAGCCAACATCGTTCCGATCGTCGAGCCGGAAGTCATCATGGATGGCAATCACTCGATCGAGCGCTGCTATGAAGTCACCGAATTCGCGCTGAAAACCCTCTATCGCGAACTGTTCGACCAGGGCGTCGTGCTGGAAGGCACGATCCTCAAGCCGAACATGGTGATCTCCGGCACCACGGCAGATGACCGTGCGGGCATCGAGGAAGTCGCCGACATGACCGTGCAGTGCCTGGCCAATTGCGTGCCGGCCGCCGTGCCGGGCATCGCCTTCCTGTCGGGCGGGCAGAGCGACGAGGAGGCCACGGCCCACCTCAACGCCATGAATGCCAGCTATGACCTGCCTTGGCCGCTTACCTTCTCCTACGGCCGTGCCCTGCAGGCCGCACCGCTGAAGGCCTGGGCCGGCAAGCCCGAGAATGTCGCCGCAGGCCAGGCCGCCTTCAACCATCGCGCCAAAATGAACGGCCTCGCCTCGCTCGGCGAATGGGACGCGGCACTGGAGAAGGAGACGGTGTAAACCGCCGGACCTTCGACGTCTGCGCAATAAAAAAACGGGGCCCCGCGGGGCCCCGTTCTCGTTTCGGATATCGCCGGTGGACTAGTTGCCCAGCTCGGAGATGGTCAGCGTGGCCGAGGCCATGCCGCTGCCGGAACCATAGGTGCCGATCCAGATGTCGTACTGACCGGACGGCGGGTTCGACCAGGACACCATCGGGTTCAGGCCGTTGCTGTCGTCATTGCAGTACCAGGAGCCGTCCGGCGCGTTGACGACGATCGTCGTGTCGGCGTTCGAGCGGGCACCGATGTAGAGCGGCAGGCTGCCGGCATTGTAGTGCAGGCGGTAGTCCGGCGCGTTGGCGATCATGCCGCGGCAGGAGCCGCCGAGCGAGGAGCTGGCGTCGATATTGCCGCCCGCGGTGATGGAGACCGTGTACGGGTCCGGCGCGAAACCGGCCGTGAGCGTGGTCTGGCCGAAGGTCGGGCTTTGCGACCAGTCCTGGGCGGCGGCAACGCCGGCGACCGCGGCAGCGGCAATCGTGGCGGCGAAAATGGTTTTGATGGACATGAAATCCCCCTGCGAGAAAACAATCGGGAGGCCCACGGCCAACCCGTACGCGTGCTTCTCACATAATGCAGATGAAGGGAAGCTGAACGTAGGCGCGGCGGCGATTTGCCCCGCGCGCAATGGCGGGCGCTGAAAACGGTTGTCGGCTGCAGGGCGAGCTGCCAGAAGAGCCGGCATGACGACCGCGCTCTACCTGATCACCCCGCCCCGTATCGACGAGACATTCGCTGCCCGCCTGGCCGAAGCCCTGGATGGCGGCGAGGTGGCGGCACTGCAGATCCGCCTGAAGGATCATTCCCGCGACGAGGTCCGCGCCCTGGCGCCGGCATTGATCGAGGCCGCGCATGCCCGCGACGTCGCCGTGATCCTCAATGACGATCCGGAACTGGCCGCCGAACTGGGCTGCGACGGTGTCCATATCGGCCAGCAGGACGGGACCGTGAAGGCTGCCCGCGCGATCATGGGCAAGGACCGCACGGTCGGCGTGACCTGTCATGACAGCCGGCATCTGGCGATGGTCGCCGGCGAGGCGGGGGCGGACTATGTCGCCTTCGGCGCCTTCTACCCGACCTCGACCAAGGATGCCCCGACGCAGGCCGAGCCGGGCCTCCTGACCTGGTGGACCGAATTGTTCGAACTGCCCTGTGTCGCGATCGGCGGGATCACGGTCGATAATGCCGGACCGCTGGTCGAGGCGGGGGCCGATTTCCTCGCCGTTTCCGGCGGTGTCTGGAACCATCCTGACGGACCCGCTGTCGCGGTGAAGGCTTTCAACGAAGTGTGCCGCTGAGCGGGCAGCTGTGAGGGCCGCATGTGACCGCTATGTCACTTGACCGGCACCCCTGCGTCACGCTGAAAGAGACGCCATGATCCGATCCGTCCTGACCGCCGCCTGCCTTGCCGTCCTCTCCGCCGCTCACGCGCAGGAGGACCCGGATGCCACATTTCCCGACGAGCTGATCCTGCTGCCCGAAGACGTGCAGCGCGAAGCGCAGGCCGGCGATTTCAACGCCGAGACGGCCGAGGTCCCCACCGGCATGACCGCCGCCCAGGAAGCCTGGTATCGCGCACAGATGGCTTTTGTCGGCGAGGACTGGTACCTCGCCCGCCGCTATGCCGAGACCGCCGCCGTGTCGGGTATCCCCGACGCCGCAGCGCTGGCAGGCCTGATGGCACGCGACGGCCGCGGCGGTGAGGCTGACATGGCCGCGGCCGCCGGCTGGTTCCGCCGGGCGGCCGAGCAGGATCACCCCGTTGCGCTCTACCAGCTCGGCCTGCTGGCCCGGCTGGGTGATGACAGTCTCGATCTGGGCGAGCCGCGCCGCTGGTTCGAACGCGCTGCCCGGGCCGGTCATATCGACGCCATGGTCGCCTATGCGCTCGCCCTGAAAGCCTCCTCGGTCCCGCAGGACGGCCAGTCGGCCCGGCGCTGGGCGGAACGGGCGGCACAGCAGGGATCGGCCGAAGGCATGTACCAGCTGGCCCAGATGCTCGATGCCGGCGATGGCGGCGAGCGCGACGCCGAGGGCGCGCGTATCTGGTACGAGCGGGCGGCCGATGCCAATCTGGCCGAAGGCGCTTTCCAGGCCGGCATGATGTGGGCCGATGGCGAGGGCGGCGAGCAGGACGATGCCGAAGCAAGGCGCTGGCTGCGCATTGCCGCAGAAAGCAATTATCCGCCGGCTCAGGGCCAGTACGGCCTCATGCTCTACCAGGGCCGCGGCGGCGAGGCCGATGCCGAACTGGCGGCGCACTGGTTCGGCCAGGGCGCGCGCGGCGGCGATGCGGAAAGCCAGTTCCTCTACGCCTTCGTGCTGGCCCAGGGCGATGGTGTCGAACAGGATCTCGAGGCGGCCTATCGCTGGGTCGTTGCGGCCGGCGCGGACGCGCTGGGCGCACCGGTTCACAACCGCGACCGCGACCGTCTGCAGGCTGCACTCGAACGCGCCCTGCCGCTGGAAGTCCAGGCGCGTGTCCGCGAGGCCGGCGCGGGCGACTGAGCCGATTGCGGCACCGCGCTTGCCGTTCCCTGTCCTCGCTGATAGGAGAGCGCCACCTCGCGGCCATCCGGCCGCTGTTCCGCTTATTGCCCCAAGGTGACGGCATGAAGATCAACGGCAATGAAATCCGGCCCGGCAACGTCCTGATGCACCAGGACACGCTGTGGGTTGCGGTGAAGACCGACCACGTGAAACCGGGCAAGGGCGGCGCTTTCGCTCAGGTCGAGCTGAAGAACCTGCTCGATGGCCGCAAGCTGAACGAACGCTTCCGCGCCGCCGACAAGGTCGAGCGCGTGCGTCTGGAGCAGAAGGATCACACCTTCCTGTTCGACACCGGCGACATGCTGACCTTCATGGACTCCGAGAGCTATGAGCAGATCGAGCTGCAGAAGGATTTCGTCGGCGAAGACCGCGCCGCCTACCTGCAGGAAGGCATGACGGTCGTCGTGGAATTCCACGAAGATCGCCCGATCGGCATTTCCCTGCCGCAGCACGTGACGCTGGAAGTGGCCGAGACCGAGCCGGTCGTGAAGGGCCAGACGGCCGCCAACTCCTATAAGCCCGCCATCCTGTCCAACGGCGTGCGCTCTTCCGTGCCGCCCTTCGTCGGTATCGGCGAAAAGATCATCGTGGCAACCGAGGACGGTTCCTACGTCCGCCGCGCGGACTGATCCGGCATGGGTGCCCTTTCTCCTCTCCTGACCGTGATGACAGAAGTGGCCGCCCGCGCCGGGCGCTCGCTGAATCGCGACTTCCGTGATGTCGAGCACCTGCAGGTGTCCCGCAAGGGGCCGGCCGACTTCGTCTCGATCGCGGACAAGAAGGCCGAGGACATCATCTATGACCGTCTGACCCAGGCCCGCCCGGGTTACGGTTTCCTGATGGAAGAGCGCGGCGTGGTCGAGGGCACCGACCGGTCCCACCGCTGGATCGTCGATCCGCTGGACGGGACGCTGAACTTCCTGCACGGCATGCCGCACTTTGCCGTCTCCATCGCGCTGGAGCGCGAGGGCGAGCTGGTCGCCGGCGTGATCTACAATCCCGCCACCGACGAGATGTTCCACGCCGAGAAGGGCCGCGGTGCCTGGCTGGCGGACCGCCGTCTGCGCGTAGCCAATCGCAAGCATTTCGACGAGGCCGTGATCGCCACCGGCATGCCCTTCATGGGCAAGACCGGTCATGCCCGCTTCCTCAAGGAATTGCACCAGATCATGCCCTACACGGCGGGTATCCGCCGCATGGGATCCGCGGCGCTCGATCTCGCCTGGGTTGCGGCCGGCCGCTATGACGGCTTCTGGGAACGCAATCTGAAATCCTGGGATATCGCGGCCGGTATCGTGCTGGTGAAAGAGGCCGGCGGTTTCGTGGCCGAAGCCGATGGCGGCGAGGACATCCTGCGCACCGGCAATATCGCTGCCGGCAATGAAGACATGCTCGCCGAACTCACCGCACGCCTGAAGACGGCTTCGGCCTAGGGCAGGATCGTTTCCTGCGGAACCGGTTCTGCTCCTTCACCTGATCACGCTCTACTTGGGTGGTCGCGTGATCGAACCGGTGAACCGGTACCCACTTCACCTGATCACGCTTCAGGCTGCCAGCGTCTCGATCCGTGCGTGCGCGGCTTCGAGCTTCTCGGCTTCCGCAAACATCAGCTGCCCGGCGTCGATGATCTCGACATCGGTAATGCCGATGAATTTCAGCACATGCTTCATGTAGTCCGTGGCGAAGTCGGTCTCGCTGCCGGCCGCAACGCCGCCGGAGACATAGACCACGATGGCGCGCTTGCCGGTCAGCAGGCCTTCCGGGCCGGCTTCGGTATAGCGGAAGGTTTCCCGGGCCCGTGCGACCAGGTCGATCCAGGCCTTCAGTGAGGCCGGAATGGTGAAATTGTAGATCGGCACGGTGATGACGAGCGTGTCGGCGGCGCGCAGTTCCGAGACCAGCCGGTCGGAGAAGGCCAGTGCCGCCTTCTGGTCGTCCGAGCGCTGGGCCGGATCGGTGAAGTTCGCGCCGATCCAGGTCTCGTCGACGAGGCGCATCGACCCGTCCGCAAGATCGCGCACCGTGACACGGGTGTCCGGGCGCTGTGCGGTGAGGCGGTCGATCACACGGTCGGCCAGGCCGCGGCTGTGCGAGCCCTCCCGGCGCATGCTGGCATCGACGCGGAGGATGTGGCGGGGCGAGGTATCGGTCATCGGAAGACTCCATCGGCTTGTCAGGTCCGGCGGCGGGTCTGCCGCGCGACGACCGACAGTTAGGTTCCCTCCCGTCCGGATTTAATTCGCCTTTTGGAATTCCATTAATTCCGATCTGGAATAAGGTGTCGCGAGACGCTCGCGTACCCCGCGGCAGGCAGGCTTTGACCTCGCCTCCAAAATGTCCCAATCCGGGGTAAGGAAGGGCTGGAGCTGACACGAGGGGAAGGCATGCCTGTTCTCGACCGGAACGACCGCACGCATTCCGCACCGGCGGTGCGCTTTACCGGACCCTGGCGCTATATCGTCTGGATGGCGCTGTTCACGGCGGCGGTTGCCGCCATCGCCCTGTTCCTGATCGAGCCGCTGGGAGCGGCATTCCGGGCCAATCCGGCGATCAATGGCCTGATCCTCGCGGTACTCGTCATCGGCGTCCTTTACACCTATGCCCAGGCGCTGGGGATCGGGCCGGCGGCCCGCTGGCTCGTGCGTTTCCGTTCATCGGAAGACCCCGCCAGCCTGCCGCGCCCGCCCGCACTCATCGCGCCGATGGCCTCGATGATCGGCCAGGCCGATGGCCGGGTCTCGCTGTCGGCCGGCTCGGTGCGCACCGTGCTCGACTCTGTCGGTGCCCGGATGTCGGAAGCTGGCGCCTTCACCCGCTATTTCGGCCGCCTGCTGATCTTCCTCGGCCTGCTCGGCACGTTCTGGGGCCTGTTGCAGGTCGTCTCGGATGTCGGCGAAGCCGTGCGGGCGGTGACGGAGAGCTCGACGGGTGCAGAAGCCGACGTGCTGCGCCTGATGTCGGCTATCGAAGACCCGATCCAGGGCATGGGTACGGCGTTCGCCTCCTCCCTGTTCGGTCTGGCCGGCTCGCTGGTGATCGGCTTTCTCGATCTGCAGGCCAGCCGCGCCCAGAATCGCTTCTACAACGAGATCGAGGAATGGCTGTCGTCGATCTCGCGCCTGGCGGCTGCCGGTCCGGCCGCGGCCGGCGATGGCGAGGTCTCCTCGGCCTATGTCGGCGCCCTTCTGGAGCAGACGGCTGAAACCCTCGACCGGCTGGCCCATACGCTGGAGCGCCATACCCGCCAGCTCGACACCACGCTGCAGCGCTTTGCCGAAGACAGCCGGGCGTCGAACGAGGAGGGCGTGCGGGCCCTGCGCGACGAGCTGCGGGTGTTCATCCGCGCCCTGCAATCGCGGGAGCGGGGAGGGGAATAAGCCATGGCTTCGCCCCGGTTTGCGCGTTTCCAGGAGGCCGATAACGGCGATCACTGGCCCGGCTTCGTCGATGCCCTGGCGACATTGCTGCTGGTCATCGTCTTCCTGTTGTCGATCTTCGTCGCCGGCCAGTTCGCGCTGTCGCGCGCGCTGACCAGCCGGGACGACCAGCTTGCCGATCTCAATGCCCGCCTGTCCCAACTCGCCGACGAGCTCAATCTGACCCGCGACGAGAATGCGGCGCTGGAAGTGCGCATCACCGGCCTGCGCGAAGAGCGCGATGCGCTGGAAGACGCGCTGACTCTCGCGACGGGCCGGGTGGAAAGCCTGCAGTCCGATCTCGCGGCGGAAGAGGAAATGTCGGAGGAGAGCCGCCGTGCGCTCGCCTTGCTGAACCAGCAGATGCAAGTGCTGCGCGACCAGATCGCTTCGCTCAACGCCGCGCTGGAGGCCTCCGAACAACGCGCCGAGGAGGCCGAGGCCCAGGTGATCAATCTGGGTGAGCGTCTCAACGCCGCCCTTGCCGAGCGTGCGGCCGAACTGGCGGTCTACCGGTCCGACTTCTTCGGCCGGCTGCGCGAGATTCTCGGCAACCGCACCGGCGTCCGCATCGTCGGCGACCGCTTCGTGTTCGAGACCGATGTGCTCTTCCCGTCCGGCTCGGCGGCACTGTCGAGCGAGGGGCGCGAAAGCCTGCGGCCCATCGCCGATGCCATTATCCAGCTGACCGACGAGATCCCGGGCGATATCGACTGGGTGATCCGCATTGACGGGCATACCGATCCGGTGCCGATCCGCACGACTTATCCGTCGAACTGGCACCTCTCGGCCGCGCGTGCGATCTCGGTCGTACAATGGTTCGAGGATCTCGGCGTGCCGTCCGAGCGCCTGGTCGCCGCCGGTTTCGGCGAGAACCATCCGATCGCGGAAGGCCGGTCGGCCGAGGCCAATGCCCGCAACCGCCGCATCGAGCTGAAACTGACCTCGCGTTAGGAGAATGCGGGATCAATAGCCCTGAAACAGGAAGTCCATCGCGGCGGTGATGGTGTCGCGGTGTTCTGTCTCGATATTCGCGATCGGGCGTCCCAGAAGACGGTTCGGCACCATGGCGATATCGGTCGTTACGAGCAGGTAGTCCTGACCTTCGATACCGAGCGCGGGCATCAGCCTGTAGACTGCTTCTCCCGCTGACGGATCGAACGGGCGAAGCGGGATCACGACGCGGCTGTCGAGATCGCTCAGGACATCCGATTGCACATCCACGGCGAGCCGTGCTGGCAGACCGGTCGGACGGTAGACATCGAAGCGCGCCACCTAGTCGTCTCTGGGCTGGGCCCACCATGGTGTGCCGAGCAAGGGGCCTTCCCGCTCGATCCGGCGATTGTGTGCCTCGATCGCTTCGCGGTTTTCCTCGCGCCAGCGGCGGCCCTTCTCCTCGCGGACGGCCGCTTCGATGCCGGCTTCTGCCGCGCGGGAGGTGTTCAGGCCCAGCGCGCGTGCTTCCGCCATGATGTCTTCGCGCACGGTCAGATTGACGCGTTTGCGGGGTGCGGGTTGCTCATACTTCATCGTCGGCCAGTCCAGATGGTGCGGTTCGATGATGTGTATGGTCGATGTGTATGTCAATGTGCGCTGTCGGGCACTCGGGTCAGCCGACAGCCTTGCGCATGTGCAGGATCGGATAGGGCCGTCCGGCATCGTCCAGTGGCGACCGGTCGAACTGTTCGAAGCCTAGGCGCTCGTAGAAACCGACCGCCTGAGAATTCTGCTCGTTCACGTCGACGGACAGCGGCAGGCCGGCCGTTTTCCGGGCATGATCCATGAGGGCGGTTCCCAGGCCGGTCCCGCGCTGGTCCGGCGCGACGAAGAGCGAGTCGACATGGCTGCCGGTCATGCCCATGAAGCCGAGCGGCCGGTCGGTCGCATCCACGGCCACCCATAGCGACGCGTTGGGAATATACTGTTCGGCGACGAGCGTCTCGATTTCACGGAAATCGGTCTCGCTGAGAAAGTCGTGCGTTGCTTTCACGGCGGAGCGCCAGATTCCGGTCAGGGCCTCGGTATCGGCCGCGGCCGACCGACGGATTGCGGGCATGGTCTGTCCTCCGGTGCTGTTCGCGGGTGTCGGGGTGGAGCCGTCCGGCCGCTACTCACTCGCCTCATCGGGCCCGGCCTCCGGCTGACCACCCTCGATCAGATACCAGGGGACTTCGCCATAATCATAAGGCGGGCGGGCGTAGAGCCAGCGCAGGGCATCGAGCGCAGCGCCGTGATAGATCGTCGAATGGGTCTCGGTTTCGCGGCGGTCGACATAGCGGTACTCCGGCGTGCCTTCGACCGCTTCGAGGGCTGCGAGAAGCTTGTCGAGCCCGGCCTGCATCGTGCCGCCCTCATCGCCCATCGTGAGATAGACACGTGTGTCCGAATGGTCGGCGGCGGCGAGGCGTTCGGTGGCCCGTTCGGCCACGGCCTGATCGTCCCACCACAGGCTGGGCGAGACCGAGATATAGTCGTCAAACAGGTCCGGCTGTTCGAGCAGGGTGTCGACGATGAACAGACCGGCGAGGCTTTCCCCGATCACGGCGCGGCGCTCGCCGACGCGATAGTTTGCCTCGATGAAGGGAATGACATCCTGCGCGATATAGGCCCGGAAGGCGGCCGCTCCGCCGGACGTGTCGAACTGGGTTTGATAGCGCGCGTCCGCGGGCGCGGGCGTCAGCTCGTGGATACGTTCGGTGGTCTCGATGCCGACCACGATCAGCGGCTCATACTGCCAGGAAATCACGCCAAGCTGGGCGAGGCCGGCGATATGGGGGAAGTCCTGCTCGACACCGCCATCGATCAGGTAGAGCACGGTGTAGGGCGTTTCGGCCGTGTCGTGATGTGGCGGCAGCCAGACATTCACGGTCCGTGTCTCGCCGAGAACGGAAGCGGATATCTCGTAGGAGGTGCCGAAATGGATGGGCGTGGCGCCATTGCTGTCGCTGCCGGCGGTGGTGCCCTGGGCCAGACTGGGCGCTGTTGCGGCAACCAGCAGGGCGAGGCCGCAGATCAGATTTTTCAAGCTCTTCTCCCCTCATGTCGATGTGGCGGGAGGATCGTGTCAATCGCCCGGGCAGGCAAGCCCGAGGGCCCTGTCCCGGCAACACATGGCGGTGGTTGCTCTGGCGCTGCCCTTCCTGTATAGACCCGCGCTCCTGAGTTTATATGAGCTGCGTGCCCGGCAACGTAATCGGGTGGCGCGGCGGATCAAAAGAAAGCCGGACCGATGAAAAAGGATATCCATCCCGAGTACCACGTCATCACCGTGAAGATGACGGACGGTAGCGAGTTCCAGACGAAGTCGACCTGGGGCAAGGAAGGCGACGTGCTCACCCTGGACATCGATCCGACGTCCCACCCGGCCTGGACCGGCGGCAATCAGCAGCTGATGGACCGCGGCGGCCGTGTGTCGCGCTTCAAGGACAAGTTCAAGGGCTTCGTGTAAGCCGTCCGTCGAAGACGCCAAGACAAAAGGCGCGCTCCGCAAAGGAGCGCGCCTTTTTCTTTGCCCGCGGGCATGGATGGACGTGGCGTCAGCGGTCGCCGAAGGCGCCGCGCAGCATGGCCATCTGGTCGGCAACCGGATTGGTGTCCATCTCCAGCGGCCCGTCGACATAGAGATTGTCGTCGATGCGCTTGAGGCGGTCATAGAGCGAACGCGAGCGGCGCACGAGATCCATCAGCACCGCCGGAGGCGTTTCGCCCTCCGGCCACAGCCCGTCGGTCGGCCGGTCACGGGACAGGCGGTATTTGCCGTCCGTGGCATCCTGGGCCGACATCTCGCCCTCGGACACGGCCCGCTGGGCCAGCAGCCAGGACGCAGCCTGCATCAGGCGCGTGGTCAGTTTCATGCTCTCGGTGGCATAGGACAGGGCGCCGGCGCGGTCGAGCGACTTGGAGTCGTCGCGCCCCGGTCCGTCCAGATAGGCTGCCGTCTCCTCGACCAGGTCCATACCTTCCCGGAAGAGTTTCTGGAACATCTCCGAATTGGCGAAGTCCTGGGCCCGGGCTGCCGGCGCACCGCCGGCGGGAAAGAGGTTCGGCGTATTGTCAGTCATCACGTGTCCAGTTTCGGTCCGCAAACATCTGGTCCGATTCGTAGCAAGGCTCGGGCCAATCTGCCGGAAACTGTTGATCAAAACTTAAACACGGCGTCCGCAGCGCTGCGCCCGGCCTGTTTCTTGTCCGTCATGGTGTCGATGCGGCGCAATTCGGCCTCGAGCAGGGCACGCCGCTCGGCAAGATCTTCCAGGGAAAGGGCACTGAGATCCTCGCCGGGGATGATGGCATTCTTTGCCCGGGCGCTTGCAGGCATATCGTCATCGTGAAACATGGGGGCCTCCACACTGCGATGCGCGAGCATAGCGCGAAGCCGGATAGAGTCCCATGACCCAGCCCACGCAAACTGCCGGAACCACCCGTATCGTGATCGCTCGCGAGCCTGGCGGGCCGGATGTGCTGGATGTGGTCACGCGTCCTGTGGCACCGCCCGGGCCCGGCCAGGTGCTGATCCGCAATACCGCCTGCGGCGTCAACCGGCCGGACCAGATCGAGCGCCTCGGCTTCTATCCCGCACCGGCCGGCGCGCCTGAGGGGTTGGGCCTGGAAGTGTCCGGCCATGTCGAGGCACTCGGCTCCGGCGTCGACGGGCTCGCCGTGGGCGATCCCGTTTGTGCGCTGGTCGCGGGCGGCGGCTATTCCGACTATGTCATCGCGCCCGCCGGCTCGGTCCTGCCGGCACCGGCGGGAATCGATCTCGCCGACGCTGCAGGACTGCCCGAGACCGTGCTGACCGTGTGGACGAATGTGTTCAAGATCGGGGCATTGTCGCCGGACGAGACATTGCTGGTTCATGGCGGGACGAGCGGGATCGGCACGACGGCCATCCAGATGGCCAAGGCCCATGGCGCGCGCGTGATCGCGACAGCCGGGACGGCAGAGAAGGTTGCGCTGTGCGAGCGCCTGGGGGCCGATATCGCCATCAACTACCGCGAGGCCGACTTCGAGACCGTCGTGAAGGATGCCGGCGGGGCCGATGTCATCCTGGACATGGTGGGCGGCGACTACGTCCAGAAGAACATCAATTGCGCCAATGCCGGTGCCCGCATTGTCTTGATCGCCTTCCTGAAGGGCAGCCGGGTCGAGGTCGATCTGATGCGGGTCATGCTCAAGCGGATCGTACTGACCGGTTCGACCCTGCGGGCCCGTCCCGACGCCGAGAAGGCGCGGCTGGCGCGTGCGGTGCGCGAAACGGTGTGGCCCTGGGTCGCGGCCGGCCGCCTGGCGCCGGTGATCGACAGCCGCTTCGCGCTGGACGATGTGCGCGCCGCCCATGAGCGGCTCGACGGCGGCGCGCATTCCGGCAAAATCCTGCTGACGTGCTGACAATTGGCCGGGGCAGCCGCTTTGCAGCGGCGTCCGATTGCGGTATAAATCCCCTAAATCGCTTCGTGTACGGGCTATCCCGAACCGAAGCGTCGGAAGCCCAAGCCCGGCCGCCGCGTCGGGCTTTTTTTGTTTCTCCCAGGGAGATTGAATCCATGACCGAGATCCTGATGCCGAAAGCCACGGCGGTCTGGCTCGTCGATAATACCTCGCTCACCTTCGACCAGATTGCCGGTTTCTGCGGCCTGCACCCGCTGGAAGTGAAGGGCATCGCCGATGGCGACGTGGCCGTGGGCGTGCGTGGCGCCGACCCGATCTCCAACGGGCAGCTGACCCGGGAAGAAATCGAGAAGGCGGAAAGCAACAGCGACTACCGCATGAAGGTGGTAAAGCCGAAATACGCCGACCTGCACACACCGGCCAAGCGCCGCGGTCCGCGCTATACGCCGCTGTCGCGCCGCCAGAACCGTCCGGACGCGATTGCCTGGCTGGTGCGCAACCACCCGGAACTGTCCGACGCCCAGATCTCCAAGCTGATCGGCACGACCAAGACGACGATCCAGGCGGTGCGCGAGCGCACGCACTGGAACTCGGCCAATATCAAGCCGACCGACCCGGTCTCGCTGGGCCTGTGCACCCAGATCGATCTCGACGATCAGGTGAAGAAGGCCTCGGCGCGCCGCCGCAAGCTGGAAGAAGAAAATCCGGAAATGCTCAACGACACGCTCAAGGCCCAGGAAGAGCTGGAAAAGCCGAGCGACGAGTTCAATCCGGATGATATCGACCTGGAAACCCTGTTCGGCGGTTCCAAGCAGGACTGATCTGCCGGACAGGCCCGAAAATGGAGAGGGGCGGCCGCAAGCCGCCCCTTTTTCATGCCGGATCGTCAGACAGGAGCGCAGTATAGCGCCGCTGCATCTCGGCCGGTTCGACCTCCTCGAAGGAATTGCCCACCAGCCAGGAATAGCCGAACGGATCGCGTATCAGCCCGGACCGCTCGCCATAGAACATGTCCTGGGCTTCGCGCAGAAGAACCGCCCCGGCAGCCATCGCCCGCTCGATCACGGCATCACAGTCATCGACATGGATGTGCAGCACAAAGGGACAGGTTTCCCCTTCGCGCGGCGCCCGTGCGTCGTATTCAGGAAACTCGTCACAGATCATCAGCGTGGTGTCGCCGAAGGCCAGTTCGGCATGGCCGATCCGGCCCGACGGTTCAACCAGCCGGAATTTCTCGGTCACCCCGAAAGCCGTCTTGTAGAAGGCGATAGCCTCGTCGGCATTGCGGGCGTGGATATAGGGGTAGAGTTCGTGGATCGCCATGTCGGTCTCCTGGGCAGGCAAGCGGAAGCTAGCCCGGCCTGCTGCGGCCGTATTGTAAAAATCTGACGGCCTCAGTCCGCGACATGGAAGGCGCGTTCGGACAGGCGGCGGTGATAGGCGGCGGGCGCCAGACCGGTATGGGCCCGGAAATCGCGTATGAAGTGCGACTGGTCGAAATAGCCGGCATCGGCGGCAAGGCCGGCCCAGTCCGGGGCCTCTTCCGGACGCAGCGCCAGAACGACGTGGCCGAGCCGGACCACGCGGCTGTAGAGCTTCGGCGACAGACCGACAGCGTTACGGAACAGCCTGACGAAGTGCCGGTGGCTGACGCCGGACTGGTGCACCAGATCGCCGACGGACTTCCCGCGCGCGATCGCCCGGAGGGCGGTGGCGACGCCGGGAGCGATCCCGTCATGACCGCGAACCCGCTTCTGCAGTTCTGTCTCCAGGGCTTGAAGCGCGTCTTCCGCGCAGGCTGCCGCGCGCATCGCGTCTTCAAGCCGGGCGAGGTCCTGTTCCGGCCAGAAGACAGAAAGCGGAAGATGGCGTTCGGCCAGCATGCCGGCCGGCTTGCCCAGTACCAGACCTGCTGCGCCGGGCCTCATCAGGGCGCCGAAACTCGGGGTTTCGGCGGAGGTGTCCTTGAAGTAGGGCGTGCTACGCATGCCGCCGGCGATCGCGTGCCCCATGTCGCGCCCGGCAGGGTCCGCAGCATGCTCGAAGAAGCGGAAGCCGGGGCCTGACGGGCGGATGGCGATATGGGCCTGGCCGGTGGGCAGCACGCGCTCGCGCACGCTGATGCCGCCGGTCTGGCCGGGATTGAACCAGACGCATTCGATGAAGGGCTCGAGCGCGCTGTCGGGTGGACGGCTGTACATCCCGGAGCGGCCGCCCGACCTCAGCTCACCGTGTAGTTCAGGGCCAGGCGGCCGCCATCGACATAGAGCGTCGTGCCGGTGACATAGCTGGCATCGCGCGAGGCCAGGAAAGAGGCGACCGAGGCGACTTCGTCGGGATCGCCGATCCGCTGCAGCGGCGTGCGCGACATGATCTTCGCCATGGCTTCGGGATTGTCGTTTACGGATTTGAGCACATCGGTATTGATGCTGCCCGGGCCGATCGCGTTGACGCGGATGCCGTGCTTGGCCAGCGCCAGCGCCATCGACTTGGTCAGCTGATCGATCGCACCCTTGGTGACGCAATAGGCGAGCTGGTCGGGAATGGCGACGACGCCGTTGACCGAGGACATGTTGATGATGGCATAGCGGCGGCGGGCGTCCTCGACGCGCTCCCCGCCTTCCTCGATCTGGTCGACCATCTGGCGCGCGGCTTCGCGTGCGACCAGGAAGGCGCCTTTCAGGTTGACGCCCATGACACGGTCGAAATCGCCGTCGGACAGATCGAGAATGTCACCCTTGGCGACGATGCCGGCATTGTTCACCAGCACGTCCAGCCGGTCGAAGGTCGCCCGCGTCTCGGACAGGAGATTGTTGACCGACAGCCGGTCCGACACATCGCACGACACGAACAGGGCCTTGCCCTTCTCGGCGCCCAGCTCGTCGGCCAGCGCCTCGCCGGCCTGCTGGTCGATATCGGCGATGACGACCTGGCAGCCATCCTCGCTCAGACGGCGCGCACAGGCCTTGCCGATGCCGTTGGCTCCACCGGTTACGATGGCAACGCGGTCACCCATGATGTGGTCCTCTTGTTCCAAACGGGCGCGTTGCGCCCACGCGGGATCGCTGACCTTGCACGAGCAGCGGCGTGTTGCAATGGCCCCTGGCCGGATGCCGGGGCGGCAGGACGGTCAGGGATTGTGTGTGCGCTGATAGTCCTGGGCAATCTCCGGATCGTCCGGCGCCAATTGCCAGGCCCGGCGATACAGCGGCAGAGCCTCGTCCATCCGGCCGAGGGCCTCCAGCGCCGAGGCGTGGGAATGCACGATCGCGCCGGATTCGGGTTCCAGTGCGACGGCCTGTTCGCACAAGGGCAGCGCCGTGCGGGCACGCCCGTCCTGGATCAGGGTCCAGCACAGCATGTTCAGCGTCGTGCCGCTTTCCGGCTCCAGCTCGACCGCCCGGCGCGCATCGTCGACGGCCGCGCCGGTCATGCCGGCATCCAGCAGGGCGCTCGACCGGTTGATCCACGCGCCTGTCCAGGACGGTTCCAGCCGGACAACGTGGTCATAGGCAACCACGGCGTCGGCTGCGCGGTCCATGTCCTGGTAGACGATGCCCAGGGTCAGCTGGGTCATCACATCGTCCGGCATCTCGGCGGCGGCACGCCGCAGATCGGACAGCGCTTCCTCGAGCTGGCCAAGTTCGGTCCGGGCGATCCCGCGATTGCGCCACAGCGTCGGCTCGATCACTTCGGCGCGCTGGGTTTCGGCAATCGCGAAGGCGAAATTATAGGCGTTCAGCGCGTCCTCGTAACGCTGCTCTGCAAGAAACGCGGCACCCAGGCCGGCATAGACACCGACCTCGCGATCCGGCTCCAGGTCCTCGCTGGACAGGCAGGCCTCCAGATCCTCGATCGCCTGCGCACTCTCGCCGGCATCCAGCGCCAGCCGGCCGGCCTGGCAGGGCGAAACGTCCTTTTGCGCCAGCGCAGGCGGAGCCGCGATCAGGGCGAGGGGCAGGAGGGCTGCAAGGGCACGCATGATAGTCTCCGTTTCAGGACACGCAGTCTAACCTGCAAAAAGGGCGGCTCGAAAGCCGCCCCCTGCTTTGCGTGTCAGTCGGGTTCGCATCAGTTCGTCCGGATCATCCGGCCAGAGACTGATGCGTGGTCGTTCGGAGGGACTGGATCTGCTCCTTGAGCAGAAGTTTTTCCTTCTTCAGCCGGGCGACTTCCAGCGAGTCCGCCGACGAATGCTTTTTCAGTTCGTCGATTTGAGAATCCAGACGCGTGTGACGGGCGTCGAGCTCACGAATGCGGGCTTCGATGGACATGGAGACGTCTCCTCTTTGTGAAGTGGAACACTCGATTGAAACACGTCCACGCATTATGTCTATTCACGAAACGTTTCGAGGTTAGGGGATGGTGAAGCCGGACCGGATGATCGTGGGTGTCTCGGGCGCCTCCGGAATTGTCTATGGAATCAGGGCGTTGGATGCGCTCCGGACGATGGGAATCGAGAGCCATCTGGTGGCCTCGAAAGCGGCCGAAATGACCCTCGGTTACGAGACGGATTTGTCGATCCGCGACTTCCGGGCCCGGGCGGACCATGTCTACAAGATGCCCGATGTCGGCGCGCCGATCGCGTCCGGCTCCTTCCGGACGCGCGGCATGCTGATCGCGCCATGCTCGGTGCGCACCATGTCCGAAATCGCCACCGGTGTGACATCCAGCCTGCTCACACGCGCCGCCGATGTCGTTCTCAAGGAGCGCCGCCGCCTTGTGCTGATGGTCCGCGAGACGCCGTTCCATCTCGGCCATATCCGCACGATGGAGACCCTGACCGAGATGGGTGCGGTGATCTGTCCGCCGCTGCCGGCCTTCTATGCCAAGCCGGAAACCATCGACGATCTGGTCGACCAGTCGGTCGGCCGGGCCCTCGACCTGTTCGGGCTGGACTGGGACTCAACCCGCCGCTGGGGCGAGGATCTGGAGGGCGGGCGGCGCTGAGTGTGTCTTCGCGTCCGCAACGTCCTTTGCGGATTTATCTGCCGGTCGAAAGCCGCTAGTATCATGGCTTCGTCGCGTCACACCGGCCCGACGCCTGCAAGGCGGCGCCGGCAAGCCGACGGATCCTGTTCGACAACCGGAAAGAGACGGCTCAGGAATGGACGGAGATTCCCAGGAGCAACAGGCCCTTCTTGAACAGCTCACTGCGCTGCGCGAGCAGCATGACGAGTTGAACAGGGAGGTCGACATGCTGTCCGACAATGGTGTCGTCGACCAGCTGAAGATTGCCCGTCTCAAGAAGGAAAAACTCAGGCTGAAGGACGAGATCGCCCGGCTTGAGGATCAGATCACGCCCGACATCATCGCCTGATCCCCGTCAGGGCCTGGCGCTCAGGCTTGGCGGCGGTCCGCCTGGGACTTCTGGGCCTGCTTGCGCGCATACATGGCGGCGTCGGCCTGGGCCATCGCCTCTTCGGCCTTGTGGCCGGCCTGCAGCGGATGGCAGCCCCAGGCTGCACCCACGCTCAGCTCGTGACCCTTGTGTATGAAGGGCGTCGTCTCGATGATGTCGACGAGTTCCTGGGCCTTGGCTTGCGCACCTTCATGACCGGTCAGGGTCAGAACCAGACCGAACTCGTCCCCGCCCAGACGGCCGACCGCGTCGGTCTCGCGCACATGGGCCGCCAGCAGGCCGGCCACATGGTGCAACGCGGCGTCGCCGGCGGCATGACCGAAGCGGTCATTGATGTCCTTGAAGCCGTTCAGGTCCATATAGACCAGCGAGGACGGCGCTTCGTGGCGTTCGGCCAGGGCCAGGGCTTTTGAGACCTCGCGCAGGAAGGCGCGGCGGTTCAGCACCGGCAGCAAGACATCGTGATCGGCCAGCGATTCGAGTTCGCGCACGCGGCCGCGCAGGCGCTCGGTCTCCTTGCGCAGCTGATCGACCTCGCCCATCAGCGAGAGGAGGGCGCGCTGGACATTCGGTGTCAGTTCGCTTTCGGGAACGCCCATGATCGAGGCGGAATCCCGCGGCGCCGCAGCAGAGCCTGCCGCGTCGCCCTTCCGGGCCGGATCCGCCCGCCCGCTGCGGGAGACATTGCCGGTCGTGTTCAAGGGGCCGATGCGCATGCGCCGATCCACTCCGATTCCAATCCTCCCGAAACGTGAACAAGTGTGGTTAAGAAACCCTCAAGCCCGGAAAGAATTGCCCTGTCTTGAAAGGCGCCTTGACCTTCCTCGCGCTGTGGTTAAGGTCCCGCGCTTCCTTTTCTTCGTTCAGGAAGCGTCATGAGCGATCTTTCGCCGTCCTCACCCGATATGGCCGCCGCTGCCAGCCCTGCCGATGTCGCCATCGTCATGGGTTCACGGTCCGACTGGCCGACCATGAAGAAGGCGGCCGGCCTGCTGCGCGATCTCGGCGTGAACTACGAAGCCCAGGTCGTCTCGGCGCACCGCACGCCGGACCGGCTGGTCGAGTTCGCCAAGGGTGCGCGCGATCGCGGGATCAAGGTGATCATCGCCGGTGCCGGCGGTGCGGCTCACCTGCCGGGCATGATCGCATCCATGACAACCCTGCCGGTGCTGGGCGTGCCGGTGAAGTCCAAGGCGCTGAGCGGTCAGGACAGCCTCCTGTCCATCGTCCAGATGCCGGCCGGCGTACCGGTGGGCACGCTGGCGATCGGCGAGGCCGGCGCCACCAATGCCGGGCTTCTCGCGGCGTCCATTCTCTCCCTGTCCGATGACGGGGTCGCCGGTCGGCTGGCACACTGGCGCCAGGCCCAGACCGACAGCGTACCGGTGACGGTCGAGGACTGATCTTCCATGACGACAGCTCCGCTCTCGCCCGGTTCGGTGATCGGCATTCTCGGCGGCGGACAGCTCGGCCGCATGCTGGCCACGGCCGGCGCAGCGCTGGGCTTCGACGTCCACGTCTACGAGCCCGAGCCGGACTGTCCGGCTTCACGGGTGGCGGCCCGGTCCTTCTGCGCGCCCTGGGATGATGAAGGCGCCGTCCAGGCCTTTGCCGAGCGTTGCGATGCGGTGACCTATGAATTCGAGAACGTGCCCGTCGCGACGGTCGGGATCGCGGCGCGCGTCTCGCATCTGCGTCCGGGCGCCCGTTCGCTGGAGCTGACCCAGGACCGCCTGGTCGAGAAAACCTTCATCAACGAGGCCGGCGTGGCCACCGTGCCCTTCGCCGCCGTTGACGATCTCGAGAGTCTTGAAGCAGCCATTGCGCAGATCGGTCTGCCGGCTGTGCTCAAGACCCGGCGCTTTGGGTATGACGGCAAGGGCCAGGCCTGGATCCGCGAGCCGGGCGATGCCGCGAAAGCCTGGCACGCGATCGGTGAAAAGCCGGCCATCCTGGAAGGCGCCGCCGCCTTCACGCGCGAGCTGTCCGTTGTGGCGGCCCGCTCGGTCGACGGCATGGTGAAGGCCTGGCCGCTGGGCGAGAACATCCACGGCGACGGCATTCTCAAACAGACCCACGCACCCGCAACCGGCGTCGATGCGGCGACCCAGGCCCGCGCGCTGGAGATCGCCCGCGCCATCGGCGGCGGGCTGCAGCATGTCGGTGTCTTCGCGGTCGAGCTTTTCGACCTCGGTCCCGACGGGCTGGTGGTCAACGAGATCGCGCCGCGCGTCCACAATACCGGCCACTGGACCATGGATGCCTGCGGCTGCGGCCAGTTCGAACAGCATATGCGCGCCGTGGCCGGCTGGCCGCTGGGCGATCCGTCGCCGCACTCGGCCTGTGTGATGACGAATCTGATCGGCGAGGACGCCAATGACTGGGCGGCGCTTGCGGCCGATCCGCAGGCCCGCCTGCATCTTTATGGCAAGCGCGCCGTGCGCGCCGGCCGCAAGATGGGCCATGTAAACCGGCTCTCCCCGCTTTAGGGGTTCGCACTCGGCTGTCCCGGGCCCCATATTGGGGGCATGGACATGATGGCAAATCCCACCGCACCCGACCGTTTCATCGATGACAGCGGCCCGTTCGATCTGATCGGGGATGTGCATGGCTGTGCCGGCGAGCTGGAGCGGCTGCTGCACCGGCTGGGCTATGAGGTGCGCTATGAGGGCGTGGCCGGCTCACGCGACTACCGCATCAGGCATCCCGAGGGACGCAAGGCGGTCCTACTGGGCGATCTGGTCGACCGGGGACCGCGTACGCCGGACGTGATGCGTCTGGCCATGCATCTGGTGGAGACCGGGGCGGGCTATTGCGTGGTCGGCAATCATGACGACAAGTTCCGCCGCTGGCTGGCCGGACGCGATGTGAAGGTGAGCCACGGGCTCGACGCCACGATCGCCCAGTTCCGCCGCGAGAGTGACGCCTTCTGCCGTCAGGTCGCGGCCTTCATCGACAGCCTGCCGCACCACCTCCTGCTCGATGGCGGTGAGCTGGTGGTCGCCCATGCCGGCGTTCATGCCGACATGCATGGCGAGGACACGACCCGGGTGCGGGCCTTTGCCATGTTCGGTGAAGTGACGGGCGAGCGGGACCTGCACGGCCTGCCCGTCCGCCGCAACTGGGCGCGCAATTATTCCGGCACAGCGACCGTTGTGCACGGCCATGTCGCCGAACCCGATGTGCGCGAGCACAACAATGTCGTCTGTGTGGATACCGGCTGCGTCTTCGGCGGCCATCTCACCGCCCTGCGCTGGCCCGAGCGCGACCTTGTCCAGGTGCCCGCCGAGCAGGCCTGGTACGCTTCTCCGCGGTGGGAGGGTTAGCTAACTAAGCTATACCCGCGGTCCCGGGCCGTAGCGCAGCTTGCCGAGCAGGCCGGCGAGGTCGGGCAGGTCGGCGGTCATCTTGGTCAGCTGGGCCTTGGTCTTCTCGAAATCCATCACATTCTGGATGCGGCGGTCGAGAAAGGCGCGGGCTTCGGGCTTTGCGGCATCGCTCTCATTGAGCCAGGCGACCAGGGTCGTGCCGAAAACGCCGGAGAGAATCGTCCGCTTCGAGTAGAAATTGACGTCGGTCGAGGTGTCGCCGATCGCGCGCCAGATCGTGTCTGCCGTCGCCCACAGCAATTGCGGCCCCTCTGCAGCGGCGTCCGGCAGCATCAGGCGGGCGCGGGCCCGGCGGGCGGCTTCCTCATGTCCCGAGAGCGCTTCCAGGCGCGCCGTGACGCCAAAGCGCACGCGCTCGCGGATCTTCATCTCGGCGAGGTTTGCCGCCTTTACTGCGTCCAGCACGGCCTCGTCCAGGCGCCGTGACCAGTGCACCAGCATGTCCAGCTCGCCGCGCGGGCAGGCCAGGCGGGCCTGGCCCTCATCGATCCCGGCATCGGCGCAGGCCGCGCGGAAACTGTCTGCCGTCCAGCCATCGAAGGCCGCATGGGCCAGCATGGGCTGCAGCAGGGCCTCGCGTGTGGTAGACTTGCGAAATCGGGTGTCAGAAGCGGCATCGGTCATGCGTCATTCCTAGACCAGACGCGCCTGCGCGTCACTACGCCCGTGTGCGCTGACAGAGTGGACACGGCGTCGCAGCTCTGGTAGTAGCCCCGCCTCTGGCGAACTAGCGGCGTGAGGATGGTCCTTGCGTCCAGATAATGGAGAGAGAGCCATCGTACAGATCGTTGTGCGCGACAATAATGTGGAGCAAGCGCTCCGCGCGCTGAAAAAGAAGATGCAGCGGGAAGGTACTTTCCGCGAGATGAAGCGCCGCAATCATTATGAAAAGCCGTCGGAGAAGAAGGCTCGCCAAAAGGCTGAAGCCATTCGCCGTGCGCGCAAGCTGGCCCGCAAGCGGGCGCAGCGCGAGGGTCTCATCGCGAAGCGTGGCGGTCGCCGCTAGGGTCGCCAGACCTTGATACAGGTTTCGCGAAAACGCCGCGTCCCGGATCCGGGGCGCGGCGTTTTCCTTTTGGGCATTGCGGTCCGTCAGGGCGAGGTTTCTGCTGCCCCCACAATCCGTCATCCTGACGAAAGTCAGGACCCAGATCTCAGAACAGCATCGTGCCAAACTTGGCTCAACCCGATCCTATGACCTGGGTTCCGGCCTTCGCCGGAATGACGGTTGTTGGTGGCGTTGACGGAAAGGGGTGTGCGGCAGGCGCCGCGCCGCCCTACCCCGCCGCCTTTTTCTTGCCGCCGAACTGGAACCAGCTCTTCACCGTGTCCTGGTTGGCTTGGTTGAGGGCGCCCATGCGGAACAGGACGCCTGCACCCCAGATCACGATCATGGCGGTGACCACCATGCCGAGGGTCGAGCCGATGATCTCGATCATGCCGATATCCTGGGGCAGGCGGACCAGCATGATGAAGGGGGTCCACAGCGGGATCCAGCTGGCGATCGCCACGATAGGCGAATCGGGCGCGTCGATGGCCATCATCACCAGGAAGAGCGGCATCATCATCACCAGCATCATCGGGCTCATCAGCGTCTGGGCGTCCTGGATCGTCTCGCACAGCGAACCGATCGCCAGGAAGACCGCGCCATACATCAGATAGCCGACGATGAAATAGCCGATCGCCGGGCCCAGCAGTGCCGGATCGAACAGGGCGGCCAGGATTTCCGCAGCCGGAATGTCGGCGGCCGCCATCAATTGCTGGATCGCCAGTCCGCCGATCGAGGCGAGGCCGCCCCAGAAGATCAGCAGGGTGGCGGAGACGGCCGCCACGCCGAGCAGCTTGCCGGTGAGGATCTCGTGATGCCGGGCCGAGGCCAGCATCATCTCCAGCACCTTGTTGCCCTTCTCCTCGATCATCGCGGTGAGCAGCATGTTCACCACCGAGAAGATCACGATCCACAGGCCGAAGGCGGTCGCCACACCCATCACGATGGGCAGGCGTTCGCTTTCGGTGACTTCGGCGGCCTCGTCGGTGCGTTCCGGATTGAGCTCGCGCACCACGGGCTCAAGGTCTTCGGCCGCCTCGATCAGCGCCGGGTCGACGCCATTCTCCACCAGATGGCGCAAATGCATGTAATCGCGCAGGGCGTCGCGGATATCGCGGCGCAGGTCGCGATCGGTCAGATTGGTGCTCCAGTAGGCCATCTCGACACGGCCCGGCACGGGTTCGCTGAGGAAGATGGCGGCAAAGAGCGGTTGCGGGCCGTCGGCGGTTTCCAGCTCGGCATCGCCGGTCAGATAGGGCCGCAACTCGTTGAGATCGGTCGTGCCGGCCTCGACGCGGATATAGCCGTCATTGTCCAGCTGCATCGAATTGTCGAACGCTTCCCCGAGCTGCGGATTGTCGCCGAGGATTTCGCGCGCCGCTTCGCGCGCCTGCTCGGCCTGGTCCTCGCGGGACCGGTCGATCTGTTCGAACACGGCCTCTTCCAGACGGCCACCGGTCTCGTCGACCAGCACGTAGTAGCGGGTCGGCTGGGAGTTCTCGATCAGGATCGGCATGCCGAAGCCCAGCGCCATGAAGAGCGGCACGGAGAGCAGCGACAGCCAGAAGCCCCAGGTCGCGACATAGGACAGGAATTCGCGGCGGGCGATGAGATAGATATTGCGCATCAGACGGTCTCCGCTTCCGGGGCGGCGGCTTCGCGGCCGACGAGATGGACAAAGGCATCATGCAGATGGGCGCGCACCGGTTCGAACCGGGTCAGCTTCACATCGGCATCGACACAGGCCTTGAGAATGTCCTGGGCATCGACACCGGGACCCAGATCGACGATCCAGACCTCGTGTTCGCCCTGGGTCTCGCGGTGAACCTCGCCCTTGCCGGCCAGCACCTTGGAAAGATCATGATCGGAGACGATCTCCAGCGTCACGCGGCGCGGTACCTGGCCCAGCGCCTCGGCGACCGTGCCGTCGAAAGCCTTCCGGCCCTTGGCGATCAGCACGATCTTGTCGCACAGGCGTTCGGCGTGTTCCATCACGTGGGTCGAGAACAGCACGGTACGCCCGGCCTCGGCCTGCCGGCGCACCACCTGCTCCAGCGCATACTGGTTCACCGGGTCGAGGCCGGAGAAGGGTTCGTCGAGAATGATGAATTCCGGCTCGTGCACCAGGGTCGAGATGATCTGGACCTTCTGCGCCATGCCCTTGGACAGGGTCTTCACCTTGCTCTCGGCGACCTCGGCGAGGCCGAATTCCTCGAGCATCTGGAGGCCGCGGCGGCGTGCCTCGGCGGGGGCGACGCCCTTCAGCCGGGCGAAGAAGACGATCACATCGATCACCTTCATCTTGCGATAGATACCCCGCTCTTCCGGCAGGAAGCCGACGCGGTCGAGCGCCGCCGGACGCGGCGGGCCGCCGAACAGCGAAACCGTGCCGCGGTCGGGCGTGAGAATGCCCAGCGACATGCGCAGGCTGGTGGTCTTGCCGGCGCCGTTCGGCCCCAGGAAACCGGTAATCTGGCCGCGTTCCACGGAAAAACTGACATCGCGGACGGCGGGCTTGCCGTTGAACGTCTTGGAGACGCTGTCCAAGGCGAGAATGGTCTCTGACATGATGCCCCTCAGTATCGTGTCCTGCGAAACTAGAGGTGCGCCGCGCAGTGATCCACCGGTATTGAACAGCAAAACGTCCCTCCCGGTTCCTCTCGCGGTCAGGACCGGCGGCTGCAGCGCGGTCTTGGGGCGCGCCGCCTGCGGGGCGATAGTGAGCGCTGCAAGACAGTCGGGGAGATCATGTCCATCGAGCCGGAAACTGCGAGATCGCGGCTTCTCGCGCTGCGCGAGGAATTGCGGGACTTGTCCGTGGCTGCGCGCGAGGACCGGCAGCCCGTGGCGCTCGACCAGCAATCGGTCGGGCGCTTGTCGCGCCAGGATTCCCTGCAGGTGCAGGCGATGGCCAAGGCGGCCGAGGCCCGGCGGGCGCAGGAAATACGTCGCATCGACGCCGCGCTCGAACGGCTGGAGAATGACGAATACGGCTGGTGCGTGGAATGCGGTGAAACGATCGAAGCGCGGCGGCTGGAGATTGATCCGGCAACGCCACGCTGCGCCGGTTGTGCTTAGAGCATTTTCAGCAAAAGTGGGGACCGGTTTTGCGGTTCGAAAATGCGACCACTCAAAAACCAGAGCTAGCCGCACGGCCCGGAACGAGGAAGACATGTCTGCACTTTCGCCCACTCTGGATATCGAAACGCCGCGCCAGGCGATGGCGGACACCACGCGCTGCCAGGTGGAAAGCCTGCTGGACGATGACACGCTGGCGGCCGCGCGTGCGGCTATCGATACGGTGCCGCGCTGGACGCTGGTGACCAAGCTCAATGGCCGCCATCTCGATCTCGATTCCGCGGCGATGGGACAGCAGTCTCCGGCCCAGAAGGCCGAGTTCCAGCGCCATGTCGATGCCGAAGCCAGGCGCGGCTTCGGCTATCTCTACGACACCTACTCGATCTACGACAAATGGCACCGCGGCGAGCTGCGCCGGGAAGTGCCGGCGTTGTGCGACCTGTTCGAGCTGATCAATTCCGACCGCTTTCTCGATCCCATGCGCACCATCCTCGGCGCGCCGGACATCGCCTTCGCCGATGCCCAGCTGACCCGCTATACGCGCGGTCACTTCCTGACCACGCATGATGATGGCGTGACCGGCAAGAACCGGGTCGCGGCCTATGTGCTCACCCTGTCCGATGGCTGGAAAAAGGGCTGGGGCGGGTTGCTGGAATTCTACGGCCCCGGCGGCAGTGTCGAGACGGCCTTCGTGCCGCGCGGCAATACACTGTCCATGTTCAAGGTGCCGCAGCCGCACGCCGTGACGCGTGTCGGCGACAAGGTGCGCGCCGCGCGGGTCTCGATCACCGGCTGGCTGCGCACCGGCACCGACCCGGGACCGGGCGGCAGCTAGGGCGCTGTGCCCTTCGTGGCATAGCCGGCCCGGCTGATCAGCGTTCGCAGGGCGTCGTCGCCGGGTGAGGCGAGCTTGAGGAGTTCGGCAAAGGGATCGCCACCCAGGCCCAGCACCCGGGCAAAGGCCGGTTCGGTCTTCAGCCCGCCGGCCTTGGCGGCGCGGATATCGTCGCGAAACCGGTCTTCGGCTAGGGTCAGAAGGCGATCCTCGGCCAGCCAGTGGATATAGCTTTCATGGGTTTCCACCGGGCGGCAGCGGCCGAAAATCTCCACCGGCATGCCCTCCAGCGTCAGCCGGGCGATCACCGAGGCTTCGCCGGCATGCTCATTGTCGGCGACGGCTGCATCGGGAAAAGCGGCGATCAGGGCGTCGCGAAAGACAGCGAGATCCGGTCCGGCGGTGCAGGCAATATCGGCATCGGCGTCCGGTCCATGCACATCCAGCGGGATCGAGCCGACCCAGCGCGGATCGAAGGGCGCAAGTCGGCCGAACACGTCTGCGCGGTCAAGTATGGCGCGCGCTTTGCGCAACGCAAGAATGTCGCAAGGCATGGAACGCCTTTCTCCCGATTATGGCCTAGTGTCAACGCCGTCGCTGCCAGACGGGCAGTGCGGGCTGCCGGAGGGTTTCAAATGCGTGTCTTTCTGATTGCGACGGTCTGGCTGGGCCTGCTCTCGGCGCCGTCGAAGGCGAGCGAGCCGGACGAGGTTCTCGCTGCACTTGGCTGGCTGGAAGGGTGCTGGGCCGGGCCCGGCTTTGCGGGCGAGATGTCGGAATGCTGGATGCGCACCGCGTCCGGCGAGCTGGTCGGCGCCTTCCAGTACAGTGCCGACGGCGCGCTGCAATTCTCCGAAATGCTGATGATCGGCCACAATCCCGACGGGGCGTTCGGCTATCACGTGAAGCACTTCAACCGCGACTTCACCGGTTGGGAGGAAAACGGTGAACAGGTGAGTTTCGGGTTTCTTGCACTGGACGGCGATCGCGTGATCTTCTCGGGCCTGGTGCTGGAGCGCGATGGCGAGACGGGGCTGAAAGCCTTTCTCGACATGCGCCGCCCGGACGGGCGCGTGGAAACCGTGCCCTTCCATTTTCACAGGATGGAGTGATGGGGTTTTACGACGAACGCATCCTGCCCAACCTGATCGCCTGTGCCTGCGGCGCGCGGCCGATCGAGAAACACCGCCGGGCCATGGTGCCGCAGGCCGGCGGCGTGGTGCTGGAAGTCGGTCTGGGATCGGGCACGAACCTGCCTTTCTACGACGCCGCACGCGTTGAACGGGTGATCGGTGTCGAGCCGTCAGCGGGCATGCGGGTAAAGGCGCGCCGGGCCATTGCGCGCCAGGCTGTGCCGGTGGAATTGCTCGACGCGCCCGGCGAGGCCCTGCCGCTGGACGATAACAGCGTCGACACCGTGCTTTTGACCTTCACCCTGTGCACCATTCCCGACGCGCCGGCCGCGCTCGCCGAGATGCGGCGGGTGCTCCGGCCGGGCGGGCGGCTGATCTTCCTGGAACACGGGCTGGCGCCGGACGCCGGCGTCGCGCGCTGGCAAAGACGCATCGAACCGGTCTGGAAGCGGATCGGCGGCGGCTGCCATCTCGCCCGTCCGATGGACCGGCTGATCGCACAGGGCGGGTTTCACATCGACACGATGGATGCCGCCTATACGCCGCGCACGCCCCGGATCGCGGGCTTTGTCTATCGCGGCGTCGCTAGTGTGGGTTAGATGTGTTGCAGATAATATGCACATTGTGATATTTTGCTCAAATGATGCAAAATAATATTATCCTTATGGGCGATGTGACGGCGAGTTCTCGGCGCGAGGCGGGGCGGGTTCGAGACTGGCTGGCCGGCGTTGTCGCCACGATCAACGACACGCAGGCCGACGATATCCGTTCTCCGCTCACGGTCACGCTGGGCGACGAATTCCAGGGCGTCGTCGCTTCGGCGGAAGCTGCCATGCGCATCGTTTTTGCTCTTGATGCGCTGTGCCTTGAGGCCGATCCGCCGATCGACCTGCATTATGTCATACTGGAGGGCGGTATCGAAACGCCGATAAACCCGGACATCGCCCACGGCATGCTCGGGCCGGGCCTGACGCGGGCACGCCAGCTACTGACCGAAAAGCCGACCCAGAAGCGCCGCAGGACACGCTGCACGATTGAGCTGGTGGATGCGACGCTCACGGCTGCTGCCGCAGACATTCTGCTGGCGCTGGAAGGTCTGCTGGCGCGCTGGAACGACATCGAGCGACCCTATGCGGCGGTTCTGCTGGAAGAGCCGGACGACAGCGTAGCCGCCGACCGGCTCGACCGCGATCGCACCAGCGTCTACCGCCGCCGCAGGACGCTGCTCGTCGAAGAGTACCGGGCGCTGCAATCGGCGCTGCTGACGATTCTGGATCGGGGACTGGCCTCCCCGTCGGAGGAGGGATGATGATCGCTGAAAGCGCAGCTGCGGCCGGCATCTTCCTGGTGATGGAGGTCGCCGGCCTTTTCCTCTTCCGCTGGCTGCGGCTGGCGTTGCCCGGCGAGCGGGAGACGGGACGCTGGTTCGATATCGAGACGGTGAAGGGCGTGCTGGAGAGGTTGATGCTCTATGCCGGTCTGCTGATGGGCTATCCGCACGTGTTGACCCTGTTCGCCGCGGTCAAGCTGGCCAACCGGATGAGCGATGAGAGCCCGGACCATGACGAGATGAAGAACTACTTCCTCGTCGGCAATCTGGTATCGGTGCTGATGGTGTTATTCGCGGTCTTCCTGGTGCGAAGCGTGGTCCCCGCACTGCTCTAGAACCAGCGTCCGACCCTATTGCCGAGGCGACAGGGCCAGCGCGGCGAAGGCGGCGCCCAGTGCGAGGATGAGCGGCGAGAAATAGACCGCGTTGAGGTGGGCGAAGGGTTCGGCGGCCTGTGCGAAGGGGCCGGGCATATAGGTCACCGCGCCGCGCAGCAGGAAAATCAGGGCCAGGCCCGCCAGCGGCACCCGCAGCAGGATCAGCGAGTCCCAGGCCAGGACCCCACGCGCGAAAGCGAAACTGCCGGCGGCGAAGATCAGGACCGCAACGACGAGCGTCACTCCGGCCGGCGGCATGACACCGCTGTGCGTGCCGATCACGGTGCGCGACAGCGCCGCTGCATTATCGGCCGGCCAGAGGCCGCCCAGTCCCCAATAGACATGCAGACCGGCTGTCGCCGACAGGACGAGAAAGCAGAACCAGCCCAGAACCGTATGCATGACATGCCCCTTCCGATCCGGCGCGCGGGCATCATGCGTGACGGGGGCGGAACGGGAAGCGGTCACATCGTCGCGCCGCTTCCCGGGATCCGTCAGTCGAGTGCCTTGACGATGCTCTCGACCATTTTCTTGGCGTCGCCCAGCAGCATCATCGTGTTGTCGCGGAAGAAGAGCGGGTTCTCCACCCCGGCATAGCCGGAGCCCAGCGAGCGTTTCACGAAGAAGACGGTGCGGGCCTTCCAGACCTGCAGGACGGGCATGCCGTAGATCGGTGAGCCGGGGTCGTCCTCGGCGGCCGGATTGGTGACGTCATTGGCGCCGATCACGAAGGCGACGTCGGCATTGGAGAAGGAGGAGTTGATGTCCTCCAGCTCGAACACCTCGTCATAGGGCACCTGGGCCTCGGCCAGGAGGACGTTCATGTGGCCCGGCATGCGGCCGGCGACCGGGTGGATGGCGTAGGAGACCTCGACGCCTTCCTCCTTGAGCATGTCGGCCATTTCCTTCAGCGCGTGCTGCGCCTGGGCGACGGCCATGCCATAGCCCGGCACGATGATGACCTTGCCGGCATTCTTCATCACGAAGGCGGCGTCGTCGGCCGAGCCCATCTTGGCATTGCCCTGCGGACCGGCATCGCCGGCTGCGGCGCTGTCGGCGCCGAACCCGCCCAGGATGACCGAGATGAAGGAGCGGTTCATGCCCTTGCACATGATGTAGGACAGGATCGCACCGGACGAACCGACCAGCGCGCCGGTGACCAGCAGTGCCGTATTCTCCAGCGTGAAGCCGAGCGCGGCCGCGGCCCAGCCGGAATAGGAGTTCAGCATCGACACCACCACCGGCATGTCGGCGCCGCCGATCGGGATGATCAGCGTGATGCCCAGCACGAGGGCTGCGACGGTGATCAGCCAGAAGGCGAGTTTCGCATCGCCGCCCGAGGCCATCAGGAAGGCGATCATCAGGGCGATGAAGACGCCGATGGCGATGTTCAGGATGTGCCGGGCGGGCAGGATGATCGGCGCGCCGGACATGTTGCCGTTCAGCTTGGCAAAGGCGATCACCGAACCGGAGAAGGTGATGGCGCCGATCGCGGTGCCCAGCGACAGTTCGAACAGGGAGAGCTGTTTGAGATTGCCCAGCGCGTCGGCGATGTGGAAGGCGTTCGGCGCGTAGAGCGCGGCCGCGGCGACCAGTACGGCCGCCATGCCGACCAGCGAGTGGAAGGCGGCGACCAGTTGCGGCATCGCGGTCATCGGCACGCGCCGTGCGATCACCGCACCGACACCGCCGCCGATGGCGATACCGGCCACGATCAGCACCAGCGACAGTGCGTCGAGATCGACGGCGAGCAGGGTGGTGACGATCGCCAGCGCCATGCCGGCCATGCCGAACAGATTGCCGCGGCGGGCGGTTTCCGGGCTCGACAGGCCGCGCAGGGCCAGGATGAAGAGAATGCCGGAGACGAGATAGAGGAGGGCAGCCAGATTGACGGACATGTCTAGCGCTCCTTCTTCTTGTACATGGCCAGCATGCGCCGGGTGACCAGGAAGCCCCCGAAAATGTTCACGCTCGCCAGGATGATGGCGACGAAGCCCAGCCCGCGCGAGAAGCCCGCACCGCCGCCGGACGCGGCCTGGCCTGCGACCTCGCTGCCGGCCGTGGCCGTGGCGGCCAGAAGGGCGCCGACAATGATGACCGAGGAAATGGCATTGGTGACGGCCATCAGCGGCGTGTGCAGGGCCGGGGTCACCGACCAGACGACGTAATAGCCCACGAAGACCGCCAGGACGAAGATCGCCAGGCGGAAGATGACGGGATCAACGGCTTCCATTGAAACCTCCAATTTGGCTCCGGCCGAAGAGCAGAACAGCGCCAATGAGAAGGGCTGAAATGCCTCCGGCGAAAGTGACAAGTTTAGCGTCGGCGCTGAGGCCGGGCTGCTGGCCGAATTGGTCAAGCGGTTCGGTCGACAGCAGAATTCCGGAGAACACACCGATGAACAGCAGGATCACTCCAATCGCAATGGCCGCGGCCGCCAGCCACGACAGGACGTTGCGGAGGAGTGCGACTATCACGCGCCTTCCTTCACCAGGCTCGGGTGCACCACCTCGCCGCCCTTGGTCAGCGCCATGCCCTGGATGACTTCATCGTCCCAGTGCGGCGCCTTCTTGCCCTCCTCGTCGACGAGCAGCGGCAGCAGGTTGGCGAGGTTTTTCGCGTAGAGCGCGGAACTGTCGGCGGCGAGCCGGGCCGGCAGGTTGGCAAAGCCGGCGATCTTCACGCCCTTGTGCTCGACCACCTCGTCGGCCTTGGTCAGCTCGCAATTGCCGCCCGTGGGCGCGGCCAGGTCGATGATCACCGAACCGGGCTTCATGCTTTCCACCATCGCCTTGGAGACGAGTTTCGGTGCCGGGCGTCCGGGGATCAGGGCGGTGGTGACAACCACGTCCTGCTTGGCGATATGGCTGGCGATGAGCTCGGCCTGTTTCGCCTGGTATTCCTTGGACATTTCCTTGGCATAGCCGCCGGCCGTCTCGGCCTGCTTGAATTCCTCGTCCTCGACCGCGATGAATTTCGCACCCAGCGAGGCGACCTGTTCCTTCACCGCCGGACGGACATCCGTGGCGGTGACGACGGCTCCGAGGCGGCGGGCCGTGGCGATGGCCTGCAGGCCGGCAACACCGACCCCCATGACGAAGGCCTTGGCCGGGGCGACCGTGCCGGCCGCCGTCATCATCATCGGGAAGGCGCGGCCGTAGAGCTGCGCGGCTTCGATCACCGAGCGATAGCCGGCGAGATTGGCCTGGGAGGACAGGGCGTCCATCGCCTGGGCGCGGGTGATGCGCGGCACGAATTCCATCGCCAGCGCGTCGATCCCGGCCTTGGCCAGGGCCTCGGCTTTCGCGGTATTGCCGTGCGGTTCGAGATGGCAGACGAGCAGCACGCCCTTCAGCTTGGCGAGCGTCGCCTCGTCCGGTGTGCGCACGCCGAACAGCGCCTCGGCGCCCTTCAGCGTTGCCGCTGCCGTGCCGATGGTCGCACCGGCCTCGGCGAAGGCGTCGTCCGGAATGGCCGCAGCCACGCCGGCGCCCTTCTCGATGGCGACCTCATGGCCGGCACCGACGAATTTCTTGACAGTTTCAGGGGTCGCGGCCACGCGGGTCTCACCCGCATGTCGCTCCTTCAGAATAGCAATTCGCATGGTCTCCCGCCGCTTTTTGGCTTGTTTGCGGCGAGCATGGTCGAATTCTTCCCGAAGGGGAAGGCCTGCAGAAAAATTTCTTTGTGCAGTGCAGTATAGCGCTGCCGGCGAGGCAGATTTAACCGCCGAGCGCGAGGCTGAAGAGCTGCACCACGCCGCCGCAGACCAGTCCGAACACGAACAGGCCGCCCACGGTCACATACCAGCTCATCTTCATCTGCAGGACGAGGCCGGCGATGACGCCGACAATGGCGACGCCGATCAGCGAGGCGAGCCAGTCCAGGCCGACGGCAAAGGCGAGCGTGAGGTAGAGCACCGTCACGCCGGTGAGCAGAGAGCCCCAGGTGCTGACGGCCATGAAACCGTCGAACGTGGACTTGTGCTGGGAAATGTCCATCTCGCCGCGAACGTGATCAGCCGCCATTGCTGCAACCCCTGTCAAAAAGATGCCATGTGCCCGAGCGGATAGCACGCGTTGCGCGGCCCGCCAAGATGCGGGCTGCCGCCGGCCGCGCACTGTGCGGCATGACACCTGTCATGCGCGATCGGTGAGACCTGTTTCTGCCGCCCGGACCGCTGCTGCGCGAGAGTGGCTCCGGACACGAACACCGGAGCCTCTCATGACCGACGATTTCAAAACCCAGCTGCAGGCCGTCAAGGACCAGTATTATCTCGACGCCGGCGGCGGTATTTCCCTGCCCGTGGCGGGCGCCATCTACTGGATCGCCCTCGCCGTGCTCAGCCGCTACCTGCCGGCGGCAGACTGGGCGCTGACCGCCGCGGCCATGTCCGGCATGATCTTCCCGCTGGGCCTCCTGCTGCAGAAACCCCTCGCCTCGCCCTTCATGAAGTCGAAATCGCCGATCGCCGGTGTCGGCCTGTTGTCGGTGATGTCGATCAACATGCTGTGGCCGATACATTTCGTCGTTCTGGGCATCTCGCCGGACGCCGCCCCGCTCAGCCTGGCGATCGGCATGACGCTGCACTGGCCGGTCATCGGCTGGACCTATGGCAGCCGCGTCTGCCTGATCCACGCCATTGTGCGCGTCGCTGCCGTGACCGTGCTCTGGTATGCCTTCCCGGAAGGCCGCTTCGACGTGCTGCCGCTGACCGTTGCCGCGCTCTACCTGCTGGCCGCGGGCGGGATGCGCTGGGAACTGGGCCGTTTGCGCCGTAAGAAGGGCCTTCAGGCCACGGCGATGACGGAGCAGCCCGCGTGAAGGCACGCCTGCAAAACGTGAAGACGCAAGGCCGGTGGTGGCGGCATCTCTCGCCCCACCGGCCCTGGATCTATCTGGTCTATCTGGTGCTGCCGTTTGCGCCCTGGTTCTACGGCGTGCCGGTGGGCGAGACCCTGGCCGTCACGATCGTGGCGACGGCGCTTTTCCTCTGCCTCTTCGTCTTCGCCATGATCCGCCGCGACTGGACCAGCCTGCCGGCGGCGCTGGCGGTCCAGCTCCTGGGGTTCTGGCTGCTGACGGTCAATCCGGGCGCCGCGGTCTATCTGATCTTTGCCGTCGCCATGATGGCACGCATCCGCGACCGGCAGTGGCAGCGCATCGGCCTTGTCGCCTGGCTCGCCGCCCTGGTGGCCGGCTGTCTGGCAACCGGCGTGCCCTGGCTCTATGGACTGGCCTATCTCGTGTTCGGCGCGATTATCGCGGCGGCGACGGCCTGGTCGGCCCGCAGCGAGGAACGCGAGGCCGTGCGCGAGGAGATGGAGGCCGATGCCGCCGCCCGCGCCGTCGAGGCCGAGCGCCAGCGCATCGCCCGCGACCTGCACGACCTTCTGGGCCACACACTGTCGGTCGTCACGCTGAAGGCCGACCTCGCCAACCGCCTCTTCGATGCCGATCCGCAGCGGGCGCGGGCGGAACTGACGGCGATCCAGCAGATCGGCCGCGATGCCCTGGCCGAAGTGCGCGAGGCGGTCACCGGGCTGCGGGTGCGTCCGCTGGCCGAGGTCGCCGGCGAGATCGCCGGCCGCCTGCGCGATGCCGGGCTGGAGGTGAGCCTCGATCTGCCTGCCGGCGCAAACCTGTCCGATATGGCCGCCGGGGCGTTCGGCATGGTGGTGCGCGAAGGCGCGACCAATGTGCTGCGCCATGCCGGTGCGCGCCGTGTCGCCATCTCCCTGCACACGGATAAGGACGGCCTGGTGCTCACCCTGGCCGATGATGGCCGCGGTGGCGCGCGCTTCGCCGGCCGGGGGCTGGACGGGCTGCGCCAGCGGCTGGCCGAGGCGGGCATGACGCTTCACACCGAACGCGGGCTGGACGGGCGGGGCAGTGGCCTGCGCGCGGTCTGGCCGGCGGGCAGGGAGGACACGGCCTCATGATCGATATCGTCATTGCCGAAGACCAGACCATGCTGCGCGATGCGCTGGCGACGCTGTTGTCGCTGGAAAGCGATATCGCCGTGGCCGGCACGGCAGCGACCGGCCGCGAGGCGCTGGATCTGGTGCGCCGCCACGAACCGGGCGTCCTCGTCACCGATATCGAAATGCCCGGTCTCACCGGTCTGGAACTGGCCGCCCAGCTGCGCCGCGACGGCGCGAAGACGCGTGTGCTGATCGTCACCACATTCGACCGGCCCGGCTATCTGCGCCGCGCGCTGGAGGCCGGCGTGAGCGGTTATCTGCTCAAGGACACGCCCTCGGCCGAGCTCGCCGAAGCCGTGCGCCGTGTCGCGGCCGGCGAACGGGTTATCGCGCCCGGTCTGGCCGAACAGGCCTGGAGCGAGGCCGATCCGCTGACCGATACCGAGCGGCGGCTGTTGCGTCTGGCAGAAGCCGGCATGGACAGTCCCGCCATCGCCAAGGCCGAGGGGCTGGCACGGGGCACGGTGCGCAATTACCTGCACAGCGCGATTTCCAAACTGGGTGCGGCCAACCGGATCGAGGCGGCCCGGCTCGCCCGCGAGCGCGGCTGGTTGTGAGCTGGCACCGCGCTTGCTAGCTTTCCCGTCAAGGGAGGGCGCCGCCATGAAGATACCGTTTGCCGTCTGGTCAGCCGTGATAGCCCTTTGCGTCTATGGCGCGCTGGTGGGGCTGGCCTATCGCGATTTCGGTTATATCGACCCGCTGCCGCAGCGCGCGCTGCAGATCGGCGGCGTCTGGCTGGCACTCGTCGTTCTGGCGGCGATCTTCGGTGCCCTTAAAAACACCTTCACCTCCCGCCCCGCCGACATCCCCACAGACGTCGCCCAAGAACTGGACTCGCATCCGGAATAGGGTGGGTCTGCACTCCATCAACCGTCATCCTGACGAAGGTCAGGACCCAGATCGTAAAGGGATATTTTCGCCAGGCGGGCTCGGTCTGATCTGTGGCGATGTGCGGGATAAGTGCGAACTCGCGACCGCCTCGCTCTATGAACTGGGCCCTGACTTTCGTCAGGGTGACGGTGTTTGTTGCGCTCGTTCTCCCTCTTCCACCCCCCATTTTTCCCGGACGAAAGCCTGCGCAGGCAGGCTGCAGATCCGGGACCGACCGAAGATCGCTTCAAGCGATGAGTCTCCCGCAGATCCCGGCGCTTTGCCCGGCTCAAGGCCGGGCCTCCGGCCGGGAAAAAGCGGAGGGTGATGGAGGAGGTTGTCGCTTCAGCTCCCTCCTCTCCCTCACATACGCTCAACCCAATTTCCCCGGACATGTTCCGGGGCCTGCCGAACGGGCCGGTTTCGCGCTGCCAGCTATGTCTTGCTCCTCAACCAGACCCCGGAACGGGTTCGGGGAAAACAGGAGCGGTGTCAGCTCCCCCTCTCCCCCGCCGGGGAGAGGACTGAGGCGCGGTTCGCGTAGCGAATTCAACAGGCCGGGGGCCTGTTGAAAGCAACGAAGGGTGAGGGGCGGCCGCGGCAGCGGCCACTCAGAGACTCCTTGCGGCGCTGCCGCGCGCCCCTCATCCGCCGCTTCGCGGCACCTTCTCCCCGGAAGGGGGAGAAGGGAGTCCTACACCCCCCAGCCCGGGCCGGTCAGGACTTCCAGTGCGGCGGCCACGGCGATGGGCTGGTCGAGGATGAGGTGGTGCTGGGCGTCGGGGATGGAAATCATCGAGGTTTCCGGACCGAAGGTCTCGCGCATGAAGGCCCAGATCTCGTCGGTGACGAGACGGCTGTCCTGGCCGCGGAACAGGGCGACGCGCGTGTTCAGCCGGTCGGCCAGCTGGGCCGGCGGCGGGCGGTCGTAGTGCAGCTTGTCCCAGAGTTTCGGATCGAACTTCCAGGTCCAGCCGGGCGAGCCGTCGGGCCGGGTCGCCTGTTTCAGGCTCTGGCGCGCGATATGGTCCAGCAGGAAAGCGTTGGCGCAGGGCTGCTCCGGCAGCAGGCGGAAGCGCTCCATGGCGGCCTGGAAGCTGGGATAGACCGTGCCGCCCCGGCTGGGCGGCGAGGAGCGGCGCTGTTCGTCGGCGGGCCGGATCGGGCTGTCCAGCACGGCCACGCCGCGCAATTTCTCGCCGTGATCTGTGGCCGTTGCCAGCGACACGAAACCGCCGAAGGAATGGCCGACCAGGAAGGGCTTGCCCGCGTCGAAGGCGCCACCGGTCTCGCCGGCGGCAATAACCTCGCGCGCGTAAGTGTCCATCGAGTAGCGCTCGCGGTGATCGCTGTCGCCCATGCCGGTGAGGTCGAGCGCCACGACGCGGCGCGTGTCGGCCAGGAAGGGCGCGATACTGTCCCACCAGTCCTTGTGGGCGACGCCGCCGTGAACCAGGATCAGCCCGGGCATACCGCGCTGGCCCCAGGCTTTCCAGCACACCGTCGCACCCTCGACCGTCACCGTTCCCGCTTCGGTCGGCTTGGCCAGGGCATTGGCAAACCAGTCCGGGGCCGGCGGTTTTTCTCCAGCGAACTGGATCAGCGGTGCGGGCGGGCGCGGGGAGGCCGCGGTGTTTTTCTTGTTCATGACCTAGCGCTAGACCTCCGCCCCGGGAAGGTCAATCTCACGCGGAAACGTGTTCGAGAATGGCGGGAACGGCGAAGACCGCCCAGGCATTGTTGGCGACATGGCCCAGAAACGGTGCGGTCACCCGGCCGGTCGCCATGCGGGCAATGCCCAGCGCGATACCCAGAAGGAAGGTCGAGGTCATCACCATCAGGCCCTGCGGTGTGTGCAGCAGGCCGAAGGCGAGGGCCGAGATCGCGATGGCAAACATCGCCGGCACGCCGCGGGCGACCAGCATGGGCAGCATCCATCCCCTAAACAGGATCTCCTCGGCCAGCGGGGCGGCGACCAGGGTCAGCAGGATGATCGACCAGAGCGCCGCATTCGAGTGGATGAAATTGTCGACATTGGAGACCTCGTCGCGCGTGGCCCCGCCCGACAGGGTCAGGCTGGGGTCCAGCATGGCGAATTCGTGGAAGGCCAGGGTGAGATGGCCGGCGACGAAGATCATGAAGACCATGACGAGGAAAGTCGCCAGGATGTCCGAGGCGCGCAGCGGCCAGAATGCGAAGGTCCCGCGATGGGCGCCGTCGCGCTGCAGCCACCGCCACATCACGGCGGCGAAGGCAAAATAGGCCAGCGCCGTCGCGGCAAAGGCAACCGTGTCGAGATGGATGATGGCCTTGGGGCTGCCGGCCAGGGCCCACAGGAAGCCGCCGGCGAACTGGAAGGCAAAGGCGAGGGCCATCATCACCAGCGGCCAGATCACCATGCCGGGCAGGGAGTGGATCAGTGCCAGACGGTGATCTTCTGCACGCAGCTGTGCGAACGCATCGCCGGTCCCGAAAGGCCAGCGTACGGCGTCCGCTGCAGGACGGCCTGCAGGCGTGTCGTTGTCCGGCGGCATTCTGCCTCCCTCGCATCCCCGCAATCGGACGGGGTCCCCGGCTTATGCTTAACCGGTCGTTGCCGCGTCTTAAACGTGAAATTTAGAAGACTGTCCCATAACGGTTCGCATCAACGCCCTGTCCAGAACGGACAGCGAGGCCAAAGGCCCGGCGAAAACAAGGCGACCGAAAAGGCGTGGGTGAGATGGTGAAAACAGTTCTGATCGTGGACGACGATCCGACACAGCGCCGCCTTCTGCAGGCGGTGATCGAGAAGCAGGGCTACAAGGCCGAAACCGCCGACAGCGGCGAGGCTGCCCTGGATCGCGTGGCGTCCCCGGGGATCGACGTCATGCTGCTGGACCTGATCATGCCCGGCATGGACGGGATGGAGACCCTGGAAGCCCTGCAACGCAAGCAGATCGACCTGCCGGTCATCGTGCTGACGGCGTCCGGCGGCATCGAGACGGTGGTTGCGGCCATGCGGGCCGGGGCCTCCGATTTCTTCGTCAAGCCGGCCAGCCCGGAACGCATCGCGGTGTCGATCCGCAATGCCCTGAAGGTGCAGAACCTGTCGGGCGAAGTGCAGCGTCTGTCGCGCAAGGCGACGAACAAGCTGGGCTTTGCCGACATGATTGCCGGCGCGCCGGCCATGAAACAGGTCGTGCGTCTGGGTGAGCGCGCGGCGCAATCCGATATTCCGATCCTGATCACCGGGGAAAGCGGCGTCGGCAAGGAGCTGGTCGCCGGATCCATCATGGCTGCCTCCAAGCGTGCCGACGGTCCCTTCGTCGCCGTCAACTGCGGCGCCATTCCGGAAAACCTGGTGGAATCCACCCTGTTCGGTCACGAAAAAGGGGCCTTCACCGGCGCTGTCGGCAAGCATATGGGCAAGTTCCAGGAAGCCGATGGCGGCACGCTCTTCCTCGACGAGATCGGCGAGCTGCCGCTGGACATGCAGGTCAAGCTGCTGCGCGCCCTGCAGGAAGGCGAGGTCGATCCGGTCGGCTCCAAGCGTCCGGTCAAGGTGAATGTGCGGATCGTCTCCGCCACCAATCGCGATCTGGCCGAACAGGTGGCCGCGGGCAATTTCCGCGAGGACCTGTTCTATCGTCTCAACGTCTTCCCGATCGAAGTGCCCTCGCTGAAGGCCCGCAAGGAAGACATTCCCGCGCTGGTGCGCCATTTCATCGGCCGCTTCAACGCCCAGGAAAACAAGTCGATCATCGACGCCGCGCCGGAAACGCACGCGCTGCTGGCCGCCTATGACTGGCCGGGCAATGTGCGTCAGCTGGAGAATGCGGTGTTCCGCGCCGTCGTCCTCTCGGATGGCGACATGCTCAAGCCCGAGGACTTCCCGCAGATCTCCGGCCTGACGCCTGATTTCGAGGCCGAAATGCCGGCTTCGGCGGCCGAGACGCTGGCCGGGGAGATCGTGCAGATGGCGGCCAATGCGCCGGATCTCGGCCCGGTCGAGATCATGGACGAGGGCGGTCACCTGCGTTCGCTCGAGGAGATCGAGCGCGACCTGATCGAGTTCGCCATCGAGACCTATGCCGGCCGGATGAGCGAAGTCGCCCGCCGCCTCGGCGTCGGCCGCTCGACGCTCTACCGCAAGGTCCGCGAATACGATCTCGATGTCGACGGGGTCCGCGCCGCGGGCTGATCCGGACATCCAGAACTCGCCTGCCACCGGGACTTCACGGGCAGGCCGGGTGGGGGCACAAGCGCCGGGCCGGAAGGATTTCACCTTCCGGCCCGGTTTTCTTTGGCCGGCCCGGTTTTCTTTGGGGTGCTGTGGAACTGCCGAAACAGGACCGGGCCGGACATGGCTGCCCGGCCCGGTCCGTCGTCTGCGGGACGGAATCAGGCGCTGGCGAGCGCGTCGCCGGGGTGACGGTCGCACCAGCTGAAATAGACAGGGATAAGCGCCGACTCGCGGCTGAAGCGGACTTTCAGCTGCCGCGCCAGCCGGGTCAGAGAGGCGTCGAGCCGGGCGAATTCCCGGCTGCCGGTTTCCAGGCCGAGTTCGATATGGGTGCGCAGGACCTCGATCCGTGTGGTCAGCCCGTTCAGCTGGCCGTCGAGATGGGAGACATAGTCCCGGGTCAGCGGATCGGCGGCGAGCGGCGTGTAGAGACGCTCGGTGCGGCTTTCCACCGTGGTGTCCAGCGAGGCCATGGCCCGGCGGAAGGCGTCACGACCGGCTTCGGTGCCGAGACCGGCAGCTTCCGCCTCGTCGAGGGCGTCGAAAAGGGCAGCTTCCAGCTGGCCGAGAAGGGCGATGTTGTGGGGCATGGGCGATACCGTGTTCTTGATCGCCACACGATACCCGCACGCCCGCGCCGGCGCGCGATCAAACCGGGATCAGATTTAACGGGAGGCTAAAACGCCGCTACGTCGACGCGCTATGTCTCCGGGTCCCCGGACGGGTCGACAATCCGGAACCGGGCGCGGCGGGTTTCCGGCGTTTCCACCGGATCCGGCGAAATGTCACCCGATGTAGCTCCTGTGTCGCCGCTATCGGGCTCCAGATCATCATGAATGTCACGGCTACGGGGCGCAAAAGAGACAGTCTTGCGCCGGAAACCGCTGCCCCGCGACATCGGCTTCCGCGCCTTGCCCTTCGCCTTTTTCTCGATCTCGCGGAGCTTCAGCGCCTGGCGGGCCGACAGCGCGTCTTCGGTATTGCCCTTGTCCGGATCGTTGAAGGCCGAGCCATAGGTCTCCAGCCGTTCCTCGAGCGATCCGAGGAACTCGCCTTCCCATTCAGACAGCTCGCGATCCGGCGTCCCCGCCTCTTCCGCGGCCTTGCGGGCACGGTCGAGGCGGCGCAGGGCGCGCTTCGTCTTCTTCTCGTCGATCTTGCGAGACATGGGGCCTCCTTTGCAGGGAGGCGGCCAGCTTAGCCTTCCACGGCACCCAGATACAATTCCAGAAGCGCGTCGGCTTCCTGGCGCTCGCGGCGGTCGATCTTGCGCAGCGACACGACCTTGCGGAGGATCTTGGTGTCGAAACCCATGGATTTGGCTTCGGCATAGACCTCTTTCATGTCGGCCATGACATTCGCCTTGTCTTCCTCGAGACGCTCGATCCGGGCGACAAAGGCCTTGATCTGCTCGCGCGCGGCGCCGCCGATGGCGTCGGACTGGTCGATGGGGCCGGAGTCTTCAAGCACGTTGTCGGTGAAAGCCATGTCGCAAACCTCTTCTCGGGACGGGCGGGGAGACTAAATCCGCGAGCGGGCAGCCTCAAGCCGCTCCGCCAGCCGAGTGCACGCTTTCGCGCAGTTGCCGGCGCACATCGTGGACGGCCTGCAGTACGGCCTGCGGGTGATGGTGGTGCAGGTTGTGGCCGGCACCGGCAATCCAGCGCATCTCGCCGCGCGGCATGCGCGCCGCAACCTGGCCGCCATGCCGGTGCGACCAGACCACGGTATCGGCCTTGCCGGCGAGTATCACGGCCGGTGTCCCGATGGTGCTGTAGGCGGTTTCCTGGTCTTCCAGATGCGAATTGACCATCGCCATGTCCCGCGCATTGGCTTTCCAGACCGGCGGGCGAAGCAGGAGCAGAAGCGCCGACCGGTCGAGATAGGCATCCGGAACCGGTTCGGGACGAAAGGCCGCGACAGCTCCCGACGTTGCCTGGCTGCGGCCGGCCAGCGGTACGGCGATGCGCGACAGGAACGGGCCGATCACCGGCCAGAAACTGGCGGAGTTGAACCAAGCGGCGGTGCCGATCCAGGCCGACAGTGCCGGGGCCACAAGGACCAGCCCGTCCACGCGCGCCGGATGATCGATCGCCATGCGCATCGCAATGGCCCCGCCCCAGGAATGCCCGATCACCGTGGCGGCCGGAATATCGAGATGGTCGAGAAAGGCCGCGATCAGTTCGGCTTCGCGACGGGGCGACCAGGTCCCGCCGGGCCGCTGCGACCAACCCAGACCCGGCCGGTCGAGCCAGATCACATGCTCGCCGTCAAAGGCCTCGGCCAGGGCCATGTGCGGCTCTTCCAGATTGGAGGCCGCACCGTGCAGGACCAGTGTGGCCGGGCGCTCCGGATCGCCGCTGCGGCGGTAGTGGAGCCGGGTTCCCGAAATGTCGGCGAAACGGCCACCGGGCGGGTGCGCCTGTTCGATGCGGCGGATCGTGTGACGGGCCAGAAGTGCGGCCAGACCGGCGAGCGCACAGGCACCGGCAAGGAGATAAAGCCAGAGGGGCATGCCCTCAGAGGGACCGGCCGGCGAGCGCGTCGGCGAGACGGTCGCGGGCTTGCCGGGCGTCCTCATGGGCCGGATAGATCGCCAGCGCTGCATCATAGGCTTCCAGCGCGGCCTCGGTTTCCTCGGCCCGCTCCAGCACCCGGCCGAGCGTGAGATAGGCGTCATACCGCCGTGGCTCCAGCGTCAGCGCCGTGTTCAGCGTCTCCAGCGCATAGGCCCAGTCCTCGACGCGGGCCGCCATGCGGCCGGCGGCCAGCCAGCCTTCGGCAAAATCCGGGTCGAGCCGTGTGACATGGTCGTACATGCGGATGGCGATATCGACATCGCCCGCCGCTTCCGCAGCGGCACCGCGATCCATCAGCAGGGAGATCGTGTCGCTGCCGGAATGCGCCCACAGTGCGCGGATTTCATCGACGAGCGGTGCAGCCTCGCGCGGCGTCTGCGCCTGCGCCAGCGCATCCAGCCGCTGTTCCAGCCGGGCTTCCGGGGTGCGGAATTCCGTACGCGGCGCGACTTCGACATCGGCCGGCGGCGTCTCCTGCAGGACCAGGCCCGCGAGCAGGACGAAAGCGGAAAGGCTCATCATGGCGCAGAGGATAGCCTTTGCCCTGGCTGCGTCCAGCACCCGCAGACAGATTGTGGAGAGGATTTAAGACGAGATCCGGCTGCCATGATGCAGGGGGTGCGGCAATGTCGCGACATTGAACCAGAAGGCCCCGATGGACTGGACGATCGCCTCATAGCCATCCACCTCGAAGGGCTTGGTCATGTAGGCATTGGCGTGCAGGGCGTAGCAGGTGTCCACATCGTCGGGCGAGGACGAGGTCGTCAGGATCAGGACCGGCACCTGGGCAAGATCGGCATCGCCCTTGACGGTGCGCAGCACATCGCGGCCGTCCAGCTTGGGCAGGTTGAGATCCAGAAGGACGAGATCGGGCACGGGCTGTCCGGCAAACTCCCCTTCGCCACGCAGGCGCTGCAGGGCAGCCTCGCCATTGCGTACGACTTCCATCTCGTAGGGGAAGCTGGCCTGCTCGAACGCGTCGAGGACCAGGAATTCGTCACCGGCATTGTCCTCGACGAGCAGGATGTGCGGTCTTTTCGAGGCGGACTTGTCAGCGTTGGTCATGTGTCGGTTCGATGGCTTTCGGCAGTGTGAACAGGAACAGGCTTCCACCGGACGGGCTCTCTTCCACCCATAGCACACCTCCATGACTCTCAATAATTTTTCGGCAAATCGCCAGCCCCATTCCGGTGCCGGAATATTCGTCCTTGGCGTGCAGGCGCTTGAAGGGGTGGAAAATCTGTTCGCGGTATTGCGGCGCAATGCCGATGCCATTGTCGGCGACGCTGATCCGCCAGACGTCGTCCTCTTCGCGCGCATCGACGCTGACATGAACGGCGTTGCCGGAACGGTGATACTTGATGGCATTGCCGATCAGGTTCTGCATCAGCTGGGTCAGCTGGGCCCGGCTGCCGCGAATTGAGGGCAGGTCCGAGATTTCGACCCGGGCCTGTGCCTTGTCGATCGCGGTCTGCAGGTTCCGGATCGCGTCCTCGGCAATGTCGCCCAGCGCGACGTCCACCTCGCGCGGTTCGGAATCATAGTTCAGCCGGCCATAGGCCAGCAGGTCGGCGATCAGCGCCTGCATGCGTTCTGCCGCCTTGATGGAGTGCTGGATATAGCTGCGCCCGGCATCGTCGAGCGCACTGTCATAGCGGCGCGCCAGGAGTGCATTGAAGTTGGAGATCAGGCGCAACGGCTCCTGCAGATCGTGGCTCGCGGCGAAAGCGAAACGTTCCAGTTCTTCGTTGGCCCTGGAGAGTTCGGCAATGAAACGCTCGCGCTCGGCCTGGGCCTGCTGGCGGTCGGTGATGTCGCGGAACACGGTGACGACACCCAGCAGACGGCCCCGCTCGTCCAGCATGGGCTCGCTGGAAAATTCGGCCGTGAAACTGGATCCGTCGCGCCGGCGGAAGGGCTCGATACCATTGCGGACCGGCTCCTCGCGTGTCGCCGAAACCATGGGGCAGTCCGCGCGGCTGTGCGGCCTGCCCTCGGAATCAACCGGGTGGATCACGTCGTGAATGAGCGTGCCTGTCAGTTCTTCCGGCGCGTATCCCAGGAGGCGGGCGGCGGCGGGATTGACGATGGTGGCAAGACCGTCGGCGCCAATTCCCAGGATGCCGTCAGCGGCGTTCTCGAGAATCAGGGAGAGGTTGCGCGACAGGCTCTCCGCTTCGGCCGTCTTGCGAACGACGAGGCGCTGGACGAGGTCGGTCCGGGCGGTGCTGAGCAGGGTGAGCGCGTTCAACACGGTGATGAAGGCCAGCCCGGTGATCAGTGTGGCCCAGGACAGGAGGTCCTGGTTGCGGGCGAGATATCCGGGTGTCGCGGTGTAGACGAACTCCAGTGAAAGACCGCCGATGTCGAGCTGGTGGACGACACTCAGCGGGGACAGGGCAACCGGAGCGCCGAGCACGGAATGGGCGTCACCGGGCGAGACATCATTGATCGCCAGCCGATAGTCGGAAACGTGCCGGGACATCGCGTTCGCAACGAGCGCGGAAAGCGTGATCCGGCCAAGCGCCACGCCGCTTAATTGCTGAAGCCTTTCCTCGCGGCTGGCCGGAGGGGTCCGCCCTGCATAGGACGGAGCGGCAATGAGAAGGGAATGGCCATGGGGTCCTGCTTCTCCCGCTCGCACCGGGGCGCCATGCTCGAAACGGCGGGCGACCACGGGCGCACCGTCGAGAATGGCGTCGAGTATGCCGGGCATGTCGAGCCCGGTCATGCTGGTTGCGACACCGTCGCCGCTCTGTGCAAGCGGGAAGACCTGGACCTGCCGATTAGCGTCGAGGGCAAAGGCCTGATGCTCCATCTCCGCCGCGTCGGCGGGATCGGACAGGCGGGGCGCCCATCTGACATCCTCAGCCTGAACATTGCCGGAAAAGGCGATGGACACGAAGACGTCGAACTCGTCTTCCGTCACGGTCTCCGATGCTGCGAACAGTCCGCCCAGCTGGGTCAGGCGATGCCGCAGCCGGTCAAGGGTCTCGGTGATCGCTTGCTGGTCTCTCGCGACCAGGCTCGCGAAGGCTTCCCGCCGGTCGTTCACGCCGTCGGCCCGGCTGAAAATGAATACCGTCATGGCGATGGCCAGGAGGATTGCTGCCGGTATCACAACGGCCAGCTTCCGTCGGCGGCTGATCTGCTCCGGTTCTGCCAGCAGCAGCGCCAGCGGCGTCACCAGGACAATTCCGATGGCACTCGACAGCCAGGACTTCAGATAGACAGGGGCGTTGCTGAAAGCGGGCTCCAGACCTGCCAGGCTGACCCCGACCGGAAAGGCAAGAGCCATCGGGATCGCCGCCAGCGGACCGGCTACTGCAGTGACCAGCAGGATCTCGCGGCCGGTTTCCAGCGTCCATTTCCGGTCCGGGCTGATACGGCGCAGAACGCGCAGACCGACCTCGCCCTGCAGGATCGAGCCGGTTGCCGCGCACAGGGCGAAGACTGCGGCTTCCCCCGGTGTCGTGTGGAAATGGCGCAGGGCCAGATCGGCGGCCACAATCAGCGTGGCAAGACCGACCGGAACCAGCATGCGCCGGCCCCACATCGCGGTTGCTGCCACGGCGATGCCAGCGGCGGGCCAGACGGGCACAAAGAAGCCCGGCGGTACCGAGAGAAGAAGTGCCAACTCGCCCAGCACCAAGCAGGCCAGGCCGACGCCGGCAGCTTTCATGTTTTCATTCATGCCCGGATCGGCCTCCCCGTCCGATCGGGAATTAGGCCGTCGATTCGGTGATTTCACAATCCCGTACACGCTGAGCGGGAGTCGTGAAATCCAGTGTGTCCGGACAAAATGAAACAGGCCGCGGCGAGGGCCGCGGCCTGTCAGGCAAGACGCTCCGCAGTCGTGTCAGGCGGCCGATGAGATATCCGTCAGCGCCATCACCTTGCGCAGCTGATCTTCCGTATCGCCCAGCTGGTGGTCGATCATGATCAGGCGCTTGGCATAGTGCGAACCGGCATATTCCCAGGTCATACCGATGCCGCCATGCATCTGCACGGCTTCTTCGGCGACCAGCTTGCCGGCCCGGCCGATCAGGTTCTTCGCCTTGGCCACAGCCAGGGCGCGTTCTTCCGTCTCGAACTTGCCGCCGGCATGGATGACGATGGAGCGAGCCTGTTCGATCTCGATGGAGAAATCGACGAGGCGATGCTGCAGTGCCTGGAAGAGCGCGATCGGGCGGCCGAACTGCTGACGCTGCATGAGATAGTCGCGCGTCATCTCCTTGAGCACATCCATCGCGCCCACCGCTTCGGCGCACAGGGCCAGGCGGCCGGCGTCGAGCGCGGCTTCGATGGCGTCCGTGGCCTCTTCTGCAATGCATTCGGACGGGGTGCCGTCGAGCACGATCTCTGCGGCACCGCCGCCGTCGATCATCGGATAGGCGAGGACTTCGGCGTCGGACGCCTTGACCTCGTAGAGCCCCAGCTTGCCGCCGGACTTTGCTGCAACCAGGATCCAGTCGGCAGCCTGGCCGCCATAGACCACGGTCTTGCGACCGGTCAGCTTGCCGCCCTCGAATGTGGTGGAAATCTCGCCCAGATCGCCGAAGCTGTCGCTTTCGTCGAAAGCAAAGGCTGCACGTTCCGAACCTGCGACAATGGCCTCGATCCGCTCGGACTTGCCGAAGGCGGCGTAGAGGCGCAGCGCCATGAGGTTGGCCAGAAGCGGTTCCGGGCAGATCTTGCGACCCATTTCCTCGAACACGGTCGTGATGTCGAAGCCGGCGCCGCCGAATCCGCCATCATCCTCGGAGACCAGCGCGCCCATGATGCCCAGCTCGGCAAGCCCGGCCCAGCCGTCCGGATCGTGGAACGCCCCGTCATAGGCGACCTTGTTGCGGTGCTCGATCGGATAGGTATCGGACAGGAAGCGGCGCAGGCTGTCCGCGATCATCCGGCGGTCGTCTGTCGGTGTGAAATCCATGGATCAGGCTCCGAACGTCTCTTTGGCGATGATGTTGCGCTGGATCTCGTTCGATCCGCCAAAGATCGAAAGCTTGCGATTGTTGAAATAGTTGGCAGCGTTCGCGGCCGCTTCCGGCGGCGCGATGCCGTAATTGCCGATCACGTCTTCGGATGGGAAGGGCGAGGCGGCCGGGCCCAGTGCACGGCGAGCGAGATCGTTGATCTCCTGGCGGATCACCGTGCCCTTGATCTTCAGCATCGAAGACACCGAGCCTTGGGCGTCAGACGTGCCGAACAGCATGCGCAGATTGGTCATGCGCATGGCTTCCAGATCGATCTCGACCTCGGCGACCCTGGCCGCGAACAGCGGATCGGCCGCTAGCGGTTTGCCATAACGCTTCACCTTGCGGCCCAGCGCCTTGAGCTGGTTCAGCGCCTCGGTCGACGCGCCCACACCGGCGATATTGGTGCGCTCGTGGCCCAGGAGATACTTCGCGATCGTCCAGCCCTGATTCTCCTCGCCGACGCGATTGGAGACCGGCACGCGGACATCGGTGAAGAAGACCTCGTTCACCTCATAGCCGCCTTCGATCAGCTTGATCGGCCGCATCTCGATCCCGGGCGTCTTCAGGTCCACCAGCACGAAGGAGATGCCCTGCTGCGGCTTGCCCTCGGTCGAGGTGCGCACGAGGCAGAAAATCTTGTCGGCGAACTGGCCCAGCGTGGTCCAGGTCTTCTGACCATTGATGATGTAGTCGTCGCCATCGCGCACGGCGCGGGTCTTCAGGCTCGCCAGGTCGGAGCCGGCGCCGGGCTCGGAATAGCCCTGGCACCACCAGTCCTCGCCGGACAGGATGCGCGGCAGGATCGTCTTCTTCTGTTCCTCGGTGCCGAACTTGATCAGCACCGGACCCAGCATGCCCAGGCCGAACGGGACAATGCGCGGCGCGTTCGCGAAGGCGCATTCTTCCTCGAAGATGTGACGCTGCACGGCATTCCAGCCGGGGCCGCCATATTCTTCCGGCCAGGTTGCCGCCAGCCAGCTGCGGGTCTGCAGCAGAGCGTGCCAGCTCTCGATATCCTGCTTGTTCAGTTCGCGCCCATTGCGAACCTTGGTGGCTAGGTCCTCGGACAGATTGTCCTTGAGGAATGTGCGCACTTCCTCGCGGAAGGCCTCCTCCTCCGGGGTGAAATTCAGGTCCATGCTTGTCTCCTCGCGCCCTTTTCGACCGCTTTCCCGAACGAATGCGGTACCCGGTCTTACGCCGGACTTCCCGCTTTCGATGACTGGGTACGCATTAAAGGCGAAAGGATGCGAGGTGAATAGTGCGCAGATGCAGCATTTGGTGCGGCGGTGCGGCGCAGGTCTGGCCGATCAGAGCAGTCCGCGGGCTGCAAGGGCGGTTTTCAGCGGGCCTTCACCCCGGAACACTTCGGCGTCAAAGCCGAATTCGCGCGCTGCGGTGACATTGTTCTCACGATCATCGAAGAACACGACCTCCTCAGGCGCGAAGGGCAAGCGCATGGCCGTGATCTCGTAGATCCGGCGGTCCGGCTTGATGACGCCTTCATGGGCCGAGACGATGACGTCCTTCATGTGCGCCATCTGCGGGTAGAGCATGTTGACCGGTTCCACCCATTCTGCCGGCAGGTTGGTGAGCGCGTATTGCGGCACCCCGCGTTCGGCCAGCGTGTCCATGACGATGTCCGTGCCCGGAACACTGCCGTCGAGCATGCGGTCCAGGCCGGTTTCCCAGGCGCGGATCGCGTCTTCGTAGTGGGGATATTTTGCGATCAGGGGCTCGCGATTCTCGGCCATGGGCACGCCGCGGTCATGCGCCGCATGCCAGTCCATCGTGCAGACCTCGCCCAGGAAGTGGTCGACTTCCTCAGGCGTGCGGAAGAGTTTTTCGTAGAAGCGGCGCGGGGACCAGTCGAGAAGGACATTGCCCAGATCCCACAGGACGGCTTTGGTCGTCATGCTGGTGCCTCCAAAACGCAAAACCCGCGCACCTGGGTGCACGGGCTAGGCGACAAGTCGATATGGGCGCGCTGGAACCTGCGGGCAGGTCCGGCAGCAGCCGGCTAGCCGGCGCGAGCCTTGAAGCGCGGATCGGTCTTGTTGATGACGTAGATACGGCCACGGCGCTTCACGACCTGGCAATCGCGGTGGCGGTTCTTCAGCGATTTGATCGAGCTGCGGACTTTCATCGTTCGGCCTTCACGTTGGTAAGCGTGTTAAAAAGGAGCGCGGGAGATACGGGAGCCAAAGCGTCCTGTCAACATCGTCTGTGCGCTCGATCTGCGCCTGACGCGGGGCTCAGCGGAAGACCGGAGCGACCGGCGCTCCGCCATCGCGTTCAGGCTGGCTGTTCATCATCGACACAATCAGCACGGGATCGTCCTTCGGCGGCGGCTGGCAGATGCCGAAAGCGGCTTCCGGCATCGCCGTCGAGATATTCAGTCCGAAGCTGGCGGCCTCGTGCGGCAGGATCGGATAGTCATGATTGCGCCCGCCGCCGATCAGGTCGTTGGTCAGCGCACACGTGCCGTCCTGCTTGTGAGCGTCGTTGACATAGTCGCAGGAAAACCGCCGGGCCTCGTCGACGGCCTGCTGGGCCATCTTCGAGAGGATCAGCATCTCGTCGCTGACGCGGTCGGCCGATTTGTGTTCGGTCAGCGCCGCCAGGATCGGCGCAGGCATCCAGGCATATTGCGGATCGATCGGACCCAGCACGGCACTTGTGCCCATGACGATCTCGTCGCAAGCCAGGGCAATCATCGTGCCCGCCGACTTCGCACGATAGGGCACGAAAGCCGTCTTGCGGCCGGGATGGTGTTTCAGCGCATGCAGGATCTGCTGGGTCGCCGAAGCGATCCCGCCCGGTGTGTGCAGGACAATATCGATCGGCGCATTGTCCGGCGCGTGGCGGATCAGGTCGATCGCTTCGATGGCCGTGTCGGTGTCGATATACTCGTCCACCTCATGATGCACGATCGGCAGGACGAGACTGCCGCGGGACCGGGCGAAGTCCTGCACCCGCTTGTCGATCATGGCCCTGTAGGCTTCATAGGGTGACAGATTGTCGTCGCCGCCATTGCCGGGCGCGCTGCGCTGACTGGCGGGCAGGGGATCCGGGCGCGGCGGCGTCTGTATCGTGCGGGCGGTAGCGGTGGCTGCAGCGGGGCGGGGCGCGGCGGCGGTGCTGCTCGAGGGGGCAGACCGGCTCGCGGTCCCGGCGCGTTCATGCGCATCCCGCTCGTCTTCCCGCTCGGCATGACGGCTGTTCTGCCAGGCTGCCAGGCTGACCAGCAAGGCGCAGATCAGGGCAATGCCGGTCCAGCCGGTCACACCGAGTCCGGTAATAATATCGAACATGAACTCCCCCGGTTTCCCCATGCCCCGCAGCACTGGCGATGCACCCGTTTCCACTCTCGTTAACCAATCTATATCAGTGCGCGCGCCGGGGCGAATCGAACCGGCGAGCGGGCTTGCCTCCTGGTGAGGCAGGTCTGCTGCCGTAGCATGCAGACGGGCGTGTTTGTGGCATCCGGTCCGGTCGGGACGTGTACTGGCGCTGACACCTGCCCTAGGTGAAACGCTCCACCGTGCCGGAGCGCCGCATGACACCCGAACTCATCCTTGCCTTCACGGGCATGCACATCGCCATGTCGCTGAGCCCGGGGCCGGCCGTGCTGCTGGTTTCCACCCAGGGCATGGCACGCGGTTTCTGGGCGGGCGTGGCGACGGCGGCCGGCGTGCTTGCGGGCAATACGATCTATTTCGCGCTGTCGGTTTTCGGATTGGGGGCGGTCCTCGTCAGCTCGGCCCTGCTGTTTACGGTGATCAAGTGGGCGGGGGCGGCCTACCTCGTCTGGCTGGGGGTCTCGACCCTGCGCAATGCCCGCAAGGTGGCAGCCCGGCCGCAGCCGGCAACGGTGGCGGAGCTGGCCGGACCGGCCTTTACCCAGGGCCTGGTCAAGCAGCTGGGCAATCCCAAATCGGTGCTGTTCTTTGGCGCTCTGCTGCCGCAATTCATCATTCCGGGGCAGACTGGCGGCTCCGACTATCTTCTGATGCTGGCCATCATGCACGGCACTGAACTGCCGATTCTGGCCGGCTATGCCGCGTTGGGGGCGACGGGCGGGGCCTTTGTGCGCGGACCGGCGGGTCTTGTCTGGCGCGAGCGCGTGTGCGGCGTGTGCCAGATCGCTGTCGGTGGCTTGCTGGCGGGCTTGCGGCGCACAGCGTGAGCGAAGCTTACCACATCGTCAGTTGTTCGCGCCGCAAAGCCTTCATAGTGTGCGCGCCATGACAGGGTTCGGGGTATGCTTCGGGGTCGCGGCAGCGGCCCTTTTCGCGGCTGGCGCCAGCGCGCAGTACGACGATTTCACCTATGATTACGACGTGGATGTCGAGCTCGTGCTCGCCGTCGACATCTCCTATTCCGTTGACGAGGAGGAGGCACGCCGCCAGCGCGAAGGCTATGTTGCAGCCCTGGCCTCGGAGGATGTGATCCGCTCGATCCAGGGCGGGCCTCTGGGCCGGATCGCCGTGACCTATGTGGAATGGGCCGACAGCGGTTTCCAGCGAGCCGCGGCCGACTGGACCGTGATCGCCAGCGAGGAAGACGCGCTGGAGTTTGCTGCCCGCGTGGCGGCTGCCCCGCTGGAACGCGGCCACTACACCGCCATCGGTGCAGCGATCGCTGACAGTGTGCAGCGTATCGAGAGCAATGCGCACTCGGCTCCCCGCCGCATCATCGATATCTCCGGCGACGGGCCGCAAAACCAGGGCCTGCCGCTGGAGCAGGCGCGGGCCCGTGCTGATGCGGCCGGCGTGGTGGTCAACGGTCTGCCGGTGATCTCCACCGGCAATGGCCGCTGGGTGCGGCCCGTCGAGATGAATCTCGACGGCTATTTCGAGGAAAACGTCATCACCGGACCCGGTGCTTTCGTCCTGCCCGCCCGCACCGAAGCCGAATTCCGCGAGGCGATCCTGCGCAAGCTGGTGATCGAGATCGCGGGGGCGCTGCCGTCGCCGGAAGAGCTGGGCCGTGATCCGGCCCGTCCCGCGAACGTGTCGGAAACGGGTCTGGCGCCATGAGACTTGCCGTCCGGACGGGCCTTTCGATCCTGGCCGTCCTTTGTCTGACCGGCGGCAATCTTGCCGCGACACCCGACTGGTATACCCGCGAGATCCAGTACGCCGAGGATGGCCGCGAGATGGTCGATCTCGAACTCGTACTGGCGGTCGATGTGTCGTCCTCGATCGACGAGGTCGAGGCGCGGCGTCAGCGTGAGGGCCATGTCGCGGCGCTCGCCGATCCGGAAGTGATCTCCGCGATCCAGTCCGGCGGCTATGGCCGCATCGCGGTGATGTATCTGGAATGGGCCGATGCCGACTTCCAGCGCGTCGTGGCGCCCTGGACGGTCATCGAGACCGAGGACGACGCCAGGGCCTTCGCCGCCACACTGGCGACAGCGCCTTTCATTTCCGGCCGGCGTACAGCAATCGGTGGTGCGATCGACAATTCGGTCAGCCTGATCGCGGACAATCGCTATGACGGCGTACGCCGGGTGATCGACCTGTCGGGTGATGGCCCCCAGAATGCCGGGCCCAGTCTTTCGGCCGCGCGCAACCGGGCCGAGGCCGAAATGATCACCATCAACGGCCTGCCGATCGACAATGCGCGCCAGCATCCCTTCCGGCCGTCCGTCTCGATCGATGTGGCCGCCTATTTCGAGAATGAAGTGATCGCCGGCCCCGGCGCCTTCATTTCGCCAACAAACGAACATCATGATTTCGTGGACGCATTGAAACGGAAGCTTATCATCGAGATCGCCAATCTCGATCCGCTGCGCTTCACGAGGAATGGATGATCCGCACGCTACTGGCCAGCCTGGCCCTTGTTACCACCCTCACCGCCGCCACTTTTGCCCAGCCCGACGGCGAAAGCTTCGCCGACTGGCTTGCCGGTTTCCGCGGCCGCCTGGAAGCGTCCGGCGCGACGCCGGACACCGTCGCATCCATGCTGGACGGGCTGGAGCCGGACATGCGCATCATCGAACGCGATCGCAGCCAGCCGGAATTCGTGCGGCCGCTCTGGTCCTATCTCGATATCGCGGCGTCCGACCTGCGTATCCGCAACGGCCGGGCTGCCTATGCGGAAAATCGCGAGACTGTGGACGCCATCGCGGCGCATTTCGAGGTGCGTCCGGAAATCCTGATTGCGATCTGGGGGCTGGAAAGTTCCTATGGCGAGATCCCCGGCAATAACGACATTGTCCGGTCGCTGGCGACGCTGGCCTGGGAAGGCCGCCGCCGCAACTGGGCCGAGGGTGAGCTGATTGCCGTCGGGCACATGCTGGACAATGGTTATGCCACGCGCGACCAGCTCACCGGTTCGTGGGCCGGTGCGATGGGCCAGATGCAGTTCATCCCGTCTACCTATCTGGAACGCGCCCATGACTGGGATGGCGACGGTCGCCGCAATATCTGGACGAATGAGGCGGATGCGCTGGCGTCTGCCGCCAATCTGCTCGGCCGGGCCGGATGGCGGGCGGGTCAGCCTGCAGTGGTCGAAGTGGATGTGCCGGAAAGCTTTGATTTCGCCGCCTGGGACCCCGGCCAGTCGCGCCTGGTGTCACAATGGGCGGTGCTTGGCATCGAGCCGGCCCGCGGCGAATGGTCGGCCGACCAGCTGATGCAGGCCGCACGGCTGGACTTGCCGGCCGGCGGTTCGGGGCCGGGCTTCCTGACCTTCCCGAATTTCCGCGTGATCCTGCGCTACAACAACTCCACCAGCTATGCGATCGGTGTCGCGCATCTGGCAGACCGGATCGCCGGTGGCGAGCCATTCGAAGGGCCGTGGCCGGAAAACAATCCGCCGATCACCCGCAGCCAGACCCGCGAACTGCAGGCGGCGCTCAACGCGCTGGGTTTCGACAGCGGAACGCCGGACGGGCTTGCCGGACCGAATACGCGCGCGGCGCTGCGCGCTTTCCAGCGGTCCAATGGCCATCTTGCTGACGGCTATGTCGGCCAGGCCATGTATGATGCAGTGATCGCTGCTGCGGCGGCCCAATAGTCCGCGTGCTTGACGATCTGGTATCGGAGCCCTGGCTCAGGGCTCCGGCTTCACCTCGACGATGTTGGCGACCCGGCGGATGCCGGGATGGAACCAGGCCAGCGCCAGTGTGATCGCGGCCAGCACGAAGGCGACATAGTAGGGCACGAGGTGGCCCAGCTGGTTGTACATGAACAGGCCGCCGACCGGGCCGAGGATGAAGCCCAGCCCGGCAGTGGCTGTGGTCAGGCCCGCGACCCGGCCCTGTTCTTCAGGCTCAACGGCGATCGAGGCCCCGCCGACAAAGCCCGAGCGGGCCAGTCCGAATGCGAACGAGATGAGGATATAGGCGGTGACGATGCCGGCATAGTTCGGCGCCACGATCATCAGGGCGAAGCCGGCCATCGTGATCCCTGCGCCCAGCGACATGAGGATGCGCGGGCTGGCGTGCAGGGCCGGGATCACCACCAGCTGGGCGACGATCAGTGCACCCGCGCCTGCGGCCAGTGCGATGGACGACATCTGCAACCCCGCGGCCTCATCGAGCTGCAGCGAGTCCATCACGAAGAAGGCAAGCGTGGACAGGCTGAGCGACTGTACGATCCAGGCGACGCACCCGTAGGCCACGAACGGAAAGATGCGGGGATCGGCACCGAAGGCAAATTGCGCAAAGGGATTGATCGGCCGGCTCTGCAGCTTGGGCGGTGACTGTTCGGGCAGCCGGTACCAGACCGCGAAAGCGCCCGAGGCCACCATCGCCGAAATGATCACCATGAAAATCGGCACGCCGACCAGTTCGACCAATGTGGCCGCGAGGGTGGGACCGATGACCGCACCCAGGCCGAAGGCGGCTGTCAGTCCGGCCAGCGCCTCGGTCCGCTCGCCGGGGCTGGTCCGGTCGGCGACATAGGCCTGTGCCGATGGATTGGTTGCCGAGCCGAGCCCGCCGAACAGGGTGCGGGCCAGCGCCATGGCAAAGATTGCGCCCAAGGGCGGGATCCAGCCGCTTTCCCCGGCCCAGGCTGCGGCCGCAAAAATCAGGGTCGAACAGGCAAAGGCGCACAGGCCGAACACGATGAAGGGCTTGCGTCCGCGGCGGTCTGACAACGCACCCCAAACCGGTGTCATGGTCATGAAGAGGACGGCTGAAACCGTGTAGATCGCGCCGACCCAGTATTCCGGCACGGCCAGCCCGCGCGCCAGCGGCGGCAGGATCGCGAACAGCATGTTATTGCCGATGCCGGTTGCCATCAGGCACAGGAAAAGCAGGCGGAAGGCCTGGCGCCGTTCGGCGGGACTGGTGGGTGTGGACGCAGTCTGGGGCGGGGTCATGATGCTGATCTAGACCGCGGATTCCCGACCGTCCAATGAGTTTTTAAAGAGCGGGTATGCCGGAATGAACGTCTGTGGCCGGGGCGCCGCGCCGCTGATCCGTAAACACCCGCATAACGCGCGTTCAACCGGACATTAAGCTTGTCCCGTCATAGTGCCGGTCAAACGGGTCGAGAAACGGCCTTCCAGAGCGGTGGACGGTACAAAATGTTCCAAATTATCGGCATCATTGTCGTGTTCGTGATGGTGTTCGGCGGCTTCTCGCTGGCCGGCGGCCATTTCGACGTCATCCTCAAAGCCATGCCCTTCGAGATGATGATGATCGGCGGCGCGGCTGTCGGCGCCTTCCTGATCGGCAACAAGCCGAAAACGGTGACGAAGACCCTCGGCGATTTCGCCAAGATCTTCACCGGCCCCAAATGGAAGGCGCAGGACTATACCGACCTGCTCTCATTGTTGTTCCTGCTAACAAAAACAATGAAGACAAAAGGGGTTATTGCGCTCGAAAGCCATATCGAGAACCCCAAGGACAGCGCGATCTTCACGCGCTATCCCCGGATCATGAAGGACCATTTCGCCGTCGACTTCATCTGCGACACGCTGCGCATGATGACGATGAACCTGGAAGACCCGCACCAGGTCGAGGACGCGATGGAAAAGCAGCTGGAAAAGCACCATCACGAAGCTGCCGATCCGGCCCACGCCATGCAGACCATGGCCGACGGTCTGCCGGCCCTGGGCATCGTGGCTGCCGTGCTCGGCGTCATCAAGACGATGGGCGCGATCGAAAGCCCGCCGGCCATTCTGGGCGGTTATATCGGCGGCGCCCTCGTCGGGACCTTCCTTGGCGTGTTCATCGCCTACGGCTTTGTCGGCCCCTTCGCGGCCTACATGCAGGCCGTCTATGACGAGGAACACAGCTTCTACAAGATCATCCAGGACGTTCTCGTGGCGCACCTGCACGGCAATGCTGCCCAGATTTCGGTCGAGATCGGCCGCGGTGGCGTTCCCTCCAAGATGCAGCCCAGCTTTGCCGAGCTGGAAACAGCCCTGGACCAGATACCCTCCGAAGTCGGCTGATCGACAAGGCCGCACGAGGACAACTGGCGCGGAACCCACCGGTTCCGCGCCAGTTCATTTGGGGGGATGGCGTTTGCCCTGATCGGCGCTAGAACGGCGTCATGAAGATCAAGGACAGCGATATTCTCATCGTGCCCGGTGCGGGCAATCCGTCTCCCTTCCACTGGCTGACGCGCTGGCAGGACAATATGTCCACGGCGCGCCGCGTGGATCAGGATGACTGGAACCAGCCGCAGCGCGAGACCTGGGTGAACCGGCTGGTCGATGCGGTCGGCGAGACGGAAAAGCCGGTGATCCTGGTCGCCCATGCGCTGGGTGTCCTCACCGTGGCGCATGCCGCCCCGGCACTTACCGGCAAGATCGCGGGTGCTTTTCTGGTCGGTGCATCGGACTGGGAGCGCCCCGAGCTGAAGACGACCTATGGCGATCACGGCTTCGATCCGGTGCCGCGCCAGCCGCTCGGCTTTGCCGGCCTGCTGCTGGCCAGCTCCAACGATCCCACCTGCAATATCACCAAGGCGGAAGCTTGGGCGCGCGACTGGGGCATTCATTTCGGCAATGCCGGCGAGGCCGGGCATTTCGAGCCGGAAAGCGGACACGGCCCCTGGCCGGAGGGTCTGATGGCCTTCGCCCGCTTCACCCAGACGCTCTAGGCCGGTCATGACCGAGGAGAGCCTGGTTTGCGAACCGGCCCGGCTCGACTGGAGCGAGCCGTCCGGTCCGCGCGCGGCCGATTATGGCGATGTCTATTTTTCCGCCGAGGACGGTCTGGAGGAGACACGGGCGGTTTTCCTGACCGGGTGCGGCCTGCCCGAGGCCTGGCAGGGGCGGCGGCACTTTGTTGTCGGCGAACTGGGCTTTGGTACCGGGCTGAATGCGCTGGCGCTCTGGCAGCTCTGGCGGGAGACCCGCCCGGCTGGCGCCTGGCTGGATTTCGTCTCCGTCGAGAAACACCCGCTAAGCCGCGATGAAGCCGGCCGGGCGTTTGCTGCCTGGCCGGGTCTTGAGCTGCTCACGACGCGTCTGCTGAAACAATGGCCCTCGCGGCAGAAGGGTGTTCATCGCCTTGTGTTTCCCGAGGACGGGTTCGCGATCACCGTCGTTCACGACGCGGTCGAGGCCGCACTGGCAGACATGGACTTCCGGGCGGATGCCTGGTTCCTCGACGGCTTTGCGCCGGCGAAGAATGACGCCATGTGGTCCCAGGACGTGCTCGACCAGGTTGGCCGGCTGTCAGCGCCGGGCGCGCGGATCGGTACGTTCACCGTGGCCGGCCACGTCCGGCGGGGTCTTCAGGCCGCTGGCTTCGAAGTCGCCAAACGCCCCGGCTTCGGGCGCAAGCGCGAGCGTCTGGAGGCCGTGTTTCCCGGAACGTCCGCCGCAACAATACCGCAGCCGCGGAAGGTTGCGATCATCGGTGCCGGCATTGTCGGCGCCAGCCTGGCGCGCGCCTTTGCACGGCGCGGCAGCGAGGTTGTCGTGTTCGACGCCGCCGGACCGGCAGGTGGTGCATCGGGCGCACCGGCCGGATTGCTGACACCGCGCCTGGAACGCGCCGACCGGCCCCATGTCCGCGCAACCCTGGCGGCGTTTGATTATGCGCGCAGATGTTATGAAGGCTTCGATGGTTTCTATCCCGGCGGTGTTGTCCGGCTGGCGAAGGATGAGCGCGAAGCGCAACGTTTCGCCGGTATCGCAGCCCTGATGGACGAGCGGGTCGAGTGGGACGGGTCGGTGCTGCAGATGCGCGCCGCGGCCCGGATCGAACCCGCGCGCATCGTCGCGCAGATGCTGGGCGACGTGCTGGTGCACAAGGCGCGGATCGCATCAGTCTTCGAGACGGACAGCGACGTCCTGCTGGCGGATGCAGATGGCGAGACGCTGTACCGCGCGGATTGCGTCGTCTACGCCTGCGGCGCTGGCATGACGGCCTGGTATCCGGATATTTCGCCGAGCGCCGGGCAGGTCGCAGTCTTTGCGGGGGAAGCCCCCGTACAGCCTGTGACCTGGGGCGGCTATGCCTGTGCGGCGCCGGGCGGTGTGCTGGTCGGTGCCACCCATGTGGCCGGCGAGGATGCCGGACCGGAAGAGCCTGCCATTGCCGGTTTCCGCGCGGCGTTCGGCCGGCATTTCCCTTCACTGAAGATCGGCGAGGTCGTGCGGACCTGGCATGGTGTACGAGCCTCGACGCCGGACCGGCTCCCCGTTGCCGGGGCGCTGGGGCCGCGAAGTTTCATTCTCTCCGGTCTGGGGTCGCGCGGCTTCGCGCACGCGCCGCTGCTGGCCGAGCATGTCGCGGCGCTTGCGCATGGGCATGTGTCTGCCTTGCCGCGATCCGCGGCCGAAGCGTTCGGGCCGGCACGTTTCGAGATACGCCGCCAGAGACGCGGCGGTTAGGACGCTACACCGCTTCCGGCAGCAGATCGTCCGGCGTCTCGTTTGACTTTTCGAAGCTCAGTTCGGCGAGCGGGCAGGGTGTTGCGAAACAGGTCGTATCGATCCGGAAATCCGGTGCCCCGTCTCCTTCCAGAACGACGGAATACGCGCCCATCGACAAGGTGACATTCAGACCGGTCACCGGCGGCAGCGCCAGCGAGACGGCGGGCAGTGTCGCCATGGCTGCCAGAACTTCCGTTTTCACAAGCATGCCGGGCCCTCCTCGACCTTTGCTCCTCTGGATGCCGCAGGAGGTCCGATTGGATGCACGCCACCGGGGAAAACGGCGCGCGGTTTGCATCGGTGAGGGTGAGACGGTCACGCGTGGCGCGTAACGGGACAAAGGGTGTCAGATCATGCAGGCAGCAGCCAGCGGCAGCTTCGTCGAACGGCGTAATGGTTCGCGTCATATCTGGTTTCTGAACTCGGCCTTCGACAAGATCGGTCTGGATACGGCCCTGCGCCGCATCACCGAACGCGATCCGGCCAGCCCCTTCGCCTTTGTCGTCACCCCCAATGTCGACCATCTGGTCCGGCTCGAGCACGACACCGTGCTCGCCACGCTCTATGCCCAGGCCTGGCTGACGGTCTGCGATAGCCGCATCCTGGAACTGATCGGCCGCATGTCGGGCGAGCGCATCGATATCGCGCCGGGTTCGGACCTGACGGCACGCCTGTTCGACACCGCAATCGACCCGGCCGAACCGCTGACGATCATTGGCGGCAATCGCGCCGTCATCGATGCCGTGACGGCACGCTATGGCTTGAAAGATGTGCGCTGGCACGAACCGCCGATGGGGCTGCGCAACAATCCGGAAGCGGTTGCGGAATGTGCCCGCTTTGTCGCCGAGAATCCGTCGCGCTTTGTCCTGATCTGCGTGGGGTCTCCGCAGCAGGAAATGATCGCGGAAGCCTGTCTTGACCGCGGCGATTGCACGGGTGTCGGACTGTGCGTGGGTGCGTCTCTGGACTTCCTGGGTGGCAAGGCCCGCCGGGCACCGGTCTGGATCCAGCGGGCACGGCTGGAGTGGTTGCACCGTCTCGTGCAGGAGCCGGGCCGGATGTGGCGCCGCTATCTGGTCGAGGGACCGAAGGTGTTTCTGCTGTGGCAGCGCTGGCGGAAAACCCAGCGCGAGCTGCGTGCGCTCGAACGTGCGCTGTCGCAGCCGGACCGTGTCAAAGAGCGTGCACTTCACCAACGTATCCGCAACCTGGAAGCCCAATTGGCGTCACGTGAGTGATACACACTGTTACATTCGGGGCACTGGCATTGCCTTTTGCCGCGGCCGGCCCTAGCGTCCGCGCCGCGATGGTTCCCTCACGGGATTAATCGGGAAGCCGGTGCGGTCACCACTTTTTTGGTGATGTCCAAGTCCGGCGCTGTGCCCGCAGCCGTAAGCGGCGAGCGGCGATGCATGTAACCACTGGAGCTCGAAGCTCCGGGAAGGGGCATCGTCCGCATTGACCCGCAAGCCGGAAGACCTGCCATCGCCGTCGTCTGTCCGCTCGTGCGGGAAAACACGAGGCTGGCGCGGATTTTCCGTTTTCGACGACTCCTTGCAACCCGCCGGTCGCGCGTGCGGCCGGTCACCATGCTGTGGAGACGTGGTACATGCGCATACACAAATCGCTGCCGCTGGCGCTGGCGGCCAGTTCATTCCTGATTTCACCCGCTGTCCTGGCCCAGGACGCGCAGGACGATGATGTCATCCTGATCACTGCCGCCCGCGTGCCGATTCCGGCCGATGATGCGACGGCCAGTATTTCCCGGCTCGATGCCGATGATATCGAGGCCAGGGGCTCGGTCTTTGCAGCCGATATCCTGCGGGCCGTTCCGGGCCTGGCAGTCTCGCATTCCGGGGCGCCCGGCGCGCTGACCCAGATCCGGGCGCGCGGCGCCGAGGCCAATCACGTTCTTGTGCTGATCGATGGCGTGGAAGCCAACAATCCCTTCACCGGTGAAGCGGATTTCGCGCATTTCGCCTTCAGCGATCTCGGTTCGATCGAGGTGTCTCGCGGCGAACAGTCGGCCTTGTGGGGTGCCGACGCGATTGGCGGTGTCGTGCGTCTGACCACGGCTCGGCCCACGACGGGTATGACAACCTCGCTGGGACTGGAGGGCGGTGAATTCGGGACCTTCCATGGCAATGGCCGGATCGCCTCGACCTTCGAAAAAGGCTGGCTGACCCTGTCCGGCAGTGCCTATCGCAGCGACGGGATCGATGTGTCGGGCACGGGCGGCGAGGAAGACGGCTATGAGAACGAGACCGTCAATCTCGCCGGCGGCTACGCGCTCAACGATATTGTCCGGTTTGAAGGCTCGGCCCGGTGGCTGTCCTACGAAAGCGCGTTCGACAGCGACACCGATTTCGACGGCCTGTTGAACGATGTCGACCGGAACACGGACGGCCGGACCGTTTTTGCCCGCGCGGCGCTGCTGGCTGAACATTCGGCCGGCGGTTTCCGGATCGAGCACGAACTGGCGGTGCAGCTGACCGATGACGAGGTCGAGAACTATGCGGACGGGGCATCGACCGGCCGTTCGCTGGGACAGCGGCTTCAGTCTCACTATGAAGTCACCGGCCGCTGGTCGACGGGCGAGACGCAGCACCGTCTGACGGGGCTCGTCGAACACGACCGGGATCGTTTGAAATCCTTCACGGCGCCGGGGGCAGGGTCCAACCAGTCGCCCTCGATCGAGGCGAGCGCTTTCGCGGCCGACTACGGTCTGGACCATGGCGCGCTCACGCTGACCGCGTCCGTCCGGCGCGATATTCACGACCGGTTCGACGATGCCACGACCTGGCGCGTCGGCGCCGGCTGGGCGTTTGATTCTGTGGATGGCCGGGCCCGGGTGAGCTTTGGCGAAGGCGTCAAGAATCCGGGAATCTACGAACTGTTCGGCTATTTCCCGGGCAGTTTTGTCGGCAATCCGAACCTGGACCCCGAGCGCTCGTCGGGCTGGGAGATCGGCTGGGACCAGACCCTGCTGGACGGGCGTGCGACCCTTTCCGCCGTCTATTTCGAGTCCGAGCTCGAGGACGAGATCTACACCGACTACGCGTCCTTCCCCTCGACCGCGCTGAACGCCGCATCGCTCTCCAACCGTTCGGGCGTCGAACTGTCCGGCAGCTGGGATATTTCCGGCAGCTGGTCGGCATTCGGATCGCTCTCGCTGCTGGAGAGCGAGGAGAACGGCGTCGCGGAGATCCGCCGGCCGGAACAGCTGGCATCGCTGACGCTCGACTGGCATCCGGCGAATCTCGACTGGTCCGGCGCACTGACCATCGACCATACCGGCGATCAGCTGGATACGGATTTCGGGTCTTTCCAGACGGTGACACTGGATGCCTACACGCTGGTGGGCGGTCAGGTGCGCTGGAAAGCGACCGATGCGCTGGAGCTCTATGTGCGCGGTGAGAACCTGCTCGATGAGGAGTATCAGGATGTGTTCGGCTATCATACGCCGGGCCGCGGCCTGTATCTTGGCCTGCGTCTGCGCAACGGCTAGTCCGGCTTTCGCCGGCGGCGGCGTGCGCGTTCTGCATGCCCGGGACGGGGTCGTGTCCACATCCTTGTGCGCCGACGCCTATGTCCTGGAACTGGCGGGACCGGGTCGCATTGCGGCCCTGTCCTGGCAGGCCGACCATCCGGTTTCGGCGGCGCCGGACTGGGCACGCAGCCTTCCCAGGGCCTGGAATGATGCAGAAAGGCTCTATGCGCTGGCGCCGGGCCTGACGGTGTTCGGGGCGGGCGAGGGTGCGCGGACGCGCCGCATGCTGGAACGGACCGGGTTTGAAACCTTCGAGCTGAGCTGGGCGAGCGATTTCGATGGCGTGCGCGCCAATCTTGTTGCGCTAGGCCGTCATCTGCATCGCGACGCGGAAGCCGGTGAGGCGGTCGCGTCGCTTGACCGCCGTCTGGCAGCGCTGTCTGCGCGCAGCGCGGAACGGGGTGTGCGGCCCCGCGTGCTTTATCTGAGCGCGTCCGGCGGAACGGCCGGTGACGGGACCTATATCGACGCGGCGATCGCGGCGGCCGGTGGCGTCAACGTCATGGCGGAGGAGGGTGTAACCGGCTGGCCGGCCGGCGACCCCGAGACTGTGCTCGCCGTGGAGGCCGATATCGTGCTCACCAGTTTTTTCACCGATGGCTATACCGGCCTGTCGAACCGTGCGGCGCGCCATTCGGCTTACCGGCGCGTGCTGACGCAGGGGGCAAGCGAAACCATCCCGGCCAGCGACTGGCCCTGTGCCGGCCCGCGCCTGATCGACGCGGCCGAGCGCATCGCCGATATCATCGACGACTGGTCGCGGCAGGTGCCGTCATGAGCGGGCGGGGCTTTCTGGTGGCAGGGCTGACGGCCGGTCTCGCGGTGGCTGTCGGCCTGTCGCTGTTTTGCGGCGGTACGGGGCTCGCAGCAATTGACGGACTGTTTTCCGCCACGCCGACACTCGACACCCTGATCCTGCGCGAACTCAGGCTGCCGCGTGTCCTGCTGGGTGTTCTGATCGGTGCCGGGCTTGGCGGGGCTGGCGCCGTCATGCAGGGCTTCTTCCGCAATCCGCTGGCCGATCCCGGCGTCGTGGGCGTATCGGCGAGTGCCGGCCTTGGTGCCGTTACGGCGCTGTACTTCGGACTGGCTTCCCTGTTTGCGCTGGCGCTGCCGCTCGCCGGCGTATTCGGCGCAACCGCCGGCGTGACCCTGCTCTTCCTGATCGCGGGGCGCGGCGCGTCTGCAACCACGCTGATCCTGTCGGGTGTGGCCGTGAATGCGATGGCGGGCGCCCTGACGGCATTGCTGATGAATCTCGCCCCCAACCCGTGGGCGCTGGCCGAGATCGCCTACTGGCTGATGGGGTCGCTGAAAGATGCCAGCTGGACGGAGATCGCCTTCGCCGCCCCGCTGATCCTCGCCGGTCTTGCGATCCTGTCGACGACGGGACGCAGTCTGGATGCGCTGAGCCTGGGCGAAGAGACGGCGGTCAGTCTGGGCGTGAATTTGCGGCGGCAACGCCTGACCGTGGTCGCCGGAACCGCGCTGGCTGTCGGCGGCGGTGTAGCGGTGGCCGGTGCGATCGGTTTCGTCGGGCTCGTGTTGCCGCATCTTCTGCGTCCGCTGGTGGCGCACCGCCCCGGAGCCCTGATCCTGCCCTCCATGCTGGGAGGCGCCCTTCTGGTGACACTGGCCGACCTGTTCGTGCGGCTCGTGTCCGGGCCCGGCATGCCGCTTTATCTCGGTGTGGTCACGGCACTGATCGGCGCACCCTTCTTCCTCTGGCTGGTGCGCACATCGCAACGGGTGGCGCCATGAGCCGGCTGGATTTCCATCATGTCGATTTCGGCTATGGCGACCGGCTTCTGCTGCGCCGGACCAGCCTGTCCTTCGAGGGCGGCGGCATTGCGGCCCTCGTCGGTCCGAACGGGGCGGGCAAGTCGACCCTGCTGAAGCTGGCCGCCGGCCTGTTGCAGCCGGCCGACGGCAGCGTGGCGCTGAACGGACGCCCGCTTGCGGATCTGCCGCTGCGCGAGCGGGCGCGGATGATCGGTTACCTGGCGCCTGACGGACGTTCTGCCTGGCCGATGACCGTGCGCAATCTCGTCGCGCTGGGGCGTGCGCCCTGGCGCCAGCCCCTGCGGGCCCTGGGTACAGATGATCGCGCCGCGATCGATCAGGCCATGGAGCAGACCGGTATTGCCGATCTGGCCGGCCGGCGGTTCGACACGCTGTCGTCCGGCGAGCGCGCGCGTGCCTTGATCGCCCGGACGCTTGCCGGCCATGCGCCCTTGCTGGTGCTCGACGAACCGACCGCCGCCCTCGATATCCGGCATCAGCTGGGTGTGATGGAGATACTGCAGGACGCGGCGAAGGCGGGAACGCAGGTGATTGTCGCCGTGCACGCCCTCGATCTCGCTGCCCGCTTTGCCGACCGAGTCCTGGTGATGAAGCGGGGCGCCATCCTGGCCGACGGTCCGGCCGATGCCGCCCTGTCCGAAGCGGTTGTCAGCGAAGCCTTTGACGTGCGCGCACCGGGCGGCATCGTTCCGACCCGCCTGGCACCGCTTGCGTCCTCGCGCTAGAGCAATTTCGTCGCGATTGAGGCCCGTGCAATTGCTCTAGCGTTCTAGTGGTCGCATTTTCGAACCGCAAAACCGGTTCCCACTTTTGCTGAAAATGCCCCGTCCTTGGTGATCGCATTTTCGAACCGCAAAACCGGTTCCCATTTTTGCTGAAAATGCTCTGCGGCGCCTACTCGAAGACGATTTCCGGTGCCGGCTTGGACGCCGTTTCAGCTGCAGACATGACGGCGCGGCCGACGCGGGCAAAGGCCTTGCCGACCGGGCCGTCGTCCAGTGCCATCGGTTCGCCGGCGTCGGAACGGGTGCGCAAATCGGGGTGCAGCGGGATGTCGCCCAGATAGTCGACCCCCAGGGCCTCGCTTTCCGCCTTTACGCCGCCATGACCGAAAATGTGACTGCCCTCACCGCAATGCGGGCAGATGAAGACAGACATGTTCTCGACCATGCCGAGAATGGGCACATGGGTCTGGTCGAAGAGATTCATCGCCTTGCGGGCATCGTCCAGGGCGAGATCCTGGGGTGTCGAGACGATCACGGCCCCGTCGACCGGAATGTCCTGGGCGATGGCCAGCTGGGCATCGCCGGTACCCGGCGGCATGTCGAGGATCAGCACATCGGGCTGGCCCCAATCGGTGTCGGCGAGAAATTGCCGGATGGCGCCCTGCACCATCGGTCCCCGCCAGACGACGGCGGCCCCGGGTTTCACCACAAAGCCCATCGACACGATCTTCACGCCATGCGCCATGACGGGTTGCACACCGGCATCCGTCTTCTGAAGCCCAGGCACATCCGTGAGGCCGAAGAGGCGCGGCGCGGACGGGCCATAGATGTCGGCGTCCAGCAGACCGACCTTCAGCCCTTCACGGGCCAGGGCCACGGCGAGATTGGCGGCGATGGTCGACTTCCCGACGCCGCCCTTGCCGGAGGCAACGGCAATGATGCGCTTTGCGGGCTTGGGTGTGGCGCCGCTGCGGGGCTGTTTTTCCGGCTGTTTCTGTTTGCCCGGATTTTCGCGATGCGCGGTCATCACGATGCGCGTCCGGGCGATGCCGTCGAGGGCGGTCACGGCGGTCTCGATTTCCGGCTGCAGGCGGTCGAGGTCGGGCTGGCCGGCGACGGGTGGCGAAAGAATGATGGTCGCCGTGTCTCCCATCACCGAAGCGGCCTCGATGCGGCCGGCATCGACCAGATTTCGGCCGGACTGGCGTTCGTGGATTCCGGATAGCGCAGTACGCAGGCGGTCGTCCATGGGTCAGCCTCCTTTTGCACAACAGCTAGGGTGTCGGCCGCCGTTCGCAAAGCGCCCGGTGCAGCGCTATGTCATCTGGACCGGGGGGTGGACGAAGGGGCGGTGCCGCGCCATTGCGCCGAGATAGTCGGCGTCTTCCTCGCGATAGCGGGCTTCCCATTCGTCGGCGCGTTGATGACCGACGCTTGCGATTTCGACATTTTCCGGTGGCAGCGGCGTTTCCGGCAGGCCGAGGATATTGGCGAACAGGCGCACCACCCGTTCGGGCCGACGCACGATATCTTCGTAATAGAGCCGTACGGGCTCGATTCCGATCGCGCCGAACTCGCGTTCCCAGCGCATTTCCTCATCGTGCAGGAATTTGGTCCAGTTGCGGATGGCCTTGGTGTCGTAGAGCACGGCGTCCTGGACGATGCGCGCATCATCAGTCATCTGGAAGGAGTGCAATACGCCCGACTGGTGGGCCACATGCATGGAAATGCCCTGGCGGACGATATTGCGGCGCCTGAGGTAGAAATAGCGCATGTCGCGGCCGAGAATCTGCTTGCGGCCGGTTGCCTGGCGGCCCCACAGAAGATGGGCAAGGGCCAGTTCGATGCCGGACACCCCGTTAGGCGAAGCGTGGCGGGCGAGGACGCGCCTGAACAGCATGTCCCAATCGGTCGACCCGGTCTCCCGTGCCTGGTCCTCGGCGAGGGCTATGGCGAGCCATTCGCTGGGATATCCGAAACAGCCCGTCTGCTTCAGCAAGTGCGCAAGGAAGGTGCTCCCCGAACGCGGTACCATGCAGATCGCATAGCGGTGCGAGACGTCGATTTCGTCGAGTCCGGCAAACTTGGCAGGATCGGGAGTGCCGTCGCGCCAGATATACTCGAACATCTCGCTCATGGTGCGATAGGGCGTTCCCGAGGTGTCGGGGATGAAGGCCCGGTCCGGCGAAACCTGGTTGGAAATAACGTTACGGCGCGGGTGCGCGCCATCTGGCGTGGGCGACTTGGTCATGAGCCTGGGGGAAGTTGGATGGTGGGCGATACTGGGATTGAACCAGTGACCCCTTCGATGTCAACGAAGTGCTCTCCCGCTGAGCTAATCGCCCATCCGTCACAAGGGAGCCGGTTCTTAGCCTCCGGATGAGCGGAGTGCAAGTGCCGCATGTGCAGTCCTGCTGCCTGATTGCAGTGCTTTCGGGAACCCTGCCAGTCTATGACTTTTTTGCAACATAAATGACGGAAATGCGGCGGCGCCGGCACGAGTGCTTTGTATCCGTTTCGATGTTGGACATAGTGCGCGCTGAGTTGGGGTGACCCAACCGCGTCTGCTCACGGATAGAACAAAAGCCGGAGTGGGCGTCCAGATACACAAAGGGGTACAATCGTGAGCACTTATTGGGACCGCGAGCGCCTTCTGCGCTCGACTATCCTTGCAGGCTTTGCAGCCGCTGGCCTGGCCATTTCTCCGGCTTACGCTCAAGACCAGCAGCAGGACGAGGACGAGCAGTCCGAGGACACCGCTGCGAGCGAAGACACCATCGTCGTTACCGGTTCGCGCATCCGTCGTGATGCGTTCGCCTCCGTGGCGCCGCTGCAGGTGATCGACTCTCAGGAAATCCGCGATGCGGGCCTGATCGACACCGCACAAATTCTGCAGACGTCGTCGGTCGCCCAGGGCGTCCAGCTCGACAACACGATCGGCGGCGCCTTCGTGACGGACGCCGGTCCCGGCTCCAACACGATTACGCTGCGCGGCCTGAATCCTGACCAGACGCTGCTGCTGATCAACGGCCGCCGCGTTGCACCGTCCGGTGTGGAAGGTGCTCCGTCGCTGCCGAACGTCGACATTATTCCGACCGACGCCATCCAGCGGATCGATATCCTGCTCGACGGTGCGTCCTCGGTCTACGGTTCGGACGCCGTTGCCGGCGTTGTGAACGTGATCCTGCGCGACAACTTCGAAGGCTTCCAGGTCGGCGCATACACGAACTCGCCGGAAGAGTCCGGTGGCGGTTCGCACCGCTGGAACATGATGGTTGGCGACTCTTCCGAGAACGGCCGGTTCATGTTCTCGATGGAATACTTCCACCAGGACAGCCTGCAGGTTAACGACCGCGACTGGAACTACGACCCGACCGACGGCCTGTACTGCTCGCGCGACATCGAAATCGCCGATGACGGCTCGCTGCTGTCCGAGTGCGAAGGCGCGATCATCAACCGCGTTCGTACCTACAACTACTTCGTCAACGGTCAGCCGGACCTGGCGTCCTATTACGCCAATCCGGGCCTGTACGGCACCGACGTCTATTCCACGCCGGGCTCGTCCGACACGGGCATCCCGGGCTGGTCCTTCGGCGACAGCACGAACGAAGCCTATCGCTCGTCCTATCTCGACCAGACCACGGACATCATTCCGGACTCCCAGCGTTACTCCTTCCTGTTCACCGGCGACTACACGATCGACCGGTTCCTGGGTCAGGAAAACGTGACGGTGTTCACGGAACTGCTGCACACCAACTCGCAGACGACCTACAAGTCCGGTTATCATGGCCAGCTCTTCCCGACGGTCCGTGCGGACAACCCGTACAACCCGTTTGGCTTCGACGTGGTGCCGATCTTCGCCTCGCCGATCGAGCGTTCGAACATCGAAGTGGAAACGCAGTACACCCGGTTCATGTCGGGTCTGCAGGGTGACTGGAGCTTCGCTCCGTCCTGGTCGTACGAAGTGTTCGGCGGCTACACCCGGTCGATGGGCTACTCGCGCCGTCCGGCTGTTGACGAAGGTCTCCTGACCGCCGTCGTCGCAACGACGCGCGTCGAGAATGGCGAAATCGTCTGCGGTTCCGACGACAACAGCACGATCGAACTGTTCGGCTTCCTGTCTCCGAACAACTGTGTTCCGGTGAACCTGTTCCACCCGAACCTCTATCCCAACGACGGCTCCACGGCGCCGTCCTTCGGTACCCAGGAAGAGTACGACTTCCTGCGCATCGACCGCACCGCGACGACGGTCGTCGACCAGCTGATCTTCGGTGGCTTCACCACGGGGCCGCTGTTCGAACTGCCGGCGGGTGAGGTTTCCGGTGTGTTCGGTATCGAATGGCGCCGCGACACGCTCGACTCCGGCACGGATACCGTGGCCGCCGACGGCCTTGCGGCCGGCTACTTCGCCGACCGTCGTTCGGAAGGTTCCGCTCAGCTGACCGAATACTACGCCGAGCTGGCGATCCCGCTCGTCTCCGGCGCCCGGTTCGCCGAGGACATCTCGCTGGAACTGGCCGGTCGTCTGACCGACCACGAGTACTACGGCCAGAACTCCACCTACTCGGCGCGTGCGTCGTGGGTGATGACCGACTTCCTGACCCTGAACGCCACGATGGGCACGTCCTTCCGGGCGCCGAACCTGCGTGAACTGTTCCTGGGCGGCCAGACGGGCTTCACCTCGGGCTTTGCCGATCCGTGCGTGGTTCCGAACGATGCTCGCGGTCCGGGCAACACCTACGACCCGACCAACGACAATCGTGATGCCGTGGTCCTGGCGAACTGTGTCGCCGAAGGTGTGGATCCGACCTCGCTGGGTCTGACCGGTACGCCCTCGATCGAGAGCTTCCGGGCGGGTAACCCCTCGCTGGAGCCGGAAACCTCGGATGCCTACAGCCTCGGCTTCGTGTTCGACCAGCCGTTCACCGACCGGTTCGACGCGTCGCTGCGTGTCTCCTACTTCTCCATCGAAGTCGAAGACTCCATCGCGATCCCGGGCACGGCCTTCTCGCTGGGCCAGTGCTACAACTCGACGAACTTCCCGAACGACCCGTTCTGTGCGCGCCGCCAGCGTGACCCGAACACCGGTCTTCTGACCTTCGTCGACAATACGCCGTTCAACGTTGCGACCCAGGAAACCACGGGTTGGGACTTCAACGGCCGGTTCAACATGGACTTCAACTTCCTCGGCGGCTTCAACTACGACATGAACGCCACCTTCACGAAGTCCGATGAGATCCTGTCCCGTAACACTGCGGAATCGGACCTGAACAACTTCGTCGGCGACTGGGGTAGCCCGGAATGGCGCGGCGCGATCTCCAACCGCTTCGAACGCGGTGACTGGTCGATGCTGTGGCGTGCCCGTTACCTCGGCGAGCAGGCCTCGATCCGCAACGTGGTCGGCGTCGACTACGGCGAGCGTATCGAAGCGGCGTCCGAACTTGGCGGCGACGCCGTCGATAGCTGGGACGCGGTCTGGTACCACGACCTGTCGATCAGCTACGATCAGGACACCTGGGCTGTTACCTTCGGTGTGAACAACCTGTTCAACGAAGAGCCGGCGATCATCGATCAGGATGCATCGGGTGCCACGCTCGGCTCCGGCAACGAAGTGCTGGGTTCGGGTTACGACCTCCTGGGCCGTCGCTTCTTCGCTCGCGTCAGCAAGGCCTGGTAAGACTTCGGTCTGACCGACTTCAGGGATTGGGCCCGCTCGCAAGAGCGGGCCCTTTTCTTTTGCGCTGTCTCCGACCGGAGCTGAAGGTCGGCACCGCTCTCCGGGGCGAAAAAAACGCCGCCCCGAAGGGCGGCGTCCTGCTGGTCCGTTCCGGTGCAGCCTGCTGTCAGGCCGCCATCACCCGGGCCACTTCGTCGACCAGTTCGCGCAGATGGAAGGGCTTGGAGAGCACCTTGGCGTTGGTCGGGGCGCCGGAGCCGGGGTTCAGGGCCACGGCGGCGAAGCCGGTAATGAACATGATCTTGAGTGCCGGATCGATCTCTGCGGCACGGCGTGCCAGCTCGATCCCGTCGACACCGGGCATCACGATGTCGGTCAGGAGAAGGTCGAACTGCGCCGGCTGTTCGCCGATCGCGTCCAGTCCTTCTTCCCCGTCGGAACACACGAGAACCTCGTGCCCGGCCCGTTTCAGGGCCTTGGCGAGGAAGTCCCGCATCGAATCGTCGTCTTCTGCCAGAAGAATCTTTGCCATCTCAGGTCCCACCCTTGCGAAAACTCGAATTGACGGCAACCTACACGCGCTTGGTAAAAACCCGCTGAACGCGCTGTAGCGCTTGACCGGCGGAGTGCAGCTGCCCACTCTTTGACCCATGGACGCTGCAAACCCATCATCGCTCGCCTTGGATGTTTCGGCAAATCCAAATGCGTCGGCCGATGCGGTCCGGGTCGCGCGGCCGTCCGGCCCGGCCCGGCCGATCGTGTTCGCCTCGCCGCATTCCGGCCGGCACTACACGTCGGAAATGCAGTCGATGACCTGCCTGACGCTCGACCAGCTGCGCCGGTCCGAAGACGCCTATGTCGACACGCTGATCGCGTCGGCACCCGATTTCGGCGCCCATCTGGTCACGGCCCAGTTCCCGCGTGTGTTTGTCGATCCCAATCGTGGACCGTGGGAACTCGATCCGGGAATGTTTTCCGATCGCCTGCCGGATCAGACGGCGCCGGTTTCCCGGCGCGCCGCATCCGGGCTCGGTGTCGTTCCGCGAATCGGTGTCGAGGGGCGCTCGCTCTATCGCCGCCGCCTGCGGTATGCCGAAGCACGCAGCCGGATCGAGCGCTTCTACGAACCCTATCACGCGACGCTCGAGGCCCTGCTTGCAGAGCTGCGGACCGGGCACGGTTTTGTGGTGGCGATCGACATGCACTCCATGCCGGACCAGTCCGCCCGCGGTGTCGATTTTGTCCTGGGCGACCGGTTCGGCTCTTCCTGCGACCCGCGCATAACAGACCGGGTCGAGGCCGTGCTTCGGGACCGGGGCTACGTCACAGTTCGGAACATTCCCTATGCCGGCGGCTATACGACGGAGCACTACGGACGGCCCGCCGACGGGGTGCATCTGATCCAGATCGAGATCAATCGCAGCCTCTATCTCGACGAGGCAAGGGTCGTGATGGCGCCAGGCTTCGCCGGTTTCGAAGCAGAAATGCGCAAGATTGTCAGGCAATTGGCTGAAACTGACTGGGCGCGCTGCGTGCCGGCCTGACAATACCCATCCTGAGCGAAATTTGCGGCACGGCCTCGCGCGGCACGCGCTTTGCTCCCCTGTGAGGTGTGCGTCCCAATGCGGCGCATTTCGAGACGCGAAGCACAGGCGGCGAGTAGTATGACCAACGATATCGATCTTCATGTGGGCAAGCGCCTGCGCCGCCGGCGCCGGCTTCTGGGACTGACGCAGCAGCAGCTGGCCGAGTCCGTCGGCATCCGCTTCCAGCAGATCCAGAAGTATGAGTGCGGCGCGAACCGGGTGAGCGCCAGCCGGTTGTTCGAACTGGCCGAGTCGCTCGATGTGCCGGTGCAGTATTTCTATGAAGGCCTGTCGCAGCGTGATCAGGCAGACAATGACTCGCGCCTTTCGGCGGACATCCTCTCGCAGAAAGAGACGATGGACCTGATCCGCGCCTACTACCGGCTGGGCGAGCGTCCGCGCAAACGCCTGCTGGAACTGGCCAAGTCGCTCGAGCCGGATGAACCGGCGAACGACGCCGCCTGATACGAGGTCCGGGGGGACAACGACAAGGCGTCTGGCGTGGCGGCGAGGGCCATGCTAGGCGCCTTTTCATGTCTGGCTACGACCCGTCCTACGACCTGGAAACCGCGCATCGGATGGCCGACGCCGCCGGTGCGGCGATCCGGCCCTATTTCCGCTCCGGGCTGGCCGTGGAAAACAAGCTGACGGCGGGTTTCGACCCGGTGACGGCAGCAGACCGGGCCTCTGAACAGGCCATGCGCGATGTTCTCGCGGAGCGTGCGCCCGATGACGGCATCCTCGGGGAGGAATTCGGCGAAACGGTGCGCGACAACGCGCGGCGCTGGATCCTCGATCCGATTGACGGGACACGGGCCTTTATCGCCGGGCTTCCGACCTGGACCGTGCTGATCTCGCTCGAGCAGGCGGGGCGACCCGAAGTCGGTGTCATCGACCAGCCTCATATCGGTGAACGGTTTGCGGGCTGGCCGGGCGGGGCGGCCCTGTGGCATGGCGGTGCGAAGCGGGAATTGCGCACCAGCGGGCGGACGAGCCTCGACGAGGCGATCCTTGCGACAACCGATGCCTATCTGTTCAGCGGCGATGAAGCGGCAGCGTTCGAGCGGGTCCGCCGGACAGCCCGGCTGTGCCGCTTCGGATATGACGCCTATGCCTATGCCATGCTCGCCGCTGGCGGCGTCGATCTGGTGATCGAGAGCGGGCTTCAGATCTATGACGTCCAGGCTTTCATGCCGGTCGTCCAGGGCGCGGGCGGGGTCGTGACCGACTGGCGCGGCGGCGATCCGAGCCTCGGCGGCCAGGTGGTGGCGGCGGCTTCAGAGGCTCTGCTTGAAAGCGTTCTGCCCCTGCTCGCCGCCGCGGCACGCCAGAGCGTGATCAGGTGAAGTGGGAACCGGTTCACCGGTTCGGTCACGCGACCGCTCAGGATTCTGAAGCGTGATCAGGTGAAGTGGGAACCGGTTCACCGGTTCGATCACGCGACCGCTCAGGATTCTGGAGCAGGGTCGATTCCGCAGGAAACGATCCTGATCTAGCTGTCCAGAAGGATCCTCACCGGTTCGCGGCCGAACTCGATGCGCTCGATCGACCGGTTGCTCCGGTCGGCCGGTCTGAAAAAGGCCCGGTTCTCCTGAACCGTCAGTGGTGCGCGTTCACCGTCGCGGTCGACGGCCCAGGCCTCGGGGGCGGCGCCATCGAAAACAAAGACAACGGATTCCATCCGCGGGGCAAACAGTGCGGCGACGCCCGCAGCTGACCGGATCGCCCGGTTGGCCTGCTCGACACTCATGGCGAGCGCGTCGCGGGAAAACTCAGTTGCGCCGGGGCCGGAATACTCGAACTGCATCGATAGGGAAAACCCGCCGCCGGCCGGCTGGTTGATCCACACATCCGGTTCGGCATCCAGTGCGGGCAGTCCGGGTAGCCGGGTGATGCGGCCCGTGGCATCCAGCGCGAACTGATGCGTCTCGCCGTCATGATCGTACCACATCCGGATATCCTCGGGCGGGATGCCTTCGGCCGAGCTCACCACGTAGGCCATCCGGAAATGGCTGCGTTCGGCGTCCGGAATGTCGAGATAGCTTTCCAGATGCGGGAAGAAACGCGGCAAGGGGCCAGCGACGCGTTCAACCTCGCTGGCGGTATCGTCCGCGACGGCGGGCGCCACGCTCACGAGCGCGGCGCCAACCATGGCAAGGATGCTGCGCATCATTCTTCGGCGGCCCCGGACGCTGAAGCCGGCTTGCGGAACAGAAGGGTCATACGATCGCTTTCGCCGATCGCGTCAAAATGTTCGCGATCGAAACCCTCGTAGCCTTCATCGCCTTCCTGCGGTGAACGGCGCACCGGCGGCAGGGTCCAGACACCCAGCGGGTGATCGGCCGTATCGGCGGGGTTGGCGTTGATTTCCGAAGTGTCGACCAGTTCGAACCCGGCTTCCTCGGCCATGGCGATGACATAGGCCTGCTGCACATAGCCATTGGCCGACATCGGATCCTGTTCGCGCGACGAAGGCAGGCGGTGTTCGACGACACCCAGCACGCCGCCCGGGCGAAGGGCGTCGTAGAATTCCGCGAAAGCGCGTTCGGCAAAGCCGTTATTCATCCAGTTGTGGACGTTGCGGAAGGTCAGCACGGCGTCCGCGCTGCCGTCTTCCATGTCCAGACCGCCTTCGCCACTGAAGCTCACCAGCTGCGGCTCGCCATACAGGGCGTTGTTCTCGATACGGGTTTCGAACGCGGCGCGCGAACGCTGCTGGTAGTTGCTGGCAGCGTCTGCCGGGAAGTGTGCGGCGACATAGGTCCCGCCATTGGCAGCGATCCACGGGCCCAGCACATCGCTGTACCAGCCGCCGCCCGGCCAGATCTCCACGACGGTGGAGCTGGGGTCGATCTGGAAGAATTCCAGCGTTTCGCGCGGGTGGCGCCATTCGTCGCGTGCGGCCGCCTCGCCCCGCCAGTCGCCGGCCAGGACGGTCTCGATGTCGGAATAATCCGGGGCGGGTGCTGTTTCGGCTTCCGGCGCGGCAGCCGTTTCGGCGGCGGTCTCCGGTGCAGCCGCTTCGGTATCCGCGTCCGTATCGGTCTGCGAATTTCCGCAGGATGCCAGCAACATCGAACCGCCAAGAAGGGCAGCAAGGGCCTTGGTGCGCATATGGAATTCTCCCTGTCTCCGTTGTCCTGTCCTAGCCAAGCCCGCGCAGCGGCGCAATTGCTTCGCGCGGGGCTTGCGAAATCGTGATCGCCTCCCCAACTAATTCGCGCAGGTTGCCGCAACGGGACCTGCGGACCGGCCACGGCCAGTGTGCGTGGCGGTCCCCGTCAACCGTCCGGCCCGTCCGGACCTGTTTATCGCTCTGAAGGAGGATGGACTGTTATGCGTACTGTCGATTTTACCCCGCTCTACCGTTCGATCGTCGGTTTCGACCGCTTGGCCGACATGATGGACTCGGCCACCAAGATCGAATCCCAGGGCTACCCCCCCTACAACATCCAGCACGTTGCCGATGACGAGTACCTGATCGAGCTCGCCGTCGCCGGTTTCGGTGAGGAAGACCTCACTGTGGAAGTCCAGGAAAACGTGCTGACCGTGTCCGGCCGGATTGCCGAGAAGACCGACGCCGACGAACGCCGCTTCGTGCATCGTGGTATCGCCGAGCGCGCCTTCGAGCGCCGCTTCCATCTGGCTGACCATGTCGAAGTGACCGAGGCCGGTCTCAGGAACGGCCTGCTGACGATCCGTCTGGTCCGCGAAATCCCCGAGGCCGCAAAGCCGAAGCGGATCGAGATCAAGGCCGGGTCCGGCAAGACCAAGGCGAAGCTGATCGAGGGCGGCAAGACGAAGGCTGCCTGATCGCTTCTGCACTCACGATTATCCCCCGAATGACTGGGCGGCGGACAGGTGTCCGCCGCCCATTTTTATTGCCGGGATCGGGATGAAGGCGGCAGGTCAGGCCGCGTTGAGATCCACCGCGCCCTCGATCGAGGCCACCTGCTCCAGGAAGCGTTCGTCGAAGGATGTTCCGGTGAAACAGGATCCGCCGAACAGGGCGCGGCGCGCGTCGGATCCGTCCAGATGCGCGTAGGAGAAATCCGCGCCGGTGGCTTTCACCTGGCGCAGGTCGGCGCCGCGAAAATCGGTATAGCGTGCGCGGGTGCCGGCCAGGGAAGCCGGCAGGATGCGGTTGCCTTCCAGCAGCAGCGGTCCCAGCTGGCAGTCGCGCAGATCGGCGTTGGAGAGGTTTGCGCCGGTCAGGTCGGCGCCGCGCAGGTCGGCGCCGCGCAGCGAGACCATGCGCAGGTCCGCCTTCTCCAGCCGGGCGCCCTGCAGCTGCGCACCTTCCAGGTCGAGCCCGTAAAGCGTCGCGCCGCGGGCGTGGAAGGCGGTCAGTGTCTTGCCGGCCAGCGAGGTCAGTCCGCGCAGATCGGTGCCGTCGAACAGGGAGGGCTTGCCTTCACGGCCGTTCGTCTCGCACCACTTCATGTGCTCGGCGATCTGGTTGGCGACCGGGTTGTCGAGCGTGTTCGCATCGATCCCGACCGGTGCCTCGGTCAGCGCGCCATCCGTGCGCATCCGGTCCTTCTTGGCCATGACGGTCTTGGTGCCGATCAGGACGGCATTGGTGAAATCGGTATCGGTCAGGTCTGCACCGGACAGGTCGGCGCCCTCCAGGTTCGCGCCCTGGAAGGACGAACCGCGCAGATTGGCGCGGATCATCCGCGTGCCCAGCAGCATCGCGTCGGTGAAGTCGAACTTCTGTGCCGTGATGCCGGCCATTTTCGAGCGGGACAGGTTGGCGCCCGTGAAATTGGCCTTGTCTGAGTCATTGCCCTGGGTCTTGTGGGTGAGAACGGCGAGACCCTTTTCCTTGTCGATCTGGGCGATCGCACCTTCGCGCAGGTCGGCTTCGGTGAGGTCGGCACCGGTCAGGTTCGCACCGCGCATGATTGCGCCGCGCAGATCGGCCCGGCGCAGGCAGGCGCCTTCCAGGCTGGCGCGCCGCAGGTCTGCGGCAAAGAAGATCGCGCTGTTCAGCGTGGCGCCGGAGAGATTGGCCCCCCGCAGGACCGCGCCGGAGAAATCGGCGTCGGACAGGTCACGGTTCGACAGGTCGAGATTTTCGACGATGCTGTAGGCAAAGCTCGCCCGGGCGCCGCCGGCCTTGCCGGACCACAGACGCTCATGCCGTTCGCAGATCATGTCGACCTGCGCCTGGTTCAGCATCTTGAATTCGATTTTCCGCCCTTGCATCGGCAAGTCCTGTCGGTGGAGACACCAGAGAACCACGCTAGCGCGGGAGAGTTAATACACGGTGTCGCGGCTGTATTCGACCTCGCGTGCAAGGCCGCGGGCGACCAGGTCACGGGCAAACTCGGTACCCGGCGCGATGCGGACGCGGGAAAAGCCCTGCTCTCCCAGCTGTTTGAGCGCGGCATCCAGTCCGGAGGCCGGGACCGGGTCCAGCCCGGTTTCATAACCGGCAGTCCGGCTGTCGGCGAAGAGCAGGGGGCGGCCGGCTTCCAGGCGGTGGAAGAAAGCCTCGTAGAGCGCTTGCGCGTCAGCTTCGCCCAGGCCGGTGACAACCTCGATGCCGGCGGCTTCCAGCATGGCGACACCGCGTCCGGCGACTTCGTGATAGCGGTCGAGGCAGGCGATGACGACGCGGGCGACACCGGCTTCGATCAGGCCGAGGGCGCAAGGGGGCGTGCGGCCGTAGTGCGCGCAGGGCTCAAGCGTGACATAGGCGGTGCATCCGTGCGCCATGGCAGCCGCATGGGTTAGCGCGACGCGCTCCGCATGGGGACGTCCGTCGTCGGCCGTGGCGCCGGTCGCGACGATCTGGCCGTCCTTCACCAGGACACAGCCGACGGCCGGGTTCGGCGCCGTGCGCCCCAGCTGACCGCGGGCCAGTGCCAGGGCGAGGCCCATGAAGCGGCGGTCGGCGACGGTGCTCATGATCAGGGAAGGGGCGGCAGGGGCTGGGCGCGGCTCTCGTCGAGATAGCGCGCGCCGAGAATGGTGGTGCCGTCCTCGTCGAGATCGATCAGCAGCGGATTGCCGGTCGGGATCTCGACCTCCATGATTTCCGCATCGCCGACCTGGAACAGCAGTTTCACCAGGGCGCGCAGGCTGTTGCCGTGGGCGGCGACGGCGATGGTCTCGCCCTTTTTCAGGTGCGGCAGGATTTCCGACGTCCAGTAGGGTTCGACGCGGTCGAGGGTCAGCTTGAGGCTCTCTGCGGCCGGCAGGAGTTCACGCGGCACATCGGCATAGCGTTCGTCATTGGCCGGGTGGAATTCGTGATCCTCGGCGACCGGCGGCGGCGGTGTGTCGAAGGAGCGGCGCCAGATCTTCACCTGCTCGGCGCCGTGTTTCTCGCGCGTCTCATCCTTGTCGAGACCGGCCAGGGCGCCATAGTGCCGCTCGTTGAGACGCCAGGATTTCTCGACCGGGATCCACAGCCGGTCCAGGCCTTCCAGGGTGAAGTTCAGCGTCCTGATCGCCCGTTTCAGCACCGAGACATAGGCGCGTTGCGGTTTGAAGCCCGCCTTCGCCAGAAGCTCGCCGGAGCGGCGGGCCTGGGCGACGCCTTCATCGGTCAGATCGACATCAACCCAGCCGGTGAAGCGGTTCTGCAGATTCCATTCGCTCTGGCCGTGCCGGATGAGGGCGAGTTGCGGCATGTCAGTCTCCTCTTGCAGCGTCTGCGGGCGGCGCCGGCGCAGCGATAGCCCGCCAGCCGCGCCCGGGCAAGGCGCGGCGCCCGCGGCAGGCGTCATGGACAAAGTCGGGCATGGGCAAGTCCTGCGCCTTGTGGTATAAAGCTCCCGGTAGTTCCGGGTTTGCGTTTCAGGGGTCGTCCCTGCCGGGCCGTTTCCTGTCATTGCAGTCCAGCAGAGCCGTGTGCGAAGGCCTGCTGATCCGGTAGACAATCGCGGCGTCACGAATGCCTGGTCCCTCTCCGTCCCCCTTATGGACCACGCGACCACGCCGCTCTGGCCGCGCACGTCTCTTCCCCGGACGTGCGCGGTTCTGGTATGGGAGCGCACCTGACCTGTCCGCCCAGCGCTCGCCCGAGGAAATCCCATGCCCGAGTTCGACCCCGCCGCATCGGCCCGCCGTGTCATTGAAACCGAACGGGACGGGCTGGATCTGCTGGCCGGATCGATCGGCGAGGCCTTCGTCGCAACGGTAAACCGCATCGCGGAGATGAAGGGACGGGTGATCTGCGCCGGCGTGGGCAAGTCCGGCCATGTGGCGCGCAAGATCGCGGCAACGATGGCCTCGACCGGCACGCCTGCCTATTACGTCCACCCCACCGAGGCGAGCCATGGCGATCTCGGCATGATCGGCGAGCAGGATGCGGTCCTGGCCCTGTCGAAATCGGGCGAGACGAAAGAGCTGGGCGATCTGATCGCCTATTGCCGCCGTTTCGGTGTGCCGCTGGTCGCCATGACCACGAAGGCCGACAGCACGCTGGGCCGGGCGGCGGACTATCTGCTGGCGGTTCCCGACGCGCCGGAAGCCTGTGGCGAGACGCGGGCGCCGACCACCTCGACGACGTTGATGATGGCGCTGGGCGATGCCCTGGCCGTCGCGCTGCTCGAGGCGCGCGGCTTTACCGCAGCCGACTTTCGCACCTTCCACCCGGGCGGTGCGCTGGGCGCGGCGCTCGCATCGGTCGCCGACGTCATGCATGCCGGCGATGCCGTGCCGCTGGCCCCGCAGGTGGCACCGATGAGCGAAGTGCTGATCGAGATGACGGCCAAGAGTTTCGGCTGTGTCGGCCTGCTGGACGATACGGGCCGCCTGGCCGGTATCATCACCGATGGCGATCTGCGCCGTCACATGGGCAATGACCTGGTCGACCGCCCGGCACATGAAGTCATGACGCGCAATCCAAAAACCGGACGCAGCGAGGCGCTGGCCGCCGACGCGCTGCGGGAGATGACGGCCGGTTCGCTGAAAATCACCCAGCTCTTCATTGTCGACGACGCCCACAAGCCGGTCGGCATCCTGCACCTGCACGACCTGCTGCGTGTCGGCCTGAGCTGACACGGCACCGGGCTGCAAGTTCCAAGAAGACTGTTTCTGTTCGCGAATTGCGCTAGCACTGTCGCCGGACAGGCAGGGGAGAGGTTCATTGACAATCCTGGTGACCGGCGCGGCCGGCTTCATTGGATATCATGCCAGCGAGGCCTTGCTGGCCGCCGGCGAGCGGGTGGTCGGTCTCGACAATCTGAACGCCTATTACGACCCGGCCCTGAAACAGGCGCGTCTTGCACGCCTTGAACGGCATGAGGGATTCCGCTTCGAACGGCTCGATCTTGCCGACGACGCGGCCGTGATGGCGCTGGTCGAGCGCGAACAGCCTGACCGCATCCTGCATCTCGCGGCGCAGGCCGGCGTTCGCTACTCGCTGGAAAATCCCTTCGCCTATGCCCGCTCCAACCTGCTCGGCCATCTGGCCATCCTGGAGGCGGCGCGGCGGCTGGGCGACGATCTGAGCCATCTCGTCTATGCCTCGTCCAGCTCGGTCTATGGCGAGCGCTCGGCCGTTCCCTTTGCCGAGACCGACGCGTCGGAAACGCCGGCCTCGCTCTACGCCGCCACCAAGCGCGCCGACGAGCTGATGAGCGCATCCTACTGCTCGCTCTACGGCATTCCGGCGACGGGGCTGCGCTTTTTCACGGTCTACGGGCCCTGGGGCCGGCCGGACATGGCCTACTGGCTGTTCGCCGATGCCATGTTGTCAGGCCGTCCGATCAAGGTCTTCAACAATGGCGATATGGAGCGGGACTTCACCTATATCGACGATATCGTCGAACCGCTCGGTCGCATCCTGGCCGACGCGCCTGCGCGCGGCCGCCATGCCGTCTACAATATCGGCGGTTCGTCGCCGGTGCGGCTGATGGACATGATCGAGACGCTGGAGGGCGCGCTCGGGCTGACGGCCGAAAAGATCATGCTGCCCATGCAGCCCGGCGACGTCACGCGCACCTTTGCCGACACGGCAAAGCTGGAAGCCGACTACGGTTACAAGGCGACGACCCGTCTGGAAGACGGTCTGCCACGCTTTGCCGACTGGTACCGGAACTGGCGCGAGGGGACAGCCTGATCACGCTCTAGCCGAAATCCTTCAGCATGGCGCGGGCGGCTTCGCCATGCTCCGGATCGGATGTGGCGTAGGCGAGATTGGCGCGGAAATAGCCCAGCTTGCTGCCGCAGTCGTAGGACGTGCCGTCATATTCCAGGGCGTGGAAATCCTGGCTGTCCATCAGGCGCACCATGGCGTCGGTCAGCTGGATCTCGCCGCCGGCGCCGGCACCCTGGTCTTCCAGCAGCGGGAAAATCTCCGGCTGCAGGATATAGCGCCCCGTGATGAAGAGGTTCGACGGCGCGCTTTCGCGCGGCGGTTTCTCGACCATGCCCTTCATCTTCATCAGCGGACCGGACCGGTCGACCGGATCGATAACGCCATAGGATGACGGGTCTTCGCAGGGCTCGACGGCGATGACATTGCCGCCGACCCTGTCATAGGCCTCGACCATCTGCGCCAGACAGCTCTTGGCGGATTTGACCAGCATGTCGGGCAGCAGGATCGCAAAGGGCTCCTGGCCGATAATGTCGCGAGCACAGGCGATGGCGTGGCCCAGGCCCAGCGGGGCCTGCTGGCGCACGAAGCTCATCGAGCCCGGCGCCGGCCGGATGCGTTCAAGTTCCTGGAGGATGGCGGTCTTGTTCTTTTCGCGCAGCGTGTCCTCGAGCTCGTAGGCGCTGTCGAAATAATCCTCGATGGCCGACTTGTTCCGGCCTGTCACGAAGACAAAATGCTCGATGCCGGCGGCCCGGGCCTCGTCGACCACATACTGGATCGCCGGCCGGTCGAAGACGGGCAGCATTTCCTTGGGGATGGACTTGGTCGCCGGCAGGACGCGCGTTCCCAGGCCTGCGACCGGCAGAACGGCTTTGCGAATTGGCGACATGTCTTCCCCCGAACGCTGTCAGAACCCTGAGCGAGTTCCAACGCCTAGCCCATGGAGGCTGGACCGTCCAGCGCACCGATTCACTTCGCGTAAGGCATAACCTCCTATATAGGAGGCGGGTCAGAGAGAGGGCGGCCTCATGGGCAAGAAGTATTTCGGCACTGACGGCGTTCGCGGCCTGACGAACACATTCCCGATGACGGCGGAAACGGCCCTGCGCCTGGGCATGGCGGCGGGCAAGCATTTCGTGCGCCACTCCGGGCGCCATTCGGTGGTGATCGGCAAGGATACCCGCCTGTCCGGCTACATGATCGAGTCGGCGCTGGTCGCCGGCTTCACCTCGGTCGGCATGGATGTCTTCCTGTTCGGCCCGCTGCCGACGCCGGCCGTGGCGCTGATGACCCGCTCGCTGCGGGCCGATCTCGGCGTGATGATCACGGCCTCGCACAACCCCTATCATGACAATGGCATCAAGCTGTTCGGCCCGGACGGCAACAAGCTGGACGACAAGGCCGAGCTGAAGATCGAAAAGCGCATGGATGGCAGCCTGACCGACGATCTGGCCAAGCCGGCCGATCTGGGCCGGGCCAAGCGGATCGACGACGCACAGGCGCGCTATATCGAGATCGTCAAATCGACCTTCCCGCGCGCCCAGCGCCTCTCCGGTCTCCGCCTGGTGCTCGATTGCGCCAATGGTGCCGCCTACAAGGTGGCGCCGGATGTGTTGTGGGAGCTGGGTGCCGACATCATTCCGATCGGGGTCGAGCCGAACGGCTTCAATGTGAACGAGGAATGCGGCTCCACCGCGCCGGCGCGGCTGTCCAAGGAAGTGGTGAAATACCGCGCCGATCTGGGTATCGCACTGGATGGCGATGGCGACCGGCTGATCCTGTGTGACGAGAAGGGCCGCGTGATCGACGGCGACCAGATCCTCGGTCTGCTGGCTCGTCACTGGAAAGAGCAGGGCGAGCTCAGCCAGGACGCGATCGTCGCCACGGTCATGTCCAATCTCGGCCTGGAACAATATCTCTCCGGGATCGGGCTTTCGCTGGAACGCACCAAGGTCGGTGACCGCTATGTCACCGAGCGCATGAAGCAAACCGGCATCAATCTGGGCGGCGAGGCGTCCGGTCACATCGTGATGCCGGACCACGCGCCGACCGGTGACGGCCTGATTGCGGCGCTGCAAGTCCTGCGTGTCGTCAACGAGAGCAAGAAGCGCGCGAGCGAGCTTCTCAAGGTGTTCGATCCCGCGCCGCAACTGCTTGAGAATGTCCGCGTCAAGAAGGGCATCGCTCCGCTGGAGACAGAGGCGGTCAAAAAGGCAATCGAGGCGGGCGAAAAGCGTCTGGGCAAGGATGGTCGCGTGCTTGTGCGCGCCTCCGGTACCGAGCCGGTGATCCGGGTGATGGCCGAGGGCGATGAAGCGAAGATCCAGCAGGTCGTTGGCGATATTCGCGCCGCGATCGAGGATGCCGTGAGCTGACGACCGGAAAATGCTGTACCTCGTCGGCCTTGGGCCTTGCGCTGCCGGGTAGGCTCGGCGATACCGGGGCCGATCGGAATAGGAGTGGCGCATGCGCGTGGCGATGATCGGAACGGGCTATGTCGGACTGGTGTCGGGGGCCTGTTTCGCCGACTTCGGACATGAGGTCGTGTGTGTCGACAAGGATGCGTCCAAGGTCGAGATGCTCAAGTCCGGCGGGATCCCGATCTACGAGCCGGGTCTGGACCTTCTGGTCGAGCGCAATGTGCGCGAAGGCCGTCTGAGCTTCACCCAGGATCTCACCGACGCCGTGCGCACGGCCGATGCGGTTTTCATCGCTGTCGGCACGCCGTCGCGCCGCGGCGACGGATATGCCGATCTCAGCTATGTCTATGCGGCTGCCAAGGAAGTGGCCGAGGTGATGGACGGCTATACGGTCGTGGTCACCAAGTCGACGGTGCCGGTGGGCACCGGTGACGAGGTCGAGCGGATCATCCGCGAGACGCGTCCCGATGCCGACTTCGCTGTCGTCTCCAATCCGGAATTCCTGCGTGAAGGCGCGGCGATCGACGATTTCAAACGGCCGGACCGCGTTGTCGTCGGCACGGATGACGACCGCGCCCGCACGCTGATGCGCGAGCTGTACCGCCCGCTCTTCCTGAACGAGACGCCGATCGTGTTCACCGCGCGGCGGACCTCGGAACTGATCAAGTATGCCGCCAACGCCTTCCTGGCGATGAAGATCACCTTCATCAACGAGATCGCGGATCTGTGCGAGCATGTCGGAGCCAATGTCCAGGAAGTCGCCAAGGGCGTGGGTCTGGACAACCGGATCGGCGGCAAATTTCTGCATGCAGGCCCCGGCTATGGCGGGTCCTGCTTCCCGAAGGATACGCTGGCCCTGACACGCACAGCCCAGGATGCAGGCTCGCCGCTGCGCCTTATCGAGACCGTGGTCGAGGTCAATGATGCGCGCAAGCGGGCGATGGCCGACAAGGTGGTTGCGGCTTGCGGCGGCGATGTGAAGGGCAAGACGATCGCCGTGCTGGGCGTGACCTTCAAGCCGAACACCGACGACATGCGCGAAGCGCCGAGCCTGGAGATCATCCCGGCCCTGCAGAAGGCCGGCGCCACGATCCGGGCTTTCGATCCGGCCGGTACGGTCGAGGCCGAGAAGCTCCTGTCGAACGTCGAGTTCGTCTCCGGGCCGTATTTCTGTGCTGAGGGGGCGGATGCGCTGGTGATCATCACCGAGTGGAACGAGTTCCGCGCGCTGGACCTGAACCGCCTGAAGTCCACGATGAAGGCGCCGGTCCTAGTCGACCTGCGCAATATCTACACGCATGACCAGGCCCATAACGCCGGCTTTGAATACACCAGCGTGGGGCGGCCGCACGGCTAGCCGCGCCGAACCTGTTCCGGGGAGATATCATGACCGCCAAGCCGCACGCCGCGCTGACGCCCAATAGCTGGGCTTTCGAGAATGAAGCCCTGATCAAGCCGACGGGCTTTCGCGAATACGATGCGCGCTGGTGGTTTGGCCATCCCGGGTCCGACCAGGCACCCGACCTCAATCTCTACGGCGTTCAGGCGCTGGGGATGGGGCTGGGCACGCTGATCCACGAGCTGGGCGTGGAGCCGAAGATCGTTGTCGGCCATGATTTCCGCTCCTATTCATTGAGCGTGAAGCAGGCGCTGGAAGTCGGCCTGATGGCGGCCGGGGTCGAGGTGAACGATATTGGTCTGGCGCTGTCGCCGGTGGCCTATTTCGCCCAGTTCGATCTGGATATTCCCTGCGTGGCGATGGTCACGGCGAGCCATAATTCCAACGGCTGGACCGGTGTGAAGATGGGCGCCCAGCGTCCGCTGACCTTCGGGCCGGACGAGATGAGCCGGCTCAAGGAAATCGTGCTCAACGGGGATACGAAGACGCGCGATGGCGGCGGCTATGTCCGCCAGGCCGGTATCGCCGAGCGCTATCTGGCCGATGTTGCCGAGGGTGTCTCGCTGAGCCGTCCGATCAAGGTGGTTGCCGCCTGCGGCAATGGTACGGCCGGGGCCTTCGCGCCGCAGGCCCTGCGCGCGATGGGCGCCGAGGTGATCGAGATGGATTGCGAGCTCGATCACACTTTCCCGCGCTACAATCCCAATCCGGAAGACATGAAGATGCTGCACGCCATGCGCGATGCGGTGCTCGAGCATGGCGCCGATGTCGGTCTGGGGTTTGACGGCGATGGCGACCGCTGCGGCGTGATCGACAATGAGGGCGAGGAGATTTTCGCCGACAAGATCGGTCTGATGCTGGCCCGCGATCTGGCGCCGCTGCATCCCGGCTCGACCTTTGTGGTGGATGTGAAGTCGACCGGCCTGTTCACCATCGATCCGGTGCTCAAGGAACACGGCTGCAAGACCGACTATTTCAAGACCGGCCACTCCTACATCAAGCGCCGCTCGAAGGAGCTGGGCGCGCTGGCCGGGTTCGAGAAGTCCGGACACTTCTTCCTGCAGCCGCCGATCGGCCGCGGTTACGATGATGGTCTGGTGGCAGCGCGCGCCGTGCTGCAGATGCTCGACCGCAATCCGGACAAGTCGATGGCCGACCTGCGCCGCGCACTGCCGGTCAGCTATGGCTCGCCGACCATGTCGCCGGCCTGCGATGACGAGAAGAAATACGATGTCGTCGAACGCATCGTGAAAGTCTTCGAGGACAAGAAGGCGGCCGGCGAGCAGGTGGCCGGGCGTGCGATCGCCGACATCAACACCGTCAACGGCGTGCGTTTCTCGCTGGCCGATGGGGCCTGGGGCCTGGTGCGCGCCTCGTCGAACACGCCGAACCTGGTTGTGGTGATCGAAAGCCCGAACTCAAAAGAGGATGTAGCGGCGATCTTCACCGAGATCGAAGGCGTGCTGGCGAATTTCCCGGAAGTCGGTGCCTTCGACCAGAAGCTCTAGCTGTAGCGTGCGTCGATCACGGCGCGCAGGCCGGCTTGCCAGTCACCCGGCTCGATGTGCCAGACGCGCTGGAGACGCGAGGCGTCGAGCCGCGTATCGAGCGGGCGTTCGGCCGGTTGCGGCCAGTCGGTCGAGGCAATCTCAGTGATATCCGCAGGTGCGGGCAGGCGGTCGCCGGCCAGGGCGGCTGCGGCGCGGGCGAAGTCGGCCCAGTTGACGTGCCGTCCGCCGCAATAATGGAACACGCCGGCCGTACCTTCATGCGCTGACGGGTGCTCGTGCGACAGTTTCAGAAGATCGCGCGCCAGATCGCCGGCCCAGGTGGGAGCGGAATACTGGTCGGCGACGATCTTCACCGGCTGACCCTGTTCGAGGCGGCCGAGAATCGCCTTCAGGAAAGACCCGCCCTCTGCGTCGAACAGCCAGGCCACACGCAGCGTCACCGCGTCCGGATGGGCTTCGGCCAGCGCACGTTCGCCGGCCAGCTTGCTTTCGCCATAGACGTTGAGCGGCCGGGTGGTCGCCGTCTCGTCGAGCGGGGCGGGCGCCTTGCCGTCGAAGACATAGTCGGTGGAGATGTGGAAGAAGGGCAGTTCGCGTTCGGCTGCGGCGGCGCCCAGGCGGGCGACAGCCTCGCAGTTCAGCGCCATGGCGCCGTCGCGCGCGGTCTCCGCACCGTTCACATCGGTCCAGGCCGAGGCATTGATCACGGCCCGCGGCGCGATCTCGTCGAACAGGGCGCCGGCATCGCCGGTCAGCGCATCGAACCGGTCGCGCCCCGCTGTCACGACATCGCCGCCGCCAGCCCCGGCCAGTGCGCGCGCCAGCTGGCCGCTGGCACCGATCACCAGGACAGGGCGCGGCGTCTGCGTCATGCCGGCAGGCCGAGGCGTTCCTGGCGGTAGACGCCGTCCTGGATCTGCCGCCACCAGGCTTCATGGTCCAGATACCAGTCGACAGTCTGCGCCAGCCCGGTCTCGAAATCGAGCGAAGGCGACCAGCCCAGCTCGTCCTGCAGCTTGGTGCTGTCGATGGCGTAGCGGGCGTCATGGCCCGGGCGGTCGGTGACGAAGCGGATCAGCTCGCGGCGCGCCGCACCGCCGGGGCGGCGGTCGTCGACAATGTCGCAGATCGCCTGCACCACATCCAGATTGGTACGCTCGGCATTGCCGCCGATGCAATAGGTCTCGCCGGCGCGGCCACGCTCGACAATGTCGATGAGGGCGCGGGCGTGATCGTCGACGAACAGCCAGTCGCGCACATTCGATCCGTCGCCATAGACCGGCAGGTCCTTGCCGGCGAGCGCGTTGAGGATCATCAGCGGGATCAGCTTCTCCGGGAATTGCCGCGGCCCGTAATTGTTCGAGCAGTTCGACACCAGGATGTTCAGCCCGTAGGTGCGGCCCCAGGCGCGGGCGAGGTGGTCGGACGCGGCCTTGGACGCCGAATAGGGCGAGGACGGATCATAGGCGGTTGTCTCGGAGAACAGGCCTTCGGCGCCGAGCGAGCCGAACACCTCGTCGGTCGAGACATGCAGGAAGCGGAAGGCGCCGGCCTTGTCGGCCGGCAGGCTGTCGCGCCAGGCGCGGGCGGCTTCCAGAAGAGTGAACGTGCCCATCACATTGGTGTCGACGAAAATACCGGCGCCGGTGATCGAACGGTCGACATGGCTTTCCGCGGCCAGGTGCATCACGGCATCCGGGCGCGCCGTCTCGAAGGCGGCCTTTACGGCCTCGGCATCGCGGATATCGGCCTTCACCAGCGTATAGCGGTCGTGCCCGTCCAGCGCGGCCAGCGAGGCCGGCGCGGCGGCATAGGTCAGCGCGTCCAGATTGGTGACCGTCCAGCCCTGGTCCACCAGGCGCAGGCACAGGGCCGATCCGATGAAACCGGCGCCGCCGGTGACGAGTACGCGTTTGCTCATGTCTGCTCCCATCCCTGCGGGAAAATACGGCCATTGCGGGCCTGATGCTCGGCCAGGCGCGGCGCTTGCGCGTCCTTACCAGACAGCACCGGGTCTTGCACGCCCCAGTCGATGCCCAGATCCGGGTCGTCCCAGGCGATCGAACCGTCGTGTTCGGCCGAATAGTATTCGGTCACCTTGTAGAGCATGTGCACATCCGGCGTGCGGGTGACGAAGCCGTGCAGGAAGCCCGGCGGTACCCACAGCTGAACCCCCGTCTCGCGGGAGAGTTCCACGGCGAGATGCTGTCCGTATGTGGCCGAGCCTTCGCGGATGTCGACAATGATATCGGTCACGGCACCGGTGACCACCGACACCAGCTTGCCCTGTGCCATGGGCGGGGCCTGGTAATGCAGGCCCCGCAGCGTACCGGGCCGCGCGGTGAAAGAGAGATTGTCCTGCACGAAGCGCACGTCCAGCCCGGCCTTGTCGGCCAGCCGCCGGGCATTCCAGTGCTCGCAGAACCAGCCCCGGCCGTCGCCGAAGCGGGGCGGGGTGAGCAGGAGCGGGCCGTCAATGTCGAAGCGTTCGATCTGCATGGTGTTCCGGTGATTGGAGGGTGTCAGTCGGCATCGATCGGTCCATAGCCCAGCTTTTCGCGCCAGGGCTGCAGGATCGGGATGACAGGCTCGAGATGCTCGCGATACCGGCGCCAGCGCGCCCGGGACGTAGTATAGAGCGGCTGGATGACCTGTGTCGCACTCGGCGTGTTGATCCGGCCCCGGCTGCGGGCGGTTTCGATATAGTTCGTGACCCGCTCGTCCCACGGAATGCCCAAACGATCGAGCACCGGGCGGACCTGGCTTTCATGATCCTCGATCAGGCGTTCATACTGAACGACGACCGGGTCGAGGCCCAGAATGTCCACGGCCCTGAACCAGAGCTTCATGACACGGTCATAGAGCCGCGCCGCCATGACGATATCCGTGAAATGCATCATGGGCGGGTTCAGATCGAAGTCCTGCATGAAGCATGACAGGACCGAATCCAGCGGATCGCGCTGGGCGAAGATGAATTTGCCGTTCGGGAACATGTATTTCAGGTGGTTGGCATAGGCGAGATTGAGCGGCAGCTTGTCGATATTCACCCGCTTTTCGCCGGGCGTGTACTCGGACAGGGATTCCATCTGCTGGAAGTAGATGTCTCGCAACATGGTTCGCTCGGAGCCAAAAAAACTTGCAGCCATGTCTCGGCGGTTGGTCTGTGAGGGCAGGCCGTTGCGGCGGGCCTGCTCGGGGAATACGTGGGCCAGAAGCGGTTTTTCCTCGAACACTTCGACATCGGGATGCGAGCGCAGGATGGTGTCGAGCAGTGTTGTACCGGATCGCGGGAAGCCGACGATAAAGCCCATCACCGGTGCATCGGCGGGTTCGTCCCAGGGACGGGCATGGATGGAATCGTCCTCGGAGACCCTGTCCAGCCACTCGCTGCAGATATCGAGGCGGTGGGTATAGTCTTCGGCGCGAACAACGCCGCGGCCGCGCTCGAAATCGGCTGCCAGGCGGTTGCCGTGTGTAAAGGCGTGGAAGGCCTCGTCATGGCGGCCGAGTTTGTCGCAGACCCGGCCGAGGGTCATGGCGATGTGACGGTTGATGTTGTCCGAGGCCTTCGGATCATAATGCGGGATAAGACGGTCATAGGCGTCCTGGTGCCGGTTCCGGCGCGTTTCCAGTCGCGCAATCACGTGGGCGCTGCGCCGCTCGGCCAAGGACACGCCGCGTGCTTCTGCTTCGGCAACGAGGCTCTCCATCGCGTCGGAATCGTTGAGCGTGTCGAAGAATGACAGGGCGGCCTGATAGGGATGCTCGCTGTCGGGCGCCAGTTCGATCGCCTTCATGAAGGCCTCGCGAGCCTCGTCGTCACGCCGGCTGGCCGACAGGGCGCCGCCCAGACCGGTGTAGACACCGGGGTCTTCTGGGAAGGCCTTGACGCCGTCCCGGCCGAACTGGATGGCGTCCGCATATGCTCCGCCAAGAACCGCCATCTCGGCACCGCGACGGTAGAGGCGGGTATCGGGCCCGAGGCGGCGCAACCCGGCACGCACCGCATAGAGCGCAGCGTCGGTCTCGCCCATTGCACGATAGGTGTTGGCCTGGGTTGTCACCATGTCGACCGAACCGGGCTCCAGCGCCATGATATGATGCATGCACGCTTCGGCTTCGTGCAGACGCGACCGTGACATCATGACGTTGTAGAGATGCAGCCAGGGGCGAGGGACGGCGGGGGCCTGCTGTGTCAGCAGGTTCGCGCGCTGCTCAAGTTCCTGCAAATTGTGCGCGGCGGCCAGCGTATCGAGCTGTTGCATCCGGTCTCTGGGTACGGATTTAAGTGGCGCAATCGCACGGGCCGGTTCGATTTTCTCGCGCTTGAAACGGGCCAGCGCGTCATTCAGCTTGGGTGTTGCCCCCAGCAGCTGAATGCTGTCCAGAACGGCCCGATGAGCCTCGCCCTTTCGGCCCAGCCGGTGAAGCGCGGTAATGCGGCTGATCCGGAACTGCTCATTCTTCGGCTGGAACAGGATGGCCGTCTGGAACAGCGTCGCTGAGGCCGTGACGGCTTGCGGATTGTTGGTGTGCAGCAATGCGACGCCGAGATTGTGCAGCGCAAACGCGTTGCGCGGTGAGAGGGCGAGCGCGGTGCGGAAGGACGAGATGGCGCCTTTCAGATTGTTGCCGCTGAGATGTTGAAGTCCGGCCTTGATGTGGCCGACAGCCTCCTCCTCTGGCGAGGTTTGCTTGAGGAAGGCAGCCTGAGACGCTTTTTGGGCTTTGCCGGGGATTTCGAACACCATTGCGTAGACTCCGCTGGAACACAGGTTCGATACCCATCCCCCGGGAAGGCGTCAAACATGCCCGGCTGCCGGAAAGCGTTTCGGGCCTCTCCTGCCGGATGTGGCCGTGCGCCACGGCTCTGCGGCAATTAACCACGCGGCATGTTTAACAGCTGCATTTCACCATTATCGGTCAAACCGTTGCAGGAAGGTGACAATGTGGCGCTTTTGGGGCGTCATCCCCGTGCAGGCGGCGTGCCGAGCCCCACTTTTTGGCTTGACCTGCGCTCGCCGACTGACTTAACTCCACCCTGTTCGGCGCTCTAGTGACTGAGGGGGCGTCTCCGCGGGTGCGTTTGGGACTGCGTTTCTAGCCTCATTCGTGTCCGCAATTCCTGGCAGCCATAGGCGCTGAACAGCCATGGCTAGAAATTTGTAGATGGGGGAACCCAGAAATGAAAATGACTAAGCTTCTTGTAGGTGCCGCTTCGGCTGCTCTGCTCGCCGGCTCGGCGAGCGCCTACGACCTGGTCGCCGCGAACACCGGCCTTGCTTCGACGTCCACCTCGGGCTTCGAAGTTGAAGCCACTGTCGCGCTCGCTGCCGAGCTCGACTTTGCAGCTGGCGCCCACAACGGCGACTTCGAGTTCTATATCGAACAAGACACCGCCGGCGTCTTCACGACCGACGACGTTCTGCTGACGGTCACGCTGACCAACGGTACGTTCGATCAGGCCGTTACACTGGCCAATATCGACGCCACCTGCGCCTCCGGCGCGTCCGTTTCGACGGGCGGCGCTGCTGGTTCGTCGTCGGTGACCTTCCTGGTTTCCGGCATCGACGGCTGCGACGGCCCTGGTACCGGTCCGTCGGCTGGCTCTTTCGCGTCCGGCGATGACATCGGCTTCTCCCTGCCGATCGATCTGACCGGTGCGGGCGATCTGGGCATCTCCACCAACATGGTCACCGACTCCGGTTCCACGCCGGTTGACGGCGGTACGGCCACGCTCGGCTTCGTCACCCTGGTCGACGCTTACAGCGTTTCCATCGTTGCGAACCCGACCGACACCATTGCCGATCTGGACGCCAACCCGATCTACACCCAGTTCGACGGTGCAGGCGGCAATGGTCTCATCGGTACGGTCGAACTCGACTGTAATGTCGGTGTCGATATCAACCTCAACGGCACTGCCGTCAATTGCACCACCGACGTTGATGGCATCACGGCCACCCTGTCTGGCGATGTGTCGGCCTATCCCGGCGCAGGTGATGTCCTGATCGCTGGTCAAGCAGGCACCAACAACGTCGCTGAAGACGAGTCGACCGCCGACCTGGGTCCGGCAGTCGGTGCTGGTGGCTTTGGTCCGTCCAACATCGTCCTGGACGACAACCTCGCCGACGACGTGATCAACCCGTCCGACTACTCGCTGGCCGTGTCTGTCGATCTGGGCGCTGCCTTCATCGACGAAGCCGACGTCACGGGCACGCTCGCTTCGGTCGTTCGCGAAGGCACCACCGTTGTGGTTCCGTGGTTCGCGTCCTCGGCCGTCGCTGCGGCCAACGGTTCGAACAACGTGTTCCGCATCAGCAACATCTCCAACGCCGACGCTCGCGTCTTCGTTGAAGTGCTGACGGCTTCGGACGGCACCTTCGTCGATCCGGGCATCGTGGAAACCGGTTCGCCGCTCTCCGCCAGCGGCGAAATGGTCATGACCTCCGGCACCATCACCACCCTGCTGGCTGATGATCCGGGCCGCGCCGACCTGCGCATCACGATCGAGCAGACGGAAGACAACCTGACCTTCCGCCGCTTCGTGACGGCTCCGGACGGCTCGCTGACCGAAATGACGGTCGGTACGGTCGACCAGGACCTGGACGGCTAATCCGTCTCGGTTTCGAGAATCGGGAAAGGGCGGCTTCGGCCGCCCTTTCTTTTTGTCCGGACGCCGGCGGCTGCTGCGGCTGTTGCCCGGACAGACCTGCCGACCCTGCTGAAGCGGAACACTGTTTCTTTGCAACGTTCTCGTCTAGTCTCGCCGCCCTGAGGCGAGGGCGTAGCCGGCAGCAAGGGCAGGGCGTTCATGGACAATCGGCGTATCGGCGAGATCCTGCTTGAGGACAGCCATGTCACGGCAGAGGATGTCGAGGCCGCGGCGCGCTTCCAGGCAAAGGTCGGTGGCCTGTTCGGCCAGGCCCTGCTGCGCGTGGGTGCACTCTCCGAAGACGTGCTTCTCGCGGCCCTGTCGCGCCAGCTCGATTTTCCTGTCCTGGACATGGCGGTGCTGCCGGAAGAACCGTCCGCCTACCGTGCCGCAGCCGACCGTCTCGGCCTCGCGCCGGATTGGCTCCTGCAACACGACACCGTGCTGTGGTTCGAAGCCAAGGATGAGCAAGCAGCTGAAAGCGCTCCCTCTCTCTTGGGAGAGGGCCGGGGAGAGGGGGGAGACACCTCTCTGCGTTCAACGGGCCGGGAGAGCCGGCATACCCCCTCATCCGTCCCTTCGGGACACGGTCTCCCCGGGGAGAAGGGGGAAGCGGGTGCTGACAATATGCTGTCGGAAAGCGCCGATCCCTATGCCGCCGAGCAATTTTCGCCTGAAGCCGAGCCGCCGCAGCTGAACGTCTTCGCCCGCGCACCCTTGCATCCGCCGGTGCTCGAGGCGCTGGAACGCGCCTGGCGCGGACCGGCCGTTATGTGGCTAGGGCCGACCCGCCTGCTCGATGGTGCGCTCGCCTCGCTGCGCTCGTCCGGACGCGTCGCCAGCGCCGACGATGCCGACGATCTTCACCGTCTGCGCGAGATGGCCGAGGAAGCGCCGGTCATCGACCTGGTCAACGGCATGTTCGAGGACGCGCTGCGCCAGGGTGCCTCGGACATTCATATCGAGCCTTTCGAGAGCCATGTGCAGATCCGCTTCCGGATCGACGGTGTGCTGCGCACGGTGAACACATTGCCGCGCAGCCGGTTCGACGCGGTCGCCTCGCGGGTGAAGCTCCTGTCCGGCATGGATATCGCCGAGCGGCGGCTGCCGCAGGACGGCCGCCAGTCGGTGCGCTTTGCCGGCCAGGATATCGATCTGCGGGTGTCCAGCCTGCCGGGCGCCTGGGGCGAGAGCATCGTGCTGCGTCTCCTGCGCAAGCAGCAGAGCCTGCCCAGCCTTGAGGGGCTGGGGCTGGAAGGCCGGTCGATGGAAGCCTTCCAGGCGCTGCTGGAAGAACGCAATGGCGTCATCCTGGTGACGGGCCCGACCGGCTCGGGCAAGTCGACCACGCTCTACCGGGGGCTGGAAGGCGTCAATGACGGCCAGCGCAAGATCATCACGATCGAGGACCCGGTCGAATACGACATGGACGGGATCACCCAGGTCCAGGCGCGCGCCGATATCGGCTACACCTTCGCCCGCGGCCTGCGCGCCATCCTGCGCCAGGACCCGGACGTGATCATGATCGGCGAGATCCGCGACGGCGAGACCGCCGGTATCGCCGTGCAGGCCGCGCTGACCGGCCACCTGGTCTTCTCCACCCTGCACACCAATACCGCCCTGTCGGCGGTGGAACGCCTTGTCGATCTGGGCGTCGAACCGTTTCTGGTTTCCGCCTCGCTGCGCGGCCTGATGGGCCAGCGCCTGGTGCGCCGCCTGTGCGGCCATTGCAGCGTACCGGCCGGCCCGGCCGCAATCGCCCAGGGCGAAGCGCGGCTGGACGAGGTGCGCCGTGCCGGGGCCGACCTGCCCGACAGCGTCAACCAGCCGCACTGGCGCGAAGCGCGCGGTTGCGCGCACTGTTCCGGCACCGGCTATTCCGGCCGGGTCGCCGTGTTCGAGGTCGCCCGCTTCACCAATGCCGTACGACAGGCGATCAATGAAGCCAGGCCCGAGAGCGACCTCATCGCCGCGGCGCGCAAGGACGGTTTCCTGACCATGTATGAGGACGGGCTGGTCAAGGCGGCGCAGGGCTATACCTCGACCGAGGAGATCCTGCGTGTGCTCGGCCAGGCCTCGGCTGCCCATGCCTGAGACCGCCGGCAAGCACGGCATCCGCGACGATCGCCCCGTGCTGGTCGTCGGCATGCACCGCTCCGGCACCTCCTGCCTCGCGGGCTGTCTGGAAGCGGCCGGCCTCCATCTGGGCGAGGTGAATACGCAGGCGCCGCACAATCAGCGCGGCAATCGCGAGAATCTCGCCGTCATGCAGCTGCACGATGCCCTGCTGGAACGCCACGACGCCGCCTGGGACCGGCCGCCCGCCTCGCCCGTCGCCTGGACCGAGGCCGATCTGGCGGCCCTGACGGATGCAACGGCCACGGCGGCTGCGCACACACCCTGGGGCGGCAAGGATCCGCGCTCCCTCATGCTGATCGAGGGCTGGCTCTCACGCTTCAGCCCCCGCTTTGTCGGCACCTACCGGCATCCCGAAGCCGTGATCGCCTCGCTGTGCACCCGGGCCAAGGCCTGGGGCCAGCCGATGGATCCCGATGCCGCGCTGGATCTCTGGGCGGCCTATAACCGCGCGCTCTGCGACCTGCGGCGGCGGCATGATTTCCCGATCGTGCGCTATGACATCGATGGCGGCCTCTATGTGGAGAAGGTCACGGCGATTGCCCGCGATCTGGGATTGCCCCGTCCCGAGGCCGCCGGTCGGTTCTTCGACCGGGCACTGAAGCACCAGGCGGCATCGCGCCCGGTGCCGGCCGGGGTGGAGGACATCTGGCAGGAGCTCGAACGCCATGCTGTCTAGGCCGCGCATCTCCGTCATCATTGTCGCCTACGACATGCCGCGCGAAGTGCCGCGCACGGTGCAGTCCTTCCTCGCGCCCTATCAGCAGGAGATGGCGCCGGGCGATATCGAGATCCTGGTGATGGAGAACGGGTCGAGCCGGCCTGTTCCCGAAGCGGTGCGCGCCGGATGGCCGGCCAATGTGCGCTATTTCAACATCGAGAATGCGCCGGGCTCGCCAGCCTACGCCCTCAATCTCGGGGTGGCCAAGGCGCGCGGCAAATGGGTCTGCCCGGTGATCGACGGTGCCCGTATCGCGACGCCCGGCATCCTGCGCAAGGCGATGCTGGCGGCGCGCCTGTCGGACTGCCCGGTGATCGCGACGATGGGCTATCACCTTGGCCATATCGTGCAGCAGGAGGCGGTGAAGCAGGGCTATGACGCGGCCACCGAAGACGCGCTGCTCGACTCGATCGGCTGGCCGCAGGACGGGCATCGCCTGTTCGAGATCGGTTGTCTGGGCCTGTCGGCGCGCAAGGGCTGGCTGGCTCCGATCGCCGAGAGCAATGCGATCATCGTCTCGAAAGCCTTCTACAAGGCGATCGGGGGCTATGACGAGCGATTCGACATTCCCGGCGGCGGTATCGTGAACCACGACTTCTTCCGCCGCGCCGTCGAGCATCCCGACGCGCTCTATGTCCTGCTGGTCGGCGAGGGGACCTTCCACCAGCATCATGGCGGCGTGACGACTGCGAAGGGTGTCGGGAAACCCGCCGCGCCGGACGGGCGCACCACCTGGGACATCTATGCGGACCAGTACCGACAGATCCGGCAAATGGACTATGCTGTGCCCCAGCGTGCACCATTGCTGTTCGGGGATCTGGGCCCGTCCGCCGTGGCCGACGTGCAGACTTTCGCCGGGGGAGAGCGGCCGGAATGACCCGCGAGACCGACTTCATCACCAAATACCACAATCTCGATCTCGTGCGCCGGCGCGTCGAGGTCGGCGAGCACCGCGATGTGATCGGCGGCATGTGGGACGAGCTGGGTTCGCTGCAGCATGACTTCCTGGTGGGGCAGGGGCTGAAGCCGCATCACCGGCTGGTCGATATCGGCTGCGGATCGCTGCGCGCCGGCGTGCCGCTGACCCGTTATCTCGATGCGGATCGCTATTACGGCATCGATATCAGCCGCGATCTTCTCGATGCCGGCTATGAACGCGAGATCCTGCCCGCGGGCCTTGGCTCGAAACTGCCGCCCAATCATCTGCACGCGACGGCGGACTGGGACGTCTCGCCCTTCGGCGTGCATTTCGATTTCGGCCTGGCCCAATCGGTCTTTACCCATTTGCCGCTGGGCCAGCTGACCGATTGTCTTTCCGCCATCGCGCCGCACTTCGTGCCGGGCGGGCGGGTCTACATCACCTATTTCCACCGGCCCGACGACTGCCCGGACGGCGATCCGGTGATTCACGAGCCGGGCGGTATCGCGACCTGGCACGACCGTGACCCGTTCGATATCCGCCACGATGCGCTGTCTGCAGCGACACCGGAGGGCTGGGACCTCACCATCATCGGCGAATGGGGCCATCCGCGCGACCAGCGCATGGCCCTGTTCACGCGGCGCTAGGTCCTCAAGGAGCGGCGGTCCATGGCAACCTTCATCTACAAGGGACTGAAAGCCGGCAGCGGTGAAGTCGAGGGCCGCATCTCGGCGGCCGATGAGGTTGATGCGCTGCGCCAGCTCGAAGCCCAGTCGATCTCCGCCTTCCAGATCCGCGAGGCACGGCTGGCCGACCGGCGTTACGACCGCAACAAGGCAAGGCCGCAGGACCGCTTCCGTTTCATGCGCCAGCTCGCCATGCTGCTGCGCGCGGGCAGTCCGCTCCTGTCGGCCTTCGAGACGATCGGCGGCGACGAGCCCTGCCGCGAACTGGCCGAGACGGCGGACGAGATCCGCCGCGCCCTGCGCTCGGGGACGCGGCTTTCAGTGGCGATGAAGCAGTCACTGCGCGGCTTTCCCGACTATGTGCCGCGCCTGGTCGAGCTGGGCGAGGCGACCGGCGATCTGCCGCGCGCGCTGAACGATATTGCCGGCCAGATGGAACAGGATCTGCGCGCGGCCGCCGAGGTGCGCAATGCGCTGGCCTACCCGTCCTTCCTCGCGGTGATGGGCGTTGTCGCCGTGCTGTTCATCTTCCTCTTCGTGGTGCCGCGCTTCGCCACGCTGCTGGGTGATGACCGGTCGCAACTGCCCGGCTTCTCGCGCGTGGTGATCGAGACCGGCGTCTGGCTGCGCGCCCATATGGTCGAGGCCGGGATCGGCCTGGCCGGGCTGATCGGCGGCGGTTACATGCTCTCGCAGAATGCCGGCTTCCGTACCGGGCTGCGCGAATTCCTGTTCCGCATGCCGGTGATCGGCTCTTTCCTGAAGGCCAGCGAGATTGCGCGCTGGGCGCGGATTTCCGGGACGGCGCTGTCAGGCGGTGCGCCCTTGCTGGAAGCGCTTGCGCTGGCGGAGGCTTCGCTGACGTCGGTGCGCTGGCAGCAGGCCCTCGCGGAAGTGCGCCGGGCGATCCGCTCGGGCGAGCCGATCGAGGATGCGCTGCGCGCCTATACCGATTTCGATTCGATGACGATCAATCTGGTGAAGACCGGCCGGGCGGCCGCCTCGCTGGACGAAATGCTGCTCTTTGTCGCCGAGATGTACGAGACCGAGACCAAGGACCGGGCCAAGCGGCTGACCTCGCTGGCCGAGCCGCTGGCCGTCCTGTTCATTGCCGCGGTGGTCGGCGCGATCGTTGTCAGCCTGGTGATGGCAATGACCAGCCTCTACGACATCGCGCTCTAGCGGTGGTGCCTATCAGGCCCGCCAGCGCGGTGCGGCGACACCGCGATAGCCCAGCTTGTGATCGTTCAGCGGCAGCCGGCGTTCGTCACGCACGACAGCAGCCCAGGTCGCACCGGCATGGTGCCAGTCCAGCTCGCGCCAGACCAGGCCGGCATCCGCGCACGTCTGTTGCAGCCAGCTTTCCGGATAGGGCACGTTGAACGGATAGGTCCAGGGCTCCTCCGGCAGTGGCGTACCCGCTTCGCCCTTGAGATAGGACAGCATGAGTATGCCGTCCTGCTTCATGGCACGGCCAGCACTCTCGATCAGCTTGCGGGTATTGTCGGCGCCGGCATGGGTGATGATCGACTGGGCCATGATGAAGTCGAATTCGCGGTCGAACACGGTGCAGTCGAAGGCGTCGGAACCGGAGAATTGCGGCGATTTGAGCGCCTTGAGATCCTCGCCCGTCTCGTATTTGAACCCGTCATCGATCAGCCAGAGATTGGGGTCGACGCCGAAATAGCGGCCTTCGCGCAGGAAGGGGATGAGCGATCGGCCCAGGCGCAGCGAGCCGCAGCCGAAGTCGAGCACATAATCGGTTTCTTCCAGGCCCAGAGCTGCGAGCAGCGACATCTGCGACAGGGTGAGCAGGCCGAAGCGGCGGGGCGGGCCGACATAGGCGCGGTAATTGTCCGAGCCCGGCTTGAGCTCCTCGGCTTCTTCCGGCGACAGGTGACGTGGCATGGAATCTCGCTTGTCAAAAACGGGCGTGCTAGACTTGAAGGCCGAGTTTGAAAACGGAATGTGCGTTGATGTCCAGACTTAAAGCTGTCTTCAAAACGGCCGGCGAGCGGTTTTCGGTTGCCCGGCCTGGCTACTCCCTGATGGAAATCCTGGTCGCCGTGGCGATCATTGCAGTGCTCGCCACCCTGGTGGCGCCGCGCCTGTTCGGCCAGCTCGACCGTGCTCGCGTGACCTCCGCGGAGACCCAGATCGACATGCTGGAGACGGCGCTGGATTCCATGCGGCTCGATATCGGCCGGTATCCGACCAATGAAGAAGGCCTCGCCCTTCTGAGCACGCCGAACCCCTCGGTCTCGGCGATGTGGCAGGGCCCGTATCTGGACGAGGATCTTCCGACCGACCCCTGGGGCAACCCCTATCGCTATCGTGCCGCCGAGGGGCAGTCCGACCGTGGCCAAGTATACAGCCTGGGCGCCGACAATGCCGAAGGCGGCAGCGGTCTCGACGCCGATATCGGCATCTAGCGGGGCCTGGCCATGCCCGGATATCTCCGCGCAGGCTATACCATGCTCGAAGTCGTGGTGGTGGTGGCGATCGTCGCGGTTGCGCTGACCGTTTCCACCCCGGCTCTTATCCGCATGATCGAGCAGCAGCGCGTGCAAAGCGTGCTGCGCAGTATCGATATCGGTCTCACCGATCTGCGGGCCGCCAGCCAGATCGATGCACGCATCATCGATGCCGGCGAGGCCGAGGCGGCGCTGGCCGCCGAACTCCCGGTCGGCTGGTATATTCTCGTCGACGAGGCGGTGACATTCTCTCCCGCGGGCGTCTGCAATGGCGGACGGCTGCAGGTGACCACACCGCGCGGCCGCGAATACGTGTTCTCGCTGGCCCGGCGCACTTGCTCGCTCGATCAGCGGATCGCCTGAGACGTGCCAGAGGCAAGTCTGCGGCTGCTGCGCGACGCCCGGAACCTGTTGCGTCCTTTTCTCATTGCTGCAATTGCGCGCGCCCGGCGATCCCCCTAGAAAGCCGGTCTGCATTTATGAGGATATACCGCCCATGGGTTCCGAGGGTTCACCGTCCGACGCCGTCCGGCCAATCTTCATCATCGGTGCGCCCCGGTCCGGCACGTCGGTCATGACGTGGGCCCTGGGGCAGCATCCCAACATCCAGCCCATGCCGGAAACGGCCTGGATTGCGGCGTCGTGCGTCGGGGCCTATCAGGCCTTCAAATCCGGGTCGGACCGCGGCAAGCGCTCGCACTTGTCCAATGTCGACTACCCGGTCGAGGACTTCTTCGCGCATCATGGCCGGTTCATCGATACCGTCGTGCAGGATGCCTTCCGCCGCCGTTGTCTTGACCTTTATGGCCAGTCGGGTGTCCCCAGGGCGAGCCAGCTCGACAAGCACGCGCTGTTCATCAAACGCCGGAAGACGGACACCAAGCAGCACTGGGTCGACGGTACGCCGCTGAACACCTTCTACATCTGGGCCCTCGCGCCGATGTTTCCCGGCGCCCGTTTCCTGCACCATCTGCGCGCGCCGCACGCCGTCGTGGCCTCGCTGGCCAAGTTCGATCGCGTCGGGGCCGAGCCGGTTGAAGCGGCCGCCGAAGCGCTGACTGTGTGGCTGCACCATACGCGTACAGCCTGGGCGGCCGAGCGGGCTCTGGGTTCTGCACGTGTGAAACTGGTCGATTTCGCCCGCCTGGAAGCTGAACCGCAGACGCTTCTCGACGATATCGCCGATTTCCTCGGAGAGCCGCACTGCGCCGATTGCATGGCGCCGCTGGCCGACCGGCTGAATTCGTCACGCACCCATGCCGAGGCCGACACGATCCTGCCCGAGCTTGAAGGCGAGCCGCTTTATGCGGAGGCGCGGGCACTCTATGATGAGATCCAGGCTGCACAGCGGCCGCTTCCGGGAGGTGATGAGGCCGCCTGGGAAGAGCTGCACAGCATGTTCATGAGTCTCGCGGATGATCGGACGCTTATCGGGGGTTAGTCGGCTGACAGGGGGGCGTGGCAATAACCAGGACGCAGGCTACAGCCTGATGGAAGTCCTGGTCATGCTGGCCATCACAGCGATCGTGTCCGCCCTCGTTCTTCAGACCGTCCGGTCGGCCTCTGCGACGGGACTGCGCATCGAGCGCCATGTCCGCTCGACCCTGCATGACCGTCTGGACGTCAACGCGCTGCGCCATGCCGTGGCCGGAACGCTTGTCACCTACTCCGACACGAATGGCGGATTTGCCGGCGATGACCGTCAGGCCAGTGGCCTGACAGCCCGGACAATCGGGCTCGATGGCCAGGGCGTGCAGCCCTACAGGCTGACGGTGGAAGATGAGGGCCGGGGCTCTGCTCTCTATTATGAAGAGGGTGGCGAGCGGTTCGAAGTGGTGCGCTTGCCGGAAGGGCGGCTGCAGCTGAGCTATTTCGCGGGCAGGCGGTCGGGCGACGGATGGAGCGCCGACTGGCCACCGGCCGGCGGGTTCGTGGCGCTCGGCCATAGCCAGGCGCCTTACTACCGGCCCATCCCCCGTGTCCTGCGCGTTTCCGGTCCCGGTACCGAGCCGACGGTGGACCTGTTTCTAGGTTTGCCGCAGACGCAGCCGCCGCGTCCCCGCGTCTCCGACTATATCGAGATGGTGCAATGAGGGAGCGGTCCGCGGAACACGCCGGTTTGCGCGAGGGTTACGCCTTCCCCATGGCGCTGGCTGCGATCGTGGTCATAACCCTGATCGTCGGTGTTGCGGCATCCCAGGTCCAGCGGGGCATCGAAAGCTATGCGCGGCAGGAAGCGGACTTCGAGCGTGAGATCGGGGCGCTGTCAGCCGACCAGACCTTTCTCTATCACGCTCTGACCAGTCCGATGTCGGTAAACGGTATCGAAATCGGCGGTCTCAGTGCGACCGACCGCTTTGTCGGCCGGACAATCGAGGACCCGAGCCAGGTGACCCTGCTGCGTGCCAACGGCGAACCGCGTCTCTACGCCGACGAATTCGTCGTGCGCTATCTCGACCAGCAGGCCTTCTTCAACGCCGGACTGCTGGGCGTCGATGGACGGGATGCGCGGATGACGGCGCTGGGCGTTCCGGACCTGCGTCAGGCCGGACTGGCCGCAGCGCTGGCCGACTACCAGGACGAGGACGATCTGAGGCGTCCGGGCGGCGCCGAACAGGCAGCCTATTCCGAGAGCGGTATGCCGCCGAACCGGCCGATCGTCAGTCCGCTGGAAATCTGCCAGGTCGCCGGCTGGGCGCGCGAGGACATCTGCGCGGACCGCGACCGGCTCCTGCTTTTGACCATGGATCGCGGCACGCGCCAGATCAATGCGCGGCTCGCCGGCATGCCCATGCTCCGGCTGCTCACCGACTCGGTGGACGATGCGCAGGAGGCCTATGAAGACTATCAGGACGGATATCTGGTCGATTTCGCGGGAATTGACTGGCCGCAACTCGATCCGGCGGCGGACATTCTGTCGGCCCCGACCTCGGCAACAGGCCAGTTCGCCGTGATTGTCCATGACCGGTCGGCGCGGCACGCCTGGATTTCGGTCTATACGCTGACACCGGAAAGTGTTCGGGCGCCCTTTTCGCTTGCCTACAGATACCGTATTGGAGGCGAGTATGTGAGTGACGTGTTGGGGATGAGCGCGGATGAGCCAATCCAGCCGCTTCCTGAAGCCGGTCGATAGCCGGGTGACTGCCGCCGGTTCGATCGACCGGCGCGGTACGCCCCTGCGCCGTCTTGTCGTCGGCGAGCGTGTGGTCCTGAGCCGGCGCCACTGTCACTTCGAGTCCATTCCCGCGCCGGCCGGCCAGCGCGACATGCGTGCCATACAGGCGGCGAAACTGGCGGCGCGGGCACGGTCCCCGTTCAAGGATCCCGATATCCGGCTGGTCTGGTCCGGTGGACGAGTGGGAATCTGGAGCTGGCCGAAAAACATCCTGGAACCGCTCGCTGGAGCCGAAGTCGATATCGTTCCGGAATCGCTGCTGGACCCTGTCGCCGAGGGTGAAGTCCTGCGGCGTCGTGACGGCGGTTTCGAGGGGCAGGTCTGGCAGGGCGGCCAGCTCGCCGCCAGCCGCTGGTGGGATCATGAGCCGGACGAGGCGCAGTGGCGCCGGTTCGTGCGGGCCGTTCCCGCCTTTGGCGACACATCCGAGCGCACGGACGTCAAGGGCGATGTCGATATCGCCGCACTGGTGAACCGGGCCGGCGACGCCGTGTCCCGAATTCGGGCACGCGATTATCTCGCGCTGGCCATTCTGTTGCTCCTGGTTCCGGCGTTGTATCTGGGCGGACAGTGGCTGCGCGCCACGATGACGGCGGACGCGCTTGAGCGCGAGCTGGCGACGCTTGCCGAAAGCTCGTCGGAAGTGGTTGCGGCCCGCGCCGAGTCCATGGCGCTGGCAGGGACGCTCCAGACCTATGCGGAACTGCTTGAAGCACCGCATCCTGCTGCGGCGCTGGCCGTGTTCGCAGAAGCTGCCGCCGGGTTTGATGCCACACTGGAAACCTTCGCGGTCCGTGATGGCAGGATGGAAATCGAACTCGCCGGCAATTCCGACCTGCCGCTGGCCAGTCTGGTCGAAGCGCTTGAAGATACGCCCGTGCTGCGCGATGTGCGCCTCGAGCCCGGCGGCCGGGCCGATCGCTGGCGGATTTTCGCGACCTTCGAAAACGGGGGGCGCAGCTGATGCCGGACAGTCTTCGCAAGCTGATCGATACCCTTCGCGAGCAGGCTACACCACGGGCGCTGGCCGGTGTCGGGATACTTGTTGTCCTGCTGGCAGCGGTCGGGCTGAGCAATCTGGCGACCTCGGTCGCGGCACGGCAGCAGGATGTGCGCGAACTCGATCGCTCGCTTGCGATCCAGCGCAGCCTGGCGAATGGCCAGCAATGGCTCGATGCGGCGGGGGAACTGGCCGCCCAGAAGGAACGGGTCGAGGCCAGTTTCTGGCGCGGCGCGACGACGGGCATCGTCTCGGCGCGGCTGCAGAGCGCTATCGAGAGCGCCGCCACCCAGGCCGGTCTGGACCGGGTGCGGGTCGAGGTGCAGGCGCGGCCGGACGCGCTCGCGGCGGACGGGCGGCTGGAGTTCGAGATCACACTGACGGCCCGGGACCGGGACGGCCAGTTCCTGAATTTCTTCCAGCGCCTGCAAACCCTGGACGGCGCCGTCGTGCCATCGGACTTCCAGTGGGTGCGTGGCAACACGATCGTCCAGGCCACGCTGCGGGCGCCGGCCATTGTCGAGACGGCCACCGGGGAGGCGTCATGACCTCGGGCTTCCGCCTGCTCCTGGCGCTGTTTCTGGCAGCCGGCGCACTGGCGCTCGGACTGACGGGCAGCGAGCGCCGTCAAACCGCGTCGGTCGACCGCGATGCGCGCATTGCCCAGCCGGTCGACCCGTGGACGGCAGATGAGGTGGACGCGCTTGTGGGGCGAATCGTCGCCAGCGGTCTCTATCCGGATGCCGAGCCACTGGGCGATAGCGCCGTGGCTGTTGATACAGACACCGAAGCACTGGGCATCGACGCGGTTGAAGCGGCGTTTGCCGATCCGGCACTTGCGGCTTTTCTCAACCGCGGTGATGGCTGGACGATCTGCATTGCACGCGAAGACGGAAGCTGCCGGATGCTGCGGATCGGCGATGTCCTGGCCGACAATTGGCAAGTGGCTGCGATTTCGGCAACATCTGTTACGTTCGAGCGAGAGGGACGGACACGCACGCTCGATGCGTACCCCTCCAGGGAAGGCTAGTATGAAGTTGCGGTTTTTGAGCATGCCGGTGGTGCTGGCGAGCGTTCTTTCGGCCTGTGCCAGCACGGGCGGGGAAGAGCGGTTCGACTGGCTCAGCGGATCGGGTCCGCTGGGGATTGAACTGTCCGGCGGCGATGCACGCGAAGGCCGCGGCGCTCCGGGCGACGGCCCGGTCGATCTGCAGGAGCCGGGTGCCGAACCGGGCGTGGAGCAAACCGATTCCCGTACCGTGCCCTCTCTCGGTCGCGGCACCTCGGGAACAGGACGCTATGACCCGGTAACCGAAACGCTCGACGGTCCGGCGATCAATGTCACCCTGCCACCCCAACCGCTGCCGAGCTTCGTCAACACGGTCTTCGGCGAAGTGCTGAACCAGCCCTTCTCCATCGGTCCGGACGTGGCGCAGCGCTCCGACATCATTTCTCTCCGCAGCGTGCACGACATGCCGCCGAGCACTTTCCTCGCCCTCGTCGAAGAAGCGCTGAAGGATTACGGGCTCGCCGTCACCTATGAGAACGGGCTGTTCCGGATCGTCGGCATGGACGAGCTGCGCGCCCAGATCCCGCAATTCGTCCGCTCGCGTGCCCGGCCCAGCGTGCCCAGCGACCTGCGTCCTATCGTGCAGTTCGTGGAGCTGACGGCAATCGATGCGGCGGACATGGAAGTCATCCTCGAACAGGCTTTCCCGGAAGACGACCAGCTGACCATCCGGTCCAACCGCGGCAGCAATTCGATGGTGCTCAGCGGACTGTCCGACACGGTCGATGCCGCGCTGGCGATTGTCGAGCAGATGGACGAGCTGCGCTTTGCAGGGACACAGGTCATCACCTTCACGCCGCGCAACTGGGCCGTCCAGGATCTCGCGCGGGACCTGCAATCCATCCTGACGGTCGAGGGCTACTACGTTGCGCTGGGCAGCAGTCAGCCGCGGGCGATCACGCTTCTGCCGCTGAACTACACCAATCAGCTGATGGTATTTGCGCGGGAGCGCTCGCTGGCCAACCATGTCGTCGCCACGGCGCGCCGTCTGGATGCGGACGCCTATGAGGCCGAGGCGCGGATCGCGCATGTCTACAATGTGCAGAATACAAGCGCGGAGATTCTCGCCCAGGTCGTCAATGTTGCGATGGGTCATGCCGCGCCGGGCACGGCCGGCAGCGCGTCCGAGACGTCGCAGACCGCACCGACCAGCGAGGACGGCCAGCGCAATCAGCGCAGCCAGCGGGACAATTCGCCCCGCGTGATCGGCGGCGGCGACGGCCTGACCGTGGACCCGATGGGCAACCGGATCATCTTCTTTGGAACCCGCGCGGAGTATTCGGAGATCGAGTCGCTGCTGCGCCAGCTCGATACCCCGCTGCCGGAAGTGATGATCGAGGTGACCATCGCCGAAGTGACCCTCACCGATGATGTCAATTTTGGTCTGGACGCCGTTTTCGACACCGATACGGCCGCGCAATTCTCCGCCAACATCAACACTGAAAGCGGAATCTCTGCTGTCGTTGATACCGGCCAGGTGACGCTGACGGGTACGGCCGGTTCGTCCAGCAACCAGATCAATGTGCTCTCGACGCCCCGCATTATCACACGATCCGGCTCCGAAGGCTTCGTGCAGGTGGGCACCGACGTGCCGATCATCACCTCGCAGCGCGCTGCGGATACCCAGAACCAGGGCTCGTCCGACATTCTCCAGACGGTACAGTACCGTTCGACTGGTGTGATCCTGACCGTGGCGCCGCTGGTTTACAGCGGCAACCGCATCGACCTGGCAATCAGCCAGGAAGTTTCCTCGGCCGAGACCAATGAGAACGAGGCGATCGCCAGCCCGATCATTTCCAACCGCAGCATGACCTCCGAACTGTCGCTGCAGGACGGCCAGACCGCTGTTCTGGGCGGATTGATCGAGAACCGTTTCACGCGCGGCAATGGGGGCGTCCCCCTGTTGAAGGACGTGCCCTTCATCGGCAATGCCTTCGGCAATGAAACCCTGTCGAGCCGCCGCACCATGCTGGTTGTTCTCGTAACGCCCTACATCCTCAACACCCGCAGCGATCGCCAGCGTATCGTCGATACGCTCGTCGGTGCGATCAATACGGGTTTCCAGAACCAGACCCGGGCCGCATCGACGCTTTGGGAACCGTCCGAGCCGATGCAGATCCGCGCCTGGCACGGTGCCGACAACGGCGAAGACGGGAACTAGATCCGGTGTGACCGACACCCTGCTCATCCTTGCCGGAACAGGGACCGTACTCCTCGCGGGCGGGCTGGGCGGATACACCGCCGGCTTCGGCTCCTCCCCGGCCGGATGGCCCGTACGGATCGCGCTTTTCATCTCCGCCCCGGTCGCTGGCGGAGCCGCCCTGGTGGCCGGCACGCATGCCCTGCTTGCGGTTGCCATCGCTATTGCCGTTCCGCTGGCCCTGGCCGCTGCATGGCTTGACTGGCGGTCGGGTGTCATTGCGGACCTGCAATCGGCCGGGCTCCTTATCTCGGGGCTCCTGGCAGCGCCCGTTCTGCATCCTTACGCCACATGGGCCATCGCGCTGGGCGGTGCCGGCGTTGCGCTGGCGGTCCTCTTGTGCGGCAGTCTTGCGGTCTGGCTTCGGAGCCGGAAACAGGGTCTGGGAACCGGCGATTACGGCCTCGCCGCGGCCGGTGGATTGTGGTGCGGGCTGGGCTGGGTCGGTCCGGCGCTGCTTGTCGCTGTTGCCGTTACGGTATTGCTTGCACTGCTGCGCGGGCAGGCCGGAGCGGCGCGCTATGCGTTCGGGCCTGGCCTTGTCGCCGGGTTCTCCGCGGCTGTTGTGGCGGGGAGGTTGGTGTGAAACACCGGGTTCTCAAAAAGCGCGCCGGCTTTTCCGTCGTCGAGGTTCTGGCGGCGATTGCACTGATCGCCGTGGCGATGATCCCGCTCTACCAGCTGCAGCGAGCGCTGGCAGACGCTGCCTTCCGCCTCGAGCAGTCTGCCGCGGCGCTTGAAGCGAAAGAAAATGCGCTCGCCTGGCTGGAGACCGTCAATCCGCAGCTCCAGCCGGACGGCGAGATCATGATCGGCGGCTGGCTTGTGCGCTGGCAGGCGCGTCCCGTCGCGACCGTCCCGATCGCGCGCGGTTATCTGGGGGAGTCGATCCACTCGGTCGGCCTCTACGACGTCGAGGTCCGGATGGAGCGCAATGGTCGCAGCGACAGTTTCACGGTGCGCAAGATTGGCTGGGAGCAGGTTCGCGATCCACTGGGGTTCATCGAGTCGGAACCGACGGGTCCAGCCCGTCGAGAAGGCTAGCCAGGCGGGTCTGCCAGGCTGCCGGGCCGAGGCATGCATCGGCGTGTTGTCGCGCGGTCTCTCCCATGGACTGTTGCAGCTCGGGCGTATCGATCAGCCTGACGAGCCAGTCGGCGGCATGGTCGATGTCCGGCTCCGCCCAGCTTTGCCCATCGGGATAAATGCCCTGTGCGTCCTCGACCGGGACCAGGCGGTAATTGACCAGGCCGGCGCCTTCGGCGGTCAGGAATTCGGTCGGGGCCGACCAGTTCGTCGCGATTACCGCCTTGCCGCGATAGGCCGCATGGGCGGCCAGCAGGCCGAAACCTTCTGATCGATGCAGGCTCAGCGCGATCGGGCAGGCCTCGATCAATCCCAGCATCTGCGCGTCGGTGAAGTCCTTCACCAGCAGGGTGACGTCCGGCCGGTCGCCGACCCGCGCCGCAAGCCGAGCCATCTCGCTTGGGCATTGCGCCGAGCCGGTCACTTTCAGGACAAGATGCGCCGGGCGGGCTGCCGAGGCCGACGCAGCCTCGAACGTGGCCAGGGCGCCGAGCGGGTTCTTGCGGGCCGCCGAGGAGCGCAGATCGCACAGCGCCAGCACCCGGACGGCCTCTGCCCGTCCAGGAAGCCCCGGCGGGGCTTCAACTGGTCCGGCAGCGAAGATCGGTGGCGGCAGGACTTCGGCGACACGGTCGCCGGGCAGGATGCGCGTTATGGCATCGGCGGAGAAGCGGGACGGCGTCCACACGGCATCGACAAGACGGGCGGCCCGGCGCCAGTGCTGCGGGGCGCATCCCAATTCCCAGACCCAGTAGCCGGCATGGGGCATGCGCCGCTCGCCGGGACTGGCGATGCGCATGGAAAATTCCAGTAATTGATCCGGGTTGAGATGGCTCACCCGCAGGGCCGCTGCAGTGCGGTCGGCCGCGGCCGGTCCAGCGGGGCGAAGCCGCGGGTCGATAGTCCAAGACCGCGCATCGTGTCCGGCTTGCATCAATGCGCCGGTGAACTGCCGGGCGGTTTCGCCGATGCCGAGAATTTCGCCATGAAACCCCTCGACCCGGACGGGCATGCCGGGCATGTAGGGCTGGCGGCGCGGTGTGAAGCGTGTGCCGATATGCGTGTAGGTCTTTAGGGCCGCCCGGTAGGCGGCCGACTTCAGGCTCATAAGAGGTTTCCCGGCCGGAAGGGCTGAATTCGAGCTGTCTTCCGCCATGTGTTCAATCCGGCCCTTCCGGGAAGAGTGAGAGTGAGACGCTTGCGCCCCGTTATCGTCAGTTTGCCCGACACGCCGGTCAGTTATCAGGAATTCGACCTGTTCGTGAAGCGTGCCGGCGGCGAATGGCAGGCGTCGGGCCGGCTGCGTCCGGGTACGGCGCTGGTCGGTCTTGCCGCCGGCGATGTCACGGCCGAGCTGGAAAACCGTGAAACGGGCGAGCGGCAGGCGGCGCGGCTTGAACCGGCGCGGCTCCGGCATCTGGCCGCAGCGTCCGGCCGGCTGATCCGCCGGCTGGCCCGGCGTCCGCGTTCGACCTGGCGGGCGCTTGTCTGGTCGGCGGGCATGGCGGGCTTCAAGCCGGTGCCGGTGCGGATCGTGCATCTCGACGAGTCCGGCAAGCGCCTGTCGCAGGCCGAGTTCGAGCGCATGCACAGCCTCGGCGACAGCCTGATGCCGGGCGCCCGTCGGCGTATCGCCAACGTGTTCCGGCGGACCGGCGCGGACAGCGTGTCCTGGGACTTTCTGGTGGCAGGCCGCGAGGTTCTGCGGCCGGCTGCCGCCGCGGCGCTCGACCGCTATTCCAGCGCAATGACGCGGCATATCGCCTTCCGCGCCGGTGCCGCCCAGGACATCGCCCAGTCGGAAAATCATGTGCATCTCAGCGAGTGCCTCGGACGCAGTCAGGTCATCCAACCCTGGACCCGCCAGGGGGGCGTGCCGGTGGACGATACCGGTGTCTCGATTGTCATTCCCACGCGGGATGCGCCGGCCCTGCTGGCGGCCTGCCTGGAGAGCGTGGAAGCCGGTTTGCGGCCGCAGGACGAGCTGATCCTGGTCGATCACGAGACACGCGATGCCGCAGCGCTTGCGCTGATCGAGGCGGCCCGGGATCGCGGCGCCCGCGTCTGCCGGGAGGCGGGGGTGTTCAATTTCTCCCGGCTGGTCAATGCCGGCGCGGCACTGGCCACCTGCCCCAACCTGGTGATGCTGAACAATGATGTGCGCGGTCTCGGTGCAGAATGGACGACGGTAATGTCCGGCTGGCTCGCCCGGCCCGGTATCGGTGCTGTCGGCGTGGATCTGCGGTATCCCGACGGGCGGCGTCAGCATGTCGGTCTGACCCTGTCGCGGGAAGGGCTGCCGGCGCATCTGGAACCGGGGCGGCGCACCGACGGTCCTTTGGGCCTCTATACCGTGCCGCGGGACGTCTTCGCGGTGACGGGCGCGTGCCTGGGCATCCGGACCGGGCTGTACCGCGAGATCGGCGGGCTGGACGAAGGCTGGCCGACGGATTTCAGCGATATTGTTCTGTGTCTCGATGTCCGTGACCGCGGATTGTCGATCGTCTGGACGCCGGACGTCTCGGGCATTCATGACGAGTCCGCGAGCCGTGGCCGTGAACCTGTCAGCGACCGGCACCGTGCCGAATGGCAGCGTGTTCTTGAACGTCATCCCCGTCTGGGCACTGCCGACCCCTATGCGCCGCCGCGCATGGACCGTGTCCGGTTGGAATGGGCGGAGGACTGGCTTGTCTTGTAGTGCGTGCCCGCGGCAACTGGGGATGCTATTGGAAGCATCCGATTCGCACCCGCGACTGCCGTTCGGCAGTTGGCGACAGCTCCGATCTTGTGCCAAGGAAGTCCGGTCCACGGCCGCTGCCTTGTGTGCGGCCAGAACAGGAAGACCACGCGCGTGACCGTCGCTCATCAGACCCAGCCGGAAATCAAATTGCCTGCTGTTATCCGCCTTTGGCGCTTCTGGCTGATGCTGGCCTGGCACGACTGGCGCCGCCGTTTCCACCGTTCGCTGCTCGGCGCGGCCTGGCTGTTTGTTTCCTTTGCCATGTTCGTGGGCGTGAAGATCGTGATCTTCGGTGTGTTGTCGGCCGAGGAAATGTCCTTCTTCGCCGTCTGGCTGTCGACCGGCTTCCTGATATGGACCTTCATCCAGGCCAATCTGGTTGAAGGCTGTAATGTTTTCATCGCCAGTTCGCGATGGATCACCGGCACGGATCTGCCCTATGGCATCTACGTGCTGCAGAGCGTGACGCGGAGCGTGATCCAGCTGGCGCTGACGGGGCTGGTCATCCTGATCGTTCTGGCGATTTTCCCGGCACCCGACCCGTGGATTGCGCTGACCTCCCTGCTGTCCATTCCCATACTGATCATCAACGGCATCTGGACCCAGCTTCTTCTGGGCGTGATCTGTGCGCGTGTTCGCGACCTGGTCCACCTGACCCAGACCCTCGTCCGGCTGCTTTTCTTCCTGACGCCCATCCTGTGGGTGCCTGCGTCTTTCGGCGAGTACGGCAAGTATGCCGACTACAACCCGTTCACGCACGTGATCGCGATTTTCCGCGATCCGCTGGTCTACGGCACCGTGCCGTATGTCAGCTGGATGATCGTGCTGGCGATCACCATTGCCGGCTGCGCCATCAGCGCGCTGGTTTTCCGCCTTAACAAGAACCGCATTTTCTATTGGGTTTGACCGGGCCGCGACGTGACCAAACTTTCTGCACAAGACATCACGCTCAAATATCCGCTGTTTACCGCGGTTCGCGGGCAACCGACCCACCAGCTTGCGCTGGACGGAGTCTCGTTCGACCTCGCCGAGGGCGACAAGCTGGGCGTCGTCGGTGCCAACGGTGCGGGCAAGACCTCTTTGCTGCGGGTGCTTTCCGGTGTCGTCATTCCGGATGCTGGCAAGGTCCACTCTGTGGGCGTCGTGCAATCGCTCATGGAGACCGGCCTGGGCATCAATGGGGATGCGACCGGCTACGAGAACATCCAGTTGCGACTGCTGGCAGCCGGATACAACTGGAAACAGGCGCGTGAACTGTCCGAGCCGATCGCGGCCTACAGCGAGCTGGACGAATATCTGGAGCGGCCGGTCGATACCTATTCGCGCGGCATGCAGCTGCGGCTGAGCTTTTCGATCGCGACCACACTGGATGCCGACATCCTGATCATGGACGAGTGGATCGGCGCCGGCGACGCGGCCTTCCGCGAAAAGGCCGCCCAGCGCATGGAGGAGCTCGTCGCTGCCGCCGGCATCGTGGTGCTGGCATCGCATAATAACCGCCTGCTGGAACGGATCTGCAACAAGGGGCTTTTCCTCGAGAAGGGCAAGGTGCGGTATTTCGGCGATATGGGCGAGGCGATCCGGCGCTACGCCGAGGCGTAGGCCACCCGGCGCACAGATACCGGACCGGACAGTCCGCAGGATAATGAAAAGGCATGCAGGCGCGATATGGCAAAATCCTCCGCCCCCCAGAAGACGGCCATCCTGGTTCTCGGCATGCACCGGTCCGGCACGTCGGCCTGCACCCGGATCGCCAACCTGTTCGGCGCAGCCCTGCCCGAGGATGTGCTGCCGGCCAATGCGGGCAATGAGACCGGCTATTGGGAGCCGCGCTCGATTGTCGACTTCAACGAACGCCTGCTCGAGGCCCAGGATTTCGGCTGGGATGACCCGGTTCCCGAGAGCCGGATTACGGCGTCTTTCGGCACGTCCGCTATTGCGGACGCTGCCGCGCTCGTCGGCGAGGTCTATGGCGATGCGCCACTCATCGTCATCAAGGACCCGCGCTGTGCACTGATCCCGGGTTTCTGGATCGAGGCCGTCACGAAGGCTGGCTACCGGCCCGTGTTGATCCATTGCCGTCGTGCGGCCGCCGACGTCGCCGCCTCGCTCGACCGGCGGGACGGGATGAGCGCAGACGAGGCCGGTCTGTTGTGGGCCCAGTCCAATACCAGCACGCTGCGGGTTCTCGGCGACGCCCCGAACCTTGTTCTGGATTATGGCGCGGATGTTGTGAACTGGCCGGACCGGATCTTCGGCCTGGCGGACATCGCCGGGTTTGCCTGGCCCCGGAACCGGCAGGAGGTCGAGGACGACCTGGAGGCCTTTCTCAAGCCGGCCCGTTCGGGAGCCGATGCGCGCTTCTCGGCGACAGTCGCGGGAATTGTCGGCGCCGTCGATCGGGTGCTTGAGGGTGGAGGCAGGCAGGCCGGGCCGGAGGTGCTCGACCGGATCGATGCAGAGATTGCTGCGGCAACGAGCATTCTGCTGGCGACCCACAAGCGTTTCCGGCGCCAGCTGGCAGAGGCGAAAACCGAACTGGCTATCAAGACCGCGGAGGCCGAACGGGCAGAGGCCGTGATCGCAGACGCGATGGCGGATCTGGAAACCGCCCGGGGCGACCAGAAGGATGCCGAAGACCGGGCGAAGGCCGCGCAGGAGACGATTAGCGGTCTTGAGACGGACCTGGAGAAGGCCCGGGGCGACCAGAAGGATGCCGAAGACCGGGCGAAGGCCGCGCAGGAGACGATT
>NZ_JAEPOL010000033.1 GCF_017642925.1 Maricaulis sp. | reverse complement strand
GCATGAGCTCAGTCCCTTGTGCCCGGGAGCGTGCGGAGCTCGTCCGCGCCTGGTGGGTGACAGCATCAGGCTCCGGCGTGGCCATCTGCGGGGACACCGGCAAAAAGCTCGACCGGAGCGTGCCTGCAGGTTTCGAGACGGTCCCGCAAGGGATCCGGGTAAATCTCCGCGTGCGGGATGCCTCGGGCATCACCACCAAACCTTCAAATCGGACACGCGATGTCCGCCGTGCATCCCGCACCCCTCTCATCGCTCCAGGCGCCCAGCGCCGTGGAGGGTTTCGTGCTGTTTCCTCCCCATTCCATGGGGAGGTGGATCGCCGCCCAGCGGCGAGACGGAGGGGCGCCGCGTCAGCGGCGTTGTGTCAGAGACAAGCTCCACCGCCTCCCGGCGCTTCGCGCCGGCCCCTGCGACCCGCGGCTACCGCCGCGGCCCACTTCCCCACGCAGTGGGGAAGAAAGAGAGAGTGGCGCTTTCCCCGGATTTATTCCGGGGTCTGGCGGCGTTTCAGATGCAGGCTCAGCCGGGCCCCGGCACGGAGGCCGGGGAAAGTGGAGAGAGTGGAATAAAACGTGGCGTCCGGATCAGCGCATCAGGTTGACCAGGCCCATCGACAGGGCGGGGAAATAGGTGACGGCCATCAGGGCGACGAAGAGGGCACCGTAGAAGGGCCAGATCGTCTTGACGGTCTCCTCGACGGGAACCTTGCCGATGGCGGAGCCGACGAACAGCACCGAGCCGACCGGCGGCGTCACCAGGCCGATACCCAGATTGAGCATCATCACGACGCCGAACTGTACCGGATCCATGCCCAGCTCGGTGACCACCGGCAGGAAGATCGGCGTGGTGATCACGATCAGGGGCGACATGTCCATGAAAGTGCCCAGAACCAGCAGGATCAGGTTGATGATCAGCAGGATGAGGATCGGATTGTCGGTGATCGTGGTGATCAGCCCGGCCAGCTGCGAGGGCGCCTCCAGCAGCGCCAGCATCCATCCGAAGGCCGAAGCCGAGCCGATGATCAGCAGCACCATGGCGGTCGTCTTCACGGCCTGGACGGCGGCGTCGAGAAAGGCTTTCGGTCCCATCGACCGGTACAGCAGGGCGGCGACGAGCACGGTATAGATCACGGCGACGGCGGAAGACTCGACTGCCGTGAACACGCCGCCCAGCACGCCGCCGACAATGATCACGGCCGTCATCAGTCCGGGCACAGCCATCGCGAAGGCATGCAGGAAGGCCATCCAGCCGGGGAAGGCGCCGCGCGGATAGCCCCGGCGCACCGCGACCAGCCAGGCCGCGACCATCAGGGCAGCGCCGGTCAGCAGGCCCGGCACGATGCCGCCGACGAACAGCTCGCCGATCGAGACGCCGACACCGGCTGCAGCGGCATAGATGATCATGTTGTGCGAGGGCGGGATCAGCAGACCGCAAATGGCCGAGGTCGAGGTGACGTTGACGGCGTAGTCGGCGTCATAGCCGCGTTCCTTCATCATCGGCATCAGGGTCGACCCCATGGCCGACACCGAGGCGATGGCCGAGCCGGAAACGGCGCCGAACAGCATGGAGGCGCCGACATTGACCTGGCCCAGCCCGCCCCGTGAGCGCCCGAAGGCAGCCTCGGCCACGCGCACAAGGCGTCCGGCTATGCCCGACCTGTGCATCAGCTCGCCGGCGAAGACGAAGAAGGGGATTGCCATCAGGGAGAACACGCTCATGCCGCCGGCCATGCGCTGGAAGACGGCAACAGGCGGCAGATCCATCATGAAGAAGGTCACCAGCGTCGCGCCGAGCAGCGAGAAGGCGACCGGGACGCCGGCGATCAGCAAAAGCGCGAGAACGATGACGAGAACGGCGAGTTCCATGGCTCAGGCCTCCGCTTCGCCGGCGGCGGCCGGATTGAGGATTTCCAGGATATTCTCCAGTGCGAACAGGGCGATCAGCGCACCGGATACGGGCAGCGGCAGATAGGCGAAACCGCGCGGAATACCCAGGGTCGGGATGACGTGATCCCAGGTGCGGGCGATCAGCTCGCCGCCCCAGACCGCCATGGCGATCCCGACGGCCGCCACGACTGCCTGGGCGAACACGTTGAGCCAGCGGGCCTGGTTGTCGGGCAGGAGATTGACCAGCGCGCCGATGCGGATGTGGAAGCCTTCCTTCACGCCGGCCGCGGCGGCAAAGGAGACATACCAGATCATCAGCACCAGGGAGGCCTGTTCGGACCAGGAGGGACTGGCATTGAGCACATAGCGGGCGAAGACCTGCCAGCCGATGATCGCGGTCATCGCGATCAGGCCGAGCGCGCCGGCGACCAGCAGGGCGCGGCTGGCCAGGCGGAGGAAACGGGCGATGGCACGCATCAGGCTTCGCCTCCCATATTGCGGATATCCTCGACCAGCCGGCGCTGGACATCGGTGCGGACGAACCGGTCCCAGACGCTTTCCATGCGGTCGGAGAAGGCGGCGATGTCGGCGACTTCATTCGCTTCCACACCGGCGGCCAGAACCCGCTCGCGCGAACTGGCGACACGGGCATCCCAAAGGCCGCGCATGACCGGAACCGATGCGCGGGCGGCCTCGCGGAAAATCTCGCGGTCGGCCTCGCTCAGCCGCTCCCAGCGATGGCGCGACATGACCAGAATCTCGGGCGCCATGACATGCCGCGTCAGGCTGTAATAGCGTGCGGCCTCGAAATGCCGGGTCGATTCATAGGAGGGCCAGTTGTTCTCTGCACCGTCGATCACGCCCTGGACCAGACCCTGATAGACCTCGCCCAGCGACATCGGGGTCGGGTTGGCGCCCAGCGCCTCGACCATGGCGACATAGAGATCGGAATTCTGGACGCGGATCTTCATGCCCTGCAGGTCGGCCGGTTCCAGGATCGGGCCGCGCGTATTGTAGAAGCTGCGCGCGCCGCTGTCGTAGAAGCACAGGCCGATCAGGCCGTGCGGCGCGAGGGCGTCGAGGATCTGCTGGCCCGGCGCGCCGTCGAGCGCGGTGCGCATGTGGCCGATGGAATTGAACAGGAAGGGCAGGGACGGGATCACCGTTTCCGGCGAGATCGAGTTCAGCGGCGCCAGATTGACCCGGTTCAGGTCGAGCGCACCGAACACGGTCAGTTCCAGCGTGTCGCGCTCGGAGCCCAGCTGGCCGCCGGCAAAGATCTTCACGGACAGCCGGCCGCTCGTGCGTTCGGCGACCATGTCGGCCATCGCCTGGACGCCCTGCACGGTCGGATAGTCGGCCAGGTGGGCGTCGGCCGAGTGCAGGGGCCGTTCCCCTCGGCCGCAGCCGGCGACGGCCAGGGCCGCACCGGATGCGATGAGATGTCGTCGGTTGATCATGTCGGGCTCCCCTTCCCGGCGACCGTTCTAGGGCGTGGCGACCAGCCCGTTCAGCCACGCCTCGAGATTGGTGTAGCCGTCGCCGTCGGCGTCTGCAGCGCCGTCGGCGGGATCGGCCGGGTCGAGCCCGTTCTGTGTTTCCCAGGCATCGGGCATGCCGTCGCCATCCGTATCGGTGCGCGCTTCGCCCCCCGGCAGGTCCGGCCAGCCGCCCACTTCGGCTTCCGAGGAAATGATCCGTCCCGTGCCGTTGCGCACATCGTCGATGATGCGCCGGTCGGCACTGTCACGCCGCAGCGAAGCACCAGCCGTCTCCAGCACGGTCTCGAAGGCGTCGAGTGCGTCGTCGGTCTCGCCGAAGACGACCGGGAAGGGCTCGTCCACCCAGGACAGCTCGTGCGCCGCCGAGCGCAGCATGGGCAATTGTTCGCGCCGCTCGCCATCCATCGTGTTGCCGTCGAAATAGGCGCGGCCGGTCGTGTTGCGCATATAGAAGATCACGGGGCCCAGCGTTTGCGGACCCTGGACATAGGCATTGTTGACGAAGTTGTAGCGGGCGACCGAGGCCGGATCGAGATCGGTGCCGGCGGCGTAGTGATAGTCCGTGCCTTCACGGCCGTAGAGCGGTGGCTGGTTCAGGCCGAGATGCTGGCTCGGATCGAAGTCCTCGCTTTCGGGCACCCAGTCCCAGAAGTCGGTCTCGGCACCATGGCCCCAGTTGTAGAAGACGTTGTTGCGGAAATCGAGCAGCAGGCCGTCCGTGTCGTCGAACGGGGTGGCGTAGTTGCCGATGCGCGGCATGCGCGAATGATGATTGGCCCACAGATTGTGGTGCCAGGAATAGCGTGCCCCGGCATTGCCGCGGATCAGGCTGCCATAGGCCCGGTCGCCCTTTTCGTGGCCGGCATCATAAAGGCCCTCGGCGATGATCGACCATTGCACCGTCAGATTGGTCAGGTGTTTCTGGCCCGGCGTGCCGCGATAGCTCTGCGAGGATGACAGGACCTCGTCGATCGCCCAGCTGGCGGACACATGGTCGACGATGATGTCGGACCCGCCGACGATGGAGATTGCATCGTCCTCGACGCCGCTCTCGCCGCCGATCCGCGAGCGGATATAGCGCACGACGACGTGATTGGCGTTGATCTGCAGCGGATAGTCGCGCAGCGCGATGCCGGCGCCGGGTGCGGACTGGCCGGCGATGGTGATGTGGTCATTGAGGATGCGCAGCGGGCTTTCCAGCCGGATCGTCCCGTCGACCGCGAAGACCACGGTGCGTGGTCCCTCGGCTTCCACCGCCTCGCGCAACGATCCGGGGCCGGCATCGTTGAGATTGGTGACCGTGAAGACCTGGCCGCCGCGGCCGCCGGTGCTGTAGCGGCCGAAACCGTCGGCGCCGGGGAAGGCAAGCTGGCCGCCTGCAGGCCCCGGTGAGGCGGCCGCATCGCCCGTCTGGGCGGAGGCAGGTAGGTGACCGCAGGCTGCAACCAGGGCGCAAACGCCCGTCAGCAAAGCGCTTCTCGACATGTTTTCCTCCTCCCGGGCCGCTTTGCGGATGTTTCCGCCGCCGCCCCTGATTGCCGCAATTGTTAGCTCGCGGCTTGATCTTGAGGGAATACCGTGAAAAATGACACCGGTTTCCTAGTCGGGACCGTAACGCATCTCATGGGCGGCGCAAGCCCCTTCGTCAGAGTAACCCGCCGGCTGACAAGGCGGGGAAAATCAAGGAAAACCAGTTTGACGCCCAACCAGAAAACCATCTCCGACGCCTTTGTCGATGCGCGGCTCAATGCACGCGGACTGGCCGCCTATCCGGGCGATCTGCCGGCCACGTTGACAGAGTCCTACGTCGTTCAGGATCACTCCATCGCACGCTGGCCCGACCGGGTCGGTGGGTGGAAAATCGGGCTTGTGCCGCCGGAATTCCGCGAGCGCGCCGGCGCCGAACGTCTGGTCGGACCGATCTTCGAAGCTCTGATCGGCCCGGCCCGGGCCGGGCGCCGTCACGACATGCCGGTCTTCGCCGAAGGCTTTGCCGCCGTGGAAGCGGAGTTCATATTCCGGCTGGCGGCCGATGTGCCGGTCGGGGCCGAGATTACCGATGCCTATGTGAACGCGGTCGCCGGCAGCCTGCATGTCGGCGCGGAAATCGCCTCGAGCCCCTTCCCGGGGATCAATGATCTGGGTCCGACCTGCGTCGTCAGCGATTTCGGGAATAATTTCGGACTTCTCGTGGGGCCGGAAATCGAGGACTGGAGCGCACGCGACTGGTCCAGCCTGCCGGCAATGGTCTCGATAAACGGTCGCGAGGTTGGCCGTGCCACCGCTGCAGACCTGCCGGGCGGACCGATCGGCGCTTTGGGTTTCATCCTGCGCCTGATGCAGGTACGCCGGATCGAATTGCCCGCAGGCAGCCTGATCTCGACGGGTGCCGTAACGGGCGTCCACCAGGCCCAGGTCGGCGATCGTGCCCTTGTCGACTTCGGCAGTTTCGGCCGGATCGACCTGTCGCTGACCCGCCTGAAGCCCGGCTGGCTGGATGCAGACCGGGCTGCCGGCGCATCGCACGCGTCGGGAGGTTGAAGTCTATCGGGATCCGTCCGCGATGACCCGCCCGCCCAGGCTCGGCCCGGACGTCGCAGCAATACCGGACTATGACCGGAACCAGCCGACCGGCATCGTTCATCTGGGTGTCGGCGCCTTCCACCGTGCGCACCAGGCGGTCTATTTCGACCGGCTTCTGTCGCAGGGCGAGACCGGGTGGATGATCCGCGGCGCATCGCTGCGTTCGGCCGGCGTTGCGGACCAGCTCAACCCGCAGTCCGGCCTCTATACCTGCGTCGAACAGGACCGGGGCGGGGAGGTGAGCCGTGTCATCCGATCTGTGCGTGATGTCCTCGTCGGTCCAGCCGATCCGCGCCGGCTCGTCGCCGCGATGGCGCATCCCGACATCGCACTGGTCACGCTGACCATCACTGAAAAGGGCTATGAACTCGATCCCGGAACCGGCGCGCTCAACCTCGACTCCGCTGCGATCCGGCATGATGTCGAGCATCCGGACAGTCCGCAAACCGGTCCCGGCTATCTGGTGGCCGCGCTGGCTCGGCGCCGGGCGGAGGGGCTGGCGCCCTTCACCATCCTGTCCTGCGACAATCTTCCCGAGAACGGGCGCCGTACCCGGGCTGCCGTTGTGGAACTGGCCCGGCAGACCGATCCCGGACTGGCCGACTGGATCGCCGAGACGACCGCCTTCCCGTGCTCGATGGTGGACCGGATTGTACCGGCGACGACAGAGGCGGACATTGAGGCATTGGCGGTGCGCGAAGGCTATCGCGATGCCGGCATGGTGAAGGCGGAGGCCTTCTCTCAATGGGTCGTCGAAGACCGGTTCTGCAATCGCCGGCCGCCGCTGGAACGCGTTGGCGTGGAGATGACCCTGGATGTCGCGCCGTGGGAAAAGATCAAGCTGCGTCTGCTAAACGGCGCGCATTCGGCGCTGGCCTATCTGGGTGGGCTGGCCGGCTATACCCATGTCCACGAGGCCATCGCGGATCCGCATCTGCGGGCTTTTGTCGAAGCCCTTTGGGACGAGGTGGAGCCGACGCTGGACAGGCCGGACGGGTTCGAAGCGGCGGTCTATCGCCAGGCCCTGCTGGACCGTTTCGCCAATCCGGCGCTGGCGCACCGGCTGCATCAGATCGCCATGGACGGTTCCCAGAAACTGCCGCAACGCCTGCTGGCCACGCTCGCCGACCGGCGGGCAGGCGGCCGGAATTCGCCGGCGCTCAAACTCGCCATTGCCGCCTGGATGCGCTGGCAGGGCGGCGAGGATGCCCGCGGCAACCGGTTCACGGTCGACGATCCGATGGCGGACAGGACCCGGACGGCCTTCATCGCCGGCGGGGGCGATCCGGACCGCATCGTTGCCAACTTCCTCGCGATGGGCACCGTCTTTGCGCCTCGAATCACAGTCGATCAGGAGGTCCGGGCGGGACTCTCTGCAGCGCTGGGAGGTTTGCTCCGGTCCGGCGATACCACGCTCATGTGGCCGGCTGGATGACCCCGCTCCATTCCCGACCCGCCTTGCCGGCCAGATAACCGCTGACAAGGTCGAAGCCCGGCATTTCATCGCGGATTGCGGCGAGCAGGGCGTCGAGATCGCTCCGGCCATCCAGAAAGCCGCGCCAGGTCTGCGCGATGGCGACCATGTCGCCGCTGTGCGGTGACAGGCGCAGCGCGCTTACGCCGCTCCGCCGCAAGGCAGCGGAGGAAAAGGGCGACACATGCAGGGCGTGGGAGAGGGTCTGAACGCCGTTATAGGCAAGGAAGGGGATGCCATCGAGTGTCTCGACCCCGGCCCCGTCGGGGTCTTTCTCGCAGACATACTGGCAGCTGTCCTTGGTCAGCCCGTTCTGGCGGGCGTGATAGCACCGGCCGGAATGGGCAAGCGGCAGGCGGCCGAAAGCGAAGAGCTCGACCTCCACACCCGGATTGCCGGCGGCAATGGCGGAGATCGCATCGAGCGACAGCTCCACCCGGGGACACCAGCGCCGGCAGCCCATTGAGGCGAGAAGGGCAAGGGCGGCTTCATTGTAGACGTTGAGGAAGGGACCGGCGACGAAGGGCCGGTCCTGGCGGTCTTTCAGGGCGCCGAAATCATTGATCTCGACCAGACCATCGCCCTGCATCAGATCCCGTGTCATCCGGCGCTCGCGCTTGTTGACCGGTGAGATGAGGCCGGACCAGACGACCGTCTTGCCGCCGCGCTCCAGACGCTCCGCCGCCGCCACGACCGCGTCGATGGTGAGGGGCGAGCGCTTGCCGCAGACGATCTCGCCGAGATGGACACGCTCGACCGGGGCCTCGTCGGCGATACGGGCATAGAAGTCGGCCAGGCGGCCGGCGGGCCAGTTGTAATAGAGCGGGCCCAGGGTGAGTTCGATGGATGTGGATGTCAGCGCCATGTCTTTCGGTACGCCCCCGTTGTGCTGCGATGCCCCTCGGTGAGAGCGGCCAGTGTGTCTGCGGTGCCGGTACGCTGGCCGGCCAGCACGGCGTCGATAGCCGTGCGGAATTCGCGGGTGACCTGCTGGACATAGGCCTTGCCGCGTTGGCGTCCCTCGATCTTGAGGGCGCTGACGCCGGCGCGGATGAGGTCGGGCAGGACGTCGATCGTGTTGAGGCTGACCGGGTCCTCGAAGATGTGGCTCGCCTCGCCTTTGTCGACGAAACGTCCCTTGCAGATTGTCGGGTAGCCGACCGGCTGGCCGGCGGCGCTACGGTCGATGGTGAGGCCGGACAGCTTCGCCGAGCGCTGGCCGGCCTCGCTGGAATAGCTGACGCATTCGGATGGCGAGCAGACGCCGGACAGGTTCGGCGAACGGCCCGTGACATAGGAAGAGAGGTCGCACCGGCCCTCGGTCATCACGCACAGGCCGCCGAAGGCAAAGGCTTCGATCTCGACGGGAATTTCCTTCGCCAGGGCCGCAATTTCGGGAATGGACAGGATGCGCGGCAGCACGACCCGTTTCACGCCGAAGCGCTCGGCATAGAACACAATGGCTTCCGGCGTGCCGGCCGCGGCCTGGACGGAGAGATGCAGGCGCAATTGCGGGTGCCGGTTTGCAGCATGGTCGAGCACGGTGAGGTCGGCGGCGACGATTGCATCCGCGCCGCAGGCGGCAGCCGTATCGACGGCCCCGGTCCAGGGCGCCGTGTGGCCGGCCGTGGCGAACGTGTTCACGGCGAGCAGGACTTTCGCGCCGCGGGCATGGGCGAACTCGACCGAGGCGGCCAGCTCGTCGGGCGAGAAGTTCAGCCCGGGGAAGTTGCGGGCATTGGTGGCGTCGCGCAGGCCGCAATAGACGGCGTCGGCACCGCTCTCCACCGCCGCGTGCAGGCTGGCCGGTGTCCCGGCCGGGCAGACGAGTTCGAGCATCAGGCCAGCCTCCGGATCAGCGCGTCGAGGCCAGGCGGAAGCGGCAGGGGCAGAAGGTCACGCCAGTCCAGGCCGGCAGCCTCGATTGCATTGCGCAGGGCAACCAGGGGCGCCATCTCGCCCTCAATCACCAGTTCCGACGAGAAGAAGGCGGCGTCGCCGTCATCCTCGCCCTGGAAGATGGTCAGGAGACAGTCCAGCGGCGCTTCCACCCGCACATTGGCCGGTTCCGGTGCGGCTTTCGGCAGCGCCGTGACCGTGCCGCTGGTATCGGTCAGCGCGATCGCGAAGGCGATGGGGTATTCGGCGGGTGCAATCCGGATCACCGTGTTGCGGGCGGCGTCGAGCCGGTCGTGGAGGTCGGGATGGCGGCGCAGCACCCGGCGCAGGCTCAGGGTCAGCATAGCGCTGAGCGGTGCCAGGGCAATCCTCGCAGCCTGCGGCGACTGCCAGGGCGGGGCGGCCGGCAGCGGAAAGGGCGCGCCTTCGAACAGGCGGGCGGGCCGGCGCCAGGATGCCGGTGCGGATGTGGTTGTGGAATTCATGGGGCCCCTCGGTCCGGTCGTTGTCCGGCTTTCAGGGGTAGTCGAAGTCAGGGGGCGAGCCCCCGCGGCATACGGGCGCACGGCCGGAATGTCGCAGGTTCAGCCTCAGGCCTGGACGGCGGCGGTAGCCGGATCGTGCCAGGCCATCTCGACAAAGGCGCCGGCGCCCGGCGAGTGCGCCGCGGGCTGACCGGCAACCACAAAGCCGAGGCGCTGGTAAAAGGTCCGCGCCCTGTTGAGCGGGTGAACCTGCAGCGTCACCGGCTTGTGCTCGGTAGCCGCCTGGGCGCACAGGCTGCGCACGATGATCTCGCCGATGCGCCGGCCGCGATAGGCGGGCAGGATGTTGAGGTCAAGAATACGGATCTCGTGATCGCGGAAGTCGGCATACAGCCGGCCGATGGGCTGGCCGCACCACTCGACGACCGCATATTTGGCCAGGGTGAAGGCGTTGAAATAGACGTCGTGCTGAGCGGCGTATTGCTGCTTGTAGATCTTCGCCAGCAATTCGTCCTCGCCGGCCGCCTTGAGCGGCTCGAATTCCCAGGCCCGCCCCGCATCGTGGACGGCGCGCAGGAAGGCCTCGTCCTTTGCCTGGGCCGGACGCAGATTGAGGTCGAGCGGATTGACCGCGGCACTGGATGTCTGGGACGGCTGATACATGGTTTTACCGGAGGCGTGTTGGGCGTGCGATTGCGGCGGCAGACGGTTCGGCCGTCCCGGGTTCTGGCCCGGGACGGCCGAAGTCGGTCAACCCAGGACGATCTCGTAAGTCGGTTCGTCCGGATCGGTGACCCGGTGGACGAGCAGGGCGTGCTCGCCGATCTCCGGATGCGACAGGGTGTGCGTGCCGGCGATCACGCCGGTGTCTTCCGGTCCGGCGAAAACCAGGCTCATCGGCGCCCGGAACTTCTTGCCCGGCGCCTCGCGTGTCTCGACCTTCTTCAGCGTCACGGTGTGACCGTCCAGTTCGAACGCCTTGCCGACCAGCGTTTCGAAGTCTTCCGGTTTGAGATCTTCAAGCGATTTCACGATGGGGCTCCTCCCCTGATCAGCTACGTGACGGGTAGATGCCGTACAGGCACATCTGGAAATTCACGGCCTCGTAGGGCGACTGGGTGTGAACCGGCAAACTGCCGCCCGACGTGTTCGTCATCCCGTTCACCGTCACCTGTTGCGCCGGAATGGTGATCGGGCCCATCTCCCCCGGCGGGTTGGACAGGGTCGAGCCATAGATGCGGTTGGTGCTGCTGGTCGCCGCCATGAAGCTGCCGTCCGGCGTGGACGCGTCCCCGCCGCCCGTTGTCACGGGCAGGCTGGCCGTACCGGCCTGGGTCTGGCCGGTGATCGACATGTCGTGATGGTGCATCGGCAGATCGAGGATCGTCAGTGTGGTGGTTTCCCGGCCGCCGATCTGGCCGAGGACCTTGTTGCTCAGGCCCGGGCCCTGCCCGTAGCTGATCGGGGTCCGGCTGCGCAGGTCCGGCAGGGCAAATGTCGTGCGGCCGTCGCCGCCATAGAAATTCTGGATCAGCGAATACAGGGCGGTGTTCTGACTGATCGCCATAAGACCGCCGGAGCAGGCGCCCCAGTTCTGGATTACAAAATTGCAGCCGAAGGCTGAAATCATGCTCATATAGGCTTCCATGCCCATCTCCCTCGAGCAGGGCGGCGGGCGCCCGGAGGCTGCGCCGCCGCGACAATCCGGATGATCAGCCGATGATGAGTTCGTAGGTCGGCTTTTCGCCGCCATTCACGCGGTGAATGTGCAGCAGGTGATCCCCCAGTTCCGGGTGGGAGAGCAGGTGGGTGCCGTGATCCACATCGATCTCCTCGTCGGCGACGAAGGTGATGCTGGCCGGAGCACGGTGTTCCGGCGTAGGCGCCTCGCGGATATCGACGCTTTCGAGCGAGACCGGCTTGTGGGCGAGCTGGAAGGTGGCGCCGACCAGGGCCTGGAAGTCCTGTGCGGTCAGTTGATCTGTTTTCTTCATGACAAGGCTCCTGGCTCGGTTAGGCGCGCGACGGATAGATGCCGTACATGCAGATCTGGTAGTTGACGGCCTGGTACGGCGACTCCGTGTAGACGGGCTGGCTGCCCCCGGAATTCATCGTGCTGCCCTGAACACTGACCTGCTGCGAGGGCAGCGGGATCGGGCCCATTTCGCCCGGCGGGTCGGACAGGGTGGAGCCGTAGATGCGGTTGGTGCTGCTGGTTGCGGCCATGTAGTTGCCGTCAGGCGTCGACGCGTCGCCGCCGCCCGTTGTTACTGGCAGGCTCGTTGCGCCAGGTTGTGTCGCCGTCGTGATGAAGAGCGAGTGGTTGTGCATCGGCATCTGGGACTGTGTGAGGGTCACCTGTTCGGTGCCGCCCTTCGCGCCGATATTATGGAAGCTCAGGCCGGGACCCTGGCCCCAGCTGATGGCGGCCCGGCCGCGCAGATCCGGCAGGCCGAATGTCGTGCGGCCGTCGCCGCCGAAATTGGTGCCGAGCAGCGAAAAAAGGGCATCGTTCTGGCTGATCGCGATGAGGCCGCCGGCGCACTGCCCCCAGCTTCGAATGACGAAATTACAACCATATGGCGTAATCATGCTCATGTAGGCTTCCATATGTCTCTCCCCTGCAAGCCGGCAGAGAGCCTGACAGAAAACGCATAACTTACAAGTGTGTGATGGAAAATAATCTCTGAAGGTTGATAAAATCCCTGAGAAATCGGGAAATATGCCGCCATTCGATCTTCTTCTGATTGCAAAATTGAAAATTCGCGCAAGACGCGATCACTCAGATCTGGTGGCATTTCAGAGATTTTCGTTGAGCCGTCCCCGGCGCAACTGTATGACTAAGCGATGTGTCATGTAAAAATATGACCATAAATTGTGCGCGGTTTCGTGCGGGGCGACGCGCCCCGGGGGGGAAGATGTTCAAGTCGTTGTTCGGTTCGATCGAGGCTGCGCGCAACTGCGTGGCCGGTTTCGCCATCCTGGCTGCGGCCTGTCTGGCTCCGGCCCAGGCGCAGAACGAGGTAGTGTTCGTCGACCCCGGGGTCACGGGCGCTGACGTGTTCGAACACGCAGCCGGTGACGCGGAGTATGTCCGCCTGGATGCCGGGCGACCGCCGCTTGAACAAATCGCCGGTTATATGGACGGTCGGCACGGCATCCGCAGTGTCCACCTGATTTCCCACGGCGCGCCAGGCGCGCTGCAATTCTCCGGCGGCCGCATCGACCGCGCCGCGCTGGACTTGGAAATCGACTATCTGGCCCGTATCCGCGCTGCGCTGGCGGATAATGCCGATGTGCGTCTCTACGCCTGTGACGTCGCCTCCGGCGCTGAGGGCGCGAGTTTCGCCAGCGCCTTCGCGGACGCGCTGGGCGCCGACATGGCCGCATCGACCAACCTGACCGGCGCCGGCTCGCTGGGCGGTGACTGGGCGCTGGAATGGACACGTGGCGAGCTGGACCGGAGCCCGGTTCAGGCCGGGTTTGCGGCGTCGGGCTATGCCGGTGTGCTGCAGGCCATCGTGGCTCGCGAAGAGGCCAACTTCAACGGTATCGGCGGGACGATCTTTTATCCTGGTCTGACAATAACGGACGGCAATTACAGCTTCGAATACGACACGCCCAACACGCCCGCCGAATGGATCGGCTTCGCCAATGGTGGCGAGGGAAATACCGGTGTTGCCGTGGCGCGGCACAATGATGCGTCGCCCAGCGCGGGTTCCATCCGCATCACCCACACCACGCCGGGCACCCGGTTCGACTTCGTGTCCTTCTGGCACGATATCATTCCGGGCCGCCAGATCGTGACGGTGGAAGGTTTCCTGGGCGGTGTATCCCAGGGCACCTATAGCGGCGGTGCGCTTACAGGCACCGGGACGGCGACCATGGGCGCGGCCTTCGACAATGTCGACGAGGTTGTTCTCACCTCCGACGCCGCCGGCATCGAGATGCAGATCGACAGCTTCGTGTTCGATCCGCCGCCGTCCGATACGACCGCGCCGCGCGTGACCTCCGTGGCGCGTCAGACCCCGTCCTCGGCCACGACCAATGCCGATAGTCTCGTCTTCCGGGTGACGTTCGACGAGGATGTCACCAACGTCGACACCACTGATTTTACCGTCACCGGGTCGACCGCGACGGCGACCAATGTCACTGCAAACTCGGCGACCGAATACGATGTCACGGTCTCGGGCGGCAATCTGGCGAGTTTCGAGGGCGCCGTCGGGCTCGGCTTCGCCGGCGGCCAGAACATCGCGGATACGCCCGCTGGCAATGCTCTGGTCAACACCACGCCGACCGGCGCCAATGAGAGCTATACGCTGGATAATACGGCGCCGGTGCTGAACGCCTTTGCGCGCAACACGCCAGCCGGCCAGAACACGAATGCCGACAGCCTGGTGTTCGACATCACCTTCGATGGCACGGTGCAGAATGTCACCGCGGACGACTTCACCATCACAGGTACGACCGCGACCGGTGTGATCGGCGGATCCGGCGCAGCCTATACGCTGACGGTCTCCGGCGGCGACCTGGCGGGCCTGACGGGTACGGTGGGGATCGATCTGGCGGGTGGTCAGAATATCACTGACGCTGCTGGCAATGCGGTTGCGGCCGGCGAGCCTGCGACCGACGAAACCTATGTGCTGGATAATACCGCACCGGTGCTCACTGCCTTCGCGCGCAATACGCCGGCGGGACAGAACACGAATGCCGACAGTCTGGTGTTCGACATCACGTTCGACGGCACTGTTCAGAATGTCACGGCTGACGATTTCACCATCACCGGGACGACCGCGACAGGCGTGATCGGCGGTTCCGGGGCAGCCTATACGCTGACGGTTTCAGGCGGCGATCTGGCCGGCTTGACCGGCACGGTCGGGCTCAATCTCGCGGGCGGTCAGAACATCACCGATGCGAGCGGCAATGCCGTCGCAGCCGGGGAACCTGCGACAGACGAAACCTATTCGGTCGACAATACCGCACCGCGTGTGACGTCCGTTGCGCGGCAGACACCGGCTTCGGCCACGACGAATGCCGACAGCCTTGTCTTCCGGGTCACTTTTGACGAGGGCGTCGCCAATGTCGGCACGGCGGATTTCACCGTCTCCGGCACGACGGCTGCGGCGACCAATGTCGCTGCAAACTCCGCTACCGAGTATGATGTCACCGTATCGGGCGGCGATCTGGCCAGCTTCGAGGGCGCGGTGGGGCTCGGCTTTGCAGGCGGTCAGGATATTGCCGACCTCGCTGGCAACAGCCTGTCCAACACCACACCGACCGGTGCCAATGAAAGCTACACGCTGGACAATACGGCGCCGGCGCTGACCGCCTTCGCCCGAAACACGCCGGCGGCCCAGAACACCAATGCCGACACGCTCGTCTTCGACATCACCTTCGACGGTACGGTTCAGAACGTTACCGCGGATGATTTCACCATTACCGGGACAACGGCCACCGGCGTGATCGGCGGATCGGGTGCGGCCTATACGCTCACCGTGTCCGGGGGCGATCTGGCAGGGCTGACGGCGACGGTCGGTCTCAATCTCGCGGGCGGCCAGGATATCACCGATGCAGCCGGCAATGCGGTTCCCGTGGGTGAGCCGGCGACCGACGAGACCTATTCGGTGGAGAACACCGAGCCGCGGATCACCTCGATTGTCCGCCAGACGCCGGCAACGGCAACGACGAATGCCGACAGTCTCGTCTTCCGGGTCACGTTCGATCAGGCCGTCCAGAATGTCGATACCACGGACTTTGCAGCGACGGCCTCTACAGCCACCGCCTCCAATGTCGCTGCAAACTCGACGTCGGAATACGATGTCACGCTGTCCGGCGGCAATCTGGCCAGCTTCAACGGGGCGGTCGGGCTCGGCTTTGCCGGTGGCCAGGACATTCAGGACCTGTTGACCAACCCTCTGAGCAACACTACGCCGACGGGCGCCAACGAAAGCTATACCGTCGACAATACCGCTCCGGTGGGCTTCTCCGTGTCCTTCGACCAGGATCCGGTAACCGGGGCCAGCGAGAGCGCGGTCTCCTTCACCTTTGCGGGCGGGGAGGTGTCGGCCGACTATAGCTATACGATCTCGTCGGATGGCGGCGGCACGAATGTCACCGGCAGCGGGACGCTGGCTGGCGCGACAGACCAGATCACCGGGATCGACGTGTCCGGCCTGGGCGACGGGACGCTCACCCTGTCGGTGACACTGACCGATGGTGCCGGGAATGCCAGCGGTGCACAGACCGACACGGCAACCAAGGACACCAATCTGCCGGGCTTCTCCAAGGCTTTTGCGCCGGCGACCATCCTGGTCGCAGATGTGTCGACGCTGACTTTCACGGTCGATAACACTTCGGTCGCGGTCGGCGTCAGCGCGCTC
>NZ_JAEPOL010000020.1 GCF_017642925.1 Maricaulis sp. | reverse complement strand
GAGACGGGGCCCGCAAGGGACCCGGGTAAATCTCCGCGTGCGGGATGCCTCGGGCATCACCACCAAAGCTTCAAATCGGACACGATGTCCGCCGTGCATCCCGCACCCCTCTCATCGCTCCAGGGCGCAAGCCCGTGGAGGGTTTTGTGTTTCCTCTTCTCCAAACACACAGTTTTTCCCGGAAGCGCGCAGCGCTGTCCGGGACCGAATGGACGCGGCTCACGCTTCACGCCGGTCGGTCGGTCCCGGATCTGCAGCCTGCCTGCGCAGGCTTGCATCCGGGAAAAATGGAAGAGGTTGAAATGAACACTTCCGCTTTCCCCGGGCTGAACATTTATTCCGGGGGAAGTGGAGTTCGGGGGGGAAGAAACCGCCTCAAACCCGTGAGATTCTACCGCCGGAGACCGCGTGGCGGGCGCCGGTGGTTGAGGGGAGGCTGGTGGGCAGGCCGCGTTCGACGCGGACCGCGAGCCAGGCGAAGGCCTCGGCTTCCAGGAGATCGCCGCGCCAGCCGACGGCCTCGACCGGTTCGGCGGCAACACCCAGATGTTCGCCCAGCATCCGCATCAGGGTCGGGTTCAGCCGGCCGCCGCCGGTGACCAGGAGACGGTCCGGCCGGCCCAGGCGTTCGATGGCATCGGCGACACTGCGGGCGGTGAAAGCGGTCAGCGTGGCGGCGCCGTCGGGCGCGGCGAGATTGCGGACGGGCTCAAGAGTGAAGTCCCAGCGGTCGAGGGATTTGGGCGGCGCCAGCGCCAGGAAGGGATGCTGCAGCAGATCGTCCAGCGTGGCGTCATGCACCCGCCCGGATGCGGCCAGCGCCCCGTCGCGGTCGAATGCCTCGCCGGTATGGCGGGCGCACCAGGCATCGATCAGCCCGTTGGCCGGCCCCGTATCGAAGGCGACCGGATCGCGGCCAGGCGCCATCCAGGTCACGTTCGCGACACCGCCCAGATTGAGCACGGCGACCGCCCCGTCCAGCCCGGCATGATCGGCCAGCGCGCGGTGATAGAGCGGTGCCAGCGGCGCGCCCTGCCCGCCAGCCAGCATGTCAGCGGTGCGGAAATCATGCACGACGTCAACGCCCAGCCGGCTGGCCAGCTCCGCGCCGTCGCCGATCTGCAGCGTCTGCCCGCTACTGCCGCCCGATGGCGCACGGTGCAGCACGGTCTGGCCGTGAAATCCCACCAGTTCGACCATGCCCATATCCAGTCCGGCCGCGGCGGTAACGCGCTCCACGGCTTCGGCATGACGGTCGGTCAGCACGGCTTCGGCGCGGCGGAAATCCGGCGCCGGACCGGTGAACTGCCAGTCCAGCGCGGCATCCACGGCGGCCTGCAGGATGGCCCGGTCCTCGCGGGTATAGGGCACGGTTTCGCCGGGTCCGAAGGACGCGATGCGCACGCCGTCGGTCTCGATCAGGGCGGCATCGATACCGTCCAGCGAGGTGCCGCTCATCAGTCCGATCACGCGTTTCATGTGCGGCCCCTCTTTTCTCGGCGCAAAGCTCGACCTAGAAGCGCTCTATCAGGAGAGCGATCATGAGCGATTACAAGTCCGAACTCGTGCGCGTGCTCGTCGAGCGCGGCTATCATTTCCAGTCCACCGACCTTGAAGGCCTCGACAAGGCGGCCAGCGAAGGCGTGGTGACGGGCTATATCGGATTCGACGCCACGGCGTCCTCGCTGCATGTCGGCTCGCTGGTGCAGATCATGATGCTGCGGCGCATGCAGCAGGCCGGCCACAAGCCGATCATCCTGATGGGCGGTGCAACGACCAAGATCGGCGATCCGACGGGCAAGGACAAGGTCCGCGCCATGCTGGACGACGAACAGATCGCGGCCAACAAGGCAAGCATTTTGCAGCCCTTCTCGCGGCTGATGTCGATCGGCGACGGTCCGACCGACGCCATGGTCGTCGACAACAACGAGTGGTTCTCCGAGTTCGGCTATCTGGAATTCCTGCGCCGCTTCGGCACGCATTTCACCATCAACCGCATGCTCACCTTCGAATCGGTGAAACAGCGCCTGTCGCGCGAAGAGCCGATGACCTTCCTGGAATTCAACTACATGCTCCTGCAGGCGGTCGACTTCCTTGAACTCAACCGGCGTACGGGCTGCACGCTGCAGCTGGGCGGCGGCGACCAGTGGGGCAATATCGTCAATGGCGTGGAATTGTGCCGCCGGGTCGACCAGAAGGAAGTCTACGGCTTCACCACGCCGCTGGTGACGACGGCGTCGGGCGCCAAGATGGGCAAGACGATGGATGGCGCGGTCTGGCTGAATGCCGACATGCGCAGCCCGTACGAATACTGGCAGTTCTGGCGCAATACCGAGGACGCCGATGTCGGCCGTTTCCTGCGCCTGTTCACCGATCTGCCGCTGGACGAGATCGCCCGGCTGGAAGCGCTGGAAGGCGCCGAGATCAACGATGCCAAGGTGCGCCTGGCCAATGAGGCGACGACGTTGCTGCACGGCGCCGATGCCGCCCGCGAGGCCGAGGCGACCGCGAAACAGACCTTTGCCGGCGGCGGTGCGGGCGACGCGCTACCCACCGTCACCTTCGACATGTCGGACGAGGCCGTCACGCTGGTCGGCCTGTTCGTCGAGGCCGGTCTGGCCGGTTCGAACGGCGAGGTGCGCCGCCACATGAAGGCCGGCGCTGCCAAGGTGAATGACGCCCCGCTGACCGATCCTTTCGCCCGTCCGACGGCGGATCTGGTCGTCGACGGCGCGATCAAGCTGTCGGTCGGCAAGAAGCGCCACGCCCTGGCCAAGCCGGTGTAGGAGGCGGGGTCGTACATACCTCTTCTCCCGCGGGGCGAAGGTGCCCGACGGGCGGATGAGGGGGACATCCCGATGCCGGCGCGTGATCGCCAAACGCGGTTTTTCCCCCTCTCCCTCGATCCCTCTCCCGAGGGAGAGGGGGGTGGAGTTAATCGTCCGGCCCTGTTTCTTCAGGCGTGTCTTCCGGCTCGGGAGCGGCCTCCTCCACACCGGCATCGCGCGCCCGTTCCCGGGCGGCACGTTCGGCGGCCGTGCCTTCGAAAATGCGGCGCAGCAGGCCCGGCGCCAGTGCGGAAAGCGGGTTGGCGAAGACCGTCAGACTGTCGAACGGCCCCTCGACGGAATAGGTGATGCCGATCACGCCTTCGCCGGGCCGGGAGACCAGGATATCGCCGATCACCGGCACGCCGCCGAACAGGGAGTTGAGCGCGTAGGACGGTGCGAGATTGCCGTCGATCGCCGTCCGCTCGGCACCGAAATCGATCGTGCCGGCCGCTGTCACGCCAAGCGCATTGCCGGCAGCACGGGCATCGCCGATCGTCATCAGGCCGTCCTCGTAGAGCAGGTCGGCATCGATCCGGTCGAAGACGATCCCTTCGCCATTGAGCAGCGCGGCAAGCCCCTGGAAGGAACCGGCGGCGAGGATCCGGGCCAGGATCGGCACGCGAACGAGCGTCAGATCGGAGATCTCGAGCCGGGCCGACAAGGGGCCTTCCGTGCCCAGGGGCGGCGCAGACCCGAGCATCGCCATGCGTCCGCCCAGGGCATAGGATTCTACCCCGAACAGCGAGGCGACCCGCTCGACACTCGGCGCCTGCAGGCGGAATTCGCGTGCTCCGCCGGGTTCACTGGCGCCAAAGGCAGCCTGGAAGGAGCCGTCCATGGTCTGGCCGGAAACGGAGAAGGCACGGATCCCCTCTGCTTCGCTGCGCCAGATCAGATTGAAATCGTCCAGCACCGAGCGTTCGGACAGGATGAGCCGCGCAATATCGGCATTCACGGACAGGGGCATCATCCCCCCGCCCTCACCGAGCGACGTCAGCTGGGCCACGAAATCGGACACATCGACATACTGGCCGGACAGCTGCAGATCGAGCGGCGCACCGGCGGTTTCCGGCACGACCAGCCGGGCCGAGATATCCGCCAGGCCCTCAATGAAAAGCCGGTCGAGATCGACGCGCTCAAGCCGGGTTCCGGCCCCCATGACGAGGCTGCCGGTTACTTCCATTCCCTCGCTGCGGGCGGCCAGCGCGTCGACGGAATAGCGGCCCGTCTCGTCCACGGAGATACGCAGTTCAGCTTCGCCGGGCACGCCGGCAGCCTTGCTCCACACGCCGCCGGGCGTTTCCAGCAACGCCTGCTGCAGATCGGCATGAAGATCGATCGACTGGAAATCCAGACCGTCCGAAACCGCTTCGCCGGTAAGACGGATGGGACCGTCGAAATAGCGCCGCACAGGAATATTGAACACATCCAGCGTCGCCGCCGTGACATCGGCGGACAGGCCGATCCGCGTCGAGGCGGCATCGTCCGGCAGGCCGAACGTCTCGGTCCAGTCGATATGCACCGGTGTTTCGCCGAACAGCGCATCACCCGAGGCTTCCAGCCCCTCCTGGCGCGCAGATATCGCGATCTCGCCGCCCGTAAGCTCGATCGGTGTCCCGGGAACATTCAGGCTGACATTGCTGAACGTGCCATCGATGAAGAAGGGTATCTCCTCGGGCGGAACATCGGTCAGCATGGCCCGGCGGATCTCGAAGCGCATCTCGCCCTGCCCGCCGACGAGCGCCGGGTCGAGTCCGTATTCCGAGGGCAGGTGCAAAGGCGGTTCGTCGATCAGGGCCAGAATATCGGAGGCATCGCCGCGGGCCACGCCGCCATAGCGCGCCATCGCGCCCTTCGGATTGAGCCGCGGGATATCGACGAAACCGTCGACCAGTTCGATATCGCCGATACGGCCGCTTTCCATCGCGACCTCGAACGCATTGCCCCGCAGGACAGCATGGCCGCGCCCCTCGACCAGCGGCGTCATGGTGGAGATGTAGAGGACAGAAGCGTTCTCGAAGTCGAAACCGAGCGTCATGCGCTCATTGTCCATCTGCTCGGCCTCGATATCCTCGGCCCGCAGATCCAGGTCGAAACGCGCATTGTAGAAACGGCCGCCCAGAATACGCTCCTGCACCCAGCTGCGGGCGCTGTCGGCCAGCTCGACCGGCCAGTAGGCCAGCACGGTCGCGGGTTGCACATCGCCCACGATCGGGCCCGTCAGGCGCAGATTGGGAAGAAAGCGGCCATCCTCGGCGCGGCTCAGCGACACCTCGCCGGCCAGCTCGGCGCGGATGGTATCGACAGCGAGTTCGAGCCGGTCGAGCGTCGCTGCATACTCGTCCAGCCGGATGTCGCCCTGGGCGATCAGCGCTTCCCAGGAGGGGTCGCGTTCAAACACATCGCCCAGCGCCACGAAGCCTTCCCCGACACGGATATCGAAGCGGCCGCGGGTCGGCAGGGCGCCGCTATAACCGCCGATCTCGGTCACCTCGCCCTCAAGGCGGGCCGAGAACACATCCGACTCGATCCAGCCCTCATGGATGCTCATCGTGCTCTCAACCGGGTCAAAACGGGCCGAGAGGTGCGCGCCGGCGATCCGGCGGGCTTCACCCCCCGTCAGGATTTCACCATCGCCCACATCCAGCACGATGGAGGCCGTGCGGATTCCGCCCTGGCGCGTCGCATCGACAACAAAGTCCAGATAGACCGGCGCATCCACTGCCCGCAGCGGCGCCAGGGGGCCGCTGTCAGGCAGCACGCCGGCAGGCGATAATTGCTGGAAGCGCGCCTCGAACAGCAGCGTCTCCAGATCGGCGCCGGCCTGCAGACGCAGCTCGACCGGCGCAAAGCCGGACGGTGTCGCGAACTGGCCTTCGATCTCGGCCAGAATGCGCGTATCGTCACGCTCGAAACGCACACCGGCATCATCCACCAGCCAGGCGATCCCGCTCTGGGCGTCGACGATCCGCACGGCCGCCTCTTCGATACGCACATGCTGCAACCGGCTCAGGCGGCTGGCGGGATTTTGCGGATCCGCCAGAAGCTGGAACAGGCTGGCGCTCTCATCGCCGCCCCGCTCGGGCAGTTGCGCATTGGCCGCCACGCGCTCCGCACTGCCCAGTCCCGCCCCGACAGCGCCATCGGCCCGGCGGACGAGCGAGAGCGAGCCGCCCTGGATGTTCAGGGCGACCGGTTCCAGCCGGCCCAGCAAAAGGGAATCGACCGCCAGACCGGCCTCGATGCGCGGCGCCCGGGCAATGACGTCACCGGTCTCGTCGGCAACCGTGACATCACCCGCCATCAGCATGAGGGCGCGTGTCTGGGGGTCGAAGCCGGCCTGCAACCGGCCGAGCGCCACGACATCGCCCTCGAAGGCCCGGGCCAGCATGTGCTGGGCATCCTCGCGCAGGAAATCGAGCTCGACCGGACCGCTGGACAGACGCCACAGGACTGCAGCAATGCCGAAGATCGCCAGCGCCAGCAGGACGGCGACCGCCTCGAGCAGGTAGATCAGGCTCCAGCGCAGGGATTTGCGCAGCATCAGCGCCTCCCGACCGCAGCGGGAAGACTGGACGCGCCGGATTCTACGCGCATTTTACACTCATCAGCCCGCATCCACGGTAACAAGCGCAAGAGGGATATGATGAGCGAACTCAAAACCGGCGACCTTGCTCCGACTTTCAAACTGCCCGCCGATGGCGGAAACGAGATCGACCTGGCCGATCTGCGCGGCAAGACCGTTGTGCTCTATTTCTACCCGAAAGACGATACGCCGGGCTGCACCACGGAAGCCATCGACTTCACCCGTGCACAGGCCGACTTCGAGGCTGCCAACACGGTCGTCATCGGGGTATCCAAGGATAGCGTGCAAAAGCATGACAAGTTCAAGGCCAAGCATGACCTTTCAGTGGCACTGATCGCCGACGAGGCCGGCGAGATCTGCGAAGCCTATGGCGTCTGGGTGCTCAAGAAGCTCTATGGCCGCGAATACATGGGCATCGAACGTGCGACCTTCCTGATCGGTCCGGACGGAAAAATCGCCGAGATCTGGCGCAAGGTGAAAGTGAAGGGCCATGCCGACGCCGTGCTCGAGGCGGCCCGCAAGCTCGCCTGATGAGCGACGAGACGCTTCTTCGCCTGGCGCTGCGGGTTCTGGAAACGGCGGAACCGCGCGCCAAGGCGGCGGCGGCACGCGAGGCAGCCCGGGCCTGGACCGGCGGGGTCGTACCGCTTGGCGAGCCGGTCGAGGCGCCTGAACGCCCGGCACGGCCTGCTGAACCGGTCTGCGTGGCGCCCGGCAAGGTTCCGCGCCGGCGGCTGAATACGCTCGCCGGCCGCTGCGCCCTGATGCACGCGATCGCCCATATCGAGTTCAATGCGATCGACCTCGCCTTCGACATGGTCGTCCGCTTCGCCCATGATTCGGCGCTGGACGATGCCCGGCGACCGGAATTCGTCACCGACTGGGTCGGTGTCGGCGATGACGAAGCCCGCCATTTCGAGATGGTGGCCGACCGTCTGGAAGCCATGGGCAGCCATTACGGCGCCCTGCCCGCCCATGACGGATTGTGGGATTCGGCCCAGACCACGGCCGGCGCACTGGACGCCCGGCTTGCCGTGGCCCCCATGGTTCTGGAGGCGCGCGGACTGGATGTGACACCCGGCATGATCGAGCGGCTCATGTCTGCCGGTGACCGCGAAAGCGCCGAAATTCTTCGGATCATTTATGAAGAAGAAGTGGGGCATGTCGCCGCAGGCGCCCGCTGGTTCAGATACTTATGCGAAAAATCGGGCCACGAACCGGCGTCACATTTTCAGACCCTGGTAACCAAATATTTCCGCGGGCGCCTCAAACCTCCCTTCAATACCGATGCGCGCAAGCGTGCCGATCTGCCGGCGGATTTTTACGGCCCCCTCGTCTGAGACGGCGCAGCTCTTGCATTGGCGTGTATTGATATCCAGCGGGCTTTTGTGTCACATGCTCGCGCAGGGAATTTGGGGCAGGCAAAATCTAAGCGGCGTAACGCATGTTATCACGAGTCAAAGAAGCTGTTTGGGGAACGGCTCAGCGCTGGTTTCCGGATCGGCAGATCTATCACCGGAGTGACGGGCAAGTCCGTTATTTCGCGATCTCCACCGGCGTCCAGATCGGCGCACTCCTCGGGGCGACAGCTCTGGCGGGATGGCTGTGCTTCTCGACCGTTTCCGTCGCTTTTCACGGGCGCGCCATCGCAGCAAAGGATGCCGAGATCGAGCGCGACCGGATCTACTATCACCGCATGGTCGCTGAGGCCCAGGCCAATGAGGCCACCGTCATCTCCTTCATGGAATCGCGCATGGAGGAGTTCGACCGCACCGCGTACGAATTCCAGATGCGTCACGAGACGCTGCGCCAGCTGGTCAGCTTTGCCGAACAGCTGACGGGAACCGAGATGTCGCCCTCGCCCGCCCTCGACGATGGCCGGGTCCTGATGGCCGCAGCGCCGGCCGACCCGTCTCCACGCGAGGCCCGCGATCCGATGGCTGCCGTCGCCTCTGTTACCTCCGACGCGCCGGAAGACCAGATTGCCTATCTCATGGGCGAGCAGGATGCCGTGCTGGCCCGTGCCGAAGACGCCACCGAAGCCCGCCTGCAGAATCTGCGCGCTGTTCTGCGTCTGACCGGGCTGGACATCGAGGACGTGATTGCCGATCAGCGCGAAGGCGAAGAACGCGGCGGTCCCTTCCATCCGATTTCGGAGACCGACCTTTTCTCCGCCGGCTCCAACCCGAACTTCGAACTCGATGACGCTTTTTCCTCGCGCATCAACCGCATCGCGGCACGCCTGCTGGAAGTGGAAGAACTCGAGGACTTCGTGACCTCCGGCCCGCTGGGAGTGCCGATCGGCGACACCTATCGCCGCACCTCGGATTTCGGGGTCCGGATCGATCCGTTCAACGGACGCCCCACCTCGCATTACGGCCTCGACTTTGCCGCCTACCGCCGGGCACCGATCATTGCGACCGGCCCTGGCGAAGTGATTTACGCCGGTTGGCGGTCGGGCTATGGTCGCACGGTGGAGATCGACCATGGTTACGGCTTTGTGACCCGTTACGGCCATCTCCACGAAATCGCAGTGCGACGGGGCGATACGGTTGACCGCGGACAACTCATCGGGGGGATGGGGTCCACGGGACGCAGTACCGCGACCCATCTGCATTATGAAATTTGGTACAACGGATCGGCTATCGATCCGGAACGTTTGTTGAGAGCCGGCCAGTATGTTCAACAAGGCTAAAGAGACCTCGTCCTCCGACAGCGGAGCGTCGTTTGCCCCTCCCCCGAAAAGGACCGCCATGAAATCGAAAGCTCCGTCCATTCTGTCCAGCGATCTGGTTCTGACCGGGTCGATTGTTTCCGACGGCGAAATCCAGCTCGACGGCCAGGTCGACGGTGATGTTCGCGCCGGATCCCTGATCATCGGCGAGGACGCCTCTGTCTCGGGCGAAGTTTCTGCCGAGACCGTCGTGATCCGCGGCAAGGTGACCGGCAGCGTCCGTGCCCGCCAGGTCCAGCTGGCCTCGACCGCACGTATCGAGGGCGACATCGTCCACGCGACGCTCTCCGTGGAAGCCGGTGCCTATTTCGACGGCCACTGCCGCCACGCATCCGATCCGATGCAGACCGGCGACGCACCGAAATCGGCCAAGCCGAAGGTCGATGCGCCCAAGGCCGACAGCAAGCCGCCGGCCCCGGGCAAGCCCGATCCGCTCGACTCGCTCGAGCCGCCGGTTGCGGCATCGAAGTCCGGCTTCTAGCCCGGATCAAAATTTCAGAACGACAAGACCGGCGCCTCCCCAGGCGCCGGTTTTTTCTTGCCTGCAGCACAATTGGCAACGGTCTTGGCGGCACTGGCACACATTGAAAGATATGTTTGTTTTATAAACTTGTTGGTGATACATGTCAGACAACCTGATCGGAGACTGTCATGTCCAGTGAAACCTCAACCCGCCTCCATGCGCTCGACGCCGTCAGAGCGATCGCGCTCCTGCTCGGCGTCGTGCTGCACGCCTCGATGTCCTTCATTCCCGGCCCGCCGGTCTGGATCGTGCAGGACAATGCAGCCGCCACGGAGTTTTCCCTGCTTTTCTATGTCCCGCACATGTTCCGCATGGTGCTGTTCTTCCTGATCGCCGGCTATTTCGCCCGGTTCGTTCTGGAGCGCCGCAGCCTTGCCCGCTTCGCGCTCGACCGCGGGCAGCGGATCCTTCTGCCGCTCGTTACACTCTGGCTGCCGATATTCATCGCCATCGCCAGCGTCTTCCTGTGGGGCGTGGCAAAGGCCAATGGCGGCGAACTGCCGGACCAGGAGGCTCCGCCCCTCACCGTCGGCACATTCCCGCTGACCCATTTGTGGTTTCTCTACCTGCTGACCGGCTTCTACCTGGTCAGCCTCCCGCTCACGGCCCTGATGCGCATGTTCGACCGCAAGGACCGCACCGGCAGCCTGATCGACGCAGCAACACGCGTGCTGGCCACAACACCACTGGGCGCCGTGGCTCTGGCCTTGCCCGCCTTCGCCTGGTTCGCCACAGCGCCGTTCTGGATGCAATGGTTCGGCATTCCCACGCCGGACACCGGCCTGGTTCCGAACAATGGCGCCCTGATCGCCTACGGCACGGCCTTTGCGGCCGGCTGGGCCGTCCGCCGCAACAGCGACCTGGTCCTCTCTGCCTGGAAGCGCAGCTGGCACATCAATCTCGCCGCCGCCATCGCCTTGACGATTGTGTGCCTGTCCATCACCGGTATCGAGCCGCTGCTGATGCCGGCACAGCCGGGGACGGACCGGCTGATCTATTCCGCCGCCTATGCGCTGGGTATCTGGACCTGGACATTCGGCCTGACCGGGCTCGCCCTGCATGTCTTCAGCCGGGCCAGCCGCACCTGGCGCTATCTCGCCGATGCATCCTACTGGGTCTATCTCATGCACCTGCCGCTGGTAATGGCGCTGCAGATCGCCCTGTCGGACGTCGCCCTGCCCGGCGTGCTGAAGCTGACCCTGATCGTCGTGTTCTCGATGGTCCTGCTGCTGGCGAGCTATCAGATCGGTGTCCGCCACACCTGGCTCGGCCTCTGGCTCAATGGCCGCCGGCCCAGGCAGGACGAGCGCTCATCCGGCCTGCCAGTTGCCGATAAGGCCTCCGCGTGAATCAATTCATACTGCCCGGACGTGACCTGCGAAGGCCCGTCCGGGCCCTTGCCCAAGGGGCAGATCATGACCGACAAGCTTGCTGATGCCCGTGCCGACCTCGCTTTCATGCGCGGTCTGGCGACCGGCGATGAAACACCCTCCCATTCCCTGGGACTGGTCCTTTTCATCTGCGGCGGCCTCTATGCCGTCCAGACCTTCATCCAGTACCTCTCTTTTGGCGGTCATGTGGATCTGCCCCCACTCGCCGACCTGGCTGTCGTGGTGATCGCGAACGCCGGTGTGCTGGGCACGATCATCACGGTCACCATGCGCGACTGGTCGAAGGGACCGAAAACCCTCTCCGGCCGCGCCTATGAAGCCGCCTTCATCGCCGCCGGCCTGATCAATCTGTGCCTGGTGGTGATTTTCGGCCTGATGTCCTACCGCACCGGCAGCGCGGAACCCTGGCTGCTGCACGCCGAAGTCGTCTTCGCGCTGTTCGGCGGCACCTGGTTCATCGCTTTCCGCCTGCGCCGCCGCCTGTGGCAGGGCGCCGTCTCGCTCGGCTGGTTTGCCGCGGCCATCCTGCTGGCCGTGAACGGCGTGAATAACCGCTTTTTGCTGATCACCAGCCTCGCCCTCCTGCTGCTGATGTCCCTGCCGGGCTATCTGCTCATGCGGGCAGCGCGGCCAACGCAAGCAGAGGCATGACGGCACGACCGTGAGCAGTATCGACGACATCGACGACATCATTCACGGACGTATCCGGCTGGGTGTGATGACCCATCTGGCCAATACCGATGTGGCCGATTTCACGGAACTGAAGACGGTGCTCAACGCGACGCAGGGCAATCTGTCGATCCATCTGCGCAAACTCGAGGACGCCGGCTATGTCGCCATCGACAAGAGCTTCCTGAACCGCAAGCCGCTGACCCGGGTCCGCATGACGCCCGCCGGCCGCAAGGCTTTCGCCGCCTATATCGAGGCGATCGGCCGGCTGCTGGGACAGTCCGGAGATAAGGACGGCTAGAGCGGCAGCCCCGAGAACAGGCCCATGGGATGATGGGTCCGGGCGACGGTGACGATGAAAAGAAAGACAGTCGCCGCGGCGGCGGTCGCGACGAGCCGCACGGGTGCCGGACGCGCTGGCCGCAAGGCGATGATGCCCAGGGCGATGTAGACGATCAGGAGCACAACCTTCACCGTCAGCCAGGCATCCGCAAAGGGGTATTGGCCGGTCACCACGGTCAGGGCGATCGCCGAGACCAGCAATACGGTGTCGATTGCATAGCTGCTCATGCGCACGGGCCGCAGGCGGGGCCAGCCGGCCCCGGCCAGATTGACGGCAATCGCGCGGACGAGGAAGAAAACCCCGCTCAGCGCAATCGTCGTCATATGGATATGGCGCAACGCGATGTACCAGCTCTCCATGTCGTCAAACCCCGCTCGCCCGCCTAGCCCTCGGCCTCGTCGTCGCCCCCGACACGCGCGGCCAGGGCTGCCGCCATGAATTCGTCGAGATCGCCGTCCAGCACGCCGGACGTGTTCGAGGTTTCGACATTGGTGCGCAGATCCTTGACCATCTGGTAGGGCTGCAGGACGTAGGAGCGGATCTGGTGCCCCCAGCCGATCTCGGTCTTGCTGTCGGCTTCGGCCTGGGCCGCGGCCTCACGCTTTTGCAGCTCGATCTCGTAGACCCGCGCGCGCAGCATGTCCCAGGCCTGGGAGCGGTTCTTGTGCTGGGAACGGTCATTCTGGCACTGCACGACGATCGGCTTGTCCTCGCCGGGCATGTCGTAGGTCAGACGTACGGCACTGTCGGTCTTGTTGACGTGCTGGCCGCCCGCTCCCGAGGCGCGATAGGTATCGGTGCGCACCTTGGACTCGTCGATCTCGACATCGATCGCATCGTCGATCTGCGGGTAGACGCCGACCGAGGAGAAGCTGGTGTGGCGGCGGGCAGAGCTGTCGAAAGGCGAGATCCGCACCAGCCGGTGCACACCGCTTTCCGTCTTCAGCCAGCCATAGGCATTCTCGCCCTTCACCAGCAGCGTGGTGGACTTCAGGCCCGCCTCTTCGCCGGCCTGCTCTTCCATCGTTTCGACCTTGTAGCCATGCGCATTCGCCCAGCGCGAATACATCCGCGCCAGCATGGCGGTCCAGTCCTGGCTTTCCGTACCGCCGGCACCGGAGTGGATCTCCAGGAAGGCGTCATTGCCGTCAGCCTCGCCGGAGAGCAGCGTCTCCAGCTGGGCGCGGCGCATACGCTCGGCCAGCTGCTTCAGGCCGGACACGGCCTCCTCGACCATGTCCGCATCGTCTTCCATTTCGGCCAGTTCGATGATCTCGATGGCGTCGGACAGCTCGCGCTCGGCCTCGACAACGGTCTCGATCGCCGACTCAAGCCGGTTGCGCTCGCGCATCAGGACCTGGGCCTTCTGGGGATCGTTCCAGAAGTCCGGCGCTTCGGATTTCGCGTTCAGCTCGTCGAGGCGTTTCTGGGCAGTATCCCAGTCAAAGACGCCTCCTCAGCAGGCCCACTGCCTGCTGGATTTCATCGGAAAGGCTCTGGATTTCAGGTCGCATGATGGCAAAGGCCTGGCTGATTCAAACAGGTGTGACTGCCGGGATAGAGGTGCGCGAGGCGCGAGACAAGACGGTCAGTACAGACCGCCCAGCTCGTCATCCTCCGGACCTTCGTCCTCTTCCTGCTGCTCCTGCCGGGACAGCAGGAGAGCCAGCGGGTCGTCGCTAACGCTGTCACGGGCAAAGGAGAGCCCGCTTTCCTCGTCCTCGGAGGTGCGCGACGGCTCCGTTCCGGGACGGAAGGCTTCCAGGATCACACCCGACTGGCCCAGAGCACCGGGCGTGCCGTTGGAACGGTCGATCGGCACAAGACGCACACCCTCGGGCACACGGAACGGCGCAACCGGATAATTCTCGAGTGCGACTTCCAGAAAGTCGCGCGCGATCGGCGCGGCAACAACGCCCCCCGCTTCGCCATTGCCCAGCTGGTAGGGCGTGTCGAAACCGACATAGACACCGACCACAAGGTCAGGCCCGAAGCCGACAAACCAGGCATCGCGGAAATCATTGGTCGTGCCGGTCTTGCCGCCCAGCGGACGGCCCAGCGGCCGCAGGGCCGTACCCGTTCCGCGTTCGACGGCGCCTTCCAGCATGTGAACGACCTGATAGGCCGTCACCGGATCGACGACTTCCTCGCGGGTTTCCGGGAATTGCGGCTCGTGCAGCTCCGGCGACCATTCGGAGACGTCGCAGGTGTCGCAGGGCAGGACTTCGTGGGCAAAGATCGTTGAGCCCGTGCGGTCCTGCACCCGGTCGATGATGGTCGGTTCGACGCGGCGGCCACCATTGACCAGCGTCGCATAGGCCGAGACCAGGCGGTAGAGCGTGGTCTCCCCGGCACCCAGTGCCATCGCGAGGACGGGCTCGAGATCGTCATAGATGCCGAAGCGTTCGCCGTATTCGGCGATCGGCTCCATGCCCATTTCCTGCGCCAGACGCACGGTCATCACGTTCCGCGACAGCTCTAGGCCGAGGCGCAGGGTCGACATGCCGTAATAGCGTTCCGAATAGTTGGAGGGCATGTAAAAGCGCTCGTCCGGACCGCCGGTCGCGATGAAGGGAGCGTCCAGGATCAGGCTGGCCGGCGTGTAACCATTGTCCAGCGCAGCGGCATAGACGAAGGGTTTGAAGGAGGAGCCGGGCTGACGGCGCGCCTGGGTGGCCCGGTTGAACTGGCTGTGCTGGAAGGAATACCCGCCCACCATTGCCAGAACGCGGCCGGTATGCGGGTCCATGGCCAGAATACCGCCATTGATCTGCGGCACCTGGCGCAGCCCGTACTGGCCTTCCGAATAGCCTTCCTGGTCGGCAATCGAGGCGACCAGGATCACATCGCCCTCGCCCAGCACGTCGGACGGGCGACGGACCGCCGCACCGAGCAGACCGTCCGCCAGGGTTTCCCGGGCCCATTCCAGGGCCGACATCGGGATCTCGCCTTCCTCACCGTTCAGGAAACCGATCCGGGCCGTGTCGGCAGTGGTTTCCAGCACTATGGCGGGCATCCAGCCATCATCGAGATCGCCGGGAATCTCGACCTCGGACAGGCGCTCGACCCAGCCCTCGCCGGTTTCGATCGTGGCCAGCGGGCCGCGATAGCCGTGGCGGCGGTCATAGGCTTCCAGCCCGTCGCGCAGGGCACGCCGCGCGGCCAGCTGCATCGAGGTATCCAGCGTCGTGCGGATCGACAGGCCGCCATCATAAAGCTCGTCCTCGCCATACATGGAAAAGACTTCGCGGCGGACATTCTCGACGAAATATTCGGCCGCTGTGTAGGTCGCGCCGGACAGGCGGTCGACGGTCTCCAGCGGCTGGGCCTGGGCCTCGCGGGCGGCCTCTTCGGAGACATAACCATTCTCCGCCATCCGCTCGATCACCCAGTTGCGGCGGGCGATCGCGGCCTCGCGATTGCGTTCGGGGTGATAATTCGACGGCCCCTTGGGCAGCGCCGCGAGATAGGCGATCTCGTGCAGCTCGAGCTCGTCCAGCGACTTGCCGAAATAGTTCAGCGCCGCCGCCGCCACGCCGTAGGCGCGGTTGCCCAGATAGATCTCGTTGAGATAGAGTTCGATGATCTGGTCCTTGGTGAAGGCGCGCTCGATCCGGCGCGACAGGATCATCTCGCGCACCTTGCGCTCGATGCGCTGCTCCGAGGACAGGAGGAAGTTCTTGGCGACCTGCTGGGTGATGGTCGAGGCGCCCTCGAGACGGCGCCCGTTGAGCACATTGCCGACATTCGAAATCGCCGCGCGGATGATGCCGCGCAGGTCCAGACCGCCATGCTCGTAGAAATTCTTGTCTTCCGCGGAAATGAAGGCGTGGACGACATTCTGCGGGATATTGTCGATCGGCACGAAAACGCGATGCTCACGCGCGTATTCGGCGATCAGCAGGCCATCGCCCGCATGCACCCGGCTCATGATGGGCGGCTGGTATTCGGCCAGCTGTTCGTGATTCGGCAGGTCGTCGGTGACGCGCACCACATAGACAGCCGCAGCCACGAACGCGATCACGCCCAACACGACAGCGGCGATGCCGCCCCACAAAGCGGTACGCATCATGTTACGCAGAGTGAAAATCTTCATTACGCCCTCTGGCCGCTCGACATGCAGCCCCCCATCGTGACCATCGGCACGATACCCAAAACCACGGCCGTATTATGACCGTCCGCGGCGTTCGATCATAGGGGGTTACCGCGTCCGGGCGGCAACCGTGTCACTGCCGGCGAACTGCACATCGTCACCACGCTGGGCAAAATAGCTGTCGATGCCGCGGACCACTGCTGACATCTGCGTCCGCCGGGCGCTGGCCGAGGTGAGATTGCTCTCGTCCGTCGCATTGGTCAGGAAGCCCATTTCCAGCAGGACGGCCGGCACGCGCGGATCCAGCAGGACAAAGAGATTCGCCTGGCGGTGCGGGTTGGCCAGCAGCGGACCGGCCGAGCCGAGGTGCTGCAGCAGGACTTCGGCAAAGGCCGAGGACTGGTTTCGCTTCTCGCGCAGCTCCAGCTCGACGAGGATATTGTTCACATCGACCTGCATCGTGTGGTCGGCATCTTGGCGGGCGCGCTGGCGGGCCCGGTTCTCGGCCGTGTCGTTGAGCGTATAGACCGCCGCACCGCGAACCCCCGAATTGCCCGACGAATCCGCGTGAAGCGAAATGAACAGGTCCGCACGGACATCGGCCATCACGGCGACACGCTCGCCCCAGGACGGGTAGACATCCCGTTCGCGGGTCATGAAGACCTCATAGCGCCCCGTCGCCTCCAGCTGGCGGCGAAGTTCGCGCGCAGCTTCCAGGGCGACATCGCTCTCATGCGTACCGGACCGGCCGATTGAACCGGGATCACTGCCGCCGTGCCCCGCATCGACGACGATCACGCGGCGCTCGCGCTCCGGCGGCACATAGACCGCCTCGACGCGTTCCGCGATCAGGGAATCGAGGCTTTCGGCGCGGGTATGGGAAAAGCCGGAGGAGGTCTCGAAGGTTTCCGCGGTGACGCGCTCGACATCGATCACCAGGCGGTGATTGCCGCCGGGATCGCTCGGATCGAGCGCGAACTGGTCGATGATGACGGCGGGGTGCTCCAGTTCGAACACGACGCGCGAGCTGGACGTGGAATTGTTGAAAAAGCGGAAGGTATCGACGAGGCCGTGCCCCATGCCCTCGCCTGTCGTCAGTCCGGACACGGACCAGCGCATGTCGGGCATGTCGACGACAAGACGGTCGGAAAACCCGTCCAGGGTGAAGGCGCGAAAATCGGCAGGCTCGGCCGTTTCGATCACGACGCGGGTGCGTTCGCCATCGACGCCAAAGCGCACATCACGGATTTCCTGGTCCGCAAGGCCTGCGCCCGCGAAACTCAGAAGGCCCGCAATGGCCGATACAAACAAACGAATCCGCATTTCCACACCATCTTAACTACCGTGATTCCCAAACGGCTTTTTTGCCAGACTAGGGCGCGGAGCTTGACGTTTCGTTGATGCCCCCCGAAGAAATTTCCTGCAAGCACGGGACGGCGACAAACACTTTTCTTCGCGTTTGGAATGTTGCATGTTGCCAACGCCTTGGCGACCTCGCGTTTTTTATTCGCGGATCGGGCCGCCGGGCAGGACCGGCCAAGCCCCAGGGCCGCCGGAATCACTATCGCCGTTCCGGATCTCTTGAAGACCGGAGCCCCGACCGCCGCGCCCGACGCCCTGACAGCAGGCCGGGAGGCGCACATGGTAACTGCCGATGCGCGAGGAGCGCCTGATGCAACGTCGATCGCCAGTGTTTTTGAGATCGACGACGACAGGCAGCCCCCCGTCCATCACACCCCCGCCGCCGCCGACGATTTCCGCCGTTCCAGAGGAGCGGCCCGTCCTGCAGGCGTGCGCAGGAGAGACTTTTAATGTCCAAGAAAATGCTGATCGACGCAGGTCATCGCGAAGAGACCCGCGTCGTTGTCGTAGACGGTTCCAAAGTTGAGGATTTCGATTTCGAGGCGGAAGCCCGCCGGCCCATTCGCGGCAACATCTACCTCGCCAAGGTCACGCGCGTAGAGCCGTCGCTGCAGGCGGCCTTCGTCGAGTATGGCGGCAATCGCCACGGCTTCCTGGCCTTCAACGAAATCCATCCCGACTACTACCAGATCCCCTATGAGGATCGTGTCGCCCTCGCCGAGGAAGAAGCCTCCGCTGCGCGCGAGGAGGACGAGGAACCGCATGTCGAGGACGCCGCGGCTTCCGACGACGCCGAGGATGGCGAGGACGCGCCGGAAGCGCCGGAAACCATCGGCGACGATTCCGAGGACGATGTCGACGATGCCCAGGCGGCCCGCCGCCGCCGGCAGATGTTCCGCAAGTACAAGATCCAGGAAGTCATCAAGCGCCGGCAGATCCTGCTGGTGCAGGTCGCCAAGGAAGAGCGCGGCAACAAGGGCGCTGCCCTGACGACCTATCTGTCGCTGGCCGGCCGCTATTGCGTGCTGATGCCGAACACGCCGCGCGGCGGCGGCATTTCCCGCAAGATTTCCAATGCAGCCGACCGCAAGCGCCTGAAATCCGTGGTGAACGAGCTCGACCTGCCCAAGGGTGTCGGCCTGATCATCCGCACCGCCGGCGCCAGCCGTACCAAGACCGAGATCAAGCGCGATGCCGACTATCTCGTCCGGCTGTGGGAGAATATCCGCGAGCTGACGCTGAAGTCCGTCGCGCCAGCGCTGATCTATGAGGAAGGCAATCTGGTCAAGCGTGCCATCCGCGATCTCTATGACAAGGAGATCGACAGCGTGCTGGTCGAGGGCGAGGAAGCCTACAAGGAGGCCAAGGCCTTCATGCGGATGCTGATGCCGTCTCACGCCAAGAAGGTGCAGCACTACAAGGAGACCGTGCCGCTCTTTCTGCAGCACCAGGTCGAGGCGCAGCTGGAAGCGATCTACTCGCCGATCGCGCCCCTGAAGTCCGGTGGCTATATCGTCATCAACCCGACCGAGGCCCTGGTCTCCATCGACGTCAATTCGGGCCGCTCCACGCGCGAGCGGAATATCGAGGCGACGGCGCTGAAGACCAATATGGAAGCCGCTGCCGAGGCGGCCCGCCAGATGCGTCTGCGCGACCTGGCCGGTCTCATCGTGATCGATTTTATCGACATGGATGAGAACAAGAATAACCGGGCCGTCGAAAAGAAGATGAAGGACGTGCTCAAGCGCGACCGGGCCCGCCTGCAGGTCGGCCGCATCTCGCAGTTCGGCCTGATGGAAATCTCGCGCCAGCGTCGGCGAACCAGCCTGCTCGAAGGCTCGACCGTACCCTGCCCGACCTGCCGCGGTTCCGGACATCTGCGCTCCACAGAATCGAGCGCCCTCGTCGCCCTGCGCGGCCTGGAGCGCGAGGCCACGCGCGGCAAGGCCAAGCGCGTGCGCATCTCGCTGCCGACTGCCGTTGCGATCTACATTCTCAACGACAAGCGCGATCACCTGCTGGCGATCGAGCAACGCTTCGCCATTCGCATCGCCGTGGCCGCCGACGACACAATCATGGCGCCGGAATTCACCATCGAGGCGCTGGAAAGCCGCGAACCGGGCGACGAACTGCCCGTCGCACCGCTCTCCGTCGAGTCGATCGAGGAGATCGATATTCCCGATCCCGTGGAAGTCGAGGACGAGACCGAGGAGAGCCGCGAAGCGTCCGGCCGACGGCGCCGCCGCCGTCGCCGCCGCAAGCCGGGTTCCGGCGAGGACACGTCCAGCGCGATGGATGTGATCAAGGTCGAGGATGGCGATGCCACCGAAGCGGCCGACACCGGCTCTGACGAAGACGGCACCGAAGACGGTGACGATCAGCCCCGCAAGCGCCGCCGCCGCGGCCGCCGGGGTGGCCGTGGCCGCCGCCGCAGTGCCGAAGGGCAAAGCGACGAGCAGGCCGCTGAGGGCGAGGTCATCGAGGGCGAAGCCCGCGAAGTGATCGAAGACGCGCTGGCCGAGGAGGCCGGAGCCGTGGCCGAGCCGGTTGCCGACGCCGGGACCGTCGAGGAATCGGCTGCGGAAGAAAAACCCAAGCCGAAGCGCCGGACCCGTCGCAAGAAGACGGACGAGGCCGATGCGGCGGCCGAGGCGGCTCCTGCCGAGGAGACCGTCCAGGCCGAGGCGCCGGAAGCGACCGAAACGCCGGCAGCCGAGGACGAGAAGCCCAAGCGCCGGACGCGCCGTCCGCGCAAGAAGGCGGCCGATGCCGAGGCCGCACCGGCCGAAGAAGCCCAGGCTGAAGTGCCCTCCGAACCGGCTGCAGAGCCGGCCGCGGAGGAAAAGCCCAAGCCGAAACGCCGGGCACCGCGCCGCAAGAAGGCCGAACCGGAAACCCCGCCGGCAACCGAGGCCGAGGATGCCGCCACGGAAGAGCCCGCTCCGGAACCGAGCCCGGAACCGGAAGCCCAGCCTGAGCCGGCTGCAGCCGATGCGGACGCCAAGGCTGACGACAAGCCCAAGCGCCGCGGCTGGTGGAACCGGACCGGCCTGTTCGGAAACTGATCGCAGACCGGCCCGGCCTCTCGCGCGCTCAGCGAGGCCGGGCCGACTGCCTTCGAGGCACATCGGCTTGCACGCGGGCTTGCACAGCGGGCCGGCGCGCCTAAATCACCGGGTGGCGCATGGGGATCGCGCTGCTATCATGCAGACATGAAAAGGCGGGGGCCGAGTAGTGGAGGCAGGATGTCCGTCCTGAAAACCATCGCCGCAGCTGTCAGTCTTGCCGTGACCGCCCAATCGGCAGGCTGGGCACAGTCACTGATCCGCGACACCGAGATCGAGCATGTCATGCGCGGATATGCCGATCCGATCATCGAGGCCGCCGGCCTCAACATCAATGATGTCGATTTCTATCTGGTCGCCGATCCGGAAATCAACGCCTTCGTGACGGGCGGTCAGAACATCTTCATGCACACCGGCATGATCGTGGAAGCCGATACACCCAACCAGCTCAAGGGCGTCATCGCACACGAAACCGGGCACATCACCGGCGCCCACCTGGCGCGCTCTGGCGACGCCATGGCCGCCGCGCGCACGCCCATGTTCGTCAGCCTCGGTCTTGGCGTACTGGCCGCGCTGGCCGGCGAAGGCGGCGCGGCCGGTGCCCTGATGGCCTCGAGCCAGCAGTTCGGCGCCCTGTCCTACCTCACCTATTCCCGCGCCCAGGAAGCCAGCGCCGACCAGGCCGCGCTCCAGTTCCTCGAAGCCGCCGGCGAGAATCCGGAAGGCCTTGTCGGCTTTTTCGAGCGCTTCCGCTATCAGGAAGTAATGTCCCAGGCCCGGCGCTTCCCCTATTTCCGCTCGCATCCGCTGTCATCGGACCGGATCCAGTCGCTGCGCCGCGGCGTGGCCGCTTCGCCTTATCACGGTCAACCGGACTCCCCGGAAGACATCGCGGAACTGCGCCGCATCCAGGCCAAGATCTACGGCTTTCTCGTAGACCCCGAGTATGTCTTCTTCCGCTATCCGGAGAGCGATACGTCGCTGCCGGCGCGCTATGCCCGGGCCGTGGCCTATTATCACGATGCCCGTTTGGAGCGCGCGGTCGAGGAGATCGAGAGCCTGCTCGCGGAAGAACCGGACAATCCCTATTTCCATGAGCTTCACGGCCAGATGCTGTTCGAGAGCGGTCATCCCGAAGACGCGATCGGGCCGCACCGGCGTTCGGTGGAGCTTGAGCCGACAGCGCCGCTGCTGCGGGTCAATCTGGCGATTGCCATGATCGCGACCGAGAACCCGGATTATCGCGAAGAGGCGGCCCAGCACCTGCGCGTTGCGCTCGATATCGAGCCGGACAACGCCTTCGCCTGGTACCAGCTCTCCATCCTGCACGACCGCAATGGCGATACCGCCCTCGCCCAGCTGGCCGTCGCGGAACAGGCTTTTGCCGTCGGCGACCGGATGCGGGCCTACCAGTTCGCCATGCGTGCCCGCGAAGGCCTCGACCAGGGAAGCACCTCCTGGTTCCGCGCCACGGAAATCCAGGCCGTTTCGCAACCGACCGAGGACGATCTGCGCGAAATGCGCCGCCGTGAACGTCAGCGGATGAACTGACGGACTGCCAGGCTGTGACACCGCCTCCCGCCGATGACGACCGGTCCTCGCCGGAGCTGACCCTGCGTTCGGTCACCGGGCTGTCCGGGATCGAACCGGCTGCCTGGGACGCCGTGGCGAATCCGCCGGGCGCGGAATACGACCCGTTCATCAGCTGGGACTTCCTTGAAGCCCTCGAAGCCAGCGGCTGTGTCGGCGAAGAGGCCGGCTGGCTGCCGCGCCACCTCATTGTCGAAGACGCTTCGGGCCAGCTGCGCGGCGCCTTGCCGCTCTATCTGAAGACCCATTCCATGGGTGAATACGTCTTCGACCATGGCTGGGCCGACGCCTATGAACGCGCCGGCGGACAGTATTTCCCGAAACTTCTGACCGCGGTGCCCTTTTCTCCGGTGACCGGGCGGCGGATTCTGTCCGGCGAGGCCGGTATCCGCCGCGCGCTGGCTGCCGCCGCCATCCAGACCGTGCAGCAATGGGGCCTGTCCGGCTGGCATGTGAATTTTCCGGCGGAAGCCGAATGGAGCGAGCTGGCAGGCTACGGCCTGCTGCAGCGCCTCGATCGCCAGTATATCTGGTCCAATCGCGGCTATGCCGACTATGACGCCTTTCTCGCCGACCTCTCCTCGCGCAAGCGCAAGGCCCTGCGCAAGGAGCGGCGCGAGGCCCAGGCCGGTATCGAGATCGAACACCTCTCCGGCGGTGCGCTGCAGCCGGCACACTGGGATGTCTTCTTTGCCTGCTACCAGGAGACCGGCTCGCGCAAATGGGGCTATCCCTACCTCAACCGCGCCTTTTTCGACCTGCTGCACCGGCGCATGGCCGACCGGGTGATCCTGGTGATGGCAAAAAAGGACGGGCGCTATATCGCCAGCGCGCTCAACCTTATCGGCTCGAACGCGCTTTACGGCCGCTACTGGGGACGTCTGGACGACCATCCCTTCCTGCATTTCGAACTGTGCTACCACCAGGCCATCGATATCGCGATCGCGCGCGGCCTCGACCGTGTTGAAGCCGGGGCCCAGGGCGAACATAAGCTGGCGCGCGGCTACCGGCCCCGCCCGGTCTATTCGGCACACTATATCGAGAATGAAGGATTCCGCGACGCCGTTGCCGATTTTCTCGTTCGCGAACGCGCCGCCGTGGAGACGGATATCGCATTGCAGGATGCGGAGAGCCCCTTTAAACGTCACGATTGATGACCAGTTGGATCCAGATCGCCGCCCTGTTTGACCCGGTTGAGGGTGCTGTCCTGGCATCGGCCTTGCGGGCTGGCGGCGTCCGGGTCGCGGAGCCAGACCTCAATATTCACAGCCTGTATCCCGATCGTCGTCTAACCTATGGCGGCTATCGCATCTGGGTATATGTCGAAGACATGGAGTTGGCCCGCGAAATTGCCCGCGATTGGCGGCATACGTCACCCGAACCCGTGGAAGCCTGTCCGGAGTGCGGCTTCGAGGCCAGGCGTGCGACCGACTGGTTCATGCAAGCCCTGTTCTTTCTGGTTTTCTCCTTCAGCTTCAACTACCGGCTAAAACGGCAACGTCGGCACTGTCGTGCCTGCGGTCACCACTGGACACCGGATCGCAAACCTCCTGCCCCCTTTACGGCGGAAGAGCTGGGTTATAACCCGAATGGCCTGTCAAAAGCAGGAATGCCGAATGCCGACCCGGCAATCGGAAGCCGTGCACCGGACGCTTGAACCCCAAACCATATCGGCTTTCCATAGACTGCGCTGTGTCGCCGCTATGCAAGGAAACCGAGATGAGCCTCACCGGCCCCTACGATCCCGAAAATATCTTCGCGAAAATCCTGAAGGGCGAGATGCCGTGCGTGAAGGTCTATGAGGACGAGCACGTGCTTGCCTTCATGGATCTGTTTCCGCAGGCACCCGGCCACACACTCGTCGTGCCGCGCGAGCCGGTGCGCAATGCGCTGGAGATGACCGACGGAGCCCTGCAGGCCACCATCGTCCGGGTCAAGCGGATCGCCAATGCGGTGAAGTCTGCTCTCAAGCCGGACGGAATCGTGATCACCCAGTTCAACGGCGCGCCGGCCGGGCAGACCATCTTTCACGTCCACTTCCACATCATTCCGCGCATGGACGGGGTGGCTCTGGGCGCGCATGGCGGCGGCCAGGCGGATATGGACGAGCTGAAGGCACAGGCCGACAAGATCGCTGCGGCGATCGAAAAGCCCTAGACGATCTCGCGCGAAGCGGGGCCGGTCTGACCATAGGCTGCGTTCGATACGTCAGGCGCCTGTGCTTGTGTCTGCATCGCCTCGTGCTCTTCCAGCCACAGCAGCAGGGCCTGCTCCAGAATGGCGCTGAACCCGTGCGGGCCGACATGGCGTGCAGCCCGGCGCACGAGTGCGTCAGGCAGATCGACGGAAAGGGTACGCTTTGTGACAGGTGGCATGGTCGTGTCCTGAAGGCCGGGGAGAACAAGCGGGACACCGCATAGAATATGCGCATCTTTTTTCAGGCAGCGTGTCCGTCGTCACGCGCAATTTCCTGAGAGCGCGTTCAGCGCAACCGGCCCTCGGACACGAGGACCACGAGCAAGGCGATGATCATGCCTTGCAGCGTGAAGGAAAACACCGTCCAGGCATCGACCGCGACCATGTTCGAGAATACGACATTGCCGGCCATGATCACCCATTCCGCCCGGTCGAGCACGAAGGACAGGATGAAGGCCGGCAGCGCCCACCAGCGCAATTTCCACACCAGAAAGAGCACGACGACATTCATGACGACGTGGGAAAAGAACAGGACTTCCTGCGTGACGGTCAGCGAAGAAACGAACGTCCTCGCCGCATCGGTATCCGCCCACAAGCCCAGCCGGGCCGAGATATCGTGCAGCGCCCAATAGCCCGCATAGATCACCTGAACGGCGACCAGGCTCAGAAGGGCAAGATAGGGCAGTCCAGACCGGCGCATGTCCATTCCTCGGCGTGAGCCTGATTGAGGCCATGAAACGGCGGAGCTGTCACCCGCACATACCCCTCAGAGAGAGCGGCTGACTGCAATTAAACCCTCAGCTGCGCCGGGCGATCACCTCGAGAAAGGCCGCGCCGTACTCACCCAGCTTCTTCGGCCCCACGCCCTTGACCAGGCCGAGATCGTCGATGCTTGCCGGTTTCAGACGGCACATCTCGATCAGCGTGGCGTCGGCGAACACAACATAGGCCGGCACATTGCGCTCGGCGGCGAGCGTCTTGCGCAGGCCTTTCAGCTCGGCCAGCAGGCCGGTATCGATATCGGCATCGTCGGGTAGCGCAGCGATTTTCTGACGCCGTTTTTCCTGCCGCGAAAGGGTGATCTCGCGAATCTCCAGACGCTCGCGCCCCTTCAGCACCGCGTCGCCGGACGGCGTCAGCTTCAGCGCGCCGAAACCCTCGATATCGAGTTCGAGAAACCCGCCTGCCAGGCATTGCCGCACCAGACCCTGCCAGAAGGGTTTGGGCCGGTTGGCGCCGACACCCCAGGTCGGCAGCCGGTCATGCCCGCGCTCGCGGATCTTTTCGGTATCGGCTCCGCGCACCACATCGATGATATGGGCCGCACCGAAACGCTGCCCGGTCCGCACGATGGCCGACATCAGGATCTGTGCCTCGCGCGTGCCGTCGACGAGCTTGGGCGGATCGACACAGACATCGCAATTGCCGCACGGCTTGCCGCCGGTCTCGCCGAAATAGGCCAGCAACGCCAGCCGCCGGCAACGCGTCGCCTCGCAATAGGCCAAGAGCGCATCCAGACGCTTGTGTTCGCGCCGCTTGTGGGCGTCGTCCTCGCCATCCTGATCGATGAATTGCCGCCGCATACGCGCATCCGACAGGCCGAAGAACATCATCGCCTCGGCCGGCCGTCCATCACGGCCCGCACGGCCGATCTCCTGATAATAGGCCTCCATCGAGCCCGGCATGGCGAGATGGACGACATAGCGGATATCCGGCTTGTCGATCCCCATGCCGAACGCGATGGTCGCCACCATCACCACGGCGCTCTCCGCCATGAAGATTTCCTGGTTTTCGCGCCGCACGGCGGCGTCCAGTCCGGCATGGTAGGGCAAGGCGCGATAGCCTTCGGCGACGAGTGTCTCGGCGATCGCCTCGGTATCCTTGCGCGACAAGCAGTAGACGATGCCGGACACGTCACGCCGGTCCTTCAGATAGTCCAGCAATTGCGCCTTGGCTTTCGCCTTCGGCTCGACGCCCAGGAAGAGGTTGGGCCGGTCGAAACCGTGCACCACGATCTCCCCGCCCCCGCCGAACAGCTTGGCGGCGATATCATCCCGCGTGGCCGCATCCGCCGTCGCCGTGAAGGCCGCCAGCCGGGCGTCGGGGAAACGGGTCCGCAGCGCGGCGAGCTGTTCGTATTCCGGCCGGAAACTGGCGCCCCATTTGGAGATACAGTGCGCCTCGTCGGCCACGAAGAGCGCCGGCGCGACGGGTTCCAGCGCCGCCAGCATGCGCCCGGTCATCAGACGCTCGGGCGACAGGTAGAGCAGCTTGATCTCGCCGTCCTGGAAACGCCGCCAGTCCTCGACATTGTCCTCCCGCGTGCGGCCGGAATGGATCGCCGCCGCCGCCACACCGTTTGCCTTCAGTGCGGCGACCTGATCGTCCATCAGCGCCGTGAGCGGCGACACCACGATGGTCGGCCCGTCCAGCAGCAGGGCCGGCACCTGGTAGCACAGCGACTTGCCCGCCCCGGTCGGCATGACGCACAGGGTGGGCGTGCCTTCGAGGATATGGTCGACAATACCGGCCTGGCCGGGCCGGAAAGCATCGAAGCCGAAGACAGATTGCAGGATGGAGCGCGGATCGGACATGCAGGCATCCCTCCCGACCTGCCCGCATCCGTCAAGCCAGCGGGTCAGCCTTGGCTCAGCCAGTCCACAGCCGCGGCCAGGGCCGGGTCGTTATTTGCATCGCCGGCAAAACCGGGCTGGGTGTGCAGGGGCGGCGTGAAGGCTTCGCGCGGCGTCCCGTCCACATGCGACAGGCGTTCGAAGGGCAGTTTGAAAATCCAGCCGGTCTCCTCAAGCCGGTAATCGCCGATTGCACCCAGCAGCCCCGCCATGGGCGAACCCATCACGTCCACGCCCAGCGCATCGAACCCGACCGCCATCCCCTCGCCCATGCTCCCGGTCCACCGGCCGACAAGCACGACCGCCCGCCGCTCACCGGCGAAAACAGGCTGGCGCGGTGCAACCTCCTCGATCCAGGACCTCTGCACACCGGTTTCGCGGGCCTCGACCGGCAGGGCATGCCGCTGGTAGGGCGCGACGGTGTCGGTGAAATGTCCCAGGACCGCACGCCCCACACTGGTATTGCCGCCCGATGGCGTCTCGCGCAGATCGATGATGAAGCGCGTTCCCGCCGGCGCCTCCGATACCGCGGCATCGAACGCCGCAATCGTCGCGGCGTCGCCCAGGCTGTCATTGAAGACGATATGGCGAACCCGCGGCGCGATGTCCTGAACCGCCAGGGCCCCGTCGGGCCGCTCGATGCCACGGGTGTAGAGACCGTCGATCTCGACCGTGATGGCCTGGCCATCCCGCTGCACTGTCAGGCGCCGCGCACCCTGCCGCGGTCCCGCAGCCAGCACCCGCGCGGCAAAGCCCGCACAGGTCTCGCCCCGAGGCGGTTCGCCATCCCAGAAAGCCTCCACGGCATCCCCGGTCGAAACGCTACCGATTGCGACAAGGTCATCCCCGGGCAACAGTCCGGCTGCCGCAGCCGGACTGCCGCGCCGGACCTGGGTGATGCGGAAATTGCCGTCGGCTTCTTCCACCCACAGATCGGTGAAGCTGGGCACGAGTGCCGCAGAATCCGCCGAGGAGGCGCCGGTGATCGCGTGATGATCGCACAGGCGGTGCAGCGCCGTTTCGGCAAAGCCGAGCAGGTCACGCCGGCTCTCGATCTGGCCGATCGCATCGCGAAGGCCGGCGTGATGATCCGCCCACCCCTCCGGCACACGTTCCGGATAGGCGTAATTGTGCTCGACCAGGTCCAGCATGGCCGCCGCATCGGCCTGCAAACCGTCAGCGGTCTGGGCCAGGGCGCTGCAAGGCACGGCGAGTGAGAGAAGCAGGACGGACAGGACACGCATGACGGACACCACAGACAACGGCCGGAATCGGCCCGATATCGCGAGTTTACATCCTGCGTGCCGGTTCGCTGCGGTATCCGCAGCGCTCGCGTCCCTCCCCTCACACGTGCGGGCTCCACATCACCATCCAGGCGCCGAACACGCCCAGTGCGGTAATGCCCGCCGCAGCCAGCATCACCCCGGCCATGCCCAGCTTCACCGGCACGGCGCGGCTGTCGCAGGCGCGCAGATAGAGTTCCAGGACCGCCCAGGGCAAAAGGAAGCAGGCATAGGCCAGTAGGTAGTCCGTCGGCCCGTTCATGCGCTCGCCGATCCCGGCCCCGCCCGTGGTGATCCCCCAGGCCATATAGCCGACACGCAGATACCAGACGCCGCTGACGAAGATGAACAGCCGCATGGCCCAGCGCCGGTGCCGGTCGATCTGGCGACGGCGGATGAAGTGCAGCGCAAAGGCCGCTGCGACCAGGATCAGGATGCCGTCGATTGTCGTGGCGAGGCCCGTCACGTCGTTGAGGCGGGTGCCCCGGCCCCAGATCAGGACGATGCCGCCCACCGCCATGAAGACGCTGACGGCGAGGAAGGTCCGCCCCATCCAGCGATGAAGCACAGGCACACGCTGGCGCAATTGCGGAATCAGCTGCAGCGTCCCGCCCAGCGTGATCACCGCCGCCAGCAGGACATGGCTGATAAAGCCCAGATTGCCCGGCAGATCGCCCTCGATGAAGCCGTGGATGAGGCCGGTCTCGTCCCAGCGCTCCCACGCCCCCGACAGGGTCGGTGGCATATAGGCGGCGAGGATATAATAGACGAACAGCCACTGGCCGGCGATGACGGCCAGGAACCAGAGCGCGCCCGCCCCCTTTAAAAGACGCTGGGCGAGCGGAATGGATGGCAGGCGCACAGCAGGCGCAACGGCTTCGGACATGACAAATCCCTTTTGGATGCAGCGTCATGAGACGCCCGGATATGCGGGATTGAGTGCGGCCGGGTGCCACTTGTCTTGCCGATTTGGAAATCGGCTATACTGGCACTTTCCCAGAGCAGGTTTGACCGGCGCCCCTGGCACGCCGCATGCTTGCAGCGACACGGACAGGCGGGAGTCGGGACATGCTGGAAATCGCGGATGCCATAAAGCTGGCAGTGGCCGGTCTCGCCCTGACCTGGATCATCGCCATCGCCGCCATGCCGAAGCGCACGACCCTGCACCTGACCTGGGCGGTTTTCTGCACCGGTCTGACGGCGGTCATGGTCCGCGAGGTTTTCGGCGATGCCCTCGGCCCTCTAACACCCCTGCTCATCATTGCCGGATGCGGTACCTGCAGCGTTTTCTGGCTGGTCGCCCGGGCTCTGTTCAGGACCCGCACGGTCATCGGTCCCGTCGAGCTCCTGCTGGTGGCCGGTATTTTTGCGCCGACCGTGATCGACCAGGCTGTACTCAGCCCCATCATGCCGGACGCGGTCAGACACATCTATTTCCCGGCCGTGGCCGACGGGCTGGATGGGTTCCAGACCCTGTTGAGCTCGACCGTGCTGATGCTGGCCTTCTGGGAAGGGCTGCGCGGCTGGTCCGGTGGACTGGCCAGAAACGAACGCCGCATGCGTCTGCTTTACCTGTCGACTTTCGGTCTGTGCGTGTCGACCTGTGTGATGCTGCTGGACCATGGCAGTGCGCCCCTGCCCGCCGAACTGATGGCCGGCAGCCAGGCCGCCTGCGCCCTGGCGATCCTGATCGTGATGAGCGTAGCCATCCGCTACCGCGCCACGCATCCGCTGGCGGCCGAGGCCCCGGCCCGCACGGCCGGCCCGGCCAGCGCCGACGATCGCGCCCTGGGCCGCCGGATCCGGGATGTGCTGACCTCGGAGCAGCTCTATCTCGACCCGGAGCTGAAAGTCGCCGCCCTTGCCCGCCGGCTGCGCGAACCGGACTACCGGATCAGCCGGGCCATCACGGCCGGTCTGGGCCAGCCGAACTTCAACCGGCTGGTCAATCGCTACCGGATCGAGCACGCCATGGCGCAATTGCACGCGCCTGACAGTGCGGACCTGTCGATTCTGGAAATCGCTCTCGACAGCGGGTTCGCCTCGATCGGCCCCTTCAACCGGGCCTTCAAGGAGATGACCGGCCAGACACCGCGCGCCTTCCGGGCCGCCGGACGCAGCGCCCTTTCCCGGCTGGCAGCAGAATAGACCCCGAAACGAAAAACGGCGCCCCGCGGGGCGCCGTTTCCGTTTCATTGATGGAGAGGGATCAGACCTCTTCCTTCTTGCTCTTCTTGGCGTTGCGCGGCAGCAGCCGGTCGCCGGGCGTGATGTGGAAGTCGAGCCGGTCGGCATCGGCCGGGTCGATATCGACCTTCACCAGACCGCCCTTCTTCAGCTCGCCGAACAGGATCTGGTCGGCCAGCGGCTTCTTGATGTGCTCCTGGATGACCCGGGCCAGCGGACGGGCACCGAAGCGGCTATCATAGCCGCGCTCGGACAGCCAGGCCGTCGCTTCCGGCGTCAGCTCGAAGGTCACGCCGCGATCGATCAGCTGGGCTTCCAGCTGCAGGACGAACTTCTCGACGACGCGGCCGATCGTGTCGCTGGACAGCGGCGCGAACGGAATGACGGCGTCCAGACGGTTGCGGAATTCCGGGGTGAACAGGCGTTCCACCGCGGCATCGGCCTCGTCCGTCTTCTTGCCGGCATTGAAACCGATCGACTCTTTTTGCGCATCGGCAGCGCCCGCATTCGTGGTCATCACCAGGATGACATTGCGGAAGTCCACCTTCTTGCCGTTCGAGTCGGTCAGCGTGCCATTGTCCATCACCTGCAGGAGGATGTTGAACAGGTCCGGGTGGGCCTTCTCGATCTCGTCGAGCAGCAGCACGGAGTGCGGATGCTGGTCGACGGCGTCGGTCAGAAGACCGCCCTGGTCGAAGCCGACATAGCCCGGAGGGGCGCCGATCAGCCGCGAAACGGCGTGACGCTCCATGTATTCGGACATGTCGAACCGGTGCAGCTCGACGCCCATGATGTCGGCCAGCTGCTTGGTCACCTCGGTCTTGCCGACGCCCGTGGGGCCGGAGAAGAGGTAGCAGCCGATCGGCTTGTTGGGCTCGCGCAGGCCGGCGCGGGACAGCTTGATCGCCGTCGCCAGCTTCTCGATCGCATTATCCTGGCCGAACACGACATGGCGCAGATCGGTCTCCAGATTCTTCAACGATTGCTCGTCATCCTTGGACACCGTCTTCGGCGGGATGCGGGCCATGGTCGCGACCACGGCTTCGACTTCCTTCACGCCGATCGTCTTCTTGCGCTTGGACACCGGCTGCAGACGCATCTGGGCACCGGCCTCGTCGATCACGTCGATCGCCTTGTCCGGCAGCTTGCGGTCGCCCATGTAGCGCGCCGACAGTTCCACGGCCGATTTCAGCGCCTCATTGGTGAAGCGCACATCGTGGAAGTCCTCGAAATAGGACTTCAGGCCCTGCAGGATCTTGATCGCATCGGGCACGGACGGCTCGGAGACGTCAATCTTCTGGAAGCGCCGCGCCAGGGCCCGGTCCTTCTCGAAGTGCTGACGGTATTCCTTGTAGGTCGTCGAGCCCATGCAGCGCAGGCCACCCGACTGAAGCGCGGGCTTCAGGAGGTTGGAGGCGTCCATGGCGCCGCCGGAGGTCGCACCCGCACCGATCACGGTGTGGATCTCGTCGATGAACAGGACGGCATTGTCCTTGTCCTCGAGTTCCTTGACGACCTGTTTCACGCGCTCCTCGAAATCGCCGCGATAACGGGTCCCCGCCAGGAGCGAGCCCATGTCGAGCGAGTAGATCGTCGCACCGGCCAGCACGTCGGGAACCTCGTTCTCGACGATCTTGCGGGCAATGCCTTCGGCGATGGCGGTCTTGCCGACGCCGGGATCGCCGACGAGCAGCGGATTGTTCTTGCGGCGGCGGACCAGAACCTGGATGCAGCGCTCCACCTCGGCCTCGCGGCCGATCAGCGGATCCACCCCGCCCTTGCGCGCCTTGTCGTTGAGATTGACGCAATAGGCGGTCAGCGCGTCGCCGTCCTTCTGGGGCTCCTCGGCCTCCTCGGCCCCGCGCACGGCGCGTTCTTCCGAGGCGCCCGGCTTGCGGCCGATGCCGTGGGAGATGAAGTTCACCGCGTCGTAGCGCGTCATGTCGCGCTCGGCGAGGAAATAGGCCGCGTGGCTCTCGCGTTCGGCAAACAGGGCGACCAGCACATTGGCGCCCGTGACTTCCTCGCGTCCGGCATTCTGGACGTGGATGACGGCGCGCTGGATCACGCGCTGGAAGCCGGCCGTCGGCTTGGCGTCCTCGTCATCGTCGACGACCAGTTCGGACAATTCATTGTCGACGTATTCGGTCAGGGTGGCGCGAAGCTCATCCAGATCGACATCGCACGCCTTCATCACGGCGCTGGCGTCCTGATCGTCCACGAGCGCGAGGAGAAGGTGCTCCAGGGTGGCAAATTCATGCCCACGCTCATTGGCGTAGCCCAGAGCGCGGTGCAGGCTGTCTTCGAGATCTGAAGAGAATGAGGGCACCACTCTATTCCTTTTCCATTGTGCACTGGAGCGGGTGTTGGGCCCGCCGTGCGGCGTCCATGACCTGGGCTACCTTGGTTTCGGCAACCTCGTACGTGTACACGCCGCACATACCGACCCCGTTCTGATGTACATGCAGCATGATTCTCGCTGCATCCTCGGGCGATTTTCGGAATATCCGGACGAGAACCTCGACCACGAATTCCATCGGCGTGTAGTCGTCATTTAGTAAGAGGACACGGTAAAGCGAAGGTTTCTTGGTCGCCGGGCGCGTCTTCGTGGCAAGGCCAGTGCCCTCTTCTTCGCCCGCATCTTCATGATTTCGTTCGGTCATATTTTAATCGTACTCGGTTATACATCGCGCCTCCGATTGCACATCGGAGGGCCGTCAGCACAAGACGTCCGACGCGGCCGGAACCGCTTCCCGGGCGAAAAGATAGCACGGCGGCCAATTTCTTTCTTCCCGTTTCGTCCGCGAGGACATAAGAAGGGGGCCCCTCAATTTACAGGGGAACCACCGGTTCGATATCAGGCCCGGTCGGGGAGGACAGGCCTCCGGCACCCGGAAAACCGGGGTCGAGGCTACAGGGCGAGAACCCGTAGACGCAAGCCATGGCTGGCGTTCCGCCCCAAGAATAACGGCTTTTCAGCCGATCTATCCACAGGCGGGATGACCCGAAAAAAATGGGCCCGGTGAAGATCACCGGGCCCAGTCGGGGAGGAAAACTTGATTCGCCGGAGCGTCAGCGCTGGGCTTGCGCGAGTTCCACGGCGGCCGAGACGCGTGCGTTGAGCGGCTTCAGCGTATCCTTGAAAACGTCCGAGAACAGGTCGGTCGTCTTGTTCAGTTCGGCGAGGTAGTTGTCCATCGCCGTCTTGGTGAATTCGGACTGGATCTCGAAGATCTCCTGGACCGACTTGGCCGAGGCGAACGCCTTCGTCGCGGTGACGCTGTCTTCCATGAAGGACTTCGCGTAGGTCACCGCATTGGTGTTGGCCGTTTCGAAGCCCTTGCCGGCGACCGTGGCGGACGCGATCATCGCGTCGACGGTTTCCTTGTGGAAATTGCTCGCTTCGGTGACGGACTTCAGGGTCTTCTCGAAACCTTCCTTGAGCGCTTCATTGCTCGCGGTGGTCATGCTTTCGATCGTCTGGTTCATGGGATTGCTCGCTTTCGTGCGGGCTGCCGTCCGGGGGGCGGGCTTGGCAGCCGTCTTGACCTTGGCGGACTTGGACTTCGGCGCCGCCGGCTTGCCGACCGCCTTCTTCGGCGCTGCGGCTTTCGCCGGAGCCGCCTTGGAAGACGCCTTGACCGGCTTCACCGTCTCCGGCGCTGCCTTGGGCGCAGCCGGGGCGTCCGCTTGAGCAGCGGTTGCTTTGGTGCCGGTCGTCTGGATTTTGTCGTCGGTCATGGTTCAAACTTGTGTTGCGACCGCTCTTCGCAGTCGCAGCAAACATACGCCGTGCACCCGGTAGCGTCAAGCGATTTTTGTGCGGCGCACAAAAATGTCGTAATTCCTGATGAGCCGGGCTTAACCAGCTGGAAACGGCCTTGCGGGACAGTGCGGGCCATGGTTACCGCACGCCGCCTTTTCCTGAGCCTCCTGGCCCTGGCCGCCCTGCTGCTGGCCACGCCGGACAACGCCCATGCCGACACGTCGCGCTATGCCGCCTTCGTGGTCGACGAAAACTCGGGCGTTGTCCTGCATTCACGACGCTCGGAAGCCGCGCGCTATCCCGCCTCGCTGACCAAGATGATGACGCTCTACATGCTGTTCGACGCCATCGAGCAGGGTGAGATCGGCCTGAACGACCAGATCCGCGTCTCTGCCAATGCCGCCAATGCCGTGCCCTCCCGGCTCGGTTTCTCGGCCGGCGACACGATCAGTGTGGAAGACGCGATCGGCGCCCTCGTGGTGAAAAGTGCCAATGACGTGGCCGTTGCCGTCGGCGAGCGCCTGGGCGGCGGCGAAACCCGCTTTGCCGAGATGATGACGCAGACCGCGCGCGAGCTGGGGCTGGAAAACACGACTTTCCGCAACGCCTCCGGCCTGCCCGACCGGCGCCAGACCACGACGGCCCGCGACATGGCCCGCCTGGCAATCGCCCTGCACCGCGATTTCCCGGACTATTTCGAGTATTTCAACACCGAGAGCTTCCGCTGGAATGGCCGCACCTACCGCAATCACAATACGCTGGTCGGCCGCGTCGAAGGCGTGGACGGTCTCAAGACCGGCTATATCCGCGCCTCCGGCTTCAATGTTGTCGTCTCGGCAGAACGCGGCGAACACCGCCTCGTTGCCGTCGTGATGGGCGGGCCGAGTTCCGCCTCGCGCGATGCCCACGCCGAAGAACTCCTCGAAGCCGCCTTTGCCACCCTGGAACAACGCGAGGATACGCGCCTGTTCGCCGCCCTCTCCTCGCCGCGCGTCTCGCCGATACGCCAGCAGGAATTGATCGCGATCGATGTCGCGGCGCTTCATCTTGCCGCACCGACGGAAATGGGTTCGAGCCAGGCTGCTCCGCCCGTGCAGGTCGTGCTGGCCGATGAGGATGAGCTCCAGGCGCCCGTCGCACACCAGGCCGTGACGCAACAGGCCGCACCGGCCCGTGCGGCTGCGGCCGAGCCGGACCTTCTGCGCGGGGCCTGGTCGGTCCAGGTCGGCGCCTACAATTCCGCCGATGCCGCGCACCAGCAATTGCAGCGCGTCACCGGTTTCTCGCTGGCGCTCAATGCCGCCCAGCCTGCAGCCCGCGCCGTCGACGTCGCCGGCGACCGCCTGTGGCGGGCCCGTTTCGAGGCCCTGACCGAGACCGAGGCGCGCCGCGCCTGCAGCGATCTGTCCGCCCGCAGCCAGGCTTGTTTCACGGTCGCTCCGGGCCGCTGACCCTTCCCCGTCAACGCCCGTCCTGTGCGGCGGGCTGGAATCTTTGCGTCGGTTGACACAACCTGTCGGCTCGAACACTTTCGCGCGCCTTGGCTGCCGCCCGGCGGCCCATAGCCTCATGTCTGGACGCAAATGCCGATGAATGTCGTCGTCGTAGAATCCCCGGCCAAAGCCAAAACCATCAACAAATACCTCGGGTCGGACTACACGGTTCTGGCGAGTTTCGGCCATGTGCGCGACCTGCCGCCCAAGGACGGTTCGGTGAAGCCGGACGAGGATTTCGCGATGGCCTGGGAGGTCGACACTCAGTCCGCCAAACGCGTCAAGGCGATCGCCGACGCCGTGAAGGAAGCCGACCGCCTGATCCTCGCAACCGACCCGGATCGCGAAGGCGAAGCCATTTCCTGGCACCTGCTGGAAGCGCTGCAGAAGCGCCGCGTGCTCAAGGATGTCACGATCGAGCGTGTGGCCTTCAACGCCATCACCAAACAGGCCGTCCAGGAAGCGATGCGCCATCCGCGCGCCGTCGACATGGAACTGGTGAACGCCTATCTGGCCCGCCGCGCGCTGGACTATCTGGTCGGCTTCACCCTGTCGCCGGTGCTGTGGCGCAAACTGCCGGGCTCGCGCTCGGCCGGCCGTGTGCAGTCGGTCGCCCTGCGCCTGATCTGCGACCGCGAGCTGGATATCGAGAAATTCCGCGCCGAGGAATACTGGACCATCGATGCCGATGTGACGGCCGGGTCCGATCCCTTCCGCGCCAAACTCGTCACGCTGGACGGCAAGAAGCTGCAGAAACTGTCCATCAAGGACCGCGCCAGCGCCAATGCCGCCGTCGAGGCGATCAAGGCGGCCAGCCTGTCGATCACCGGCGTCGAGGCCAAGCCGGCCAAGCGCAACCCGCCGCCGCCCTTCACCACCTCGACCCTGCAGCAGGAAGCCGCGCGCAAGCTGGGCTTCTCGGCGACCCGCACCATGCAGACCGCCCAGAAGCTCTATGAGGGCGTCAATATCGGCGGTGAGACGACCGGTCTCATTACCTATATGCGGACCGACGGCGTCTCCATGGTGCCCGAAGCGATCAGCCAGGCCCGCGATGTCATCGGCAAGGAGCATGGCTCGCTCTATGTGCCGGCCTCGCCGCGCATGTATGCCACCAAGGCCAAGAACGCCCAGGAGGCGCACGAGGCGATCCGCCCGACCTCCTTTGCCCGCCTGCCCGAGAGCCTCAGTCTCGACCAGGACATGGCACGCCTCTACCAGCTGATCTGGCGCCGCGCCGTGGCCAGCCAGATGGAAAGCGCCCGTTTCGAGCGCACCACGATCGACATCACCAGCGCCGACGAAAAGACCGGCCTGCGCGCGGTCGGTTCGGTGCTGATGTTCGACGGCTTCCTGGCGCTTTACCAGGAAGGCCGCGACGACGAGGAAGACGAAGGCGAGAACCGCCTGCCGAAAGTCCAGCAGGGTTCGGCGGCCGATATCGCCAAGACCTATGCCGACCAGCACTTCACCCAGCCGCCGCCGCGCTTCACCGAAGCCTCGCTGGTCAAGCGGATGGAAGAGCTGGGTATCGGCCGCCCCTCGACCTATGCCTCGACGCTGCAGGTGCTGCGCGACCGCGACTATGTCCGCATGGACAAGAACCGTTTCCACCCGCTCGACAAGGGCCGCGTGGTCACCGCCTTCCTGGAGAATTTCTTCAAGCGCTATGTGGAATATGATTTCACCGCCGCGCTGGAGACCCAGCTGGACAAGGTGTCGGCCGGCGAGCTCGACTGGAAACAGCTGCTGCGCGATTTCTGGACCGAGTTCCGCGCCGCCGTCGACGATATCGGCGATCTGCGCATCGGCGCCGTGCTGGATGCGCTGAACGAGGCCCTGGCCCCGCACATCTTCCCGGAAAAGGAAGACGGCAGCGATCCGCGCCTCTGCCCCTCCTGCGGCGAAGGCACGCTGTCGCTGCGCCTGGGCAAGTTCGGCGCCTTCCTGGGCTGTTCGAACTATCCGGACTGCAAGTTCACCCGCCAGATGGGCGAACAGGATGCCGAGCCCGCGATCGAGGGCGATGGCGAGATCTGCATCCACCCGGAGACCGGCAAGCCGGTCGTCATGAAGGACGGGCGTTTCGGCATCTATCTGGAGATGGAGATCGAGGGCGAGGACAAACCCAAGCGCGCCTCCATCCCCAAGGGCTGGGATCCCAAGGAGCTGACCCCGGACCAGGCGATCAAGCTGATCGACCTGCCACGCACGGTCGGCGAACACCCCGATGACGGCCAGCCGATCACGGCGGCGATCGGCCGCTACGGTCCCTATGTCCATCACGACAAGACCTACGCCAACCTGCCCACCGTCGACGAAGTCTTCGAGATCGGTCTCAACCGCGCCGTCTCGGTGATCGCCGACAAGCGCGCCAATGGCGGCCGCCGCGGCGCGTCGGCCACGGCGCTGAAGGATCTGGGCGAGCATGACGGCAAGCCGATCAAGATCATGTCCGGCCGCTATGGCCCGTATGTGAAGTACGAGAAGATCAACGCTACCCTGCCCAAGGGCACCGAGCCGGACGATGTGACGCTGGAAGCGGCCATCAAGCTGGTCGAGGAAAAAGCCGCCAAGGGCGGCAAGAAGAAAGCACCCGCCAAAAAGGCCGCAGCCAAAAAGGCGCCGGCGAAAAAGAAGGCGCCCGCGAAAAAGACGACAGCCGCAGCCAAGAAGCCGGCCGCCAAAAAGACCGCCACCAAGAAGACCAAGGCGGAGTAGAGCGGATGGCCGGCGACACGCATAACGAAGCCGGCTCCCTGCGCGAGGCGGTGATCGAAGCTATCAAGCTGGGCGAAGGCGCGTTCGGCAAGCGCGAGATCGCGCGTGCGCTCAAGCTCAAGGGCACCGACGCCAAGCGCGATCTGAAAGACGCGCTGGCGGCGCTGGAAGCGGATGGCGCCATCAAGCGCACCGCCTCCAAGACCTATGCCCTGGCCGGCGCCCTGCCCTCGGTCACCGTGGTCGAGATCACCGATCGCGACAATGATGGCGAGCTGCTGGCCGAACCGGTGCGTCCCGATCGCGACGCCCCGCCGATCCGTCTGGCGCCCGGCGAAGGGGCCGGCGGCAAGGGTGAGCCGGCCCTGGGCATCGGCGACAAGGCGCTGGTGCGTCTCACGCCCGACAATGAGGGCGGCTATGAAGCCCGCCTGATCAAACGTCTGGGCCAGAGCGCCCACAAGCTTCTGTGCGTGCTGCGCAAACCGAAATCCGGCCCGATGCGCCTCCTGCCTGTCGACCGCCGCTCGCGCCATGAACTCGTGCCGGCCCGCGGCGAGGCGGAGAAGGCCAATGATGGCGATCTCGTCCTGTGCCAGCTGGTCAAGGAGCGCCGCCACGGCCTCAAGACGGCGCAGATCGTGGAAGTCGTCGGCGATGCCAGCGCGCCCGGCGCCGGCAGCCTGATCGCGCTCTATTCCCACGGCGTGCCCCAGGGCTTCTCCGAGGCCGAACAGCGCGAGGCCGACACGGTCAAGGCTGCCACAATGGCCGGCCGCGAGGACATCCGCAACCTGCCCCTGATCACGATCGACCCGGAAGACGCCAAGGACCATGACGATGCGGTCTGGGCGGCACCGGACGCGGATCCGAAGAATGCCGGCGGCTGGCAGGTCATCGTCGCGATTGCCGACGTGGCCGCCTATGTCACGCCGGGCGGTGCGCTCGACCGCGGTGCCTTCAAGCGCGGCAATTCGGTCTATCTGCCCGACCGCGTCGTGCCGATGCTGCCGGAACGCCTGTCCAACGATCTGTGCTCGCTGCGCGAGAATGAAGAACGGCCCTGCCTGGCCGTGCGCATGGTTTTCGACAAGCACGGCAATAAGCGCGCCCACCGCTTCCTGCGCGGCTGGATGAAGTCCGCCGCCAAACTGGCCTATCAGGAGGCCCAGGATGCGATCGACGGCAAGGGCGGCGACAAGGCCGGCCCGCTGCTGGAGGAGGTCCTGAAACCGCTCTGGGGCGCCTATTTCTCGGTCCGTGAGGCGCGCCAGCGCCGCGAGCCGCTGGAGATCGACGCGCCGGAACGCCGGGTCCGGATCGGTGAGGACGGCAAGGTTGCCGGCGTGGAGACCCGCGAACGCTTCGATGCCCACAAGCTGATCGAGGAGTTCATGATCCAGGCCAATGTCTGTGCGGCCGAAAGCCTGGAAGACAAGCGCACGCCGCTGATCTACCGCGTCCACCAGGAACCCTCGAAGGAGAAGATCGACAATCTCGCCGGTTTCCTGCCGACAGTGGGCCTGAAATGGACCCGCGGCGAGCGTGTCGTCACGGGGCGCTTCAACACGCTGCTCGCCCAGGCGAAATCCTCCGAACACTACGAGACGATCAACGAGGTCGTGCTGCGCAGCCAGTCGCAGGCGGTGTACGACACCGAGAACCAGGGCCATTTCGGTCTCAATCTCGACCGCTATGCCCACTTCACCTCGCCGATCCGGCGCTATGCCGACCTCACCGTGCACCGCGCCCTGATCCGCGCCCTCAATCTGGGGCCGGACGGCCAGACCGACGAGGAACGCTCGCGCCTGACCGTGATCGCCGAGGAGATCACCCATTCGGAACGCCGCGCCATGGCGGCCGAACGCGATGCGGTCGACCGTTTCATCGCGCTCTACCTGGCCGACAAGGTCGGTGGCGAGTTCGACGGCCGGATTACCGGCGTGACCCGTTTCGGCGCCTTTGTGCGCCTCAACGAGACCGGTGCCGACGGTCTGGTGCCGATCAGCCGGCTCGGCGATGAGCGTTTCGAGCATGACGAGGCCGCCCACGCCCTGGTCGGCCTGCAGACCGGCAGCCGCTATCGCCTGGGCATGCCGGTGACGGTGCGGATCGAGGAGGCCCAGCCGGTCACCGGCGGCCTGCTGCTCGACATCCTCACCCCGGCCGAAAAAGGCCCCGTGCCCAAGGGCCGGCGCCGCCAGCATGGCGGTCCGCCCGGCGGGCGCCGTTCGGGCCGTCCCTGGAAACAGGGCCGCAAGGGCAAGCGCAAATGAGCGACGAACGCCGGCGCAGCGATGTTCCGCCGATGCGGCCACGCCTGGCCGCCTCGCTCATCCTGACGCGCGGCCGCGGCGCGCGCACCGAGGTGCTGATGGGGCGCCGTTCCTCGCGCCATGTCTTCATGCCCAACAAATACGTCTTCCCCGGCGGCCGGGTCGACCGCGCCGACGGCACGGCGCCCTTTGCCCGCGACCTCGACCGCGGCGTGATGGACATCATGCAGCGCTTCCTGCCCGAACGCCGGGCGCGCGCAGCCGCGGCCGCCGCCGTGCGGGAAACCGCCGAGGAGACCGGCCTGCTGATCGCCCGTGAAGGGGCCTGCCGCTCGCGCCATGCCAACTGGGCCCCCTTCCGCCAGCACGGCGTGGTGCCCGACCTGGCGCCCCTGTCGCTGATCACCCGCGCCATCACCCCGCCGGGACGCACCCGCCGTTTCGACACCTGGTTCTTCACGGCCGATGCCGCCGCGCTGCATGGCGACCGTCCGCCCAGGCCCAGCTCGGAACTGGAAGACGTGCAATGGGTGCCGCTCGCCGAGGCCCGCGATCTCGACCTGCCCAGCGTGACGCATTTCGTGCTGGACGAGCTGGTCCGCGTACAACCGCCCCGCCCCGAACCACCCCGCCACATCCGCGACCGCCGCGGCAAGATGTGGGTCGAACCGCTGTAGAAGGCCGCTCCCGCGGCCGCCCCTCATCCGCCGCTTCGCGGCACCTTCTCCCCAGTGGGGGAGAAGGGGTTCAGCACCTCCTCTCCCCGTCTCGGGAGGGGGTATAGATAAATCCAGCAGGAAACCGTCTTGAAACACCACAATCCTACTGGTTGGGTGGCTCGGGCCGACGAGCTATAGAGGAACGCGTTGCTATACAAAATCGACTGACCAATACACACTGACGGTAGCGCAACGGACGATCCGACTCGAATCCGTCGCTCGAATTGACAAACCAAACTACGCTGACGGGGATTGCTGTTCAGGAAACCTCAATCCCGAAAAATGCGCCACGCTTTCGTCTGTGTCGCGACCGTTGTCTCAAAAGCTTCCGGCCTCGACCGCTATGAACGACCAGCCATATTCTTTTTCAGATTTCTCGACCGACGCTGATGATGATGCCCGTAAAGCAGTTTTTTTGGCCGCAGTTACTAAGGCCTACGATAGACGATTCTCACAATACAGTCAGGTGGAGCGGGAGAGGCTGTTAAGGCAGATTGGCCTCTTGGATGATATCGAGGGAAAACCTGAATTTACATTCAATCGATACCCGGTGGGAGCATTCCAAAGTGACGAATTTAGTTCGTCATGCATCCCAGATAAAATTTACAAGCGTTCCCACCAGATTCTATCACGCCAGTTTTTTGAATTCTTTTTTGATATTATTTCCAATCAAGATAAAGATCGGCGAATAACGAGAATTTTTGACTTATCGATAACAAGCTACTATTCGAATTCAGCAAACATATCGATTGAAGATATGGATGTTATTCAATCCGAAAAAATTGATTCAAGGTCTCCGCTGAAATGGAATGTAAAATTGACAGGGTGCTATGTGGGTGACTTGGATATTGTTCTGTCGTCCGAAGTCACATTCAAAATATTTAATTGCAACAACATTTATCCAGAATCCGTATGTAAATTCGACTTATACAATAACTCTAATTTAGAAATCAAAAACTCGAAACTTAATCGTATATCATTAGTAAATTCTGAAAGGAAAGGTGGCGAAATTATTATCTATGGATCAGAATTAAACATAGCCACTTTCAACTCCTGCCAGCTGAATGCAATTTCTATAAAAGGATGCGACATAAATGCTCTTAGCGGGGGCGGTGAAGTCGCGCACTCGCTTTCGATCAACGCATTTTCGAGCATTGGCAATTTGGGGCTTGGGGTCGCAAGAATCTCCGAGATCGACATTGCTTCATCTACTATCGGACGCGGGGCACTCCCTGGCTCAAGCGATATTTCGAAAGTAGAGATGACTGAAGTGACCGTGGGCGCCGAAGGCGGCGCCCTGACAATGAACGCACCCCCACGCGGGGCCAGCATCGCCTCTCTACAGTTGTTAGATCTGAAGGTGATAACGCCGTTTCGAATTCGAGGCTGGAGAATTGGAACCGCCAGCTTGCAGCGCGTTGAACTAAGTCACGCGATTGATTTCACAGGTACGCAGTTCGCATCAGAACCCAATGTGGGTGATATTAAGCTGGCGCCAGCGCGGGGCGGAGAGGGCCGCAAAGACGGCCACGCCTTAGATGAAATTGAGACCGGACTTCGCCCCTTGACGCGGGCTATGGAGAGTTATGGGAACTTCAATAGCGCCTATAAACTGAAGCAAATTGAGGCGCAGATTCATGGTCTTCGGCCCATCGGCGAAGTCGGCTTCGCTTCTTGGCTAACAAATCATATCTACAAAATATTTTCAGACTATGGAGTTAACACCAACAGACCCCCAGTGATATTTGCTATACTCGCAGCGATATTCATGTTGATGGGTGGGTTTAGTTTAATCTTTTTTGATGGGTGGGAGTTTACAGGCAGAGTGTCAGATGCACTCCTAGTGACGCAATGGCTCTTCGAGAGCTTCCTCAATTCAACCCCGATAGGAATAACATTCGATATCAGTGAACCGGCGTGGGTGAGATATGCACCTCAAACACAAGTCGTAGTACGCTATCTTAGCGTTCTTTTCGGCAGTGCGTCCTATGTTCTCTTTTTCCTGTTTTTTCTCGCTATCCGACGTCGGTACCAGCTTTGATGAACGACGACGCTACATTATTTCTTTGTCGCTATCAAAGTTGCCTCGGCGAATATATTCTGGATACTTCTATACTCTCTCCCCCACCGGGGAGAGGATTAAGGTGAGGGGCGCGCGGCAACGCCGCGCAAAACAAAAATCCACCCTGCCCCCGAAACGAGACGCATCGCGGCGCTTTGGCTATAGCTGCGGCATGACTGCCGCTGCCGAACTCACCGATCTGCGCCGGGGCAATACGCGCGCCCTGATTGCCGCCATCTGCTGTGCCGGCGTGTGCGGGATCGTGTTCGGCCTGTCCATGCCGCTGATCTCGCTGCGCCTGGAATACATGACGGGGTCCGGCGTGCTGGTCGGTCTCAACGGCGCGGCTGCGGCCCTGTCGACCCTGGTGATGGCGCCGCTGGTGCCGCGCCTGATGACGCTGGCGCCGCCGCGCTACATGCTGATCGGCAATCTCGTTGTCGCCGCAGCCCTGTTCGCACTCTTTCCGGCCTTCCCGGTGGTGGCGATCTGGTTCGCGCTGCGTTTCCTGAGCGGCTGCAATATCACCGTCGTCTTCGTGATTTCCGAAAGCTGGATCAACCAGGTGGTCACGCCGGCCCGGCGCGCCTTCATGCTGGGCGTCTACGGCACGGCACTGGCGGGCGGTTTCGGCGTTGGCGGCCTTCTGTTCTCGGTGCTCGATCCGACCGGCGACCTGCCCTTCTACGTTGCCTCCGCCATCTTCCTTCTGGGCACCCTGCCCGTCGCCCTGCTGCGCGGCCCCCAGGCCGTGGCGCCCGACCGCGACGGCGCGTCGCTCAAGGCGATGCTGGGCGCGGCCCGCTCGGCTCCCGCCGCTATCCTGGCGGGTCTGGCCTTCGGGGCGCTGGAGACGCTGCTTTTCTCGCTGCTGCCGGTCTATGGCGAGCGGATCGAGCTGACCCATGCGACGATCGGCATGATGGTGTTCGCCGTCGCCATGGGCGCGCTGAGCTTCCAGATTCCGCTGGGCTGGATCGCCGACCGGACCGACCGGCGCGCCACCCTGTTCTGGATCGCCGTGACGACAACCTTCGTACCGGTGGGGATCGGGCTTGCCGGCGGCTTCACACCGGCCCTCCTGCCCCTCCTCTTCATCCAGGCCGGCGTCGCCAGCGGGCTCTACTCGGTCGGCCTCTCCCTCCTGGGCGAACGCTTTGCCGGCGGTGCCGTGGCGGCGGCCAATGCCGGCTTCATCTTCGCCTACGGGCTGGGCAGTTTCGCCGGCCCGCCGATTGCCGGCAGCGCCATGGACACGATCGGTCCCTGGGGGCTGTTATGGACACTCTCCGCCGTCTCGGCAGCCTATGTGCTTGCTGTAGGAATACGAGTTTTGAAAGAAGGAAGGTCAGAGAAAGCTTGATCTATTTCTGGTGAACGGAAAGTACTTTTTCGAATTCTCGCACCCAAAATTCCTCCTCATTTACGAAGCCGTGACCGAGTTCTTTTGCCAACTCAAAAAAGCCCGTTCCTGGCATCTGAGGGCCGTTTTTGTAGACAACCAAAACCGACAGCATACCCTTGCCTTCTGCATGCTCTTCTTCTGATATTTCACCAAGTAGCGCGTGAAATGCATGCTCATGTGCTTCAAAGCTGATAGCTCGAACCATTTCTGCAAGTTTTGAATAGGAAATTGTTTGATTTATCCTCCCCGATGCCCGTCGAATTAATATATCTCGTGCCTCTTTCTTGGCATTCATCCAAGCAGATTCAGGATAGCCAAATCTGGTCATGCTCGGGCCTCCCCCTTCGCCAGCGGCCCACAACCATAACATCGTGGGTCTGCGTGAAATAGAGTTCCTCAGATTTCTCTGGACCGACCGCCGAGAACAGTTGACACACACTCGCCCATGCGTATGTTCGCGCGCTCCCGCGACGGCATGCGCCGTGGCGCACGTGACATCCGGGACTGCAGACAGGATTTAGAGCCATGGCGAAGCCGACAACCATCAAGATCCGCCTGAACTCGACGGCCGGCACGGGTTACTTCTACGTGACCAAGAAGAACGCCCGCACGATGACCGAGAAGCTCGTGCTGAAGAAGTACGACCCGGTCGCGCGCAAGCACGTCGAATTCAAGGAAGCCAAGATCAAGTAGGACAGGCGCCCGCCGCTTTTCCGAATACATCTTGCGACGACAGACACAGAACGGCCCCGCCGGAGAAATCCGGCGGGGCCGTTCTATTTGCATCTGAAGTCTGTAAGCCGTGAGCTGTAAGCCGTCAGGCCGCGCTGGCGACCTGGACCTGGTTGCGGCCTTCATTCTTGGCCGTGTAGAGCGCCTGGTCGGCACGGCGCAGCACGGCCTCGACACCCTCGCCCGGCAGCGCCTGGGCCAGGCCGACACTCACCGTGACTGCGATATCCGTGCCGTCCTCGAGCAGGAAGGGCGCATCCGCGACCACGCCGCGCAGGCGCTCGGCAGCAATCCGCGCCTCGGCCAGGCCGGCCGCCGGCATCAGCACCAGAAACTCCTCGCCGCCATAGCGGGACGCCAGATCGAGCGCGCGCATGGCCTTCTGGATCCGCTCGGCAAACTCGCGCAGCACGATGTCACCGGCCTCGTGGCCATAGAGATCATTGATCGACTTGAAGTGATCGATATCGGCAATCACCACCGAAACCGGCGCACCGCCATTGTCGGCACTCGCCAGGGCCTGGCGCAGGCGCGAATTGATGTAGCGGCGATTGTGCAGCCCCGTCAGCGGGTCCGTCACCGCCATCTCCAGGCTCTGGTCGAGCTGGCTGCGCAGCCGGTCGGCATAGCGCTTGCGGCGCAGCTGGGTGCGCACGCGCGCATTCAGCTCGCCCGCATCGACCGGGCGGTAGATGATGTCGTTCACACCGAGATCGAGCGCCCGTACGGCCTGGGCCGTATCGTCCGGACTGACGACCGTCAGGATCGGCAGCGGACGGGTCACGGTGTCCGAACGCACCCGCGCGCACAGGCGCAAGCCGTCGAATTCGGGATGAGTGAGATCGACGATCAGAAGGTCGGTCCCCTTGCGCATCTCGGCCAGCGCCTCGACCGGGGCCTTGAGGACCTGGGCGCGCACCTGTTCCGGCAGGGCCGAGGCATAGCGGGCTCCGGCCCGCGGATCGGCGCTGACGATGATGGCGGTAGAAATCTCGGCCGGGTCGTCGGCGAAATCGGCCTGCAGCTCGGCGATGGCCGAACTGCTCTCGCGATAGCGCAGCTCGTCGAGCACGGCCTTCAGCCGCAGCAGGCTGCGCACCCGGGCAAACAGCGCGACATCGTCGATCGGCTTGGTCAGGAAATCATCGGCCCCGGCCTCGAGCCCGCGGATACGGTCCTCGCGCTGGTCCAGCGCCGTGACCATGACGACCGGGATATGCCGGGTGGACAGGTCGGCCTTGAGCCGCTCGCAGGTCTCGTACCCGTCCATGCCGGGCATCATCACATCGAGCAGGATCAGATCGGGTTGTTCGAGACGGGCCGCCTCGATGGCCTCGTAGCCATTGGTGGCAGTGCAGACGTCGAAATATTCGGCCTGAAGGCGGGCTTCGAGCAGGCGGACATTGGCGGCCTGGTCGTCAACGACGAGGATACGCGCACTCATACCTGTTCGCCCCTAACGCTAACGCCTGTCCCTAGTCCAGAAACTGCCGGACCGTCTCGATGAAGGTGGTTACGGTGATCGGCTTGGACAGATAGGCCTCGCAGCCGCCCTCCCGGATCCGCTCCTCATCGCCCTTCATGGCAAACGCCGTCACGGCCACAACCGGGATCGCCGACAGGGTCTCGTCATCCTTCAGCCACTTGGTGACTTCGAGGCCGGACACTTCCGGCAGCTGGATGTCCATGAGAATCAGGTCGGGTGTATGCTCGCGCGCCAGCTCAAGCGCCTTGAAGCCGTCCTTGGTCTGCAAGGTCTCATAGCCATGGGCCTCCAACAGATCGTTGAAGAGCTTCATGTTGAGCTCGTTATCCTCGACGATCAGGACCTTCTTGGGCATGACCTGCAGCATGTCGGCGACGCGCTTCCCGTTTGATGCACTGTTTGTACCGTGCGTGTTTAACCCCGCCTGCATCAAACCCGATCTTCCTTAACCAACCATGAGTCAACGGGTACTTTTCGTCCCTTTCGGAACAAGATAAGAACAAAATGGCGGATTTGAAGACCAGTCTTGTCCACGGGTGGTGCGCGGCATGATACGAATCGGGATCGACCTGGGCGGCACGAAGATCGAGGCCGCCGCCATGAATGCCGCCGGCGAGATCCTGGCGCGCGAGCGGCGTCCGACACCGGGCAATTATGGCGTACTACTGGACACGATTGTTGCTCTTATTGCGCACCTGGAGAGTGATTATGGGCCCGCTAAGGTGGGGGTTGGTCACCCCGGCTCCATCAGCCCGAAGACCGGCCATATCCGCAACGCCAACTCGCAATGGCTGAACGGCCGCGCCCTCGGCAGCGACCTGGAAGCCCGTCTCGACCGCCCGGTCCGTCTCGCCAATGACGCCGACTGTTTCGCCCTGTCCGAAGCCCGCGACGGCGCTGCGGCCGGCGCCAGCATCGTGTTCGGTGTCATCCTGGGGACCGGTACGGGCGGCGGCATCGTGATCGACGGCAAGCTGCTCGACGGTGCCCAGCGGATCGCAGGCGAATGGGGCCACAATCCCCTGCCCTGGCCTCGGCCGGACGAATATCCCGGCCCGCAATGCTGGTGCGGTCAGACCGGCTGTCTGGAGACCTGGCTGTCCGGCCCCGGCATCGCGCAGGACCATGCCCGCCGCACGGGCACGACACTGACAGCACTCGAGATTGCCCGCTCGCCGGACCCCGGCTGCCGGGACAGCATGGCCCGCCATGCCGACCGGCTGGCCCGCGCGCTCGCCAACGTCGTCAACCTGATCGACCCGCATGTGATCGTTTTGGGCGGGGGCGTCTCCAATGCCGACGGCCTGGCAGAGACGGTGCAGGAGCGCCTGTCCGCTCACATCTTCTCCGACGTGCTGGAGACCCGCGTCGTCCGCCATCTCCATGGCGACAGTTCCGGCGTGCGGGGTGCGGCCTGGCTGTGGCCGGCCGAGCCGCGATGAGCGGCGATCCGGGCTATTGCCGCGCCTGCCTGACGCCATTGCCGGAAAGCGCAGGCGATGCCTGTCCCGCCTGCGGTTCGCACAAGCTGCTGCGGCATCGCGAGATCGACACACTGTCGATCGCCCATATCGATTGCGACGCCTTCTTTGCGGCCATCGAGAAACGCGACAACCCGGCCCTGGAAGAATTGCCCGTTATTGTCGGCGGCGGCCAGCGCGGTGTCGTCTCGACCTGTTGCTATGTGGCGCGGCTCTATGGCGTGCACTCGGCCATGCCGATGTTCAAGGCGCTGCAGGCCTGCCCGGATGCCGTCGTGATCAAGCCCGAACACGGCAAATATGCCGCCGAGGGGCGGCGCATCCGCGAGATGATGCAGGACGTCACCCCGCTGGTCGAACCGCTGTCGATCGACGAAGCCTTCCTCGATCTGACGGGGACGACACGGCTGCACGGCGCGCCGCCCGCCCTCACGCTCCTGCGCCTGCAGCGCCGTATCCGCGAGACGGTGGGCATCACCGTCTCCGTCGGCCTGTCCTTCAACAAATTCCTCGCCAAGACCGCGTCCGATCTGGACAAGCCGCACGGCTTTGCCGTGATCGGGGAAGGCGATGCGCAGGCCTTCCTGGAGAAGCAGCCGGTGCGGGCCATCTATGGCGTCGGCCCGGCCTTTGCCGCCAAGCTGGAACGCGACGGGATCCGCACGCTCGCCGATATCAGCCGGCATGGCGACAAGGAGATGGCGCGGCGCTATGGCGAGATGGGTTTTCACCTGGCACGGCTCGCCCGCGGCGAGGACACGCGCCGGGTCAAACCGGAACGCGACCGCAAGAGCGTGTCGAGCGAGACCACTTTCAATGCCGATCATGACGACCGGGAGACGCTGGAAAAGCAGCTCTGGCGCCTGTGCGTCCGTGTGTCGGACCAGATGAAGGCGCAGGCGATTTCCGGCTCGGTGGTAACGTTGAAGCTGAAGACGTCCGGCTTCAAGACCCGAACGCGGCGGCGCACCCTGTCCGAACCCAGCCAGCTGGCCGACACGCTATTCCGGGTCGGAAAGGAATTGCTGGCGCCGGAGATTGACGGTACGCGCTACCGGCTGATCGGGATCGGCTTTTCCGGCCTCCAGCCCGCCGTCGCCGACAGCGGCGATCTTCTCGATCCCAATGCCATCCGCCGCGCAACGGCCGAGCGCGCGATCGACAAGGCCCGGGCGAAATTCGGCGGCGATGCTGTCGTCAAGGGAATCGCCTTCCGGGCCAAGCCGAAACGCGAGCGCTAGAACCCGTCAATCTGCCATCGTATCGAACCAGTCGTACGGCATCGGCCACAGCGCCTCTGCCCCCCGCCGGAACGCCCCGGAATGCCCGACACGCGCGGCGCCGATATCCGTCGGGGCAAGGGTGACGAGTTCGGTGGAAGCCGCGGAATAGAGGTCCAGAATGTCCTGTGCAGCACCCGCTGTCGCAATCGGATCGTCGGTGAACTGGTAGGAGCGGATCGGGGCCTCGATTGCGCCGAAACAGTGTTCCCCGATCGCTTCGAATTCATCGCCCAGATAACCGGGTCTGGATGCCCAGCGCCGCCATTGCAGGAACACATCCCGTGGCAAGGCCGTACCGCCCCACATACCACCCGGCGGGATATATCCTTTCAGGGCGAGGCAGGCCGAGCCATAGGCGAACCAGAAGAACAGAACCTGCGGCCGGTAATAGGCCAGATGCCGGCCCCAATGCCCCGACCCGACGCAGATGAAGGCATGGGCGCGTGCTTTCGCGGCGTTGTCGGCCAGGCCGACAAGATGCCCGCCCACCGAATGGCCCAGCGTGAAGAGCGGCTTGCCGGGCGCCAGGGCCTGTGCCCGGTCGAGCGCAGCGGGAAAATCGAGCCGGCCCCAGTCGACGATATCGGCCTTGTATCCGCGCATCCGCGCCGGCGCCGATCCCGCGATGCCACGGTAATCATAGAGCAGACAGGCATAGCCCCGCTCGGCACCGGCCAGCGCGATCCGGCGGTAGAAGCCCTTGGGAAAGCCCGTCCCCGAGGAGACCAGAACCGCCGCCCGCGGCTGTTCGGGCGTGATGATCCGCCCCGACAGCGAGTAGCCGTCGCGCGCATCGAATCGGATTTCGTCTTCACGGATCATCGTCGTCATGTGCGCACTGTGCCGGATGACGTTCGCGTCAAGTCAAGCAGGCAGATTGCATGGGGCCGATACATCACTAAGTTGTCGGCATATCGAGCCAAGGAGCGCCCCATGTCCGCCATCGAAGCCCGTCTTGCCGAGCTCGGCATTTCCCTGCCCCAGCCGGTCGCCCCGGTTGCCAATTATGTGCCCTTCGTGCGCACCGGCAATCAGGTCTTCCTGTCCGGCCAGGTCTCCATCGGCCCGGACGGTCTGGTCGCCGGCACGCTGGGCGATGACATGGATCTGGAGGCCGGACAGGCCGCGGCGCGGCTGTGCGGCATCAATCTCATCGCCCAGATGAAAGCCGCCTGCGAGGGCGATCTGGAGCGCGTGAAACGGGTCGTGCGTCTTGGCGGTTTCGTGGCCGCAGCCCCGTCCTTCACCGATATTCCCAAAGTGGTGAATGGCTGTTCCGACCTGATGGTCGATGTGTTCGGCGACAAGGGCCGGCACGCCCGCTCCGCCGTTTCCTGCCCGGTCCTGCCGCTGGGCGCCGCCGTCGAGGTCGACGCGGTTTTCGAGATCGCCTGATGAAACGCATCCGCGCACGGGACTTCACCGCCGAACGGGCCTGGGGCGCCGAGCGCCTCGCCCTGTTCGGATCCACCGGGGTCAGCCTGCACTGGACCGACCAGCCTTATCGCTGGCACCGCAATACCGGTGACGAGGTCTTCGTGGTGCTCGATGGCCGGGTCGAGATGAAATACCGCGAGGCCGGCGTCGAGAAATCCATGTTGCTGGAAGCCGGCGACGCGCTGGCCATCGGCGATGGCGAGGAGCATGTCGCCCATCCCCTGGGCGAAGCGCGCATTCTCGTCGTCGAGGATATCGACAGCGATTAGCCGCCTGTCATGTGGCTGACGAAGATCGAGACACCGATCCCGATCAGCACCGCCCCGCCGGCGATCTCGGCAAACCCGCCCAGCCGCTCGGCGACTTTGGGACCGATCCGGTAGCCCAGGCTGGCCATGGTGAAGGAGGTCAGCCCGATCGCCAGGGCTGACCAGGCCGGACCGCCTGCCAGAGCAAGGGCGATCCCGACGGCGGCGGCATCGATACTCGTCCCCAGCGCCGTGACGACCGTCGCCAGAAGGCCGGACGTAGCGGCGGCCGGTTCATCCGCTACGTCCTCGTCCGCACCCCCCAGTCCATTTCGGATCATCATTCCGCCGATCGCTGCCAGCAAGATCAGGGCGATCCAGTGGTCGACGGCGGTTATCCAGTGCGCGGCCACGCGTGCCAGCAGCCAGCCGGCCAGGCACATCAGCCCCTCGGCGAGACCGAACACCGCCCCCACCCTCATGGCGCGCAGGGTTCGCGCGGCCGGATCGGAAGCGCCCCGGGCGAGCGCAGCGGCAAACGCGTCGGTCGACAGGGAAAGACTGGTGAGCGGGAGTGTGAGAACCGAGATCATGCCCTCGCATAGGCGCGACGGTGCAGACCCGCAAGCGGTCGGTGCGCTTCGAAGCCTCACACGATGATTTTACACCGGAAAACCTCGCAGTGCGGGGCAAGACCGGCTAGATGTGCGGCGCTACCGGTTTCAAGGGGTCCGATCATGACACGTTTCGCGGGAATTTTCGCCGCCGCCATTCTCCTGATGGGTTGCCAGCAAGGCGATGCCAGCGCCCAACTGTCCGACACGCAGCGCGAGGAAGTGCGCGACATCGTGCGTGACTACATTCTCGAGAACCCGGAAATCATCGAAGAGGCCCTGATCGAGCTGCAGCGCCGGGCCCGCGCCCGCGAGATGCAGGCCGCCTATGACGCCGTCGAAGCCCAGTCCGAGGCCATCTACAACGACCCGCGCGACCCGCGCCTCGGCCCGGAAGACGCGGAGATCGTGATCGTCGAATTCATGGACTACAAATGCTCCTACTGCCGGGTCGCCAATGACTGGGTCGAGGACGTGCGCGAAGAGCATGGCGACCGCATCCAGTTCATCATCAAGGAATACCCGATCCTGGGCGAGGATTCGCTGGAGGCGTCGCGCGCGGCGATCGCGGCCCTGCAACAGGGGACGGACATCTACGAGGCCTTCCACAATGCGATGGTGTCCTCCTCCGGGCCGCTGCCCAGCGAGCGGATCAACCAGCTCGCCCGCGTGTCGGGTGTGGATGTCGAGCGCATGCGCGAGGCGATGGAAAGCCCGGCCATCATGGAACACATCAGCCAGGTGCGCTCGCTCGGCCAAGTGCTGGGCGTGACGGGCACGCCCTTCTTCATCGTCGACGGCACGATCGTATCCGGCGCCAACGAACTCGCGCTCGACGAAGCCCTGCAGCGGGCGCTCGCCGGGTAGCCCCTGCACGCTGCCTTCGCGTCCCCGGAACAGGGGATGCCCGCGTCCGGTCCGGTTCAGCTAGACAATGGCGGAACCGGACCCGGAGACGCGATGCGGTACGCTCTTATCCCCATGGCCTGTCTTGCCATCCTGCCGGCCGCCTGCGGCAAGATGCCGGGAGAGCTGCGCGAATACGTGCAGCAGGATGGCGATTGGGGCTGGGGCAACGGGACGGGCTGCAAGGACCGCACGGATGTCTGGGACATCGCCGGCGACCGGATCACGATCTACAGCCAGGGCGAGATTGCCGGATATCTGCGCCTGGACGAGCGCCGTGGTCTTTACTCCAACGGGCTGACGTCCGGCAGCGGGATCTGGACCGACATGCTGTGGATCCTGCACGGCCCGGCACCGGACGGCAGCGGCGAGACCGGACGCCAGGAGATGCGTCTTGCGATCCGCGGCGGCCCGGGACCGACGACCGCCCTGCGCACCTATAACCACCGGCTTTTTATCGACGATGCGACGGGAGAGCGCCGCCGGATCGACGAGCCCCGGCGTGGCGACCGGATGATCCCCTGCAATGAACGCAGGTGAGAACCGCAGGGCTTGCCGGTTCCGTCCTCCTGAACTGATGCCCGCCATCGCGAGCCGGACAAGCGGTCAGACGCGCATCTCGACATGGCCGGCCGCGGTGATTGTCCAGGCCGGATTGTGCGCGACTTCCCAGGCGTGCCCATCCGGATCGGCGAAATAGCCGGAATATCCGCCCCAGGGGGTCTCCTCGGCCCGCTTCAGCACGCTGCCTCCGGCGGCCACCGCCCGGTCGAGCGCCGGGTCGACCTCGGACCGGTCGCGGACATTGTAGGCGAGCGCGATCCGGCCCGTGCCGTCATTGTCGCGTTTCATGTCGAGATCGAAACTGTCGCGCCGGAACAGGCCCAGCACGATGCCGTTCAGCTGGAAGAAGACGACTTCCTCATTCTCGAAGGCCGCCTTCCAGCCCAGCGCTTCGTAGAAAGCCCGCGAGCGCGCGGTATCGGCAACGCCGAGGGTGATAAGCGAGATACGCTGTTCCATCCCGGTTCTCCCTGTTGGGAAATCAGAATAGAACAAAAACGGAACATCGCAAGAGCGAAATGAATCAGATCAGACCGGAAAGCGGACTGGACGGATCGGCATAGCGCTTCTTCGGCATGCGGCCGGCCAGATAGGCCTCGCGGCCGGCAATCACGGCATGACGCATCGCACGGGCCATCCGGACCGGATCCTTCGCCTCGGCAATCGCCGTGTTCATCAGCACACCGTCACAGCCCAGCTCCATCGCCACGGCGGCATCGGACGCCGTACCGACACCGGCATCGACGATCACCGGCACTTTGGTCTGTTCGACGATGAGGCGGATATTGACGGGGTTCTGGATACCCAGGCCCGAACCGATCGGCGCGCCCAGCGGCATGATCGCACAGCAGCCGATCTCTTCCAGCTTCCTGGCGTAGACCGGATCGTCGGAGCAGTAGACCATCACCTCGAACCCGTCCTTGATCAGCATCTCCGCCGCGCGCAGCGTCTCGGCCATGTCGGGGTAGAGGTGTTTGGGATCGGACAGGACTTCCAGCTTCACCAGATTCCAGCCGCCCGCCTCGCGCGCCAGGCGCAGCGTGCGGATCGCGTCCTCGCCGGTAAAGCAGCCGGCCGTATTGGGCAGATAGGTGTAATCCTCGGGCGAGATGAAATCGACCAGGCGCGGCTCGTCCGGATTGGACAGGTTCACCCGGCGCACGGCGACCGTGATCATCTCGGCGCCGGACGCCTTCAGCGCCTCGGCATTCTGGGCGTAGGTCGCATATTTGCCCGTACCGATGATGAGGCGGGAGGTGAAGGTGCGGCCGGCGACCACCAGCGGCGTGTCCTCCGCGACGTTCGGGGTTACGGCATCATCCATCTCATCCACCTCCAACAAATGCGACAATCTCGATCCGGTCGCCGTCCTGCAGCGCCGTTCCGGCGTATTGCGATCGCGGAACAATCTCCAGATTCCGCTCCACGGCGATCTTCCGTCCGTCCAGATTCAGGTCGCTCACCAGGTCCGCCACACGGGCGCCATCGGCAATCGACCGGCTTTCGCCATTGACTGTTAGCTGCAGCACGGCTTCGCTTGACCTTTCGTGAGTCCTGACGTCACTCACCTCGTAATTCTCCTTGAGGCTTCAAGGCAAGGCCATGAGCAAACCCATTCACATCCTCAACGGACCGAATCTCAATCTTCTCGGCACCCGCGAGCCCGAGGTCTACGGTTCCATGTCGCTCGCCGACATCGAACAGGCCTGCACCGCCCACGCCCGTGATCTGGGGATTTCCATCGTGTTTCGCCAGTCCAACCATGAAGGCGAACTGATCGACTGGCTGCATGACGCAAACGTCAACGCGTCTGCAGTTGTCTTCAACCCGGGTGCCTATACGCATACATCGGTCGCTTTGCATGACGCCGTTCGCGCTATAGAACCTCCGGTCATCGAAGTTCATTTGAGTCAGACAGCGGCACGCGAAGCTTTCCGACACCACTCCTACATCGCATCCGCCGCGCGGGGCTCGATTACCGGTCTGGGGCTGAACAGCTACCTGCTCGGTATCACTGCCGCCGCCGGATGCCTCGAAACGCAATAGACGGAACCAAAGGCCTGATCATCATGAGTTCTGATTCCCGTTCCCGCTCCCCGATCGACCCCCAGCTGGTCCGCGAACTCGCGGATATCCTGCGCGAGACGGAACTGTCCGAGATCGAAGTCGAGCATGACGATCTGCGTCTGCGGATTGCCCGTCAGCTGACCGCTGCGCCGGCCGTGCAGACCGTCTCCGTCCCGGCCGCTGCGCCAGCTCCGACACCGGTGGCTGCTGCCCCCGGCGCGGCTCCAGCTGCAGCCGAAGCTGCTGAAAAGCCCGGCACGGTGAAATCGCCGATGGTCGGCACGGTCTATCTGAAGCCCAATCCGGACGCCGCCCTGTTCGTGCGCGTCGGCGACCAGGTGAAACAGGGTGACACCATCCTGCTGGTCGAAGCGATGAAGACCTTCAACCCGATCACCGCCGAGAAGGCCGGTACGATCACGGATATCCTGGTCGAGGACGGGCAGCCGGTGGAATACGGCGAAGCTCTCTTCGTCCTCTCCTGACGCCCAAGCCGACGCGAGAGCCGACATGTTCGAAAAGATCCTGATCGCCAATCGCGGCGAGATTGCCCTTCGTGTCCATCGCGCCTGCCGCGAAATGGGCATCCGCACGGTGGCCGTCCACTCCGAGGCCGACGCCAATGCCATGCATGTCCGCCTGGCGGACGAGAGCGTGTGCATCGGCCCGCCGCCGGCCGGCAAGTCCTATCTCAACATTCCCGCCATCATCACGGCAGCCGAAGTGACGGGCGCCCAGGCGATCCACCCGGGCTACGGCTTCCTGTCGGAGAACGCCCGCTTCGCCGAGATCGTCGAGGCGCATGGCCTGGCCTTCATTGGCCCGACGGCCGAACACATCCGCATGATGGGCGACAAGATCACCGCCAAGAAGGCCGTGATGGAAGCCGGTATTCCGGTGGTCCCCGGTTCGGAAGGCGGCGTGGCGACCTATGAAGAAGCCCAGCCGATTGCCGCGGAGATCGGCTATCCGGTGCTGATCAAGGCCGCATCCGGCGGCGGTGGCCGCGGCATGAAGGTCGCCGAGAGCGCCGACAAGCTGAAGGAAGCCATGGAGACTGCCTCGGCGGAAGCTTCGGCCGCCTTTGGCGACGGCACGGTCTATCTGGAAAAATATCTCGGCCAGCCGCGCCATATCGAAATCCAGGTGCTTGCCGACATGCACGGCAATGTCGTCCATCTGGGCGAGCGTGACTGTTCGCTGCAGCGCCGCCACCAGAAAATCCTCGAGGAGGCCCCCTCGCCTGCTCTGAGCCCCGAAGAGCGCGCCAAGATCGGCGAGACGGTTCGCAAGGCCATCGAGGCCATCGGCTATCGCGGCGTCGGCACGATCGAATTCCTGTGGGAAAACGGCGAGTTCTACTTCATCGAAATGAATACCCGCCTGCAAGTCGAACACCCGGTCACCGAGATGATCACCGGCATCGACCTGGTGCGCGAGCAGATCCGCGTCGCCGACGGTGCCCCGCTGGGCATCACCCAGGACGATATCACCTTCGAAGGCTGGGCGATCGAATGCCGCATCAATGCGGAGAACCCCCGGACCTTCGCGCCCTCGCCGGGCACGGTGACCGATTTCCACGCGCCGGGCGGCCTCGGCGTCCGCCTCGATTCCGCCCTGTATGCGGGCTATTCCATTCCGCCTTATTATGACAGCCTGATCGGCAAGCTGATCGTTCACGGCCGTACGCGCACGGAGACCCTGTTGCGCCTGCGCCGTGCGCTGGAAGAAATGGTGGTCGGCGGAGTGGAGACGACGATCCCGATCTTCCTCGACCTGCTCGAGGAACCGGATTTCGTGAACGGGGACTACCACATCCGCTGGCTTGAGGAATGGCTGGCCAAGCGTAACGGCTAGCCGCCGGGACCCCGCGGTCCCGCATCTTGAGCGATTGCGTGACCGTTCCTGTGTTTGCGGTCACGCGTTGGGAGCGGTAGCCCGATGCGCGGTTTCGGCGCAGAAGACCTGATCGAATGCTATGCCCGCGGCGTGTTTCCCATGGCCGAGGGACGCGACGATCCGCGGATCTACCTGCTCGACCCGGACGAGCGGGGCGTGCTGCCGCTGGAGGGGTTCCACATTCCGCGCACCCTGCGCAAGGCGGTCCGCCAGGACGCGTTCGACATCCGTTTTGACACTGCCTTCGAGGCCGTGGTGGCCGGGTGCGCCGAACCGGCGCCGGGCCGTGAGGAAACCTGGATCAATGACGGTATTCTCAGCCTCTATCGCGAACTTTTCCAGCTGGGTTTCGCCCACAGCGTCGAGAGCTGGCAGGACGGTGAACTGGTCGGCGGTCTGTACGGGGTTTCGCTGGGCGGGGCCTTTTTCGGCGAGAGCATGTTCTCGCGGCGCACTGACGCGTCCAAGGTGGCGCTGGTCCATCTCATCGCCCAGCTGAAGGCCGGCGGCTTCATCCTGCTGGATACCCAATTCACCACAGAACATCTGGAACGCTTCGGCGCGATCACCATACCGCGCGCGATGTATCATCTGCGCCTGGCCGATGCCCTGAAGATAAAGACGGGATTTCCACCCGTGCCCGAGGGGATGAGCGGGGCTCAGGCCCTGCAGTCGATCACCCAGACGTCGTAGACGGCGTGTTCCAGCGGGTTCTGCGCCGGACGCGAGGCAAACATCCAGCCCGAGAAAATCTCCTCGCCATCCGTATCAACCCCGAAACCGTCGGTGCGGCGGTCTCGGATTTCCAGGAAGGCATAGGTTTCCGGGGTCTCTTCGGGCGGACGGCGGCGGCAATAGCGCGGCGTGATGGCCAGGGCGCCGAAATTCACGGTCTCGCCGATCGCGATCTCGAAATCGCGGGTCCGGGCAGTGACCTTGTCCAGACCGCGCAGCACGACGATGCTGCCCGGTTCGCTCGACAATTCCTCGCCGTCGCGTGCATCGGGGTCATCGCCCCGCAGCATGTCGCCGATAGGATCGTTGTCCTGCGCCAGCGCGCCGGCGGCAAGACCCAGGGAAAGGAGACAGGCGGTGAAGACGGTTTTCATGACGCGTACTCTGCCCTGACAATTATGACCGTGTCGAGACGGAGCTGAGGCAGGACCGCGCCGTCTCTCCGCGGAAAACTCAGGCTTCGTCGGGCGACCAGGCTTCGTAATCGGCGGTGGCAGACTGACGGCCCTGCGGCGTCAGCAGGCTGCCCGACGGGCGATAGGCATAGACCGTGCCCGTGAGATTGGGATGGTGGTCCTTTTCCCAGGGCTGACGGCGCAGCGGTTCTTCGCTGGGCGGCGTCTCGAAGGTGTGATGCAGCCAGCCATGCCAGTCGGACGGCACGCGCGACGCGTCGGCATAGCCCTTGTAGACCACCCAGCGGCGCTTGTTGCCGTCGGGGCCGGTCACGCCGCGCTCCTCGAAATAGCGATTGCCGTATTCATCCTCGCCGACCTTCCTGGCGCCGCGCATGGCCAGCGTCAGGAAAGTTCCCGGCGTGGCGTCTTTCCACCACACGAAAATCTTGGCGATCGTTCCGAACATTGTCAGCGGCTCCGAGTCGGTCGACACAGGTTGCGGCCTATATGCCCGCATGGCGCGGGCGGGTCCAGTACCGAACGCGGCTGCACGGTGTCGCAGCCTGCCCGCCCGCAGGCTTCTGACCGGCCCCGCCACACGGTAGACTGGCAGCTTGTCCGGGCGATTCGCGGCGCATGACCGGGGCCCGGCCGGTGTCTGAGGGTGGACGCATGGAAGTCTTCGATCGTTTCGCGCAGCAGCTGGCCCGGCAAGGCGAACGCCTTGCGCCGGAAGAGCGTACAGTGACCGCATCCGGCGACGATGCCGAGCTGGCATCCAGCAGCCGGACGATCATTGTTCCTGCCGACTGGAGCGCGAACGCCGCCCAGAGCCTCGCCGACCTTCTGGATACGCCCCGCCCGCTGCGCACCAGGCCGCGGCCGGGTGTGAAGGTGATCGGCAGCCTGACGCCGCACATTGCCGATGACGAGACCCGCATCACCGAGAGCGGGCTGGAAAGCTTAACGACGCGCCTCGCCGGATCGCTGGCCTGGTCGGCGGCCCGCCAGGGTGCGTTCGAGACGCCGGAAATGGCGGAGACCTTTGCCCGTGAGCTCGCGGCCAGCCTGACCAGCCGGCATGTCATGCCCGACGCGAACCTGATCGCCGAGGGCGGGGTCGACTGGGCTTATGGCGATACGCCGGAGAGCCCCGATGCTCCTGAACTGCCGCTGCAGATCCGCGCGGCCGCCCGCACCGCCCCCGGCCAGTTGCGCCGTGTGGCGGAAACCGCCCTGCGCGGCTCGATCCTCGAGGTCGGTGCCCGGGTCACCCGCGAGCGGCTGGAAGCCATCGGCGAAGCCTGCCGGCGCTGTTCCGGCGAGCCCGACGACTGTTTCGATCCGCGCAGCAATGCCGCCCTTGCCCGGGCGATGCGCCGCGCCTTGAAGGACGGAGTTCCCGAGGAAGCCGTCGAACGCGCCCTGTCGCTGGCCCGCCAGGGAACCGGCGACGATGCCCTCGGCGCGCTGATCCCCGACCCGCTGCCGCAGCGCAAGGCCCGGCTGTATGTGCCGCCGGCCCTGTGCGAGGCGATTGCCAAGGACGAGGCCTGGAGTTTCGAACAGGATGGCGGCAGCGTCCGCGCCCGTGATTTCCGCACCGGGATCGCCCGGACCGTCTGGAGTTTCGGCACCCCGTCCCTGGCCTTCCATGAAAGCCCGGACGCGGCCGGACCGACCCTGTTCGTCAACCTGCCTGCCTATATCGGTGTGGAGGGCAGTTTCGACGCCGATCTCCTGTTCGATGCCATACGCTACTGGGCGGCAGCCCTGGCCCTGAGCGCGCCGAAGGGCGCCGCCTGGGCCGGCACGATCAGCCTGACGGGGCTTGGCGCAGCGCTGACCGCCTGCGGGCTGGCCTATGACAGCGATGAGGGACGCACCGCTGCCGCGGCGATCGCCCGGCTGGCGACCCTCGCCCTGCGCGATGCGGCAGCCGGTACCGGCGCCAGCGCACCGGGCCTGGGTCCGGACATTCCGCTCGATACATTGCCGGCCGGATTCGAGACGGTGGCCGCGCGTCTGGAAGACGCAGCAACACCCTTCCTGCCCAAGGCCGCCCTCGCCCGTCCGGGCGTGGTGCTGGCCTGCGGTCCTGTCGACAGCGCTGTCGCGGGCCTGATGGATGCAGACAGCGACGGTGCGGCCCCCGTTCTGGGCGCCACAACGACCACCGGCGATGTGTTCGGCGGTGGCCGCACCCTGCGGCGTTGCGTCCGCCAGGGCCTCGAGGCGCTGGACCAGTCAGCCGCCCGCATCGAGCAGGCCGAGGATCACGCCGCCGGCCGTGGTACGCTGGCGGGCGCTCCGGCCCTGTCGCTGGAAGCGCTGGCCGAACGCGGCCTGCCCGAAGACGTGCTTGAAAGGCTGGAGGATTCGATCGCGGAAGGCGCCTCGATCCGCCATGCCCTCAATCGCTGGACGCTGGGCGACCGGGTCTGCCGCGAGCTGGGTCTGTCCAGCGATGTGGTCGAGGCCGAAGGCGCCTCCCTGTGCCGCGCTCTGGGCTTTTCCGAAGCCGACATCGCTGCCGCCGACCGCCATGCCCAGGGCACGGGCGAACTGCACGATTCCCCCACCCTGCCCGCCGAGATCCGGTCGGTCTTCGCACCGGTCGCACCGCACGGCATCATGCGCATGGCACATTCCGTCGAACAGCAGATCGGCGGAGCCTGCGCCATCGCCCTCGAGCTGGACGGCGATGCGACGATCGACGATGTGTCGGCGCTGATCGATGCCGGCGCCGAGCTGGGCCTGCGCCGGCTGGATATCCGCCGCACGGCATCGGGCCTGTTCGATCTGCTGCCGGCGATCGATTTCGACAAGGGCGACTATGCCGCCGACGCCGCGCCGCAGATCCATGAACGCATTGTCGAGCGGACCGTCGAGCGCGTGGTCGAGAAGCCCGCAGCGCGCCGCAAGCTGCCGGATCGCCGGAAAGGTTATATCCAGAAGGCCACGGTGGGCGGTCACAAGGTCTATCTTCACACCGGCGAGTTCGACGATGGCGAGCTGGGCGAGATCTTCATCGACATGCACAAGGAAGGCGCGGCCTTCCGCTCGCTGATGAATAATTTCGCCATCGCGATCTCCATCGGCCTGCAATACGGCGTGCCGCTGGAAGAATATGTCGACGCCTTCGTCTATACGCGGTTCGAGCCGGCCGGCCCGGTCGAGGGCAATGACTCGATCCAGCAGGCGACCTCCATCCTGGACTATCTCTTCCGCGAACTGGGCGTGTCCTATCTGGGCCGCGAGGATCTGGCGGAAGTCTCACCGGACCGGGCCGACCCCGGCGGTCTGGGCAAGGGTGTCCAGCAGGAAAAGCTCGCCCAGGAAGACGCCGCGAAATTCATCTCGCGCGGTTTCTCGCGCGGCCAGGTGCCGGACAATATCCTGATGTTCGCCAATGCCCCGCGCAAAGCGGCGAGCGGCCGCGGCGACGGGTCCGGCGAAGCCGGGCATTACGAGCTCGAGGATCACACGATCACGCGGGCCGGCAGCCGTGACATCACGGCCTATTCCGGCGATCCCTGCCCCGAGTGCGGCCATTTCACCGTCGCCGGCGGTGACGGTGAACCGCGCAATTGCGATGCTTGCGGCTGGACGGGTCCGGCCATCGACTGATCCCGTCCACCGGTACGGCTCTTGCTTCGCGAGAGGCCAGTCGTTCGGAGCGCTCCAGAATGAAACGGATTTGGCTTGCCGCCCTGGCCGTCCTGACCCTCGGGACCGCCGCCCATGCCCAGGATGCCTCACAGATTGCCCGGGTCCAGTCCGGCCAGTCCTGCCCCGGCTGCAACCTGTTCCAGGCCGACCTGTCCTATCTCGACCTCCCCGGCATCGACGTGTCGGGCAGTCGCCTGCGCCAGGCCAGCCTGGCCCTCGTGACCATGAACGGCGCCCGCTTCGACAATGCGAACCTGTCGGTGGCGAACCTGTTCGGCGGCCGTTTCACCAGTGCCAGCTTCCGCGGTGCCGATCTCAGCCGTGCCAATCTGGTCGGCGCCTATCTGCACAGCGCCGATCTGACCGGTGCCAATCTCGAGGGCGCCAACCTGTCCGGAGCCGAACTGGGCACGACGCGTGGCCTGACCCAGTCCCAGCTGAACCGGGCGTGCGGCGACGAGTCCACGGAACTGCCGGCCGGCCTGCACATCCCGCGCTGCAATTAGACACGTCCTGCACAAGGAAAGCCGGCGCCAAGGCTGGCCAAGGACAGGCGGGCTTCATACGATATGCACCGGGGTTACTGTGATTTAAGTCGAACTCCCCCGGCGACTGCCGTATCTGAGTGGATATGCGGATACAGACACGCGTCATTTCGGCTTTGCTTGCGGCAACCTGCCTTGCGACGGCTCCGGCTTTCGCGGGCGGAGACGACGATCATCCGCGGCGTGGCCTGACGATCGGCGGCGAGTTCGAGAACTGGGATTTCTCCGACAAGAACCTGGCCGGTGCCGTCTTTGTCGGCGCGAACTTCCAGGGCGCATCCTTTGCCGACAGCGAGCTGCCAGGCGTCACCATCGTGGAGAGCCGGTTCAACGACACCGATTTCTCCGATGCCGACATGCCGGCCTCCCAGCTCACCGGTGTCACCTTCTCGCGCGCCAACCTGTCCGGCACCCGCTTATCCGGCTCGCGGATCGAGCGGGTGAACTTCTCGGCCGCCGATCTCGAAGACACCGACTTTTCCGCCACCGAAATGGTGTTCGTCACCTTCATCGGCTCCCGGCTCGACGGCACGCTCTTCAACAGCGCCCGGCTGCGGCAGGTGAATTTCCTGCGCGCCGAGCTGAACGAGACGAATTTCCGGGCGGCCGAACTGCGCCGCGCCAACTTTGCCGAAGTCACCGGTACCGAAGTGAGTTTCCGCAATGCCGACCTGACCGGCTCCAGCTTCGAGAATGCCGAACTGGGCGAAGTCGATTTCACCGGCGCCAATCTCGCCGGTACGAATTTCTCCTCGGCCCGCATCCGCGAGGCCATCGGCCTGACCAAGGACAGCCTGACCGGCGCCTGCGGCAATGATGCGACCGAGCTGAATGACGGCCTGCAGCTGCCGGTCTGCAGCGGCAGCGACGAAATGCGCTTCGGGCCGGCCCAGGAATACAGCTATGTGCTGCGCCTGCGGGGCGAATCCGACGCCGAGACCGTCATGGAGTTGCGGGCGCTGGAAAACGCGCGCATCGAGGTGCTCACCCAGATCGGCCAGGCGCTGGAAATCCACGCCGAGGATCTTGACCGGGAAGCGATCCGCGAAGCCACCAATGAAGCGCTGCGCGAGATTGCCCGCGCCGAACGGGAGCTGCGCGAAATCCAGCGTGAGCGCCATGTCGAGCGCGCCGAGATCGAGCGTGAGCGCGAGGAAGCGCTGCGCGAACATCGTGCGCTGCAGGACGAGCTGCGGCGCGAGGCCCGCGAACAGGAACGCGCACTTCGCGAGCTGCAGCGCGAGACGGACAGGAGCAGCGTGACCACGCGGTTCGAGTTCCGGATTGCCCCCCCGCCGCCGGAAACACCTCCGCCGCCGCCCGAACGCTGAGGCATCGACGGCCCTGCCGTCCAGCCCCCACCATCATTCGTGACAGCCCCCTTCTTGTGCCGCGCGCCGCACGCCGCTACTCCGGTGGGCAAGGCGCCCGGCTGGGCGGCCGGACTCGTTTCCAGGGGGCGTTCATGCGTATATCGACCATCATTCTGGCTGGCCTGTCGGCCAGCGGTGCCGCCATGGCCCAGGTACCTGAGGGCCCGTTTGCCGGCGCCGTAACAGAGGCCGCGCCGCAGGCCGAATTTCCGCTGACGCTGGAGGCCGGACAGGTCGTCACGCTGAGCACGGCTTCGATCGAAAATTTCGACACCGTGCTCGCGCTGATCGGCCCCGACGGCAAGCCGGTCGCGCAGAATGATGATTGCGACGGCTCGCTGCAGTCCTGCATCACCTTCATGCCGCCCGAGAGCGGCCGCTATACAGCGCGCGTGACGGGCTATGGCGAAGCGACCGGCGCCTTCGAACTCACCATTGCCGAAGGCGCGAATGTCGGCCTGTCCTACGCCGCAGAAACACTGCGCGAGGAGGTCGTGACGCTGGGCAGCGGCGCGAGCGAGGTCCGCACCGAGATCGATCTGGACGCCGATACCATCTTCGTCGCCTCGACCTTTGCCCTCACCGAGACGCTGGACACCACGCTCACCCTGCTGGATGCCGACGGAAATGTCCTCGCCCAGAATGACGATCGCGGCGATGGCTCGCTGAACTCCCAGATCGTCTACCAGCCTGACGAAGCGGGCCGCTTCACCGTTCTGGTTGGCAGCTATGACGGCCAGGGCCAGGGCGATCTTGTCCTCTCCCTCGCGCTGGACCCCAATGCCCAGGTGCCGTTCGACTTCGCCAGCGTCGAGGGCGAGATCATCGCCGAACACTCGGGCGTGCTCGGCGCCGACAATCGCGAGCAGAGCTATCCGGTCGAGCTGACCGCCGGCCAGACGGTGATGATCGTCGCCGATGCAATCACCGACGATCTGGACACGGTGCTGACGCTGAACGGGCCGGACGGGTTTCCCGTCGCAATGAATGACGATCGCGGCGACGGCACGCTGAACTCGGCCATTGCCTACACCGCAGCGCACAGCGGGACCTATACGCTGGAGATCTCGCGCTATCACGGTTCGGACACGAGCGGCGAATTCCGCATCGTCCTGAGCGCTGTGGACGCCAGCGTCGTCGACACACTCCAGGCGCTGAACGAGAACGTCGTCACGCTGAGCGGTCCGGAGCTGACGCTGGAGACCGAGGACTTCATCGTCCACTACACGCTGGACGGTAGAGACGCCTCCTCGGGGCACTATGCCGAGCTGGTGGGTATCGCCCTGCAGGATTCCTACGAAGCCCAGATCGAACGGATGGGCTGGGCCGAACCGCTGCGCGACGAGAATGGCCGCTACCGTGCCTATGTCGCCCATGTCGACGGGGCGATGGGTTTCACCAAGCCTGTCGAGACCGTGTTCGACAATCCCAACACGCCGGATGTCCGCGAAACCCTGGCGGCCCGGACCGCCTTCGTGATCGACAATGATTTCCTGGGCCTGGGCAAGGAGGCGCCGGCGGAAAGCCTGCTGCGCGCCACCGCCACCCATGAGTTCAACCATGTCGTCCAGTTCGGCTATGACGCCGAGGAAGGCCTGGACTGGCTCTATGAAGCGACAGCCTCCTGGATCGAGACCGTCACGATGGGCAGCGACCAGGATGCGACCGACTATGTCGGCACCGATTTCGACACGCCGCACCTGTGCTGGACCACCCAGACCGGCGGCCATGACTATGCCCAGTGGACGCTGCTGCAATCCATGGCCGACAGCCATGGCGAGGCGGTGGTGCGGCGCCTGTGGGAGAACAGCGTGACGCTGGACGGGTTTGAAACCGCGTCCGCGACACTGGCCGAATATGGCACCGACATTCCCGCCACGATCCAGCGCTGGCGGGCGCAGAATTATGCCCGGGCCTATGATCTGGCGCCGCTCTTCTCCGGCTCCGTGGCCGTGCGCTATACGCTGGACGAGACCGGACGCTGGATGTCCAAGGGCGGACTGGAAGAACTGGGTGCGGACTATCTGGTGTTCGATCTGGACGGCCGTTTCCAGATCACGCTCGAAGGCGAGGACGGGCTGGAACTGATCGGCCTGGGCCGCCGCGGAGATGAGGTTGTCGCCATTCCCCTGGGACAGGATGGCGTGTTCGATACGAGCGGATTTTCCGATGCGGCCCTGATGGTGTTCAACCGCACCCTGCCCGCCGAGCCCGGGACGTGCAGCGGCGTCGGCTATTCCATCGAGATCGAGGCATCGACCGGCCGCATGGCCGCGCCGGCCTACCGGTTCGACGCGCCGCACTTCCTGCAGCCGGGCATCTCCGAGGCCGAAGACAATGACGAGACTGCCGCGCCCTGATTCCCGGGGCTCAGGTCCAAAAAAGCAAAAGGCCCCGGAGGTGTCTCCGGGGCCTTTTTTCGGTCGTGAGGGCTGGCCTCAATCCTTCTTGCTGTCCGGCACCACGGTGCGCAGGTGAAGCTCGCGAAGCTGCTTCATCTCCACCTCGGCCGGAGCGTTCATCATCAGGTCGCGGGCCTGCTGGTCCTTCGGGAACATCACGACTTCGCGCAGGTTCTCCACGCCGGCCAGCAGCATGACGATGCGGTCCACACCCGGTGCGATACCGGCGTGCGGCGGGGCGCCATAGCGGAAGGCGTTCAGCATGCCGCCGAACTCTTCTTCCACGGTCTCGGCGTCGTAGCCGGCAAAGCCGAAGGCTTTCAGCATCACGTCGGGACGGTGGTTCCGTACTGCGCCGGACGACAGTTCCACACCGTTGCAGACGATGTCGTACTGGAAGGCCTTCAGGCTCAGCAGCGCCTCTTGGTCGGAGCCGTCGAATTTCAGGAATTCGTCCGGATCGATCTGCGGCATCGAGAACGGGTTGTGGGAGAAGTCGATCTTCTTGTTCTCCTCATCCCACTCATACATCGGGAAGTCGACGATCCAGCAGAAGCGGAACGTATTTGTCTCGCACAGGTCCAGCTCGGTGCCGACCACATCGCGCGCCTTGCCGGCAAACGAGTAGAAGTCCTTCGGATCGCCGGCCGCGAAGAAGACGGCATCGCCGGCTTCCAGACCCAGCTCCGCGCGCAGCGCCTCGGTGCGCTCCTCGCCGATATTCTTGGCGATCGGGCCGGCACCCACCACGGCACCCTCTTCCTCGCGCCAGAAGATATAGCCCAGCCCCGGCTGGCCTTCTTTCTGGGCCCAGGCATTCATCCGGTCACAGAAGGCGCGGCTGCCGCCGGTCTTGGCCGGGATCGCCCAGACCTCGACCTTGGGGTTCTTCTCCAGCATGCCGGCAAACACCTTGAAGCCGGAACCGCGGAAGGTTTCCGACACGTCCGACATTTTGATCGGGTTGCGCAAGTCCGGCTTGTCCGAGCCATACCAGCGGATCGCATCGAAATACGGGATCTGCACGAAGGGTTCGTCCGGAACATGACGGCCATCGGCGAACTCGTCGAACAGGCCCTTCATCACCGGCTCGATCACGTCGAACACGTCCTGCTGGGTGGCGAAGCTCATTTCCATGTCGAGCTGGTAGAATTCGCCCGGCGCACGGTCGGCGCGAGCGTCCTCGTCACGGAAACAGGGTGCGATCTGGAAATAGCGGTCGAAGCCGGAGACCATGATCAGCTGCTTGAACTGCTGCGGCGCCTGCGGCAGCGCATAGAATTTGCCCGGGTGCAGACGCGAGGGCACCAGGAAGTCGCGCGCGCCTTCCGGCGAGGAAGCCGTCAGGATCGGCGTCTGGTATTCGGTGAAACCCTCCTCGACCATGCGGCGGCGGATCGAGTCGATGATCTTCGAGCGCAGCACGATACGCTTGTGCAGGCTCTCGCGGCGCAGATCGATATAGCGGTGCTTCAGACGCACTTCTTCCGACCAGTCCGGCTCGCCGAACACCGGCAGCGGCAATTCCTCGGCCGCCGACTGGATCGACAGATCGGCCAGGCGCACCTCGATCTCGCCGGTCGGCAGATTGGCATTCACCGTCTCGGCAGAACGGGCGATCACTTCGCCGGTCACCGTGATCACGCTTTCCACCCGCAGACGCTCCAGCGTGGCGAAGTGTGCGCTCTCCGGCTCCAGCACGACCTGGGTCAGCCCGTAATGATCGCGCAGGTCGATGAAGAGCAGACCGCCATGGTCGCGCTTGCGATGGATCCAGCCGGAAATCCGGGCCGTCTGGCCGACATGGTCCTTGCGCAGCTGGGCGCAGGTATGGGTACGGTATGCGTGCATGGGTAAAGCGTCCGGAAATCGGTGTTAGACAGGTGCCGCGATGTGCCGGTTTGCAGGGTGAAATGTCAAGCTGCACGGGGGATCGGGCGCAGTTGGGATGGTGACTTCGCTCCACCGCTCTCCACTCTCTCCGCTCTCTCCATTTTCCCCGGCCCCCGTGCCGGGGCCAGGAGGAGCCTCCTCCTGAAACGCCGCCAGACCCCGGAATAAATCCGGGGAAAGCGGAAGTGTTCATTTCAACCTCTCCCATTTTTCCCGGATGCAAGCCTGCGCAGGCAGGCTGCAGATCCGGGATCTACCGACCGGTGTGAAGCGTGAGCCGCGTCCAGTCGGTCCCGGACCGCGCTGCGCGCTTCCGGGAAAAATCGTGCATGTTTGGAGATGAGGAAGCACGAAATCCTCCACGGGCTTGCGCCCTGGAGCGATGAGAGGGGTGCGGGATGCACGGCGGACATCGTGTGTCCGATTTGAAGT
>NZ_JAEPOL010000002.1 GCF_017642925.1 Maricaulis sp. | reverse complement strand
TTCGGCGCCGGTGCCGTCTTCGCCAATGGCGCCATGCTCGGCCTGGAAGTCAGCCTCGCCGGCATCGGAGACGGCGACTTCAAAGCCAACTCCGCACGCATCAACCTCAGACTCCCGCTCAGCCTCGGACGGTAGCGGGGGGTGTCAGTGAGCGATCTGGCGCTTCTGGCTGGGCGGGTCGTGCACGAGCAGGCTGCCGGTCTTGAAATAGTCCATCACCCTGGCGCGGGCACTGTTGGAGGAAAATGCATTTTGAGCACCTTGGCGTGAAATCATAGCGTTTTCCGATGCGTAGTCCGCTTCGGTATTTCAAGGCCTCGCCCTAGACCATCTGCCTCGCGGTAGTGATGAACGTCCGCTTCCCGCTCTCGCTTCGAAACGTCGCGAACCTGCTCCACGAGCGCGGCATCGACACCACCCATGAGACGGTTCGCTTCTATTGAGCCGTCTCGTGCCGATCTTCGCGCAACAGATCTGCAAGCGCCCGGCCCTTCGAGACTGCTCCGCTTTTGTCTGACACCACCGCCATACTTCCCTGCCATTGCGAAGAGTGCTGCATTTCCTCCGGTCTGCGGCGGGCGAGGAGGATGCCGTCCTGACGGCGCCGGCTGCCCCGAACCGGCTACTCCGCAGCTTGATCAGGCGATGTGTAGCCGGCTTTTTCCAGTTCGAGGCGGCTTTGGTCGAAGCCCTGTTCGGGGATGATCTCGCGGCTTCTGTCGGTGAGTTCGGACCAGCGTTCGAGCAGGGTCTCGGCCATGTCCGGTCCGTCGGCGATATGGATGCCGCGGGTCAGGGTGATGTGGGCCAGTTCGAAACCGCCTGCGCCGGCGCACAGGATCTGGCGCGTCGGAGCGTCCTTCGAACACAGGGCGAGGACGGCCGGGCTGACACGGCCGGGGTCGAGCCGTTCGAGCTGCTCGGCCGGCAGTATGCCCTCCATCATCTGCGTGGCCGCTGTCGGCGCCAGGCAGTTGACGTGGATGCCGTACTTCTTGCCCTCAAGCGCGAGCGTGTTCATCAGCCCGACAAGGCCGAGCTTGGCGGCGCCGTAATTGGACTGGCCGAAATTGCCGTACAGGCCCGATGACGAGGTCGTCATGACGATCCGGCCATAGCCCTGGTCGCGCATGACCTGCCAGACCGCCTTGGTGCAGTTGGCGGCACCTGTGAGATGCACGTCGAGGACCAGCTGGAAGTCCGAAAGCGGCATTTTCGCGAAGGTCTTGTCGCGCAATATGCCGGCATTGTTGACAAGAATATCGATCCGGCCCCAGTGCGCCATCGCGGTGTCTGCCATGGACTGCATGGCGTCTGCGTCTGTGACCGAGCCCTGAAAGGCGATGGCCGAGCCGCCCTTGCGGCAGATCTCTGCCGCGACGGTTTCGGCCCCTTCTCCGAGGTCATTGACCAGTATGTGAGCGCCCCGCGCCGCAAGAAGATGAGCGTGCGAACGGCCCAGACCACCACCGGCACCCGTCACGATGGCAACCTGTCTAGAAAGATCGATCATATACCTCTCCCCCGGGGACGTTCGATGTCCCGTACAAACCGAATCTGGCACGGTGAAGTGCCCTGATCGCATCCCCTAGCACGATCGGGCGGGCCATGTGAACTTATTCGCTCACAGTATAATGAACATTGACAAGGGTCTGGGCAGGCGGCTAGTTTTGCCTTGTGTACCAGTGGGGTTGCATCGTGTTGCCGGTCGTCCTGTCGCGATTGGACCCCTCTTTCCGCAATTGGTCCGGCCTGCGCTTCGCGCGGGTGCGGTGCTCCCCATCCGGGCCTGTTCCGAACAAGAGACGGAGCGAATTGCCGAACTTCCCGGACGGCAATCTGCTTCCTCGACAACAAGTGTGTATCCGCGATGCAGACCTACTCGCTTACCATCGACAAATTCCTGGACCACGCAGCGAAATGGAACGGGCAGCGCGGGGTCGTGTCGGCCGGGGGCGAAGCAGGGGTGGACCGCCTTTCCTACGGGGCACTGCGACGGCGGGCGAACCTTTTATCGGGGGCGCTCGGGTCTCTGGGGCTTTCGATGGGAGACTGTATCGGAACGCTCGGCTGGAACACGCAGCATCATCTTGAAGTCTACTATGCGTCGATGGGCTGCGGGCTGGTCTGTCATACGCTCAATCCCCGCCTCACGCCGTCCCATCTCGCCGCCATGATCAATGAGGCCGAGGACCGGGTCATCGCCGCGGCTTCCAGCCTTGCCGATCTTGTGGCCGCGCTTCTGCCGCTCTGTCCGGTGATCGAGCACGTGATCTGGCTTGATGGCGACGGTCCGGCGAAAATGTGCTGCGCAGGAGAGGCTGTCCGGTTCTGGCCGTACGAAACCCTTCTGCAATCCTGCGGCAAGCCGGTGGCCTGGGGCGGGTTCGACGAGAATACGCCGGCAGGACTGTGCTATACATCCGGCACGACAGGCCGGCCCAAAGGGGTCCTCTACACGCACCGCTCGAACTATCTGCACACGCTGCGCGCACTCCAGGCCGACGCTATTGCGTTGACCGGCCAGGACACGGTGCTGGTTGCGGTGCCCATGTTTCATGCCAATGGATGGGGCTTGCCTTTCGCGGCGCCGGCCGTGGGCGCGCAGCTCGTTTTGCCCGGACGCCGTGCCGATGGTGCCAGCCTTGCCAAGCTGATGCGCGAGGAGGGTGTGACGCTGGCCGCCGGCGTCCAGACGATCTGGGTTGGTGTTATGGACCATCTCGATGAGACCGGCGGCGAACTGCCGGACCTCAAGCGGGTTCTGATCGGTGGTTCGAAATGCCCCGACAGCCTGATCCGCCGCATGGAGACGCGCCTGGGGGTCGAGGTGCAGACCAGCTGGGGCATGACGGAGTTGTCGCCGGTCGGTACGATCGCGCCGCCGGGGGCACCAGCGCAGGCCCTGCAATCATCCGGGCGTCCGCCATTGGGGCTCGATCTCAAACTGACCGACCGGGACGGCCGTGAACTGGCGGAGCAGCGAAATGTTGTCGGGCACCTCAAGGTGAAGGGCGCGAGCGTGTTGGACCGGTATTTCCGGGCCGATACGGACGCTCTGGACGAAGACGGTTATTTTGACACCGGCGATCTGGCATCGCTCGACGATGACGGCAATCTGACGATCTGCGGCCGGGCCAAGGACCTTATCAAATCCGGGGGCGAGTGGATCAATCCCGCCGAGATCGAGGAGATTGTGGGGCGGCACCCCGATGTGTGCCAGGTCGCGGTGATCGGCCGTGCGGATCCGAAATGGGGCGAACGGCCGGTGCTCATCGTTGAGCCCAACCAGGGCATGAAACCGGACCAGGCTGCCCTGCAAGGTGTCCTGCGCGGGCAGGTCGCTGACTGGTGGATTCCCGATCAGCTCATTCTGGTCGATGCCATGCCGCTCGCCCCGACCGGCAAGATCGACAAGCGCAGGCTGCGGCTTGACTATGCGACGGCAGGATAGGACCGGGACGAGTATGACGGGCCAATCGCGAAAAAATACAGACGGTGCCCGCGCGAAGGCCGTGTCACAGCCTCGGCGCCGGGCGCGTCGCTCCAAGGCTGAACAGCGCGCGGAAACGCTGGAGCAGATCCTCGATGCGGCGGAATACCTGTTTTCGCGGCACGGTCTGCACGGCGTGACGTTGCGCGATGTCGGCAAGCGTGTCGGCATCCACACCACGCTGCTGCACTATTATTTCGACGACAAGAAACACCTGTTCGAGGCCGTGTTTGCGCGGCGGGCCGCCGTGACGAGCGAACGCCGCATGACGGCGTTGTCGGAGTATGAGGCACAGGCCGGCGACACGCCGACGGTCGAGGGTGCGCTGCGCGCGTTTCTCGATACCGATCTGGATCTCTATTTCGAAGGTGGCGAGGCCTGGATGAACTACGCCTCCTTCTGTGCCCGGGTCAGCAATACCCCTGAAGGCGCCGAGCTGATGGACGCCCATTTCGATCCCGTCGTGCTGAAGCTTGTCGGCATACTCAAGCGCGCCCTGCCGGATCACAGCGAAGAAGACATCTTCTGGGGCTATCACTTTGTCACCGGTGCCCTGATGACGACGCTGGCCCGCACCGGCCGGATCGATCGCCTCTCTGACGGTGTCTGCCACGCCGATGACTTTCCCGCGATCAAGCACCGGATCAGTGACTTTCTGGCCGCCGGCTTTATCGCGCTGAAACAATAGCGCCACGCCCGGGTGGGCGTGGCGCTCAGGCAAGGGGGTTCGGGTGTGTCGCGGAGGCGGGACTATTCGCAATCCGGCTGTCCGGCGGGGACCGGCGGAGAGGCCAGCCCGACATTCCAGTGCCAGCCCTGGCCGCCAGCGGCCCGGCGGCGGCAAACCAGTTCCTCGACAAACTCATACATGCCCGGCAGCACGTTTTCGCCCGCCTGCGGCGTCTCGGTGAAATGCATGTAGGCGCGCGTCTGTCCGTAATTCGGCCAGGCCGCCGCGCCGTCCGCGGCCGGTTCGCCGGTGCGCGCAAAGCTGGACCAGTATCCGGTCATCGCATCGGCATAGGCGGCTTCTTCCGGCGTATCCGGCAGGGGCGGCCAGTAGGGCGGCGTGCGCTGCGTATTGCCGAACATGTAGGGCAGTTCGGCTGCGTGGAAAGCGTGCAGGCCCCGCTCGTCAGCGGCGGGGTAGCCGTGGTCGAACATGTAGAGATAACCCGGTTGCCCGAGGGCTTCCTGACTGCGGACCAGGCGCTCAGCAGTCCAGCTGTACAAGGCGTCGCGGGTGGTCTCGTAGATGCTCTCCTGCAGGTCGTCGCTTGGGTAGAGCCGCAGGAAATCTTCGGCCATGTCGCCATAGAGCTCGCGGATACGGCTCTCATAGGCTTCGGCGCTCTCCGGCATGGCGGGCGCCAGTGCCGTCAGTGTGCGGATCTCGCCCTGGTTGAACCCGGCGATGATCGGCACGGCGGCCTGCTCGCCTCGATCGAAGGTTTCGACCAGTTGCCGGGGCAGGATGTGCCCGTCGATCGTGCCAGAAGTGAGATAGCCGGCGGCCAGGGCGCCATTGGTCACGGCTTGGGCATCCATGGCGCGAAGTTCGGCGATATCCGCTGCTCCCAGCTGGTTGGCGATATAGGTGCCGACGGCTTCGGCCGCGAAGGCGCCGTGGACCGGACGTTTGAGTTCCGGCGTCGAGATCATGTAGGCGCTCTGGGCGATGGCGCGCGAAAACAGGCCGCGCGCGGCGGGTGCAGCCATCAGATACATCACGCTCAGACCGCCGGCGGATTCACCGGTGATCGTGACATTGTCCGCATCGCCGCCGAATGCGCCGATATTGTCCTGTATCCAGCGCAGGGCCTGGATCTGGTCGAGAAGCCCGTAATTGCCGGACACGCCATCGGGCGATTCCGCACTGAGTTCGGGGTGGGCCAGATAGCCCAGGACACCCAGACGGTAATTGATCGACACGACGATGATGCCGTCCTGCGCCAGGCGGGCGCCGTCATAGAGCGGCTCCCGGGTCGACCCGGCCGACAGCGCGCCGCCGTGGATCCACACAAGAACCGGTGCGTTGTCGGCATCTTCCGGTGCCCAGATGTTCAGGCTGAGACAGTCCTCGCTGACCGGGGTGATGTCGGAGGCGTAGATACTGGTCGTCTCGCGCACGCGCTGCACACAGGACGGGCCGTAATCGTGTGCCTGCAGCGTGTCCTGCCAGGGTTCCATGGGCTGCGGGGGCGTCCAGCGGGCCTCGCCGACCGGCGGCCGGGCGTAGGGGATGCCCTTGAAGATGTGAAGCCCGCCTTCGGCCTGTCCGGAGATCGGTCCGGCCGGCGCCTCGACGACCGGCGCGTCTTCCGTGCCGGCCTGGGCGCAGGCGGCAGAGCCGGCGAGCAGGCAGGCGAGGGCGCCGGCCCTAAGGGCGGGCGTATCGAGTTTCCAGGTCATGAGGCACCTCCTTGCTTGGCCTCTTCGCGCGCGAGCACACGCGCCAGGGCGAGGAACAGGGCGATCGCCAGGCCGTAGAACGGTACCAGCGTGTACAGGGCGATCTGCAGGGAATTGTCGGGAAAGCTGACGCGGAAGACGTCGCTGGCAATGCCGACATAGGTCGGCCCCAGGCCAAGCCCGATGAAATTCATCACCAGCAGGAGCAGGGCGCCGGACATCACGCGCTGGTCCGGCCGGACTTCTTCCTGAACAAGGGCCACCGAGGACGACAGATAGAAGTAGTTCAGGAAGCTCGGGCCGATCAGGAACAGGGTGGCCAGCTGCCAGCCGGGCGCCCAGACAAATCCGATATAGAAGGGAATGCACAGGGCCAGCGAGGCGGCCGGGATCAGCGCGTAGTAGCGTTTGGAGATCCGGGTGAAGCGGTCGATGGCCCAGCCGGACGTGAAGATGCCGGCACTCATGCCGATCCCCACGACCAGGGCATACCAGACGGCGATTTCGTTCAGGGTCATGCCCTTTTCGCGCATCAGGAAGAGTGCGGTGAAATTGCCGAGGCCGTAGGTGATGAACTGTGTCGCGCCACTGCCCAGCGCCGCCAGCATGAGCGCTTTGTGGGAGAAGAACATTTTCAGCGTGACCCAGAAGCCGGACGGTTCGGATGCAAGTTCCGGATTGGGCTCGTCCAGCCCGCCGCGCCTGGGTTCGCGAACGAACACGGCGACGACAATGGCGGCGACCAGGCCGACGCCACCAAGCACGTAGAAGGCATCGCGCCAGCTGAAGGCCGCGGCGATCGATGCGCCGAAAGCGATGCCCAGCGCGGCCCCGATCGGCGGGCCGAGATTGAAGATACCCAGCGCGGTACCGCGGCGGCCCTTGGGGAAATAGTCGGTGATGATCGCATAGGAGGGCGGCACGCCGCCGGCTTCGCCGAAGCCCACCGTCATGCGCGCCACGACAAGCTGGCCGTAATTGCGGGCTGCACCGCAGGCGATCGTTGCCGCGCTCCAGATCGCACAGGCCAGCGCCAGGATACCGACGCGGTTTGTCTTGTCGGCAAGCCAGCCGACGGGAATGGCGATGAAACAGTAGAAGAAGGCGAAGTAGAGCCCGCCGATCAAGCCCAGCTGGCTGTCCGATATGCCCAGCGTGTCCTGGATCGGCTTGGCCAGGATGGACAGGAGCTGGCGGTCCAGGAAGTTGAGGACGTAGACAAAGCACAGGATGCCCAGCACCACCCAGGCGCGGCGCCCGGGGGCTGGCGGGTTGTCGGCCGTATCCCCGGTCGGCTCAAGCCGGGGCTGCACACCCGGTTCGGCGGGAATCTGGGTGATGTCGGGGCTTGGCGGTTCAGCGCTCATGCCTGGCCCTCCCCTCGCGGGGCCGGCAGGCCGAGTGGCGCGTTATTCGAACGGATGCCCGCAACGGGGCATTCCGGATAATCCGGCATGTGACGCACCGGTGTCCTCCCGAAAACTCTGGCTCTCTTGGCCTGTTTGAAGCGCATCTTGAGCGGGCCGGACTCGCGATGTCAACATTCATTCTAATGTGTGTGAATAACATTTTGCCAAGCCGCCCCGGACCGCCGCGACTATTCTTCGGCAGCTCCCGCGGTCTGGCAGGTCTGCGGCGCATTGATCCCGACCTGCAGGAACCACTGCTCGTTGCGGGCGCGTTGCCGCGCGACCCAGTCGCGGTGGAATTCGTACATGCCGGGGACCGGGTCGCGTTCAAGATGCGGCGTGCCGTCGAAGCGCATGAAGGACTGGTCCTGCGCGTAGGGCAGCCAGTCCGGCCCGTCTTCGCTGACCGGCTGGCCGGTCGCGGCGAAGGACACCCAATAATCGATCATGGCTGTGGACAGGGCCGCGTCCCTCTCGTCGACCGGTGCGGGCCAGTTCGCGGTCAGCGCAGCCGTCTCGCCGGTCTGGCCGAACACGAAAGGCAGTTCGCTGGCGTGAAAGCCGCAAATACCGCGTGCTTCGGCAGCGGGATAGCAATGATCGAACATGTACAGATAGGCGGGAGCTCCGATGTCGGTCTGGGATCGGACAAAGTGCTCGCCGGCCCAGCCGTAGACCGTGTCCCGGAAAGCATCGAAGGTCGCCTGTTCCGGGTCGTCAGGGGGATAGATCGCCAGATACGCGTCCGCGTATTCCCCGTATCCGCACCGGATGCGCTGTTCATACGCGTCGGGTGTGTCCGGCGCCGCTGGCACCAGGATGCGCTGGGTTCGCAGCTCGTCGCTGTTGAAGCCGGCCAGCAGCGGCACGGCCGCCTGTTCGTTGCGGTCGAGCACGTCGATAATCTGTCCCGGCAGGGCCCACCCTTCGACCGTGCCCTGGCTGTTGAACCGGAGACGCGCGGTCTCCTGCGTCAGTGTTTCGGCATCCATCTCTCGCAGGCCGGCGATTGTGGTGCGTCCCAGGGCCTGGCCCATTCGCAGGCCGGTATCCTCTGCGGAGGGCAGGCCGAAGACGGCCCGGTCCAGTTCGGGAAAGGCGCGGAGGTTTGTGCTCTGGACGATGGCCTTGTCGAACAGGCCTTCGGCAAGTGGCGAGGCCAGAAGATAGGTCACGCTCAGGGCACCGGCAGACTCGCCCATCACGGTCACATTGTCCGGGGCGCCGCCGAAGCCCGCCACATTCTCCCGGACCCAGCGCAAGGCTTCGATCTGGTCGAGCAGACCGTAATTGCCGGACACGCCGTGCGGCGATTCCGCGCTGAGTTCGGGGTGGGCCATCCAGCCCAGCGCGCCAAGCCGGTAGTTGATGGACACGAAGACAATGCCCCGCTCGGCGAAGACGGTACCGTCGTACATGTGCTGCGCCGCGCCGCCGATGCGCAGGGACCCGCCATGAATCCACACCATGACCGGTGCGTCCGCTGCGTCCTCCGGCGCCCAGACATTGAGGCTGAGACAGTCTTCGGACATCGCGGCCGGCGGGTCATTGTAGATACTGCTGGCGGGGATGGATTGCTGAACGCAGCTAGGCCCGAAAGCCGTCGCGGCCAGAACGCCGTCGCGGGGCAGGACCGGCTGCGGTGCGCGCCAGCGCAGATCGCCGACAGGGGCGCGCGCATAGGGAATGCCCTTGAAACTGACGACGCCGTTCGCGCTTATGCCCTGCACGGTCCCGCTCGCGGTCTGGACCCGGGGCGCCGATGCCGTTTCGGGTTGGCTGCACCCGGTCAGAAGGAGCGCTGCGAGCGCGGAAAGGGCGGTCAGGGGCGTTGCGATACGGGTCATCAGGCTACCTCAGAGCGCGTTCAAGCAGGCGTTGAAAGGCGAGCGTCGTTTCCGTCACGGCGGCAGCAGACACGCAGCGCGCGTCATCGTCCGCGACGTGATGGAATTGGTGGACGCCGAAAATGCCGGCAACCGGCGCATAGCCGGCCTCGATCACATTGGTGAGTTCGCCAGCAGACAGTTCCTCGCTGGAGTACGGGGCCTCCAAGCCGGACAGCCCGGCGAATTCCTCCGCGGCGGCCGGCACGAGATGCGGGCTCACGACGAGATAGCGTTGGGAATCCGTGCCGGGTAGGGGGCGGCGCGCGCCGACACCGGAATGCCAGTCCCGGGCTGCGAGATTGGCGCCGAGATGCAGCCAGAAGGCCGTTTCGCCGGGCGGCGGCACCACGTTGTGGAGCAGCTCTTCCGCGCCGAGATACTGGTATTCATGGCCGCTGTTGCAGACAAAGGACAGGTCGAAGTCCTGCGCGTGCCGGCTCGTCCAGCGCGCCATGTGCAGCCAGGCCGCGATGCCGCCGCCGCGTTCGCCGGCGCAGGTGAACCAGCCCGACCGCGGCGTCGAGACGACCAGCCACCGGCCTCGGCCCCGGTCCAGTGTGCCGACCAGATTGAAGGCCGGACGGCGGCCTCCTTGCCCGGTGATCGTCAGACTGACCGGTTGCGATGCCTGGGCCGCCGCAAGGAAGGGGGCGGCATCGTCCGGTGCCATCAAGGCGATCGGCCTGTCATGGAGCGGCGCTCGGCCGTCCGTATTCAGGGCGATGATCTGGCCGCTCGGCCCGTTCGTGATGATCACGCAGGCCAGCGCGCCCTGTTCGAAGGCCGCCCGGACCGGTCCGGCCACGCCCGGCCAGAACATGGATGACCAGCGCGCATGGGCCAGATCGACCAGGGCTATCACGCCGGCGAGCGGCCGGTCTGCGCGTCCGGCGCTGTCGACGCGGACGAGCGGCGCTGTCAGGCCGTCCGGCGGTGTCGTCTGCACAATGGGTTGCGGCCAAAGGTGTGCGCGGGCATCGCCGGCGATGATTTCGGATGTTTCCGGATTGAACCAGGGGGCCGAGAAGGACTGTCTTTGCGTCCGGAAGCCGATCGCCTCCAACTCTTCCTCCAGCCAGGCGCCACAGGCCTCGTCGCCCGGACCGCCCGACTGTTTGTTGCCGAAGCCGATATAGCGCTGCAGATCCCGGGCGATGCTGTCATGGGCATCGCCGGGCGTGTCGGCGGACGCAGCCGGCGCTGCGGCGATGAAAGGGGTGGCGGCCGATGCCGCCAGAAAGCCGCGACGGGTCGCCGAAAGACCGGTCCTGTTTCCGCTACGCATCGATATTCCTCCGGAAGGTCTCCGGCAGGAAGAGAATGCCGACAATGGCGGTGATCCCGGCGATCACCACGGGATACCAGAGGCCGAAATGGATGTTTCCCGTTGCCGCAACCATGGCAAAGGCCGTGGTCGGAAGGAAGCCGCCGAACCAGCCATTGCCGATGTGATAGGGCAGGGACATCGATGTGTAGCGCACGCGCGCCGGGAAAAGCTCGACGAGCATCGCGGCCAGCGGCGCATAGGCTGCCGTCACCATCAGCATGATCGCGACAATGATGGCGATGACGAGCGGCCGGTTGATCCGGGCCGGATCCGCTTCGCTGGGATATCCGGCCGCGATCAGCTCCGTGCCAACCTCGGAGCGGAAAGCATCAATGGCGGCCGCCAGGCTGCCGGCATCGTGCTGTGCCGGATCGGGTGCGGTGATGACCGTGCCGCCGACATGAACCTCGGCGACCGAACCGGGCTGGGCGCCGGCATTGGTGTAGTTGATGCCGTTCCGCGCCAGATAGGCCTTCGCGATGTCGCAGCTTGAGGAATCAAAGGTGTTCCGGCCGATCGGGTCGAACTGGACGGAGCATTCATCGGCCACTGCGACGACGGTGACAGGGGCCTCCCGGACCGCGCGGGCGAGTTCCGGATTGGCCGCGTGCGTGAGGGCCTTGAACAGCGGAAACAGGGTGAGAGCGGCCAGGATGCAGGCCGTCATGATGATCTTCTTGCGGCCGATCTTGTCGCTCAGCCATCCGAAGAAGACAAAAGTCGGCGTCGCGATGATCAGCGCGATGACCAGCAGCACATTCGAGGTCGCCGGGTCCACATCCGCGATCCGCTCCAGATAGAAGAGCGTGTAGAACTGGCCCGTATAGCCGATCACCGCCTGGCCGGCGACGCCGCCGAAAAGCGCGATGAGCACGTATTTGAGGTTTGGCCAGCGCCCGAAGGCTTCCGCCAGCGGCGCCTTCGACGTTGCGCCCTCATCCTTCATCTTCTGGAAGGTGGGGCTTTCCGACAGCTGGAAGCGGATCCACAGGGAAATCGCCAGCAGGAAGATCGACAGCAGGAAGGGGATCCTCCAGCCCCAGTCCGCGAAAGCGTCCTCGCCCATCAGCCCCCGCAGGCCGATGACCAGCAGCAGGGCCGCAAACAGGCCGATCGTGGCGGTGGTCTGGATGAAGCTTGTGAAGAAGCCGCGGCGCCCTTCCGGCGCGTGTTCGGCGACATAGGTTGCCGCACCGCCATACTCGCCGCCGACGGCGAGCCCCTGAACGAGGCGCAGCCCCACAAGGATTACTGGCGCGGCGATACCGATCGTGGCGTAGTTCGGCAGGAAGCCGACGGCGAAGGTCGACAGGCCCATCAGGCCCATGGTGACCAGGAAGGTATATTTGCGCCCGACCAGATCGCCGATGCGGCCGAACACAATCGAGCCCAGCGGCCGGATGGCAAAGCCGGCGGCGAAGGCGGCAAGCGCCAGGATGAAGCCGGTCGTCTCGTTCACGCCCGAGAAGAACTGGGCGGAGATATAGCTGGCAAGCAGCCCGTAGAGATAGAAATCGAACCACTCGAACATTGTGCCGAGTGACGAAGCGGCAATGACCTTGATGTCACGGCGTCTCAGATCGCTCGCAGCGGTCGCTGCGTTCGCTGTGTCGGCCATCGGCCGTCCTCCCCTTGATGTCACCGCAACGGGGCGGTCTGGTGCCGGTTTCACGCTGCGGGTTTGTGCTGCGCTCACACGGAGACGACACAAACGAAAGTTATTCGCTCGCGTGATAGTGAAATAGGATATCGGCGAGATCAAGGGGAAAGACGGCGGTCGGGCCGGTCGCGTCAGTCCTTGGTATCGGGGGCAGGTCCGCAGATCTTGTGGAAGCCTGCGGCCATGAACTGGGCCATGCGGGACTTGACTGCGGCGTAGTCGTCCGACTTGCACAGCCCGCCGGACAGCTTGTCGATCCGTCCGGTGCGGGCCAGGGTCAGCATCAGAGCGCCGCTGACGAAGTGATAGCCCCAGAAGATGTTCTCTTCCGACGCGTGCGGCAGGGCTTTCTTGAGCAGACCGATCAGTCGCAGCACGACCGGGTCGAAATGCTGATCCATCAGCTCGGCGCCCCATTCGGGCGTGTTGGCGACCTGGGCACTCAGGGCGCCGTAATTGCGCCAGCCCGGGCCGCCCTCGATGTAGAGATCGAGGTCTGTGTCCAGGAAGGCATGCAAGGCGCCCTCGACGGTCGGGTTGTCACCGGCTTCTGCCTCGTAAGCCTCCAGCGCCTTCATCCGGCGCTCGCAGGTGACGGCGGCCCGGCGCGCGAAGACGGCGTCGAAAAGCGTCTGTTTGTCCTTGAAATAATAGTTCAGCAGCGTGTGGTGGACGCCGACATCGCGTGCGACATCCTTCAGCGTGACGCCGTGCAATCCGTTGCGGGAGAACAGAAACTCGGCAACATCGAGAATCTGTTCCGTTGTTTCAGCGCGCTTTTCGGCCTTGGTCTGACGCTTCCGCGGGGCTTTGCGTTCCGCTGCCAAAGGCTGTCCTTTCGAATCGTTCCGTCCGCCTGCTGCAAGGCGTGTATGCCTGTCATAAACGCCCGGGCGGTCGCCTTACAATAGGCTTGCCGCAATGTGGGCGCTCCCGGCCCCGCTTTCATCCCTCCCTCTAAGATGTTGATGTCGCAGCAGGCATGCGCCGGTCGGCGGCCCGCGTGAAAATTTCGCTCGGAAAGATCTTCACACACTTGTCAGTGAATATATTTGCCGGTAGCGTGATGCCGTGATCAACGAGGTTGGCAAAAGACCGACCAGGGGAGGAAGTAGTGATGAAATACGTACTCTGTGCGTCCGTTTCCGCGGTCGCTCTTATTGCCTTGCCATGTCCGGCCCTTGCCCAGACGAGTGGCGAAACGGCAGCAGAAGAAAACCAGCAAAGCTCCGACCGGGACGACGTCATCGTCGTGACGGCGACCCGCCGCGAAATGAACGTCCAGGACATTCCGCTCAGTGTGACCGCGTTTTCCCAGGAAGAGCTGACGACGAAGGGGATCGTCGGCTATGAGGGCCTGGCGCTGGAAACACCCGGCGCGGTGCTCAACAAACCGACCGCCAACTTCAATACGTTTTCGGTACGCGGCGTGGCCACCAATGGCTATGGCGCCAACCTGCAGAACACGGTGGCGGTTTATATCGACGAGCTTCCGATCTCGGCCAACGGCAACTCGACCCAGCTGGACTCAACGCTGTTCGATGTCGAGCGCGTCGAATTCCTGCGCGGCCCGCAGGGTACCCTTTTCGGATCCGGCTCGCTTGCCGGCGCCGTGCGCATCCTCACCCGCAGTCCCGATCTTGACGAGTTCGACGCCGAACTTCTGGTCGATTTCGGCCTGACCGAGGGCGACTCCTTCCGTCAACGCTACAACGGCATGGTCAACATCCCGCTGGTCGAAGACCGGCTTGCGCTGCGGGTCGTCGGCTTCTACCGAAACGAGGAAGGCTGGGTCGAAAATATCGGCACGGGAGAGGATAATGCGAACACGCTGGAGTCCTTTGGCGGCCGCGCGATCCTGCAATGGGAGCCGACCCCGGACACGTCGGTGCGCTTCATGTATCTGCATGAGACCAGCGAGCCGGAAGATTCCCAGCTGATCAATCCGAACCTCGGCACGGACCGGGATCAGCGCCGCACGCGCCGTCCCGACATCTTCGCCGGCTATCTCGACTCCTACAATATCACGCTGGACCATGATTTCGGCTTCGCCAACTTCACCAGTTCGACGACCTTCTCGAACTACGACCAGTCCTTCATCATCGACCTGGATGCGACGTTCGGCGGCTTCATTCCCTTTGCGCTCGATGCCCTCGCCTATGACGAGGCCTTCGTGCAGGAAATGCGGCTGGTGTCGCAGACAGACAGCCGCTGGGACTGGGTTGTCGGTGCCTTTTACTACTACAAGCGTCGCGATGTGGACTATAACTACCGGTCCGATCAGGCCTTCCTAGATGCATTCGGAATGACGGGGCTTCCGGACGAGTACTATTCGCGCAGCTCCAGCCATTTCGTGTCGCACGAGCTGGCAGCCTTCGGCGAGCTGACCTACCGGTTCAGCGACAATTTCTGGCTGACCGGCGGCATGCGCTACGGCTCGCTGGATGTTCAGGGCTTTGCCGAGGAAGGCGGTTACACGAGTAACTACCTTGCCCGCGCGCTCGCCGGCCTTTCCGGCCCGCTTACCGTGACGCCCAATGTCGCTGCGGAGGGCGATGAAGGTGTCGAGGAAGGACCGTCCTTCAAGTTCAGCGCCTCCTACAAGCCGATGGACAACATCACGCTCTACGCCACCTATGCGACGGGCTTCCGGACGCCGGTGGTGAATGCGCGCGGCGGTCTGCCCAGCACGGTCGACCCCAGTGACATCGTCATCCCGTACGGCGCCGTTTCGGACGAGCTCGAGAATTTCGAGATCGGTCTGAAGGGCAACTGGTTCAACAATCGGCTCTCGGCCAATATCGCGGCCTACCTGATCGACTGGAGCGACATTCAGGTCCAGGCAAATCGCGTCTCCGACCAGGTACAGTTCGCGACCAATATCGGCGGTGCGACCAGCCAGGGCATCGAGTTCGAGGTCAATGCCATGCCCACTGACGGGCTGAATATCGGCATCAACGGCTCCTTCAACAGCGCCGAGGTCGACGAACTCACGGCCACGCAGGCCGCCATTTCCGGTGCGGTTCTCGGTGCGCCCATGGCCTTCCCGGAATTCCAGGGCTCCATCTATGTGAACTATGCCTGGAGTGCCGGGCCGAACACGCTGGCCTTCGCCAACGTCAATGCCCGGCATGTCGACGGATTCGTGAACCAGTTCCCGAACGTGCCGGGTCGCCCCGGCGTCCAGTCGCCGACCTACGCCCCGACGGAAGACTATCAGACCGTCAACGCGTCGCTGGGGGCTCATTTCGGCGAGAACTTCACGGCGACGGTCTATGTCGAGAACGCCTTCGACAATGACTCTCTGATCTACTCGCACCCCGAAGCCTTTGCCGACGCCCGCTTCAGCACGCTACGTCCGCGGACGATCGGGGTCCGGCTGAACTACCGGCACTAGCTTGGGGAACGCTGGCGGTTCCTTCCACGGCCAGCGTTTACGTACCGGTTCCATCGCCTCAGCGATGGAACCGGTACGTGCTGCCCCTTGCAGCGGCGCCGGGGGCTGACCGGGCGGCTTGGTTCGCGGCGCCCTGACCCTATATCCTGCCCGACGGGGCACGCGGAATGCACCTCTCATCCCCGCAGGATTGGAAGAAGACTGGGAAACCGACGTGGCAACAACAAGCCGGGCTGAGAGACCTCCCCGCCGTAGCCGGGCCGAACGGCGCGCTGACTCCATCCGGCAGATCCTCGATTCTGCAGAAGAACTGTTTGCCGAGCGTGGCTTTCATGGCGTCTCGCTCAAGGACATCGCCGCGCATGCCGGGGTCCATCACACGCTCGTTCACTACTATTTCGACGACAAGAACGCGTTGGTCGATGCCGTGTTCGCCCGGCGGGCACCGGTGTCCAGCAAGCGGCGTGCGGACGCGCTGGAGGCCTATGAAGAAGCCTGTGGCGGCACCCCTACCGTCGAAGGAGCGCTGCACGCTTTCCTCGACTCCGACTTCGAGCTCTATCTCGAACACCAGGAGGAATGGAAGCACGCGCTCGCCCTAGGCGCACAGGTCGCCAATACGCCCGACTGGGGGGCCGATATCATGGAAAAGCACTTCGACCCGGTGGTGCGCCGCCTAATCGAGCTGCTCAAGCGTGCGCTGCCCGGTTGCAGCGAGGCCGACCTGTTCTGGGGCTACCACTTCGTGACCGGCGCCTTCATGCTCACACTCGCGCGTACAGGCCGTATCGATGCACTGTCCGGCGGCGTGTGCCGGTCGGACGATCTGCTGGCAGCCAAACAGCGAATGGCCGAGTTCATGGCCGCCGGCTTCCACGCGATCGCAGCGCAGGGCGGCGAAGGGGCGGCATCGGATCGGTCGCTGCCGTGACCACGCCCCTGGGCGCGTTGCCGGCGCAGCCCCTTCTTGCCGGACTTGGGGCGGCCGGTGTGGGAGCATTGCTGGCTCGGCATTGTCGTTTTGGCTGCGTGATCGCTTCCCGCCATTTTTGATCAGCGTCAATGCTGCGGCTGGCGGCCGGGCCCACTCTGCTCGCATTTCAAGGAGTGGGACAATGGACATCCGCAAGATTACCATACCCTTTGTCGACGCCGGGACCTGCGAGACCGGCTTCAAGAACGCCCTGGTTCTGGCCCGGCATTTCGGGGCGCATCTCGACGTGGTCCATGCCCGGCCCCGCGTCGAGCTGCCCGGCGGGATGTATTATCCGGTTGCCGTTCCTTATCTTCAAAGCAACTACGACGCCTTGTCCGAAGCGGTTGAATCGGCGGCACGGGAACTCAAGACGCGCTTTGAAGGCCTGTGCAAGACTCACAAGCTGGATGTGGTCGAGCTGGGCGAAGTCCGGCCGGAGCAGGCGCCGACGGCGTCCTGGAGCGAGTTCGAGGCTGGCAGCGTCTACGGGCTCGGTGAGCGGGCCCGCCTTTGCGATCTCACTGTCATGGTGAGGCCCGACGCGGTCGACCGGCGTGACGAGTACGGCCTCATGGAATCTGTACTGTTCGGATCGGCGCGGCCGCTTCTCGTGTTCGGCCGTGAAACGCGAATCAAACATGTTCCCGCCACCATTGTCGTCGCCTGGAATGGCGGGCTGGAGGCCGCGCGGGCCCTGCTGGCAGCGCGGCCGCTGCTGGCCGCCGCACGCTCCGTCACCCTGCTGTCTATCGGCGAAACGGAAAAGGACCAGCTTTCGGCCGAGGCAGCGTCGGCCTATCTGCGTCTGCATGGTATTGCCGCCGAACCTCGGCAGGTTGAGCGGAGCCTGTTTGAGCGGGCCGAAGACGTGATGATGAAAGTGATCGATGCCGACGAGCCGGAGCTGGTCGTCATGGGTGCCTATTCTCACGGCCGGCTGCAGCAGACCGTGCTGGGCGGGTTCACGCGACGTCTTCTCCACGAGGCCGAATGCCCAGTATTGCTGGCACACTAGGCGCGATCATGTCTGCGTCAGATGCAGGACGACGCGCGTCAAACCCTCGCGATCGGCTACGGGTTCCGCGTGGAAGCCGAGGTTGTGCGTCAGAGCGAGCATGGCGGCATTGCCGGCGGGAACGAGGCCGAACAGTTCACCGATTCCGCGGTTGCGGGCGCAGGCAATCAGATGTGTCATCAGGCAGGTGCCGACACCGGCACCGGCCTTGTCGGGCCGAACGATCAGCGTGAATTCGGCGCGCTCACCGTCCGGATCCGCGCTCATGCGGACGATGCCATAGAGTGCGGCTGTCCCGGCCGGCCCCGGCTCGGCAAGGACAAGGCTCATCTCCCGGTCATAGTCAATTTGTGTGAAGCGCGCCGCCGCGGCATGACCGGATATTGCCACGGGACCGAACAGGCGCAGCTGGGTCTCCTCCTCGGCCAGCCGGGCAAAGGCACCGTGGAAGGCCGGCTCGTCCTCCGGCCGCACCGGGCGCAGTATGGCGGGGCCGATGCCTTCAAGTTCCACGGGCGTTTCCAGTTCAGCCGGGTAGGGCCGGATGGCCAGCCGGTCCAGCCCGCTGCCTGCCCGGTCCGCGACACGGATCCGGGCGTCCAGTGCGATCACGCCGGCGGCGTCCGCCAGCAGCGGATTGATATCGAGTTCGACAATCTGCGGATGGTCGGCGGCCAGCTGGGCGATGCGGATCAGGCTGACGGCGATGCTGTCGAGATCGGCGGCGGGCCGGTCGCGATATCCGCGCAGCAGGCGCGCGACCCGCGTGCGGCCGATCAGTTCGCGCGCCAGCTTCATGTTCAGCGGTGGCAGGCCTATGGCGCGGTCCGCCACGACTTCCACGGAGAGACCACCCTGGCCGAACAGCACGACGGGGCCGAACTGGGCGTCTTCCTTGAGGCCGAGAATGAGTTCGTGGGCACCCGGCCGTTCGATCATGGGCTGGACGGTGAAGCCGTCGATACGGGCTCCGGGGCGATGCCTGGCGACACGGTCAAGCATGGCCTGCGCCGCCGCCGTGACGGCATCAGCGCCGGTCAGGTTCAGGGCCACACCGCCGACATCGGATTTGTGCGTGATATCCCGCGACAGGATTTTCAGGGCGACAGGGATGGCGAACGCCTCGGCGCGGGCTGCAGCGTCGGCGGGCGTGCGGGCGACCGCCGTTGGCGAGACCGGGATGCCATAGGCGTCCATCACGGACTTCGCTTCCGGTTCACTGAGCCACTCACGGCCTTCGCGGATTGCGGTCGAGAGAATGGTCGCGGCGCCGTCCCGGTCGGGCCGGATGTCGCCAGGCTGTGCGGGCGGCGTCTCCATCAGGGCCTCGCGGGCGCGCTGGTCTTCGACCAAGTACATGAAAGCCTTCACTGCTTCTTCCGGCGTGGCGAAATCGGCCATACGGGACGCGGCGAAGCGCGTACGGGCCGCGCGGGCGGTCAGCTCGCCGACCCAGCTCGTCAGCACCGGCTTGTCCGGCGCCATGCGCGCGACCGTGTCGATCACGGACTCGGCGGCCTCCAGCGAGGAGGTTACGCCCGTCGGACAGTTGAGCACGAGGATGGCGTCATTGCTGTCGCTCTCCAGCAGTGTCTCGAGTGCTGCCGCATAACGCGGACCGTCGGCATCACCGATGATGTCGACCGGGTTGCCGTGCGACCAGGTTGGTGGCAGGACGCCGTCGAGCCTCTGGCGGGTGGCCGTGTCCAGAGGGGCCAGCGCGCCACCCTCGTCGATCAGCGCGTCGGTTGCCAGCACGGCGATTCCGCCGCCATTGGACAGGATCGCCAGCCGGTCGCCGGCCGGGCGCTGCCGCGTGGCAAGGATGCCGGCGGCGTGGAACAGGTCTTCCAGGGAATAGACCCGCAACAGGCCGGCCCGGCGGAAGACGGCATCATAGACCGCATCCTCGCCCGCCAGGGCTCCGGTGTGCGAAGCGGCGGCAGCGGCGCCTTCGGCATGCCGGCCCGCCTTCACCACGATCACCGGTTTCATGCGGGCCGCCGCCCGCGCGGCCGACATGAACTTGCGGGCCGAGGTGATGGCTTCGACATAGAGCAGGATGGCGTCGGTGCCCGGATCGCGGGCGAGATAGTCCAGCATGTCGCCGAAATCGACGTCGATCATGTCGCCCAGTGAGACAAGGTGGGAAAAGCCGATATCGCGCGCCGCGGCCCAGTCCACCACCGCGGTCACGATGGCGCCGGACTGGGTGGCGAAGGCCAGCCTGCCCGCGCCGGGCATAAGGTGGGAGAAGCTGGCATTCAGCCCGGCCGGCGGCACGACGATGCCCAGGCAGTTGGGACCGACGATGCGCATCAGGTGTGGCCGGGCAGCGTCCAGCACGGCCTGGCGGCGGGCCAGTCCCGCCTCGTGCCCGCCTTCGCCGAAGCCGGCCGTGACGATGACGGCCGCCCGCGTACCTCGAGCGCCCAGTTCGGCGATGATGTCCGGCACGGTGTCCGGCGGGGTGCAGATGACGGCGAGGTCGGGCGTTTCCGGCAAGGACGCAATATCGGGATAGGCCAGGACGCCGGCGATCGAGCGATACTTCGGATTGACCGGCATGACGAGGCCCGGGAATCCGCTCCGGAACAGGTTGCGGGCCGCGACCTCACCGACCGAGCCCGCACGATTGCTGGCACCGATCAGGGCCACACTCTGCGGCCGGAGGAGGGCGTCGAGATTTCGGATGCTCAATTGGGGACCTCGCCTTGTGCTGTGACAGGTGAAAACCCGGCGATAGAACCTGTCTTCAGGACGTCCGCATTGACCGGGGTCATTGTGCCACCTGTATGTGGTGACGTCGGCGTCGATGCCAAAGCAGCCATTTGACGCTCTCGGGGATCAGAAAGATCGGCGCGGATACGGCCAGGATGATGCCCCAGTCCGCAAGGGTCAGCGGCACGGTGTGAAGGATGGGCTGCAGGATCGGCGCGTGGACGGCGAGAACCTGCAGACCCAGCGTGGCAGCGACGGCGCCGATCAGGAGGCGGTTGGAGAAGAGGCCGAGCCGGGTTGCCGGCTCGTGCATGGTGCGAAAATTCATCACGTTGAACTTCTCCATCACGATCATCGCCGTGAAGGCCATGGTCTGGGCGCGCGCCGCGAGATCCGGCGTGGCGAGATAGACGGCGAACAGGCCCAGCGCGCCCAGTGCGAGATAGCCGCCCAGCGCCGTGACCTGCAGCATGGCAAGCCGGTCCAGCACGCCTTCCGACGGTCGTCGCGGTGGCTGTTCCATCAGATCGGGCTCGCCTTTTTCAACACCCAGGGCGAGAGCCGAAAGCCCGTCGGTGACGAGGTTCATCCACAGGATCTGGACCGGTAGCAGGATCATAGGTCCCCCGGCGATGAGGGCGATTGCCACGGCCAGGACCTCGCCGATATTGGACGACAGCAGGTATCGGACGAATTTCTGGATATTGGCGAATTGCCGCCGCCCTTCGCGGATGGCGGCAATGATCGAGGCGAAATTGTCGTCCAGCAGCACGATGTCCGCGACATTCTTGGCGACGTCGGTACCGCGAACGCCCATGGCGACGCCGATGTCGGCCTGTTTGAGCGCGGGTGCGTCATTCACGCCGTCGCCGGTCATCGCGACGATCTCGCCCCGGGCCTGCAGCAACCGGACGACACGCATCTTGTCTTCAGGCGTCGCGCGCGCCAGCACCGCCCCGGCCTTCAACTTCTCTGCCAGCTCGGCATCGGCCAGTTCGGCAAACTCGGAGCGCGCCAGGACCAGATTGGTCGGCAGATCAAGCTGGCTGGCAATCGCCGCAGCCGTGGGCGCCGCATCCCCGGTGATCATGATCACGCCTATTCCCGCTGAACGGGCGGTATCGACGGCGTGGCGGGCCTCGGCCCGCGGTGGATCGGAAATGCCGAAGATACCGAGCAATGTCAGCCCCGTCTCGGCCGTCTGCGAGGCTCGGGCCTCCGCATTTGCCGGCAGGTCACGGCGGGCCACGGCCAGCGTGCGCAAGCCGCGGGCCGCCATTTTGTGATAGGCGGCGAGGGTGACATGACGATCGGCATCCACGATCGGGCGAACGGTTGCGCCCTCAAGGATGTGGGTCGCAAGCGACAGCACGACTTCGGGCGCCCCTTTCATGTGGAGGCGATGCCCGCCTTCATGATTGACAATCACGCTCATGCGCTTGCGGTCGGAGTCGAAGGGAAATTCGCAAATCCGTACCGGCAGTTCGGCCGAAAGTCCGGCCTTGGCAGCGGCCACCTTGAGGGCAGCCTCGGTCGGTTCACCCGTCACACGCCATCGGCCGTCTTCATGCTCCAGGCTGGCGTGATTGCACACATTGCCGGTCTCCAGCGCTGCCATCAGGTCAGGCCGGAAGTCAGGGGCGATGACATGGCCGTCCTCGTGGAAGTGGCCGTGCGGGCGGTCGCCCGCGCCGTCGACCGAGACAGGCCCGGCGGGCAACCACACATCGGTCACGGTCATCTCGCCGCGGGTCAGCGTGCCGGTCTTGTCGGTACACACGACAGTCGCCGCGCCGAGCGCCTCGATCGCCTGAAGGCGCCGAACCAGGGCATTGTGGCGCACCATGGCCGCGGCGCCGAGCGCCAGTACGATCGTCACCACAGCCGGCAGGCCTTCCGGCACGACGGCGACAGCCAGGGAAATGGCCGTCAGGGCCATTTCGTCGAGGGGACGGCCCGCCAGCCAGCCAGCTGCAGTGATCAGGACAGACACCGCGATAGCGAACAGCGCCAGACGGCGTCCCAGACGATCGAGCTTGCGTTGCAGTGGCGTACCGGTGTCGCCGGCCGTTTGTGCCAGGGCGGCGATGCGGCCGAACTCGGTCGCCATGCCGGTCGCCACGACCACGCCCTGGCCCTGTCCCGCCACGATATCCGTGCCCATCCAGCTCATGCACGTGCGCGCGGCAAGGTGCACCTCCGGAGATGTCGGTGCGGGATGCTTGCTCACCGGCGCCGCTTCGCCGGTCAGGGCAGCCTCGTCGGCGCGCAGATCGACGGTCTCGATGAGACGGATATCCGCCGGGGTCCGGTCGCCGCGCTTCAGGCAGACGATGTCGCCGGGCACGAGGTCGCCGCGATCGATCTCCTGGCGGCGACCGTCGCGTATCACGGTGGAGGTCGGCGCCAGCATCCGGCGCAGGGCATCGAGCGCCCGCTCAGCGCGCCATTCCTGGATGAAGCCGAGGGCGGCGTTGAGCAGGATGATGGCAGCAACTGCCGCGGCATCGACACGTTCGCCGATTGCCAGGGAGATCGCAACGGCGACCACCAGGATAAGGATCAGCACGTTCTGGAACTGTCGCACCACCAGGTGGGGCCAGCCGATCCGGCGGCGATCGTCCAGGCGGTTTGTACCGTAGCGGTCGAGCCGGTCGCGGGCCGCATCACCGGAAAGGCCCTGCGGACCGGTCGTCAGCCGATCGAACACCTGTTCGACCGGCAGGGCATGCCAGTCGGGGCTGGGCGCAGGCGGGGCGGTCTCTCCGCCAAGCCTTTCGTCGACGGGCAGCTGCATGATCGGTCATCCCCCTGCGCTGGCGGCTGCAGTTATCCTATACGCCGGACACGGCAGGGCGCAGCGGCCAATTCGTCACGCCTCGATCCGGCAGCAATGCTGGTCCTCCGGTCCGTCCTCTCGGGTCAGGACTGCGCCGGTCACGGGATTGGGCCGGAATACGGTGCACCCCTTGAGACCCAGGGCGAAAGCACGTTCGTACAGGCTCGCGAAGGCCTCGCGCGTACAGTCGGCCGGAACGTTGACGGTTTTTGAGATGGCATTGTCGACATGGGGCTGCAGCGCAGCCTGCATGTCGAGATGGGCCTCAGCCGGCAGGTCGGTGGCGGTCACGAAAGCGTCGGGCACGCCGTCTTCGCGACGCACCATTCCGCGCCACACTGCCAGCGCGTAATCGGTCAGATCCAGCGAGACCGGCTCGCCCTCCGGACCGATGACACGTCGCCGGACCCGCCCGGCGAAAATCGGTTCCAGCCCGCTGGAGACATTGCCGGCCAGGAGGCTGATACTGCCGGTCGGTGCGATGGCGACAAGATGGCTGTTGCGGATGCCGTATGCGGCGATGGCATCGCGGATATCGGCAGGCAGGGCCGAGACAAAGCCGCCCGCCAGATAGGCATCGCGCTCGAAACGGGGAAAGGGGCCCTTGTCCCGGGCGAGTGCGATGGAGGCGCGATAGGCGGCGTGGCAGATGCGGCGCATGGTTTCGGCAGCCAATTGCCTGGCGGTGTCTTCACCATAATCCAGGCCCAGCATGAGAAGGGTATCGGCCAGACCGGTCATTCCCAGTCCGATGCGCCGGGTCTGTCGGGCCATTTCGGCCTGGGCGTCTAGCGGGAAGCGGGAGACGTCCAAGACGTTGTCGAGCAGGCGTACCGCGACCGGCACGGTCGCTTCGATAGCGCCGGTGTCGAGCCGGGCCCGGGGCGTAAAAGGATGTTGCACGAAGCGGGTCAGATTGATGGAGCCGAGAGCGCAGGCGCCATAGGGCGGCAGCGGTATTTCGCCGCACGGGTTGGTCGCCGTGATGCATTCGCAATAGGCCAGATTGTTGAGCCGGTTGATCCGGTCGACAAAAAGTACGCCCGGTTCGGCGGTGTCGTAGGCGGTTTCGGTGATCCTTGCCCAGAGCTCGCGGGCCCGGATCCGGCGCAGGATGTGGCACGGCCCCCGACCGGCCTTTTCGCCGGGCGCGGGGAAGACGAGCGGCCAGTCGCCGTCCGTGCGCACGGCCTCCATGAAGGTATCGGTGATCAGGACCGACAGGTTGAAATGACGCAATTGCCCGGGTTCGCGCTTGGCATCGATGAACGCCTCGATGTCGGGGTGGTCGCAGCGCAGGGTTGCCATCATGGCGCCGCGGCGGGCGCCGGCGGACAGGATGGTGACGCACACGGCATCCCATATCCGCATGAAGGAAACCGGTCCGGTTGCGATGTTTCCGGTCCGGCGTGCCGGCATGCCGCGGGGACGCAGCGGAGAGAAGTCGATCCCGATGCCGCCGCCCTGCTGCATGGTCCGGGCGCTCTCCTCCAGGGCGCGAAATATGCCCGCGACCGAGTCCTCCAGCGTGCCCATGACAAAGCAGTTGAACAGGGTGACATCGCGCCCTGTGCCTGCACCCGCCAGTATGCGGCCGCCCGGCAGGAATCGGAAATCGGACATCGCGCCGAAAAAGCGACCTGCCCATGTCTCACTGTCCTGCGTTTCCGCCGCTGCGAGGGCGTTTGCGACACGCCGCCAGCTATCGTCCGGTGCGGTCTCGGCCGGATCGGCATCGGTGTGACGATACTTGTCTTCCCAGACACGCCGGGAAATCGCGGCAGGCCAGTGGAACATGGTGGCAATTTAGCGGTCTGACAGGCCTCTCTCCAAGCGAAACCGGGCCAGCTACGTAGAATTGCGGGGTTGCGGCGAAGGGGTCCGGAACGGCTCAATAGAATACAGGGCCAATGCGTCCGCAGGCCTGTCACAGCACAGCAAAGCGCTTCCAGTCACGGAGCTTCGACCATGACAACCACAACCACGAACCAGACCGAAACCAGGACCTCGACCGGTAGAGACAAGGCACCCGCGGCCATCAAGGCCGATGGCCGGGCGGAGGCAGCTGCGGCCGCCGTCGACGAAGCCGCCTCGAACATCAAGACGGTCGTGGAAGCCGCGACCAATGGCTTCTGGCAGCGGGCGATGGCCTTCAATGGCGAAGCCGCTCGGCTCGCCAGCGTAAGGGCCGGGCACTACCGGGAGTATTTCGACGAACTGGCGTCCTGCCAGTCGCCGGTTGATGCCGGCGAGGTCGCGACACGCGCGGCGCAAACAGCCTTCCAGGATTATATGGACGAGTTCGGGCGCCTGTCCCAGATCGCCATGTCGGGACTGCCGGATGCGGGCAAGGGCGGCGCCTCCAAGCGCTGAGCCCTGCCGGCACCGGCGGGAGGGAAGCGCGATGGAAAAGACCCGGCGGGAAACGGGCCGGCCTGAGAGCGGCGCGGGCCCTGAAGCCGATGCCGATCCGGCGCCCCGCCCGGTCGGTGGGGGTGCTCTGGAGGATCCGCGCACACCTGACCGTGCAGCCCGCGCGGCCATGGCGCGCCTGACCGGGGGTGTTTCACCGTCCGCCGTTCTGGCACCCTGGGCCGACTGGGCGATCAATCTGGCCGCGGCGCCTACGCACCGCTCAGCCTTGGGGCTGAAGGCCATGGCCGATGGCTGGGCGCTGGGCAGTTATGCGCTGCAGCGTCTGGCGGGCCTGTCCGATGTCGAGCCGCCGTTTCCCGAAACGGGCAGGGATCGCCGTTTCGCCGATCCGGGCTGGCGCGACCTGCCCTTCGATCTTTACGCCCAGTCCTGGGCCGCCGCAGACAGCTGGTGGCACGCGGCGACCGGCCCCGTCCGCGGCATGCACGAACGCAATGTCCGGCGCACGGGCGTCATGGCCGATTTCGCGATGGACGCCGTGTGTCCGGCCAACAACCCAATGCTAAATCCCGCCATATGGCGCCGCACGGCGGAAACGGGCGGCCGGAATCTCTGGCAGGGCGCCGCCAATTTCCTGGAGGACATGGTCAGCGTCACCCGCGGCAAAGGACATGATCGGGCCGCCCGGGAAGCGGTCGGTCACAGCCTGGCCACGACGCCGGGAGAGGTGATCTACCGTAACGGGTTGATGGAGCTCATCCAGTACGTGCCGCAGACCGGGAGCGTGCATGCCGAACCGATCCTGATCGTGCCGGCCTGGATCATGAAATACTATATCCTCGACTTGTCGCCCGAGAACTCGCTGGTCGGCTGGCTGACCCGCCAGGGCTTCACGGTCTACATGATCTCCTGGATCAATCCGGGACCGGAGGACCGCGACCTGTCGCTCGACGACTATCGCACCTTCGGGATCATGGACGCGCTCGACACGATCGGTGCTGTCCAGCCCGGCGCGAAGGTTCATGCCTGCGGGTATTGCCTTGGCGGCACGCTGCTTGCCATCGCTGCCTCGGAAATGGCGCGGCGCCAGGACGACCGGCTTGCCACCATCACCTTGCTCGCCGCCCAGGTCGACTTTGCCGAGGCCGGCGACCTCCTGCTCTTCGTCGACGATGCACAGATCGCGTGCCTGGAAGACATGATGTGGGACCAGGGCGTGCTGGAAGGCCATCAGATGTCGGGCGCCTTCACCCTGCTGCGGGCTGACGAACTCCTCTGGTCGAAGGCGGCACGGGAGTATTTTCTCGGCGAACGCGACAAGCCCTTCGACCTGTCGATCTGGAACTCCGACCAGACCCGCATGCCGGCCCGGATGCATTCGGAATATCTGCGTGGCCTGTTCCTGGAGAACCGGCTGACGGCGGGACGGTTCGCGGTGGAGGGACGGGTAGTGGCGCTGTCCGATATCGACGCGCCGATCTTCCTGGTCGGGACCGAGAAGGACCATATCGCGCCCTGGGCTTCGGTCTACAAGCTGAATCTCTTTGCTCGGGCGCCGATCACCTTCGTGCTCACAAGCGGCGGACACAATGCGGGCATCGTCTCCGAACCGGGTCATGCCGGCCGGTCCTTCCGCATTGCGACGCGCCAGCGGGAAGACGACTATCTCAGTCCGGAGCGCTGGAAGGCGAGCGTCGAGCCGCAGGAGGGGTCTTGGTGGACGGCCTGGGCCGGATGGCTGGCCGAGCGCGGTTCACCAGGCCGTGTCGCCCCGCCCCGGATGGGCGCGCCGGAGCAGGGCTATGCGCCCCTCAAGCCGGCCCCGGGCAGCTATGTCCAGATGAGCTGATAGCGGTTTCCCGCCACCGACTTGACGAATGTCAAAGCGTGCAGCGGTCCTGCCCTTCAGGATCGCTCCGATACCAAGCTGTCGGGGAGATCCGGTCATGAGACTAGAGCGTGAAGACCTGTTGCGCGCCTATCGCCGCATGTGCACCATCCGGGAGTTCGAGGAGCGGGTGCACCGGGAGTTCGCGAGCGGCGGCATTCCCGGCTTCGTACACCTGTATGCCGGCGAGGAAACCGCGGCCGTGGCCGTGTGCGAAAATCTGCAGCCGGGAGACCAGATCACCTCGACCCATCGCGGCCATGGTCATTCCATCGCCAAGGATTGCGATGTGACGGCCATGATGAAGGAGATCTTCGGCCGTGCGGACGGGCTATGCCATGGCAAGGGCGGCTCGATGCATATCGCCGATATCTCCAAGGGCATGCTGGGCGCCAATGGCATTGTCGGCGGCGGTCCGCCGCTGGCCTGCGGCGCGGCGCTGTCGGCACGCGTGCTCGACAATGGCGGGGTGGCTGTCGCCTTCTTCGGCGATGGTGCCTTCAACCAGGGCACGACGCTGGAATCGCTGAACTTCGCCCGGGTCTACGACCTGCCGGTTCTTTTTGTGCTGGAAGACAATGGCTATGCCGAGAGCACGTCGAGCGACTGGTCGATCGGCGGCAACGATCCGGTCCGCCGTGCCGAAGGCTTCGGCATCAAGGGCGAGAAGGTGGACGGGCATGATTTCTTCGCCGTCTACCGCGCCGCACAGGAAGCACTGGAAGCAATCCGCAATGGCGCCGGACCGCGCTTCATCCACATCGAATTCACCCGCTACTACGGACATTTCGAGGGCGATGCCATGACCTATCGTCCGCCCGGCGAGGTGGAGGAGGAGCGCAGCTTCCTGGATTGCCTGGCTTTCTTCCGGGCCCGCACCACCCAGGGCGGCCAGCTCGACACTGCCGAACTCGACGCCATCGATGTCGAGGTGCGCGCATTGGTCGAGAATGCGGTGGCCCAGGCCAGGGCGGCTCCGCCGCCCGCGCCGGAAACCCTGACGACCCACGTCTACGCCGCCTATTGAGGGGAGAAATGCGATGTCCGTGAAATCCTTCCGCCAGGCCATCAATGAGGCCCTGCGCGACGAAATGCACCGCGATCCCAAGGTCGTGCTTCTGGGCGAGGATATCGCCGGAGGCATGGGCGCGCGCGGTGCCCAGGATGCCTGGGGCGGCGTGCTCGGCGCCACCAAGGGCCTGCTCAACGAATTCGGCCGCGGCCGGGTGTTCGACACGCCGATCAGCGAAAGCGCCTTCATCGGTGCGGCCGGCGGCGCGGCTGTAACCGGCCTGCGGCCTGTGGCCCAGCTGATGTTCGTCGACTTTTTTGGCGTGTGCGGCGACCAGATCTTCAACCAGATCGCCAAGTTCCGCTACATGTTCGGCGGCACGGCGAAGACCCCGGTGGTGATCCGTACCCTGTGCGGGGCCGGCGTGCGGGCTGCAAGTCAGCACAGCCAGATGCTCTACCCGGTTTTCACGCACTTTCCGGGCCTGAAAGTGGCCGTTCCGTCTTCCCCTTACGAGGCGAAAGGGCTTCTGACCCAGGCTATCCGCGACGACGATCCGGTGATCTTCTTCGAACACAAGGCGATGTTCGACGACACCGGGGAGGTGCCGGACAAGCCCTACGCGATTCCCTTCGGTGAGGCCCGTATCGTCTGCGAGGGCGGGGACGTCACGCTGGTAGCCCTGGGCCGCATGGTCGGGTTCGCGAAGACGGCCGCCGACCGGCTCGCCAAGGACGGTATCCAGTGTACCGTGATCGATCCGCGCACCACTTCGCCGCTGGATACCGGGACGATACTGGCGAGCGTGCGCAGCACCGGCCGGCTGGTCGTCATCGACGAGGCGCATCCGCGCTGCGGCATGGCGGCCGACATCGCCAGCCTCGTCGCCGAAGAGGCATTCAACAGTCTCACGGCGCCCATCCGCAAGGTCACGCCGCCGCATTGCCCCGTCCCCTTCGCCCCGGAACTCGAGGACGCCTACATCCCCGGTCCGGACGATATCGAGCAGGCGGTGCGCGCGATTGTCAAAGAGCGGGCCGATGCCTGAGGGGCTGGTACCGATCACCCTGCCCAAGCTGGGGCTGACCATGGAAACCGGCTCGGTCAGCCGCTGGCTCCGCAAGGAGGGCGAGACGGTGAGGACGGGCGAACACCTGTTCGACGTCGAGACATCAAAGAGCGCGAATGAGTGCGAGGCGCCGGCCGGCGGCGTGCTGTCGCGGATTGTCGTCGGGACCGGGGTCGAACTCCCCGTCGGAGCCCTGATCGGGGTGATTGTGACGGGCAAGGCATCGGAGGCCGACGTGTCGGCTTTCATCAAGAACTATCAACCGCAGAAGAAGGCGTGACAGCGCCGGCGACAGGAAAGGACAGGCCGATGAAACTGAGCGGGAAGACAGCACTGATCACGGGAGGCAGTCGCGGTATCGGGCGCGGCATCGCCCTGGAACTTGCCCGCGAGGGTGCGGATATTGCCATTGCCGATGCCCGGCTGGGAACGGATGCCCAGAAAACCCTGTCGGACATACAAGCGTTGGGGCGTGAAGCGGTCGAGATCGAGGCGGATGTCTCGAAGGCCGACCAGGTCGCCTTCATGATCGACCGGACTATCGAAGCGCTCGGTGCGGTCGACATTCTCGTCAACAATGCCGGCGTGCTCAGCGCGGCTCCGGTCGAGGAACTCGAGGAGGCCGAGTGGGACCGGATCATGGCGGTCAATGCCAAGGGCCCCTTCCTGTGTTCCAAGGCCGTCATCCCGCACATGAAGGCCTGCGGCGACGGGCGGATCATCAATGTCGCCTCGATCGCCGGCAAGAACGGCTTCACGACGCTGGCGCACTATTGCGCGTCCAAGTTCGCCGTGGTCGGTTTCACCAACACGCTGGCCAAGGAACTTGCCCGCGACGGCATCACGGTGAACGCGATCTGCCCCGGCATCGTGCGCACCTGGATGTGGGACTATCTCTCCGAGGAGTGGCGTGCGCCGCAGGAGGGGGTCGAGGACTCCTGGGCCCGGCATATCGACACGATTATCCCCCAGGGCATCGCCCAGACGCCGCAGGACATGGGCCAGCTGGCCGTCTTTTTTGCGACGGCACCGCATGTCACGGGCCAGGCGTTCAATGTGGACGGCGGTGTCGAGCTGCACTGATGGCCCAGCCGGACACGCCCTCATCCGCCGTCGAGACGGAGGCCGCGCTCTTTGGCGCGGTCGACCGCGCCCCCCTCACGCCGGTGCGCCGCGTCGTGGCAGAACGCATGGCGGCAAGCTGGCGTGACATCCCGCAGGTCACCCAGTTCGACGAGATCGATCTGGAGCCGCTCGAACGTCTCCGGCAACGCTTGGCAGACGAGGCGGGCGAAGCCGGAGTGAGACTGACCTGGCTGCCCTTCATACTCAAGGCCTGCGCCCGGACGCTGGTTTCGCACCCGGCTCTCAATGCGGCCTTCGATGCGCAGGCCGGGGCGCTGATCCTCAAACGGTATGTGAATCTGGGCGTCGCCGTGGATACGCCCGCCGGCCTCATGCGACCGGTGATCAAGGGTGTGGCGGATCTGGGCTGGCTGGACATCGCCCGGCGGCTTGCAGCCTTGTCCGGGGCCGCGCGCGATGGACGGCTGCCCTTTTCAGACATGGAAGGCGCGTCCTTTTCCGTCACCAGCCTTGGCCGGATCGGCGGGACCGGGTTCACGCCTCTCGTCTTTCCGCCGGAAACAGCCATTCTGGGTATTGCGCGGGCGTCTCGCCGGATCGTGCCCGAGGCCGGGGGGATCGCGTCGTGTCTGCGTCTGCCTCTCGCGCTGACCTATGACCATCGTGCTGTCGACGGGGCTGGCGCAGGCCGCTTCCTGACGGAACTGGCAGCCTGCCTGGAGCAACCCGAGCCGCTCGCTGCCTGAAGAGTTTTGCCATACTTGGCCTTTACCGTGCAATCTGTTGCAATTGGACCGCTGGGTTGTTCCTGATCTAGGATGATGTCCGACAAGACGGGCTCGCGGATGCTCCGGACACCGGCCCCGCGGCAAAACGGGCCGGGGCAACGGGCAAAAATGGTCAGCAACATTCCCTCTTTCCTGCAGCGCGAGCCAGTCGATCCTCGCGAACTGGGGGATGCAGCGAGGCGATGCGGCATTCTCGCGCTTGATGTGGCCGGCCGGATCACAGGCGTCAGCATGCCCTTCGAGCGCATTACCGGATGGTCCCCGGCCGAGATTGTCGGCCGGCGCGCCTCGCTCCTCTACCCGCCCGATACATCGGCGGACGCCCGGCTGGACGCGCATCTCTCGGATGCTGCCAAGGTGGGCTATCACGAGGACCATGGCGACCGGATGACACGGGATGGCAACCGGTTCCTTGCGACCGTCATGACCATGCCCGTACGAAAGGCCGATGGCGGGCTGAACGGCTTCGTCAAACTGGTCTGTGACCGGGCGGATATCGATGCGGCCGTCGATGTGCTGCGTCTGCGCGAAGCGCATCTCAGCGCCGTCGTCGAGGCGGTACCCGCGGCCGTGGTCACGATCGATGAGAGCGGCATCATCCGCGCCTTTTCCAGGAATGCGGAACGCCAGTTCGGCTATGCCGCAAACGAGGTCGTCGGGCTCAATGTGTCGATCCTGATGCCGGCGCCCTATCGCGAAGAACATGATGGCTATCTCGCCCGCTACCTCGCAACGGGCGAGAAACGGGTCATCGGTATCGGGCGGGTGGTGACGGGCGAGCGAAAGGATGGCGGGACCTTTCCCATGGAGCTCAATATCGGGGAAACGAGAGCCGGCGAGCAGCGCTATTTTACCGGTTTCATCCGTGATCTTACCGAGCGCAGGAAGGCGGAGGTCCGCATGCAGGAGCTCCAGTCCGAGCTGACCCACATTTCGCGACTGACCGCCCTGGGCGAAATGGCGTCGAGCCTCGCACACGAGCTGAACCAGCCGCTGGCGGCGGTCACCAACTATCTCAAGGGATGTCGGCGGCTGATAGAGCAGGGGGATGCCACGGACACCGCGGTCCTGGTGCAGGCCCTCGACCGGGCGGCCGACCAGGCCATGCGTGCCGGCCAGATCGTGAACCGGCTGCGTGAATTCGTGGCGCATGGCGAAAGCGAGCGCCGGGTCGAGCGGGTCGGCAAGCTGGTGGAGGAAGCGGGAGCCCTCGCGCTCGTCGGCGCGCAGGACCAGGGCGTCCAGGTGCGGTTCGATCTCGATCCGCGCGCCAGCCATGTCCTGGCCGACCGGATCCAGATCCAGCAAGTCCTGCTCAATCTGATGCGCAATGCGCTGGAGGCGATGGAAGGCAGCGAGCGCAGGGCGCTCACCGTGTCCACACGGTTGCGCGCCGACGAGTACATCGAATTCCGGGTCAGCGACACGGGGCCGGGATTGAGCGAATACATCGCGTCGAAACTCTTCCAGCCTTTCGTTACCTCCAAACCCCATGGCATGGGCGTAGGATTGTCGATTTGCCGCACGATTGTAGAAGCGCATGGAGGCCGTATCTGGGTTGAGCCCAATACGGGGGGCGGTACAGTGTTCGTGTTCACGCTAGGAACTATAGACCCGGAGGGTCGCGATGAGTGACCGGCAACGCGTTCATGTCATTGATGACGATGAAGCGATGCGGGATTCGCTGGCCTTTCTGCTGGGCGCTGCGTCGCTGGACGTGACCGGGCACGCGTCCGCGGAAGGCTTTCTGGAGGAGCTGCCCGACACGCCTCCGGGTTGTGTGGTCACCGATGCCCGCATGCCCGGCCTGTCCGGCATCGACTTGCTGCTTCGCTTGCAGGAGATCGACGACACCTTGCCGGTTATTGTGATCACGGGGCATTCCGATGTTCCGATGGCCGTCAAGGCGCTCAAGGCCGGTGCCTTCGATTTTATCGAAAAGCCCTTCGACGACAGCAAGATGATCCAGACTGTGCGCGATGCACTGGCCTACCGTAGCGATGCGGAGCGCCGCAAGCACAGTCGTGAGGCCGCCGCCGGGCTGATCGAGGCGCTCACAGCCCGCGAGCGGCAGGTGTTCGACGGCCTGGTTGCCGGGCGGCCCAACAAGGTGATTGCTCACGATCTGGGCATAAGCGCCCGTACGGTCGAGATCTACCGGGCCAATGTGATGAGCAAGCTGGATGCGTCCAGCCTCTCCGATGTTGTCCGTATCGCCTTCGTCGCGCGCGGTCCGGACCTCTGACGCCGCTCGCGTGACCGGATCCGGATTACGCAATTTCCCTTAGGGACAATATCCGAATATCGCCCCGACAGGGTGCGCGCTAGGGATGAGGCCTGTCCTGTCAATTCGGGGGTTGCCATGCTGAATGCCACTCTTCCGACGGACACACGGCATTGTGCCGTGTCCGGATTGCCCTGGATCGCTGCCGAGGCGAGGGGTCCCCTTGCCAAGCTGTTCGAGAACGACGGAGCAACGGCGCGCTTCCGGGCCAATGACGAGATCTTCGCCGAGGAAGAGGCCGCGGATGCGGTCTACCGGGTGACCGAAGGTGTCGTACGCATCTGCAAGTTCACCGAGGATGGCCGCCGCCAGATCGGCGAATTCCACTTTTCCGGTGACGTATTCGGACTGGAATACGGCTCGCGTCGTTCCGCGTGCGCCGAAGCGGTTACCGATTGCCGGGTCAGCATCGTCGGCCGGGCGCAGCTGCTCGCCAGAGCGCGGAGGGATGGCGAGCTGGCAAATGCGCTGTGGCGATCATCCTGTGACGCGCTGCACCGTATGCATGAGCAGCTATTCCTGCTGGGCCGGGCCAATGCCGCCGACCGGGTTCTCGCCTTCTTCCGCATGACCGCCGATCGTCTCAACAGCCGGGGCGTGGTGGAGATCCCGATGTCCCGCCAGGATATCGCCGATCATCTTGGCCTGAATATCGAGACCGTGTCCCGCACGATTACCCAGTTGCGCAGTGAAGGCGCGATCCGGCTGGAGGGGGCCCGGCGCGTGTGCCTCGGCGCACATGACAGGCTCTTCGCCTGAGCCCGCAAGTATTGCAAAGGTCTGTGAACGGTCCCTTCAAGCCCTCGCCCGTTCGCATGACAAGCCCCGGCCGCAAGGGCCGGGGCTTTCCATTTGAGGCCGACAGCTGGGCCGGCATTCAGCGCAGGGCGTGCTTGCCCAGGGGTTTCACGGTACTGGCCTGGGGGCCCTCATCGCCGCGTTCTTCGTGAAACACGACGCGCTCGCCAGGGGCCAGGTCATCGATGTCCATGCCGAGCAGGCTGTTGGCATGAAAATAGATCCGGCGGCCGTCCACCGACTCGAGAAAGCCGAATTCTCCGGACCCGTCGATGGCGATGACGGTGCCGATGGGCGGGTGCTCGCGATCGCCGGCATGGGGGCGCATCTGTTGCGCCTTGGCCTGCAGCTGCCGGCGGGCGCGCTTGAAGGCGTCATTGATCGCGAAGGCCAGTTGTCCGTGGCGCTCGTCGGGCGTCGGTGTGCGGCTTACCTCGACCGAGCGGCCTTCGGGGAGGTCCAGGTGGATGCGCACCTCGTAGAGCCCGCCTGTGGCGTGATGGCCGCCGGGCGCGCGCACGACGATCCGACCGGCCGTTATCCGTCCGAAGCGGGTTTCCAGTTCGGCCATGCGCTCGGCGATGACATCCTGCCATTTCGGCTCGGCGGCCATGCCCTGGAAATCGACCTGAAGCGGCGTTTCCACGATCTCAGTCCCGGCCGTCGAGGACAAAGCTGATCTTGGCGTTCACCCGGAAACTCGAAATGGCATCGTCCTCGACGGTTGCCTCGAAGTTCTCGATATAGATCGACTTCACATTCCGCACGCTGGACACGGCCTCGGCAACAGCCTGCCGGGCGGCGTCTTCCCAGCCTTCGGACGACTCCGCAAGAACCTCGATTACCTTGAGCATGGCCATGGCGGTTACTCCTTTCATGCTGCGAACCCGGACAGCATCGGCGCCGGACGAAGGTCCGGCATTGACGCACGTCAATGCCGATTGCCGCCCGAACGGGTTTCGTGTCGACGAAGGAGGCAGACCTCATGATTGCGCCAACCCTGTCCGCCACGGACGCAGAAGGTCCCGCGCATCGTCGTGTTGATGTCAGCATTCCGCCGCTGGACTTGCCGGGGATATTGCGGATGCCCGAAACGGCGACCGGGCTGATCATCTTCGCTCATGGCAGCGGATCCAGCCGTTTCAGTCCACGCAACAATTACGTGGCCGAAGCCCTTGGCCGTGCCGGCTTTGCCACCTTGCTGTTCGATCTCCTGTCGCCCGGTGAGGAGGCGGACCGGCGCAATGTCTTCGACATCCCGGTTCTGGCCCGTCGCGTCTGTCATGCCATCGACTGGGCTGTCGCTGCGGTGCCGATGGCCGGGCTGCCGATCGGCCTGTTCGGGGCCAGCACGGGCAGTGCGGCTGCACTGACCGCGGCGGCCGAGCGCCCTGATGCCGTGGCCGCGATCGTGTCGCGTGGCGGACGCCCCGATCTCGCGATGGCGGTACTGGACAAGGTCCAGGCCCCGACCCTGCTTCTCGTCGGCAGCCGCGACGGCGAAGTGCTCCGGCTCAACCAGATGGCCCACGCCCGGCTCCGGGAGCCCAAGCGGTTGCAGGTCATTCCGGGTGCCTCGCACCTGTTTTCCGAACCCGGCACGCTGGACATGGTCATCAATGCGGCGACCGTCTGGTTCCGGCGTTTCTGCACAAGACCTCAAGACCGGAAAGGATCTGGCTGATGGTATTTCGCGATCGCAACGAGGCCGGGCGCCTGCTCGCCCTGGCCCTGAAGGATTATCGGGATCAGAAAATTGTCGTTCTTGCTCTGCCGCGTGGTGGTGTCCCGGTTGCCGCAGAAGTGGCCCGGCATCTCGATGCGCCGCTGGATCTGCTGCTGGTGCGCAAGATCGGCGTTCCGGGGCATGCCGAGCTGGCAATGGGGGCGGTGATCGATGGCGTTCATCCGATCGCCGTGCGCAACGAGGATGTGATCCGCTTTGCTCGCGTAACGCCGGCCGACTTCAGCCGCGCCTACAACAAGGCGCTCGATGAACTCGAGCGGCGCAGACAGCGTTATCTGGCGGGACAAACGCCCGTTCCGGTGACGGGGCGCACGGTCATCCTTGTCGATGACGGTATCGCTACGGGCGCAACGACAAGGGCTGCCATCAGGGGGATCCGCCAGCGCAACCCGGCGGCCATCGTGCTGGCGACGCCGGTTGCCCCGCCCGAGACGGTCGAGGCCCTGCGTCCACTTGTCGACGATATTGTCTGCCTTGATCAGCCAGCGTTCCTCCGGGCGCTCAGCCTTCACTATGCCGACTTCCACCAGGTCAGTGATGATGAGGTCGCTGGATTGCTGGCGGCTGCGCGGGCCCGGACAGATACCTCCGAGCGCGCGGGTTGAAACGCCGGACAAAAAGAGGCCGCCGAACTGCGAGGTCCGGCGGCCTTTTCAACCAACCACAGGGTCCAAATGTGGGCGAACGATGCCCGCGGCGGCGGTTTTCAACTCGAGAGTCTCCTCCTGAGCGACCAACGCGCCTGACCGCGGGCCCGTTCGTACCGGTTCTGCGGCGGGCCGGTCCGTCGCTTCGGTCCGATCCGCGCCTGGCGACGTTTCACGGCCTTGCTTCTCCGGTCTCACCTCCCCGGTACGACATGATCATCTCACCACAGCCTGAAGCGCGCGGCATTGACCTGCATCAATGCCCGGTGGCCGACGGAAGTCGAAATTGACGGATGAACATCTGCCATGGAGCGATACATGAGCCATCCTACGTTCGATCACACCCTGCAGGAAGGAAACCTCTGGCTCAAAGCGGTCGCCGGCGAATTGCACATGGACGAGATGCGGCATGCCTACTCCGCTCTGCGTGCCACGCTACATGCCCTGCGCGATCGTTTGCCGCCGGAGCGGGCGGTGCATTTCGGCGCGCAGCTGCCCATGCTGATCCGGGGGCTGTTCTTCGAGGGGTGGCGCCTGGCGGGCAAGCCGACGGGCGAACGCTCCATCGATTCTTTCTGCGAGCATGTCGGTCATGAATTGCCGCCGCACTTTCCCATGGATGCGCAGACAGTCGCACGAGGTGTTTTCGCCACGCTTGCCACAAGGGTTGATGCCGGTGAGATCGGCAAAGTGATCGACCATCTGCCGGTCCCGTTGCGCGCGTTGTGGCCTGAAGTGGCGCGCCGTATCTGAACGCGTATCGGTCGCTTCGGGAGCAGGGAGGCTGGCCGATGGAGATGAGCGATCTGTCCTGCCGGGCGGAATCTCTGTCGATCCCGCTTCAGGAATTGTGCTATAGGTTTTCTAAAGCTCGGGAGGCTGGCGCCAAGGACGTCGGCATAGCTCCCAAGTCCGGTCCCGCTCCGGCTGATGACATGATGACATTGGCCACCAAGGGCGGCATCCATGCATGTCTCTTTAAAGAGCTGACTGCTTTCATCGAAAACTTGTTGGCCGACGCACGGCCGGACTTCTGCATCCTGGCCCGACCGGGCCGTGAGGACCGTCCGGTCAAGACGTTGCCCATGCCGTGCGTGGATGCTGCGACGGCTTGGAAAGCGCGCTTCGTGACCTATCTTTCCGGGCGTCCGTGTCCGGCCTGCTGCCAGTGTGGCGAACGCAGTTACCTGTAGCAGCCCGCTATCTGCTCCGGATTCTGGACTGGTATGGGGTTCGGGATAGAAACCGTATCTTTATTATGGATTATGGAAATATATTGTATGTGGCGTGAAATCGGGACGGCTCCGGACGATCGGGACATCGAGCTCGCGGTGATTGATGGAGGGGAGGCGCATCCGCTTGTCTTTCCGTGCCGCCGCGGCAGTGCCGGCTGGCACGATGCATCGACCGGCCAGCGCATCGATGTCGATCCGACCCATTGGCGTGAATGGGGCGGCGAAGGCGGTGGGGAGTAGCGGAATATGAACCCATGAAACGAGAGGCGGGACCGGTCCCGCCTCCCGGGCGACTTCTCGGGCGAAGCGAAGTCTAGGCTACCAGGTCGCCGTGGCGGGAAACCGTGCTCAGGACCTCTCCCGACACCGCGTGTGACATGCGCTGGGCGATGTCGCCGAGGGCGACCACGCCGACGATCGTGTGATTGTCATCGATGACCGGAAGGCGGCGGATCCGGTATTTCTCCATCTTGCGAACGACATCATTCACATCGTCATCTTCCTGGCAGCAGACCGGTCTGTCGCTCATGAAGTCGCCGACGGTTTGTTCCGTGGCCGGCCGGTTGTCGGCAACTGCCCGGATGACGATGTCCCGGTCAGTGAGAATTCCCACGAGACGCTTGCCGTCGACGACGGGAACAAAGCCGATATTGGCATCGCGCATCAGGTGGGCCGCCCGTGTCAGCGACGCGCCGGTCTGGATGGTCGTCGCATTGGGCGTCATGATATCCTTGACCTGCATGGTGTACCTCCTTTCTAGGAGTTCGGTGCTTTCCGGTCAGCTGGTGTGGATCTCGATTTTCTTGCGGGTCTGCTTGGCCTGGGGCGCCTTGGGCAGGTGAATCCGGAGCACCCCGTCCTTGAGGTCAGCCTTGATCTTGGCAGGATCGACTTCGTCGGGCAGGCGGACGGAGCGGGAGAATTCACCATGTCCGCGTTCGGCCCGGTAATAATTCCTGTCCTTCTTTTCCTCTTTCCATTCGCGCTTGCCGGAGACGGTGAGACGGTCTCCAGCTAGGTCGATCTCGATCTCTTCCCGCTTGAGGCCGGGCACGTCCAGCGCGACCTCCACGGCATCGTCGCTCTCGCAGACATCCATGTCGGCAAAAAAGGCTTCGGTCCCGTCGCCATTCGTCAGCGGCAATTGCGTGTTGGCGAAGAGATCGCCGAAGACGCGGTCCACTTCATCGTGAATCCGGCGCATTTCAGCGGGCCAGAGTCGCGATTCCGCATTCTGGCGGCGCAGGCTGAGCGGGTTCAGGAGGGATTGCATTCTCATGGTCTCATACCTCTCTTCCAGTAGCCGGCCGGAGGCCGGTAGCAGCGTTGGCAAGGATATGATGGCCGGTCCGGCCCGGCGTTGACCTTTGTCAATTGCCAGCCGCCCTACAGGCCGAAGGGGTAGGTGTCGGGCAGGCCCTCGCGCGCGCGGGTGTCCAGCGGCCGGATCGGGCTCGTTTCGTCGATCCAGACATATTCATCGAACTGGCGCGTCAGATCGGCTTCGAAATAGTGGCTGAACCGTTCGCTTTCCGGCCGGTAGATGACGCCGATCGCGCGTTCCAGCCGCGGTGACGACAAGCGTTCGCGAACAACAGCCTTGCCCTTGCGCAAGGGCAGAAGCAGGCAGGGCTGATTGCTCAGGTGAAAGAGGCGTTCATAACTCTGTGGGTGTGCCGGACGGATCGTCTTGTATTGTAGCGGGCCGTCCCAGTCGCTTGCCGCAGCGACCCGGCCGTGATCGGTACCGAAACCGATCGAATAGACTTTCGACCCCCATCTTGCCCGGGCGAGGCGCCCGATATTGAATTCGCCGCGGGCCGACATCTCCGTCGCAGCCGAGTCCCCGAGATGGGAGTTGTGAGCCCACACGATCCCGCGGGAGCGCGGACCGTAGTGGTCCAGGAGGCTTTCCAGCGTTTCGAACATATGGGTGTCGCGCAGATTCCAGGACGCGCGCGATCCGTAATACATCGTGCGGTAATAGCGCTCGGCGCTTGCGACCAGCCGCGCATTGCGCTCGGCGTCGAAAAAGGCGCCTTCTGCCATCGCCTGCCATGCGCTGCGGCTGCGCAGGAGGTCGACCAGGACGTTCAGCACATCCTGCTCGCAATCCCGGTAGGCGCCCGTGAGGGCCGCATGGCCGTAAGCGGCCGGGTCTGTTTCCCATGGCGTCAGGCAGGCATAGCGCTGCCGCGCAACGGCGGCGATATCGGGGCCGACCGTGTCGAGGTGATTGAGGACCTGCTGGGCCGAGAGATAGAGCGAATAGAGATCGAGACCGTGAAAGCCGGCCCGGCGATCCGGCTCTCTTTCCTTGTTCCAGCTGTGCAGCCAGTCGGCAAAATCGCGGGTTTCTTCATTGCGCCACATCCAGGTCGGGAAACGGGCGAAGGCGGTCCACTCGGCCGGCACGGCCTCCTTGTGGCGGACATAGTGATCGATCCGGGCCGCATCCGGCCAGTCAGCCTCGGCGGCCACGAAGTCAAACCCGCGCTCTGCGATGAGCGCCCGGCTGATGCGCGCCCGCAAGGCATAGAATTCATGCGTGCCATGTGTGGCCTCGCCGATCAGGACAACCCGTGCGTCGCCGATGCGGTCGAGCAGGGGCCGGATGTCGATCGCCTCCGGTGCTGCCGCGGTCTCGCCATGGGCCGCGATCACGCTCACCGTCGACAGGTCGGTCACGGGGCGCCGTTCGATGAGGCGCGGCGACCAGGACGGCGAGGTGTCCGGGGAGGGCGGCTCCTCCCTTTCGTCCGCGCCGCCCAATGGCGCCACATAGCGAATATCGGCAATATCCTCCCGGATGAAGCTGTCCTCTCCGGTCCGGGTTATGCGGACCAGTTCCTGACCGGCCGGGGTCGCGCCCACCGGTGCGACGAGCCGCCCGCCGGGTGCGAGCTGGCTCAGCAGGGCCTGCGGGATATCGGCGACGGTCATGGAGACCAGGATTGCGTCGAACGGGGCCCGGCGCGGCCAGCCCTTGCGTCCATCGCCGCAATGCACATCGATATTGGTTATACCCAACTGGTGGAAGACCGTCCTGCAATGATCGGCCAGCGCATCGATCCGCTCCACCACCGAGACATGCCGGCAAAGATCGGCAAGGACGGCAGCGGTGTAGCCTGATCCGCCGCCGACTTCGAGCGCGGTTTCGTCTTCGGACAAATCCAGTGCTTCCGCCATGAAGGCGACAAGCCTGGGCGGGGTGGCGGTCTGTCCATGGCCGATGGGAAGCGGAATATCCTCATAGGCGATCGCGGCGTCCGACGGCGCGAGGAAGCGTTCGCGCGGCAGACGCATCATGGCCGCGAGCACCCGGGGATCGCGCACGCCGCGACTGCGGACCTGCCGTTCTACCATCGCAGCGCGCTGCTTTTCATACCCGCTCATCGCTCGCTCCTGCTCTGCGGCAGCAGTATTGCAGCGCCGGCCCCGCAAGGGTTTGACCTGCGTCAACGGCCTTTCGGACGGCAAGGCCGAACCGCGCACTTTAGCCATGTCCGCCGGTCGCGACCGCTTCGAGACCCGTCCGCCATTGTCTGACAGTGCAGCCATTTCGCTCAGACCGAAGCGGGCTAGTATGGAGAGCTGGCAGCTCAATCGCGCTTGGTTCGCGGTATGTGAAATTCGCCCTCGCCACCGGGCGTGATCGGCAAGTCACCCGCGCTCCGATTGCATGGAAAGGCGCGCCGCGACTGCCGGGGTGCAGGAACAGGCTTGCTGGTCAGAAGGTTCTCTTGTGAGATGAGGTCGATCTTGGATGGACCGGACGTGCCGTGGCCAAACACTCCCAATCACTTGCTCCGCTCTTCCGGATCGACAAGCGAAGCCAGATGTCGATGCAGGAGCAGATCCGGCGCCGGGTGATCGAAGCGATCTATGCGGAGGTGTTTCCGCCCGGAAAGCGGTTGCCCTCGTCCCGCAAGCTGGCGAGCGAACTGGGTGTGTCGCGCAATACAGTGTTCCTGGCCTATCAACAGCTGATCGCGGAAGGACATATCGAAGCGCGCGAGCGATCCGGATTGTATGTGCCGGAGGCCGCCCAGGCCCGTCGCCTGGTCGCCCCGTCACAATCGAACAAGACGCGGGCGCCGGCCCTTTCCGGCGCGATCGCGCGGCGCTTGCCGCAGCGGACGGGCGGTTCTCCGGGGTTTCAGTGCCCGCCTGACTGGCAGAAATTCCGCTACCCCTTCATTGAAGGCCGGTATGACCGCTCACTGTTTCCCATCGCCGAATGGCGCGAAGCCAGCCGGCTGGCCCTGGCGGCTTCGGAGGTGGATCAGTGGTCCCTGGACAATGGCGAGGTCGATGATCCGGCGCTTGTCGAAGAAATCCGGACCAAATTGCTGCCGAGACGCGGAATTACGGCGCGACCGGACGAGTTGCTGATCACGGTCGGCGAACAGCAGGCGCTGTTCCTGGCCATCCAGCTGCTGGTCAACAAGGCAAGCCGTGTCGCTGTCGAGGAGCCCGGCCTTCCGGAACTGCGCGCCTTGCTGGCCATGCGAGAAGCGGAGTTGGTCCATCAACCCGTGGATGACAAGGGAATTCTTGTCGATTCGAGCCTCGAAGGCTGTGAACTCGTCTGCGTATCCGCGAGCCGTCAACGTCCGACCGGCGTCACCTTGTCGGCGGATCGTCGCCGGGCTCTGCTGGACATGGCCGAAGCCCGGGATTTTCTGGTCCTGGAAGACGATTTCGAGTGCGAGATGAATTATCTGGGCGGCGCTGTGCCTGCATTGCGCAGTCTCGACGGCGGGGAGCGGGTGGTCTACGTCGCGTCTCTCTCCAAGGTGCTCGCGCCCGGCGTGCGGCTTGGCTATATGGTGGCAGCGCCCGAGATCATCGCCGAGGCCCGCAGGCTGCGTGATCTCACCACGCGACGGCCCTCCCCCAACAATCAGCGCGCGGCTGCCTTCTTCCTGTCGCTTGGACACTATGATGCCATGATGCGGCGCCTGACCCGGGTTTGCGCTGAGCGGCTGATCGCCTTGCGCGACGCGCTGAACCACTACCGCCCCTTGTCCATAGCCGTCGCACCAGTGGAAGGAGGAACCTCCTACTGGGTCCGCGGCCCCGAAGGCATGGATGCACAGGCGGTGATCCGTGCCGCGGAAGCCCGCGGCATTCTGATCGAGCCAGCCGACCACTGGTTTGCCGAGGCACCCAAGGCACAAACCATGTTCCGGCTGGGCGTCACATCGCTGGCCGCGCCGGCGATCCGCAAGGGTATTGCGGAACTGTCGATGGCGATGCGGGCTCTGGCTGAAGCGGGTTCTGACGATCATCCATCCTTCCACGTGCTTGCAGCCTCGGAGCTGCACGACCGTCTTGCCGGTGCGACCCTGCTCTACAAGACGGTCTACGGCGATCCCTGCACGATCGAGTTGCACGCGGACGGCCGGATGACAGGCCAGGCCGGCTATGCCGGAGAGGATCGCGATGCAGGCCGCTGGTGGGTGGACGGAGACCAATGGGTCCGCCAGTGGCGAAACTGGGCCTTCGGGGAAGTGCTCGGGTTCTCCGTCGCGATCGAGGGCGATCTGTTGCTCTGGCTCGACCAGGCAGGGCATGTCGTCGATCAGGCCGTGCTGGCGTCGGCGCCCTCAACGGTCTGACCTGGCCTCATCAGAAGCGAGTTCTGCGCCGGATCTGGCCCTATACCCCGCGATCAACTGGTTCTAACCGCGGCCTGGCCTGACTGTCATGCTCCCGTCACTGAATGGACAGGGCCTGCTTCCGGGAGGCCGCGGGAGGAAACGGATTCATGGCATCACTCGGCGTCGCTGCTCTGCAACTGGCCGCTGGTTCGACAGGCAATCTGGAACTGGTGGAGCGTGAAGTGCGGGCCGTGGCCAAGCGGTTCCCCTGGCTCGACCTGGTTGTCATCGGAGAGCTTGCAATACATGGGGCCAGCGTGGATCTCGCCGAGCCTGCGGGCGGCGAGACCGAACAACGCTTGGCCGCGCTCGCAGTGGAGACAGGTCTCTGGCTGGTGCCCGGCTCACTTTATGAACGCCGGGGTGACGCGATCTTCAATACAACCCCGGTCTTTAATCCGTCCGGCGAGGTCGTGGCCCGCTACGACAAGATGTTTCCGTTTCTGCCGTACGAGGCGGGGGTTGAGCCGGGCCGCGACTATGTCGTGTTCGACATTCCCGGCGCGGGGCGGGTCGGCATCGCCATCTGCTATGACATGTGGTTCCCGGAAATGATCCGGACGCTGGCTGGCATGGGGGCCGAAGTCATCCTCCTGCCGACCATGACCAACACGATCGATCGCGATGTGGAATTGTCGATCGCGCGGGCCAACGCCGCGATCAACCAGTGCTACTTCGTCGATGTGAACCTGGCGGGCGATCTCGGTGTGGGCCGGTCGGCCGTCTACGGTCCGGGTGGCGATGTGATCTGCGAAACCGGCGCCGGCCGCGAAATTATCGCCCTCGACCTTGATCTCGACCAGGTCAGCCGCATGCGCCATCGGGGCTGGCAGGGGCTGGGCCAGGTGCTCAAGAGCTTCCGCGACAGCGATGTGCGTTTCCCGTTGCACGAAACCGTGGGCGCCCGGCGCCAGGTCATGCAAGCGATGGGTCCGCTCGAAATGCCGGAAAAAGAACGCAAAGAACCAACCGAAGACGCTGCGGACGAGGGCGCGGATCGCAAGCCCAGGCTGACGATCATCGATTAGTGACGGGCGGCCGGACAGGGCCGCGGAGACAAAAGGGGACCGGCTCGGGCCGGAGGAGCATCATGGGCAAGACAAATATGAAGATCTCGACACAAGGCGGGCTGATGGCCCTGCTGATGGGCGGAACAGCGCTCGCCACTACCGGGCTGGGCGGTGTCGCTCTGGCTCAGGAAGGCGCCACCGTGCGCGACGTGATCACGGTGACGGCGACGCGCCGTGAGGAAACCGTGTCGGACGTTCCTTACAATATTTCCGCCGTCGGCGGTGAGGCGATCGAAGCCGGCAAAATCCTGGATGAGGCGGAATTGCTCCGCTCGATCCCGGGGGTGACCGTGGTGGACCGTGGCGCCCGCAATTCCGGCACAATGAACGCGGCCCGTATCCGGGGGCTCGCCGTGGATGGCAATGCGCTGGGCGATTATGCCGTCTCGTCGGTCGCCTCGGTCTCGACCTATGTCAATGACACACCGATCTTCGCCAACTTCGCGCTGCGCGACCTCGAGCGTGTGGAAGTGCTGCGCGGTCCGCAGGGCACGCTCTACGGGTCCGGCGCCCTGGGCGGCACGATCCGCTACATCACGCGTGACCCGGAACTGGGTGAGTTCGGCGGCTCGGTTACCGGCTCGCTGTCCCACGTCAACGGGTCGGACGATTTCGGTATCGCGGCCGATGCGGTGCTGAACCTTCCGCTGGGCGAACGCGCGGCGCTGCGTCTTGTGGGCAGTTTCGGCGACTATCCTGGCATCACCGACTATGTGAACCTTTATGAACTCGACGCCAATGGGGTGCCGGTCGCACCCAATGGCGTGCTGGACCCGGCTGCTTCGTATCGTGTCGAGGAAGACGCAGACACGTTCGATACCTGGATGGGCCGTGCAACGCTGCTGCTGGAGCCGACCGACAATGCGTCGATCCGCATCGTGCATGCGCGTCAGTCGGATGACGTCGGTGGCCGCCGGCAGCAAACCGTTGGCTTTGACGGTTTTGGCAATGCCTATGACGAGTATGAGAACGGCTCGATCCAGCTCGAGCCGTCCAGTCGCGACATCAACATGACCTCGCTGGAGGCCGAAATGGATCTGGGTTTTGCGACCCTGACCTCCTCGACCTCCCATTACGACCATTCCGGTGACAGCATCAGCGAGAATACCGGCTTCTATGCCCAGGCAGGCTGGCTGGGTTTCTACTATAATTATCCGCGTCCGATGGCCCAGGCCGTGCGCTCCTATGCCGACGAGGCGGTGATCCAGGAAGTGCGTCTGGTGTCGGATGATGGCGGCAATTTCGACTACGTCGTGGGCGCATTCTATCGCAGCCAGCAACGCGAAATGACTCAGCAGAGCTATCTGGTCGGCTTCAAGAACTGGTGGGATACCCTGCTTCCGGGAGCGGCCGGTGCAGTCAGCGGTGATCAGGACTGGGACTATCGCCAGACCGAGCATTTCACCGAAACAGCCCTGTTCGGCGAACTGACCTGGCATGCCGCTGACGATCTCGATATCACCTTCGGCGGCCGCTATTTCGACAATGAGTCCGAGAACGACACCTATATGGCGCTGCCCTTGTGGGCCGGCCTCTTCCCGGACGTGAACGCCAATTTCGAAACCTCCGAAGACGACATCCTGTTCAAGCTGAACGGTGCCTGGCGTTTCTCCGAGGAGGACATGCTCTATGCCACCATCTCGGAGGGCTATCGCCGGGGGGGCGCCAATGCCGTGCCGCTGTCCGGCTATTATGCCGAGGATCCGGCCTGGCAGATGTATGGGTCTGACTCGGTGATCAACTACGAGATCGGCATCAAGGGAGACCGGGGCAATTTCATCTATGATGTCAGCCTGTTCTACGTCGACTGGTCGGATCCGCAATTCAATACCTCGACGACCAACTGGGGTTTCTTCGCGGTCCAGAACGGTGATGCCGCCCGAACCTACGGTCTTGAAGCGTCTCTCGAGGGCTTTGTCGGTGACGCCTGGCACTACGCGCTCGGTTATGCCTACATCGACGCACAGCTCAGTGCCGACTTCCACGCCCCTGATCGTCCGGCACCGGCCCTGCCGATCGCCCTGGACGGTGCCATGCTGCCGGGAACGCCGGAGCATCAGTTGAACTGGTCACTGGACTACACCCGCGACCTGGGTGACTGGGTCTCCTTCACCCGGCTGGACGGTTACTACCAGTCCGAGACCCGCAATGCAGTGTCGACGTCGCCGACCTTCAACGTGCCGCTGGACGGGTTCTCGATCTGGAACCTGACCACCACGCTGACGCGCGATAACCTCGACCTGTCGCTGTGGGTGAAGAACATCACCAATGAGGAAGGCGTCACCGGCGTGTTTACCGAAGCCTATATGGGCACGGCTCCGGGTGAGGGCTATTTCGGCAATGGCAACAAGGAAATGATTGCCTTGCCGCGCACCCTGGGCGCGACGCTGCGCTATTCCTTCTGATCGGATAGGATCGGGGCGGTCCGGCCGGGCTGCCCCGATTTTTCATCATGGATGCCGCCATTTCTCCTGCCGACCCGAAAGCCCGGCTCGCCCGGATTGACCAGGCCCTGCGAACCCGCCGGGTGGATGCCGGCTTGCCCGAAGCGCGTGCGCTGACATCCGAGTTTCCCGACTATATCGATGGCTGGCTGGCACTTGCCCGCTGCCTCCAGATGGCCGGCGATCATGCCGGGATGCGCGAGGCGCTGGGGGCGGCCCTGAAGCTTGACCCGGCCTCTCCCCTGGCGCGGTTGATGGATGCCGAGGCCCTCGTTCACCTCGGGCGGGTGAAAGAAGCGGCGTCGGCCTTCCGGGACATGCGAGCCGATGCAGATGACGACGCCAACTGGCTTGCCAGGATAGGGGAAGGTCTGGGTCAGTGCGGTCTTCCGGAGGCAGCCCTGGACTGTTTTGACCAGGCGCTGGCGCTGAAGCCAGGGGCCGCGGAGCTGCACTATGCGCGCGCCACGCATCTCATCGCCGTGGGCCGGCTCGACGAGGCTGAACAGGCTTTCGATACGGCTATCCGGCGCGCGCCTCATGATTATGACGCCTACTATAACCGTTCGACGTTGCGAACGCAGACGCCCGCCCGCAATCATGTCGATGAATTGCGCCGAATGCTCCGGGTGCCGCACCGTACCGCGCTGGCGCCCGTGCAGCTGAATTTCGCCCTCGCCAAGGAGCTGGAGGATCTCGGCCGTGACACCGAAAGCTTTGAAGCCCTGAAGGCCGGGGCGGACGCCCGGCGCGCCATGATGCGCTATGACGTCCGTGGCGACGTCGCGATCATGGACGCGCTTGCAAAACGGTTCGACCGGACGTGGCTGGACGGAGCCGGGACCGGCGTTGAAACCGAAGGTCCGGTCTTCATCCTGGGCCTGCCGCGCAGCGGCAGCACGTTGACGGACCGTATCCTGAGTGCTCACAGCGAGATCGAGAGCCTGGGTGAACTCAATGACTTTCCGCTCGCCCTGACCGGGCTGTGCCGGCAGGCTGGCGGAAAGGCGCAGCTGATCGACGCCGCGGCAGCGCTGGATCCGGCGGTACTGGGGACGGCCTATCTTGAGCGTCTTGCCGGAAGGCGGGGCGATGCCCGCTTCTTCGTCGACAAGGCGCCGGCGAACTTTCTCTATATCGGACTGATCGCGGCCGCCCTGCCCGGCGCCCGCATCATCCATGTCCATCGCGACCCGATGGATAATGCCTAATCGCTCTACAAGGCGTTGTTCCGAATGGGCTACCCCTATTCCTACGACTTCGCCGATCTGGCCGCCTACATGCAGGCCAAGGACCGGCTGATGACGCATTGGCATGCCGTTCTGCCCGGCCGCGTCCATGATGTGCGCTACGAGGACATCATCGCCGATCAGGACGGCGAGACGCGGCGGCTGCTCGACGCAGTCGGTGTGGCGTTTGAACCGGCCTGCCTCGACTTTCATCGCAATGCCAGCCCATCGGCCACGCACAGCGCCGCGCAGGTGCGTCAGCCGCTCTACAGCAGCTCGGTCGGGCTATGGCGGCGTTATGCCGAGCAGCTTGCGCCGCTGGCCCGCCAATTGGGTGTCTCATGAGAACGGTGTCGCTCGCTGCTGCGGCTCTGGTTCTTCTCGGTGGCACGGCCGCGTGGGCGCAAGGGGGCTTCGAGGACGACTTCGAGTCCGGGCTGGGAGAGCGCTGGCGCGGTGACGCGGGGCGCGGCGATATCCGTCTTACCGAATATGCCGGCAATCACTCCCTGCGGCTGCAGCGCAATGCCTGGGCTGCGACAGTGGTCGCTTTGCCCGAGAACGCGGTTCAGGTTCGCGTGGCCGCCAGTTTTGCCGCGGATGATCTGGAAGGCACGGACACCTGCCGGCTGGAAACCTCGATCGACGGCCAGACGTGGCGCCTGGCGGGGGAGATCGGCGACGGGCTGGATGATGCGGTCAGCCTGCATCGCGTGGGGGCAGATGTGCCGGACGCTGCCGGGCGTCCGTGGATTGCCGTTCGCGTGCGTATTGATGGCAATGCCAGCAATGATACCTGCTGGGCTGATGGCCTGCGGGTGGGCTGGTCCAGGCCTGCTGCAGAGCTGGCGCAGGAGATCCCGGAAGGCTCTGGACCCTTGTCGGCCCCTCTGGCGGCGCAGGCTTTTTCCATGCCGGCCGGTGCAGTAGTGCCCGAAACGGTGATGTCCTTTAAAATCCGGCTGGGCGGACGGGAGACCCCCGACGGTTTCCGGGTTGTCCACGACGAGTTCGACTATGCAGGCGAACCCGGCATCACGGCCATTCCACCTTTGCAGGTGGATTGGGTCGGCCGGGACGGGCGGGCCTGGCCGTTGCAGCGGGGACCGCAGCCCGGGGACAGCCCGTACTGGGAATGGGTTGTCCAGCCTGGGCACGTCTGGCTGGTAGCGGGAGGTTGGCAGGTCCGTTTCCCCGTGGCCCTGCAGGAACGCAATGCCAATTGTCTTCACACCGGCTGGCTGGCCATCGGGGCCGATGCGTCCGGAGAAGACGCGCAGGGCGTGTTGCAGATAGGGGCGGAGACGTGTGCCTACCACCAGTTCGATCTCTGGAGCCGGCTGAGTGTTTCGGTCGAGCCGATTGAATTGCCGGCCGATCTGCCGCGCGAGGATCAGCCGTTCGAGCGACGGCACATCGCAGCGCTCGCCGAAGGTTTCGAAGGTGCCGATCCGGCCGGTTTCGGTTCGCCGCTCGAAGTGTCGCCGGAGGCGATGAGTGTATTCGGCGTGTTGATCGATGACGTTGTCTACGCGGGCGGTTGCCAGACGCGCTTCGGCCCGGATCCCTTCTGTGCGGGCCTCGCCCTGCCATCCTATTCATTGGCCAAATCTGTCGTCGCCGGCCTGGCGCTGATGCGCCTGGAACATCTCTATCCCGGCGCGAGCGCGTCGCTGGTTTCCGACTATGTCGATGCGTGCGACGCAGAGCGCTGGGCCGGTGTCACTTTCGAGCACGCCCTGGATATGGCCACCGGGCTTTACACGTCGGCAGAGTTCGATGCGGATGAAGGCGCGCCGGAGCTTTGGGAATTCATGTCCCGCTCGACCCACGCCGAACGCATCGACCTGGCCTGCAATCAGCACCCGCGCCAGTCCGAGCCCGGCGCGCGCTGGGTGTACCACACGACCGATACTTATGTTCTGGGCACAGCCATGCAGGCCTTCTGGCGGGCGCAGACCGGCCGCGCCGATGCCGATTTCTATGACGATCTCCTGGTCCCGCTCTGGCGGGAACTGAACCTGTCGCGGTTGATGGATACGACCCGGCGTTCCTATGACGGGGTCCGCCAACCGGTTAGCGGCTGGGGGCTGACCCTCACGCTGGACGACATGATGCGGCTGGGCCGCTTCCTGCAGGAGGGCGGTCAGGTCGGAGGGGATGCGTGGGCCGATCCGGCCATGCTGGCCGCAGCGCTGCAGCGCGATCCGGCCGATCGGGGTCTGGCCGCCGGAAGTGATGTCCAACGCTATCAGAACGGATTCTGGGCCTGGAATGCCGGTCCGGCGCTGGGCTGTGCGTCGGACGTGTGGATCCCGGCGCTTTCCGGCTATGGCGGCATAACCCTCGCGCTGATCCCCAATGGCCAGGTCTATGCCTATGTCAGCGACGGCCGCGAGTTCGCCTGGCGGCGCGCAGCCGTCGCATCCCATGCCATCCAACCCTATTGCGAGGACGCAAGATGACCGCTCACAGCCAGACGCCGCGCATGCCTTTTTCGCATTTCACGGCCGCGCCCGACGGGCTGATTGCGGCGGTCATGCTGGCCTTTCTGGCAACGGCGGGCTTGTTTTACGTCAACATCATGGCCGCCATCGTCGACGGTCTCGTCAGTGGTCTTGGTCTGTCTGACGAGCAGGCCGGTCAAATCGGGTCGGCGAATATCTACGGTGCTGCCATCGGGGCTCTGGCGGCCGTGTTCCTGGTGAAGCGCTGGCCGTGGCGGCGTATGGCCTGGATATGTCTTGTCATCCTGATTGCCGTGGACATAGCCTCGATCTGGATTGCCGGTTTCGAGGTGCTGTTGCCGGTGCGCCTTGCCCATGGGGTTGTCGGGGGAGTGCTCACGGGTACGGCTTTCGCCGTTATCGCCCGGACCGCAAACCCGGACCGGACCTTCGGCATGCTGCTTTTCGTCCAGTTCGGTCTGGGCGGGCTGGCCGTGATGGTTCTGCCGCCGCTGGCACCGGTCTTTGGAACGCAGGCCTTGTTCATCGCCCTGGCCCTGTTCAGCGCCGCAACGCTGGTGATGCTGCCCTTTCTGGCTGAATACCCGCCGCGCGAGACTGCCAAGCACGCGAACAGCCGCATCGACTGGCCGCCGCTCGCGCTGACCTATGTGGCGATCTTCCTGTTCCAGGCGGCCAATATGGGCTTGCTCGCCTACATCATCCGCCTGGGCATCGACTACGGCCTGGACCGGTCCTACGTGTCGACCGCCCTGGGCCTGGCGACCTGGGTCGCGTTGGCGGGGCCCCTCCTTGTAATGGTATGCGGTCTGCGCTTTGGCCGGTTCTGGTTGCTGGGGGTGTCCATGCTTCTGACCTTTGCCGGCACGGCGCTGTTCCATTTCAGCGGTCATCCGGCTGCCTACATGATCGCCAATTGCGGAACCGGCATTACCTGGGGTTTCGTCATCGCCTACCTGTTCGGCATGACGGCCGAGTTCGATGCCGCAGGGCGGGCCTCAGCCTTCGCCGGCTTTATCTCCAAAATGGGACTGGCGTCCGGCCCGATGATCGCGGGCACCATTCTGGGTGGCGGGGCGGGCTTCGGCATGCTGGTCAATATCGCCATCCTTGGCCTGTTCCTCAGCCTGGTCTTCATGCTCTGGCCGGCGCGGTGCCTCGATGAGGCGCGAGGACAGGCCCGCGGGCAGGACCTGGAAACTGGTTCGACGGATCGCGCCTAACTGGCCCTATTACGCGAGTGAGCAAACCGGCAATCTGGCCCCATAACAGTGACAGGGGATGGTTCCATGCTGGATGTGGGTCCGGACTGGCCGACGCAGGCCTTCATCGACGGCAAATGGTGTAATGCGGCTTCGGCACGCCGGTTCGATGTGCATGATCCGGCCACCGGACGTGTGATCGCGTCCGTCGCCGATTGCGGCGAGGCGGAAACGCAGGCAGCAATCCATGCCGCCGCCGCGGCGCTTGCAGCCTGGTCCGCTCTTCCCGCGGACCAGAGGGCGGCGCGCCTGCGGCACTGGCGCGATCTGATGGTGGAACAGGCGGACGACCTCGCGCGGGTGCTGTCCCTTGAGAACGGCAAGCCGCTGGCCGAGGCGCGCGGCGAAATACTCTACGGCGCCTCCTATCTGGACTGGTTCGCCGAGGAGGCCCGCCGGGTCTATGGCGAGATCATTCCCGCCCCGTCCGAAAGCAAGCGCATCCTGGTGACCCGCAAGCCGGTTGGCGTGTGTGCGGCGATCACGCCGTGGAATTTTCCCAATGCCATGCTGATGCGCAAGGCCGCGGCCGCGCTGGCGGCTGGCTGCACGCTGGTCGCCAAACCGGCGGCGGAAACACCGCTGTCGGCGCTACTGGCCGCCCGGCTGAGCGTGGAAGCCGGCATCCCGGCTGGCGTTTTCAATGTTGTCACCGGCACCGATGCGGCGGCGATCGGCGGCGTGCTGACGACCAGCGCAACGGTTCGCAAACTCTCTTTCACGGGCTCGACCGCGGTGGGCCGCAAGCTCATTGCCCAATGCGCGCCGACGGTAAAACGCCTGTCGATGGAGCTGGGCGGAAATGCGCCCTTCATTGTGTTCGACGATGCCGATCTGGACGCTGCAATCGAAGGACTGATGGCATCCAAGTTCCGCAATGCCGGTCAGACCTGCGTCTGTGCCAACCGGGTCTTCGTCCACAATGCCATCCGGCCGGCCTTTGCCGAACGTCTGGCGGAGCGGGTGAGGGCGCTCAAGGTCGGACGTGGTGACGAGGCGGGTGTGGAGATCGGTCCGCTGATCAGCGAGGCGGCCTTTGCCAAGACCGAACGCCTGGTCGCGGATGTCCTGGCCAAGGGCGGGCGGCTGGTGACAGGCGGAGCCAAGCATGCCGCCGGGGAGCTCTTCTATGCGCCAACCGTGGTGGATGGCGTGACGCCGGACATGTCCGTGATGCAGGAGGAGATCTTCGGCCCGGTGGCGCCGCTGATCGGCTTCGATGACGAGGCGGACGTTATCGCCATGGCCAATGACACCGAATATGGTCTGGCCGCTTATCTGTATACCCGCGATCTGGGCCGGGCCTGGCGGGTCAGCGACGCGCTCGACTACGGCATGGTCGGTGTCAATGAGGGCATCCTGTCGTCGGCCGCCGCGCCGTTCGGCGGCGTCAAGCAATCCGGTTTTGGCCGCGAGGGATCGCGCCATGGCCTCGATGACTATCTGGATATGAAATACACCTTGATGGGAGGCCTGTCGGCTTAATCCGGCGGCACACACGTATGAACAACGAAACGCTCTGGAAACGCCGTGAGGTCGCCATTCCGCGCGGTCTTGGCATGATGCACCCGGTCTTCGCGACACGCGCCAGCAATGCCGAGATATGGGACGCGGAAGGCCGCCGCTATATCGATTTTGCGGCCGGCATTGCCGTGACCAATACCGGGCATAATCACCCGGCCATCAAGGCCGCCGTGGCTGCCCAGCTGGACAATTTCTCCCATGTGTGCGCCCAGGTGACGCCGTATGAGCCCTATGTGGCGCTGGCCGAAAAGCTCAATGCGCTGGCCCCCGGCGAGACGCCGAAAAAGACCATCTTCCTGACCACGGGCGCCGAGGCGGTCGAGAACGCGATCAAGATTGCGCGTGCGGCAACGGGGCGGCCGGGCGTGATCGCCTTTTCCGGCGGTTTTCATGGCCGCACGATGATGGGCATGGCGCTGACCGGCAAGGTGGTGCCTTACAAGACCGGTTTCGGTCCCTTCCCGTCAGACATATACCACGTGCCTTTCCCGGCGCCTTATCTGGGCATTTCCGAAGCCGCCTCGCTGGATGCGATCGCGCGCCTGTTCAAGTCCGACATCGAAGCCTCGCGGGTCGCGGCAATCATCATCGAGCCTGTGCAGGGCGAGGGCGGTTTCTATGCGGCATCGCCGGCCTTCATGCAGGCTCTTCGCGGCCTCTGTGACACGCATGGCATCCTCCTGATCGCCGATGAAATCCAGACCGGTTTTGCGCGCACCGGGGCGATGTTCGCCGTGGAGCACGCCGGCATCGAGCCGGATCTCATGACGGTCGCCAAGGCGATGGCCGGCGGCTTTCCGATTTCCGGCGTCATCGGCAAGGCAGCGATCATGGATGCTGCCGGGCCGGGTGGGCTGGGCGGTACCTATGGCGGTTCGCCGCTGGGGTGTGCAGCCGGCCTCGCCGTGCTGGAGACCATCGAACGGGAAGACCTGTGTCAGCGCGCGATCGAGATCGGTGACCGGATTGTGCGCCATTGCGAGGCCCTGCGTCAGTCCGACCGGGGTGTCGGCGAAGTCCGGACGCTGGGGGCCATGACGGCGGTGGAGCTTGTCGTGGACGGTGATGCGGATGTGCCGGATGCCGCGAGAACCGCTGCGCTGGTGGCCGAAGCCCGAAAGCGCGGCCTGCTCTTGTTGTCCTGCGGTGTGCGGGGAAATGTCATCCGCTTCCTGGCGCCGCTGACGATCCCCATGGAGCAACTCGACGAGGGTCTGGATGTGTTCTCTGAGGCCCTGAAGGCCACGGCGGGCTGATCGCTCCAATTCAGTCAGGTGTCGAGCGCTCAACGCAATCAGACGTCGCAGAGCTTGTGCGCCTGCGGCGACCGGGGGCTCTGCGAGATAGGCGCCGGGCCTTTCCCATGGCCGCCATGCAGGTCGCGGCACGAACACTGACCTTAAGGGGCGGGCGCGATGGTACGGTTCCGGTGGAACCCGTTCGAGCCGATCTTCGCGAAATCGTCGTACAGACGCTAGGCCCTGCGAGCCCCGCCCACGCTCATATGACAGCAGCTACTATTCCCTGGCATTGCGAAGACCGACCGACGGCGCGGCAAGTGCCGTGACGCCGCCGGTGTGACGGATGGCTTTCGATCCTGAGAGTTTCTGCTGTGCAGGCGTTTGCAGCGTTCGCTTGCAAGGGACGTGTCGTGCAAGCACTTTACGGCCTTGTCTGAAAAAATGAAACTGATATCGTATTTATTAAAATGGCCCGTTTGCGGGCGTAGATTGCAAAGCGATTGCGAGCATGAAGGTCCTTCCACCCTATCTCATCTTTCTCGGTGATGCGCCGGACCGCCTGATCGCCAAGACCGGGGCGGGGATCGCCGACTGGGCGCCGGAACGCTGTGCGGGTCAGCTGCGCCTGAGCGCCGGGGCTGTCGATCTCGGCCTGCCCGACATGACGATCGAGGCCGCGCGGGCGGCGGGCGTGAAAACGCTCGTGGTGGGCACAGCCAGCCCGGGCGGTGCGATGGACGACCGCTGGCTCGATGTGTTCCGTGCCGCGCTCGAGGCTGGTCTGGATATTGCCGCGGGCTTGCACATCCGGCTCAACGCACTCGGCGCGCTGCGTGCTCTGGCCGACGCGACGGGGTGTAAGCTCACGGACCTACGCGACCCGCCGCCGGGTCTGCCGATCGGCAGCGGACTGCCGCGTCCGGGGCATCGTGTGCTGACTGTCGGTACGGACTGCGCTGTGGGCAAGAAGTATACGGCCCTCGCCCTCTGGCGGGCCCTGCGCGAACGGGGCGTTGAAGCGGATTTTTGTGCGACGGGCCAGACCGGCGTGCTGATCTCCGGCCGCGGCTTTGCCATCGACTCGGTGATCGGTGACTTCATGTCCGGGGCCGCCGAAGTGCTGGCGCCGGCGGCCGGAGCGGATCACTGGGACGTGATCGAGGGGCAGGGCTCGCTCTTTCATCCCGCCTATGCAGGCGTGTCGCTCGGTCTGCTACACGGCGCCCAACCGGAAGCCGTCGTGCTCTGCCACCAGGCGGGCCGCGACAAGATCGCATTCTTCGACGGTTATCCCACGCCGGCGCTGGAGACCGCGATCGCCCGTAATCTGGAGGCGGCCCGGCTGACCAGTCCGGACTGTTACTGCGCAGGGGTCAGTCTGAACACCGCGGGCCTGGACGCTGCGGCGGCAGAGGCGCTGATCGCGGAGACTGCGGCTCGGTTGGGTCTGCCGGTCATCGATCCGGTCCGCACCGGCGGCGGTGCGATCGCCGATCGGCTACTGCAGGGCAGGGGCGAGGCGTAATGCGCCTGACCGTCGAGCTCCACCGGTTTTCGCTGAAGGCCCCGTTCCGTATTGCAAGCGCCGTCTTCGATGCCACCCATGCGCTCATCGTCACGGCCGAGGAGGGTCGCCATCGCGGCCGGGGCGAGGCCGAGGGCGTCTTCTATTGCGGCGAGACGGCGCGGAGCATTCTCGAGGAAGTGCGGGCCTTCATCGCTGCGTACCCGGACGGCATCACGCGCGATGTGCTGCAGACTGTCCTGCCGCCGGGCGGCGCGCGCAATGCTGTCGACTGCGCCCTTTGGGATCTGGATGCGAAGCGGAGCGGACGGTCGATCTGGGCGCTGATCGGCGTCGAGCCGCGGCGGTTGACCACTGCCGTCACCATCGGTCTGGAGCCGGACCCGGAGATGATGGCGGACACGGCCCGGCGGGCCGGCCCGGTTCCGGTGCTCAAGGTGAAGCTGAATGCCGACCGCCCGGTCGAGCGGATCGAGGCGATCCGCGCCGTGCGGCCCGACGCGGTCCTGGTTGTCGATGTGAATGAAGGCTGGACGATCGAACAGCTTCGCGACGTGGCGCCCGCCATGGCGCGCCTGCGCGTGGAAATGCTCGAACAGCCCCTGCCGCGCGGCCAGGATGCGGCACTGGACGGATATGTCTCGCCGGTGCCCCTGTGCGCCGACGAAAGCTGCCTGCATTCGGGCGAGCTGGACGCCGTGCGCGGCCGTTACCAGCGCATCAATATCAAGCTCGACAAGACCGGCGGGCTGACCGAGGCGATGCGCCTGGCCCGCATGGCGCGGGAGGCGGGCCTCGGTCTGATGGTCGGCAACATGATGGGGACCTCGCTGGCGATGGCGCCGAGTTTCGTCCTGGGGTGCTTGTGCGATTTCGTGGACATCGATGGGCCGCTGCTTCTTGCGCACGATTGGCCGAACGGGCTCACATTCGACGCCGGTCGGGTCGACCCGCCCCGGCCCGTGCTTTGGGGCTAGCCTGTACTCTGGAGCTAGCCGGCCTCGCGGCGCCAGACAGTCGGATGCAGCGGTCCAGAAAAGGGTGCGCCGTCTTCCAGATCGGGCAGGGTGGTCGGTACGGCGATCTCGCCGGGACGCCGCCAGAAGCGGGCATCGTCGCCCAGCCAGCGCGTCGACAGGACCCGCCGGCGCCCGGCGCTGGGATTGGCCGGCGCGCCATGCACCAGCATCGCCTGGAACACCACGCAATCGCCGGGTTCCAGATCCCAGGACACGATGTCATAGGCCGACCGGTCAGCCTCGATATCGGGCAGGCTGGGCAGGCCGGTGCCGGCATAGGGAGTGCCGTCTGCGAAATGGGTGGGATTGAAGGCCTGGTCCCAGCGATGGCTGCCGCGCACGAATTCCAGCGACACTTCGCGGGGCACCGGATCCAGCGGCATCCAGATCGAGCAGACCTGGAAACCGCTGACGGCCCAATAGGGCTGGTCCTGATGCCAGGGCGTGCGCTGCTGGCTGCCCGGTTCCTTCACCAGCATCTGGTCGTAGAGAAAGGTCGCCGTGGACGACCCCATCGTCCGGCCGGCGATCTCGGCGGCGGGCGAGTTCATGACGAAGTCCCGGAACGGGTCCAGGCGCGTCCACATGTCCAGATCGCCGAAGAAGCGCTCCGCCCCGGCGGGGCCGTAGCGTTCGCCGTGGGGGCCGGGCGCGTCGAGCGCCTGGCGAACCCCCTCGGCCACGGTCTCGATCCACGCCGGCGCGAAGGCGCCGCGCAGCACGCAGACACCGTCGCGTGCGTAGTCTGCCTTCGCGTCGTCGTCGATCATCCCGCCTACTCCCCGGCTGCGCGGACGAAGGGAATGCCGCCGCCCAGCCAGTCGACGGTCAGGTCTTCCGGCGTGCCGCCGTCCTCGGGCGAGAAGCTGAACACCATCTCGTCGTCATGGGCAGCCAGGAAGGTACGGCCTTCCAGGTGAAGCAGCGGGATGGCCGGGCCCTGGGCATCGACACCGCCGATGCGGAAGGCGATCCCGCCCTCGCGCGGCAGAATGCCGATACGGTCGATGCCGATCCGCATGTAGCTGGCATCATAGTTTCCGGCTATCGCCGCGATCTCGCTGTCGGCCAGCGGATCGATCGACGGCGTCGGGCGCGGCTGGTCGAAGACGATGCGGGCGATCTTCTGTTCAAGGCCCACCGGCGTGGGCGCGACGTCGCGCGTGCTGCCCATCACCATGATCGAAAGATCCTCGTCGGGATAGTAGGACATGTAGGCCGCGAACCCGTCGATATCGCCGGCATGGGCGATCTTGCGATGGCCTTCCCAGTCGCGGATCACCAGCGCGCCGAGGGCATAGGCCAGCGTATCGCCACCAAGTTCGACCTGTTCGTAGAGCATGTCGCGGACCGCGTCGCCGAACACGTTCTGGCGTTGCACCTGGTCGATATAGTCCTGGATGTCCTGGACGGTGGACAGAAGGGCACCGGCCGAGAAGGGCACCAGCGGATCGAGCTGGGGCGCGTTGAGGAAACCGTCCTCGCCGACGACATAGCCCTCGGCCCTGCCCTCGATGACGCGCTCGTAGCCGGCATAATAGGTGCGGTCGAGGCCGAGCGGTTCCAGCACGCGTTCGGCGAGTGCGGCGTCATAGGTCTGTCCGGTCACCGCCTCGATGATCAGGCCGAGCGTATAGGTGCCCGAATTGGAATAGGAGAAGGCCGTGCCCGGTTCGAACAGCAGGTCGGCATCCTCGAAATAGTCGCGCATGATCTCGCGCGTGACGGTGCGTTGGCTGCCCTGGGGGAAGTCGGGCAGGGCGGTGTAGTTCACCAGCCCGGCCGTGTGGTTCATCAGGTCGCGCACCGGCACGTCGCGGGCCGGCCCGGAATAGTCCGGCAGATAGGTGGAGATCGGCGCCTCGATGTCGATCCGGCCCTCGGCCGCCAGCTGGGCGATCATGAGGGCGGTGAAGGACTTCGTGATGGAGCCGATCTGGAACACGGTGTCGGGCGTGGCCGCGGCGTGCTGTTCCAGGTCCGCTTCGCCATAGGCAGCCTCGTAGATGAGGGTGTCGCCGCGGCGCACGGATACCGCCAGGCCCGGATAGGGCGCCGACGACTGGGCGTCGGCGACCAGGGCGTCGATGGCGGCGGTCTGAGGGTCGGCTGCGGGCTGCGCGGTGGCGCAGCCGGCGAGCAGGCTGCCGGCGGCGGCGAGGGCCGTCATGGCGGCCGGCAGGGCAAGTCTCTGGATCATGGCGTGTGTCCTTGTGTGTGGATCAGTCTTCGAGTCGGCCGTAGCGGGCGAGAATTTCGCGAACCCGGTCATGCGGCAGACCGTAGACGTGCGAATTGCCCCGCCCGGTCGTGTCGCTGCCGGCGACGAGCGCGTTGAGAATGGCTTCTTCGGTGGCCTGCACGACACCGTCGAACAGCGGGTCGAGCGCTTCGCCGGGAATGCTCTGATAGTCGAGCGGCGCGCCCGCGCCGAGCGTCACCGGATTGGCGGTGGTGAAGGCGAGGAAGATGTCGCCCGAGCTGGAATCGCCCTGTCCGCCGGTGCGGCCCATGCCGATCGTGGCGCGGCGCGCCAGGCGGCGCAGCTGGTCGGGCAGCAGCGGTGCATCGGTGGCGATCACGATGATGATCGAACCGTCGCCCTCGCCGGCCGCATCGGCCTGGCTGGCGCGACGCGGCATCAGGTCGTCGATCTCCTGGCCGGCCGGCGTGCCGGCGATGCGCAACTGGTCGCGCCCGCCATGATTGGCCTGGACGAGCACGCCGACGGTAAAGGCGATGTCCTCGCCGTAGTGCACGACGCGCGACGACGTGCCGATCCCGCATTTGAAGTAGTAGCAGACCATGCCGGTCCCGCCGCCGACCGCGCCTTCCGCGACCGGTCCCGGCCGGGCGGCATCCAGTGCCGCGACGACATGCTCGGGGGTCAGGGCCATGCTCCAGACATCGCTCAGCCCGCCGTCATAGGTTTCCGCCACGACCGGCAGCACGCGGCTGAAGCGCACGGTGGGATCGTCGAAATTCTGCGCGGTCCAGTCCAGGATGCCGTCGCGGGCGGCGCCGACACCCAGTGTGCCGGTGATCGCGACCGGACCGAAAAAGGCGCCGAACTCGTTGATCAGGTGCGCGCCGGTCATCTCGCCGGTGCCGTTGAAGGAAAAGATGCCGGCGGGGACGCCGTCGGTCGCCGTGCGGCCGCGCGGGAAGATCGCTGTCACCCCGGTATGGGTGTCGCCCTCGTTCAGGCTGAACTGGCCGACCTCGACGCCTGCCACATCGGTGATGGCATTGAGCGGTCCGGTCTCGCCTTCCAGCGGAATGCCAATGTCGCGGGCCCGGGGCGCGTCCTGGGCGCAGGCCGCCGAGGTGATGACAAGGCCGCCGGCCAAGGCGATGGATATCAGGGAGTGACTGGTCTTCATGGTCTCATGGTCTCCGGCATGGACAACGGGGTCGGTTCCTTTCGCTGTCCCGGTCCGGGGACAGCAGGGGCTGTATGACCGGAACAGTGAAAAAAAATGAAATTGACGTCAACCTCATAAAATTGTCAGGATTGCGGCATGAGAGCTTACGTCGCCGCTCTGCGGACGGAAACGAACAGTTTTGTCGCGCGCGCTACGACGCTCGCGGACTTCCGGGCCGGTGCCTATTCGGCAGCGGGCGAGGGGCCGGTGTGCGCCCTGACCCATCCTGGTTGTAGCGCCATGATTGAGTCGGCACGGGCAGCCGGGATGGAGGTGTACCGCGGACCCGTGGCCTATGCCGTGCCCGGCGGGCCTGTCACGGCCGGGGCCTATACCGCTCTGAAGCGGGACATCCTCGATGCCCTGAGTGCGAGCCTGCCGGTCGACCTTGTCCTGCTCGACCTGCACGGCGCGATGGCGGCGCATGGCGTGCCGGACTGCGAAGGCGATCTCCTCGCCGCGATCCGCGAGGTCGCGGGCCGGGCCACCGTCGTGGCCGGCCTACTGGACCTGCACGCCACGCTTAGCCCCGCTATGCTGAACGCGGCGGATCTGCTGCATGCTTACAAGGAGTATCCCCATACCGATGTGGCCGAGCGCGGCCGGGAGCTGTTCATGCTCGCTCATGCGCTGGTGAAGGGGCAAACGCGACCCGTGGCGGCGGTGGTGGCCTGCCGGGCCCTGGGCGGCTTTCCGACGACGCGCGATCCGATGCGTGCCTTCGTCCGCGCCATGCGCGAGGCCGAAACCGGCGCGGGCGGTGTGCTCTCGGTGTCGCTGATCCACGGATTCCCCTGGAGCGACAGTGCCGACAATGGCGCCAAACTCCTGGTCTATGCGGATGGCGATCGGGAGCTGGCCGGCCGGACGGCCCTGACCCTGGCCGAACACTTCGCCGCCATCGCGGAAGAGGCGGCGGAACGGCCGCTATCCATCGCCGAAGGGCTGGCGCGCATCGCCGATCATGCCGGCGAGCGGATCGTGCTGGCCGACGCGTCAGACAATCCGGGCGGGGGCGCCGATGGCGACGCCACTCATCTCGTCGCGGTCCTGCGCGATGCCGGATACAGGGGTATCGGCGTGGCCCTGTTCAACGATCCGGTCTCGCTGGACGCGTGTCTGAAGGCCGGGACCGGCGCGCGCCTGACGCTCGATATTGGCGGCCGGATGTCCCGGCTCTCCGGCGATCCGATCCGGGTCGACGGGGTGGTGGCCGGACTGGCCGAACGGGTCGAGCGGGGTCCGGCGGACGCGGCGGCGGGGCCGCCGGTCGGGCCGGTGGCCCGGTTCAGGACCGGGTTTGCCGATTTCATCCTGTGCGGCAGCCGGCGCGAGGCGCTGTGGCCGGGCCTGTTTACCGCGACCGGTGCGGACCCGTCGGACTACGCGATTATCGTCCTGAAATCCTCGACCCATTTCCGCGCCTCCTTCGCACCGCTGGCTGACCGGATCTTGTCGGTCGGCACGCCTACCGCGATGAATCCGGACTTGGCGAGCCTGCCCTATCAACACCTTCAGCGGCCGGTCTGGCCGGTCGACGATGTTTTGCCGGTCGCAAGTTTGTTGACAGATTTGCAAAATAAGTGAAACTGATCTCATATTTCGTTTAAGCGGGTTTCGCAGCAGGTTTTCTTGGGGGATTGACCATGAGCCGTACGATTTGGAAACAGGAACTGATCTCGACCGCCGCGGGCGCGGTTCTCGCTGCCGGGCTGTCGGCAGCGGCCGCTCAGGCCCAGTCCGATGAGAGCGTATCGGCCGACGTGATCGTCGTCACCGCGCAGCGGCGCGAGCAGTCGATCCTCGACGTGTCCGCCTCGGTCAGCGCGCTCGGCGCGGCGGAACTGGAGGAGCGGGGCGTGGAGCGTCTCGACGACATCGCCTCGGTCTTCCCGAACGTCTACATCAATACGGGCAACGGCCTGCGTTCGACGATCATCACGGTGCGCGGCATCTCCTCCAATCCGAACAATCCGGGCGTGGAACAGTCGGTCGGCGTGTTCGTCGACGGCGTCTATCAGGCCCGTCCGACGACCATCAATACCAATCTCTACGACCTGGAACGGGTCGAGATGATCCGCGGTCCGCAGGGCGCGCTGTACGGCAAGAACACCATTGCCGGCGCGCTCAACATGATCACCCAGGGCCCCGGCGACGAGCCGAGTTTCGAGGGCATCATCTCCGCCGGCAACTACAGCGCACTGAGCCTCTACGCCGCCGGCGACGTGATCTTCACGCCGAATGCGCGGGCGCGGATCTCGGTGTCCTCGCAGACGCGGGCGGGCTATACCGACAATACCTTCACCGGCACCGAGCTGGACGACCAGGACGAGCTCGGCGCACGCCTGACCTTCGTGGCGGATCCGTCCGAGACGCTGCAGCTGACCTTCCGCGCCGACATGGCGTCGAACGACACCAATGGCGGTGCGTCGGAAATCCTCGACAATGGCGTGCTGGCCGGCAGCCCGCTGGCCGACGCCGATCCGGAAGACCGGCGGGTGGCGCAGGACTTCGGCTCGGAACAGACGCGCGATGTCTGGGGCGTTTCGCTGCAGGCCGACTGGGACTTCGACAGCGGCGTGCTGACCTCGCTCACGGCCTTCCGCACTTTCGAGTGGTACAACTCGAACGACAATGATTTCAGCATCCTCAACCAGCTGCGCTCGGGCATCAGCGAGGATCACGAACAGTTCTCCCAGGAAATCCGCTTCACCTCGGATACCGGCGGCGTGTTCGACTACATCGTCGGCGGTTTCTTCAGCCACGAGACCTTCGACACGATCTCCAACGCGGTGATCGGTCCGGATCTGGGCATCTATCCCACCGAGGTCAGCGCCGACATCTTCGGCAATCTGGAGACCACCAGCTATGCCGTGTTCGGACAGGGCACGTACCACTTTTCCGATGCGGTCAGCGTGACCGGCGCGCTGCGTTACTCCGGGGACGAGAAGGAAGTCACACACAGTCAGATCGGCGATCCTTACCAGCTTCTCGCCCCGACCCAGCCCGAGCGCAGCTTCTCGCGCTCCGACGCTGAGGTGACCCCGTCGATCACGTTGAACTGGGAGCCCAATGCAACCTGGCTGGTCTATGCATCCTACAGCCGGGGCTACAAATCGGGCGGCTACAACGTCTTCTCGATCATGCCGAACGACAATGCCGAGTACGACCCCGAATTCGTCAACAGCTACGAGGCGGGTGTGAAGACCACGCTGGCCGGTGGCGCGGTCTATCTGGCCGGCTCGGTGTTCTGGCTCGACTATTCCGACCTGCAGGTGAACCAGCTGATCAATGTGGGCGGCGTGCCGACCTTCACCACCTCCAATGCCGCGACTGCCGAAGCGTCGGGCATCGAGCTGGAAGGCCTCTGGCAGGTCAACGGCGCGCTGTCATTCTCCGGCTCCTACAGCTTCCTGGATGCGAGCTTCGAGGACTTCACCAACGCCACCTCGGCCGGCGCCGACTATTCCGGCAACGACCTGCCCCAGGCCCCCGATCACACGCTGTCCCTCGCCGCCGACTTCAACGCGCCGGTGGCCGAAGGGATGGAATTCATCGCTCATGCGGACCTGAGCTATCGCAGCTCGCTCTTCTTCGGCCCGGAGAACAATCCGGACTACAGCCAGGACGATGTGACGCTGATCAATGCCCGCGCCGGCTTCACCTTCCAGGACGATCGGTGGAGCGTGATGCTGTGGGGCCGCAATATCGGCGACGAGACCTATGCCGTGCGCCGCAGCGCTGGCGTGATTATCCCCGGGCAGCAGATCCAGGCGCTCGGCGCCCCGCAGACCTGGGGTGTCGAACTGCGCGGCCGCTTCTAGACCCGGGAGCCCAAGCCCCGTGCTCAAACCCCTCGCCATTCTGGCGCCCCTGGCCGCGATCGCCGCGGGCGCCGGCCTGGCCTGGGCGCTCGGCGCGGCCGGGATACTGGCTTTCCCCGCGCTGGGGCAGGAGGCCTTTCTCGCCGCCCTGCCCCGGCGTGCCTTTTCCCAGCTCGACGTGTTCGCGCTGATGGCGATGCCGCTCTTCGTGCTGGTGGGCGAGCTGATGAATCGCGGCGGGGTCACCCGGGCGCTGATCGACTTCTCCGCCCTTCTGGTCGGCCGTGCCCGCGGCGGGCTGGGGCATGTGAACATCGCCACCTCGCTCTTCTTCGCCGGCGTGTCCGGATCGGCTATGGCGGACGCCGCCGCGCTGTCGACGACGCTGGTCCCGGCCATGCGCGAGCGCGGATATACGGCTGACTATGCTGGCGCGATCACGGCGGCCTCGTCCATGATCGGGCCGATCATCCCGCCCAGCATCATCCTGATCTTCTACGGCGCCATCATGGGCGTCGACGTGGCGGCCCTGTTTGCCGCGGCGATCGTGCCCGGCCTGGTGCTCGCTGCCGGCTTGTTTGCCGCAAATGCCGTCTTCGCGCGGCTGGGCGATCATCCGGCCGCCGAGCGGCGCCCGCCGGCCGTCGCAACCACCGTGCAGGCGGCCCCGTCGCTGCTGATGCCGGTGGTGATCCTAGCGGGCATCGTCTTCGGCCTGGTCACGCCGACCGAGGCCGGGGCGCTGGCCGTGCTCGCCGCGCTGGCCGCGGCGGCGGTCTACCGCACGCTGGACTGGCCCATGCTGCGCGACTCCATCGGCGGGGCCACACGGCTGACCGGCGCGATCTTCTCGCTCCTCGTCGCCGGGGCCGCCGCGAATTTCCTCGCCTCCCTGATGGGGGTGCCGGAACTGGTGCGCGCCTGGACCGAGGGGCTGGGTGTCGGGCTCGACACTTTCCTGCTGATCCTGGTCGGCGTCTTCCTGGTCAGCGGCATGATACTGGACACCCAGATCGCCCTGGTGCTGATCGCGCCCATTCTGGCGCCGGCCGCCTATGTGCTCGGCGCCGATCCGGTGCATCTGGGCGTGATGATCTGTCTGGCCATCACGATGGGCCTCATCACCCCGCCCCTGGGCGGTGCTGTGCTGATCGTGTCCTCGGTGACCGGGGCATCCTACTGGCGGCTGATGCGGGCGATCGCGCCCTTCATCCTGCTGGAGATCGTGATCCTGCTCTTCCTGACCTTCACGCCGGACCTCACCCTGGCGCTGCCGCGCGCACTGGGGCTGGCATGAGCCGGGGCCGGACACGCCGGGCGGTGCTGGCCGCCGGCGGGGCGCTGGCCGTGACGGCCTGCGGTGCCCCCGGACACCGGCGCGACGTGCTGGCAGCGCTGGCCGGCGCCGCCAACTCGCCCGTCAACGGCGTGTGGATCTGGATGGACGCCTTCGCACGGACGCTAGACGCGGCCGGGCTGAGCGTGGAAATCTCGGCCAATTCCGCGCTGGGCAGCGAACCGGACCGCACCGAGATGACGGGGCTGGGCCTGCTGCATGCCAATGACGCCGGCATCACCGAGCTGGTCGCCTATTCGGACGCGTATCGCGCGCCGGGCCTGCCCTTCCTGTTGGACGATATCGGTCATTTCGAACGTTTCATCGCCGCGCCCGCCTTCCGCACCTGGCTGGCGAGCGAGCTCGATCCGGCGGGACTGGTCTTTGCCGACGCCGCCCTGCTGGGCGGGATGAGCGGCCTGTTCACGGCGCGCACCCCGATCCACGAGATCGCCGATGTGGAACGCCTGCGCCTGCGGGCGATGGGGCGGCTCGACCTGCTGATGATAGAGGCTCTGGGCGCGTCGGGCGTCCAGGTGGCCTGGGAGGAGGTGCCCCAGGCGCTGCAGACCGGCATCGCCCAGGGCTATTTCAACCCGCCGCTGGCGCCGGTCCTGTTCGGACACGGCTCGCAGATCGGCTATTTCCTCGACCTCAATATGAGCGCCGCCCACCGGGCCGTGATGCTGTCGGCGCGCTGGCTGGAGACGTTGACGCCGGAACGCCGCGCCGCCGTCGACCGGGCGGTGGCGGCTGGGCATCGGGCCAATCGCGACTGGGCCCTGAATGGCCGGGAGCGGGAAATGGCGGCGCTGGCGGAGATCGATATCGAGGTGATCGAACCGGACCCGGCCCTGCGCCGCATCTTCGCCGAGCGTGTGCGCGCCGCCTATCCGCGCATGGCGCCGCCGGAGGCGGTCGAGCGCTTTGTCGAGCTGGCGCGGGAGACGCGGGCATGAGCGGCACCCCACACCGGATCGCGGCCGGGCTGGACCGGCTGGCCGGCGGGCTGAACCGCGTCGTCTGGGCCGGTGCGGCCGGATTTCTCGTCTTGATGCTGGGGCTGGTCTTCATCCAGATCGTCGGCCGTTACGGGTTCAGCGATGCGCCGTCCTGGACCGAGGAGGGCGCGCGCTATGCGATGGTGTGGAGCGGGCTTCTGGGCGGCGTGGTGGCGTTCCACCAGGATGCCGACCCGGTGCTGGTCCAGGTCACCGATCGGCATCCCCTGTGGCTGCGCCGCCTGCGGGCCTGGTCGGGCAGCGCCTGCATTGCGGTTTTCCTCGGCGTGCTGCTGGTAAATTCTCTCGGCTTCGTGGCGCGGGCTTCGGCCCGTCATACTGAGTCGCTGGACTGGAATCTCGGCATCGTCGTGGCGATCCTGCCGCTCTATGCCGGCCTGGTCATGATCCAGGCGGTGCTGAAACTGGCCATTTTCGAACTGCGCGCCGCCGGTGGCGGCGCAGTCGCGGACGAGGGGTAGCGCCATGCGAATCTATATCTGCGCGGATATCGAAGGGGTGGCTGGCGTGGTCGATATCGACCAGCTCCAGCCGTCCGGATCGGGACATGACGAAGCGCGGCGCCTGATGACCGGCGAAGTGCTGGCCGCGATCGAGGGCGCACGGGCCGCCGGGGCCGGCGAGATCGTGGTCGCCGACAGTCACGGCAATGGCCGCAACCTGCTGATTTCGGATTTCCCCGACGCGGTCGAACTGGTCCAGGGCTGGCCGCGCCCGCTGGTGATGATGCAGGGCATCGAGCAGGGCCGGTTCGACGGCATGCTCTTCATCGGGCATCACGCCGGCGCCGGATCGTCTGACGGCGTGCTGGCCCACACGATGAGCGGGCGTCTGATCGCGGATGTGACGGTGAACGGCGAAAGCTGGTCGGAAACCGATCTCAATGCCGCCATCGCCGCGCATTTCGGCGTGCCTGTCCTGCTGGCCACCGGCGACAATGCCTATACCGGCCATGTACAGCGTATCCTGCCGGGCGCCGCCACGGTAACCACAAAGGCGGCCTTCGGTGCGAGTTCCGCCCGGTCGCTGACCCCGGCGGCCGGCCGCGCGAAAATCCGGGCCGCCGCCGAAGAGGCCGTGCGGGCCCTGCCGTCGGCGGAGGTCTCGGCCCTATCGCAGGCGCCGCTGGAGGTAGAGCTGACGCTGAAACGGCGCCAGGCCGCCGAACTTCTGGCCTATCTGCCGATCGTCGAGCGGGTGGCAGCGCATACGGTGCGTTTCCGGGCGGGCGACGTGCTGCAGCTCAATGCGATGCTGTATTTCGTGGCGGCCTACGATCCCAAAGGCGCGCTGTTCTGACCGGCCGGCGAGGTGGCGGCGCATGTGCCGTTTGTCATGACGTGCCGAAAGCGGTTATGAAGCGAACCTCATATCTGTCCGGATACCTGTTCCGGCCACGACAACCGCGCCGCGCGGCATGACGAGCAGTCGGGGCGAACAAGCGGGAAGTGATGGAAGCCACAGTCGAAAGCTACAAGGCGCAGCTCGCGCGGCGCCTGAAGAACGATCCGCCCAAGCGCAAGGGCGAACGCACCCGCGAACGCTTCAAGCTTGCCACGGCGCGCGTGCTGGAGCGGACCGGATATCATGCGATGCGGGTCAGCGACATTACCAAGGCGGCCAAGTCGTCCGACGGTTCCTTCTACATGTACTTCAAGGACAAGAAGGATGTGGCGCTGACCGTGCTGCGCGAATTCCTCGAAGGTATGCAACTCGTCGGCACCAATCAGGCCGGCCGCGGTCACGGGCCCTTCGACTCGATCCACTACGCCAATGCCAGCTGGATTGAGACCGTGCGGGCCAATGCCGGCCTGATGCGCAGCGTCTTCCAGATGAGTGACGAGGACGGGGATTTCAGCCGTCTGGTCCATTCCACCAACCGCGCCTGGTACGAGCGCGTCGCGCGCAGCGTGGTGAAGAATCATCCCGACGGTTCGGTTGATCCAAGCGCAGCGCTGTTCGCAGTCTGGGCTCTGGGCTCGATGATGGACGAGATCATGCGCCGGGTCGTGGTCTATCCGGATACGGATTTCGTCGATTTCCTGGAAAAGGCGGCACCCGAGGCCGACGATCTGGCGAAGGCGCTCTCGGTCATCTGGTTCAGGGTCCTCTACCCTGGCCTCGACCTGCCGAGCGGCTTGGAAGGTCTGGCCAAGTCCTTGACTGCGCTCGAGTTCAAGCCGCGAGAGACGACACGCGGCCAAGCGTAAACTCTTCCCTGATACGTGTCTTTCTGCCCTGCGCATCGTTGCGCCGGGGCCGCATCTTCATGCCCGAAATCGCGGCTTGGAAATCCCCCATTGACAGCAGGGAAAACTGCTCCCCAAAATACGAAACTGAGGACAGTTTCATAAAATGCTTGGAGGAGGGCAGGGGATGAATTGTCATAAAACGGGACTCGCGGGTGCGAGCGTTCTGGCCCTGACCGCGGCGGCGGGGACCGTCCTGGCGCAGGACACCGATGCCGCGGCCGGCACGCAGGTGCGCGGCGGCATCGAGACGATCGTCGTCACCGCCCGCAAGCGCGAGGAGTCGATCCAGGAAACGCCGATCTCGGTGACGGCCTTCACCGAGGGCATGATCGAACGGGCCGGCATCACCGACATCGCCGACGTCGCGATCCGCACGCCCGGCCTGGCCTACGGCAATTACGGCGACGAAAAGCTCTCGCCCACCTCCTTGCGCGGCGTGATCGGCGGTTCCGGTTCGGCCGGTGCCGACGGTGCTGTCGGCTTCTATCTCGACGAGGTCTTCCTCGGTCAGGGGGTAGGGGCCACGATCGACCTGTTCGACATGGAACGGATCGAGGTCCTGCGCGGTCCGCAGGGCACGCTGTTCGGCCGCAACACGATCGGCGGGCTCATCCACTACACCACGGCCCGTCCGACCGACGAGTTCGAGGCTTATCTGGAAGCGGAGATCGGCGATTACGATCACCGCCGCATCGGCGGCGGGGTCAGCGGTCCGCTGATCGGCGACCGTGTGTCCGGCCGGCTCGCCTTCGTGCGTAACCAGCGCGGCGGCACGTCCTACAATGTCGTGCTCGACGAGGAGGTGAACACCGAGGATTCCTGGTCGGCCCGCGGCCAGCTCCTGTTTGATATCGGCGACCAGACCGAGTGGCGGCTGAGCGCCGACTATCGCGAGGTGGACCAGGATTCGCTGGTCTTTGAGACGCTGAACTACAACGACGCCACCACCTTCGCGACGGTGCTGGATCTGTACGGCCTGCCGCGTAACGCTGATCCGTTCGACCGTAATGTCTATGCCGACGACATCACCTATGAGCGGTCCGAAGCCTGGGGCGTGGCCTCCCATTTCATGACCATGATCGGCGATGTGGAGCTGGTGAACATCACCGCCTACCGCACGCACGACTATGCCAACCGCACCGACACCGACCGGTCGGCGCTGGAATGGGCCTATGACGGGGATCCCGAAGAGGTCTCGCGCTTCTCCAACGAGCTGCGCCTGTCCTGGTCGAGCGGTGATTTCGACTGGGTCGGTGGCCTCTACTATTACCAGCAGGAGACTAACAATCTCAGCTTCATCGAGCTGGGCGGCGATCTGATGACCCTGCTCGGGGCGCCGTCGCTAGCCGGTATCCAGGCGGGCTCGGATGCGGCCATGGACACGACCAGCATTGCCGTCTTCGGCGCGGGCACGTGGAACGTTTCCGACCGGCTCGATTTCACCCTGGGCGGTCGCTACACGACCGAGGAAAAGTCGATCAACTATTCCCAGTCCGATCCGGTCGGCCTGCTGGGCGGCGACTTCGCCGTCTCCGCCGAGGACGACTGGGCCGAGTTCACGCCCAGTGCCAATGTGCGCTTCCGCTTCACGCCCGACGTCATGGGCTATGCCACGGTCAGCCGCGGCTTCAAGAGCGGCGGTTTCAACGATGCGCTGGGCGACGCCAACGGCATCTCTTTCGACCCGGAAACCCTGTGGAACTACGAGGCGGGCCTGAAGACGACGTTGTTCAACGGACTGATGCAGGCCAATGTCACGGCCTTCTATATGGACTGGAGTGATATCCAGGTCGCAGGCGACAATCCAGCGACGCCCGTTTACGATCCGATCATCGTCAATGCTGGCGCGGCGCATAGCCAGGGGCTGGAACTGGAAATCCTTGCCCAGCCGACCGACAATCTGACGCTTGGCTTCAACGCCGCGCTGCTGGAGGCCGAGTTCGACGAGGGCACGCTTCCCAACGGTGCACCGCTTGCCGACATCCCTCGGGCGCCGGACTATACGGCCAATCTGAATGCTGAATACCGGACGCCCCTGACGCCGGGCACCGACTGGTTCGTGGGTGGCGAGGTGCTGATGCGTGGAGAGAGCTATCTCACCGTCGACAACCAGGAGGACGGCCATGTCGACGCCTACGCTCTGGTGAACCTCAATATCGGTCTGGAATCGTCGGATGGCCGCTGGCGGATCAATCTGTGGGGTCGCAATATCTTCGACGAGACGGTGAAGGAACGCCTGTTTGATCTGTCCAGTCAGGATGTGGTCGGTCAGAAATTCATCGTGCTCAACGACCCGGCCACCGTCGGCGTCAGCCTGAACCTGCGCTACTAGGGGATAAGCCATGCCGATCCACGCCCGCACCCGCCGCGCGTCCGTCCTTCTGGCCGGCACCGCTCTCGTCCTCCTGCTTACGGCCTGTTCCCCGGGCACGGAGCCGGCAGGCGAGGGCGCTGAAGACGCGGCGCAACCGGCCGCCGAGGCCGAGGTCCGGCGCTCCGACCGGTCCTATTATGTCGAGATGGCGGATGGCGTCCGCGTGGCGATGAGCCTCTATTATCCCGGCGGGGTCGAGCCCGAGACCCCGCGTCCGACAATCCTGGTGCAGACCCGCTACGGGCGCGAGGGCATGATCCGCAGCTTCGAACGCTTCGTGGAGGCTGGCTACGTGCTGGCGTCGGTCGACACGCGCGGCTCGACCTCCTCCTTCGGCCCCCGGCGGGTGGATATCGGGCCGGCGGAAATCGAGGATATGGACGTGTTGATCGGCCATATCGCCGCCCAGCCCTGGTCGGACGGGAATGTCTTTGCGCAGGGCACGTCCTACATGGCGGACACGGCCGACATCGCCACCAGCCGGCCAGCGCCGGCGCTGAAGGGGGCGATCATCCGCGAGGTGGACTTCGACGTCTTCCTGCAGCTCTTCTTCCCCGGCGGCGTAGCCAATGAGTGGTTCCTGCAGAACTGGGGTGGGGCGACCAAGACCGCCGACGAGGGCCGTTCGCCGCGGCCAGGCGAGGACTATGACTGCCTGGCCCGGGCCGAGGACTGCGCGCCGCTATGGCCGATCCTGGCACCGGTAGACGGGGATGACGACTATGCCCTGTTGCGGGAGGCGCTGGCCGGGCGCGAGCGCTGGGCGCCGGACGATTACGCCCAGATGGAATTCCACGACGATGCCGGGCTCAACGGTTATGTCTTCTTCCAGTCGGCACCGGCCGCCCATCTGGACGGCATCCGCCGCGAGGCGACGCCGGCCCAGGTCTGGGGCAGCTGGGTCGATGGCGGCACCGCTGAGGCTGCGCTGGCGCGCTGGCGTTCGGCACCGGACGTGCCGATGGAGATCTGGCTGACGGGGAATGACCACTCCAACCGCGTGCTGGCCGATCCCTTCCTGCCGGATATCGAGGCCCCCCGTCCCGCGCCGGACGACCAGTTCGCTGTGATGGACGGCTTTTACAATCGTATCATGGAGCGCGGATACGATGACCGCATCATCCACTACTATGTGATGGGCGCGGGCGAATACCGCGAGACGGCGGACTGGCCGCCGGAAGGCGTCGCCGATACGGACTTTTTCCTCGCCGCCGGCAACACGCTCAGCACCGCCCGGCCGGGCGTGGCGGGTGTCGATGTCTACGAGGTCGACTTCACGGCGCAGACAGGCGACCGCACCCGCTGGTCCACCCAGTTCGGCACCGCGCCGGCCTATCCGGACCGGCGTGAAGAGGACGGCAAGCTGATCGCTTTCGATACCGCGGCCTTCGAGGCGGACATGGAGGTCGCCGGCACGCCGGTGATCGAGCTGCATGTCGCCACCGCGACCGACGATCCCGTCTTCCACGTCTATCTCGAAGATGTCGCGCCGGACGGCCGCGTGACCTATCTTACCGAGGGCCAGTTCCGCGCCATCCACCGGGCACCGGCGGATCCGCAGACCCTGCCCTACGACATGGGCCCGGCGCCGCACAGCTATCGTCGCGAGGACGCCTTGCCGGTCGTGCCGGGCGAGCAGATGGCGGTGGAGTTCGCGCTCTTCCCCGTCGCGGCCCGGATCGAGGCCGGCCACCGGCTGCGCGTGGCCATCGCCGGGACCGACGCCTCCTATTTCCGGCGCTATTCCAACGGCGAAGACGAGGTGTTCGAGATCGCGCGCGGGGGCGAGGCTGCCAGCCGTATCTCCGTACCGATGCGGCCCTGGTCGGACGAGTAGGTCTCAGGCCCTTTTGATATCCGGGAAATGGCCGGACGCGATCAGGGCATCGATCGCGTCCGCCAGCTGACGGGTTTCCGCCTGAAGCGCGCATTCGACCGGATCGCGCAAGGAGGCGATGCGGGCCGTCTTGTAGCGGGCCAGCGTGCCGGACGGCAGGGCCAGTAGCCCGTGCAGGCAGGCCGAGACGCGGTCGTCGAAATCGGCGGCGGGAACCAGGTCGGTGGCCAGTCCGGCACGGACGAGCTCGGGCCCTTTCAGCGGCCGGCCCAGCATCAGGATCTCGTTCGCCCGGTGCGGCGCACAGAAGCGTTCCAGCAGGACCGTCGCGCCGCCGCTGGGAAAGAGGCCGTGCAGGCCTTCGGGAAAGCGGATGCCGGCGGTTTCGCTCCAGATGACCATGTCGGCATTGAGCGGCCAGGAGGCGCCGCCGCCGATTGCCCAGCCGCGCACGGCGCAGACTACCGTCTTCGGGCCGAACATGATCAGCCGGGTGATGGTCTGCAGCCGGTCGATCGCGACTTCCAGCCCTTCCCGCCGGGGTGGGTTGGACGCCAGCTCGACCAGGTCGTCGCCGGAACAAAAGGCGGTGCCCGATCCGGCGAGCAGGATGATGTCTGTTTCCGCGTCGTCATGAGCTTGCTGCAGCGCCGCGTTGAGCCCGTCCAGCATGGCCCCGTTGATGGCGTTGAGACGGGCCGGTCGGTTCAGCGTGATCCGCGCGACGCGGCCGCCGGTCTCGTAGAGAACCGGGCTCATGCCGTCGCTCCTTCGTCCGCCGGCCGGTAGTCGTTGGCGGCCCGCTTCTTCAGCGCAACCTTGTCGACCTTGCCGATCGGCAGCAGTGGCAGTTCGTCGAGAACAACGAAGCGCTTGGGCTGTTTGTAATTGGCCAAGCGGCCGCGGCAGAAGGCCTTGAGATCGTCCAGGTCGAGATCGCCCCCGGGCAGGATGTAGGCCACGCCGACCTCCTGCCAGACGGGGTCGGCTGTGCTGACCACCGCGGCCATGTCGACGGCCGGATGGCTTTCCAGAACGGTCTCCACCTCACGCGGATAGACGTTGTAGCCGCCGGATTTGTACATCTCTTTCACCCGCCCGACGATGGAGTAGCTGCCGTCCGGATTGCGCCGGCCGATATCGCCGGTCGCCAGCCAGCCGCCCGGCAGCAGCGTCTCCGCCGTGGCCTCGGGCCGGTTCCAGTAGCCCAGCATGTTGTAGACCGAGTGGGCCAGTATCTCGCCCGATTGGCCGTCGGCGACGGTATTGCCCTCCGGGTCGACCAGACGCACCTCGGTGCCGGGGAAGGGATAGCCGACGGTCCCGGACAACAGGTCGATATCCCGGCTCGGCGGTACGATGGTGATGGCGCTGCCGGATTCGGTGAGCCCGTAATTCGTGGCCAGCGGGACATTGTAGCCGAGCAGGCGCTCGATCAGCTCGCGCGGCATGACCGCGCCGCCCCACATAACCATCTGCACGGACGACAGGTCGAATGTGTCGAAATCGGGATCTGCGAACTGCAGCTGGAAGGTGCTGGGCACCGAGCCCCAGAAGGAGACCTTCTCGTCCTGCATCAGCTCCAGCGAGCGGCGCGGTGAGAAGTGCTCGAGAAACACGATCGTACCGCCGGCGGTGAGGGTGGGGGTCGAGACGTCCACTACGCAGCCGATATGGTTGATCGGGAAATAGTTGAGCGCGCGCATGGGTCGGATCGGCCAGATGCCGTGCTGTTCGACGCTGAAGCCGACAATGCCCTCGTGATGCAGCAGGGCGCCCTTGGGCTTTCCGGTCGAGCCCGACGTGTAGACGATCATGCAGGCATCGCGGCCGCCGCTAGCGTTACGTTGTGCGACATGGGCGTTACCTGAAAGCGACGCGCCCGCCTCCAGGAAGTCCCCGAATGCGACCGCGCCGTCCGGTATGTGATCGCTGTCGCGTTCGAAGATGACCAATTGCCGGATCGAGGGCGTGCGCGCCTTCAGTTCCAGCAGGTCGCCGGCATAGTCGCGTCCGTCCATCCGCGAGCGGGCGAGCAGGACGACCGGCGCGCTGTCTCCGGCGACATACGCGAGTTCTTCCAGCTGGTAGCGGGGGTTCATACCGACCCAGATCGCGCCGATTGACGCCGTGGCCAGAAAGGCCAGGAAGTAGTCGGGACTGGGCGTGGAAAGCGTCGCCACCCGGTCGCCTCTCTCTACGCCGGCCGCGATCAGCGCCCTGGCGAGGGCATCGATCCGGTCGTTGAAGACGCGATAGCTGATGCGCTCATCGTCCAGTACCATGGCCTCGGCGTCGGGCGTGTGCTCAGCGTAGTGGGCCACATAGTCGCTGATGCGCGGAAAGGTCGGCGGAAGCGTATGCGGCGGATGGGCGGGTGCTGTCATGACGTGGATATCCGGATGGCGTGAGGGAGGGGCTCAGGCGGAGGCTGCGGCCTCGGGCGGCATCCAGATGGACAGCCATTCGGCGACGAGTGCGGGGCGCTCGCTCCCCTCGATCTCGATCTCGCAGCCGAACTTCACGATGTCGCGCCCTTTCGCGTCGGTCCGCGTTTCCAGCACCTTGAACCGGCCGCGTACGCGGCTTCCCACCTTCACCGGCGAGAGCAGGCGCATGTAGTCCATGCCGTAATTGAGGAAGTGGCCGTTCTCGCCCGTTGCGCGCTGGGGATCGCTGCCCATTGCGTCGTGCAGCATGTGGGTGAGCAGGGAGACGGTCAGGAAGCCGAAGGCGATGGTGCCGCCATAGGGTCCGTTGGCCGCGGCCCAGTCCGGGTCGATGTGCATCGGATCGGGGTCGAGCGTGACCCGTCCGAAGTCTGAGATCATGCTCTGTTCCACCGGTATCCAGGCGGAAACTCCGACCTCGTCGCCCGCGGCGAAGTGGGAGAAGGTGCTGATTTCGCGTGCGGCTTCGCTCATGCTCACATCCTGTCCGGAAGCTTCGTGTTGACTAAATATGAGGTTGGCGTCATTTTCAGTTTTAGTCAATGGACAGGGGCGGCGGATGTCCGGTCTGGACGCATTCAAGGTTCTCTCCCACCTTGAGCGGCCACCGGTCGTCCGGGGCCATTCCGGGAGGACGCAGTGCAAAGAACGCCCCGACGTATAGTTCTGGCCTTCAGCATTGGCTCTATCGGCACCGGTATCTATCTCACCGTGCCCGGCGTCCTCCTGCTTTACTATCTGACCGAAATTCTCTCGGTCTCGCCGGCCCTTGCGGGTCTGGCGGTTTTTCTACCCCGAGTCTGGGACATGATAACCGATCCCTTCATGGGGTGGGTATCCGACCGGACCCGCTCCCCGCTGGGGCGCCGGCGCCCCTATCTGCTGGCCGGCGGTATCCTGACCGCGCTCAGCTTCGTTTTCCTGTTCAGCGCACCGGACCTGCCGGGCGAGCGCTGGAACTTCCTCTATGTCACCATTGTCTATGTGCTCAGCGCCACGGCCTACACCGTGTTCGCTGTCCCCTATCTGTCCATGCCCGCCGAGATGAGCACGGATCCCGACGAGCGGGCCTCGATCATGGCCTACCGGATGAGTTTCGCGATGGCCGGTGTGCTGGCCGGGTCGGCCGCAGCGCCGGCGCTGCTGGAGGCCTTCGGCGGAGGACGGGGCGGTTTTGCCGCCATGTCCTGGGTACTGGGCGGGGCCTGTGCCGCAACCATGCTGATTGCATTCTTCGGCACCGCCCGCGCGCCGGTCATTCCGGCCCCGAAGGCGGCCCGTAAGGCGCATTTCCTGGACGCGCTGCGTGACGGACGCTTCCGCATGCTGGCGCTGGCCTACATCATCCAGCTCGGCGGTCTTGGCGTGTTCACCGGCTCCACGCCCTACTATGTCACCCAGATCGCCGGCCGCAGCGAAGGGGCGATCTCCACGGTCTTCCTCGCCCTGCTGGGCGGCACCATCCTGTCCATGTTCGCTTGGGCAGCGATCTCGCGCCTGACCGGAAAAGTGCCTGCCTATCTGGCCGCGGCACTGATCACGGTCGTCGGCCTGGCCGGGCTTTGGCTGGCAGCGGGGCCCGAAGACTGGACGCTGGTCATCGCCATGACCGGCGTGGTCGGCATGGGCTTCGGGGGGCTCCAGCTCCTGCCTTTCGCCATGCTCACCGACATCATCCATGACGCTCGCGAGGACGGCCGCGATGCCGCCGGAACCTTTACCGGTGTGTGGACGGCCGTCGAGAAGGGCGGGCTTGCCCTCGGCCCGCTCGTGGTCGGACTGGTCCTGAGCACCGGTGGCTTCGTCTCCGGTGCCGAGGCACAGTCCGACCGCGCCCTGTTCTGGATCCGTGTCGCGGTGGCGTTGATCCCGTCCGCGCTGGCACTGCTCAGCGTGCCGGCCGTGCTGCAGTACCGGGCCGGCACGCCGCGGCCCGCGGCCGACCCGGTTTCATGACCCTGATCGCCGACTTCACCGGCCAGACGGCGCTCATCACTGGCGGTGCCAGCGGTATCGGTCGTGCCGTCGCGCGCGACTTCGCCCGTGCCGGGGCGCGGCTGATCGTAGCCGACCGTGACGCGACCCGCCTGTGCGAGACTGTCGCCGAACTTGCCGCCCTGACGTCGACCCCGGTGGACGGGGTCGAACTCGACGTCACCGACAGTGCCCGTTGTGACGCGGTGGTGGCGCAATGCCTGGCGGCCGGAGGTGGCCGTCTGGACATCCTCGTTCACAGCGCGGGGATCGGTATCGAACGGCCGTTTCTGGATACCACCGACGCGGAATGGTCGCGTATTATCGACACCGACCTCACGGGGACGTTCGCCATCAACCGGGCCGCCGGGCGGGTCATGGCCGAGGCCGGGTACGGTCGCATCGTCAATTTGGCATCCACCGCAGGCGTCGCCGGCGGCACCGGCCGGGCCGCCTATGGTGCAGCCAAGGGCGGAGTGATCATGCTCAGCCGCGTTCTGGCCGTCGAGCTGGCCTCAGCCGGCGTCACGGTGAATGCACTGGCGCCGGGCGCCATCGAGACCGAATTGGTGGCCCGCATGCATAGCGACACCACCCGCAAAGTCTATCGCCGGGCCATTCCGGCTGATCGCTACGGCACGCCGGAGGAAGTCTCCGCGGCCGCCCTGTTTCTCGCCAGTCGCGAAGCCGGTTACATCAATGGCCATGTATTGGCCGTCGATGGGGGATTCCTGGCCGCCGGCGTGATGCACAAGGACTGATCCTGTAACAATCGGAGGCCCGATGACCGGTCTGCTCGTCGCCAATCGTGGCGAAATCGCCATCCGGATCGCCCGCGCCGCGCGCGAAGTCGGGCTCCGCATTGTCATGGTCCATTCGTCCGACGAGGATGCGGCCCGTCATCTCGATTTCGGCGATGTCCGTCATGCTCTGCCGGGGCGGGGCGCGGCGGCCTATCTCGATATAGGGGCCCTGGTGGCCGCAGCCAGCGAACACGGCTGCGATGCGGTCCATCCGGGCTATGGATTTCTCAGCGAAAGCGCGGCGTTTTCCCAGGCCTGCGCGCAGGCGGGGCTGATCTTTGTCGGGCCAGGGCCGGCCACACTCGCCCTGCTGGGCGACAAGGCCCGCGCCCGCGATCTGGCTCGCGATCACGGTGTGCCGGTCCCCGAAGGCCTGGGCGGTCCGGTGGATGCCGCCACGGTCCGCGACTTCCTTCGCTCACTGGGCCAGGACGGTGCGGTCATGCTCAAGGCGATCGCCGGCGGCGGTGGGCGCGGCACCCGCCCGGTGCGCGATGCCGCCGGGATCGAGGCCGCGTTCAAGGCGTGCCAGGCCGAGGCCCAGGCCTCCTTCGGCAATCCCGACCTCTATGTCGAGGAACTGGTCGAACACGCACGCCATATCGAGATCCAGATCCTGGCCGACCGCACCGGTGCCTGTATCCATGCCCATGAGCGCGAGTGTACGCTGCAGCGCAACCGGCAGAAGCTGGTCGAGATCGCCCCGAGCCCGACAATCGATCCGGACCAGCGCCAGGCCATGACCGCCGCCGCGCTGCGCCTGGCCGAAGCGTCGGGCGTGCTCGGGCTGGCAACCTTCGAATTCCTTGTGCGGCCGGACGGGCGGTTTGCCTTCATCGAGGCCAATCCGCGCCTGCAGGTCGAGCATACCGTGACCGAGGCGGTGACCGGGCTGGACCTCGTCCAGACACAGCTGCGTCTGGCTCAAGGCGCGACGCTGGCGGAGCTGGGGCTGGCGGATGGCGCGCTGCCGCTGCGCGGCACCGCCCTGCAGGCCCGGATCAATGCGGAAATCGTATCGGACGACGGGGCGGTGCGGCCGGCGGCCGGCCAGATTACCCGGTTCGAACCGCCAACCGGCCCGGGGCTGCGGATCGATACGGCCGGTCATGCGGGATACCGGCCGAACCCTGCCTTCGATACCTTGCTCGCCAAGCTGATCGTCCACAGCGAGCGCGGCGGCTTTTCGGCCCTGGTGGCGCGGGCGAAGAGCGCGCTTCACGAATTCCGGATCGAGGGCTGCCAGACCAATCGGAGCCTGCTGGAGGCCCTGCTCGACCGGCCGGAAGTGCTCGACGGCACGGCCGACACCGCCTTCGCCGACCGGGTGATGAGCGAGCTGGTCGTCTCGGCTACGGCTCTGGAGGCGGATGCGGACCAGACGGCCGCCGCGGACCTTTCACCCCCGTCGGCCGAAGCACCGTTGCCCGCGGGTCAGCAGGCCGTCAGGGCGCCGACCTCCGGCGTGGTGGTCTCCGTCGAGGTGGCGGCGGGCGACACGATGCGGGCAGGGCAGCCCGTGCTCATCATCGAAGCCATGAAGATGGAGCACGAGGTGGCCGCCCCCGCCGACGGCGTCGTCGCGAACTGGCGCGTCGGTCCCGGCGATCCGGTCACGGAAGACCAGTGCCTGGGCACGTTCGAGCCGGTCGAGGGGCTGGAGGATGCGGCCGTGGAGGCCGCCGCCCTCGATCCCGATCACATCCGCCCCGATCTGGAAGAGATGCTCGTGCGCCGGGCCGAGCTGGAGGACGCCAGCCGGCCGGATGCCGTGGCGCGGCGGCGCAGCCGCAACCAGCGCACGGCGCGCGAGAACGTTGAAGATCTGTGCGACCCGGGCAGTTTCATGGAGTATGGCGCCTTCAACCTCGCTGCCCAGCGCAGCCGCCGCGCGCCGGAGGAACTGCGCGATAAGAGTCCGGCCGACGGCATGATTGCCGGCTTCGGTTCCATCAATGGCGACACGTTCGGCGAGGATACGTCGCGCTGCGGTGTCTTCGCCTACGACTTCACCGTCTTTGCTGGCACGCAGGGCGCCTATAATCACAAGAAGAAGGACCGGATGATCGACCTGGTCGCACGCGCTGGCGTGCCGCTGGTCGTGTTCGCCGAGGGCGGCGGCGGCCGGCCCGGCGAGACCGATACACGCCTGGGCCTGGACATCCCCACCTTCGCCCGGTTTGCCAAACTCTCTGGCAAGGTCCCGCTGGTGGGGATCGTGTCGGGCTATTGTTTTGCCGGCAATGCAGCTCTGCTGGGCTGTGCCGACGTCATCATCGCGACCGAGAATGCCAGTATCGGCATGGGCGGGCCGGCGATGATCGAGGGCGGCGGGCTCGGCGTGTTCAAGCCCGGCGAGGTCGGTCCCGTCGATATGCAGCGGCGCAATGGCGTGATCGATATCGTCGTGGCGGACGAGGCCGAAGCTGTGGCTGTCGCCAAGCGCTACCTGTCTTATTTCCAGGGGACCGTCGCCGATTTCGACGCCCACGATCCGCGGCGGTTACGCAGCCTGATCCCGGAAAACCGGATGCGCGTCTACGATATTCGTGAGGTGATCGACCAGCTGGCCGATGTCGACAGCGTGCTCGAGCTGAAACCGGATTACGGCCGGGCCGCGGTGACCGCGCTGGTGCGCATCGGCGGGCGTCCGATGGGGCTGATCGCCAACGACCCGCAGGTGATTTCCGGGGCGATCGACGCCGATGCGGCCTCCAAGATGACCGATTTCCTCACCCTGTGCGACGCCCACGGCCTGCCTGTCTTGTCGTTGTGCGACACGCCGGGTTTCATGGTGGGGCCGGATGTCGAGGCGAAGGGCCAGGTGCGCAAGGCGTGCCGGCTGTTCATCGCCGGGGCCCAGCTCTCCGTCCCGCTGTTCAGCGTGGTCGTGCGCAAGGCCTACGGGCTCGGCGCCCAGGCCATGGTCGGAGGCTGTTTCCACTCGCCCTTTTTCGCGGTGGCCTGGCCGACCGGCGAGTTCGGGGCGATGGGGCTGGAAGGCGCCGTCCGTCTCGGCTTCCGCCGCGAGCTGGAAGCCATTGAGGACGAGGCTGAACGCGCCGCCTATTTCAATGTCAAGCTCCAGGGCCTCTACGACGAGGGCAAGGCGCTCACCGTCGCAGAATTTATGGAAATCGACGACGTTATTGACCCGGCCTCGACGCGGGAATGGATCCTGCGCGGACTGGATACGGTTGCGGCACGGTTGCCAGCCACCTAAAAACGCGGACATACACCAATTCCGAGACCTATCCGCGTTGGTCTGGCACCACCGGCCTTCGCGTTAGCTCTGTGGAATGCCTTCACCGTCTGGCAGGGCGGGCAGAGCGGGTTCGCCAAACTGTGGAGCCTGGTGCTCGCTGTGGCGATCCTGATCGTGATCCTGTTCGCGGCCCTGAACGGACTGCTCAGCTGGGAGACCAATTTTAGACGCCACCCCTCCGACTGACGGGTGCCGGACGGTGTCAAACCGTTCGGCACCCGGGTCTTTTGGTGGCTCGAACCGTGTGCACACCTGCCCGATTGGTATGACATAAGGTGCACACAAGAGGGACATAGCGCCCCCCTTGTGACCCCGTTTGTGCTCAGTTGCTGTGCGTCTTGCGGCGGCTGAAGACGATCATGCCGATGCCTCCGGCCAGGACCAGCGCGATACCGGCCAGCCAGGGCCAGTAGAAGCTCAGCTGACGGCGGATCGCGTTGCGGAAAATCTGCCGGTGCACGCTGTAGCCCTCGGGCATGGGCAGGACGCCGGCGGTCTCCGCCCAGTCATTATACGACGCAATCATGCGGGCGAGGATAAGAGGCTCGATATCCCCCATATCGGTGGTCTCGCCGGGGTCGGCCTCGATGTCGAACAATTGCCACTCGCCGCTGCCCCAGGGCGCCAGATTGCGCACGAGTTTCCAGCGCCCTTGCACGAAGGCGGCATTGCCGGAGACCTCGAACCCGATACTCCTTTCGGCGAAACCCGTGTCCGGCGCTCCTGTCAGCAGGCCGGCCAGCGACCGTCCGGTAAAGCGGGCCGGATCGGCATCGAGCCCGGCAACGTCGGCGAGCGTGGGGGCGATATCGGCAACACTGGTCGCGGCGCCGACCCGCCCGCCCTGTGCAATGCCTGGTCCGGCCATCACCAGCGGCACGCGCAGCCCGCCTTCCGAGGCGTAGAATTTGAACAGGTTGAACGGCGATGCTGCGGCGAAGGCCCATTCCGGCCCGATAAAGGCGGTCGTACCCGGCTCGCCCAGCGTCTCGACATCCCAGCTGATACCGTTGCGGAACATCCAGAAGCGGAAGCCCGGCTCGCCCACCGGATGGCTCGGTTCGGGACCGTTGTCGGAGGTGATGACGATCAGCGTATTGTCCAGCGCACCGGTCGCGTCGAGATGATCGATCAGCCGGCCCAGATGGGCGTCCATCGCCTCCAGCATGCCGGCATTCACGGCCATCGAGCGGGTGTAGAGCGTGCGTTGCGCGTCGGTGAGACTGTCCCAGGACCGCAGCCTGCCGGGCGTTTCCGCCAGCACCGTGTCCGGTGCGACGAGGCCGAGATCGATGGCGCGGTCCAGCCGGTCCTCGCGCAGCGCGTCCCAGCCGCCGGCATAGGTGTCGATATAAGCGTCGGTATAGGCCGGATCGACCTGCAGCGGGATGTGGATGGCCTGGAAGGCGACATAGGCGAAGAAGGGCCGGCCGTCCCGCTCCGGCGTGTCGAGATAGTCGATCATGCGGTCGACGATGAAGCGCGAGGAGTAGAAGTCCTCCGGCAGTGTTGCCGGCTGCCCATCCTCGAACCAGGGCGCGCCGCGATAATACGGCATGTAGGATTTCTGTTCCCAGTTGTCGGCCCCGGAGGCGTCGAGTGCAAAGGACCGGTCGAACCCCTGGGCGTCCGGCGTCTCGCCCGCGCCATGGCCCAGATGCCACTTGCCGGTCATCGCCGTGAAATAGCCGGCCTCCTGCAGGCTTTCCGCAATGGTGGCGACCGACGGATCCAGCGACAGGCGATAGCCCGGCGCGCCGCGATGTTCCGGCGGGATCACTTCGGGAATCGTGCCGACCCCGGCCCGGTGGGCGTCCAGACCGGTCAGCAGCATGGCGCGCGAGGGGGCGCAAAGCGGTGTCGAGCGGTGGGCGGTGAACAGCATGCCGCGCCGGGCGAGGGCATCGATGGCCGGAGTGCGGGCCTCACCGCCATAGGCGCCGAAATCCATGAAGGCCGCATCGTCCACCACCACGACCAGTATGTTCGGCCGCGTGTCCGTTTCCTGGGCGAGGCCCGTGCCGGTGCTTGCGGCAAGAAGGCCCAGAACGGCGAGGCCGGTGGTGACGATATGGCGGGTCATGATCAGTCGCTCTCCCAGACCTCGGCATTGCCGTGCCGGGCAATGCGGCGGTCGATCTTCGCGTCGAACAGGGGTGTCAGCCCGGCGGCTTCGAACCAGCCGGCAGCGCGCTGGCGCGGCCCGTCATCAAGAGCGGCCAGCGCGTCCTGCAGTCTTTGCAGCAGGTAGACGCGGTAGGGCGAGACGCCGGAGGTGAAGCCGATGCCGTAGCAGCGTGTCTGCGTGGTGCCGACAGCCCGCTTGTGCGGCTTGTCGAGCAGGCGCGTACCGGCGCTGCCGGTCTGTTCCGAGGCCCAGCGATTGAAGGCATCGACCTGATCGGTGATCTCCGGCAGAAGCTCGCCGGCCAGAACCTGCCCGATCGCCAGCAGCGTATCCGGCACGGCATCGTCCGGCAGGAAGCCATGATGCGGATAGCTGGGATATTCCAGGATATCCAGATTGGGCGCGGCAACACGCTCGGTCCAGCGGAACACGCGGTGGGCGCGCTGCTTCATTTCGAAGGCGGGCACCGGATCGCGGCCGAGATGGGCGAAGAGCGGACCGTAGAGCCCGTAGTCGCCCAGGCTCGGCCAGGCGCCGAACAGGCAGGGATGGTGCGCCAGATGGGCCTGGAAGGCGTCGAGCAGCCGGTGATAGCTGGCCTCGATATGCTCGATACTGTCGGGATTGACGCCGAGAATGCCGAGATAGCCCGACAGCTTGCCCATCATGGGGCGGGCGAGGGCATCGGCCTCTTCCGCCGGGCTTTCCGGCGCGATGCCATGGATGAAGCCGGCGGCGATGAACGGGTCCTGCCGGTCCAGATAGCTCCAGCGATAATGCATCGCCATGCGGATCAGGCCTTCGCTGCCCGCCAGGTTGAAGAAGTGCGACAGCACGCGCTGGACCGGTCCGGGCGGATGGCAGCTCAGACGCGGCGCGCCGTGGGCCTCCAGCCAGCCGATAATGTCGTCGGAATCCTGGACAATCGTGCCGTCAGGCGTTTCCAGCACCGGCAGGACGAACCGCCCGATCGCCGGGAAGATGCGTTCGCCGTAGCCTGGATGCGCGCTGGAATACTCCTCGAAGGCAATGCCCTGCTTGCGCAGATAGGCGCGGGCCTTGCCGGTGTAATAGGAGGCCGGTACGCCATAGAGGGTGAGGGGCGCGTTCATCGGACGCCGCCCTCGTCATCGACCGGTGGAATGCGGTCCAGCGTGTCCAGGATGGCGCAGGCCGACATTTCCATCACGCGGGCGGCGCCGGCCCGGCTGAGATCCAGATCGAACCGCAGGCGGCGCCAATAGCCGAAGCCGGTGACGGCAGTGAGCGCGTCGAAGAGTTCGGTGGACAGCGCGCCGTCCGGATTGATGGCGATCTCGAGGCGCTCGCGCTCTTTGGCGAGCAGGAAGTGGTAGTCGTCCTCGAACGTCTCGTAGCGGCCGCGATAATCCTCGGCGGCCAGGCGATAGGGCTCCATCTCGCCGAACATCGCCACGCGGTTGGCCACGAGGCGTTTCAGGCGCTCCATCCGGTCGGCCGTGTTGAGATCCAGCACGGCGCGCGGCAGGAATTCAGCGCGCACGGCCTCGGACAATTCCTGGTAGAGCGCTTCCATGTCCTCGAAACAGCGGAAAACGGTGCGCACGCTGACCCCGGCGCGTTCCGCCACAGACTGGGCGCCGGGCTCGTTCACGCCCTCGCGGACGAATTCCAGGAAGGCGCGCGTGATCTTCTCGCGGCTGGCATTGCGCCGGGCATGACGCCCGTCGGTGGGAGCGGGACGGGTCATGCGGCCGCTCCGGCCGGGCGCAGCCACAGACGGGCCGGCATCATCAGGGCAAAGAGAAGGAGGCCCGGCACGAGGGCGGAGGCGTGCGCCATGGCGCCGGCATCCAGCACCGGTCCGAGGAGGCGTCCTGCGATCACCAGGCCGGCCCAGGCGAGCGGAATATCCAGACGCCGTCCGTCGCCCGCCAGCGCGGCGCGCAGGGCGAGAAGCCCGATCAGGCCGAGCGAGGCGGCGACATCGCCGCGCATGAAGTTGAGGCCCAGCGCCTCGGGGCTTTCCAGCCCGATATGGGGCATCAGCCGCATCGGGACCAGCAGGGCCAGAAGGCCCAGAAAGACAAGGCCGGCGCCGGCCAGGCCGGTCGTCGCACGAAGGATGGGTTGCAGCATGCCAGGCGTCTCCCGCTCGAAAGCAAACAATTGACACGCACAATGCCACAATCTAGCGTCACGTCAAATCGCCTGCGGGAGCAGGACAAAATTCCGGGGAGGACCGCGATGATCGATCTCTACACGGCGCCGACGCCGAACGGCTGGAAAGTGTCGGTCATGCTTGAGGAGACGGGGCTGCCCTATGAGGTGCACCCGATCGAATTGATGAAAGGCCAGCAGAAGACCCCCGAATTCCTCGCCCTCAACCCGAACGGCCGCATCCCGGTCATCGTCGATCGCGAGGCCGATCTGACGATCTTCGAATCCGGCGCCATCCTGATCTATCTGGCCGAGAAATCCGGCCGCTTCATGCCGTCGGACACCAAACAGCGCATGGCCGTGCTGCAATGGCTGATGTTCCAGATGGGCGGGCTGGGGCCGATGATGGGCCAGGCGAATGTCTTCTACCGCTATATGCCGGAGAAGATCGAAGCCGCCATCCAGCGCTACCAGGCCGAGACGGCGCGCCTGTTCGGTGTGCTCGACGGCCAGCTGGCGCAGAATGAGTATCTGGCCGGGGATTATTCGATCGCCGACATCGCCAACTGGTGCTGGGCGCGCACGGCCTTCTGGTCCGGTGTCGACCGCGAGCCTTTCCCCCATCTCAATCGCTGGATTGCGCAGATCGAGGACCGGCCCGCCGCGCAGGCGGGCGTCAAGGTGCCGGTCGATATTTCCGAATTGCTGGGCGGCAGCGAGGCGAAGAACAAGGCCGAGACCTTCGTGCGCGGTGCACGCACCATCGTAACCACAGGCAAGGACGACTGAGATGCGCTGGCTTTTCATCCTCGGCGGCATTGTCGTCCTGCTCGCCGGCGCGCTGGCGCTGGCCTGGCCTCACCGGATTGCGCTGCCCGGCATGCTCGACCGCTGGCGCGATCCGATCGGCGAGACGCAACAGGTGGTCTGGGATCAGGGGCCGCAGACGGCCGATACCGCCCCGGGCGAGCGGTCGCCGAATGTCATCGTCATCCTGGTCGACGATCTGGGCATCAATGACATCACCACATTCGGCGGCGGGCTGGCGGCCGGCGATGTGCCGACCCCGAATATCGACGCCATCGCCGCCAATGGTGCGGTCTTCGTCAACGGCTATGCCGGCAATGCCACCTGTGCGCCCTCGCGCGCCGCGATCATGACCGGCCGCTATGCGACGCGGTTCGGTTTTGAATTCACACCGGCGCCGGTGGCCTTCCACCGCCTGGTCGGCTCGTTCGACTATGGCCCGCGCGAGGCGATCTTCCATGAGGACCGGGTTGCCGAGGCGATCCCGACCGACCAGCAGGGCCTGCCGCCGGAAGAGATCACCATGGCGGAAATCCTGCGCGACAGCGGTTACCGGACCCTGTTCATCGGCAAGTGGCATCTGGGGGCCGCAGAACCCTTCCAGCCGCAGAACCAGGGCTTTGACGAATGGGTCGGCTTCTACCCCGGCGCCGCGCTCTTCCTGCCGCCGGACCATCCCGACGCGGTCAATCTGCGCCAGGATTTCGATCCGATCGATCCCTTCCTGTGGGCCAATCTGAACTATGCCGTGCGCTGGAACGGCTCGCAGCGCTTTGCGCCGGATGGCTATATGACCGACTATTTCGCCGATCAGGCGGTCAGCGCCATCCAGGCCAACCGCAACCGGCCCTTCTTCCTCTATCTCGCCCTCAATGCCCCGCACACGCCGCTGCAGGCGCTGCGTTCGGACGTCGAGGCGCTGGCGCATATCGAGGATGAGCGGCTGCGGATCTATGCGGCGATGATCCGGGCGGTCGACCGGGCCGTGGGCCGGGTGCGCGAGACCCTGGCGGAAGAGGGGCTGGCGGAGAACACGATCATCGTCTTCTCCTCGGACAATGGCGCACCGGGCTATATCGGCTTTCCCGATCTCAACGCGCCTTACCGCGGCTGGAAGGCGACCTTTTTCGAGGGCGGCATCCGCGTGCCCATGCTGGTGGAATGGCCGGCGCGGGTGACGCCGGGCACCGTCATCGAGGCGCCCGCCGCTCATGTCGATCTCTTCACCACGGCGGCGCGCGCGGCCGGGGCCGACCTGCCGGGCGACCGGACCATTGACGGTATCGACCTGATCGATGTCGCCACGGGCGGTCCGGCCCCCGACCGCGCCCTGTTCTGGCGGTCCGGCCATTATCGCGTGCTCATGCACGAGGGCTGGAAGCTGCAAGTGTCCGAACATCCGCAACGCACCTGGCTGTTCAACCTGGCCGAGGATCCGACCGAGCAGACCGATCTGGCAGACGCCGAACCGGCGCGCCTTGCCGCGATGATGGCACGGCTGGAGGCTCTGGATGCCGAGCAGGCCGAGCCGATCTGGCCAAGCCTCGTCGAGCCGCCTGTCTTCATCGACCGGCACCTCCTGGAGCCGCGCACGGCGGAGGATGACTATGTCCACTGGCCCAATTGAGAACCGGCATGCGTAACTGGCTCAAACGTCTCGTCTATCGCCGGGTGACCAGCCTGAAGCGGCGCGATGCGGCCCGCCTGTCGGCCCGGCGCAAGCGGCAGGCCCGGGGCACGCGCCGGCAATTCCTCTACTTCCACCGCTTCGGCGATCCCGCCAGCGTGCTGATGCCGGGCCTGGTGCGCGCGCTTGCCGACCGTTTCGATGCCGACATTGTCTGCCATCTCGTCGGCCTGCCGGAAGCGGCTGTCGCGCCGGAACCGGACCAGCTCGACGCCTTCGCCCTCGCCGACAGCGCCCGGCTGGCCCGGCGTCTGGGCCTGGATGTGCCGGACCTCACCAATCCGCCGACGGCCGAGCGGATCGCGGCGGCCGAAGCAGCGGCGGCCGAAAGTCTCGATGCTCCGGACGCGCTGGAGCGGATTGCCGCAATCGATACCGCCCTGTGGAGCGGCGGGGATCTGCCGCCGGGCGGGATCAGGGCCGCGGCGGCCCGCCAGGCGGGCGAGGCCTTGCGCGACCGGCTGGGGCATTTCCAGTCGGCGACGCTCTGGTATGAGGGCGAATGGTATTGGGCGGCCGACCGGCTGCACCATCTCGAGGCGCGGCTGATCGGCGAGGCAGGTGATGCGGGCCTCACGCCACAAATTCCCGTGCTGCACGAGAGCAGCCGGACAGGCGATTGCGGTGGGGCGCGGCTGACCTTCTACCCCTCCCTGCGCAGCCCCTACACCTATCTCGCGGCCGAACGCGTGTTTGCGCTGGCGCGGCGCTGGAATGTCGAGGTCGATATCCATTTCGTCCTGCCCATGGTGATGCGCAGCCTGCCGGTGCCGCGCCGCAAGGGCGTCTATTTCCTCAAGGATTGCGCCCGCGAGGCGCAGCGGCTCGGCCTGCCCTTCGGCGATATCTCCGATCCGCTGGGGCGGCCCACCGAGCGCGGTCTGGCCGTGCTGCATCGCGCGATCGGCCAGGGCAAGGGCGAGGCCTTCCTGCTGAGCTTCCTGCGCGGGGCCTGGTCGGAGGGGCTCGATGGCGGCAGCGATCGCGGCCTGCGGATCATGGCCGAACGCGCCGGGCTGGACCGCGCCGATGTCGATGCCGCCCTGGCGGACGAGAGCTGGCGGGCGGTCGCCGAACGGCATCGCACCGAACTGGCCGGGCTCGGCCTGTGGGGCGTGCCCAGCTACCGGGCCGGCGATTGCGCCGTCTGGGGCCAGGACCGGCTCTGGGTCGTCGAGGACGCCCTTCAACACATGGCGGAGCAAGGCGCATGAAACGTCTGATCCTTATCGCGGCGGTGGTTCTGGGGGTGCTGGCTCTGCTGGCCGTGTCGGCGAAGGCCTTTCTGCCGGGCCTGGGCGAGCGCGCCTTTGCCCAGCAGGTTTCGCAGCGCGTGGGCCGCGACCGGCTGGGCGAACTGCCTGACGGGCTGCATGTGATGTTCTGCGGCACCGGCTCGCCGCTGCCCGACCCGACGCGGGCGCAGGCCTGTGTCGCCGTGATCGCGGGCGAGCGGATCTTCGTGGTCGACAGCGGCTCGGGATCGGTGGCGAACCTGCTCCTGTCCGGCCTGCCGGCCGGCGCGATCGAGGCGGCCTTCCTGACGCATTTCCATTCCGACCATCTCAGCGATCTGGGCGATCTGGGCCTGCAGCGCTGGATCGGCCGCGCCGCCGAAGCGCCGCTGCCGGTGCACGGTCCGCCGGGCGTCGAGGCCGTGGTCGACGGGTTCAACGCCGCCTATGCGCTCGACAGCACCTATCGCACCGGCCATCACGGAGCCGCCATCGCGCCGCCCGCCGGGCGCGGACTGGCAGCGCAGGTCTTCCAGCCGGGCGACGGTACCGCGCCTGTCACGGTCTATCAGGATGGCGATCTCGTCGTGCGCGCGGTGCGGGTCGATCATGCGCCGGCGGATCCGGCCGTGGCCTACCGGTTCGATTATGCCGGCCGCTCGCTGGTGATCAGCGGCGATCTGCATGCCGGGCGCTCGCCGGGCTTTGCGGTCCTGTCAGAGGGCGCCGACGTGCTGATCGTCGAAGCGCTGGAACCGCGCATGGTCGCGCCGATCACGCAGGCCGCATCGGATCGCGGCCTGGCCAGTCTGGCGACGATCACGGTGGATATTCTCGATTATCACACCACGCCGGCCGGCGCCGCCGAGGCCGCGACTGCCAGCGGCACACGCGCCCTGGTGCTGACCCATGTCGTGCCGCCGGTGCCGTCGCGGCTGATGGAGCCGGCCTTCCTGCGCGAGGCGCGGGCGCGGTTCGACGGGCCGGTGCGCCTGGCCCGCGATGGCGATGTGATCCGGCTGCCCGCCGGGTCGGAGGCTGTGGAGTTTTCCCATTGGCGATGATCTCCCGCCTGCCGCCAGTCCTGGGCCTGGCATGGATGTTGGCGGGATGCGGCGCGGGTGGCTCCTCCGCGCCCGCGCCGCACGCCGAAGCCTGCCGCCCGGTCACGCCGGGTGAACGCGTCGCCATTCCCGCCGGGGACTATCTGATCGGCGGTCCGGTGCGCAATCCGGAGGAAAGGCCCGAGCGCACCGTTACAACCGCCGGCTTCGGTATCGATGCGCACGAGGTCACCAATGCCCAGTTCGCGGCCTTCGTGGAGGCGACGGGCTATCTCACCATTGCCGAGCGCCAGCCCGATCCGGCCGACTATCCCGATATCGATCCGGCCCTGCTGGAGCCGGGTTCGGCCGTGTTCGGCGTCGATGCCGGGACGGGCTATTGGTGGCGCTTCGTACCGGGGGCGAGCTGGCGTCATCCGGAGGGACCGGGCAGCGATATCGAGGGCCGCGCGGGCTATCCGGTGGTCCATGTCGCCTATGCCGATGCGCGCGCCTATGCCGACTGGGCCGGAGCCGATCTGCCGGACGAGGATGAGTGGGAGATCGCGGCGCGCGGCGGCGGTCACGGCACCGACTATGCCTGGGGCGAGGAATTCCGGCCGGGCGGGGACTGGCGGGCCAACACCTGGCAGGGCGTCTTCCCGGTCATCGATCGCGGCGATGACGGGTTTGCCGGACTGTCACCGGTCGCCTGCTATGACGCCAATCCGTTCGGCGCTTTCGACATGATCGGCAATGTCTGGGAGTGGACCGCCAGCCCGTTCGACGCGAGCGGCGCGGCAGGCACGATCCGCGGCGGCTCCTATCTGTGCGCCTCGGACTTCTGTGCCCGCTTCCGCCCGGCCGCCCGCCAGCCCCAGGAATGGGACTTCTCGGCCAGCCATATCGGCTTCCGCACGGTCGTCCGCGAGCCCGCCGGGACGGACTAGCTTCGGCCTCGATACCCGTTCGCCCGGCCAGAAAAAAAGCCCCTGCCGCGGAGGGTGCGGCAGGGGCTTTCCATGGCCGTTGCGACGGCCGTGGGGGTTAGTAGACGCCGTCGGCGCTGCCGCCGGCATCGCCGGCCGCATCTTCGGGCAGGATCTGCACGCGCACGGCATTGCCCTCGGCAAAGACCTCCCGCGCCAGCGTCTGCACGTCTTCCAGCGACACCGCCTCATAGCCGGACACCCGTGTGCGGTGATCGTCCAGACCCCAGCCGCCGGACTGGGCGTCGGACAGGACATAGTCCCAATAGCCATTGTTCTGGGTGGAGGATTCCAGATCGCCCGCGATCGGCCGGAGCGCCCGCTGGAATTCGTCCTCGCCGATGCTGCCGGAGCGGAGCTCCGAGGCCACCATGTCGACCTGGTCGAGCACGCCGGGAACGCCTTCCGGCTCAAGCTCGAGGTGGACAAAGATGTAGCCATAGCCCGGGAATTCCTGATCGGAATACATGCCGACGCCCGGTGAATAGGCCGCACCGGTGCGCTCGCGGATCTCGTCGACCATGCGGTTGCGGACCAGGCCGCGCAGGACACGCATCTCGCGGGTGGTCTGGACATCCGTTCCGTCCGGCGTGGGCCAGTAGACCCGCAGCAGCGCCTGGTCGGCTTCACCGGTATGGGTGAAGGTGACCGGCGTTTCGTCGCCGTCCGGGAAGACCAGCGCCGTCTGCTCGGGATAGCTGCCGCGTGCTTCGGGGCGGGTGTTGACCGCACCGAAAGTGCGCGCGACCTCGGCGATGACGGCGTCCGGATCGACATCGCCGATCACGGTCAGTTCGATGGCGCCCTGGGTCAGCTGTTCCTCCAGCCAGGCCGCCGCTTCGGCGTGGTCGGCATCGAGGAAATTGTCCAGATCGTCGAAACCGAAACGCCGGTCGCCGGAGCGGATGAGGCGCGGGATCTCGCGGCTTGCAACGCCCATCGGTGTCGAGTCGTGGGTCGGATACCAAGTGCTCAGCCGGTCCTTGTAGCGCTCGCCGGCATCCTCGCGCATGCCCGGTGCCGTGGTGTAGGCGGTGAGCAGGTTGAGCAGGTCGGGCATGCGGTCGACCGGGGCCGTGCCGGACAGGCGGATATTCGAACTGTCTTCGGCAAAGAAGAGGCGCGATCCGATGCCGGAGCCGGCCAGGATGCGGTCGATTTCCAGGCTGGTATGGGCCTCCAGGCCGCCGCTGTTGAGCAGGTTCAGCGCCAGCCGGCGCAGGCCTTCGTCGCGACGCGGCAGCGAGAGGGCGCCATCGCCCACACGGGCCACCACCTGCACCTCGCCCTCGGTATACTCAGTGCGCTTGATGTTGAGATGCACATTATTGGCAAAGCGCACGAGGCGGGCATCCTCCTCGTCCAGCGTGACATCGGACACGACCGTGCCCGGATCGCCGAAATCGGTATAGGCAAACTCCAGATCGCCATCATCCTCGGGTGCCTCCACGGCGACTGTGCGGCTTTCCGCCAGGATGCTGGCAACCTGCGCCTCCAGATCTTCCACTTCCTCTGTCGTGGAGAGGAAGACCAGCGGGGTCTCGTAACCGGTCCAGTTGGCCCGGAAGGCTTCGGTCACCTCCTCGGCGGTGACATCCTGAGAGGCCGTCTCGAACCAGGCGAGCTGGTCGGCCGGGTGCATCATCACCCGGTCGCTGTCATAGGCCTGGATGATTTCGCGCGTCAGGCCGCCGAAGCGCGAATGGGTTTCGGCGGAATCGGCCGCATCGGCCTCGCTCTCGTAATGGGCGCGCAGTTCGACAAGTTCGCGCGCGAGCTCCGCCTCGCTGAAACCGTGCTGCAGGGCGCGGCGCAGCTCCTGCTCGGCGAGGGCGAGATTGGCCTGCCAGTTCTCCTGGTGCCCGCCGATCTCGATCGTGGCGGTCTCGACCGAACCCTGCAGCTTGCCGGAACGCACGAAGCCGCGCTGTACGGTGGCGTCCGGCTCGTGCGAGAGCACGCGGAAGCGCTGCGAGAGAATACGGTTGCCGAGCTGTTCGACCAGGGTCTGGCGGCGCGTTGCGGCATTGTCCGGTTCGTCGACATAGGGGTGCTGGACCGCGATCGAGACAGACGGCATGACGTCGGGATCGGCGAATTGCGCCACGGCGCCGGGCGTCATTGCCGACGGTCCGGATGTGCGCACGATCGGGCCGGGTTCGCGCGGGCTTTCCCAGTCGCCGAACCATTGCTCGACATAGGCCTGTGCCCGCTCGACCGGCAGGTCGCCGACGATCACCACGAAGGCGCGCTGCGGGTGGTAGTGCGTGTGGTAGAAGCCGCGGATCTGTTCCGAAGTCAGGCCGGAGACGGAGTCATGCGTGCCGATCGGCATGCTTTCCACCAGCCCGCTCTGCGGCGTCAGGAAGGCCCAGTTGGCCAGGATCTCGCGGTATTGCAGCGTGTTGCGGCTGCGCATTTCCGACAGGATGATGCCGCGTTCGCGGTCGATCGCCTCATCCGCCAGCGTCAGGTATTCGGCCGTCTCGCGCATCAGCATCATGGCGACGTCGAACGTGTCTTCGTCGGTATTGGGCAGGTTCAGCTTGTAGACCGTCTCGTCGAAGCTCGTATGGGCGTTGGTGTCGCCGCCGAAGGACAGGCCGTGACGCTCGAGGGTGCGCACCATCTCGCCTTCCTCGAAATTCTCCGACCCGTTGAAGGCCATGTGTTCGAGATAGTGGGCGATACCGCCCTCGCCCTCGGCTTCGGCCAGCGAGCCGGCGGCGATGCGCAGGCGGATCGAGGCCGTGCCGGACGGGCTGTCATTCTGCATCACGGCATAGCGCACGCCATTGTCCAGCTCGCCATAATGAATGCGCGGATCGTGCGGCAGGTCGCTGCCGATATGGGCGAAGCCCGGGCGTTCGGCGGAGGCATCCTGTGCGAGGGCAGGCGCGGTCAGCATCGTCGTCGCCGCGAGCAGGGCGGCGAGGGATCGTGAAGGCGACATCGGGACTCCTTGGGTACAAGCGTCGTTTCAGTATGGATGCCCACCAAGACGCTGCATCGCGTACTTCCCTCCACAAAATCTTCATCGACACTGCGCCCGGTGCAAAAAGCCTGCAGCCGCCGCGAAAAAAATTGGAGGTATTCCGCATACGCCGCGTTTCAGGGGGTCAGCTACAGATAAATGGGGACTGATAATGGCTGCTTTCAACAAACTCCTGGCCTCGACGGCCCTGGCGGGATCGCTGGCGCTGGCCGCGCTGTCGCCGGCTTATGGTCAGGACGTACGCGAGGGGGAAGATCTCGCTGCGGCGCTGAACCGTGTGGCGAATACGCAGAATGTGGAGATCCTGTATTCTCCCGACGTCGTTGCGGGCAAGCACGCGGGTTCTGTCTCCGCCGGCGCCTCGCCGGAAGCCATGCTGCAGGAAATGCTCGCGGGGACGGGCCTCGCAGTGCAGCAGACGCGGCCTGATGTCTTCGTGGTGACCGATCCGCCGGAAACCGGCGGCAATGCGCGCACGCCGGATGCCACACGGAGCGGTCCGGAGGAGCAGGAAGAGGCGGCCAGGTTTCAGGAGACCGGCGCGCCGGGCTCGATCGAGGGCCGCCTGACCGACAGCAATACCGGAACCGGCCTCGCCGGTGCAGTGATCCGTCTCGCCAATACCTCGATCCGCACGGTGACCGATCAGCGCGGCTTCTACCGCATGCCGGCCGTGCCGCCGGGAAACTACGAGATCGTCGCCGAATATGTCGGCGCGGGGCAGGAAAGCCTGATGATCCGGGTCGGCTCCGGCGAAGAGGTCGACCAGGATTTCACGCTCAATCCCAGCGGCACTGAAACCATTGTCGTGCTGGGAAATCGCGGCGGTTTTCTGCAGGCCCTGAACCAGCAGCGCAATGCGGAGAACAACCAGACGGTCATCTCGGCCGACCTGCTGGGCACATTTCCCGCCGAGTCCGTCGCCGAGGCCCTGCGCCGCGTTCCCGGCATCTCCTTCGAGCGGGATTCCGAAACGGGCGAGGGCGACCGGGTGTCGGTGCGCGGCATCACGTCCGAAGCGATCAATATCCAGCTGAACGGGCTGCAGCTGCAGGGCACAGGCATCGAACGCGCTGTCGACCTGACCGGCTATCTCGCCGACAATATCAGCCAGATCACCATCCAGAAGAGCCTGCTGCCGGAAAACGAGGGCACCGCCAATGGCGGCCTGATCGAGATCGAGACGCGCAGCGCGCTGGACTATGGCGAGCGTCATTTCAGCATCGGCGCCGAGCACGAAATGCCCGATAGCGACGTGTTCGGCAATGAGAGCCAGTATAATGCGTCGGCGGTCACGCAGCTCCGGGAGAATTTTGCGATCGGCGGGAATATCCAGTACCGGACATCCGATCGCCGCAACTTCAATATCGGTTTCGTGGATATCGATGCGCCCGTGCTGCCGGCGGGATACGACTCCATCTATGAGCTTCCCTATACCTACAATTATCCGTTCGACGACGCGCTGCCCGACCGTCTTGTGACCGGTGTGAATACCTTCGTGCGCGACCGTTCTGTAGAGAATGTCACAGGTTCGGTCTTCGCAGCGTGGGATGTCAACGATTCCACGCGTTTGCGGGCCGAGTACCAGCATATAACCAATGAAGACACACGCAGCACGTCGCGGACTTCAGCCTCCAGTCTGACCAGCGCCACGACGATGCCGATTCCGGAACTCGGCGGGGAGGAGCGCCACCGGACATACATCCGTGCCTTCCGCCCGACACTGGGTGTCAGCAGCCGGGTGGAAACCACGACTACCGACGTTTTCAGCATCCGCGGCGACACCGTCTATGACAGCTGGACCTTCGAGTACAAGGTCGGCTACTCGACGACGTCGCGGGAAGTCGACGAAACGACCATTTCGATAATCTCCGACACGAACACGGATGTGGCGTCGCTCTATGATCCGGCCAACTATGTCATCAATCCGGACGCCGGCGGTACCGATCGCATGGTCGGCGGCGTCGTCAATTATGCCGGCGACGGCATCCCGGTCCTGTCCCTTTCACAGGCCGGTCGCGACTTCTTCTTCGACCCGGAGACCTATTATGTCGCCACGGCGTCGGAGATCGAGTCAAACAACACGGCGGATTTTCTGACGGTCGCCTTCGATACCCAGTATGATTTTGCATCGACTTTTCTGAGCAATGTGAAATTCGGTATCAAGTACGATGACTCCGAGCGCGTGAATTCCGATGACGTGCTTTCGACGTCCGCTCCGACGGCGTTCTATTATTTGAGAACCGGAGCCACGCGGCAGACCGCGAATGATTTCGGCGGCGTATTCGATCGCATCGATCTGGGTGCGATCGGTGCAGGAGAGGTGGTTCTCCCCTCTTTGCAGAGCGGCGCGGCGCGCACCATTTTTGATGGTGTCACCGCTTATGCGAACGCCAATCCGGGCTCGTATCGGCTGTTCGACAATCGCACGGATCCGGTTGACAATTCCGGCGCACTGTCGACGGCGCGGACTGAAGAGACGCGCATGGCGGCCTACCTTCAGGGCGAGGTCGAGGTCGGTGATCTTACGGTTACCGGGGGTGCCCGTTTCGAGCAGGTGGAAACCGTGGGCAATGCCATTTCCACCCCGATCTATCGCCAGTCGAATGGCGTGTATGTCGAGCGTGGGGAACTCATCGACGCGGGGCTGATCGGCTATTACGACAATTCCGGCACGAACGACAAATTCCTGCCCAGCCTCGTCGCGACCTACCGCTCGGGCGACAACTGGGTGGGCCGTTTTGCCTATAACCGTACCATCTTCAGCCCGTCCCTGATCGCTGTGAACCGTCCGCTGACCATCGTGATCGACCAGCGCCCCGGAGAGGAAGAGGCGACGATCCGCGAGGGCAATCCCGAGCTCGACCCCGAGATCAACGACAATTTCGAGATCGGCCTGGAACGCTATTTCGGCGACCGGCCAGCTTATCTGAAGGGGGCGATTTTCTACAAGGACATCTCCGGCAACATCACCAATGTCGTGCAGGTCGCCAATCCTGCCGATATCGAGGGGCGGATCGCGGAGCTTCTGGCGCCGCTGATTGCCACCCGGCCCGAACTCGCGCTGTCGCCGGCGACGAGCTACTATCTGCAGCGCCCGGAGAATGGCGAGGGCGGCGAGATCTACGGGTTCGAGTTCGAAGGGGCGACCAATCTGGACTTCCTGCCCGCGAGCTGGCCGCGCTTCCTGGAGAATGTCCAGATCATGGGCAATGTGACCTGGACGGAGGCCGCTTTCGGGACCGATGTCAGTGCAGTCGACGAAAACGGCGATACTTTCGCACTCAATCTCGAACGGCCACTGGCCAACCAGGCCGAATGGGCCGGCAACCTGTCGGTCGGCTACGAGGCCGGAGGCTTCTCGGGGCGCCTGCTCTATACCTATCAATCCGAGCTGGTGCGGGCCTATGACGAGTTCAACCTGAACACGATTGTGCCGGAGTTCGAGACGCTGGACCTGATGGCCAGCTATACGCTCGAGCGTGGCGGCGCCCGCTACATCTTCTTCCTGGAAGGCGACAACCTGCTTTCCAGTTACGATGAGGGAGAAGTGATCCTCGGAACGGGCTCCTATGGCGGGGAAGGGTCTCCGGACTTCTTCTATCCGGCGAATATGCAGTTCAATGGCGGCCGGACAATCACGGTGGGCGTTCGCGCTACCTTCTGACCGCATGCGGTCCGGGAGACCGACCATGAGACCGGATATACGGTCGCAAGCACTGTCAGCGTGGGCTTTCCGGCCCGCGCTGACTTGCGCTTTCAGGCGCAGGGAAAAGGGACGGCGGCAATGAAGGCGCCACGACTGACACAAACACTGCCGGGAACGTCCGAGCGCTGGCTGGAAACCGTCGCTGTGGACTATTCCGGCGCGCTGAACGGCTTCTTCCTGCGCCGCACCGGATCGCCGTCCGATGCCGAGGACCTGGTGCAGGAAGTCTTCGCCCGCCTCGCGCAGATGGAGGACGCCTCGCGGATGGACAATCCGCAGGCCTATATCTTCCAGATCGCCGTCAATCTCCTGCGCGACAAGGCGCGCCGGGCGCGCGTCCGCCAGAGCGAGATGCACGAACCCTTCGACGAGGCCTTCCATGGCGAAGGGGGCGGATCCCCCGAGCGGATGGCCGTCGTGCGCGACGATCTGCGCCGGATCGAGGCGGCTCTCCAGAGGTTGCCGAAGAAGACTCGAACAATCTTTCTGTTGCATCGTCTGGATGGTCTGAAGTATCGAGAAATCGCTGATGCAATGGGTCTTTCCGTGAGTACGGTCGAAAAACACATGATCAAGGCACTGGCCGCCATCACCCGTCGCATGAAGGGACGGACGGTATGAGCACGGCCGTGAATTATCCCGCCGCCGACCGGCACGAACAGGCCTCCTACTGGCTCGTCCAGATGCGCAAGGCCGATTGCTCGGCCGCGACCCGCAAGGCGTTCCGCATCTGGATCGAGGAGAGCGACGCCAACCGCTCGGCCTATGACGCCGTGCGTCACGCCTGGAGCGCCAGCGCCGCGCTCGAGCATTCGCCGGCCTTCGAAGCGCTGCGGCGCGATGCGCTGATCGAGAGCGTACGGCGCCGGCGTGCGCGCCCGCCGGTCTGGGCGATGGCCCTGGCGGCCGGTCTGGTGATGATGATCGGCGCAGCGCTCTTCGTGCAGCCGGGCTGGCGCATGGGAACCGGTCTGGAAAGCGCCGGCGAAACCGTCGTCGCGGAGATGGCGTCGGTCCGCATGCCGCCGCCCGAGCACACGATCGAGACCATTGTCGGCGAACGCTCGACGGTGCCGCTGGAAGACGGTTCGCAGGTCGAGCTGAATACCTCCACCGAGGTTCGCCTCGCCTTCAGCCCGCAACAACGCGAGATCGTGATGCTGCGCGGTCAGGCCGTCTTCAACGTCTCCCACGATCCCGAACGCCCCTTCGTGGTGCTGGCCGGCGATCGCCGGATCACCGCCATCGGCACCGAGTTCGAGGTGCGGATCGATGGCGATGACGTGTCGGTGACACTGCTGGAAGGGCGGGTCGAGGTGGCCGAAGTCGTCACCCGCGACGGTGAGGAGGCCGGCCGCGTGGTCGAGCTGGAGCCGGGCCAGCGCCTGGCCGGCCGCGATGTTGTCGCCGAACAGGTCGATGCGGAGAGCCTCGACCGCGCGATGAGCTGGCGGCGCGGGCGTCTGGTATTCGAGAATGAGCCGCTGTCGGCCGCTGTCGCCGAAGTCAATCGCTACTCGCGCCAGCAGATCGCTCTTGCGGACGAGGATCTGGGCGATCTGCGCGTCAGCGGCACCTTCTGGGCGGGTTCGGTCGAGAACTTCCTGTCGGCCGTGACGACGATCTATCCGCTCGAAGCCGAGCGCGAGGACGATACCGCCCGGATCATGCTCGACTGGCGCGGGTAAGGCCGACGGCCGCGCGACATCAGGGGGTTGCACGCCGGTGCGATACCCCTGACGCCGCCATTGCGGGCGGTGCGGCGGCTTGATATGGGCAGCGCGACCGGCGGGAGCCCTGTCCATGAAGGCCGCACTGGAACGTCTTTACGCACAGCACAGCGCCGCGCTTGGCCAGGCGCTGCGCTGGCGTTTCGGAGACGGCCCGCCCGATCCCGACGACGCCATCCAGATCGCTTTCGAAAAATATATCGAACTGGGCGCGGCGGCGCGTGTCGAACGGCCGCGGGCTTTCCTGTTCGCCATGGCGCGCAACTGGATGATCGACGAGCTGCGCAAGATGGGCGTGCGCCAGCGCCATGCCGAACGGCAGAAAACCGATCCGCTGCTTGCCCGGGTGGAAGAAAGAACGGCTGAAAACGTCTTATCTTCCAAGGAGCGGTTTTCGCGTCTCAATGCGGCGATCCGGGCCTTGCCCGAGCGCCAGCGCACCCTGATCGTGATGAGCCGTATCGAGGAGTTGAGCTACCGGCAGATTGCGCAGGAGACGGGTCTGTCGCAGGCGGGTATCAGCCGCGAGATCGCCCGGGCCCTGACGGCCCTGCAGGCCGCACTCGCGACGGATGAGGAAGAATGAGCGCAGCCGAGGAAACCCCGATCGCCACGCAGGCGCGCGACTGGCACGTCCGTCAGCTTGCCGGGCTGACCCCGGCCGAGGCCGGGGCGTTGCGCGACTGGCTCGATGCGTCTGCGGCGCATGCCGCCGCCTTTGCGCAGGTCGATGCGCTGTGGTCGGACCTGGGCTGGGACGAGACCCTGAATGCCCAGGCGTTGGACCGCGCTGCGGCGCGTGAGCGGCGGGCTGTGCGTGGCGGCGGTGGCATACGGTCCTGGCTGCAGGCGGTTCTGGGCTCCCGGGGGCTCTTGGCTGCAGGTGGCGCGGGCCTGGCCGCGGCGGCGCTGGCGCTTGTCGTGTTCTTCACCCTGCCGGGCGATCCGCTTGTGACAGCGCCGGGCGCCGGCCGGACGCAGGTCTATCACACCGCGATCGGTGAAATCCGCGAGGTCGAACTGGCCGATGGCAGCCGGGTCACGCTGGGCGGGCGCACCGCGATCCGGGTCGATTTCGGCCGCGATGCACGGGCGGTGCGCCTGGTATCCGGCGGCGATGCGCTGTTCGACGTCGCCCGCGACGAGAGCCGGCCTTTTACCGTGCAGGCCGGCACCCTGTCGGCGACGGTGCTGGGCACCGTGTTCGAGGTCAATCGCTCCTCCGGCACGACCGCGGTGGGCGTCGTGGAAGGCCGGGTCAGGGTGCAGGGTCAGGGTGGCGGCGATGCTGTGCTGCAGGCCGGCGACCGCATTGTCGCCGAGGCCGGCGCGCCCTGGCAGCGTGAACAGATGCAGCCGGACCAGGCCGCCCGCTGGATGCAGACCCGGCTGGCCTATCGCGACACGCCGCTCGTCGACATCGTCGCCGACGTGAACCGCTATCATGCCGGCGGCGTGCGCCTGGGCAGTGCCGATCTCGGCGCCTTGCGCGTGACGTCGTCCTTCCGCATCGACCAGCTGGAAACAGCCCTGTCCGGCATTGCGCTGAGCCATGGTCTGGAGCTTGTCCGGACCGGGGATGGCGGCTTCGTGATCCGGCGTCCCGGGCCCGCTGAATAAGAAGTTTTTGCGAAACTTCTCCCGCACGTGAAAAGAGCTGACACGGCTCCCCGTCAAAAGGAGGCAGACCGGACGGCAAGGCCGGTCTGCCTGGTTTCGATCAAGCCCGCCGGGCTTCCTTTTGAGAGGGGTTTCACCATGAGTAACGGACACACGGGACGGCGCGTCCGGCTTCTTTCCACCGCGCTGGCCGCCGCGCTGCTGGCAGCGACAGGCGCGGCCGCGCAGGAGGCGCCGGCAGTCAATGCCGAAATCCGTATCGCGGCCCAGCCGCTGGACAGCGCCATCGATGCACTGGCCTCGCAGACCGGCCTCGTGATCGTCGCGCCCGGGCCGCTGCTGGACGGGCTGCGCTCGGCCTCCGTGTCCGGCGTCTCCGAGCCGTTCGAGGCGCTGGGCATCCTGCTGCGCGGGACCAATCTGGGCTATCGGGTCACCGCCGACGGCGCCGTGGTGATCGAACCGCTGACGACCCAGCCCTCCCGCACGATCCGCGAGAACGAGGTCGAGGCGATCCAGGTCACCGGCACCCGCGTCGATCCGCTCAACCAGCTGCAGACCGAGGCGACCGACTCGCTGACCGGTCTTTCCCGCTCCCTGCTGGAAACGCCGCGCTCGGCGAGCCGGGTCAGCGAGATCACGATCGACCGTTTCGGCATGGAAGATGTCGACGATCTGCTGGCCGCCGTGCCGGGCACGTTCACGGCCAGCTTCTTCGGCGTTCCGGGCAATCTGAATGTGCGCGGCACCCTGGCCGATACCTATTTCCAGGGCTTCAAGCGCATCGAGAACCGCGGCAATTTCTCGTCCAATCTCAGCGCGGCAGCCTATGTGGAAGTGCTGCGCGGTCCGTCCTCGCCGATTTATGGTCCGGGCAAGGTGGGTGGCCTGCTCAACTTCATTCCGCGCACCGCGCGTGACGGCGTTGACGGGCGTTATGTCGATGCCGTGACCGGTTCGGTGACCGTCTCCGGTGGGTCCCATGACCGCCGTGTCGTGTCGGGTGAAGTGGCGATCCCGGCCGGCCAGGGCGGTTTCCACCTGTTCGGCGAGTTCGAGGATTCCGGCTCCTACTATAATTTCATCGAGCCCGAGCACACCAATATCCAGGCGACCTATGTCTCCGATCTGGGCCGCAACTGGAGCGTCGAGCTCAACGCCATGTACTTCGACGAGTCCGGCCAGATCCAGACGCCGGGCTGGAACCGCGTCACCCAGGCGCTGATCGATGATGGCACCTATATCACCGGCCGCGACACCGACCTGCAGGACATCGATGGCGACGGATATCTGAGCTATTCGGAGATCGATGCGGTTGTCGGTGCCAGCTGGGGACTGTCGAACCTTCGCCAGATCAAGGAATACGGCGGCGCCAATCGTCCCGAGTTTGCGCTCGATACCGGTGTCGGCACGACGACGCTGGACGGCAGCAACATCTTCGCCGATCCGGGCGACTATAATGACAGCGAGACCCTGACGGGGTACGCCTCGCTTGCGCACGAGGCGGACAATGGCAACCGCTTCGCCGTCGAGATCTTCCGCGATCACATCGAGAACCAGCGCTATAACAGTTTCGGCTTCGGCGCCGACTACGAAGCGACGGCAGTCGAGCTGCGCGGCAGCTACAGCTTCCACTCCGAGATGGGGGAAAACCTGCGCGCCGACAGCGTGGTGGGGGCCGCCTACCGCACGCATGAAGCCCAGCAGTATGAGAGCTTCCTGTCGGGCTATATCGCCCTGGACCGCCGCGATCTCTCGCAGGGGCCGACGGCGACCGACCGGATTGCGCTGCCGCGCGATGCCAGCGGCGAGATCATCTGGGACTCGCGCCATGACATGGAGTGGAATTCGCAGGCGGTCTTTGCCGTCTCCGACATCACCCTGTTCCAGCGCCTGAGCGTCCTGGCCGGTCTGCGCTACGACCATTTCGACGTCGAGGCGATCAATACCGGCGCCACGGTGTTCGGGACGGCGAATACGCTGGTCTCGGACAGTGACGGCGCCATGACCTGGTCGCTGTCGGTGCGCTACGAGACGCCCTTCGGTCTCACGCCCTACATCACCTATGCCGAGCCGCGCGCTCTGGAATCCACCCAGACCGGCGGTGTCAGCGTCGGGACCATCGAGGCCGGTCTCTACATCTCGCCATCGGAACTGCGTGAAGTCGGCGTGAAGTTCTCGCTGCTGGACGGCAATCTCTTCGGCGGGCTGGCCTATTACGAGCAGCACCGCCGCCAGGCCGACATGTTCGGCAATGTCGACGGCACCACGGCGGAAGGGTTCGAGGCCGAGATCCACTGGCTGGCGACCGACAATCTGGCCTTCATCGGCTCGGCCACCATCCAGCAGACGCGGGTCGATGCGCCCGGCGCCGGCAATGGTGAATACCTGCAGGTGCGTCCGGACCTGTTCGGCGTCGATCCTGTGGCCGGCTATGGCGGCACCTTTGCCTTCAACAATGCCGGCTATTTTGCCGATCTCGCCGACGGCTACGAGCTGAACACCATCCCGGAAACCGTGCTCAGCCTGTTCGGCACCTACACGACCGACCCGTTCAGCTATGGCGGTCACGACATGCTCGCCGGCATCACGGCCGGCGCGACCTATGTGTCCGAGACCGGCGGCATCATGACCGGCGATATCGAGCTGCCGGCTTACACGCTGGCCCGCATGTCCGGCTTCCTGGAAGTGGGCGCGTTCACGGTCTCGGCCAATATCGATAACCTCTTCGACGAGCGCTACTTCACGCCGTCGGCCGAGGTCTACAAGGAAGTGGCCGTGATGCCGGGCCTGCCCCGCATCTTCCGCATCAATCTCAGCTACGACTTCTGATCCGGCCGGGCCGGGCGGTTCGCCGCCCGGCCCGCCTTTCTCTTTGCCTTTTGCGACTTCCGGAGACTGCCATGACCGGCTCCCGCCCGACCTCTCCTGCCTTCCTGTCTGCCACACGCCGCGGCGTGCTGGGTGTTCTCGGTGGCGGCTTTGCCGTGCTGGGCGGCGGCCTGCCCTCACAGGCAAGGGCCGACAGCCCGGCCCGCTTCGATTGGGGCGTCGCCAGCGGCGATCCGCGTTCCGACAGTGTCGTCCTGTGGACACGGGCCGTGCCGGAAGACGATGTCCGCTCGCTGACTGTCGGGTTCGAACTGGCCGAGGATGAGGGCTTTTCCCGCATCGTGCGCCAGGGCGCCGCGGAAACTTCCGCCGCCCGCGACTTCACCGTGAAGCTGGACGTGCGCGGTCTGGCTGCGGGCCGCACCTACTTCTACCGCTTCCATGCCGGCGGGGCCGTGTCGGCTGTCGGCCGCACGCGGACGCTGCCCGCCGGCGGGGATGCGCCGGTCCGCCTCGCGCTGGCCTCGTGTGCCAACTATGTCTCCGGTTTCTACAACGCCTATCGCGAGATCGCCGAAGCCGGCGAGCTGGATGCCGTGATCCATGTCGGCGACTATATCTACGAGTATGGCCAAGACGGGTATGACGGCGCCACCGGGCGCGAGCTCGGCCGCCTGCTGGAGCCGCAGCACGAGATCGTCACGCTGGACGATTACCGCGCGCGCTTCGCGCTCTATCGCCGCGACCCGGACCTGCAGGCTGCCCATGCCGCCGCGCCCTTCATCACCATCTGGGACGATCACGAGACGGCCAATAACAGCTGGGCCGACGGGGCCGGCAATCACGATCCGGAAACCGAGGGCCGCTGGCTGGCTCGCCGCAATGCGGCGTTGACCGCCTATTTCGAATGGATGCCGATGCGCGATCCCGAGGCCGGCCAGGCGGCCGAACGTCTCAACCGGGTCTATGATTTCGGTCAGATCGGCACGGTGCTGGTGATCGAGAGCCGTCTGACCGGCCGCGACGAACAGCTCAGCTATGACCGCGACATGCCCGTGCGCGACGGCGAGCCGGATATCGCCCGCTTCGAGCGCGAGGTGCTGGCCGACCCGTCACGCAGCATGCTGGGCGCGCCGCAGGAAGCCTGGCTGGCGGCGCAGATGCGGGCCTCGCGCGAGCGCGGTATCGCCTGGCAGATCCTGGCCAACCAGACCGTGATGGCCCAGATGCGCTCGCCGGACTATATGCGCCATTTCCCGGAAGACGTGGTGACCGCGACGCTGCAGGCCGGCGGCTATGCCGCGGCCTGGCTGGAGCGTTCGCGGCTCGGCCTGCCGATCGGGCTGGACAGCTGGGACGGCTATCCGGCCGCGCGCACCCGGCTCTATGACGCAGCCCGGGCGGCGGACGCCAATCTGGTCGTGCTGTCCGGCGACAGTCACATGTTCTGGGCCAATGAGCTGCACCACCCGGCCGATGGCGAACGGGTGGGCGTCGAGTTCGGCACGACGGGCATCACCTCGCCGACCGGCTACAGCTATATCAATGGCGACAAGGACACGATCTACGCCATTGCCCAGCGCGCGCTGGTCGAGACCAATCGCGATATCCGCTTCACCAATGTGCGCGAGCGCGGCTTCATCCTGATCACCGCCCGCCGCGACGAGATCGAGGCGGACTATGTCGGCGTCAGCACGGTGCGCGACCGCGACTACACCGCCTCCCGCCTCCTGACCGCCCGTTCGCGCATCGGCACGGCCGGCCTGGATCTGGAGACGCCCTAGTTCAGATGTCAGAGTCTTGCGGAGAGGCGGTCCCACCGTATATGTTGCTTGCAAAACCATACTCACTTGGGCGGCGGAGTTCCGGCGTCCGGTTGCAAGGACATGAATGATGGCGTCTCCCTCCGCACGGGCACTTTACGAACAGCACAAGGCACATCTCGAAGCCGGGCTGGCCGCGTGCGCCAGCCGGGCCTATTGGAGCCCCTTTGTCGAGTCGCCGAGCGGCAAGCTGCATGCCCCGGGGCGGGCCGAGGAGGGGCTGGCGCGGTTCAAGGCCCTGCTGGGCAAACCCTATGATTTCGACCAGCCCGGCGAGACCGGGCGGATCGGCCACGAAGTGTCGCCCTATACCGGTAAGCCGCTGGGCATCGATTATCCCGATTGCGATCCGGATGTGCTGTTCGCCGCGGCGCGCCGGGCGATGAAGGGCTGGCAGGCTCTGGATGCGGAGGAACGGGCCGGGATCTGCTTCGAGATGGCCTTTGCGCTGGAAGAACAGGCCTTCGCCAACGCCCATGCCACCATGCATACGGCGGGGCAGGCCTATCTGATGGCGTTTTCCGGCAGCGGCGCCAACGCGCTCGACCGAGGCGTCGAGGCCCTGGTCTATGCCTACAAGGCGCTGCGGGATGTGCCGGCCAGCGCGGGCTGGAGCAAATCCTTCGGCCGGGGCGGTGTGGTATCGCTGGACAAGTCCTACCGCACACGCGGCCGCGGTGTTGCGGTCGTGGTGTGCTGTGCCACCTTCCCGCTCTGGAACGCCTATCCGGCCGTGTTCGCCAATCTGATGACGGGCAATCCGGTCATCCTGAAGCCGCACCCCAATGGCATCCTGCCGGTCGCGATGGCGGTGACGCGGATGCGCGAGACATTGGTCAAGGCCGGTCTCGATCCCGACATGGTGCTGATGGCGGCCGACGAGCGCGAAGCGCCGGTCACTATCGCCCTGCTGGAGCATCCCGACTGCGCCATCATCGACTATACCGGCAGCCAGCGCTTCGGCCTGTGGATCGAGCAGAATTGCCGCGACCGGCTGGTCTATACCGAAACGGCGGGCTGCAATGGCGTGGTGGTCGAGTCGCTCGCCGATCCTGACGGCATGATCGGCGGGCTGGCGAACGGGTTCTGCGGCTTCTCGGCCCAGATGTGTACCAGCCCGCAAAACGTCCATATCCCCGCTAACGGTGTCGCGCTGCCTGACGGCGGCTCGATGTCCTTCCAAGCCTTCGGGCAGGCGCTGGCCGACACGATCGCGGCGCGCACGGCGGACCCCGCGCGAGCCGCTGCCCTGTGCGGCGCGGTCCAGGCGCAGCAATCCCTCGACATCCTGGCAGACATCCGCAGCCGCGTTCTCGCGGCCGGCGGCCGGGTGGTGCTGGAGAGCCGGGCCTATGCCCATCCGGACTTCCCGGATGCACGGACTGCGACCCCGCTCGTCGTCGAGGTCGAGGCCTCGCAAACCGAGCTGTTCGGTGAGGAGCTGTTTGCGCCGGTCTGTTTCCTGATCCGCGAGCCGGACCGTGATGCGGCACTGGCCCATGCCGCCGAACTGGCGCGCACGCGCGGTGCCATCTCCTCCTATCTCTATTCCTCGGATCGCGACTTCATCGAGCGCGCCCAGGATGCCTTCACCGATGCCGGTGCCTCCCTGTGGATCAACATGGATCAGCGCATGCCGATCAATTTTGCGGCGGCCTATTCGGACTATCACGTCACCGGGCTCAACCCGGCCGGCAATGCCTGTCTGGCCGACCTCGCCTTTGTCGCCCAGCGTTTCCGGATCGTGCAGTTCCGCGAACCGCGTCCGGCGGAGGCGGCGGAATGAGCCTCGACCTGGCCGTGCGCAACGGTCTGGACGGTGCGGAAATCCTGCGCCGCTGGATCGATGAGGGGCTGGCGCCCGGCTTTGCCGGGCTGCTGGGCTTCCAGGTGGTTGCATTCGGTGAGGGGACGGTGCGTCTTGAATGTCCGGTGTCCGACCGTCACGCCAACCTGATGGCGGGCGTGCATGGCGGTGTCATGGCCGGGCTGGCCGATGCCGCGACCGGCTGCGCGCTCCTCTCGCTGGTCGGGCCGGACGAGCAGTTCGCGACCACCGACCTGCAGATCCGCTATCTCAGGGCGGCGCCGCTGGATGCCGGTCCGCTGACCGTCGAGGCGCGGATCGTCCACAAGGGGCGGCGCATGGCCGTGGCCGAGTGCGAGATGACAACGGGCGAAGGCCGGGTGCATGCTCGCGCTTCGGCGAGCATGATGATCACGCCGCGGCCGCGCTGAACCGCTCTGCGACCTCGCGCCGGACGACCTTGCCGACCGCATTGCGCGGCAGGGCGTCGGTGCGGTGCCACGCCTTGGGCACGGCAACGGCGCCGATGGCGGCCCGCACGGCATCGCCAAGCGCGGTGTCGGTGACATGCGGGTCGGCGACGATGGCCGCCTCGATCCGCTCGCCCCAGTAATCGTCGGCCACGCCGAAGACGCACACTTCTCGCACACCGGAAAGACCGGCAAGCACGCGTTCGATCTCCACCGGATAGATGTTGAACCCGCCCGTGATGATAATCTCGCGGCTGCGGCCGCGTATGTGCAGGAAGCCCTCATCGTCCAGGAAGCCGCGATCGCCCGTGTCCAGCCAGCCTTCGTCGAGGGGGAAGGGCTCGCCGGTCAGATAGCGTGTGGCGACCAGCGGACCGCGCGCCTGGATCGCGCCGGTCCCGTCCGGGCCGGGATCCTTGATCCGGACCTGTGTCGAGGGGCAGGGCCGGCCGGCGCTTTGCAGCCGGATGCCCGGCCGCATGTCGGCCGCTGTCATGGCGGTGATCGCCATCGGCGCCTCGACCTGGCCGTAAAGCGCGGCGATGCGCGGACCGAAGGCGGCCTGTGCCGCCTCGATCTGGGCCGGGGGCATGGGTGCGGCGCTGTAGATCAACTGGCGCAGGGCGGGGAAGCGGTCCGGGCGGGCCCCGCCGCTGGCGACCAGCTTGTTGATCAGGGTGGGTGGCATGAAGGCGATGCTGACCGCTTCGCGCTCCATCGTGTCGAGCACGGTTGTCGTGTCGGCGGTGGACAGGATGACCTGCCGTCCGCCGGTCGTCAGCAGGGGAAACAGGAGATGGAAGGCGCCGTGCGACAGCGGCGCGACGGCCAGATTGGTGTCGGTCTCGCCAAGTGCGAAGACGGAAACCAGATCGCTGACGACGGTCGCAATCATGCCCTGTGTCTGGGCGACGGCCTTGGGCGTGCCGGTGGTGCCGCCGGTCAGCTTCACGCTCATCACATGGTCCGGCGCCAAAGCCGGCTGGCGCCAATTGTCAGCGTCTGCAGAGAGCGCGTTCAGGCCATCCGGCGATCCGGCCTCGAACCAGAGCGTCGAGGCATCGGTCGTCACACAGTCGGCGCAGGCCGTGTCGCAGATCAGGAGTGCCGGATTCAGGCGCTCGCACACACCGTCATTGAGCGGACGGGCGCTGCGCGGGTTGAGCGGCAGCCAGGTGTGGCCGGACAGGAAGACCCCGATCAGGGCGACGAGGTGTTCGACATGGTTCTTGGCGGCGATGGCGACGATGCGGCCGGTATCCGTGCCCAGCCTGGCCTGCAGCCCGGCGGCGAGTGCGCAGCCCCGGCGGGCCAGTGAGGCGTAGGTCTCTGTCGCGCCGGTATCGTCGGACGCCGCGACCGCATCCGGTGTGCGGCGGGCCTGTTCCAGAAAGGCGAGGACGACCGGCGTCACGCCGCGCGCTCCAGCACGGACACGACGGTCGCGCCTTCCTCGACATCGAGAAAGCCGCCGCCATTCTCCGCGACGGCGATGCGTGCGCCCTCGACCTGGCGCGTCCCGGCCTCGCCGCGCAATTGCGTGACGAGTTCGTGGATCTGCGCCAGGCCGGTGGCACCGACGGGATGGCCCTTGGACACAAGCCCGCCCGAGGGATTGACGGGTGTGTGTCCACCGAGGCGCGTATGGCCGGCCTCGGCATAGGGGCCGCCCTCGCCGATCGGGCAGAGACCGAGATTTTCCACCTGCTGGATCTCGGCATAGGACGTGGCGTCGTGAACTTCGGCGACATCGATATCGGCCGGTGAAATCCCGGCCTGTTCATAGGCTGCCTTCGCGGTGCGGGCGCCGATATGATTGGCAAAGTCCGCCGCGTCGCGCGTGGTCGCGCTCAGGAGGGCCTGGCCCCGCAGGGTGACGGCGCGGGCGCGTGCCGCTGAAGGCAGGGCGCTGTCGGCCATCAGGACGACGGCCGCGGCACCGTCGCTGATCGGGGCGCACATGGCGCGGGTCAGCGGCCAGACGACCAGCGGATCGGCCAGCACGGCCTCGACGCTCATCGGCGTGCGGTACTGGGCGAGGGGGTTGTGGGCCGAGTGGTCATGGTTCTTGGCGGCGACGGCGGCCAGCTGGGCCTGGGTCGTGCCGAAAGTCTGCATGTGCAGCCGGGCCAGCGCGGCATAGCTGTCCATGAAGAAGCTGCGGCCTGCCGTGCCTGCCCCGCGCAGGTCCTCGGGGATGAGATCGGCGGCGAGGTTCGAGACGGCGGCGTGGATGTCGTCGATCCGGTGGATGTCCGTGCCGCCCATGAAGGCAGCGGCGACCGCTTCGGGCCGGTCCGGGAAGAACATCTTCTCGGCCCCGACCACGAGCACGGTCTCGAACAGGCCGGCGCGGATCGCCGTCGCCGCCTGCCACAGCGCCGTCGACCCGCTGGCACAGGCATTCTCGACATTGCTGACCGGAATGCCCTCAATCCCCGCAGCGCGCAGCGCGATCTGGCCGCGGATCGTGTTCTGGCCCTCCAGCATGGGCTGACGGGTGTTGGAGAACCAGGCCGCCTCGATCCGCCCGGCATCGATACCGGCATCGGCGAGGGCCGCCGAAACGGCCTGCGCCGTCAGCGACTTCACACTGGCGGCCGGCTGTTTGCCCATGGCCGTCATCGCGGTGCCGGCAATGCAGATCCGGGTCATGCGGGCTCCAGCTGCTCCCGCAGTTCCGACCGCACCACCTTGTTCAGCGGATTGCGCGGCAGGGCATCGACCAGAACCAGTTTTTCCGGCCATTTGAACTTGGCCACGCCTTCGTCCTCCAGGAAGCTTGTAACGTCCTTCAGGGTCAGGTTCTCGCCCGGCTTGGGCACGGCAAAGAGGCAGACCTTCTCGCCCATCACGGCGTCGGGATAACCGCAGACGGCGGCTTCCTGGATCTTCGGATGGGCGCTGATGAGACCGTCCAGCTCTTCCGGCGAGATATTCATGCCGCCCCGGATGATCAGCTCCTTGCGGCGGCCCTTGAAGCGGTAGTAGCGCGACAGATCGCCCTCGCCGGCAATCTCGAACAGATCGCCCGTGCGGAAATAGCCGTCGCCATCGAAGACATCCTGTCCGGCATCGTTGAGATAGCCGTTGAAGACATTGGGGCCGCGGATCAGCATTTCGCCGGGCACGCCGGGTTCGAGGATTTCGCGGTCATTGTCGTTCCAGTCGACAAGCTTGGTCTCGAAGCGCTGGCCGAAGCGGTTGTCCCAGTCGATGCCCTCGCGTCCGAAACGCGGGAAGAGCGTGGCGCGCTGTTCCGGGTCCGGCACTTCGGCCGGGCCGCCGCACAGACCGATCCCCTCGTTCGAGCCGAAGAAATTGATGATCTCGATGCCGAACTTGTCGCGGAACCCCTTCACCATCCAGGGGTCCAGCGGCGCACTGCCGGAAGCGATGTATTTCACCGCCGACAGATCGAACTTGTCGTGCAGGTCGGTGTTCTGGAGGAAGAGGTTCAGCACGGCCGGCGGTGCGATCGTGTAGGCGACCTTTTCGGTGGTGAGCTGGGTCAGGAAGGTGGGCAGGTCGAACGGGTGGTGCAGCACCAGCGTCGCCTGGATCAGCGGCCAGTAGAAGAAAAATCCGGACAGCGCTGCCATATTGGTCATCGGGAAGGGGTTCAGCATTGCCGAGCCCGGCTCGAGCGGCACCGTGTCCTCGATCGCGATGACCTGGGAGAACCAGTGATTATGCGTGCGCGGCACGCCTTTCGGTGTGCCTGTGGTGCCCGATGTCCAGCACACGGTAAAGATATCGTCCGCTTCGCCGGCCGACGGCATCAGCATGCGCGGTTCAGACGTGTCGACCGCCAGGGCAGTCTCGCCTTCGCCCGAACCGCCGAACGTCAGGACGGGCACGGCGTCCGGCAGTGCCGCGGTCATGCGCGCGGCGGCGGCCTCGCCCTTGAAGCTTTCGATGCCGACAAAGGCCTTCGCATCGAGCTCGCGCGACATGTGGCCGATCTCGTGCCGGCCATACTGCATGGGCACCGGGCTGATGATCGCCCCAAGGCGCGACAGGGCGAGATAGAGCACTGACAGCTCGACCGTATTGGGGAGCTGGACGAGCACGGCATCGCCGCGGCCAATTCGCCTCTGTGCAAGCCGCGCCGCAAGATTGTGCGAGGCGTTGGAAATGTCCTGATAGCTCAGCCGTTGCGGATCCCGGCCGATCAGTGTGCGGCAATCCGGCGGATCGACAATGGCCACATGGCCGGGGGCTGCTGTGACAGCCTTGTCGAAGGCGGTGTGGAGCGTCTCGTCTCCCCACCAGCCCTTGTCACGGTACTGGCGATGGCGCGCCTCTCGCGTCGTGGCCGTCATTGCGGCTCCTCCCGTCTCGGTCTGTTCTTGTTACTTGCTTAATCAAACCAATTCCCGCGCCGTCTGCCAAGTGCATTCTTCCGTGCGGCCGGCAAACTGTCGCACAGACCCGGTGTTACGCCCAAGTAAGTTTGACTATATAAGTGACGCATGACCCACATGATGACCCGTCCGCCTGCCGATCTGAAACTCGTCCGATGCTGCTCGATCTGGCGTGCACTCGAGGATATCGGCGATGTGCCGACCATGCTGATCCTCGAGGCTGTCTGGCTCGGCGAGCGGCGTTTCGACGGCTTTCAGAAGCGCACCGGTCTGCTCAAGGCGCTGCTCAGCCAGCGGCTGAAACAGATGGTGGCGGCCGGCCTGCTGGAAAAGCGTCTCTATTGCGAACGGCCGCCCCGTTACGAGTACATCATGACGGAGAAGGGGCGCGATCTTTACTGGGTCGCCCTCGCCATGCTGCGCTGGGAGCAGAAATGGGGCGCCGCCAAGGCCAAGTTCAAGGTGCGCCTGACGCATCGGGCCTGCGGCGGCGACCATATCGATCCCGTACCCTTCAGCCTGTCGGCCGGCCGCGAATTCAATGCGCGCGATGTCAGCTGGAAGCACGGCCCGGGCATGGGCTGGGTGACGCCGCGGCACAGCCGCCGGCGCAAGCCGCGCGGCGAGGAACAGGGCGCGGACAATAATCTGCTCGACGTCATCCTGCGTGTGCTGGGCGACCGCTGGGCCTCGCTGATCCTGCGCTCCATCTTCACCGGCTTCCGCCGCTATGACGAGATCCAGAAGGATGCGGCGATCGCGACCAATATCCTGGCCGACCGGCTGCAATGGCTGATCGATATGGGGCTGATCCACAAGCGCGCCTATTCCGATGCGCCGCCGCGCTATGAATACCGGCTGACGGAAGCGGGGATCGACTACTACCCGGTCCTGGTGATGCTGATGGTGTGGGGCGACCGCTGGTATCTGACGCCGGAGGGGCCGCCGCTGCTGCTCTTCCATCGCGACAGCGGCGAACCGCTCAAGCCGGTCATGGCCTGTTCGAACTGCCACAAGCCGCTCGATCCCACCGAGGTCGACTTCACCATTGAGCCCGTCGATGGTGGCGATCAGCAGGTGTTCTCCACCCGCTGATCTCCCGGCTTTCCGGTCAGGATGCCGCGGCGATCTGGTCGCCCGGCGCCCAGGTGCCGTGGAAACCGGCCGGCACGCGCTGGGGCAGCTTCACACGCGCCAGCGGCTGGCCGCCGAAATCGCGCGCATCGAGGATCAGGGCTTCGGACCGGCCTGTCGCACTGTCGGTCAGGAAGGTGATGACATAGCCATCGTCTTCTTCCGTTGCGCCGACCCGCGGCGCAAAGGCCGGCTCGGCGCCGTAAACACCGTCGGCAAAGCGGTGCTCGATACCGTTTCCGCTCTCCAGATCATACTTCACCAGCCCGTCGAACACCTGGGTGTGCGTGTTGGGAATGGTGACGTGATAGGCGTATTTCGTCCTGTGACCCATGAGGTCGAGATTGACGACGGGGAATTCGGTGCGGCGGTCGTCGAGATGTTCGACGGTGGTCTGGCCGGTCTTCATGTCGAAGGTCCAGCGGTGCAGCTCGGCCTGCAGGGCGAGAACCGCGGCCATCGGCGCATAGGGGCCGAACTCCGGGTTGGGCGGCAGGCCGTTATCGACCATCTTGCAGGCATAGAAGACGATCTTGTCGCCTTCCTCCCAGGCATTGCAGCCGTGATAGATGTAGCAGGGCTCGGTCTCGAACCATTTGACGTCGCCGGTGCCGTCGCGGCGCACGACGCCGAAACGGGCGGGCTGGTTCTTCGGCTGATGGATCTGCCACATGCCGTTGCGCAGGCCGGCCTCGGTGAACACGACCGGCAGGTCCATCAGGATCATGTAGTTCTTGGTGATCATCATGTCGTGCGGCAGGCGCGGGCCGGGCAGTTCGACCTCACGGAACCATTTCAGCTCATTGTCTGCCGAGACGACGCCGGCCGACATCACCGGATTGTAAAGGTCGTAGTCGAAGAACAGGAATTCCCCGGTCTGGGCATCGACCTTGGAATGCGCCGACACATTCTTGGGAAGGCGGCCTGCGAAGGTTTCGGTCCGGATGGTCTCCAGCGTGCGTGGATCCATCCGCACCGGCTGGCCCGAGACATACCAGAGCGCCATCGCGGTGCCGTTATGGATGAGGATGTCGGTATTGGCCGTGTCCTTGTAGGTGGTCAGCGCGCTGCGTTCGCGGCGGATCGGTTCCAGAATGCCGCCGGCATCCAGCGTACCGGCCCGTTCGGCCTCGTGATCACGCGTATGGACATAGCGGTTGCGGTATTCCGCCTTGCCGTTCTCGAAGAAGATGCCGTGCACCATGCCGTCGCCGTCGAACCAGTGGTGCATCCCCTCCGGCGCATTCAGCGGATTCGGTCCGTTGCGCAGATAGGCGCCGTAGAGGTCGCGCGGGATTTCGCCCTCGACCTCGAGGTCCAGCGCCGTCACTTCCTTGCGGACCGGGGCATAGATGCCCTTGAGATAGGGGTTGAACCGGTTGAGTTCGGTCAGCTCGTCGCGCTCGAATTCGGTCTGGATCATGGTCATGGGGTGTCTCCTCCCGGTCAGCCTGCCAGGGCCGCCGTTGTCGTCTTGGTGTTCGTGTCGTGAACCGGTGTGGCGCAAGCGGCGGCGTATTCCGCCGCGAGTTCGTCCACGATCTCTGCGACCGGCTGGGTGCGCTTCACCGAACCGACGCCGTGACCGGCCGACCAGACATCGCGCCAGGCCTTCACCTGGTTCTCGCTGTCGGCGAAGTCCGGCCCGCTGCCGCGTGATCCGTCCGCGCCGATACCCATTTTCTCCAGGCTGGCGCGCAGATAGTGGGCCGGTGCACCGGTCAGCTTGTCGGACAGGACAAGATCCTCGAACTCGGCCGCGATCAGCATGTCGCGGTATTCGGTGTCCGCCAGGCTCTCCTCGGCCGCGATGAAACGGGTGCCCATATAGGCGAAGTCGGCGCCGAGGACTTCGGCGGCGCGGACCGAGCGGCCATTGCTGATGGCACCGCCCAGCATGACCGGGCCGTCGAAGAATTCGCGCACGGCGGTCACGAAGGCGAAGCTGGACATGGCGCCGGTGTGTCCGCCCGCGCCCGAAGCGACGAGAACGAGACCGTCAGCGCCCTGCTCGATCGCCTTGCGGGCGAATTTGACATTGTTGACGTCGGCAAAGACCAGGCCGTCATAGTCGTGGACCGCGTCCACCACCCGGCCCGGCCCGCCCAGTGCGGTGATCACCACATCGGGCCGGTACTGCTTCACCAGCTCCAGCTCGGCATCGAAGCGGCCATAGGTCGAATGCGTCACCATGTTCGCGGCGAAAGGCGCGCGCGCATTGTCGGCATGGGTCGCGGCCAGCCATTCCTCCAGCACATCGATGGTGCGGGCGTTGGGGAAGGGGAAGGAGGCCATCAGCCCGGCGGCCCGCGTGGCGGCGACCAGCTGCGGGCCGGATACCAGGAACATGGGTGCGACGACGGCCGGAAGGCGCATGCGGGCTTTCAGGCGGGCGGCGATCTCGGACTGTGACACGCGGGCTCTCCAACTCAACTTTCATAACCATACTCGCTGATGATCTGCAGGACAAGCGCTTCTGCCGGCGCCGGTCAAAATCCGTATTCGCACAGGAAATTCCGGGCTAGGCTTCCCGCTCCGAGGCTTGGAGGGAGAGCCGTATGAGCGTCGACAAGCAGATCTTTTCCGGCTGCATGCCGGCCCTGATGACACCGTGCAGTGCGGACGGGATCCCAGACTGGGATGCGCTTGTTGAAACGGGCCGCGGTCTTGTCGATGCCGGCATGGATGCCGTGGTCTATTGCGGCTCGATGGGCGACTGGCCGCTTCTGACTGACGCGCAGCGCTGCGAAGGCGTGGCGCGCCTTTGCGCGGCAGGCTTGCCCGTTGTCGTCGGCACCGGCGCACAGAATACCCGGCGCGCCGTCGAGATCACACGTCATGCGGTCGAGGCCGGGGCGGCCGGCCTGATGGTCATACCCCGCGTCCTGTCGCGTGGAAGTTCACCGGCGGCCCAGCACGCACATTTCTCGGCCATCCTCGAAGCGGCCGATGGTCTGCCCGCGGTGATCTATAATAGCCCCTACTACGGCTTCGAGACGCGGGCCGACCTCTTCTTCGAACTGCACGGCCGCTATCCCAATCTCGTCGGCTTCAAGGAATTCGGCGGTGCCGGCGCCCTGAGCTATGCCGCGGAAACCATCACCTCCGGCAATGACGCGCTGACGCTGATGGTCGGCGTCGATACCCAGGTCTTCCACGGCTATGTAAATTGCGGCGCGACGGGCGCCATTACCGGCGTCGGCAATGCCCTGCCGGCGGAAGTCCTGCGCCTGGTCGAGCTTTGCCGCCGCGCAGCCGGTGGCGATCCGGAGAGCCGGCGTCTGGCCCGGGAATTGTCGGAGGCGCTGGATGTTCTGGCGCGGTTCGACGAGGGGCCGGACCTCGTTCTCTACTACAAGCGCCTGATGGTTCTGGAGGGGCACAAGGCCTACCAGCACCAGCTCTATGCTCATGACCGGCTGAGCGCTTCGCAGACCGCGTTCATCGACAATGCCTGGCGGCAGTTTCGCACCTGGTGGGCCGGCTGGCCCGGCGCCGCGTCCTGAGGACCGCCGCAATGCGGGTCATCGATTCCCATACGGGTGGCCAGCCGACGCGGGTGATCGTCGAGGGCGGGCCGGACCTGGGTAGCGGACCGCTGCAGGACCGGCTGGAGCGCTTCCGGACCCGGTTCGATCACTACCGCACGATGGCTGTGCTGGAGCCGCGCTGTTCGGATGCCATGGTCGGTGCACTGTTGTGCGAGCCGGACGCGCCCGACTGTACGGCGGGGGTCATCTTCTTCAACACGTCCGGCTATCTGGGCATGTGCGGCCACGGTACGATCGGGCTGGCGGCGACGCTGGCCTGGATGGGCCGTATGGCGCCCGGCCTTCACCGGATCGACACGCCGGTCGGCGTGATCGAGCTCGAACTGATCGATCCCAATACCGTGCGGTTCGAGAATGTCGAGAGCCGGTGCATGACCGAAGGTGTCGAGCTGGATGTGCCGGGCCTCGGGCGGGTGCGCGGCGATATCGCCTGGGGCGGCAACTGGTTCTTCCTCACCGAGGACGCTCCGCTGCCGCTGGTACCCGCAAACATCCCCGAACTGACGCACGCAGCATGGTCGGTGCGCCGGGCGTTGGCAGCCAACGGGCTGACGGGCCTCGGAGGGGCCGAGATCGACCATATCGAGTTCTTCTCGAAGGCAGACGCCGGGCCCGGGGCCAACAGCCGCAACTTCGTCCTCTGTCCGGGCGGTGCCTATGACCGTTCGCCCTGCGGGACCGGCACGAGTGCCAAACTGGCCTGCCTGGCGCGCCGCAATCGTCTCGCACCGGACGAGATCTGGGTGCAGGAAAGCATCATTGGCAGCCGGTTCTCGGGCCATTACCGGCCGGCGCCGGCGGGCGGGATCATTCCGGTCGTCACCGGAACGGCCCATGTGTTCGCCGATACGCGGCTGGTCGATGACGCCAGAGACCCTTTCCGTTTGGGCATTCTGTGACGAGGAGGTGGACGGATGGTTGCGGAAGACGGGCATCCGGGGCTAGACAACCGTGCCGCCGGAACTGGTCGCGGTGGCAAATGCAAGCGGGAGACGTGCGGTGAAAGGTATTGTGCTGGCCGGGGGCTCGGGGACGCGCCTGTATCCGGTGACCCGGGGCGTGTCGAAACAACTCCTGCCGGTCTATGACAAGCCGCTGATCTACTATCCGGTCAGCGCGCTGATGCTGGCGGGTATCCGCGATATCCTGATCATCACGACACCGGAAGACCAGGCCTCCTTCCAGCGCCTGCTGGGCGATGGCGCCGATCTGGGTGTGAATTTTTCCTACGCGGTGCAGCCACGCCCGGAAGGCCTGGCCCAGGCCTTCATTATCGGCGAGGACTTCATTGGCGGCGAGCCGTGTGCCCTCGTCCTGGGCGACAACATCTTCTTCGGACACGGCCTGCAGGGGTTGCTGAAGGATGCGTCCCGCCTGACGCGCGGTGCCGAGGTCTTCACCTATCAGGTGGCCGATCCGGAACGTTATGGCGTGGCCGAGTTCGACGACAGCCAGACCATTGTCTCGATCGAGGAAAAGCCGGCCAAGCCGAAGTCCAACTTCGCCGTGACGGGGCTGTATTTCTACGACAATACGGTCTGCGACCGGGCGCGCGAGGTCCGGCCGTCGGCGCGTGGCGAGCTGGAAATCACCACGCTCAACGAGATGTACATGCGCGACGGCCTGCTGAAGGGCCATCTGATGGGCCGGGGCTATGCCTGGCTCGATACCGGAACCCACCAGTCACTGCTGGCGGCGGCCCAGTTCGTCGAAACGATCGAGACCCGGCAGGGCCTGAAAGTCGCCTGTCTGGAAGAGATCGCCTGGCGTCAGGGCTTCATCAATGACGAGCAGGTGCTGCGTCTGGCCCAGCCGATGCTGAAGACGGAATACGGCGCCTATCTGCAGCGGCTGGTCGGCGGCTAGCCGCCGTCCGCATCCAGTGCGAGCCGCTGTGTGAGTTCACCGCGATTGCCGGCAATATCGGCGATGGTCACCCCGTCGAGCACCTCCAGAAAGGCGTCGAGTGCCTTGCGCCAGGTCTTCGACAGCCGGCACACGCCGATCAGCGGGCATGTGTTGGACTTGTCATTGAAACACTCGGCCAGTTCCAGCGGCGCTTCGGTCAGCCGGACCACCTCGCCGACGGTGATCGTGTCGGCGGGCCGGGCCAGGCGAACCCCGCCGCTGCGGCCCCGGATCGTCTCCAGATAGCCCTCGCGGCCCAGCAGGTTGGCGATCTTCACCATGTGGTGGACCGAGACCTGGTGGATCATCGCGATGTCCGTCACCCGGCTGATGCGCTCGCCGCGCAGCGCCGTGTACTGCAACATCCGCAAGGCATAATTGGTGAAACTGGTAAGCCGCATAACCTGCCCTTGAAATACCGGTAAAAACCATACCGCAATTCGCGGGCGTCAGCTACTCGTGTGACGCTTCGGTGACGGCGCCAGCGGGACTTGCCGGTAGGTGAGGCCCGGCCAGAGGGCCGCGTCGGGGATATGGGTCGCCAGCACGATCGCGGCACCATGGCTGCGCGCCCAAGCGCCGAGATTCGCGGCCAGTGTCTCGCGTATGGGCGCATCCAGGCCCGCGAAGGGCTCGTCCAGCAGCACAAGATCCGGACCGCGCAGAATGGCCCGGGCGATGGCCAGGCGCCGCAACTCGCCGCCGGACAGATTGCTGCCGCCCTCGTCGAGCGGCTGATACAGCCCGTCCGGCGAGCGCGTCACCACCGGCATGAAGAGCGCGGTCCCGCAGGCCTCCAGCAGGCGCGCATCGTCGGCATCCGGCTGGGCCAGCCGCAGCGCATCCGCGATCGTGCCGCACATCGTGTCGGGCATTTGCGGGGCAAAGCCCGTGTGCTGGCGGACCGCGGCCGCGCGCAGGCCTGCAGCTTCAAGCCCGGCATAGTCCAGTTTTCCGTCCAGGGCCGGGCGGAGGCGGGCGAGGGTTTCCAGAAGCGTGGTCTTGCCGCAGCCGGACGGGCCGGTGACCTCGGTAACACTGCCCGCCGCCAGATCGAGATCCGGCACTTCGCACAGCGGCGCTGCTCCGGGAAAACCGATCTGCAACTGGCGGGTTCTGACGGGCAGGATTGTGCCGGGCGCCGGCACGGGCTCGGCCGGCTCGGCAATCGCCGCCGGCGCCGCAATGCGCGTATTCAGCCGCGACAGGGCCAGCTCGGTCGCCGGATAAGCCGTCAGCGCGCCCAGCGCGATGGCCAGGCTCTGGTGCGCCGCGAGGACCGACAGCGCCGTTCCGGCGAGAAGCGGTACTGTGGCGCCGCTGCCCAGCATGACTGCCAGCGTCGCCGACAGGCCGCCGAGGACGGCGATGAAGGCGCCGGCCAGCCGTGTGCGCTGGCCGGCGGTGAGCGTCTGTCCGGCCGTTTCAGCGGACAGCGATCCAAGTGCCCCGGCCGCAGCGCCGAACCGGCCCAGCGCCTCCAGCTCGATCCGGTTTTCGATCAGACCGGCGGCCTCGCGGCGGTAGCGGTCGTTCAGTGTCTGCAGCCGCGCATCGATCCGGCGTTGCTCGGCGATGCCGAACCGGCCCGCCGCGAGCGCGAGCATCAGTCCGCCGGCGACGACCGCGAGCGGTGCCCAGCCGGCCAGGCCGGCAAATATCAGCGCAATCAGGGCTGCCGCGGCGGCGCTGGCGGCGGGCAGCCACAGGCGGAGCAGGGCGCCCTCGGCGAGACGCACATCATCCAGGAAAACGGCCAGACTGTCCGATGCGGGTCTTGCCAGACCGGCGCGGGCGCGCGCCTCAGCCTCGAACAGGTGGCGCCGCAGCCGCGCCGACAGGCGCAGCGTGGCATCGTGCCCGACCAGCTGTTCGCCATAGCGTGCCAGGATGCGCCCCATCGCGGTGCCGCGCACCGTGGCGCTCGGATAGAGATGGTTGAAGGCATAGGCACTGCCCGCTGCGCCGGCGATGGCGCTGGCCGTCAGGAACCAGCCCGATACGCCCAGCAGCAGCGCGGCCATCGCGCCGCCAGCCGTGGCCAGCAGAAAGGCCAGCGCGATCCGGCCGCGGAATGGCCGACCCAGCCGCGTCCACAGCGCGATCATGAGCGGCGCTCCATCGCAATGACGGCATCGGCGATGGCGCGCGCGGCAGGGTCGTGGCTGGCGATGATCACGGTTCGCCCGGAGGCGATCTGGCGAAGGGTTGCCAGCAGCGCATCCTGGCGTTCGGCGTCGAGATGGGCGGTAGGTTCGTCCAGCAGCAGGACAGGCGCGCCTGCGAGCAAGGCCCGGGCGAGGGCGAGCCGCTGCAGCTCGCCGCCGGAGAGGCCGCTGCCGCCGGGGCCGATCCGCATGTCGAGCCCTTCCGGCCGGTCCGCAATGAAGTCGCACCCGGCTGTATCGAGCGCAGCCAGGCAAGCGGCATCGTCCGCGTCCGGAGCGGCGAGGCGGAGATTGTCGCGGATCGTGCCTTCCAGTGCCCAGGGTTTCTGTCCGATCCAGGCGATGGAGCTGGCCAGCGAGTGGCCGGCCGGCAGGATCTCGCCGTCGATACGGATTTGCCCGCCAACCGGCTCGGCCAGCGCCAGCAGCGACATCAGCACCGATGTCTTGCCGCATCCGGACGGTCCCCACAGCAGGGTGATCCGGTCCGGCTCGGCAACGGCATTGAAATCCCGGACAACGGTCTGCCCGCTGCGGGCCAGATCGGCGGACCGCCAGACGATCCGTGGTGCCGGGCCGAGCGCGTCGAGCCGGACGATGGGGGCTATATCCCCGATCTCGGCAAGCTGGGCGAGGGACTCCGCCCCGGCCCGGGCATCGCTGCGCGCATGGTGAAGCGCGGACAACTGGCGCACGGGCGCGAAGAACTCCGGCGCCAGAACCAGGGCGGCCAGCCCCTCCCGCAAGGTCAGGGTCTCGAAAGTCTCGAACGGGAAGACCCCCAGCAGCTTGAAACCGACATAGACGGCCACCAGCGCGATCGAGATCGAGGCGAAAAACTCCAGCACGGCGGTCGAGAGGAAGGCGACCCGCAGGATCGCCATGGTGCGGCGCGCCAGCTCGTCTGCGGCCGTTTCGATGACGCCGGCTTCACGCGTCACGCCGTTGAAGGCGCGGATCGTCCCCGCCATCCTTACGCGGCTCTCGAAGGTTCCGGCGAGCGTATCGAGCGCGCCCTGCTGAGCGCGGGCCAGGGCGGCAGTTTCCGACGCCGTCAACCAGATGAAGACCGGCAGCATCACGGTCGAGGCCAGGATCAGCGCGCCGGCCAGCCAGCTCTGGGTGAAGATGGCGATGACCACGAGGACCGGGGTAATGACGGCGGCAGTCCGGCCCGGCAGCCAGTGGGCGGCATGGCCGGAAAGAATGGCGGTGCGATCGACCAGCTGCGCCGTGCGTTCACCGCCGGCCGCACCGTCGAACAGGGCCGGGCCGATCCCTGCCGCCAGACGGGCCATATCCTGCCGTGCCGCCGCGACCAGTCCCTGTCCGGCCCGCTCGGACGCCTGCGAGCGGAGCCAGTTGAAACCGCCGCGGCCGACAAGCGCCGCGCCCGCGACCAGGAGGGCGGGGAGGGCATTGCGTCCGTCCACGAGGGCCGAGATCGCCGTGGCAAAGCCGAGCGCAAAGGCGATGGCCGCGAGCGTGTCCAGAAGGATCGCCAGTTCGGCCAGCCGCACATCGCGCTGCGCAGCGCGTGTCCAGCCTTTCAGGCGGGCAGCGGCCGCCGTTTGCGTATCGGTCTTTGCGGTCATGCAGCCCGTGCGGATTCCATGTGCGACGTTTCGCCCGTTGCGCCCGTCTATAAAACTTGTATTTCAAGTGCAAGTTAACGCGTCGGAACCGGAGTTCAACCATGGAACACTTACTGGTCGCGGACCTTTCGCGATGGCAGTTCGCGCTCACGGCGATGTACCACTTCCTGTTCGTTCCCCTGACCCTCGGCCTGTCGATGATCCTGGTGATCATGGAAGGCGCCTATGTCCTGACCGGCAAGCAGGTCTGGAAAGACATCACCAAATTCTGGATGAACCTGTTCGGGATCAACTTCGTGCTCGGGGTTGCGACCGGGATCACCATGGAATTCCAGTTCGGCACGAACTGGTCCTACTACTCGCATTATGTCGGCGACATTTTCGGCGCCCCGCTCGCGATCGAGGGCCTGATGGCCTTCTTCCTGGAAGCGACCTTTGTCGGCCTGATGTTCTTCGGCTGGGACAAGCTGTCGCGTCCGGTCCACTGGCTCGTCACCGGCCTGGTCGCCCTGGGTTCGAACCTCTCGGCCCTGTGGATCCTGATCGCGAACGGCTGGATGCAGGCGCCGGTCGGTTCCGCATTCAATCCGGACACGATGCGCATGGAGATCACCAACTTCATGGAGGTGCTCTTCAACCCGGTGGCCCAGGCCAAATTCGTTCACACGGTGTCGGCCGGCTATGTGACCGCCTCGGTTTTCGTGCTCGGCATTTCGGCCTTCTACCTCCTGAAGGGGCGTCATCGCGGACTGGCCAAGCGGTCGGTCGCGGTTGCGGCCTCCTTCGGCCTGGCTTCGGCCCTGTCGGTTGTCGTGCTGGGCGATGAGAGCGGTTATACGCTGACCGATCACCAGCGCATGAAACTCGCGGCTCTCGAGGGCATGTGGCACACCGAAGAGGCACCGGCGCCGCTGACACTGGTCGGTCTGCCTGACCAGGAGGCGCAGGAAACCCGCTACGAGATCCAGGTGCCCTGGCTTCTGGGCCTGATTGCGACCCGCAGCATCGACGGCGATGTCGAGGGCATCCTGCCGCTCGTCGCCATCGCCCAGGACCGGATCGAGAACGGGATCACGGCCTATGATGCGGTCCAGCGGCTCAATGCCGATCCGGAGAATGTGGCAGCGCGCGAACAGTTCGAGCTGGCCAAGCAGGATCTGGGCTATGCCCTCCTGCTGATGCGCTATGTCGACGATCCGCGCGAGGCGACGCCGGACCAGATCCAGCAGGCCGCCTGGGACACGGTCCCCAACGTCGCCATGGCTTTCTGGTCCTTCCGCATCATGGCGGGGCTCGGCTTCTTCTTCATCGCGGTCTTTGCCCTGGCCTTCTACCTGGTGAGCCTGCGCCGGCCCTTCCCGCGCTGGTTCCTGCGCCTGGCCGTGGCGATCATTCCCTTGCCCTGGATTGCCGCGGAGCTTGGCTGGGTGCTGGCCGAGACCGGCCGTCAGCCCTGGGTGATCGACGGTGTGCTGCCGACCTTCATGGGTGTGTCCAGCCTGTCCGCCAGCCAGGTGATCCTGACGATGGTCGGCTTCACCCTTCTCTACGGCACGCTTGCCGTGATCGAGGTGACGCTGATGGTGCGGGCTATCCGCAAGGGGCCGACGTCAGAAACAGCGGTCACGACACACCAGCCCGCATCCGGCGGCTTCCCCGAAGCCGTGCCGGCACCGCTCTACGACCGATAGGAGACGCATATCATGGAACTGCCTCTCGACTATCCGACGCTCCGCGTCATCTGGTGGGGCCTTCTGGGCGTCCTCCTGATCGGCTTCGCCCTGACCGATGGCTACGACCTCGGCGTCGCCACGCTCCTGCCTTTCGTCGCAAAGACCGATGCCGAACGCCGGCTCGTGATCAACACGATCGGCCCGATGTGGGAAGGCCACCAGGTCTGGCTCATTCTGGGCGGTGGCGCGATCTTTGCCGCCTGGCCCTATGTCTATGCCGTCAGCTTCTCCGGCTTCTATCTCGCCATGTTCGTGGTGCTGTCGGCGCTGATCCTGCGGCCGGTCGGTTTCAAATACCGCTCCAAGCGCGAAAGCGCGGCCTGGCGCAACAGCTGGGACTGGGCGCTCTTCATCGGCGGCTTCGTACCGGCGCTGATCTTCGGTGTGGCCGTGGGCAATGTGCTGCGCGGTGTCCCGTTCGACTTCGACAGCATGCTGCGGGCGACCTATGAAGGCGGCCTGTTCGGCCTGCTCAATCCCTTCGCCCTGCTCGCCGGCCTCATCTCGGTCGCCATGCTGGTTATGCATGGTGCGTCCTGGATCGTGGTGAAGGCCGAAAAGGGCCCAGTGCGCGACCGGGCGGCCCGCTTCGGATCGATCGCGGCCATGCTGACCATCGTATTGTTCGTCATTGCCGGTGTCTGGGCCGCCACGGTTCTGCCCGGCTACATGATCACATCGGATGTCCTGCTCGATGGCCCGTCCAATCCGATGCGCAAGGCGGTCAGTGTCGAGGCCGGCGCCTGGGTCAACAATTTCGTGCGCTATCCCTGGATGGTGCTGGCGCCGTTGATGGCCGTGGCGGGGGCTTTCCTGGCTGCCGTCAGCCTGGGCAAGAAGCGTAATGCAGCGAGCCTCGCCGGGTCGGCCATGTCGGTCTTCGGCGTCGTCGCCACCGCCGGCGTGTCGATGTTCCCCTTCATCCTGCCGAGCTCGCTCAATCCCGACGCCAGCCTGACCGTTTGGGACAGCTCGTCCAGCCACGGCACGCTGTTCTTCATGCTGATCATGACGGTGATCTTCGTGCCGCTGATCCTTCTCTACACCAGCTGGGTGTTCAAGGTGCTGTGGGGACGTGTGACGTCCGAGCAGGCCACCTCGCCCGGCTCCTACTGACCGGAGGTCTTGGAATCATGTGGTATTTTACCTGGATACTGGGTCTTGCTGCCGCCCTCGGCTTCGGAATCCTCAACGCGCTCTGGCTGGAATTCACGCCGGATGCGGAAGACTGCGAGGATCTGGAATGTGCCGAATGAGACAGAGGCGCCGCCGCGCCGGGCAGGGGGCCTGCTGCAAGGCGGCCGGGCCAGCCGCCGGACCGGTGCAGGCTGGTCATCCCTTTCAACAATGCCGCCGGAATTTCCCGCAGGCTTGCCGGTAGGACGGCACCTGCAGGGGTGATCATCGAGGAGATGTCGCAATGAAGCAGATTGTGTTGTCCGGCCTTGTTCTGATGGCGGCCCTGGCCGCGCCCGCTCCCGCGCAGGATGCGGCACCGCTGCCGGGCGCAGCGCCCGTCCTCACCGTGCTGACCCGCGAGGATCCGCAGACCCAGCTCATGGCGCTGATCCTGACACGCGCCAGCGCCCAGCAGGGCGTGCCGGTGCGCGTTCTCCTGTGCGACAAGGCCGGCGATCTTGCCCTGGCCCAGCCGCCGGAAGCCGCCACGCGGCCGCTCGCGCCACGGAACATGTCGCCGCACGGTCTGCTTGAAACCCTGATCGAGGATGGTGTGACGGTTCAGGTCTGTGCGATCTACCTGCCCAACTCGCCCCACAGCGCGGAAGACCTTCACAGCGGGATCGGGGTGGCGACCCCGCCGGAAATTGCGACCATCATGGCAGATCCGCGCACGCGGTTCTTCACGTTCTGAGGGAGGCGGAGATGCGCGCCATTCTTGCCGTCACGTTGGGGTCCGCCGTTCTGGCCGCCGGGATGGCGATTGCGGCGTCCGGACACGCCCAGACCGGGGTTGGCGTGGCGGAAGACGCCGATCCGAGAACCCCGATCCGGCTGACCGCGGAGGAGCAGAGCCATATCGTGGAGACGATGCGCATCTTCCTTTCGGGCAGCCAGGCGATCATGGAGGCGGGCAGCGAGGGCGATCTCGACCGGCTGCGGGAAGCCGCCGCGGAGATGGCCACGCCGCGCCCCATGATGCCGGGAATGGGAGCCAGAATGCCGGACAGTTTCCGGGGCATGGGGCAGATGCTGCGTCAGGACCTGGCGGCGATTGCCGCTCTGCCCGACGAGACGCCGGTTACTGAGGCCCAGGCCGCGGCGGCTTCGGCGATGTATACCTGCATCGCCTGCCATGACAGCTACCGCGTCGAGGTCGTGTCATCCCGCAGTGAGCCGGGCCGGTAGGCCGGTTTCAGGCCGCCACGTCCTGACGCGGCGGTACCCGGCCGCTCGCCATGAACTCGGCCAGCTGCAGGCGGTATTTGCGTCCCACGCGCACCATCTCTCCATTGGCCAGCTCGACCGAATGCGTGCCATGTCGGTCGGCATGGGTGCGCTCGATGTGATGCACATTGACGATCGCCGAGCGGTGAATGCGCAGGAAGTCCGCCGGGTCCAGCCGCTCCTCCAGCTCCCGCAACGAGATCCGGTGCAGGAGCTGCCGGTTGCGCAGGTTGAAATGGACATAGCTGCGCGCGGCCTCGATCCAGACGATCTGCGACTGGGGCACCCGCACGGTTTCATTGCGGCAGCGGATCCAGAAATCCCGGTAGACCGGCGCTCCCGCATCGGTGGTGTGCCCCTGGCGGATCCCGGCCAGCGTTTCGCTGAGGACGGCGACCCGCGCCAGGTCGCGCCGTTGCTGCAACTCGGTCCGCACGCGACGCAGGCATTCCTCAAGACGCAGCGTCTCGACCGGCCGCAGGAGAAAGTCGGTCACCTGCAGCTCGAACGCGGTCAGGGCGTGTATCGGCAAGTCGCCCATCATCACGATGACCGGGCCATCTTGTGCGGTGCCCGCCGGGCGCGACAGAAGACGTTCGAGCCGCGGCTGGTCGCTGCCGAGAAACACCACATCCGGCGATGTGCCGTGCCAGGGATCGTCCTGGCCGGCGGCCGGATGGGCGCCGACACAGCTGGTGTCGGCGAACCGGTCCAGTTGCCGCTGCAATTGCGTCCGGGCGAGTTCGCGGCTTTCAAGGATGAGGCAGCGCATGGCGGTCCTCCACATAAGGCACTGAATAACGTGATGGATTGGCTACCGCGCCGTTTCGGACATGCCTATATGCCCCGCCCGGGCAAGTGACGGCTTCCCGGGTGTCCGGGTTCGTCACAGCCGCTCGCGGGTTAAACCCAGATGCCGCCGTCCGTCGTTTTCCGACGCTGTTCGCAACAGGCGGCCGTGCTTCGGCGCAATTCCGGGCCGGCCGGCGTCTCTCCTGCTACGTGCGGGGCATGTGAGGTGACAGAAATGTAAGTCCCCCGCGTGCTCGCCGTCATGCTCCGGGTGACAGGCTCTGCGGGGTGTTCAGGGCGGTTGAAGGCGTGGGGAGGCACGGCGTGGCGACGCGGTTTCCAGAGTCACATGGCAGGGGTATCCCGATGCGCTGGACGCTGCGGGTCGTTGCCGGCGGCTGCATCGTCTGGGCGGTTCTCGTGCTTCTCTTCGTCGCCGTGCAGTATAAGGAAGCCGTGTCCGACGGCGCCCCGCCCAGCTTCGCGCTGGGCGTCCGGCATCAATCCGTGTTTTCCGCGATTGCCTTGCCTGCGATCATCGCAGGTGCCCTGGTTGGATTGCGTCATGCGCTTGCAGGCAGTCCGGCCTGGCGCCGCTGTGTCGAAGCGGCCGGCGTCGTCGCGATATTCTCGATGGCCGACTATTTCTGGACGGTGCTGGCTCTGTCTGCCTACACAGGCGTGCCGGCCCAGACGCTCGTGGCATCCACACCCTCCCTGTTCTGGCTGATGCTGCCGACCTTCACGGGGATGGCCTATCTGGCCGGCGCCCAGCTGAAAGGCCTGGTTCAGCGCAGTGGCGACACGACGCGGGGAGGCCGGACGGCGCGCCTGGCCGTACGGTCGGCCGGACGCACCGATTATGTGGCACTGGATGATATCGTTATTGTGTCCGCACAGGGCAATTATGTAGCCCTTGTCGACCGCTCAGGGCGTGAAGTGTTGCACCGTGCGACCATGATCGAGATGGCGCAGATGCTCGACGGCCAGGGTTTCGTTCAGGTGCACCGCTCGCACTTTGTGCGTCCGTCAGATGTCGTTTCGACCGAACAGCGCCGTGAGCGGATTGCATCGGTCCGGCTTCGCAGCGGCCAGGTTCTTCCCGTCAGCGCGACCGGAAGCGCGGCGTTGATGGCGGCTCTGAATAGCACGGCGGCCGCTTCGTCAGCCTGACCTCCCATCCGCAACCTTGCCCGTTGCCGGCAACGCACCGCTCCCGTTCGACCCATTCAGATTGAGACGTGTTCACCCGCACTGGTCGGATCGCTCCGCCAGCGCCCGTCCGCATGTCCGAGAGGACCCCGGCGCGCTGGCCATCGACCACCAAACAAGAGTGCCGGCCCGACCGGCCTCGGGGGATAATATGAACGCGATCAAGAAAACTCTTCTGGGCACCACCGCCTGCTTCGGGCTCGCCCTTGCGGCCGCGACCGGAGCCTCCGTCATGACGGCACCAGCTGCGCTGGCGCAGTCCTACACCACAGGGGGTGTTGGCGGCACGGTTCTGGATGAGGCCGGCAATCCGGTGTCCGGTGCGACCGTCACTGCCGTGTCCAGCGACCGGGGCTCGACGCGCACCGTCACGACCGGCGCCGATGGACGCTTCTTCATCGGCCGCCTGGAGGTTGGCAATTACACACTGACGGCAGCCGGGGCCGGTTACCAGACGGTGTCCGACGATGGCGTCCGGGTCTCGGTGGGCTCGTCGGCAGCCTACGAGTTTGTCTTGCCGGCGGGGATGGCCGAAGACGTCATCACCGTGACGGGTCAGGCGGTGCAGGTCGATGTGTTCCAGGCCTCCGAGACCGGGCTGGACATCGATGTCCAGGCCGTGTTCGAACAGGTGCCGATCGGCCGTGACGTCACGTCGCTGACCCTGCTCGCGCCGGGCACCGTGATCGGCGACAATGATTTCGAGGAAGGGCTCAGCACGGGCTTCGCCTCGATCTCCGGGGCCTCGCCGGGCGAGAATGCCTTCTATGTCGACGGCATGAACATCACCGACTTCCGCAACTTCCTCGGTGCCTCGGCCGTGCCTTTCCAGCTGTATGATCAGCTGGAGATCAAGTCCGGCGGTTATCAGGCCGAGTTCGGGCGTTCGACTGGCGGGGTGGTGAATGCCGTGACCCGCTCCGGCACGAATGAATGGCACTACGGGTTCAATATTTTCTATTCGCCGGACGAGCTTCGCGAGGATTCGCCGACGACCTATGCCCAGGCCAACCAGTTCGATCAGCGCATGACGCTGGAGAGCGATTTCTGGGTTTCCGGGCCGATCATCGAGGACCGGGTCTTCATCTACGGCCTGTACTCGCCGCGCCTGATCGAGGCAATCAACATCACCGAGGCGGGACGCGAGGAAGTCGATCGCACGGACGACCCGTTCTTCGGCTTCCGTCTCGATGTGAACCTGTTTGAAGGGCATACCTTCGCCTGGACGAGCTTTTCGGATGACCGGGCAACGGTGCGTGAGGCGAGCGACGTCACCTTCAATGCTGACCGGACCGAAATTGAAAGCCGCACGCCGGTGGCACAGACCAACTTCCTGGAAGGCGGGGACGTCAACATCCTGCGCTATTCCGGCGCCATGACCGACTGGCTTACCGTGTCTCTGACGGCTGGCCGCCAGACGTTCAACCAGACCATTGCGGGCAGCACGGATGGCAATCCGGCGATCCTTGATGCCCGGGACACCAGCGGTCCGGTCATTCAGCTGGGCAATTGGGGTGAGCTCGTCCCGGCCGAAGGCAATGACACGCGCGAACTGATCCGGGCCGATGCGGACATCTATGCGAACTTTTTCGGAGAGCACAATATCCGCATCGGTGTCGACCGGGAGACGCTGACGGCTGAAGACCGCTCCTTCTACTCGGGCGGCGTCTACTATCGGCTTTATGACCCCGTATCGTGCGAAGCCCAGGGCGGTCAGGCTGGCCGTGAATGCGTCCGTGTCCGGCAGCTTGATCGCGGCGGCTCGTTCGAGACGATCCAGACGGCTTTCTACATTCAGGATTCCTGGCAGGTCACGGATCAGCTGAACGTCAATATCGGCCTGCGCAACGAGACCTTCGACAACCGCAACGCCAGTGGCGATACCTTCACCAAGATCGAGGACCAGCTGGCACCGCGCCTGGGCGTGTCCTACGACTATTTCGGAGACGGCTCGCTGGAGCTGTTCGGCTTCTATGGCCGTTACTTCCTGCCTGTTGCCACCAATACGAATATCCGCATGGCAGGCGCCGAACTCTTCACCCAGGACTGGTACCAGTTCACCGGGCTGGATGCGAACGACGTGCCGCAGCTCGAAGGCGGACCGTTCCTGGAAGAGGTGTTCGGTGACGGAACCGTGCCGGACACGCGAGCGGTGACCGACCAGTATCTCGATCCGATGTATGTGGATGAATTCATCATCGGCGCGCGCTGGATGATGAACGATCTCTGGGACTTCAGCGCCAGCTACACCTATCGCGATCTCGGCGTGACGCTGGAAGACGTGGCGATCGACGCCGCCGTTATCGCCTACTGCAATGCCAACGGGATCACGGTTGGCGGCACGCCCTGCGAGGATGTCTGGACGGGTTTCCACCAGTATGTGCTGACGAATCCGGGCGAGGACATGCGGGTCTATCTGCCCGAGCTGGACGAGACCGTGGATCTGAGTGCCGCGGATCTCGGCTACCCCACGCCGACGCGGACCTATGAAGCCCTGACGCTGACCTTCGACCGGGCCTTCGACAATGGCTGGGATCTGCACGGGTCCTGGACGCTGTCGCGCAGCGAAGGCAATTACGAAGGGACCGTGAAGTCGGACAATGGCCAGGACGATGCGGGGATCACGACTTCCTTCGACCAGCCGGGGCTGACGGACAACTCCGATGGACTGCTGCCCAACCACCGCGCCCACAAGATCAAGCTGTGGGGGAATTACGCCTTCACCGACCAGTTCTCTGTCGGTGCGGCAATGCAGGCGACCTCGCCGCGGCGCTTCGGCTGTATCGGCTTCCACCCGACGGATGATTTCGCCCAGGCCTATGAGTCCGAGTCCTTCTTCTGCAACAGCCAGCCGACCCCGCGCGGCAGCCAGCTGGAGAGCGACTGGATCTACAATGTCGATCTGGCCTTCATCTACCGGCCGGTGGACCTGCCGCTGGGCGGCGAACCGGTGCTGCGGATGGACATCTTCAACGTCTTCGACAGCTCGGGCGTCACCGACATTCGCGAAATCGGCGAAACGGCCCTCAACGTACCGGATCCGAACTATGGTGCGCCGCGGACCTATCAGCCGCCGCGCTCTGTCCGCTTCGGGCTGAGCTGGACCTTCTAGACCGGGGGGATGTCGCCGGTCCTGACGGCGGCACCGGGCTGGGAAACGGCGGGCCATGCGCCCGCCGCTTCTTTTTTGGTCGGATACGGCGGACGAATGAAGCGAAATTCCGAACCCGGCGGGTCCGCGTTCGCAGCCCTGAGCGCGTTCCATGTGAGCATCGACCCCAACGCTGAAAGCGATGACAGGCCCGGGTCGAGCGGAGCGGGAACAAAGGAAAGATGACGGGCCCGACGCGATCGAGTCCAAACCCCACAGCCCTGAGCGCGTTCCATGTGAGCATCGACCCCAACGCTGAAAGCGATGACAGGCCCGGGTCGAGCGGAGCGGGAACAAAGGAAGAGTGGCGCACCCAAGAGGATTCGAACCTCTGACCTCTGCCTTCGGAGGGCAGAAGAAGTGTGTTTCCTGGAGTTTCCCTCCCTACCATGGGGTCCAATATTGCTATAAATAACGGGTTAAAGCTGGCATGGTTTTGCTGGAGGTTTCCTGCGTTTCACCTTGCTGTGCTGGAAATGTGCTGGATAATGGAGGCGCTGATGTCAGCCGGCAAGGTGAGGCTTTCAAAACGTACGATCGATGCAGCCGTACCGGGATCCGCTTCATACAGGCTCTGGGATAGCGACCTTTCCGGGTTCGGACTTCGAGTGTCTCCCAAGGGGAGGAAGGTCTACATCATTGGTTATCGTCTCGGGCATGGCGGGCGAGGTGCTCCTTGGCAGGAATACACGATTGGACAGCATGGTAAGCTCACACCCGATGAGGCCAGGAGCGAGGCGAAGCGTCTCCTTGGTCAGGCTCAATTGGGTGTGGATCCGCGCGAAGAGCGAAGCCGTTCTAGAACCGAGCTTAAGGTCTCTCAGCTTTGTGATCTCTACCTTGTGGAGGGCGCGGCGACGAAAAAGGAGTCAACTCTCGCGACAGACCGATTGAGGATCGAGCGCCACATAAAACCTCTTCTTGGCAAGCAGTCTGTTTCCACTGTGACATCCGCCGATATTGAGCGCTTTATTAGAGATGTGGCGGAGGGGAAGACTGCTGTCAAAGGAACAGGCACCCGACGTCGCTCAGATCCTGTTGCCCGTGGGGGTAAAGGTACGGCCACCAGAACGACGGGGCTTTTGGGAGCGATATTCACATTCGCGATGAAGCGGAAGATGCGCTCAGACAATCCGGTTCATGGCGTTAAGCGTTTTAAGGACGGCAGCTCACAACGATACCTGTCATCTGAAGAACTCGGTCGAGTAGGCGCAGCGCTGCTTCAGCAGGACCTTAGCGCCAAAGGGCGTGGGATCATTCGGCTCTTAATTCTAACGGGTGCGCGAAAAAGCGAGATCGAGGGTTTGCGGTGGAGTGAGGTAGATGTCTCTGGAAGTCGGTTGTTGCTGCAGGACTCTAAGACAGGTGCAAAAGTGGTTCCTATCGGGCCGGCCGCTCTGGAAGTGCTTCAGGGTGTGGAACGGGATCCGACATCACCTTTTGTCTTTCCAGCTGAGCGCCAGCTCATAGAAAACCCGAGAGAAAAGCATCGACACTATGTGGGCACGCCAAAGGTTTGGAATCGAGTGCGTGAACAGGCGGGTTTGCCTGAGGTGAGGCTTCATGACTTGCGGCACACATATGCAAGCTTAGCAGCAGCTGACGGACAGTCTCTGCCTCTGATTGGCAAGTTACTCGGACACAAGGATGTGAAGACTACGGCTCAGTATGCTCATTTGGCTGACGACCCCGTTAGGCAGGCTGCCCTAGCAACCTCAGACGCTGCCGCTGCAGCGCTCGCTGGAAGGTGACATTGAGCACGGCTTCATCAAGAAAGCTTAGCTCGTCAATCTATCGACTGATTGCGTAAAGAGATTGATTGAATGGATGACGACGCACCCAGGGTCCTAATCGGTGGCGAGGTCGAGTTTGATGCCGCATGGCATGAAACGCGTACATCCGTCGAAACAACGCTGGAGATGCCACCACCACCTTGGGCGGAGCTTTCTCTGAATGAAGGCGAGCATGGCTGGTTGCTGGACGACTTCAAACAGGTTCGGTCGCGATCTGACGCGCTGGTTATGGGGAAAGGCTTTGACCAAGTAGGCGCTCGTCTCCACGCCGATGCTGATGGCGCCCAAGTTTTACAATTGATGTATCAACGATGGGAATTCGCAGACTTTCAGAGCGCGGAAGGCCGCGCCGAAGCTTCAGACGCGATCAATACGATCTTCCAAGCTTATAATTTTCCTAGCTTTGGCGATGCATCCACGGAGCTAGCTTTAGCGTGGGTTTGGCGGAATGAGGCGTTATGTTGGGCGTACGTGCCACATGGAGCTTGTATTGCGGCTCATTATCCGGGAGATCCGCTTTATACGGTCGCTCGTGCGGTTTCATCCGAAGGCAAGACCCATCAAAAGCCGGCCAGCGATACGTGGGGAAGTGTTAAATTTAACCCCAAATTCTATGAACGCTTTCCTCCGGGAGCCCCAATTCACTGGGCCCTTGCTGTGAGCGCGCTCTTGCGCGCTTTGGAAGAAGTCCGCGAGGCTATTGGGAGTGGTTCCGCCAGAGACTTTGTTCTGGACGCCCTAAGAGCATCGTACGATGCAGGTGCAGCTTCAGCAGAGTTTGTAGCGCGTCGTTTCGCATCCCACGTTGAACAGTGGGACCAAACTCAAGAGACTCGCCAGCGCAAAGGAGACTATGAAGGACAGCTCCGTAAGCAGGAAGCGGAGGCCCGTTGGTATGCCGCCGCTATCAGTTGGCTTGCAGAAAACATGCCGACAATGCGCAACCTGGGGCTCGAGAAGATCTATGACGCGATCATGGAGGCTCAGCGCACTGGAGAGCTATCTGCCTCACTCCCTAAGTATGAGCAATTTCGCAATAAATTTTTAGAATGGGAATCGGAGGGTCGTTTTATGGCGCGGAGCCGTAAGGGGAAGCCAGGGCGTCCGCCGAAAAAAAGCTAGCGCCCCCTTCGGAGCATGAATGGGAATTACCCAAGGCAGTTTATTGAGGGGGTAATAAGAGTCTGAAAATTTGGCTTACTCCTCCTTAACGATCGCGTTCCCTGCGATTGCAAGGAATAGGATGAACAATGACTGCCTCTACGCCCAACTTGCTCAACACGGCTCAAGTCGCCGAACGCTTCAATCTCAGCGCCAGCTATCTTAACAAGCTTCGCCTTACTGGTGGCGGGCCTCGCTTCGTCAAGATCGGGCGCCGCGTCGCTTACGATATCGTTGACCTTTTGGAGTGGGTCGAAGCCCTGAAATGCGTCTCTACGTCTGAGTGTTCATTCCTCGACTAAATCAAGCGTCTGAAATGTGGACGGTGAAAAGTGGCTGCCCTGCATACCGGACAAGCCTCGCCCCCACCCCTGGAAGACTGATTTGGCGAAAAGTCACTTCATAGCCTTCAACGAGGCCTGAGTTTGGATTTGGTAGTAATCTGGGTGGATCGTTGTCGTGCCAGCATATCGCCGACGATGGTTGTTGAGGTCCGAGCCCGGAGATAAGTCCGGCATGATGCGTACTGTCTTCGAACGCCTTCCAGAACGCTTTCTTGTTGTCGGGTGATCCGATCAGTTGGATGGCGGCTTGAGGAAAGTCCAAGAGCGCTGAGTAGAGAACGCTTGGTCCTGCTGTTTCGCCTAAGGACGCGCTGTCTTTGGCGGGAAAGCCTAGATCAGCAGCAGACGAACGGACTGCCAAGGCAGCGACTGCAGAGCTTGTCATTTTCCCTCTCGGCCCGTCGCTGGGCGGGAGGTGGCCGCGCAGTCGCCAGTTCCTCTGTCCGTCCATAGAGAGGCCAGTCATCTCGGCGATGCGAGCCGGCCCGTGGATGCTCTGTTCGAACTGTAAAATCACAAGAGCCAAACCCTCGTTCTCATTTGAACCACGAAGCAGTTAGCAGAGGGAAGATATATATCAAAATCTAAGTTGACGATTTTTTATCGGACTAATAGATTTTGCCGATAAAAAGTACGGAGACAAAACGATGGCACCCGATCTTGAGCTCAGCAGCCACCGTATCCTCAAGACGCTTCAACAAAACCGTCGTCAGCGCCAAGAGGCTGAATTGAGCAGGTCTATGGATCCGCTCTCTGCGAGTCTGATGCCGCTATCAATCGCAATCGCTCGCCTATCGGCGAGGACGTACTTCGCTCTCCCTAAGGGCGATGAACCCGAGAAGGACTAGATTCTATGAAAAGTATGCCGCCACACGGTAGTCGGGTCGCGTTCTACAGCCGTTACTCGACTGACAGACAAAGCCAGAGCTCAATTGAGGGCCAGGAGCGCCTTTGCGCAAATTACGCGGCTGAACGTGGCTGGCGGGAGGCTGGACGCTATAGCGATGCCGAACGTTCAGGAACCACGACACAAGGTAGGGTCGGCTTGTTCAAGATGTTGCAGGCGGCCGAACTAGGAGAGTTTGACGTTCTCCTCGTCGAGGACATTGATCGCGCCAGTCGCGATGCCTCCGACATGCACTTTATTGCTAAGCAACTTGAAGAGCTTGAAGTGGTTCTGTGTACGGTCAGCGGTGGTGTCGTTTCTGATATCGAACTCGCCTTTAAGGCCGTTCAGAACCAGCAATTCATCAAGCAGAACGTTGCAAAATCCAAACGCGGTCAGGAGCTCGCTATTAGCCAAGGGCGTATGTCAGGCTCGGTCGCTTACGGTTACCGTAAGGTTGCCAGGTTTGACGATCGCGGGGAGCCTATCAATGGTCTCCGTGAGATAGACCCTGATAAGGCCTCGATTGTTCGGCGAATTCACATTGAGTTCGACGCAGGCCGAACTACGTTCGAGATTTGCAAGACCCTGAATGCTGAAGGCGTCCCCAGCCCCAAGGGTAAACTCTGGAGGCCAGGCGCTCTCCTGGGCAATCGCCAGGGCGGGAGTGGGATTCTGAGAAACCCAATCTACATCGGCCAGTTTCAATTCAGAAAAACCCACCGTCGCCTGCGCAAGGGCGAAGTAAAAATGACGTATAAATCCGAAGCGGAAAGGCTGATCTCGAATCACCCCGAATTAAGAATCATCGACCAAGAACTCTGGGATCGAAACCAGGCGCGTCTCGCAGAACATCTGGATCGGCCATTCTTCCGGAAAAAGCGAAACCGTTTTGCATTCAGTGGAATGGTGTATTGTGGCGAGTGCGGATCAACGGCGATCGTGTCTGATGGGAAGTATCTGTGTACTGGACGGCGCGATAAGGGCATATGCACAAATACGCGGCGGGTCTTCCGAGATGTCGTCGAGGGAACCGTCTTTCAAAAAATTAAACAGCATATCCTGGACGCGGTTGTGCTCGGGCCGGCGCTTGATGCTTTTCGCGATGAAGTCCAGCGCGCGCATGCGGACCAAGCAGAAAGGCTTAGGAACCAGACCGCCTCTCTTCAGGATGTTGAAACTCGTATCAGCAATCTGATGGACCAGCTCTCCAGCGCGCGCGAGACTTCATACGCAAGCGAAATGCTAATCAAGAGGCTGGATCAGCTTGGCGCAGACAAGCGGCAGCTGGAAACCCGGATCCAGCGTACGCCACCACCGATGCCCCTCGGCGAGACCGATGAGATTATCGCTGCGATCTCTGACACCATTGATGGCCTCACCACAGACCTTCAGGCTGACGAGGCGGAAGCTGCGCGCGCTAAAGAGTTGCTTCGCGGACTCGTCAGTCGAATTGTGCTTACGCCTGTAGGTCCTCAGAAAGATGGTCGGGGCGCTGGAGATATTAGGGTAACGGTGGAGGGGCCGATCGCCAACTTGATCGATCTGTCCGATTTAAGCATCGATCGCGTTACGAAGAATGGACATCGGCCGATGTTCGAACTTGATAACGCGAACCTCGTTTGGACCTTCTCATACGAGCTGAAATGGGAGGACACTCGGTTGGACGTGGTGCGGTTGGACCTCGGGGTCATTGGGCGTTTGCTCGATAATGCCGACCTTCCCACATCCATGGATGTCATGGCGGAGGCGTTGGCGGCGGAGGATGAAAGTCAAGGCGTGCTTCCGGATCGTTCCCCTGCCCATCGAGCTCGCAATGCCACAGCCTACCTCCAGGATCGGGGATTGACCCGTTGCATCAACTTGCGGAGTGCGGACACAGGTTATGTATGGAACGAGCGTGGGCTGACGGATGTTGAATGGAAAGCTCTCATTGCTGAGCCACCCGTCACTCGGACCATTCCGGTCATGCGGGTGTTGCCGCCGGAAGCTGTGGTTGTGTTGGTCAGCTGACGGGCGCGCGCGGCCGACATGCTCGATCACATCGGCGAAGGCCAGATCCTGTTGGCTGACCTGGCCTATGACTCAGACGCCCAGCGTGAGAGCCTGAAATCACAAGGCGCGTGGGGCTGCATCAAGCCGGTCTCGCGCCGCAAGAGCCCGCCCAGCTTCAGCCCTTTCCTTTGTCGATGTCGTAATCCCGTCGAGTGCTTCTTCAGCAAGATCGAGTACTTAAGGGCCTTCGCGAGCAGGACGCATATAGGCTTTCGAGCCGCATAACTAACTTGTTTGTTTAGTCTCTTAAGGAATTTGTAGACCTTAGAGGGCGGGTGTTGGCCGGCAGAGGTTTCTGGTAAACTGCATAAAAACTATATTTTGGTGAGTGGGCGCGAAGTGGAAAGTTGACGCGCATCAGACCTGTTTGGACAATCGACGTAGTCGGCAGAAATGTTTGGTTGACCTGTAAAATAATTTTCTTGCAAATTTCAATTACTTGTGTACATTCTGATAATGTTGGGTGGCGGTGTCACCCATTCCCCCAAAATTGTCAAGATAAGGATATCTCCCATGGAGGTTTCGCACCTCGTCATGTGTGACGAGCACGTCATGCTGTCGGCGTTCAGCCTGGCCGGCAATATCGATCTCGATACCCGTGGACACGCAGAGTGGCGGATGGGTACGACGGTGTCGTACGGCAACGCCTTTCCGGTCATCATCAACAAGGGCGGACAGCTCGAGAAACTGCTGCTTCCGATCGGCATTGAAGCATCCAACCCGCCGGCGGCTCCCGACCCTACCGCGGACTGGTTTCCAGAACAGCGCGCCCTTATTCCGATGATCCGCTATCGCGCACGTCTCACATCGCCGTCAGGCATCGCGCAGTACAAGTCGGTGGCCGCTTGCAAGGAAAACGAAATCTTCTTTGCTGCGGCACACTGGTACACGACGAGCGATCCTCGCAGGCCCGGCGCAGTACAGCCGGCCTTCACCGCGGCGGTTGGTGATCGCGTGGCCTGGGCAACGTCGGAGCTGTTTGTCCTTACCGCTGATAATGCGAGGACTTGGCTCTACCCGGACGAAGGCACGGCGCCGGCGAAAGCGAACGAGGACTTGTTCAGCTCCGACTTCCGGCGCGAACTGGTGAGCCACTAACTGCGGGCCCATGGACCGCTTCAAGGCGTGGTCCGCTCATGGCTCTCCTGGATATTGAGCCAGAACCGCACTGTCGTGCCCAGGCCCTCGGCCAAACGGTGCGCCAGAGCTTCCGTCAGCCGCCCACCTTCCAGCAATGCTATGACATCCGGAACTGGCGCGCCGATCCGCCCCGCCAGTTCCGTCTCGTCCCAACCGAGTTCGGCCAGAAACTCTTCGCGCAGGATTTCACCAACACTGGAGCGGATTCTCTCGCGTTCATCCATGACTTTCACTCCGACGGAGAAATTGCCTCATCTCTTCGGAATATATATCATGAACACCCCAAAACACCTCGTAAAAACAGAAACTTCCATTCGTCACCAAATCGGTGACGAATGGAATGCCGGCACGTCGAGGCATTCGATTGCCCACTAATCGCGATAGGTCCACTCGTGGATCCTGTCGATCTCGGATGTGATTGTCTGCGGATCCGTCAGCGCGTCCCGTTCCCTTTCCAGGCGCGTTCGCGCCCAGGCAACGGCGTCTGATGCGCGATCACCTTCCCAGCGTGCCAGCGCATTGATCATGCGTCCTGCCGGTCCGCGTCAGTCTCCCTGTTGCTGCAGAAGCATATCGCACATCTGAGGAAGCGCGGAAAAATCTATTCTGCAGGAAAGGGCATCGGCCTTGAGTAGCGCTACGGGCAAGTATGGGTGAAATTTTTCGAAAACAAGCCGGCCACCATCCGTGTCAAATTCCTCGATGTTGGCAGAGCCAATCTGACGAAGCGCTTTATAGATATCGTGATCTTCTTGGCGTGTTTTCGCCACAAGAAACCCATCATGCAACTCCACATCAAATCCATGGGAGCGCAATGCTAGCGCGAGACTGGCCGATTTTATCGAACCGCAGCGCGTTGCAATAGCGTAGGACTTTTCGCCAAGCGAGAAAACCGGGCAGGAACGAAATCCCAATTCAGCATAGCTACGCCGAGCTTCTTTCAAAAGCGTCGTGGAAACATCGTCCATATAGATTGGCTGGCAGTCGCTCTCGAGAAGCGCGAACATTCGCTCGACGACGGTGTCATGAACTTCGCCTGGGTCCCCTCCGAAGACTGGAGGCGTGCCGGCCGCGGCTGGCATTACCGTGACCACTTTGTCCTGATCGCTCACCTCAAGAACCAACCATCGTCTTCCCGAGAAAATGACCATCGTGCCAGGGGCGAGAACATTATCGACGGGAAGTGTGCCGAGCTCCTGTCCCTCAGCAACCAGCCGATACTCCTCTGGCGTCTGGAAAACGGCATAAAAACTATAATGTTCAACAAGCTTCTCACCTGCTCGCCCCAGAAGCAGCTGACCATCATCGGCTTGCTCGAGCAGCTCTACATCCGGATCGCCAAGGGCGCGCAACAAGTCAGCAAAGATCGGTGAGCTTACCAGTTTAAACGGTCCCGCCTGGCACAAGATTCGATGGAGAGTGCTAGCCGAAGCGCCGCCCCGCTCGGCGATTACCGAAAGGACCTGATGCACTAAGGTTGAAAGGTGCAACGCTTGGGGTTTTGGCGGCTCGCACCACCCCTCGAGAAGCAGCTCAATCATAGCAACAGAACGGACCAATCCAAGACGCAATCGATCAACAAAGCTACTTTCAGAATTAAGGCATGCTTCAATTGCGTACTGGCGCAGAATGGCTGGCTGCCCCTCCCTACGCCCAGAACGCCCCAGTCGCTGACGAAGCGCTGAAACACTGAAAGGCGCACCAATCTGCGCGACACACGATATGTCCCCGATATCGATTCCGAGTTCGAGTGTCGACGTGCACACTGCTGTTGTGGGTTTGGATGGGTCCTTTAGTCGTCGTTCCACAAAGTCCCGATGCTCACGGGATAGGCTCGCATGATGCGGGTAGAATTCCTGAGGCAGATGCTCCCTTTCACAACGTTCCCTCAACCGATCTGCATAGATCTCCACAGATTGCCGAGAACCGGCAAACACCAAATTGTCGCGACCTCTCAAATGTTCAAAGATGTGATCAGCAATAGCGTCGGTGGTGGACAACTGGCTCTGATCGCCATCACCAAGAGTATATCCGCGTAGTTGGAGCTGAAGCTCTGCCTCTCCTCCCTCAGATTCGATCAATGCGACATTCTCTGGATCCTCTGGGCGCAAATATTTGCGAGCCAGTTCCATATCACCGAGTGTAGCGGAGAGCCCCACGCGTTGGATCTTTCGCCCGGTAGAGAGTTCCAGACGGGTGAGAAGTGATCTCATCTGCACACCACGCTCGCTGTCGAGCATGCTGTGAAGTTCGTCAACGACTACCGCCCGAGTAGCCCCAAAAAGACGCGGAATTTCCATCCCTCGCCGAAGAAAAAGAGCCTCGAGAGACTCTGGTGTTATCAGCAGTATTCCGCTTGGCCGTTTCAAAGCACGTGTTTTGATCGATTGGGAGACGTCGCCGTGCCAAGGAGTCACTGACAATTCTGCTTCGCTGCAAATATCCTTTAGGCGATCCGCCTGATCCGTAATGAGCGCCTTGAGCGGTCCTACATAGAGGAGGTCGAAGCCGACTCGCTGCGAAGGAGTATCGAGGACTTGGGAGATCAGCGGCAGAAACGCGGCTTCGGTTTTCCCTCCAGCCGTTGAAGCCGCGACAATCAAGTCCTTGGCGCAGTCTGTATAGACAGCATGGATCGTACGCGCCTGTATGTCGCGCAACTCTCGCCAGCCTTGTTGGCGAATCCATTTTTGGATTGGCCACGCAAGCTTTTCGAACGCTCCGCTCACTGGATTACCTCATAGCTTGAAGCTAACGAGGTCATCCCCATGTGCTGAATGCACCCCAGCTGAGTCTTCGACGTCAGCCAGGTCCTCACCGCCATCTTCTTCAACTTCGAGCCGATCAATCAGGTCAGTCCATTTCACGTCTGGGTTTTGTTCCAGTACGGAGAGCAAATTGACGAACGCCGTCACGGTATTTCGTGGTGTTCTGAAATAGGCTTCACCAATTCGCTGCGAGCAATGCGCCATGAACCCTTCCAAGGCTTCATCGGGTAAGGCGCTCCGATCCTCCTGCACAACGGCGCGAATGTTCGAGAGAAGCACAAACAAATCCTCTGGTGTCAGGCTGGCCAACCGCACAACCGGACCAGAAAGATCAACCAGACCATCTCTGGCGAAAGAGTTCTCAGCGAGACGGGACTGAAGCGCTTCATAGCTGTAAAGCCCTCGGCGCGTGTTCATTAAAAACTCTGGTGTGCCACCTAGAAGGAAGCCGATACCTTCGGCCGAGCCCTGAAGAACGTCGTTCAAAATTCGGAGTATTTGTTCGTAGTTGGCATTGCGCGCCTGTGACGAGGTCAGCTTGTACAGGTTTGCCATCTCATCGAGGCCCACGAGGAGCCCCTTATAGCCTGCCTCCCGCGCAAATGCGGACATGAGTTTGAGATGATCATAGACACCTGCGTCGTCGATTATGGTTCTCACGCCCAGTGCTTTGCGAGCGTCAGTACGAGTCGCAAACTCGCCCCTCAGCCAGCGCAAAACAGAGGATTTCAAATCGTCGTCGTGGGTTTCGTGTGCCTCCCAATACCGCCGGATCACTTCCGCAAACTCGAATCCACCCGTTAGCTCTTCAAAATGTTCAAGGCGTTCCCGAATTACCTGCCCCGTGGGTACACTTCGTTCTTCAGCGCTACGATGGGCCTGCGAAACAAATCGTTCCACGACACTGGCAAGTGCACCACCGTCGGGCTTTGTGCGTGTCGACAGGTTCCGCGCCATCTCAGCATATAGCCCACGCGCCTGGCCGCCAGTCGCATGCAGGCGACGATCGGGTGCCAAGTCGGCGAACATGACGACCAAGCCCTTCTCCAGAGCAATAAGCCTGACCAGATTCATAAAGAAGGTCTTGCCCGAGCCATATTCGCCGATGATGAACCGTATTGCCGAACCACGATCAGCAATACGGTTCATGTCTCGTATCATCTCTTCGATCTCTCGGGCGCGCCCAACTTGGATGTGACGCAATCCCAGTTTAGGGACAACACCAGCGCGGAGGGCTTGCATAATGGCATCACGTTCACGCGGTTTCGGTTTCGGCATGTTGGGCCTCCCTAAAAACTGCCTTTACGGCTTGAGCAACATCCGGCGCGACGTCATAGCCATCGTACTCATCAAGTAGAGCTTCGCCATGTGCCTCGAACGCCCACTCATTCACGGCTTCCAAGGCGCCTGCGACAAGAAGGTCGCGGCGCTCACAAAGCTGCTGGAAGCCCTCGTCTGACCAATGAGTCTTTTGCACCAGGTCGCGGATCAGCTCAGAGTGCTTGACATCAAGCCCCGCGAGAGCTGAAGGCGAATGCGAAATGGCAGCGTCTTCGTCATTTTCATCATCAGAAAATATGTTTCCGAGAACAGTAGAAACGCGCTCGGTGTCTGAACGTATCTTCGCAATCCGCGAAGCATTGAGGGCCGCCCCACGCATCTCATTCACAGTGGGGATCTGTTCACCTGGCAGGGCCGGCCGTGCTGCTTTTACTGTTTTTGGCCGATCATCGATGTTTCCGGCGTGCAGATCAGAATACGCCAGCGCTGGGTCGAGCCCCAGTGCCTTGTAGATCTTTTCAATTCCAGAAACCTCTTCTGACACGACAATACCGTCCGCATAGGCGGCAGAAACCACCGATGCGCGCAACGCAGCGTGGTGCTCTTCATCCATGTCCTTCAGCCGCCGCCGAAGCAGACTCAAATCGGGCGGAACCGCAAGAAACCAATCTAGATTGGCTTGCAGGCGTGCCCTTTCCTCATCTTTCAACCCCTCCACCGATAAAACTTGGTCTGCAAGGGACTGGCGTTCCAACTCCACGACACGACCGTCTGCATGAGCCACGAAAGTCGCGACGGCCAGCTCCATCAGGGCTGATCGATATCTAGGCGAGACGTCTTCCAAACTTTCAATTGGACCGCCAAATTCGAAAATCACAGCGGGCTCGTCCAACTTCGGCGAGCGTAGCGCGTATCGTGGATCAGGAGCCAAGCCGAAGCCCAACCGTGCTAGAGCATCAGCTGCACTTGTCAGCACCCGTTTAGATATTTTCTCGGGACGTCTTCCCTGCAAGCGCTCAACAACATCGGCAATGGGGACCAGACCTCCGGCGGCAGCGATTTCCCCTGCCCACAATCCAAGTGCCTCCACTTCGCTAGATGGGAAAAGGGGGCGCAACTCCGCAGGTAGCAAAGCATGAGCCTCAAGACTTCCGCGCCCGTCAGGCTCTCGTCCGAGATACCGGCTGTATTTGTCGAGATCATCCATCGCCCGTTCGGCAAGATCTTTCGCGATGTCCAGGGGCTTGCGGAGATTGGAGACATCCGGAAGCGGTTTTCCATCAAGCGTGGTAACAAGTTTCACATCAAACTCGCCTGATGCGGCGCGATAGCGTGCATCTAGGGACTTTCTTGGCTTGGTGACTTTGTAACCATCAGGATAGCGATCGTCGAAGCGAAGTCTGAAAAGGACACGGAACTCTTCCGAACAGCGCTTCGCAGGGGTTCTCAGGCCATATTCTGGATGACAGACCAACCAACTCAGGATCCAGTCGGAGTTGAGAGGTTTCCCGGTTTCGATTTTGGCGCCAAGCCCCATCTTGAGAGAAAATGGGAGTTCCCAGCCTGGGTTGTCATGGCTCGGCGTTATGTTCTCGCAGCCGAAGACCGCGACTTCAGCAACCTCAATGAACTCTCCCAGATATCGTTGGACTGAACGGTTCTCAGGATAAAGCAGTGCCAACCGCCTGACTTCCTCAAGCAACTCGGCCTTCTCGCTCTTGGGAGGGGCATCAAGGAAAAAGCGGCGTTCGAGGCCATAAAAGTAGAGGAACATATACCCGGGATCGTAGGCCGGATCAGATCGCCCGGTCGCCAGCCAGTCCAGATAGGTTCCGCGGCAGTTTGGCGGGATGGCCGAGTACCCTGGCCAATATGGCAAATTAAAACCATCGCGATCCGAACCATAGGGCGACACTGGCAGGGATGGGTCAATATATGCCCGGCACACATCACGATATCCATAGGTGTTGAGGGATGGTGGCGTGCCTACATAGATCATTCCGCCCAGATCGCGTCCGCCAACTGAAACGGTTTCACCGGCTGGCACCCAGCCCTGATGCCGTGTTATCGGGCCTGCTTGCTTGCGAGCGACGTGAGTTTGGTCTTGTGGGGCGTCGCTCCGCCGCACGGCACGGATTATCGCAGCATAATCTTGTTTTGGAGGGCGGTAGTCTGCCGGCGGAGTTGGGCGCTTGTATACGGAGTGCGGCCTCTCGCCAGACTGTTCTTGCATCGGTTTGAAGCTAGCCCTGTCGGGCGATCTTTGTCGAAAGGTGCTCGATGAAAGGTTATCAGAGGCTGACGCTGGCCTCTTGTTCGTTCGGCGTGACTTCCTGTCACCGCGATTCCCCCCAAATAGCCAAACAACTAGGCCTGGAATGACCAGCGATAGGAAAAGGCGGGCGTCAAGCGGCATGCTCCCCGGCAATACCGCCAGCAACACAACACTAAAGACGATGAAGAAAGTGGCCCTCGACTTCATGGCGAATTTGCCCCCTCTTCGCCACGATCGAACACCTTGAATACAGCCCGAGCTGAAGCGCTTCCCATTTAACCCCTACGCCTCCCGCGTAAACCTTAGCCAACCTAAGGGTGATGCGGAAAGCGTTTTATGATCGTGCGCTTTATCGATTGCACGAAGAACCAAGGAAGAAGCGGACCAATCCGACCTCGGGCCGTCGGTAGCCGGCCCACGCCTCCAGCCTCTGTTACCGTGCGCCGAAGAGATCCGAGCGTTCACAATTGTGGTTGAAAGCGAAATAGAGCCCCCTCAAACAGCCCCATCCTTCAAGGCACGGCCCAGCACAAAGCGATTTAAGTCGCCAACCACCGCAGCAAGCGTGTGGACACAAAATAACTTTTGCGCGAATAGGTAGAAACAAGTTCGACTACTGGAGGCGGTGCTCGATGGATGGCCACTCTTTCCTGTCTGCCTGGCGACGCGGAGGATCCGGTGCGCCGGAGCCTCGCCCATCGGTAATTCCTGAAGTCGATGATAGGCCTATCGGTGACTCACGTGGCGGGGAAATTGAGTGTGAGGGTCAGTCCTTCATGATCGAGTATCTCGATTCAAAGAACGATATGTCATGCCGCAGCATCACGGTGCACTCAGTAAAGTACAATGCCAAAGGCAACCCCTATTTGTCCGCTCATTGTCACCAACGAAATGCCCCACGCCACTTTCTGCTTGATAGAATCGAGTGCTGTATAGACTTCGACGGGGTCGTGCATGAGACCAAGCCATTCTTAGTGGAAACTCTAGGCTTTGACGCGGAACTGCCCAGGCCCGTGAACAGCCCCCGTGCGAGCAGAGTCAATGTCGCCCGTGAGCGGGCACGCCCACATGCAATCCTCCTGGCCTGTTTGTCGCGCTGCGATGGCTATATGCACCCCGACGAATTCGCGATTCTCTGCCAGCATTGCGAACAGCTTTGCGACGATCTCACACTGGATGAATGCAACGAGCTTGGAACAAGCTACCGCCGCTTGAGGCCAACTACCGAGCAGATGATGGAGGCTATAGAGATGATCCGGGCAGAAACTCCGATCATTCTTGAGAAATTTCTCGTGACCGCACATCAATTGATCGCAGCAGATGGGAAGCTCACAGCCGATGAGGTCCGTCTTTTTGACGAGTTTTCTAGCGAGCTAACCGGCGTCGGTTGGATCGAACCCGGCTAGCCTCTTCTGTCATGAAGCTTCGCCCGAATCATCCCGGGCGACTTCCGACCACATCAAACATGGTGCCAAGGCAAAGAACGCGGGCGAATTTTTTGCGTTCTTTAACGTGGTTAAATTTCAATATTTTACGTTGGGTGTGTTCACTAGGCACATGGCGCGTTGTTGATTTCCATGTACCAAATCGTGGTGCGCTGCCGGTGCCGGGGTCAAGGCGGTGTGTGTCGTCGGTCCGCTTCAACCGATCCCGACCATCATTCTTGACCTTTTCCGCTCATGGCAGCACTAATGGTGTGTTGATTTCCGTTCGGGGGCCTATGCGGCACGCTCTGACATTTCTGCTGATTGCCATGCTTGCCTGGCTCGGGCCTGCGTCCGGGACGGAGGCGCATGCGCATGAGGTCGGGGCGGAGCATCATCATACGGATGTGGCGGTCGATCATGATCATGAGGACGCGCATCATCATCGGGGATCGGATCGTGAGATTGATCTGGCCAAGATGCGCAAGGCGGCGGATGTCGATGCGGATGAAACCGGGGACGTGATCCTGCATGCCCATGTCCACATGGATGGTGCGCCGATGGCCGCGTCCATGAACCTGCAAGCCACTGAAACGACGGGACCGGTGCGGTCCCTGAGTCATGTCGTACCGGAGCCTGATCCTGGATTGGACGGGCTGAGACGGCCTCCCAAATCGATCCTGTAACGACCTGAACTGGCAGTCGGCACGACCGGCTGCGCGTTGCTATTCGTTTACAGGACAACTTTCCATGCGAACCTCATCATGTTTGCTCGCGCTGGTCGCGATGCAAATCCTTGTGGCACCCGCAAATGCGGTGGCCCAAAGCGCTCAGCCGTCCGTGCTGAGCCTGGACGAGGCGTTGGCGCGAGCCCTCGTCGAAGCTCCTGAACTAACCGCTGCCGATGCCCGTATCGATGCCAGTGCCCAGCGCATTGACGGTGCGGCCCGGCGGCTCAATCCGACCCTCGATTTCACCTCCGAAGGCGTGCTGGGAACCGGGGACCGTAATCTTTTTAACGAGGCGGAAGCCGCTGTCGGCGTCATGCAGCCCTGGGAGCGTGGGGGTGACCGTGAAGCCCGCTCAACCCTGGCCGAACGGGACCGCGATCTTCGGGTCGTGGAGGCCGAGATTGCCCGGCGCGATCTGATGCAACAGGTCGAGCTGGCCTATCTCGACACCCAGGCCGAGCGCATGCGCCATGCCATCGCGGAAGACCGGATTGCTTCGCTGGAAGCCCTGGCCGCCATTGTCGACCGCCGCGTGCAGGCCGCCCGTGACCCGCGCATGGCGCGGGACCGGATAGAGGCCCGATTGGCCGAAGCCCGGATCGAGGCCGGATTGGCCCGCCGTCGTGTCGCGACAAGTGCCACCATCCTGGCCTCCTATTGGGGCGGCCTGCCGGACTTCACGGTGGACACGCAGAGCTTCCTGTCTCCGGGTGATCTGGGTGCCAGCCCGGCGGACCGGGACACGCCGGAAATTGCCCTCCTGCGAGCCCAGAGAGCCCGCAGTGATGCGGAGATCGGTCTGGAAACGGCCCGCGCCGTGCCGGACGCCAATGTCGGTCTGGAGCTGCGTCACTTCCAGTCCTCCAATGATGTGGCGCTGGGGGTTCGTTTCTCCATTCCGCTGCAGGTGTGGAATGCCAATCAGGCCAATATCGCCTCGGCCCGGTCTGAAGCGGCGGCGATTGATGCCGACCTGGCTGCCCGCGAACGGGTCGTCCAGCGACAGGTCCAGGCCCTGATCCTGCGCCGTCAGGCTGCAGCCGGCGAACTGGCGGCCCTGGAAGAGACGGTGATCCCGCCTCTGCAGACCGCCCTGGAACAGGCCCAGACCGGCTTTGCCCGCGGCAGTTTCTCCTTCCTGGAAATCTATGATGTGCAGCAGGCCCTGATCGATGCGCGGCTGCGCTCGGTCGATGCCCTGTTCGCCATCCATCAGTCCGACATCCAGCTACGACGCCTGACCGGCGGCAGCCCGAACATGCCGCAGGGCATGGGAGACCAGTAATGACCATCCGAAACATTTTCACGGCCGCCCTGTGCGGCTCCACGGCACTTATGCTGATCGCCTGTTCCCCTAGCACCCCGGAAGCCTCCGAAGGGGGAGGCCATGGTGAAGCCGCAGCCGAAGAGTATGAGCGTGGCCCGCATCGCGGCCGCATGCTGCGCCAGGGCGATTTCGCTCTGGAACTCACCATTTTCGAGGACGGGGTCGATCCCGAATTCCGCCTTTTCCCTTATCTCAACGGACAGTCGGTTGATCCCTCGCGCGTCAATGCCACCATCGAACTGACGCGTCTGGGCGGACAGGTCGACCGTTTTGCCTTTGCCCCCCAGGAAGACTTCCTGCGCGGTGATGGTGTGGTGACCGAACCCCACTCCTTCGATGTGGCGGTCACAGCTTCCATGCCGGGCGTGAACGGACGCTGGCAGTATGAGTCGTATGAGGGCCGCACCACCATCTCCGCCGAACAGGCCGAAGCAGGCGGCATTGCCGTATCCGTCACCGGGCCGGCGACGCTGGACGAGACGGTCGAGGTCTATGGCGAGATCGAACTGATGCCGGAAGGTCGCGCCGAGCTGCGCGGCTGGCTGCCGGGGCGTGTCGTCGCCCTCAATGCCAGCATCGGGGATCGTGTTGAAGCCGGTCAGACCCTGGCCCGCATCACGGCCACGGACAGTCTGCAGACCTATTCCGTCACCTCGCCAATCAGCGGTGTCGTGGTGGAACGCGGGGCGACGTTGAACGGTCCGACCGGCAGCGAGCCGCTCTATGTCGTCGCCGATCCCAGCCAGCTGCATGCCGAACTCTTCATCTATCCCGGCGATCTGGGCTCTGTGGCGACTGGTCAGCCGGTTCATGTGACCAGCTTTGATGGTGGACGCAGTGTGGAGAGCGAGATCGAATTCCTCTCCCCGATGATCGATCCGGCCAGCCAGCGGGCCATCGCCCATGTGGAAATCCCCAATGAGGATGGCCAATGGCGACCCGGTGAACGCATCCGCGCCCGTATCGAAGTGGGTGAATTCGATGTGCCGCTCGCCGTCCGCACGGATGCCTTGCAGCGCTTCCGCGACTTCACGGTCGTCTATGCCCAGGTCGGGAACACCTATGAGGTCCGCATGCTGGACCTGGGTCGCCAGACACCGGAATGGACGGAAATCCTGGGCGGCATTGATCCAGGTGTGACCTATGTCAGCGAGAACGCCTTCCTGATCACCGCCGACATCATGAAGTCCGGCGCGAGCCACGATCACTAGGAGCGGATCATGCTGAAATCGATTATCTACCAGTCGATCCGCTATCGCTGGCTGGTTCTCTTCCTCGTGCTCGCCCTCGGAGCGCTCGGGGTGTGGAACTTCCAGCGACTGCCGATCGATGCCACGCCGGACATCACGAATGTCCAGGTGCAGATCAATTCGGAGGCCGAAGGCTTCTCACCACTCGAAGCGGAACAGAGGATCACCTTTCCCATCGAGACCGCCATCTCCGGCATTCCGGGGCTGGACTATACCCGTTCGGTTTCCCGCTACGGCCTGTCCCAGGTCACGGTGGTCTTCCAGGACGGAACCGATATCTATTTCGCGCGGCAATTGGTGAATGAGCGGCTGCAGGCCGTTCGCGACCAGCTGCCCGAAGGGGTGACCCCGGAAATGGGTCCCATCGCCACGGGTCTGGGCGAGATCTTCATGTACACGCTGGAGATCGAACCGGGCGCGACACGCGATGACGGGTCGGACTGGACAGCCGAAGACCTGCGCACCCTGCAGGACTGGGTCATCCGTCCGCAGCTCCTGCGCACACCCGGCGTGGTCGAGGTGAATACAATTGGCGGCTATGTCCGCCAGTATCATGTCACGCCGCACCCGGACCAGCTGGCCGCCTACGGGCTGACGCTGGACGATGTGGTCGAGGCCCTGGCCCGCAATAATGCCAATGCCGGCGCGGGCTATGTCGAGCACAATGGCGAACAGCTGCTGATCCGCTCGACCGGGCAGGCCGGTTCCATCGCCGATCTGGAAGCGGCCGTCATCACCAATCGCAATGGCCAGCCCATCCTGATCCGGGATGTGGCCGACGTGATCATGGGTGAGGAACTGCGCACCGGGGCGGCCACCGAGAATGGTCGCGAGGTCGTCCTGGGGACGGTCTTCATGCTGATGGGCGAGAACAGTCGTCAGGTCGCACATGATGTGGCCATCCGTCTGGAAGAGGCCGCCGAGGCGCTGCCGGCGGGTATTCGGGCCGATGCGATCTACAACCGCACCGAACTGGTCGACCGCACCATCGAGACCGTTGAGAAGAACCTCGTCGAAGGGGCGCTTCTGGTCATCGTCGTGCTCTTCCTGCTCCTAGGGAATGTCCGGGCCGCCATCCTGACGGCGCTGGTCATTCCGCTCTCCATGCTGATGACCATCACCGGCATGGTGGAGAACCGGGTTTCCGGCAATCTGATGAGCCTGGGGGCGCTGGACTTCGGTCTGATTGTCGACGGGGCGGTGATCATTATCGAGAACTGCCTGAGGCGGCTCGGTTTGCGGCAGCATGAATATGGCCGCCTGCTGACCCGTGAGGAGCGCTTCAAGGAGACCGCCGAGGCTGCGGCCGAGGTGATCCGTCCCTCGCTCTTCGGCGTGCTGATTATCACCCTGGTCTATGTCCCGATCTTCGCCCTGACAGGCGTGGAAGGGAAAATGTTCCACCCGATGGCCTTCACCGTGGTTTTCGCCCTCACGTCGGCGATGATCCTCTCTCTGACCTTCGTCCCGGCTGCGGTTGCGATGATCGTTACGGGCAAGGTGCAGGAAAAGCCGAACATCCTGATGCGCGGTGCCGCGAAGCTCTATGCCCCGGTTCTGGGCATGGCGCTGAAATTGCGCTGGCTGGTGGTGGCGGGGGCCGTGGCCCTGGTCGTCGTGGCCGGGATGGCTGCCTCTCGCATGGGCTCGGAATTCATTCCGCAGCTTGAGGAAGGCGATATCGCTCTGCATGCCCTGCGCATTCCCGGCACCAGTCTGAGCCAGGCGCTGGAGATGCAGACCCATCTGGAGGAACAGCTACGGGACTTCCCGCAGATCGAGCGGATCGTATCCAAGATCGGCACCGCCGATGTGGCCACCGACCCGATGCCTCCCAGCGTGGCGGACACCTTCATCCTCCTGCATCCGCGCGAGGACTGGCCCGATCCGCGCCTGCCCCGTGAAGACCTCGTCGCCCAGCTCAACGAGGTTGTCCAGCAGGTGCCGGGCAATCGCTATGAATTCACCCAGCCCATCGAGATGCGGTTCAATGAGCTTCTCTCCGGTGTGCGGGCGGATGTCGCGGTAAAGGTGTTCGGCGATGATCTGGACGAACTGCTGGCCATCGGTCAGCGGATCGAGGGGCTGATGGGACAGGTCGAAGGCGCCCGGGACATTTCCCTGGAACAGGCCACCGGTCTTCCCATGATGCAGATCGAGCCCCGCCGTGAGGCGCTGGCCCGATACGGCCTGTCCGTCGATGACGTGCAGTCCGTGATCCGCACCTCTTTGGCCGGGACACGGGCCGGACAAATCTTCGAAGGCGACCGAAGGTTCGATGTCATCGTCCGTCTGCCGGAGGATTTGCGGGCCAATGTCGCGCTTCTGGAGCGGCTGAACGTCCCGCTTCCGGCGACGGAAGACGGGCGCGTGGAAACCATCCCGCTGCGCGAGCTGGCCGACATCTCACTGATCATCGGTCCCAACCAGATCAGCCGCGAGAATGGCAAGCGGCGCATCGTCGTCACCGCCAATGTCCGTGGCCGCGATCTGGGGTCCTTCGTGACCGAGGTGCGCGAGCTGGTGCGAAATGAGGCCGAGGTGCCTGCGGGCTATTGGGTGGAGTATGGCGGCACATTCGAGCAGCTGATCTCCGCCGCCAACCGGCTCAGCCTCGTCGTGCCGGTCGCCCTGGCCCTGATCTTCCTCCTGCTGCTGGCCCTGTTCCGCTCGGTGGCGGATGCGGCTGTGGTCTTCTCCGGCGTGCCTCTGGCGCTGACCGGCGGGGTTGCCGCGCTGCTCCTGCGGGACCTGCCCCTGTCGATCTCGGCCGGGGTGGGCTTTATCGCTCTGTCCGGGGTGGCAGTGCTCAACGGTGTTGTAATGGTGAGCTTCATCCGCAGCCTGATGGATGAAGGCAAACCGCTTGAGGAGGCGATCCGGGAAGGGGCGCTGACCCGCCTACGTCCGGTTTTGATGACCGCGTTGGTCGCCAGTCTGGGCTTCGTGCCGATGGCGCTTAATGTCGGTGCCGGTGCAGAGGTCCAGCGGCCTCTGGCAACGGTCGTCATTGGTGGCATTACCTCGTCGACCTTGCTGACCCTGCTGGTGCTTCCGGCCCTCTTGCGCATCGTCCGGGGCTTCCTGGGCGGCAAGGCAGGCACGCAAACCCAACCCGCACGCGAGGAACTCGCCTGATCCCTTGTGACCCGGTTCGGGCTTAATGCCCGGACCGGGTCAACGACCCGACTTCACTTCGGAGTATCACATGTTTTCATTCCCGCCCGTTTCGGGCTCAAACCGACCGCTCTGGGCGGTCTTCGCAGCTCTCGCTGCGTGTTTTCTGGTGGGCGGCGATGCGCTGGCCCACGGGGTCACGGAGGGCGACAAGGGCTATATCCAGGAGATCACGGGCATCAATCTGATCCCCTTTCTCTATCTGGGCGCCAAACACATGGTGACGGGGTATGACCACCTCCTCTTCCTGTTCGGCGTGGTCTTCTTCCTCTACCGGCTCAAGCATGTCGGCATCTATGTCAGCCTGTTCGCCATCGGCCATTCCACCACCATGCTGGCCGGCGTCTTCTTCAATATCGGGCTGAACGCCTATCTGATCGACGCCATTATCGGCCTGTCCGTCGTCTACAAGGCGCTGGACAATCTGGGGGCTTTCCAGCGCTGGTTCGGCGTTCAACCCTCCACCAAGGCTGCCACGCTGGTCTTCGGCCTGTTCCACGGCTTCGGCCTGTCGACCAAGCTGATCGACTACGACATCGCGCCGGACGGGCTTCTGCCCAATCTGCTGGCCTTCAATGTCGGGGTCGAGATCGGCCAGCTCCTGGCCCTGGCAGCCATCCTGATCGCGATGGGCTTCTGGCGGCGCACGGCGAGCTTTGCCCGTCATGCTTACCTCGCCAACACCGCCCTTATGTGCGCCGGCTTCATCCTGATGGGCTATCAGCTCACCGGCTATTTCGTCGCGTAGACACAGACTTTCGGAGACTACCCATGTTCAATTCCCAACTCCCGTCCCGCGACGATCTTCCGTCCAGCGAGAGCCTTCTGAAATCCACCCTGGTGGCGCTGTTGGCCGCCATCGTCATCCTGGTGACCATCGTCCTGCCCGCCGAATACGGCATCGACCCGACCCGGATCGGTCGCGTCCTCGGCCTGACCCAGATGGGCGAGATTAAGATGCAGCTGGCCGAGGAAGCCGCTGTTGACCGTGAAACCAGCACTGCCCCGCAGACCGAGACACCGGCACCGCAGGAGGCAGTCGTCTCGTCTGCCGCTGCCATCCCGCAGGACACGCCTGTTGAAACGGCGGTACCGGAGGAAGCCGCACCGGCCGATGAAGCTCCGGCCGAGCCAGCCGCCCCGGAATGGCGCGACACGATCTCCATCACCCTGCAGCCGGGCGAGGCCACGGAGGTCAAGCTGACCATGCGGCAAGGGGAGGTCGCCATCTATGAGTGGACGACCGATCAGGCCGGTCTGAACTCCGACCTGCACGGTGACAACCCGCAGGATGCCTTCATCTCCTACCGCCAGGGTCGCAATGAGCCCGGCGACAGCGGCGAGTTCACTGCCGAGTTCGACGGCGCTCATGGCTGGTTCTGGCGCAACCGTTCCGAGGTCGCCGTGACAGTCACCCTGCGCACGCGGGGGGCCTACAGCGAATTCAACCGGCTGTTCTGATGGATGATGGCCCGGTCGCCTGGCCGGGCCGTCAATCGGGTTCCTGGAGAGCGGCATGATCCGTATCGGCGAGGCCTTTCAGGGCCGCGACAATCGTTTCACCCCGATCCGGGTCGTCTTGGCGAGCCTGGTCATCCTCGAACATGTGTTCGTGGTGGCGATGGGAACGGGCAGCCAGTCCCTTGTCAGTCTGCAGGGCTGGTCGCTCGGCTATCTGGCCGTGAATGGCTTCTTCATTCTCTCCGGCTTTCTCATTGCCGGGAGTCTGGAGCGGCGGCGGAACCTGTTTCGCTTCGTGGTGGCGCGGGCGTTGCGGCTCTGGCCTGCTCTCATCGTGCTTGCGCTCGCGGCCGTCCTGATCATCGGCCCGGTCGCAACCGGCCTGTCTCCCGCGGCCTACTGGCAGTCTGCGCAGACCTGGCTCTTCATCCCGAACATAGTCTTCTTTGCCGACACCTCTGGTGGCCCGGCGGGTGTCTTCACCGGCAATCCGGCACCGGGTGAGTTCTCAGCCTCGCTGTGGACCCTGCGCTATGAAGTCCTGGCCTATGCGGCTGCGGCATTGCTGTTCTTCACGCGGGCGCTGTGGAGACCGCTCACGATCAGCCTGCTGTGGATCGGCATGTCAGCCCTGGCTGCCTATTTGGCCCTCCGGCACCCGGAAGTACCGGCCGTCTTCATTGAGGGAAGTCGGCTGGCAGCAGCCTTCCTGCTGGGTGCGGCGGCATATACAATGCGAGATCGCATCCCGCTGACGCTGATCCCTCTAGCCGTGGTCTTGCCGATGGCTTGGCTACTGGGCGAACACCCTGCCGCACCGGTCGTCTGGAACCTCGTTCTGGCGACGCTGATCCTGTGGGCTGGGTTGGCGTGGCTCGATCAAGTGCCGACCGGTTCTGGCCTGCCGGATTGGTCTTACGGCCTGTACATCTGGCATTACCCACTCTTCCAACTGATCTGGCATTGGGGCTGGGCAACATCGCCGCTACAGCTCGCGATGATAGGCGTCCCGATATCGACGGCGGTGGCCGCCTTGTCATGGCACTTCGTGGAGAAGCCTGCATTGCGGTTGTCGGGGCGGCTGTTCAGATCAGGGGCCGGCTGAAGAGCCCGGCAGACCGATTTTCACCACCATTCGAACGGAGCACACAATGCTTTGGCTGGTCATCAAATCCCTCATCTCCGGTGTCCTGGTCGGCATCGTTTCGGAAGCCGCCAAGCGCAGCGCGGCCATGGGAGCGTTGGTCGCTTCCCTGCCCATCGTCTCCGTCCTGGGCATGGTCTGGCTATGGCAAGAGACGAAAGACACGAACCGGCTCGCCGACCACGCCGAGGCCACCTTCTGGTTTGTCTTGCCGTCCCTGCCCATGTTCCTGCTGATCCCGACTCTCCTGCGTCGCGGCGTCGGCTTCTGGCCGTCCCTGATGCTGGGCTGTGTGGTCACCGTGGGGCTGTATCTCGCGATGACGTGGCTGGGGCCGCGACTGGGGTTGCGGTTGCCGTTTTGATAGGGATCTGGAGAGCAGGTCCGACCGCGAATACAGATCAGAACGGACGTGTACGGCAGCACCACAAAGCATCACTTGATTTTGCCCCGGTGATGCCGGCGAACAAAGTCTTGTACCCACTTGGCTACATGGCGTCCTGTCTCAGGATTGAGCAGCATCGCTAAACCCTAGAGCCGTGCGCATCGCGATGTCTCCTCCTGCGCCAAAGCGGGCGTGCCATCACGCGACACATATTTCTCGGTCGCTCTGGACTTTTTGGAGCTTGATCTGTCCAAACTTCTGGGACTTCGTCCAACCGCCTATGTCCGCCAACACGTAATGGTTAAGAGGCTCTGGCGGGCGCTAATGCCAGAAACGACGAAGGGTCTATTCGCAGGCATGTGCTGAATATGTGCTGGAAAGTTTTGCCGCGGTCCGGGTGGATGCGGTGGTAGAGCGCTGTAAATAATGGCGCACCCAAGAGGATTCGAACCTCTGACCTCTGCCTTCGGAGGGATTACGACTAGCTCCGTCGATTACCGAAAGGGGCACGCCATGATGCGCTATGTTACTGTAAATAAAAAGGAATTTGATTTCCTTCGCCGACAAGCCTATCCTTCTGTTCGCCACGGTTTTCGCCCTGCTGCTTACGTGGTGCTTACGCGGGTTTTCGGGCATGTGACGGAGGAAGTCCATGGCTAAACTTACAAAACGCGTCGTCGATGCGGCGGAAAGCCGTCGCAGTGATTACGTGATCTGGGACGATGAGCTACCCGGTTTCGGGCTTCGTGTCTTCACATCAGGCAAGCGCAGCTATGTGATCCAGTATCGCCAGGGAGGACGGTCGCGGCGCTACACCATCGGCCTGCATGGTATCTGGACGCCAGAACTGGCCCGCCAGGAGGCCAAGGTCCAACTTGGCAGGATCGCGCGCGGCGAAGACCCGGCCGAGGAAAAGCAGCTCGATCGCAAGTCCATGTCGGTCAAGGAACTCTGCACTCTTTATCTGAATGACATGAACGCCGGTCTCATCATGGGGAAAGGCGGCCGTCCAAAGAAGCACAGCACGATTGTGACCGATACCGGGCGGATCAACCGGCACATCATCCCGCTCTTGGGCAGTCGGCGGGTGCGTGACTTGACCAAATCCGACGTCAACAAGCTCCTCAAAGACGTCATGGCGGGTAAAACTCGGATTTCGGTCAAGACCGATAAGCTTAGAGGCAGGGCCATTGTCCGCGGCGGTCCTGGGACTGCCGCTCGAACCGTCAGCCTTCTCGGCGGTATTCTTACCTATGCCGTCGATGCTGGGATCATCGAGCGGAACCCGGCGCATGGCATCAAGAAACCGAAGGATAACGTCCGCAAGCGTCGGCTGTCCGAGGCGGAGTATCGCCTACTTGGTGTCTTGCTGCGCAAAGCAGCGCAGAACGAGAATTATGCCATGACCGTCGAGATCATCCGCCAGATCACCATGACGGGTTGCCGCCGATCGGAAATGATCGGGCTAAGCTGGAGCGAAGTTGACGCCCAAGCCAGTTGCCTGCGCCTTGAAGACAGCAAGGAAGGCTATTCCATTCGGCCCATCGGGCTGCCTGTCGTGGAGTATCTGGAAGAGCGCGCCAAGTCGCGTATCGGCACTTATGTGTTTCCCGGCCGTGATGAGGACAGAGCGTTCGGCAGCTTCCCCAATCACTGGAAGAAGATCTTCACGGACTCCCCGCTTGCCGATGTCACTCCCCACGTTCTTCGCCATAGCTTCGCGAGCATAGCGAATGATCTCGGGTTCACGGAGATCACCATCGCCGCTCTCGTCGGTCACGCCAAGGGGTCTGTCACGAGCAATTACATCCACACCGTCGACACGGCCCTCATCATGGCGGCCGACACGATTGCTGGCTACATTCAGGGCCTGCTCGATGGCATCGAGTTCAAGCAGACCGCCTACGCGCTGGATCGGGACTCCCGGAAGACGTCGCTCGCGCGCTTCCTTCAGAAGGCAGCAGGCAACGACGACAGAACCGCCGACGTGGCGCAGCCTCTGGCGGCTTGAGGATGGCGGAAACGGCTGGCGGATCGTGGGTCAGCCTTGAAATTGGGGCGCCTCCAATATATATTCCGACACATCGGAAGATTTATTGGTTGGAGGCGTCCATGCCCGCGACTGAAATGCTGAAGGCCACGGAGGCGGCCGTGGTCGCCCGCGTCAGCCTGCGCGATGTCAATCGCGTCATCGACGAGCGCATCCTGCCCGAAACGCTGGTCTCGGTCGAAAACGGACGTTTCGTGCTAGGGGCCGCCTGCACCCTGATCGCCTTCTATTTCGAGAGCGCCAAACGGCTGACCTCGGAGGAACGCCTGTTCGCCATCCGCTCCGCCGAGCCACGGTTGCGGCGCTGGAACCGCGCAGCCACCGAGGCCATGCTGAAAGCCGACTGGACCGTTCGCCACGACTTCCTGACCATCGACCTTCTGCCCTTCTTCGAGCGTTCCGTCGCACGGCTGGAACGGCTGGACGCCGCGCGCGAGGTGGTCACCATCTCCGATGACATCATGGGCGGCACCCCGGTCATCAGCGGCACGCGCGTTCCGGTTCACGACGTCGCGGCCGCATTGGCGGCGGGCGTCCCCGCCAAGGAGATCCTTGAGGATTATCCGTCTCTGACCGAGGACAGGCTGGAATTGGCCGCGCTCTATGCGGAGGCCAACCCCCTTCGCGGACGGCCGAAGCCGCTCATCGCCAGACTGCCCGAAGGTGCGCGCATCCTCTCGGATCATCGCGTGCCGCGCAGGCGAGCCGGATGAAGTTCCTGATCGACGAATGCCTCAGCCCGAAGCTGACCGAGCTGGCTCACCAGAGGGGGCATGGGGAATCGTCCCATGTCGTCTGGCTGGGCCGCTCGGGCGCGAAGGACTGGGATCTCATCCCCCTCATCATCGAGGACGACTGGACCTTCGTGACCCGCAATTCCGTCGATTTCCGGGGCGCAGCCTCGCGCCCCGGCGAGAAAGGGCAATATGCCCGTGTCGATCTGCATGCCGGCCTGGTCTGCCTCAATGGCCCCGAGGGTATGACGCGAGCCCTCCAGTTGGAGTTGTTCGAGCAAGCCCTGCTCGAACTTGACGCCGATCCAGACCTTGTGAACCAGGTGCTTGAAGTCACGCTGGAGGACGATGACCATCTGCGTGTTATCCGATATGCGCTCCCCTCGGAGCCGGACCAGAGAACCTGACGGGAGCGCGATCAGCGCTCACGCGGCCAAGCCGCGTGCATGTCGTCGATCACATAGGCATGGGCATGGCGTCGACCATGCCCAGCTTCTGCGAGATGCGGATGGTCGGCCGACAGATCGGCATGACCGTGTTCAAGCACCTCTGGATCGTCGGCAGGCCAGACGGCGAAGCCGATGCCGATCGCGACAGCGGCCAGCGCGGCCAGAATGATCGCCGTCATCGGCAGGCCGAGCGTCGCGCCGGCCCACCCGGCAAGCGGATAGGCGATCAGCCAGCAGGCATGGGAAAGCGCGAACTGCGCGGCGAACAGCGCCGGCCGGTCTTCGGGATTGGCCGAGCGCCGGAGCAGCCGGCCGGATGGCGTCTGTGCCGTGGAATAGCCGACACCGAGCAGGAACCACAGCGGCAACAGCCAGCCGTAGCCCGGCAGCGCCGCCGCCGCCAGTGTTCCCACCGCCAGCAGCGATGCGCCACCGAGCATCGCCGTTCGATCTGGAATCGAGTCCAGCAGCTTCGGCAGCGCAAGCGCCGCGACCATCGAGCCGCCACCGAACGCCGCGAGGGCCAGGGCCATCGCCTGGTTGTCGAGGCCATAGACAGCCTGCACGTAAACGACCGTATTCACGATCACCAGCGCGCCCGCCGAGGCGACTGCGAGGTTGATCGCCAGCAGCCCGCGCAGGCGCGGCGTCGCCAGATAGATGCGGATGCCGCGCGTCGTGCGGTCGTAGATACCACGAGGTTTCGACGGTTTCGGACTCGGCAGGACGACCGAGATCACCAGAGCCGCCGAGACGAGGAAGCCGATCACCGTGCCGGCGAATAGGCTATGGAACGAGATGAAGGCGAGAAGTGCCGCCGCCAGCATCGGACTGACGACGCTTTCCAGATCGTAGGCCAGCCGGGAGAGCGACAGCGCGCGCGTGTATTCCTTCTCGTCCGGCAGGATGTCGGGGATCGTCGCCTGGAAGGTCGGCGTGAAGGCGGCCGAGGCCGATTGCAGCACGAAGATCAGAACATAGACCTGCCAAATCTCGGTGACGAAAGGCAGGAAAACGGCAACGGCGGCGCGGACGAGATCGAGCGCCACCAGCATGGCGCGCCGCGGCACACGCTCGGCGAATGCCGATGCGACCGGCGCGACACCGACATAGGCGATCATCTTGATGGCGAGCGCGGTCCCCAGCACCGCGCCGGCCTCCGCCCCCGCCAGTTCGAAAGCCAGCAGGCCCAGCGCCACCGTCGCAAGGCCGGTTCCCACCAGTGCGATGACCTGTGCCAGAAAGAGGTGGCGATAGGTCCGGTTTTCGAGGATCGCCAACATCACAGATACTTCGCTATTTCCTTGAACTCGTCGATCGACTGCCGCCGATCACGCCCGAGCGGCCCGACCACTTCTTCGAGGCAATGGTCGAGGTGATCCTGAATCAGTGTCTTCTTGGCCTGGGCGATAGCCTTCTCGACGGCATGGAGCTGCTGGGCGATGTCGAGGCACGGCCGCCCGCCCTCGATCATCTCGATGACGCCGCGAAGATGACCATCGGCGCGCTTCAGCCGCTTGACGATCTCCGGGTGGGATTGGTGAGTTTGGGATGGCTTGGTCATCGTCATATCCTATCCCCCTGTAGGGGATATGCCAAGATGGTCGAACGTCGAAAGCAGGTTGCTCGTTTGGCTATAGCGGCAGGTGAAGTCAGGTATTGCTTACTTGCACTTCTACGCTTTTGCGGTTGTCGGTTCTTGCGGGGGAAAGCCTTCCCCCTGGCCGGCACTGCGTTGCCGGCACACCCCCTTCTGCGGGGAGACCCCGCAACGCCCCCTGGGTAGGTCTCAGCCGGACTCAGTGATGTGGTGGACGCGCTCGCCTCGCGATACACTGTCCCAATGCCTATACTTCATCTCATCTGTGGGCTTCCCGGCTCGGGCAAGACCACATTGGCACGGCAGCTTGAGAATCAGGGAAAGGGGCTTCGCCTCTCTCCCGATGAATGGATGTCCACGCTCGGATTCCAGCTCTACGACGAGGGCGGCCGCGCGCGTGTCGAGCAGTTGCAATGGCGTCTGGCCCAACGCCTTCTGGCCGCCGGAAACGACGTCATTCTGGAGAACGGCTTCTGGTCAAGAGAGGAGCGCGATTCCTACCGGGCGGTTGCGCAGTCGCTCGGCTGCGAGACCCGGCTTCACTATCTCGACGTCCCCGTCGAGGAGTTGCAGCGTCGGATCATCGCCCGCAACCGCGATGCGCCTGCCGATGCGGCTGTCGATCCGAACGATCTTCTCGCTTGGTCGAAGATGTTCGAACCGCCGACCACGGACGAACTTGCGGTTGGGCACGGCACCGCGCCGCCGTGATCGGCGGCAGCGCCGCTTTAGAGTGAGAGTGCAGACGGGGTTTGCCGTGACGGGTTGAGGGCTGGAGAAGAGGTCTCCGGCGCCCGTCGCGGAGAACCGCGATGTCCAGATACGACCATACCCCCCGTTCCGGCGCGGATCGGGCGAACCTTTACGACGAGATCACCGACAAGATCATCGCCGAGCTTGAGGCCGGGCGCTTTCCTTGGGTCCAGCCCTGGGGCAAGGCCACGGCCCAGGCCCCGCTCGGCCTGCCGCAGAACGCCAGCACCGGCCGCGCCTATAGCGGCATCAATATCCTCATCCTGTGGGGCGCCGTCGTCCAGCACGGCTTCCCCGGACAGGGCTGGCTCACCTTCCGCCAGGCGCTTTCGCTCGGCGGCAATGTCCGCAAGGGCGAGTGCGGCACAACCGTCGTCTATGCCGATCGCTTCACGCCCGAGGACGAGAAGCGGCGGGCGCGAGAGACCGGCGAGGAACCGGGGAAGATCCCGTTCCTGAAGCGGTTCACGGTGTTCAACACCGCGCAGTGCGAGGGCCTGCCCGAGGACATTGCCGTGGCCATGCCGCCTCCGCCATCCGGACTGGTCGAGCCGAGGGTCGAGGCGCTCATCAAGGCGACCGGCATCGACTTCCGCATCGGCGGCGACCGCGCCTACTACGTCCCGGCCCTCGACCATGTGGTCGTTCCGCCGCCGCAAGCCTATTTCGAGCCGATCAACTGGCACCGGACGGCCCTGCATGAGCTGGGTCATGCGACAGGCCATGCGTCCCGGCTGAACCGCGATTTTTCCGGTTCCTTCGGCACCAGGAAATACGCTTTCGAGGAGCTGGTGGCGGAAATCTCGGCCGCCTTCTGCTGTGCCTCCCTCGGCATTGTGCCGACCGTCCGCCATGCGGATTACATCGCCTCCTGGCTCGAAGTGCTGCGCGAGGACAACCGGGCCGTCGTCCGCGCTGCCTCGCAGGCGAGCAAAGCGGCCGACTGGATTTTGTCCTTCCTGCCAGATGCGGACGGGCTCGGTGCGGCCGACGATGAGCGGGAGGCAGCATGATGAACGCGCTCGCCTTTCCCGGCTCGATCCCCGATCCTGCGCAGGCGGCCGAGATCCGCCTGCGTGTCCTCAGCCTCGGCGCCGGCGTCCAGTCGACCACGCTCGCCCTCATGGCTGCCCATGGCGAGATCGGCCCGATGCCGGATTGCGCGATCTTCGCGGACACCGGCTGGGAGCCGAACGCGGTCTATGAGCATCTTGCCTGGCTGGGATCGCCGAATGTCCTGCCATTCCCCATCCATATCGTCTCGGCCGGGGATATCCGCGCCGATCTGCTCACCGGCGCACGCGGCGAGCGGTGGGCCTCGATCCCCGCCTTCACACGCACGGTCGCGCCCGCTGGGACTGAACTACCCGTCTATGATGAAGACGAGAACGGCGAACCCGTCATTGTCGGTTCCCGCGTCCTGGCAGGTGAGCGGATCAGCATTGGCATGATCCGCCGCCAATGCACCAAGGACTACAAGATCACCCCAATCCGGCGGAAGGTGCGCGAACTCCTTGGCATTGCGGGGCGCCGCTCGCCCGGATCGCCAGTCGCCGAGCAATGGATCGGGATTTCTCTCGACGAGGCGTTGCGCATGAAGCCCTCGTTTGAGGACTGGCAGGTCAACCGCTGGCCCCTGATCGAACGGGGCATGACCCGCCAGGACTGCCTGCGCTGGCTGGAGCGGCATGGCTATCCTCTCCCGCCCAAGAGCGCCTGCATCGGCTGCCCGTTCCATTCCAATGCCTATTGGCGGCATATGCGTGACCACGATCCCGAAGGGTGGACCGATGCCGTGTCGGTCGATGCCGCCATCCGCACGGGCTTCCGGGGCATTCGCGGCGAGGTCTATCTTCACCGTTCCGCCGTCCCGCTCGATCTGGCCGATCTTTCGACAGCCGCCGATCATGGCCAGCTCGACCTCTGGCCGAACGAATGCGAGGGCATGTGCGGGGTGTGACTGCTGAAACTCGCCGATGCACATAGCCGGATTTCCGGCTTTGCGATTTTCCGGCTCGCAGCGCCGCCCTTCTGGAGACAGAGGGCGGCGCTTTGGGTCGTGGCGGGTTGGGTGCCGGGAGAGAGGCTCCCGGCGGCCCGCCACGGAGAACGCAGATGCCTGCTATTCAGTCACCCACGCCCCTGAAAACCTTCCTCATCTGCCATGGCGCCGAGAACGAGTTCTGGCTGTGCAAGGCCGCGGACCGGAATCATGCCGTCGAGCAGTTTGAAGCCGCCGCGACGGACGGCGACATCAACGAGGTATTCGAGTGCGTCCCCGCCATGAACCGCTACTTCGTCCGCCAGCGGCGGGCGATGTGGGTCTGCTTCGTCCAGGAGGTCGAAGCAGAGGATGAGGATGCCGCGGTCGATGCCTTCTACCAAGGGTTCGATCCGCAGCACTTCTTCATAGAGGGCGCCCTTCAACACGCTGATCATGGCCCCGCCACGGTCTTCGACCGGCGGGAATACCCGAACGCGAATGTTGCCGAGGCCGACTGACGAGCTGTTCCAAAGCTGAATAGCCCGTGTCCTTGCGACAGCGCTGCCCTCTTAGAGTAAGAGGGCGGCGCTTCGCTTCGTGACGGGTTGGAGGTCGAGAGAGAGGCTCACGACCGCCCGTCGCGGAGATGACCACCATGGCCCGAGCTGCCAAGAAAAAGAAGCCCGCCCTTCAGATGATCGAGTTCTCGCGGGCGCGCGATATTCCGTTCAACCGCATCCGACTGTCGGATAGCAACGTCCGCGAGATCGACGTGGAGGCCGGCCTGGACGACCTGACCCATGACATCGACCGGCGGGAAGATCTCGTGCAAGGTCTCAATGTCCGCGCCGTATTCGACGAGGACGGCAATGAGACCGGCGATTTCGAGACACCCGCAGGCGGCCGCCGCTACAGGTCCATCGCGCGCCTTGTGGAAGCCGGTCGCTTCCCGGCCGAAGGGCTTGTGCCTTGCATCGTCAAGAAGGCCGACGCCAAGACCTCGGCCGTCGACGACTCGCTGGCCGAGAACCTGCTGCGCCTCGCCCTGCATCCGCTCGACCAGTTCAAGGCGTTCAAGCGGATGTTCGACATGGGCATGTCGAAGGAGGAGATCGCCGACGCCTGGCGGACCACGCCGCGCTACATCATGCAGCGTCTGCGCCTCGCCACCGTCGCGCCGACACTACACGATGCCTATGCGCGCAACGAGATGACGCTGGCGATGCTGGAAGCCTTCACCGTCAACCCCGACCACGAGCGCCAGCATCAGGTCTGGGAGCGCATCAGCACGTCGTGGCAGAAGGAGCCCTGGCAGATCCGCAATATGCTGACCGAGACCACGGTTCCGGCCGCCGATAAGCGCGCCCGCTTTATCGGCGTCGAAGCCTATGAGACAGCGGGCGGCCCGGTGCTGCGCGACCTCTTCTCCGAGGAAAACGGCGGCTGGTTGCAGGACGTCACGCTCCTCGACCGCCTGGTCGACGAGAAGCTGCGCGCCATTGCCGACGAGATCGCCGGTCAAGGCTGGAAGTGGATCGACGCGGCGGTCGAGCTGCCCTACGGCCACACCAACGGCCTGCGCAAGCTGGCCGGTGTGACCCAGGAACTGACCGAAGAGGAGCGCGCCACGCGCGAGGCGCTGCGCGACGAGTATGACGAACTCGAAGCCAAGTATGCCGAAGCCGACGACCTCCCCGATGAGGCCGATCAGCGTCTCGGGGAGATCGAGGCCGAGCTGGAAGCCTTCGAGAACCGGCCCGTCACCTTCGCGCCGGAAGACATCGCCCGTGCCGGTGTTTTCGTCAGTATCGGCCGCGAGGGCGAGTTGATCGTCAGCAGCGGCTACGTCCGCCGCGAGGATGAGCAACCCGAGACGGTCGATGGCGAGGATGCCGGAGAGGGCGCGGACCCGTCCGACCCTGATGCCGTGCAGCGCGCCGTCATCACTGTCGGCGGCGAGCCGGTCCCGGACGCCGACGAGGAAGAGGACGATGCTGTCAAACCGCTGCCCGAGCGGCTGGTGACGGACCTGACCGCATGGCGGACGCTGGCGCTGCGCAATGCGCTCGCCGAGAATCCGCACGTCGCCATGACGGCCCTGCTGCACAAGCTGGTTCTCGATACCTTCGAGCGCACGTCCACCTCGGGAACGAGCCTTTATGCCGCCGTGCGTCACATCTATCTCCCGGCCGATGCGACCGGGCTCGCGGACAGTGCCGCCGCGAAGATGATCGACGAACGCGCGGACGCCTGGCGGGGCGACATTCCCTCCGGTGATGACGACAGGCTCTGGGGCTGGATCGACGGCCTCGACGATGCCAGCCGCCTGGCGCTGCTCGCCCATTGCGTCAGCTTCGGCGTCAACGCGCTCTATGAGCGGCCGAACCCCTATTCGGGGAATGGCATCTCGCAGCACGGTCTCGACCGCCGCATGGCCGAGGCCGAACGGCTGGCGCAGGCCACCGGCCTCGATCTTGTCGAAGCCGGCTGGAAACCCACGGTCGAGAACTACCTCGGCCGCGTGACCAAGACTCGCATCCTCGAAGCGGTGCGTGAAGGCGCCGGCGATCGCGCGGCCGATCTCATCGCGCATCTCAAGAAGGGCGACATGGCGAAGGAGGCCGAGCGGCTTCTGGCCGATACCGGCTGGCTGCCGGAGCCGCTGCGCCCCACCGTGGACGCGCAGGCCGTGGATGGCTCAGCCGATCAGGACGAGAATGGCATGGCGTTGCCCGATTTCCTCGCCGGTGACGATGAGAACGCGGCCGATGCCGCCGACGATCCGGTGGCCTTGGTCGCCGCCGAGTGACGCGCACCAGCGGGGCGGTCTCGGTCGCCCCGCTTACTCCCCACCCCATATAGGCTCGGCCCCGGCCGGGCCTTTTTTTTCAGGAGACAGGATCATGCCATCCGACAACCATCCCAACCCCGGCCAGCCCATTCCTCAGACTGTTCATGTCGCCCTTTATGAACATCGCTATGGAACCGATGTGCGCGCTTTTCTCGACAGCGAAGAGGCGATGCACTGGCGCACAGAGATCGCCAAAGAATGGTGGACTGACGCCTTCGATGACGATCTGCCGCCCGACGACCAGATCGGCGACGTGTATTTCGAGCGCATGTTGGAGCGCGACGAGTTCTTTTGGACGAAGGCGTGTGAAATCAAACGCGATCCTCCTGATTCCACCGATCCGGACAGCCCCGTTCCAAGCGCCGATGGTGGTGGCGCATGATCATGACGGTTGATGAAATCTTCGCTGACGACCGCCGCAACCCTCCCATGGAGCGATCGCTTCCGTGGGAGGAAACGCGCGGCGGCGTCACCGTCTTCGTGGAGCCGAAGCCTCATTGGGCCGAGGACATGCGCGCCTTCCGGCTCGATAGGTGCGAATATTGCCGCTATGCGGACTGGAGCGCGCACGGCGCCCGGACACGGTTCTACGGTCATATCGACACGTCCGGCGACGACGTGATGATGGAGGCTCGGGCAATTATCGCCCGCGAGATCGCCGATGGGCTATGGGACTGAGCAGCCCTTACGCCTGTGCCTGGCGCAGACCGGGCCATCGGGGTATCGCCGCGCAGCCAGCGACGGATCGAGGTCCAGCGTCACCATTGCGCCGTCAGCTTCTCGCAGCGGGACAGCGGATTCCATCTCCAGCCTGAAACACATCCTGAAGATCAGCCCGGCAACGAGGCTGGCGCGGCGGGGCATCTATGACGGGATTCCCGGCATCCTGTCAGAGGCGAAGCACCACCCCCGCTTCCATTCGCGAACCTTGGTCCGACCGTCTCTTTGTCAATCAACCCACGAGGGGTCGGCTTACGCGAGCGTGCCGCCCTCGCGGATTCGGACGAGCCGAACGCGCGAGGGTGATTGCAGATCCGGTCGGACACTTCGGGCGCCTGTCGCGCGGGGGATGGTCCCCCGCCTCCCAAGACAGGAGCCGGAACCCATGTCCTATGCAGATGCCACCGCCTTCGCCGCCAGCCTCGCCACCACGCTGATGGTTTCCATCGTCGTGTTTCAGGCCGGAGATGGAACCCACTCCGCCATGCCGGCCGACGAGTTCGACGGCGACGAGGAGATGGTGAAGCTGGAACTCGATCCGTGGAGCTGAGGCGCGAAAGCGCCTCACTCCCAAGGCCCGGTGCCCAAGCGCAGTCGGGCCTTCTCCCGACAATCGCCGCCGATTGCCGCTTGCGTGCCGGACGGCATTGCGATCTCGACCCGCATCGGAAAGAACCGTCGGCGATCACGCCGATTTCGCTCCATCAAGATGAAAGCCATTCGCCATGCTCAGCCATATTGTCGTTTCCATTCTGCTCTGCACGGCGTCATGCGAACCGGCCGAAATCCGCGTCTGGGACGGCGATTCCATTCGCTTGGGCACGACGCGGCAATCTGAGGCCGTCCGGATCTTCAACATCGACGCCCCCGAGATCGAGGGGCAATGCGCGTATGAAACCGACCTCGCGCTGCAATCGAAGATCAGGCTGGCCGAGCTTCTGAAAGGCCAGCGGATCGAAATCCTGCACCAGGGAACCGACCGCTATGGCCGGACCCTGGCGGCGATCCGCGTCGAGGGACGAGACGTCGGAGACATTCTCGTCAGCGAGGGACTGGCCCGAACCTGGGCGGGACGCCGCGAACCGTGGTGCTGATCCACCCCGACAACAGGAGAGTGAGAGGGTGGGTCGGTTGGCCGTGACGGGTTGCAGGTGGAAGAGAGGCTTCCGCCGCCCGTCGTGGAGCAAACCCCATGACCCTTTCCCACCACCCCGGTTTTACCCTGGTCGGCGACGTCATCACGCGCGAGGTGTTGCCCCGGCTGCGCTACGCCCAAAAGCTGCCGTTGCGCCTCTCCTGCATGGGCACGGCCGGTTACGAGGGCCTCGACGAGGCCGATGAATTCGACCGCACGGTCGTCATCGGTCAATCCGCATCCGCCGAAGAAGCCATGATCCTTGCCAGCCAGCGCGTCGCGCGCGGCGACATTCGTGTCAGCGCGGACGACACGCTGCGCTTTCACCCGCGTATCGTCGTCATTCAGGACGGCGATCTCGGCCTGGTTCTCGGTGGCGAGATCCGGGCAGGAATCGTCCTCTGGCAGCAGCCCGTCGTCTCCGACGTGGAGGCCCGCCGCATCATCACCGAAGCCAGCCGCTTGCGCGGGCTGGCCTTCGCCGCCTCCGGTCGGGTCGATCACAGCGCAGCCCGCGATCATCGTTATCGCGCCAGCCTGCTCGAGGCCCGACTGGTCGATCCCTACTGGCGCGAGACCGCGGCGGAGCTTCTCCATCTGCCCCAGGCCGCCTGACACCTTCTTCCACATCTTCGCCCGGCCGCGCGCCGGGCTTTCTCGTTTCAGGAGTCCGACATGGCTAACTATTTCACCCATTTCTCCTGCCTGCTCGACGTAGGCACCCCGGAAAACGCCGCCCGCGCGCTCGACCTCTACAACGCACTTTCAGAGGAAAACGCTGCCGAAGACCCTCCCTCGGAAGGATTCATTCTGTCGATCCAGCCTGAGCATGGCGGCACCCAGCTCTGGATGCGCGACGATGAGACCGGCGATCCCGAGCATGTGATCCAGTTCGTAAAACGCTGCGCGGCCGCGTTCGGCCTGTCGGGCCTCTGGGGCTTCCAGTATGCGACCGCCTGCTCGCAAGCCAGGGTCAACGCCTTCGGTGGTGGCGCGCATGCCCTCGATCTCGCCACCGGCGAGACCGTGGACTGGATCTATAGCGGCAGCTGGCTGGAGATCGTCCTGGACGGAGGTGATCCCTATGCCTGAGATCATCGAAACCACGGTCTATCGGCTCGACGAGCTTTCCGACACGGCGAAGGACAAGGCCCGCGCCTGGTATCGCGAAGGCGGGTTCGACTACGACTGGTATGATGCGGTCTATGAGGATTTCCAGCGGATCGCGGAAATCCTCGGCATCCGCTTCAAGACCCGCACCGTGCGCCTGTATGGCGGCGGCTCGCGGCGGGAGCCGCGCATCTTCTTCTCAGGCTTCTGGTCACAAGGCGATGGCGCTTGTTGGGAAGGGTTCTACTCCTATGGGAAGAACGCCTCGGCCGAGATTCGATCCCATGCACCGCAGGATACGGCCCTGCACGGTATCGCCGATGCCCTTCAGGCAATCCAGCGACGCAATTTCTACCAGCTTCGCGCCGAGGCCAGCCATCGTGGTCGCTACTACCATGAGTATTGCATGGCGATTTCCGTCGAACGCGACAGCCAGACATATCAGGACATGACCGCCGATGCCGAGGAGATCGTGATTGAGGCGCTGCGCGATCTGGCCCGTTGGCTCTACCGCCAGCTTGAGCGCGAATACGACTACCTCTCCTCGGATGAGGCGGTGGATGAGACCATCACCGCCAACGAATATACCTTCACCAAAGCCGGACGCCGTTTTGGCTGACCCCGACAAGCGCTCCGCCTCTCGGCCGGGCGCTTGTTTCATGCCTGCTTACGCCACGGCTTGAGAGGGAGAGAGCGACCGGAAGGGATTTGAGCCGGTGCGGTCGAGAGAGAGCGCCGTGCGGCTCGGTCCTATTCCGCTCTCCCAAGGAATCTCCGATGAACATGATCTCTGCTTCCGCGGCGGCCTCCGCCGCCGCGCCGCTTCCACTCGACCATGACGCCGAGACGGCTGCTTCCACCTTCACCGCTGCCGGTTTCCTGCTGCCGCATCTCGAACGCGGTCAGCGTGTCGATGCCGCAACCCTGCGCGGCGCCATGGAAGCGGCCTTCGGCGCTTCCGATGCCACCGGCGCCTGGAACTGGAAGACCGCCTATGATGCCTGCGAGGCGGCGACCGTCCTCTTCCTGCGCAAATACGGCGCTGCGCTTTTCCGCAGAGCCGGGTCATCGGCGGCTATCCTGCCGCAGCTCGGCAAGATCGCCGGGCTCCTGCCGACGCATACACGCCGGTCGGAGGAAGCCCAGACCTTCCAGCAGTTCTCCACCCCGATCCCGCTTGGCTTTGCGGCGGTGACGGCGGCGGCGATCACTCCTGCCGACCGGGTGCTGGAGCCCTCGGCCGGCACCGGGCTCCTCGCCATTCTGGCCGAGATCGCCGGCGGCACGCTGCTCCTCAACGAACTCGCCGAGATGCGCGCCGGCCTGCTTTCCTCTCTCTTTCCGGCCCTCTCCGTGACCCGCTTCGACGCCGCCCAGATCGACGATCACCTCGATCCCGGCCTGGTCCCGACCGTCGTGCTGATGAACCCGCCGTTCTCGGTCATGGTGAATGTCGAGGGCCGCATGGCCGATGCCGCCTTCCGCCATGTCGCCTCGGCGCTGGCGCGCCTTGCGCCCGGCGGGCGGCTTGTGACCATCACCGGGGCGAGCTTCGCCGCCGACAATCCGGCATGGACCGCCTCCTGGACCCGGCTGCAGGAGCGCGGCCGCGTCACCTTTTCCGCCGCAGTCGATGGGTCGGTCTATGCCAAGCATGGCACCACGATCCCAACCCGGCTGACCGTCATCGACAAGCTGCCCGCCGACGACCCTGCGGTGTTTCCGACAGCAATCGGAGTCGCGCCGGACGTGGCGACGCTGATGGGCTGGCTGGCGGATCAGTTGCCCGCGCGGCTGCCGGTCGATCCCGGCGTTGCCGTGCCGATCGCGCGGCCTGCCGTCCCCCGCACCGTGCGCGGCTATGTCAACCGAACGGCGAGGGCTGCGCCCGCCGCGCCGCTGGCCGAGCCGGAGGGGGTGCCGCTCGCCTATGAGACCGTCGATTGGGCACCGGCCGAAGACGGCCGCCTCTCCGATGCGATCTATGAGGAATACGGTCTCCAGACCATCCGCATCGCCGGCGCGCAGGCGCATCCGACCCAGCTCGTGCAATCGGCGTCGATGGCGAGCATCGCGCCGCCGAAGCCGAGCTACCGGCCGATGCTGCCAGCCGACATTCTCGGCAAGCTGTCCGAGGCGCAACTGGAAACCGTGATCTATGCCGGCGAGGCCCATACGGGCTTCCTCGCCGGGGCCTGGACGGTCGATGACACGCTCGACAGCCTGTCCGCCGCGCCGGAGGAGGCCGAGGGTGCCATCCGTTTCCGCCAAGGGTTCATGGTCGGCGACGGCACTGGTGTCGGCAAGGGCCGGGAATCCGCTGCCATCATCCTCGACAACTGGATGCAAGGGCGGCGTAAGGCGGTCTGGATATCGAAGTCGGACAAGCTGCTGGAGGACGCCCAAAGGGACTGGAGCGCCCTCGGCATGGAGCGGCTGCTGGTCACGCCGCTGTCGCGCTTCCTACAAGGCAAGCCGATCACTCTGGGCGAAGGCGTCCTATTTTTAACCTATGCCACGCTGCGCTCCGACGACCGCGGCGAAAGGGTTTCGCGCGTCAAACAGATCGTCGAATGGTTGGGCTCCGACTTCGATGGGGTCATCATCTTCGACGAGGCGCATGCCATGGCCAACGCCGCCGGCGGCAAGGGAGAACGCGGTGATGTCGCCGCCAGCCAGCAGGGTCGCGCCGGGCTGCGCCTCCAGCATGCCCTGCCGCAGGCCCGCGTCGTCTATGTCTCGGCCACCGGCGCCACCACCGTCCACAACCTCGCCTATGCGCAGCGCCTGGGCCTCTGGGGCGGCGAGGATTTCCCGTTCTCGACCAGGGCGGAATTCGTCGAGGCGATCGAGGCCGGTGGCGTCGCGGCAATGGAGGTGCTGGCCCGCGACCTGCGCGCCCTCGGCCTCTACACCGCCCGTTCGCTGTCATTCAAAGGCGTGGAATACGAGCTGCTCGACCATGAGCTGACCCCGGAGCAGATCCGCATCTACGACAGCTACGCCGATGCCTTCGCCATCATCCACAACAACCTGGATGCCGCGATGCAGGCCGCCAACATCACCGGCGGCGACGGCGGCTCCGGCACGCTGAACCGGCAGGCCAAATCCGCCGCCCGCTCGGCCTTCGAGAGCGCCAAGCAGCGCTTTTTCGGGCACCTGCTCACGTCGATGAAAACCCCGACGCTGATCCGCTCGATCACCAGCGATCTGGAGGCGGGCCATTCCTCCGTCATCCAGATCGTTTCGACCGGCGAGGCGCTGATGGAACGGAGGCTCGCCGAGATCCCCACCGAGGAATGGGGCGACCTGAAAATGGACCTGTCGCCGCGCGAATATGTCCTCGACTACCTCGCCCATTCCTTCCCGGTCCAGCTCTACGAGCCGTTCACGGATTCGGAGGGCAACCTGTCGTCTCGCCCGGTCTATCGCGACGGCCAGCCAGTCGAAAGCCGGGAGGCCGTGGCGCGGCGCGACGAGATGATCGCAAGCCTCGCCAGCCTGCCGCCGGTCCCCGGCGCGCTCGACCAGATCATCCAGCATTTCGGCACTGACACCGTGGCCGAGGTCACTGGCCGCTCGCGCCGGATCGTTCGCAAGCGCAGCGTGACCATCGACCGGCTGGTCGTGGAGAATCGCGCCGGTTCGGCCAATCTCGCCGAGACCCAGGCGTTCATGGATGATGGCAAGCGTGTGCTGGTGTTCAGCGACGCCGGCGGCACCGGGCGCAGCTACCACGCCGAACTCTCGGCGAAGAACACCCGGCTGCGCGTCCACTATCTCCTCGAAGCGGGCTGGAAGGCCGATGCCGCCATCCAAGGGCTTGGCCGCACGCACCGCACCAATCAGGCGCAACCGCCGCTGTTCCGGCCGATCTCGACCAATGTGAAAGCCGAGAAGCGATTTCTCTCGACCATCGCCCGCCGCCTCGACACCTTGGGTGCGATCACGCGCGGCCAGCGCCAGACCGGCGGTCAGGGCCTGTTCCGCCCGGAAGACAATCTGGAGAGCCACTACGCCCGCGACGCGCTGCGCCAGCTCTATCTCCTGCTGGTGCGGGGCAAGGTCGAGGGATGCAGCTTGGAGCGGTTCGAGGCCGCAACGGGGCTGAAGCTGATGGACTCGAACGGCATCAAGGATGATTTGCCGGCGATCACCACGTTTCTCAACCGTTTGCTCGCCCTGACCATTGAGCTTCAGGGCGTGCTGTTCACCGCCTTCGAGCAGCTTCTGACCGCGCGGATTGAGGGCGCCATCGCCTCGGGCACCTATGATGCCGGACTGGAGACGCTGCGCGCCGAAAGCTTCGTGGTGGCGGACCGGCAGGTGATCTACACTCATCCGCGCACCGGGGCCGAGACCAGCCTGCTGACTATCACCGAACGCAAGCGCAACCGGCCGGTGACGCTCGACGCCGCCTTGGCCGAACTCGATGATCCGCGTGCGAAGCTGCTGATCAACGAGCGCTCGGGTCGCGCGGCGGTGCAGATCCCCAGCACGAGCGTCATGCTGGATGATGGCGAGATCGAGCGCCGCGTCCGCCTGATCCGGCCGATGGAGGCCCATAACGTCCCGGTCAGAATGATGGGCGAAACCCATTGGGTCGAGGCCGACCGGGACGTCTTCGCATCGGCTTGGGAGGCCGAGGTTGCAGAAGTGCCGGAGTTTGCCGACAGCACCCTGCATATGGTCACGGGCTTGTTGCTGCCGATCTGGAAGCGGTTGCCCAATGACTCCACCCGCGTCTATCGGCTCCAGTCTGACGCCGGCGAGCGCATCATCGGCCGGAAGGTCTCTCCAGCCTGGGCCGCGAACGCGACCAAGACCGGAACCGCATCGGTCACGCCGGATGATGCCTTTGCGGCGCTGATGGAAGGTCGGACGATCCTCGATCTCGCCGAGGGCCTTCAGCTTCGGCGGGTCCGCGTCATGGGCGCGAACCGGATCGAACTCTCCGGCTTTACCGACATGATGCGTCAGCGCCTCTCGGCCTATGGCCTCTTCCACGAAATCATCTCATGGAAGCTGCGCATGTTCGTTCCGGTCGATGGGACTGGCCCTGCCGTTCTCGGCAAGGTTCTCGACCGCTGGCCGGTCGAGCGCATCGGCGAGCGGGAGGCAGCATGATGCCCCGTCACGATGTCTCGGAACTGGCGATCCGTCTCGGTCGGGAGGCCGAGGCGGTCTGCCGCCATTATCTGTCGTCCGGCCAGCGCGCCGGACGATACTGGCTGGTCGGCGATGTGCAAAACACGCCTGGGCGATCCATGTTTGTCCGCCTCACCGGGCCTGAATCCGGCAAGGGCGCGGCGGGGAAGTGGACCGACATGGCCACTGGGGAGCATGGCGATCTGCTCGACATCATCCGGCAATCGCTTGGCCTCGTCGACTTCAAGGACGTGGCCGAGGAAGCGCGCCGTTTCCTCGCTCTCCCGCATCCCGAACCGGAGAAGACGAAGACGCCGACCGGCAGCACGTCCAGCGTGGCGTCCGGTTCGCCTGAAGCGTCTCGCCGCCTCTTCGCCATGGCGCAGCCGATCGGCGGCACGCTTGCGGAGATCTACCTGCGCGGGCGGGCGATCACCCGCCTCTCGGGCACCGCCGCGCTGCGCTACCATCCCCGGTGCTATTACAGGCCCGATGAGCATTCGCCCACCGAGATCAGGCCGGCACTCGTCGCCGCCGTCACCGATCTCTCCGGCCACCAGACCGGCGCGCATCGCACCTGGCTCGCCCCGGACGGTTCCGGCAAGGCACCTGTCGAAACACCGCGGCGGGCGATGGGCGACCTTCTCGGCCACGCAGTCCGCTTCGACACTGCCGCTGAGGTTCTCGTAGCCGGCGAGGGCATCGAGACCGTGCTGTCGCCCCGTCAGGTTCTGCCCCACATGCCGATGCTGGCGGCGCTTTCAGCCGCTCACCTCGCTGCCATCCTGTTCCCGCCGTCCCTGCGCCGGCTCTATGTCCTGCGCGATCGCGACCCGGCCGGGGACGGCGCAAGAGACAGCCTCGCCTCCAGAGCAGCGAGCTTCGGGATCGAGGCGGTCACGCTCACGCCGGTCGAGGGCGACTTCAACGATGATCTGCGACGCCGTGGCGCCGATGCCCTCAGGGCGGCCCTGAAGGATCAGCTTCATCCCGAGGACATCCGCCGTTTCATGGAGCGGTGAGGATGTAATCGTTCTCGGAGGCGCGGCCCAACTCGTCGCCTGCCGGTTTCGTTCGCTGGCCATCGGCAGGCGCATCCTTCGTCGGAGAGGCCCGCACCCACGGCCTTCTGAGAGGGCGATCGGCGCACAAACGGGCCGGGCAGGCAATGGCCGCTTTCGGACTATTTTCCGCCGGCGGGGACGAGCCCCGCCTTTGCATCGCGAAAGTCAAAATAGTCCGAACCCGGCCATCGAGGCCCTCGCGGAGTGGGCGAGGGCTGCCAACCCGTCCCGCCCGTGCGCGTCGACGCCTGCGAAGGCCGCGATGGGCGCGGTCTCCAGACAAAGGACGCTCCCGATGACGAACGAAACCTATTCCGCAGGCGACGAGCCGGTCCACACCTCCTCCCAGACCGATCACGCCCTCACCGAACTCCAGCTCTACGGCTGGCGTCCTTTCCAGGACGAACCCGATCCCAGGCCGCTGCCCGAAGGCAATACCGTCGCCAGTGCCGTCACCGACATCTTCGACGCCCTCGTCGCGACGCTCGGCGACACCCGCTTAGAGCCCGATCTCGAAGAGCTGCTCTGGGGGACGGTCAATCTCTTTCACCGCGCCGCCAGCCGGGTGGAACGCGATCTCGACGACAACGAGCAGGCGCAGCGCCGGATGCAGCGGGAACAGGACGGCAGCGAGGTGAAGTCGGTCGAACTCGAACGCCTCACGGCAGAGGGACAGACCCTCATCGAACGGCGCAACAGCATGGAACTCTTCCGCGATCTCGCCGCCGAGGCTTTCGAACACCACACCGGCAGCGCCTGGCGGCCGCGCAGCGGCTCGATGGTCAACCATCGCAACCTGACCGCCGCGATGATCGACAGCCGCGACTTCCTTGCCGCGAAACGCCGCGCCGAGACCGAGGTGATGCTGCCTGCCGGTCCCAAGGTGGCCGTGACCGGCGGCGCCGGTTTCAACGATCACCGGCTGATCTGGGGGCGGCTCGATCAGGTCCATGCCAAGCACCCGGAGATGGTCTTGCTGCACGGCGGCACCCCGAAAGGCGCGGAACTGATCGCCTCCCGCTGGGCAGACCACCGCAAGGTGCCGCAGGTCGCCTTCCGGCCCGACTGGACGAAGCACGGCAAGGCCGCACCCTTCAAGCGCAACGACGCGATGCTGGATGTGCTGCCGGTCGGCATCCTCGTCTTCCCCGGCACCGGGATTCAGGAGAATCTCGCCGACAAGGCCCGCAAGCTCGGCATCCCGGTCATGAAGTTCGACGGCGGCGCGTAAGCGCCGCCGTTCGGCGGCTTTCAGCCGCCAAACCTTGACAGGAAGCGAGGTCGAGCCTCTATTGGAGCATCCTTGTAGAACCGGCGAAGCAGAATAGTCGCAGGCGGAGCGCATCTCCCGGCAGCCTGTCGTGATCCTCAACCGTTCGCTGGAGGTTTCCATGACGTTGATCCTGCTCGCCATCTCTTTGACCATCACGGCCTGCGTGATCGCCTACAATCTCGCGATCTACGCTTTGCCCGTCATGTCGGCCATTACTGCCGCGCAATACGCGTGGGGCGCGGGAGCCGGCGTCCTGATGTCCGGTTTCGCTGCGCTCGGTGCGGCCCTGCTGTCCATCGTCTTGGTGATCGCGGTCCTGGGCTTTGCCAAGAACCCTGTTCTTCGCCTCATCGCGCTTGCCCTCTTCGCGGTGCCCGCCGTCATAGCTGGCTACGCGCTCGTCTATGGCGTCACGAAGAACGCCATAGACTCGACCCTCGCGCTCAACCTTCTGGGCGGCGTGGGCGGCCTGGTCATCGGCGTCTCGGCCATCATCAATCTGAACGCGCTCGGCGAGTCGGTGTTCTCGCGCTGAGCCGGCGCGCGCGATCCCGCAGTCTCATGGAAACCCGACGGCTGGACCACCGGGCTCCGGGCTTCCTGCTCAGAATGGGAAATCATGTCATCGCGGTCACGCTGCCGTCTTTCTCGACCTGCTTTGCCCGGCTCTGGAAGCCGGTCATCGGCGTGAATCCCGCTGACGCCGTGCAGTCGATGGCCAGCCGCATCCTTCCACTTCATTTCGTGAACACAGCCGCAATCACCTTCAAACCCTTGCCGCAATACTGCCGGACCTGACCTCGTGCCATTGATGCAGGTGATGCGATGCCGGTTCCGCGCTCCAGACCCGATAGCCCTTCTCGTCACGGGCCACACAGCCTTCCAGCGGGGCGTGAACATGACGGGGAAGTGGGTTAGATCGGGATGCCCGGTGGCATGGATACGGGTTCCAAGGGCCAGCACGCTGCTGCTACCGGCAGGGATGCCAGTTCTGCTGCGCGTCCCCGATTGGCTCTCGAAGGCACCAATCCCTCCGACTGACTGATCCCCTAAGTCCGTTCGGTTTCCACCAGCAACCCCGGCGGCTCCGGACCGTGTTGCCGCGCGAGCGCGGCTGCCCGCCCCACTCCGGGCCTTAGGGGCGAGCTGCCGCAAGGGCGGCAGTTGCGGGAGTCTCCCGACGGCCTTGGCCGGGTCTCGTCGGAGGGATGGTCCCTCCGAGGAGCAACGGAGACTTACAATGCAGAACATCGTCATCCTCGCCGGCAACATCGGTCAGGCCCCCGAAACCCGCACCACCCAGGGCGGCACCTCGATCACCCACTTCAGCCTCGCCACGTCGCGCCCCAAATACTCGGAAGGCCGCGTGGTCCGTGACGAGAAGGGCTATCGGGTTCAGGACACGGAATGGCACCGCATCACCTGCTTCAACGGCCTCGGCAAGACGGTCCAGCAGTATTGCGACACGGGCATGAAGGTTCTGGTTCGCGGCCGCATCCACTACACGAAGTGGAAGGATGCGGAGGGCAACGACCGCTACGGCTGCGAGATCATCGCCGAGACCGTCGATTTCCTGAGCCGGGCGAAGCAGACCGAGAACGACGACGGCAAGTTCATCGACGACGATGACATCCCGTTCTGAGCGGGAAGCCAGAGGCCCGGCGGCGCAAGCCGCCGGGCCTTCCATGTTTACGGTGGGTCGCGCCCGCCGGCTCAGCGCAAGATTCCCCACCGGAACGCCATGCGCCTTCGCGCCCGGCGCTCCGATTTCCTTGCCGGAGCATCGGATCATTTCCAAAAACAGGAAACCACTTTTTGGTCCGATGCTCCCCGAATGAGTAGGGGGCAAGCCGCCCCTCTCAAACTCGCCCCATGAAGGTGCAGGGCTACGCCCCGCCCCCTCCAACTCCCTACCCATGGAGGGGAGACCCCTCCAAACCTCCCCTTTGGCGTTGCGCTGAATAATGTCGCGACCCCTGGTCGGGGCCGCGGGCTCCTCTCTCTCTGACTTCGGATCATGCACCAGCCACTCCGGCGTCAAGGACTTCGCGGTCCCCCAATTTTCAGCCGACGCCCAAGAACATCGTCAGAAAATCGGCTCCACCACTCGCCGCCGCTGGCGGTCGGCTTACGCGATCCCTGACCCCTCGCGGCAACAGTGCAGGCTCCTCCCGTCAGAACGAAAGGAGAAACAAATGTCTGATCTCGATTTCCTCAATCTCTCAAGAAAGCTTGGCCGCATCAGAACCAGGGTGCGCAAGAACTACTTCAGGTGCGACACTCGCTTTTCGCAGTCCCTCCATGAAAAGCTGCTTCTTGCCCTCAACGGCCATCTCAAGACTTGCCGCGAGGGCGCAAAGGTCCAGCGGCGGCTACGGAACGAAAGCGATCCGACGGTGCGCGAGTCCCTTGAACAGACCCTCGGCGACTGCATGGGCGATCTCGAATCCGGCGGCCGGGGGTTCTATCCTTGGCATCTGCTGGATGCCGTCGATGGTGACCCGGACTTCGGCGGATACCACCACCCCGTTGCGGCCATGTGGTGCAATGGCCCGATCCCGGAATGGATGACCGTCGAGGACAAGCATCTGTCCGGCCTTGGTCCCATCCTCCGGCAGATCGCTGCCCAGACAGGTATCCGCTTCACCACCTATCTCTGCGATGCCAGCATTGGCCCCGATGGCGCGGGGCAACTCGACCCCGAGATCTACGAGCGCCCGGTCAGCAACTTCCGATACCGATACCGATAGCGAGGTGGCGGGCGGCGGAAGCCGCTCGCCACCTTTTCCCCTGTCGTAATAGCCATACCGACCGGATCGACCGCTCGGCAGGGCTTATGAAAGGGGGGCAAGCCGCCCCTCTCAAACTCACCCCATGAAGGTGCAGGGCAAAGCCCCGCCCCCTCAAACTCCCCCACCCATGGAGGGGAAACCCCTCCAAACCTCCCCTTCGGTTCCACCGAATATTGTCGCGGCCCCTAGTCGGGGCCGCGGGCTCTTCTCTCTCTGACTTCGGATCATGCACCAGCCACTCCGGCGTCAAGGACTTCACGGTCCCCCCAATTTTCAGCCGATACCCAAGGGCATCGTCAGAAAATCGGCTCCCCCGCTCGCCGCCGCTGGCGGTCGCTGCGCGATCCCTGACCCCTCGCGGCTACGGTGCCCGACCCTCCCGTCAGCGAGAGAAAGGAGCATGACATGACCGAACAAAAGATCATCCGTATCGACGGGGGCAGCGCCGAATACTGGCGCGATCGCAAGCAGGCTTTCGGGCTTATCCGCGATGCCGAGCTTGCCGCAAAGCGTCTGGCCGAGGCGCCGATGTATCTGCACGGCGGCTACGACGAGGATGGCGACGTTATCCCCATCGAAAACCTCGGTCCCCACGACGATATGGAGGACGCGATCTGGGCCATCGAGGCCGATCCGACTGCGGTGAGCATCCTCGTTGCGCAGGGGCGCACGAGCATCGGCGGTCACGAGATCGGGGCTGTGGTTCGCGGTTTCGAACCGGACTACGGGCACATCGAGGACCCGGAGAGCAATCCGCTCTGGGGACCGGATACCGACTGACCCTTCGACGAGAGGCGGCGAAAGCCGCCTCTCGTCTTTGCTTCGTCGTCAAAGCCCTGCCGGCCGGATCGACCGGCCCGCAGGGCTGATGAAAGGGGCACGCCCCTCTCAACGCTCTCCCATGAAGGAAGGGGCAAGCCCCCTCCTTCAAACATCCTCCCCAAGGGAAGGGCTGAAGCCCCTCCCTTGAACCCTCCCATGGGAAGGAGGCGACGGTTCCCTCGCCCTCCTTCCCAAACCCATCCTCCTCTCCCTGGGCCAGGCCATTCTGGCCGCGCCGATACGCTGTCGTATGTCCGACCGAATCAGATGGCTGCCTATCCCGCCACTGCGAGGTTGATCACGACGATTCCAGCCGAATTTCGAGTGGAATTTGAAGGCAGAGCGACTATTATAGTCGTAGTTCTGGAGTGCGTGCAGGTCTCGGTGGGAGGTGATCATGTATGATCACCGCTCGCCAATCACGGGCCGCACGCGCGTTGCTGGGTTGGACACAGGAGACGCTCGCTGACAAGGCCCAGGTCGCATTGACCGCACTCAAACGCCTCGAATCCCAAAATGGGCTTGAGGTGTTCGAGACGACTCGCGATCAGGTTCGCCGCGCTCTCGAAGCGGCCGGCATCGTTTTCCTGTCAACGGATAAGGGCGAAGGCGTCTTGCTCCTGCACGAGCGGAGCCCGACGCCGGGTTAGCGTCGTGGCCTGCGCATTGACCCGTTGCCCATAAAAAGAATGGCTATCTCCCGCCGGAGATGGTTAACAAATACGTTATCCGATCGTGAGCGACTGATGGGACAAGCGACACAGACATTTCTTGACGAACCACCGTCCAGCCAAACGCTGACACCATATGATCGAGAACACATGAAGCTCTATATGCGCCTGCTCGACGCAGCGCGCGATGGCGCCGACTGGCGCGAAGCGGTTCGAATCCTCTTCAATCTCGATCCAGAGCGTGATCCCGAGCGTAGCCGCCGCGTTCATGACGCGCATCTCGCACGAGCGCGTTGGATGACCGAGCGCGGCTATCGCGAACTGGTCCGCGAAAGTCAGCACCGAACATCATAGCGATGCGCGGGACGCATCACCTGTTGATCCCGACCCAGCTTCCTCAATTCAACCCGAACGGGAATCGTAGAGTCTCTCCAACTTCCTGAGCTGTGACGTGGGAGGCTCCGATGACACCCAACGCATCTACCTGGCGTTCTTCGGCAGACTACGAGCATCTGGATGTGCTGACGCCATCCGATCTGGCTTGGGAGTGGCTCCGCCGCAACGATGCCTATGACGCTGATTTTGAGGCATCGGCCTCTGGCCAGGGAGATCCCGAACCGCTGACCGAACGAATCCGGCAGCGGTGGGGACTCCGATTTCCCCGTCGATCCGCTGGCTGCGCCACCTGACGCCAAGGTATTATGGCTTCCGCAGGAGGACACGAGCGTCGTCATACTGGCGAACGCGCCATCGGAATTTGACGAGCAAATCGGTCTCGCAGCTACCGTGATCTGGCGCGCCCATCCTCGCTCGCAACCTACGGATGAGGACTACCGGCTCGATATTGGCAACGGACAGCATCTGCAGATCCTCGACTGCACGGCCGGCGACGACAGGATCGCCGTCGCCATCGTTCCGCTCGGCCTGGACGGCTTCGACCGGATCGAAGCCGTCCGCCGCTTCCTCTCCGCCCTACATGGCCGCGCCATTCCTCCCGATACGCGGCTGACCCGGCAGCAGCGCATACGCCTGCGACGGATGCTTCGCGCCTTTGACGGACACAGGGCGGGCGCCACACAGCAGGAAATCGCGCAAGTCATCCTGAAGATCGGGCCGCTCGACCGCGATGAATGGCAGGCGTCTTCGGCCCGCCACACGATCAAGGCGCTTCTGCGCGACGCCCATTCCATGGTCGCGGGCGGCTATCGAAAACTCCTGCGTCATCGTCGCCAACGCTAGCGTAGTTCGACGCCTGGGCTGGTGGGCGATTTCGATACCCATCAACTTCGCCCTGCAACTCGCCGGCCTCCCTCCGCCACCGTGGTCGTTGTCCCGCCGCTGACTCGCAGTGGCCGTTCCCAACAGCCCGGAGGCCCGATCATGCCACATGAACCCGTCGTTTTGCCGCCGCGCTTCCTGCGCACCAAGGAGGCTGCGGATTTTCTCAGCCTTTCGGCCCGGACGCTCGAAAAACACCGCACCTACGGGACCGGCCCTGCCTATCGCAAGCTCGGCGGCCGGGTTGTCTATGCCATCGACGATCTCGAAGCCTGGACCGAGCGCGGTGCGGTAACCTCCACCTCCGATCCCCGTGGCTCCGTGCTGCCCGCCAAGCGCCACGCCCTTCCGACCGGCCCGCAGGTCGGGCGCTCCGCCCGCTGATCGCACCCAGTTCCCTTCATGGTGGCGCGACGTCGATCCCTTTCCGAGCGCGGGCAGCTCGACCTGTTCAGGGCGCTCCCCGGCGACTTCGCGCCACGAGACGCGCAGGATCTCATGGCCTATCCCTTCTTCTCCCTCGGCAAGTCAAAACGTGTCGCGCCCATCGACTTCGCCGCCGGCAATGTGACGATCCGGGTCGAGGCGGTCCCCGATCATGGCATGGCGACGATCTGGGATGCGGACATCCTGATCTGGGCCGCCAGCCAGATCGTCGAAGCCCGTGATACCGGGCTTCGGACGTCCCGGCTGATGGCCGCCACGCCTTACGAAATCCTCACCTATGTCGGGCGCGGCACGTCGCTGCGCGACTACCAGCGCCTGAAGGCCGCACTCGACCGGCTGCAATCGACCACCATTTCCACCTCGATCCGGCAACCAGCTGAAGGCCGCCGGCATCGCTTCTCCTGGATCAACGAATGGCAGGAGCGCACCGACCGCAACGGCCGCCCCGATGGTATCGAGATGATCGTGCCGGACTGGTTCTATCAGGCCGTCCTCGACGACGCGCTCGTGCTGACCATCGACCGGACCTATTTCGACCTGACCGGCGGACTCGACCGATGGCTCTACCGCCTAGTGCGTAAGCACGGCGGCCGCCAGCGTGAGGGTTGGCGCTTCGACTTCCGCCACCTCCATCAGAAGTCCGGCAGCATGTCGCCATTCAAACGCTTCGCTTTTGAGTTGCGCGACATCATCCGACGCCAGCCCTTGCCGGGCTACCGGCTCTTTCTGGAAGCCGAGATCGGCGGGCGCATGCTGCTCGCCTTCGAGCCGACACCGGCCTGTGGAAAACCTGTGAATGGCCTCGTGCTATCGGGAACCCGGACTATCGTGCTATCGGGAACCCAAGGCTCGTGCTATCGGGAACCGAAATCGGGCTTAACGCCCGAAGACCACTCGCAAAATCGCGCCCTTAACTTAGAGTCTAACAAAGACTCTAACCTTGAAGAGCGCGTGCGCGATGTGGAAAACCTCATCCGCGACACCGCCAGAAGCCTCAGCAGAGCCGCTAGGAACGGCGCATCTGCCACGCCACGCGCTTCCCAGCCGGCCCCTCAGCCCGGCGGAACCGAGGCTTCCGAAGGTTCCGACACACCCCGCCTTCCTCTCGACTTGCCGGGAGGCGGCCAATGATCATCGCACTCCTCAACCAGAAGGGCGGTGTCGGCAAGACCACGCTGGCGCTGCATCTCGCCGGAGAACTGGCGCAGGGCGGAAAGCGCGTCACACTTCTCGATGCCGACCCGCAGGGTTCGGCGCTCGACTGGTCACAGCAACGCGCACGCGAGGGCCTGCCTCGACTGTTCGGCACCGTCGGCCTCGCACGGGACACACTGCACCGCGAGGCACCGGAGATCGCCCGCGATGTCGATCACGTCGTCATCGACGGACCGCCGCGTGTCGCCAGCCTCATGCGCTCCGCGCTCCTCGCCGCCGACCTGGTGCTGATCCCGGTGCAGCCGTCGCCCCTCGATGGCTGGGCCTCGGCCGAAATGCTGGCCCTCCTCGCAGAGGCCCGCATCTATCGGCCCCAACTCGTCGCCCGCTTCGCGCTCAACCGCTGCGGCGCGCGCACCGTCATCGCCCGCGAAACGGCCGAAAGCCTTGCAGATCACGACCCGCCCGTCCTTGCCACCACTGTCGGGCAGCGCGTCGTCTTCGCCGACGCTGCACAGTCAGGTCGTCTCGCAGGCGAGATCGACCGCCAATCTCCTGCCGCGCGTGAAGTCGCAGCGCTCACCGATGAGATTGCGCGGCTGGGCATCGGGAGGGTCGGCCAATGACCATCCTGACCGGCGACTGCCGCGAAGAAATGCCCTGGCACGCTCCCTACGACATGATCCTCGCCGATCCGCCCTATGGCGACACCTCGCTCGCCTGGGACCGGCGCGTCGAGGGCTGGGTCGCGCTGGCGCGCGCCGCCCTCAAGCCGACCGGCTCGCTCTGGGTTTTCGGTTCACTTCGTTCCTTCATGGCGACCGCCGACCACTTCGCCAATGCGGGTCTGCGCATCGCGCAGGAGGTGATCTGGGAGAAGCAGAACGGCACCGGCTTTCACAATGATCGCTTCAAGCGGGTGCATGAGCTGGCCGTCCAGTTCTATCCGGCAGAGACCGCCTGGCGCGACATCTACAACGACGTCCAGACCACGCCCGACGCAACGGCCCGCACGGTGCGGCGCAAGCAGCGTCCACCCCATACCGGCCAGATCGACGCCGGCCATTACATTAGCCATGACGGCGGACCGCGCCTCATGCGCTCGGTCATCTACCTGCGCAACTGCCACGGCCGCGCCATCCATCCGACCGAGAAACCGTCGGCGCTCCTGGAAATCCTGATCCGCACGAGCTGCCCGGAAGGCGGACTTGTCGGTGACTGGTTCGCCGGTTCCGGCGCAGCCGGGGAAGCCTGTCGGCTTTCCGGCCGGAGCTATCTCGGCTGCGAGATCGACGCCGACATGGCCGATCTCGCCCGCGCCCGCATCGCCACCGTGCTGCCGTTCCATGACGGAGCCCCGTCATGACGGCCGGCACGGACAAGCGCGGCTTCGCTACGCGCCCAGCCGATCCCGATGGCTGGATCAAGGCTGGCGATGGACGGCCAGCGCGCGATGGCGCCGCAGCCGCCCATTCCGCCCGGCTGACGATCGACATCACGCCCGAGCTTCGCGGGCGGATCAAGATCGCCGCGTTCGGGCGCGGCACCACCGTCGCGGACATGCTGCGTGACCTGCTTGCGCGCGAGTTTCCCGACACAGCGGGAGACCGCCCATGATCGGTATCGATGCCCATGATGGCGATCTGACCCGCGTGGAACTGACCTGGGTGGAGGGCAGGACCGAATACTGGATCAGGTTCGGCCATGAGGCGGGAACGCAGATCCTCGACCGCAACCGGCGCGTCGTTTCTTTCGGTCCTGGTTCGGTGTTCGCGTTCGTCCGCTGGGCGGCGAACGACCACGGCACGATCATTTCGCGCCTCGACATCCTGCGCGCGGTTGCGCCGGGCGAATCCTATCAGACGCTGCCCTTCGTCCGTCCGGGCGGCGAAATCCTGCTGAAGATCGAAGGCTGGCCGAAGGTTGAGGCCGTCCTTCGCCATGTCGACGGGATCGAGGCCATTGGCGTCGATCCCGCCCAGGTCGATCCCGATCACTGGCGGCATGTCGCCCACTGGATGAACGCAGGCGAAGCGCCGCGTCCTTACACCGCCGAGCGCCATCAGGCATGGCTCCGGCGCCGGGAGATCGCCCCATGACGCGCTTTCGCTATGTCATGGTGACGGCGGCGGCCACGCTGGGGATCGCCATCGCCGGATTCGTTCCGACCGCGCCAAGGCTGCTCTGGAACGCATCGGCCAGCGTGCCGATCGGGTTCTACACCGTCGCGCCCGCTGATCGGATCGAGATGCCCGATCTGGTCGCCGTCATGCCACCTGAGCCGTTCGCGTCCTACATGGTGGACCGCGGCTACGTCGCGCGCGACGTGCCGCTTCTGAAGCGCGTGATCGGCCTGCCCGGACAGCGCGTCTGCCGCGCCGGCCGCGCCATCGCCGTCGATGGTGTTCCGCTCGGCGAAGCACGCGACCGCGACAGCCTCGGCCGAGACCTGCCGGTCTGGCAGGGCTGCCGCGTCATCGCCGAGGGCGAAGTCTTCCTGATGAACCCGGACGTCGGCGACAGCCTCGACGGCCGCTATTTCGGCCCGTTCCCCGCCTCGGCGGTGATCGGCCGCGCGATCCCGCTTTTCACCGACGAAGACGGCGATGGCCGCTTTGTCTGGCGCGCGCCGATGCGGTGACGGCGCGTCCGCTGCGGGGCGTGCGAACGGCCCGCGTCTTCTCCACCGCATAGCAAAGGAAACCTCCCATGGCACAGATCGGCCAATTTACCCGCACCCCGTCCGGCTATTCCGGGCATGTCCGCACCCTCACGCTCGACGCGGAGTTGACCTTCGTTCCAGCAGAGAACGCCGAGGCGGAGAATGCGCCCGCCTACCGCATCCACCTCGGCGACGAGGACGGACCGGAAGTCGGCGCGGGCTGGAAACATTCCGGGGAACGCGCCGGGCCGTTCGTTTCGGTCCTGCTCGACGATCCCGTCTTCCAGCAGCCGATCCGCGCCCGCCTGTTCCAGGCGGACGAGGACGGACGCGACTGGGGCTTGCACTGGACCCGCCAAAAGAAGCGCGACGAGCAGGAATGACCATGCTCATCTCCTGCATTCGTCTCGCCTCCGGGAGATGCGGCGTCCGCCGCCGCATCATCCTCTCTCTTCTTTCCGGCCTGTTCGTTTCAGCCATCACCACGCCGCCCGTCCTAGCCCAAGCTGCGATGCCCGGTCATGTGGTTGCCGCGCATCCGCACGACGCCCACATTGCGGAAGCCTCGCAACGCTTCGGCATCCCGACGACATGGATCATCGCCGTGATGCGCACTGAGAGCGCGGGCGACGTGCGCGCAATTTCGTCCGCCGGTGCGATGGGACTGATGCAGGTCATGCCCGACACCTGGGCGGATCTGCGCATCCGCCATGCTCTCGGCCGCGACCCCTTCGAGCCGCGCGACAACATCCTCGCGGGCACGGCCTATCTCCGCGAGATGTGGGATCGCTACGGCAATGTGGCCGCGATGCTCGCGGCCTACAATGCCGGTCCCGGCCGTTACGACGAATACCGCGCGACGGCTCGTCCGCTTCCGGCCGAGACACGCGCCTACGTCGCCGCGCTGACACCGATCCTGCTCGGCGAGCGACCGTCGGGGGGCAGCTCGTCGGTTGTTCCACCGCTCGATTGGCGCGAGGCGGCGATCTTCGTGGCGGGAGAAATCGGCGCTACCGCTTCCGATCCGGCTTCACCCGACCCCACGCCTCGCGACACCCCTTCATTCGTCCCGGCAGCACCGGAAACGCTCACGGCCTTGCAGCCGGAGGGGCTGTTCGTCGCTCGCAGTGCCGGTGAGGACCAGCCATGAGCGGCTCCGTGCGGTTTCGCATCCTGTCGACCGCTGGCGTGTCATGGAGGGCGCGGGGGGTGGCGGCAGGCACCACGACCGGAAGATGGCAGGATAAAAGCGCGCACGGTGCGGCTCGGTCGGTCGGTTGTTTTTGTTCATGTTTTCGGCGCGTTCCGCACCGTGCCGCGCATTCGCGCACCGTGCGCCTCGCGCCCATCCTCCTGAATTTCCTTACTGTCTTGCACCGTGCGGGGCTGTGTCATGTCCGATGAACACGAGTTCCGCATAAGGCCGGGGCGCATCCGCTCGACCCGCGCTCAGCAGACCCGGCCCTTCATCGCGCAGGCGCTCGCCGCCGCGAAGAAGGCCGGCGGTGGCGTCTCTCGATCCGGCCGCGTGACTTCCGGCAATCGCTCCCGCTTCGGGCGCGGCCAGCGCGCCAGCGTCCAGGCCAATCGTCTCATCACCACCCGCACACGCGGCGCCGTCGTCAAGGCGCGCGTGGTGCGCAACATGGCATGGTCCGCGCCGCTCGGAACGCATCTCGATTATCTCCGCCGTGACGGCGTGACCCGAGATGGCGAGAAGGCACGGCTGTTCGGGCCGGGAACGGAGGATGCCGATGGTCGCGCCTTCGCGGAGCGGTGCGGCGATGACCGGCATCATTTCCGGTTCATCGTCTCGCCCGACGACGCGCCGGATATTTCCGACCTCCGATCATTCACGCGCGATCTTGTCGGCCAGATGGAAAAGGATCTCGGGACGCGCCTCGACTGGGTGGCGGTCGATCACTGGAACACCGCGCATCCGCATGTCCATCTGATCGTGCGCGGTGTTCGCGACGATGGGCAGGACCTCGTGATCTCCCGCGACTACATCAAGGAGGGGATGCGGGACCGGGCGCGCGATCTCATCACCCAGGAGCTGGGGCCGCGCACCGATCTCGACATTCACCGTGCGCTAGAGGCCCAGATCGAGGCGGAACGCTGGACCCAGCTCGACCGGCAGCTTGTCCGTGATGCGGGAAAATCCGGCATCGTCGATCTTGCCCCGCTCGCCAGCCGACCGCAGGACGAGTTCCATACGCTGAAGGTCGGGCGGCTGCGCACCCTCGAAATCCTCGGCGTCGCCGGGCAGATCGGCCATTCGCAATGGTTCATCAAGCCCGAGGCCGAGACGGTCTTGCGCGAACTCGGCGAGCGCGGCGACATCATCAAGCGCATGCACCGTGCCCTGATCGCGCGCGGCATCGAACGCGGCTCGGCCAGCTATGTCCTCGCCGGCGAAAGCCTCGACGTTCCCGTCATCGGCCGCCTGGTCGAGCGCGGCCTTGACGACGAGTTGAAGGGCACGGCCTATGCCGTCGTCGATGGCGTCGACGGACGCACCCACCACATCAAGCTCCCTCATCTCGATGCCGCCGGTGACAGCCCGCCCGGCTCAATCGTCGAGTTGCGCGCCTATGAAGATGCGCAAGGTGCGCGCCGCGTCGCGCTCGCTGTCCGCTCCGATCTTGATCTCGGTGCGCAGGTGGGGGCCTCGGGCGCGACCTGGCTCGACCGCCAGGCCATCGCCCGCGAGCCGGTTCCTCTCTCGGATAGCGGCTTCGGCGCCGAGGTCCGTCAGGCACTGGACGAGCGGGCGGAGCATCTGATCGGCGAGGATCTCGCGGAGCGGCAAGGCGGGCGCGTCGTCTTCGCTCGCCGGCTATTGAACACGCTGCGCAGGCGCGAACTCGACAGTCTCGGCGAGAAGCTCGCGGCCGAGACCGGCATGTCCTTCGAGCGCGCCGCCAGCGGCGAATATGTCGCCGGCTCCTATCGCCAGCGCTTCGCGCTCGCCTCAGGCCGCTTCGCCATGATCGACGATGGCCTCGGCTTCCAGCTCGTGCCCTGGTCGCCCTCCATTGAGAAGCAGATCGGCCGTCACGTCTCCGGCATCGCCCGCGACGACGGCGGTGTCGATTGGGACTTCGGGCGCAAGCGCGGCCTCGGCCTCTGACCTCAATCGGAAAGGAACCAACCCCATGTCCGCCACCAAGATCCTCTGGGGACAGATCAGCGTCGTCTTCCTCATCATCCTCGCCACCACCTGGGGCGCCACCCAATATGTCGCCTGGAGCCTTGCCTATCAGGCGCAACTCGGGCCGCCCTGGTTCGAGCTGTTCGGCACCCCGATCTACTATCCGCCCGCACTCTTCTGGTGGTGGTATTTCTATGAAGCCTATGCGCCGCCGATCTTCGCCAAGGGCGGGATCATCGCGGCCTCGGGCGGCTTCATCGCCATCGCGGTCGCCATCGGCATGTCAGTCTGGCGCGCGCGCGAGGCGAAGAACGTCGCCACCTATGGCTCGGCGCGATGGGCGGAGAAACCCGAGGTGAAGGCGGCCGGCCTGCTCGATCCCGATGGTGTCGTCCTTGGCCGGTATGATCGCGAGTATCTGCGCCATGATGGACCGGAGCATGTGCTGTGCTTTGCCCCGACACGTTCGGGCAAGGGCGTCGGCCTGGTGGTGCCGACGCTGTTGACCTGGCCCGGCTCGGCCATCGTCCACGACATCAAGGGCGAGAACTGGCAGCTTACCTCGGGTTTCCGGGCACGCCATGGCCGCGTGCTGCTCTTCGACCCAACCAACCCAAAGTCCTCGGCCTACAATCCGCTGCTCGAGGTGCGCCGCGGCGAGTGGGAGGTGCGCGACGTCCAGAACATTGCCGACATCCTCGTCGACCCCGAAGGCTCGTTGGACAAAAGGAATCACTGGGAAAAAACCAGCCATTCGCTCCTCGTCGGCGCCATCCTTCATGTCCTCTATGCGGAGCCCGACAAGACCCTCGCCGGCGTGGCACGATTCCTCTCCGATCCGAAGCGCCCGGTGGATTCCACCCTGCGCGCCATGATGGAAACCGCGCATCTCGGTGACGCAGGACCGCACCCCGTCATCGCCAGCGCCGCGCGGGAGCTGCGCAACAAATCCGAGAACGAGCGGTCCGGCGTGTTGTCGACGGCGATGTCGTTTCTCGGCCTCTATCGAGATCCGGTCGTGGCCGAGGTCACGCGCCGCTCAGACTGGCGCATCAGCGACATTGTGGGAGGCGATCAGCCGACCACGCTCTACCTCGTCGTGCCGCCCTCCGACATCAACCGCACCAAGCCCTTGATGCGACTGCTGCTGAATCAGGTCGGCCGCCGCCTGACCGAGGATCTGCAGGCGAACACGGGGCGGCATCGGCTGCTCTTGATGCTCGACGAGTTTCCGGCGTTGGGCAGGCTCGACTTCTTCGAGACGGCCCTGGCCTTCATGGCGGGCTATGGTCTCAAGAGCTTCCTGATCGCGCAGTCGCTGAACCAGATCGAGAAAGCCTATGGCCCAAACAACTCTATCCTCGACAACTGCCATGTGCGGGTGAGCTTTGCGACGAATGACGAACGCACCGCCAAGCGAGTCTCGGACGCGCTCGGCACTGCTACCGAGATGAAGGCGATGAAGAACTACGCCGGGCACCGGCTGTCGCCCTGGCTCGGGCACCTCATGGTTTCGCGCTCGGAAACCGCCCGCCAGTTGCTGACGCCGGGCGAGATCATGCAGCTTCCCCCGCATGAGGAGATCGTCATGGTGGCGGGCATCCCCCCGATCCGGGCGACGAAGGCGCGCTACTACGAGGACGCCCGGTTTCGCGAGCGTGTTCTGTCACCACCTGAATTGCAGCGCCCTGAGGGAGCCCGGCCCGACGACTGGACCACGCTTCCGCTCCCGGCGCGGCCGGAAGCCGCCGTGGATGAGGACAACCCCACGACGGATGACGAGGATACGACCGAATCCGAACGCCGCTTGCAGCCAGAACTCAGCCGGGTGAAGCCGGTGGAGAAGAAAAAGCCCATCGAGAACGAGTTTGAGTTCGCCCCGCCCGATGATGTCGACGAGGAGGCTGTCCAGAACCGGCGGATGATCCGGCAGGTCCAGGGGATTGCCCGGCAGGTTGCCATGGACCCGAACGACGGCATGGACCTATAGGACCATGATGCAACGCAAGAAGAAATCAAAGGTCACGATCTATCTCGATCCAGACCTCACTGCGGCGCTGGCCGACTTCGCCGCACGCCGGGATCGGTCGCAATCCATGATCGCCGAGGCTGCCATCGCATCCTTCGTGTCGCCGGATGATGCTGAGCGCCGCGAGGCGATCGTCGCCAAGCGACTCGACCAGATCGACCGCCGCATGACGCGGGTAGAGCGTGATGTCGGCATCGCCGTCGAGAGCCTGGCGGTATTCATTCGTTTCTGGCTGATGACGACGCCAGCCTTGCCCGAGCCGGCGGCAAAGGCGGCAAAGGCCAAATCGGCCGAGCGATACGAGGCGTTCATCACTGCGCTCGGCCGACGCCTCGCACAGGGACCGAAGCTGCGGCAGGAGATTACCGAGGATGTAGCGGCAGCGGACGAATAGATCGTCAGGCGGAGTGCTTGCATTAATGCCGATCCCGTAAACTGCTTTTTCGCGGCGATGGCGCGACGGAGGCGAACGCTACAACTATCGCAAAACCGTTCTTAGGGCACGATCCAGCGTCCTTCCCAGCCGTGGAGCCCTTGCCTAAAGCTGCATCGCCTGTGCGGCTCCGAGGAAAGATCCAATCGTTCCACATGGCTTATGACGATCTCGACCAGGCAGAACCGCGCATAGGCGGTCGCCGGATCGCTATCGTCGGTTTCCATTTCATTCGGCGAGGCCAGCACTGTCCCCGGCGGCAGTGCCGACCGAAAGAGGATATGTGTATGCGGGCGCAGCGCGTTCCAGAAGTCCCGCCGCCTCGTCTCGTCTTCGATGATCTCCGCCCGACCGTCGATGCGCAGTTGAACGACCCTCTCATTGTCGAAGCCGGCAAGCGATACGCACGGATTGGCCGTGATCTCCCGAACCTTGGGCGAACGCAGGTCGGTGATGAAGGACAGACTCGTAGATGCCTCGTTGAAGCTGCGCAGCACGATGGTTCGGATCTTCGGCGCACCGTCCTCGCCGACGGTCGCGAGTTGCATCAGCGTAAAGGGCGTTCGCTGTTTGACCGCATCGGCCAGCACCAGCCAGACATCATGGAGCAATGCCTGCTTCATGGTGCTTTTCCGGCAGGAGCAAGGCCGACACCGGCATCTGGCTCGACCTCCGGTGCCACCTTCCGCGACCCGAACTGAAGCAGAGCGACCCCCGCGAGGATGAGGCACATCGCCAGGTAGCCGATCAGCTGGATCGCCTCGCCGACGAACACGACGCCGATCACCAGGGCCACGACCGGAGGAATGTAGGTAACGCTCGAAGCCGCCAGCGCACCGAGGTTTTCGACGATGTGATAATAGGCGACATAGGCAAGGCCGGTTCCGCAGAGGCCAAGACCGATGACAAGGCCGATCCAGGCCCGGTCGTCGGCGAAGACCGCGCCAATCCCCTCGACCGGGATCACCATGAACAGCAGAAGCATTGCGATGCCGATCTGGTAGGTCGTCAAGGCGGCGGCTGGCAGCTTCAGCGGGCTGACGAATTTTCTGGCATAGACGAAGGAGCAACCGACGCTGAAGGTGCCCGCGATCATCCAGGCGACCCCTGCCATCTCGATGTCGCCACCGACCGACCACGGCTGCGCGATCAGCAACACGCCGAGAAAGCCGAGGGCGACGCCGACCGCCTTTGTCGCCGTGATGCGTTCCTCGCGCAGGAAAAGGAAAGCGCAGACGAAGGTGAAGAGCGGGATCGCCCCGCTCAGCATTCCGGCGATGCTCGACGGCAGCAAGGCCGTGCCCTTGGCGAAGGCGAAATAGTAAAGCGCGGTCGCCACCAGCGCCATGACCGCGAAATGATGCACATGACGGGCATGGCTCCATCGCAGTTCGCCCCGAGACAGCGCGAACAGAAAAACAGGGAGGAAGCCGAAGACCACGCGCAGCAGCGTGATCTGAGCCGGCGTGATGTATTCCGCTGCCCATTTGACGAAGATGAAATTGCTTCCCCAGATGAATCCGAGGAAGCAGAAGGCAAGCCAGGCGGTTTTCTTCATGGGCTTACACGGCGCGGGTGACGCCGCCGTCGACCCGGATATTCTGGCCAGTGATATAGGCCGCGCCATCGGAAGCGAGGAAGGCAACCGTCGCCGCGATTTCCTCGGAGGTGCCGTAACGCTTCAAAGGCACGCCGTCGCGGCGCTCCTCGGTCGCGGGGAGACTGTCGATCCAGCCGGGCAGCACGTTGTTCATGCGGATGTTGTCGGCCGCATAGGTATCGGCGAAGATCTTGGTGAAAGATGCGAGCCCGGCACGAGCAACGGCCGAGGTCGGGAACATCGCACTCGGCTCGAAGGCCCAGGCCGTCGAGATGTTGATAATGACGCCGCCCTTCTGCTTCTGCATGGTCGGAGCGACGAGCCGAGCCGGCCGCACGACGTTCAGGAAATAGGTGTCGAACCCTGCGTGCCAGTCCTCGTCGGTGATTTCGAGGATCTGCTTGCGCGGGCCGTGGCCGGCGCTGTTGACCAGCACGTCGATACGTCCCCAACGCTCAAGGGTGCCGTCGACGAGGCGCTTCAAGTCGTCATTCGACTGGTTCGAGCCCGTGACGCCGAAGCCCCCGAGTTCCTGTGCCAGTGCCTCACCCTTGCCAGAGGACGAGAGAACCGCGACCTTGAACCCATCTGCCGCCAGCCGGCGCGCAGCAGCCGCGCCCATTCCACTACCGCCAGCCGTGATGATTGCGATTTTTTCTACTGTCATATCCGTGGCCTCTGAAAGAGAATTGATCGTGGAAGCCGCCTATACGGAGGCACTATGGATTGGTATCATCCTTTGAAACGGGATACGAACCAGTTCCACTCCCATCACTCTGTAGAAAATCTATCCTATGCCGGAAGGTTTCCCTCGACTCCCCTCGCTCAACGGCCTGCGCGTATTCGAGGTCGTGACGCGGCATCTCAACTTCCGGCTCGCGGCCGAGGAGCTGGGCGTCACGCAAGGGGCGGTCGCGCAGCAGATTCGCGGGCTGGAAGCCGAACTCGGGCTGAAGCTGTTTGAGCGCCAGCCACGCACGCTGGCCTTGACGGAGGCGGGCCGCAGCTACGTTGCCAATATCCGCCGGGCGTTCGAGTTGATCGCCGAGGCGACCGAAATGCTGAAGCCGGAACCCAGGCACCTGACCATCAGCGTCACGCCGACCTTCGCATCACGCTGGCTGATCCCGCGCCTGCCAGATTTTACCGCCACACACCCGGATATAGACCTTCGTATCCTTGCCACGGATCGGCTTTCCAGCTTCCAGACGGATGCGGTCGACATCGCCGTGCGCTATGGGCGGCCACCCTTCGGGGCGGGCCTCAACACCGAACTCCTGTTCGAGCAGGTGATCGTCGCAGTTGCCAGCCCGCTTCTCCTCGAAAAGCTCGGTCCGCCCGACGAGGACGACAATCTCACGCGCTATGCGCTCCTACACGACGCACATAATTTCTGGCCACAGTTCCTCGAACGAGCCTATCCGGGTGGCGTGACCGCCTCAGCCAAGAACATTCGCTTCAACCAGACATCGCTCGCCGTTGACGCGGCTGTCGCCGGTCAGGGTCTGGCGTTAGCGAGCCTGTTCTTCGTGCAGGACGATATTGATGCAGGCCGCCTCGCGCGCCCCTTCGCGACGGAATTGCGCGTCGGTTCGGACTTCTACCTGGTTTCGCCGCGCAAGCCGCGCCACCCTGAACCGACAGCGGATGTGCGGAGCTGGCTCCTGACCGCCGCGCGATGAACCGAATCACCTGACAAGGACCAAGGCGCTGCTTTCAGGCTTGGTCCTAGATGGGGTCACCGCCGTTCTCCTGTATTTGCGCGCTACGCTACTACGACGGTCGAAACTTGTTGAAACGACCCGATTTGGGTCTCTTTTAGTCATCCCCATCCGGGGATCGTCTCTCGCCTCCCCGGTGGAACGGGGACGAGATGGCAGGCATCAACCACAAACAGGCAACGGTGGACCGCGGCGCGCGTATGCTCCGGACGGCGCTCGGGCCTGCCATCTCAACCTTGCTGCAAGACCCGTCTGTCGTCGAGGTCATGCTGAATCCCGACGGGCGCATCTGGGTCGACCGGCTGTCCGAAGGGCTGGCCGATACCGGCGAGATCCTGTCCGCCGCCGATGGCGAGCGCATCGTGCGGCTGGTGGCCCACCATGTCGGCGTCGAAGTGCATGCGCGCAGCCCACGGGTCTCGGCGGAGCTGCCGGAATCGGGAGAGCGCTTCGAGGGGTTGCTGCCCCCGGTGGTGTCCTCGCCTGCCTTCGCCATCCGCAAACCCGCCGTCGCGGTGTTCACCCTCGATGACTATGTGGCGGCCGGCATCATGTCCGAGGATCAGGCAGAAGCACTCCGCGCCGCCGTCCAGTCGCGCGCGAACATCCTGGTCGCGGGCGGCACGTCCACCGGCAAGACCACGCTGACCAATGCGCTGCTCGCCGAGGTGGCGAATACGCAGGATCGGGTCGTAATCATCGAGGATACCCGCGAGTTGCAATGCGCGGCGCCCAATCTGGTCGCCATGCGGACCAAGGATGGTGTCGCCACTCTGTCCGATCTGGTGCGCTCGTCCTTGCGCCTGCGCCCCGACCGTATCCCGATCGGTGAGGTCCGTGGGGCCGAAGCTCTGGACCTGCTCAAAGCCTGGGGCACCGGCCACCCCGGAGGGATCGGAACGATCCATGCCGGTTCCGGCATCGGCGCGCTGCGCCGCCTCGAACAACTCATCCAGGAAGCGGTCGTCACCGTGCCGCGCGCGATGATCGCGGAAACCATCGACCTTGTTGCCGTCCTCTCCGGGCGCGGTTCCGCCCGCCGCCTTGCCGAGCTTGCCCGCGTCGAGGGGCTCGGGCCGGACGGAGACTACCGAATTTCCTCAGCCTTTTCAGAACCCGACACCACTCACAACACTGGAGAACCTGCATGATCCGTCGTGCCTTCCGTATCCGCCACCATATCGCAACCGCATCGGCCTTCGCCTGGGTGAGCCTGATGACGTCCCCGGCCTGGGCCTCCGGCTCCTCCATGCCCTGGGAGGCGCCGCTGCAATCCATCCTCGAATCCGTCGAAGGTCCAGTGGCGAAAATCGTGGCGGTGATCATCATCATCGTCACGGGCCTGACACTGGCCTTCGGCGATACCGGCGGCGGTTTCCGGCGGCTGATCCAGATCGTCTTCGGCATCTCCATCGCCTTCGCGGCATCGAGCTTCTTCCTGTCGTTCTTCAGCTTCGGCGGGGGGGCGCTGGTCTGATGGCCGTGAGCTTCGAGGCCCTCGATACCGTGCCGGGCTTCGCGGTGCCGGTTCACCGCGCCCTGACCGAGCCGATCCTGCTCGGCGGGGCGCCCCGATCCGTCGCGATCCTCAACGGCACGCTGGCTGGCGCCGTCGGCCTCGGCCTTCAGCTATGGCTTGCAGGCATCCTGATCTGGGCCGTCGGTCACATCGCCGCCGTCTGGGCCGCCAAACGCGATCCGCTCTTCGTCGAGGTCGCGCGCCGCCATCTTCGCATCCCCGGCCATCTTTCGGTGTGAGGCACGAGCCATGATGAATCTCGCAGAATACCGTCGCACCGCCTCACGCCTTGCCGACTACCTTCCCTGGGTGGCGCTGGTCGGCTCCGGCGTCGTGCTGAACAAGGACGGCTCGTTCCAGCGCACGGCGAAGTTCCGTGGTCCCGATCTGGATTCCGCCGTCGCGGCCGAGCTGGTCGCGGTGGCCGGGCGGCTGAACAACGCCTTCCGCCGTCTCGGCTCCGGCTGGGCCATCTTTGTCGAAGCACAGCGGTCGGAAGCCGCAAGCTATCCCGCAAGCCGCTTCCCCGATCCGGCCTCGGCGCTGGTCGATGCCGAGCGGAAGGCCGATTTCGAGGAGGAGGGCAGCCATTTCGTCTCTGGCTACTTCCTGACCTTCCTGTGGCTCCCGCCCGCCGAAGATGCCGCACGTTCCGAGTCCTGGCTGTATGAAGGGCGCGAGACCTCGGGCGTGAACCCCTGGGAACTGGTGCGCGGCTTCATCGACCGCACCGACCGCGTGCTGGCGCTGCTCGACGGCTTCATGCCCGAGTGCCGATGGCTCGATGACGCCGGCACGCTGACCTACCTCCACTCGACGATTTCGACCAACCGGCATCGCGTCCGCGTGCCCGAAACTCCGGTCTATCTCGATGCGCTGCTGGCCGATCAGCCGCTGACCGGCGGCCTGGAACCCCGACTGGGCAATCAACATCTCCGGCTTCTGACGATCACCGGCTTTCCGGGCACCACCACACCCGGCCTGCTCGACGAGATGAACCGGCTGGCCTTTCCCTACCGATGGTCCACCCGCGCCATCCTTATGGACAAGACCGACGCGACCCGGCTGCTGACGAAGATCAGGCGGCAATGGTTCGCCAAGCGCAAGAGCATCGCGGCGATCATCAAGGAGGTGATGACCAACGAGCAATCTGCGCTCGTGGATACCGATGCGGCGAACAAGGCCGCCGACGCGGACATGGCCTTGCAGGAACTCGGCGCCGACATGGCCGGGATGGCCTATGTCACGGCGACCGTCACCGTCTGGGACGAGGACGCCCGCCGCGCCGACGAAAAGCTGCGGCTGGTCGAAAAGATCATCCAGTCCCGCGATTTCAGCGTCATGGTCGAGACGGTCAATGCCGTCGACGCCTGGCTCGGCAGCCTGCCCGGACATGCCTATGCCAATGTCCGGCAGCCGCCGGTCTCGACGCTCAACCTTGCCCACATGGTCCCTTCGTCCGCCGTGTGGGCGGGGCCGGAACGCGACGATCATCTCGGCGCACCCCCACTGCTTTACGGCAGGACCGAGGGATCGACGCCGTTCCGGCTTTCCCTGCATGTGGGCGACGTGGGCCATACCCTCGTCGTCGGACCGACCGGCGCGGGCAAATCCGTGCTGCTGGCGCTGATGGCCTTGCAGTTTCGCCGCTATCCGCGCGCTCAGGTCTTTGCCTTCGATTTCGGGGGGTCCATCCGCGCCTGCGCCCTCGCCATGCAAGGGGACTGGCACGATCTTGGCGGCGAGCTGACCGATGCGGCCGAGGCTTCCGTCTCGCTGCAACCGCTGGCTCGTATTCACCAGACCTCCGAGCGCGCCTGGGCTGCGGACTGGATCGTCGCGATCCTGATGCGCGAGAACATCCAGATCACCCCGGACGTCAAGGAACATATTTGGACGGCGCTGACTTCGCTTGCTTCCGCCCCGGTCGGCGAACGCACCATCACCGGCCTTGCCGTGCTGCTCCAGTCCAACGACCTGAAACAGGCGCTACGGCCTTATTGCGTCGGCGGCCCGTATGGTCGGCTGCTCGACGCCGAGAGCGAACATCTCGGTTCGGCCGATGTCCAGGCATTTGAAATCGAGGGCCTCGTCGGCACCGGCGCAGCGCCCGCCGTCCTCTCCTATCTCTTCCACCGCATCGGCGATCGGTTGGGTGGGCAACCTACGCTGCTGATCATCGACGAGGGCTGGCTTGCGCTGGACGACGAAGGGTTCGCGGACCAACTCAGAGAATGGCTCAAGACCCTGCGCAAGAAGAACGCCAGCGTCATCTTCGCCACGCAGTCGCTGTCCGACATCGACAATTCCGCCATTGCTCCGGCCATCATTGAAAGCTGCCCGACGCGACTCCTCTTGCCGAACGAGCGCGCCATCGAACCCCAGATCACCGCGATCTATCGCCGCTTTGGCCTCAATGATCGCCAGATCGAAATCCTGGCCAGGGCGACTCCGAAGCGGGACTACTACTGCCAGTCGCGGCGTGGCAACCGCCTGTTCGATCTTGGATTGTCGGAGGTCGGTCTGGCGCTCTGCGCCGCCTCGGCCAAATCCGATCAGGCCCTGATCACCGAAATCCTCGCTGAACACGGTGGCGACGGGTTCCTCTCGGCCTGGCTCCGGGCACGCGACGTCGATTGGGCCGCCGATCTCATCCCGGACCTCACCAATCTCGCGACCGAAAGCGAGACCCTGCCGCCGACGGTCGCTGACCTCGGCGAAATCGAACTCATCCTGGAAGAAGAGGAGATTACCCCATGACGCGCACAATTCCCCGGCTCACCCGCATCGCCAGCGCTTCGGCGCTCGCCCTTGCGCTCACCGCACCGCTGGCGCTGACCCCGATGTTCACGACACCGGCCCACGCCTTCTTCGGCATTGGGCGGATCGTCTATGACCCGACCAACCACGCGGAGAACCTGCTGACCGCCGCCCGCACTCTGGAACAGATCAACAACCAGATCACCTCGCTCCAGAACGAGGCGCAGATGCTGATCAACCAGGCCCGCAACCTCGCGAGCCTGCCCTACAGTTCGCTTCAGGCGCTTCAGCAGAACGTCCAACGCACCCAGCAGCTTCTCGGGCAGGCCCAGAACATCGCCTTCGATGTGCAGAACATCGACCAGATGTTCCAGCAGGATTATGGCAACCTTTCCCTCACGGCCACCGACCAGCAGCTCATTGCGGATGCCCGAACCCGCTGGGAAAATACCGTCGGGGGTCTTCAGGACGCGATGCGGGTGCAGGCGGGTGTCGTCGGCAATATCGACAGCAACCGCGCGGAGATGTCCGCGCTCGTCGGCGAAAGCCAAGGGGCGACCGGCGCGCTTCAGGCCACCCAAGCCGGCAATCAGCTTCTCGCCCTCCAGTCGCAGCAGCTTTCCGACCTGATCGCGGTCATCTCGGCCAACGGCCGGGCCGACGCCCTGATGGAAGCCGAACGCGCGACCGCCGCCGAACAGGGCCGCATCCAGCGCGAACGCTTCCTGACACCGGGCTCGGGCTACCAGCCCGGCAACGCCCAGATGTTCAACTGACGCCGGGGAGGCCCATCATGGAGGGGAAGGTGCTGGCCCGGATCGCAGCCATCGTATTCGTAGCCGTCGCCATCACGGCGGCGATCATCGAGATGAACCGCGAGGATGTAGCCGGTCCGGCCCCTTCCGTTCCTTTGCAGACGCGACAGGTCGATCTCCTGCGCGAGGGGCAGCGTCGCTGTCAGGAAATGGGCGAGGCGGCGGCCAATGACGCCGAATGCTTGGCGATCTGGGCCGAAACCCGCGACCGCTTCCTCGGACGGTCGCCCGCGCAGTCGACGCCTGGCCCGGATGGGGAGCGATAATCATGGGCGGAACGGGGGTCATCGACAATTTTCTCGGTATCTTCACCAGCTACATCGACTCGGGCTTTGGCCTGCTCGGCGGTGAAGTTGCCTTCATCGCGACGACGCTGATCGTCATAGACGTCACGCTCGCCGCCCTGTTTTGGGCCTGGGGCGCCGACGACGACATTCTCGCGCGCCTAGTGAAGAAGACGATCTTTGTCGGTGTCTTCGCCTATATCATTGGCAATTGGAACAGCCTCGCACGCATCGTCTTCGAGAGCTTCGCCGGGCTGGGCCTCATGGCTTCCGGCACAGGCTTTTCGGCCGCAGATCTCCTGCGCCCCGGCCGCGTTGCCCAGATCGGTCTCGACGCCGGGCGGCCGCTGCTCGAATCCATCTCCAGTCTCATGGGCTGGATCGCCGTCTTTGAAAACCTGGTGCAGATCCTCTGCCTGTTCTTCGCCTGGGCACTGGTTATCCTCGCCTTCTTTATTTTGGCAATCCAGCTCTTCGTCACCCTGATCGAGTTCAAGCTGACCACGCTTGCGGGCTTCGTGCTGATCCCCTTCGGCCTGTTCGGCAAGACCGCCTTCATGGCGGAACGGGTTCTGGGGAACGTCATCTCTTCCGGCATCAAGGTGTTGGTCCTCGCCGTCATCATCGGCATCGGCTCGACACTCTTCGGCCAGTTCACCGCCGGCTTCGGCGGCGCGACCCCGACCATCGACGACGCCATGGCGATCGTGCTGGCAGCCCTTTCCCTTCTCGGCCTCGGCATCTTCGGCCCCGGCATCGCCACCGGCCTCGTCTCCGGCGGCCCGCAACTCAGTGCTGGCGCTGCCGTCGGGACTGGCCTCGCTGTCGGCGGTGCCGCGATCGCTGCCGGTGGTGCGACCATGCTCGCCGCGCGGGGGGGCGGTGCCACACTCTCGGGCGGTGCTGCACTTGCACGCGGCGGGGCCTCAGCCGCCGGCGCAGCATCGTCTGCCTATTCCCTCGGCTCCATGGGTGGGTCAGGCGCGGCGGGGGTCGCTTCCGGCCTTGGCGGTGTGGCGCGCGCCGCAGGCTCGGCTGCCATCTCGCCTTTGAAGCGCGCAGCCTCCCATGCCGCCGACAGCATGAAGTCCAGCTATTCCGATGGCGCAAGGGCCGGATTTGCGGCGTCCGGCGGCAGTTCGTCCATGGGCACGGTCGGGGGCGCCCCGTCGCCCGAGCAATCACCTCCTTCAGCCGCTGATGGTCCACCGGCCTGGGCGCAGCAGATGCGCCGCAGCCGGGCGATGAGCCACGGCGTCACCGCTGCCGCCCATGCCGTCCGGTCCGGCGACAGCCACGGTGGCGGCTCCTCAGTCAGCCTTTCCGAAAGTGACCGCACATGAACACCTTCAAACGACCGACGACCCATTACGGCAAGGTGCCGGAACCCGAAACGCCCTATCAGCGCGCCGCGCAAGTCTGGGACGACCGCATCGGCTCGGCCCGCGTGCAGGCGAGGAACTGGCGCTACATGGCGTTCGGTTCGCTGATCCTCTCGGTCGGGTTCGCCGGCGCTCTTGTCTGGCAATCTGCGCGCGGAACCGTCGTGCCCTGGGTCGTTCAAGTCGACAATCTCGGCCAGGCGCAGACCGTTGCCCCCGCTACCGCCGATTATCGGCCGACCGATCCGCAGATCGCATTCCATCTCGGCCGCTTCATCGAACAGGTCCGCTCGCTTCCGGCTGACCCGATCATTGTCCGTCAGAACTGGCTCAGGGCCTATGACTGGACCACGGATCGCGGCGCCGTGGCGCTCAACGACTACGCCCGCGCCAACGACCCGTTCACGCGCGTCGGCCGCCAGCAGGTCGCCGTCGAGGTGTCGAGCATCATCCGGGCGTCCCCGGACAGTTTCCGCGTAGCCTGGACCGAACGCCACTACGAAAACGGCCAGCTCTCCACCACCGAGCGATGGACCGCGATCCTCACCATCGTCATCCAGCCGCCGCGTGACGCCGAGCGCCTGCGCGCCAATCCCTTGGGAATCTATGTCAACGCAATCAACTGGTCGCGGGAGATGAGTCAATGATCCGCACGTCTTTGAGTGAACCCGCTTTTCCGGTTTTCCGTAAACTCGGTTTTCCGGCTTTGTTGCTTGCCGCGACCATGCTCGCTGGCTGCGCCACCAACCGGACACCGCAATTCAGCTACGACGCCGATGTCCCGCCTCTTCCGTCCGCGCAGGCTCCCATCACCGATGCACGCCCAAGGCCGCTGCATGTGCCGCCCACCTGGAATGTGGCGCGGGGCGGCGAGGCTGCCGGCACGGCCACCGGCCGCGTTGAGAACGCCAATGCCGCCGCCCGTGTCGAGCCGCGTCGCGAAGGCTATTACAATGCCATACAGATCTATCCCTGGTCGGAAGGTGCGCTCTACCAAGTCTATGCCGCCGTCGGACAGATCACCACCATCGCGCTGGAGCCGGGCGAGAACCTGACCGGCGCGGGACCGATCGCCGCCGGCGACACGGCCAGGTGGGTGATCGGCGACACAGAGAGCGGAAGCGGTCCGACGCGCCGAGTGCATGTGCTGGTGAAGCCAACCCGGCCGGACATCTCGACCAACCTCGTCATCACCACCGACCGGCGCATCTACATGATCGAACTTCGCGCCCGCGAAGCGCTCTATATGCCTGCCGTGGCATGGGCGTATCCGGCACCGCCGCCGGGCAGCCGAGCGACCGCGCCGTCGGTCCCCGTCATCCCGGCCGAGGCCGCGCGGAACTATCGCTACGCCTTGCAGGTGCAAGGCGACAGCCCGCCATGGCGTCCAGTCTCCGTCTTCGATGACGGCAGGCGCGTCTATGTCGTCTTCCCACGCGGCATCGTGCAGGGCGAGATGCCGCCCCTGTTCGTTCTCGGTTCCGACGGCGAACCGCAGATCGTCAATTCGCGCATCCACCAAAATGTCCTGATCGTCGACAGGCTGTTCGGCGCGGCGGAACTGCGCCTTGGCAGCGGTGACCGCCAGCAGGTGGTCAGAATCGTCCGTATCGAGCAGAGACAGGCCGCTACCCAGTCGGCCGACGCGACCACGGGAGGATCGCCTTCATGAGCGATACCAACACCGCCGCGCCCATGCGGTTGCGCGCCGAGCCGCCCCGCGTCACCCGCTTGTCCCGCAAGGTGCTGGCAGGCGTCGGCGCCGCCGCGCTTCTCGGCGTCGGGGGAGCGCTGATCTATGCGCTCCAGACCCGCGAGGCGGGGCCGGGAGGAGGCGAACTCTACTCAACCGAGAACCGTCCCACTGCGGATGGCCTCGCCGGTCTCCCGCGCGATTATACTGGCCCGATCCTGGGGCCGGCATTGCCGGGCGACCTTGGCCGGCCAATCCTCGATGCACAAAATCGGGGACAGCCGATCGTTCCGCCTGCCATCACAACCCCTGCCGTCGATCCCGAGGAGCAACGCCGCCTCGCGGAAGAAGAAGCCGCACGGTTGAGCAACGTATTTTTCCAGTCAGGCCCACGCACGGGAGGTCCGGCCGGAACAGCCATGCCCGGACTGGCTGGGCTCACAGGACAACCGGACGGAACGGCGGGCCAGAATCGCCATACCGCTTTCCTCAACGGGCCGGTGGACCGGCAGACCGTCGCTCCGGATCGCGTCGCACCGCCGGCCTCGCCCTACATCCTTCAAGCCGGAGCCGTAATCCCGGCCGCGCTCATCACCGGCATCCGTTCCGACCTTCCGGGCCAGATCACCGCACAGGTGACGGAGAACGTCTATGACAGCCCCACCGGCTCGCTGCTCCTGATCCCGCAGGGAACGCGCATCATCGGCCAATATGATGATGGCGTGACCTTCGGCCAGCGCAGGGTGCTCTTGGTGTGGAATCGCCTGATCCTGCCGGGCGGACGCTCCATCGTGCTTGAGCGCCTGCCGGGCGCGGACGCCAGCGGCTATGCCGGCCTTGAGGACGGGATCGACTACCACTGGTGGGATCTGATGAAAGCGGCTGGCCTCTCCACGCTGCTCGCGGTCGGCGCGGAGCTGGCGACCAGCGACGAGGACCGGCTTATCCGGGCCATCCGCGACGGCGCACAGGATACCGTCAATCAGGCGGGCCAACAGATCGTGCAACGTCAGTTGCAGGTTGCCCCCACGCTGACCATCCGGCCGGGCTTCCCGGTCAGGATCATCGTGACCCGCGACCTTGTATTCGAGCCGGCAGGAGGTTGATCATGACCAAGCTGAGACTCGGCCCGCTGCTCGACGACAAGCCCGTCAAGGTGACGGTGGAGCTGCCCGCGCCGCTTCACCGCGATCTGGTCGCCTATGCCGAGGTGCTGGCCCGCGAGAGCGGCCAGCCCGTCGCCGATCCCGTCAGGCTCATTGTGCCGATGCTGGAGCGATTTATTGCGACAGATCGCGGCTTCGCAAAAGCACGTCGCTCGCCCCAATCTGCGAAGCCGCTTGCTTGAGCCTCATAGCCTTGGCAGACGCCGCCTTTGCCATGGAGAGCAACCTGCGGAACGCGGGATTGTCGTTCGCCGGGGACCAGACCGCCGAAAATGGAAGCACCTCGGCGGCGATGGGTCGGTATGTGATGCCTGGAAGCGCGGCCACCGTCATGGCCTCGCTCACTAGCGTCAGACCCTGGCCGATCGCCACCAGCGGCAGCAGGTTATCCCGACCGACCGATTGAACCTGGATCTCGGGATGCCGGCCGAGGTCCGCCAACTCCCGCACCAGATGGTCATGGATCTCCTGGCCCGGCGCGGCTTCGCTGACGATGAAGGGCTCATCGGCGAGATCTCCCCACATCACCTCGTCCAAAGCCGCCAGGGGGTGGAGATCGGGCAGCACAACGAAAACCCGCTCGGACCACAGAGGCGCCCGGTCGCATCCAGGCCATTCCCGGTCGCCGGTCAGGAAGGCGACGTCGAGGCGGAACTGGCGGATGGCCGCGACGTGTTCGGCAGGATCGCCGTCGATCAGTTCGATCCTGACGTCTTTATGAGACCGACCATAGCTTGCCAGCAGCTTTGTCAAAAAGCCCGAAGCGATGGACGAATAGATGCCGATCCGCACTCGTCCCTGCTCGGATCGTCCTGCGGCGGCAACTTCGTGAGCGCCTTCGTCTATCGTCTTGATAGCCCGACGCGCGCGATGAAGGAAACGCTGCCCCGCAAAGGTCTGCGACACGCCCCATGCGTGCCGGTGAAAAAGGGACGCGCCCATCCTGTCTTCGAGATCGGCGATGCAACGGCTGATTGCCGATTGCGATAGTCCTAACGAACTCCCTGCCTTTCGGAAGCTGCCATGTTCGGCAGCGGCTATGAAGTAGCGAAGGTGACGAAGCTCGATGGAGTCAGGGAACTTGGCGGTCTCCTTCATCCGAGGGCCGCCGTCCGGATCATATGCTCTCGGACCATAGGCAAGCCAACTGTCCCTCTCCGATTGTCGAGCATTCACGCGATGACGAGACGTATCGCGCGTAGCGGGTCATAGCCAGATCATACAACATTTGAACACATAAACAACTGTTCAATATTTGTATGAAAGAGGAAGATAATCGAGAGAGGCGATGCCACCGCCAGGTCAAGATGCCGAAGTCTCAAAACGAGCCCGTGGCGCTTGAGGATTGCGGTCGTGGCATGACGGATGCTTGCGGCTTACAACGGTGGCAAGGTCAAGCAGAAAGTTTCTGAATTTTGCCCCTTGACCTTCCAACGGTGGAAAGCCCCATTTTCCAGAGGACTCAAATCAAGGAGCCCTCCATGTATCTCTTCACCGTTCCCAACATGACATGCGGCGGTTGCGCCAAGTCGGTAACCAAGGCGCTGCAAATCGTCGATGCCGCCGCGAAGATCGAGACTGATCCGCCCAAGCGTGAGGTCCGTGTTGAATCATCCGCGACCGAGGCGGACCTGCGTGCCGTTCTCACCGAGGCGGGCTATCCGGCCGAAGGCGCCCCGGCAGCCGCCTGATGCTACCTCCTGCCCACTGATCATGAGCGTCAAGCTGCTCCCGTAGGTGTCCCCCGGTTCATTGCAGTGTCAAAATGGGCAGTCCTCGGGCTGCCCATTTTGATTTCTAGGATCAGCCAGATCTTCAACGTCGAAGGCGTCGGCATTGCCCTGTGCGCCGTCACGACCCGTCGGTCCTAGAGGCTTCGGGCAGATGGCAAAAAAATTCGCACGGCTGGTTGACAAGCATACACTTGAACAACTATTCAAGTGTTGACTTGATGCAACCGGAAACGAGCAATGGCAAACTCATCACACTCCCACAGCGACCATGACGGTCACGACCACTCCAAGCACGACCATAACCACGGCGGCGGCCACGATCATGGTCACGATCACGATCATGACCACTCGCATGTCCCGACAGTCACGAAGGACAACGAGCGCAAAATCCTCATTTCCTTTTTCATCATCTTCACCTTCATGATCGTGGAGGCCGTCGGCGGCGTGATCTCGGGCTCGCTCGCGCTGCTTGCCGATGCCGGCCACATGCTGACCGACGCAATCGCGCTCGGCCTCGCCTATGTCGCCTTCCGCCTCGGTCGGCGGGCCGCGGACGGCCAGCGCACCTTCGGCTATGCCCGCTTCGAGGTGATCGCCGGCCTGGTCAACGCTCTTACGTTGTTCGGCATCGTCGGCTTTATCGTCTATGAGGCTATCGAACGGTTCCAGGAGCCCCAGCCGGTCCTCGCTGGTTCGATGTTCGTCGTAGCCATCATCGGCATGCTCGTGAACCTCTTCGTGCTTTGGTATCTGACGCGCGGAGATTCCGAACACGTCAACGTCAAGGGCGCTGTCCTGCACGTCATGGGCGACCTGCTCGGCTCGGTGGGTGCGATCGTCGCCGCTGTCGTCATCTGGTATACGGGTTGGACTCCTATCGACCCCATCCTGTCGGTATTCGTGTCTCTGCTGATCCTGCGCAGTGCATGGAGCCTGCTCAAGAACACTCTGCATATCCTGCTCGAAGGCGCACCTGACAACGCCGGCGCCGACAAGATCTCCGAGCATCTTCTCAAGACTGTTCCTGGTATCCAGAGCGTCAACCATATCCATGTCTGGTCGCTGACCTCCGGTCGTGTGCTGGCGACGCTTCAGGTGCAGCCGATGGAAGGCGTCGATGTTCGCAGCGTCATGAAACAGGTCGAAGCCGAACTGAAAACGAAGTTCAAAATCGAACACCCGACGATCGGCATCGACTGGGACGGAGTAGCCAGTTGCACCTTGGAGGAGCCGAACACCGCGGCGCTATCCCATGCGGGTCATTCGCACTGATCGGTCGCGCCTGATGGTTCACTCAGTTGATCGGGAAGGTTCGACATGAATATCGCAGAAGCCCCTTCGTCCCAAGAGTTGAACTTTCTCGCTGAAACCTTCCGCCTGCTGGGTGATCCCAGCAGGCTGAAGATTCTCCTGCACTGCGAAGACGGTCCGAAATCCGTGACCGATATTTCCGAGGCGCTGGAGCTTTCGCAGTCGCTCGTCAGCCATCACCTGCGTCTTCTTCGTGGCGCGCGCCTGGTGACCCGTGTTCGCCACTCGAAGCAAATGTTCTACGAGGTCACCGACAGGCATGTCGGTGACGTTCTGCTCGACATGCTCTCGCATGCGCGTGAGGAAAGGGAAGGCGACCCAAAACGCGACATCATCGGTCCTCGTTCTTGAGCAGCCCTTCGCTGGCCTGTGACACTAAATGTCGATCTTGGTAGTTCTCAATCGCAAAGCGTTGGCAATGACGCTGACCGAAGAGAGCGCCATGGCCAGTGCGGCAAGCGCCGGTGACAACAGCAGCCCCATCACGGGATACAGTAACCCGGCCGCCACCGGCACGCCTGCCGAGTTGTAGAAGAATGCGAAGAACAGGTTCTGCCGGATATTGCGCATTGTCGCTCCCGACAGGCGACGCGCCTTCACGATCCCCAATAGGTCACCGCCTAGCAGCGTGACTCCCGCGGATTCCATGGCGACATCCGTTCCTCCGCCCATCGCTATGCCGACATCGGCAGCCGCAAGCGCTGGGGCGTCATTCACCCCATCGCCCGCCATGGCGACGATACGGCCTTCCTTGCGAAGACGTGTAACAACCTCGCTCTTGCGTTCTGGAAGCACCTCGGCCTCCACATCGGCGATGCCCAGCTCTTTTGCCACCGCCTGAGCCGTGAGCTTATTGTCACCAGTCATCATGACCACGCGGATGCCGTCCTTTCGGAGGGCTTCCAGCGCTGCCGGCGTAGTGGATCGTATGGGATCGGCCACGCCGATGGCGCCGACGGGCCGGCCGTCGATGGCGACCAAGACGGCGGTGGCCCCGCGTGAGCGAATGACGTCCGCCTCGATCGCCGCTGCGCCCGGCTGAACGCCTTCCAGCTCCAAAAACTTGGCGCTACCGATCAGCACGCGCTGACCGGCGACGGTTCCCAAGACTCCCCGACCGACAGGAGAGTCGACGTCCGAGGGTTCCGACAGTGCGAGCTGCTTCTCCACCGCGGCACGGACAATAGCCTGTGCAATCGGATGTTCGCTCGCACGTTCAAGGCTCGCCGCGGCTTGAAGAAGTTCCGTCTCGCTCCGCCCATCGACCGGAACGATGGCCGTGACGGCCGGTTTCCCCTCCGTAAGCGTGCCGGTCTTGTCGACCACGAGGGTATCGATCTTCTCCAGCCTTTCGAGCGCCTCGGCGTTCTTGATCAGCAATCCGAGATTGGCGCCTTTGCCGACGCCAACCATGATCGACATCGGCGTTGCAAGGCCAAGGGCGCATGGGCAGGCGATGATGAGAACAGAAACAGCCGCAATCAGGCCGTAACTCAACCGGGGTTCCGGGCCAAAAAGGGTCCAGGCCACAAAAGCGATCAAGGCGATAACGATGACCAGTGGAACGAACCAGCCGGACACCTGGTCTGCTAAGCGCTGGATCGGGGCGCGGGACCGCTGCGCCTGCGCCACCATCTGGACGATCTGCGAAAGCATGGTATCGCGACCAATGCGAGCCGCATCCATGACCAGAGCGCCAGATTGATTGATGGTCCCTGCGATGAGCTTTGCACCCGGCTCTTTCGTGACCGGCATCGATTCGCCGGTAATCATCGATTCATCGACGGCCGAACGCCCCTCCAGCACCGTCCCGTCCACCGGAACTTTCTCGCCCATGCGAACACGAAGCTTGTCGCCGACGGCAATATGCTCGACCGCCACCTCCTCGTCGGTGCCATCTGGCCGGATACGTCGGGCTGTCTTCGGAGCCAGGTCAAGAAGCGCGCGTATCGCGCCCGAGGTCTGTTCGCGCGCGCGTAGCTCCAGCACTTGGCCGAGCAGCGCCAGCACCGTGATCACCGCGGCCGCCTCGAAGTAAACCGCAACGGTGTCTCCCATCATCCGCGCCGTTTCCGGGAACAGGTCGGGGGCGAGCGTTGCCACCACGGAGTAAATCCAGGCAACGCCTACGCCCATCGCGATGAGCGTGAACATATTGAGCGATCGGTTCACCACGGACGCCCAGCCGCGCTGAAAGAACGGCCAGCCTGCCCACAGCACCACCGGCGTCGCCAGTATGAGTTGCAGCCAGTTGTTGATCTGGCCAGGAATGTAACGATGCAGGCCGAAAAGTTCGCTGCCCATCCCAAGGAAGACCACCGGAACAGAAAGGGCGGCACCCACCCAGAACCGTCGAGTCATGTTGACCAGTTCCGCACTGGGTCCGGTTTCGGCCGTCGGCATTTCGGGTTCCAGCGCCATCCCGCAGATCGGGCATGATCCTGGACCGACCTGACGGATCTGGGGGTGCATCGGACAGGTAAAGATCGTGCCCTCCGGCACTACCGCTGCCTGGGTCGGTTCCGATGGTCCAACATATTTGCCCGGATCGGCCATGAACTTGGTCTGGCAGTTCTCGGAGCAGAAATAATACGTCGCGCCCTGGTATTGGGCTCGGTGCTTAGCCGTTGTGGGGTCCACGGACATCCCACAAACGGGGTCCTTCACAGTATCGCTTGCCTCCGCAGTCGCGGTGTGATGGCCCGATCCGCCACCGTGCCCCTTGTTATGGGCATGGGCGGCGCCTTGATGATGGTTATGGTCGTGAACCATAGTAAGCCTCCGCTTCCCTTATCTCCCCGCATGCAGGTTGCCACCGCATGCGAACCAAGCCCCGACTAATCGTTCAGCCGGCCAGCAATCGCCTGCATTTGCTCGATCTCGCGACGCTGGGCGACCTCAATCTCTTCACACAACGCCAGAAGCTCGGCGTCCGACAGGTTGGCCTCTCTGCACATCAAGATGGCTCCCGAGTGATGCGGAATCATCGAGTCGATAAACTGGCGGTCATCGATCATGGCTTGGGATCGAGTCGCCCAAAATGATCCCAGGGTAAGGACGACAAAAAGCACATAGAGGACAATATTCACGCTGCGGTTCGGAAACATGCCCGGCATCGTCGCCAGCATGAAGATGCCCATCGGCGCCCACATGGTTATCGCCATGTAAAGCATGTTCAGATTGTTCCGGAAGTCGCCCCAGCCGTCGATCATCGAAAACATCACGACATACATCACGATGAGGCCGAGGATCATGTTGATCCAGAACATCAGATAGGGACGGCCATGGGAGCCGTGGCTATTCCCCGAATGCCCGCCATGAGCCGTGTGGTCGCTCGCCATTTGATCGTCCTTTCGCGGTTGTCAGTGTCCAATGCCCATCGGCTTGAAGATCATCCAGACCGCCATGCCGATCATCATGAGGTTCTCGGTGAGCGACACGAAGCCGAGCGGCACGTTGCTGTCGCCACCGACGCAGGCGCATTTCAGCTCGCGCCTGTCGATATAGACCGCCTTGAACACCGAGACCGCGCCGATGCCGCCGATGAACAGCGCGACGGGGATCGACACCCACATCAGGGCACCGGAGATCATCAGGACGCCGGCGAGCGCCTCCGCGAAGGGATAGATGTAGGCATATCGGACCCATCGCTGCGCCAGAAGGTCGTAGTTCAGGAACATGGTCGCGAAGCCTTCCACGTCCTTCAGTTTCTGAAGGGCAAGAAGGCACATCGCGATGGCGATGAGCCATTCGGCGGCTTGGACCGTCGCGAGGTTCCCGAACGCCGCCCAACTCGCGGCCAAAGCCATTAGGGCAGCCATCGCGAACAGCGCGATCACCGGCTTGTAGGTAACGGCATCCTTGTCCTCGACCTTGCCGCCGAAGAACCGGACGAGATCATCGTAACCGCCGATCCGCTTGCCGCCTATGAAGGTCTGCGGCGTCGATTGAACATCATGCTTTGCCTTGAAGGCGTCCGTCTCCGCGCGGGTCGTCAGATGGTGATCGTCGACCTCGTAGCCTTCCCGCTTGAGCAGATCGAGCGCTTTCAACCCGTAGGGGCAGGTATGGTTTTCCATCACCATTCTATGAAGTTCGGCGCGTTTGGCTGCATGGGTCGCCATAGTCTGATCCCTTCGATCTAAAGTTTCGCTTTCGCGAACACCTCCACCAGTTCATTGAACTTGGCGCGCTGAAGGTCTGCATCGCCCGATGCGATCGCCTCCTCGACGCAGCAGGCGGCATGCGATCGCAACACCTGGTTCTCCACCTTGGAGAGCGCGGCTTTAACCGCGTGGATCTGGTTGAGAATGTCGATGCAGTATCGCTCGTCCTCGACCATCTGGCCGACACCGCGAACCTGCCCGGCGATCCGGTTGAGCGACGCGATGATCTGCTTGGAATTTTTGTTGCACATCCAGCTACCCCTACCCGGTATGGGTATATATACGTTAGAGCAAAAGTTTGGTTCCCGCAAAACCCAAGAGTTTTGCCGGCATGTCAACGTCGAAGCAAATAATCGTGGGAGGTCCAATGGACGATACGGTAACTGTCCGGCGCAACATCACCGTCCTTACTGCCGCGCAGGCGCTCGGAGGATCGAGCGCGCCGATCGTCATGTCGCTCGGCGGCCTGGTCGGCCAGCAGCTTGCCGACAACCCCGCATGGGTGACGCTGCCGGTCAGTCTCTTCGGTCTCGGCCTCGCAATCGGCACGCTGCCCGCCGCCTTCGTCATGCGCGCCTGGGGGCGCCGTGGCGGTTATCTGTTCGGCGCGTTGTTCGGCCTCGCAGCGGGACTCATCGCGGCGTTTGGCATCTTCGTATCGTCGTTCCTACTGTTCTGCGTCGGCTGCTTTACCGCCGGTCTCTACGGTTCCTACGTCCAAAGCTATCGCTTCGCTGCCGCCGATGCTGCCGAAGGCGCTTTGAAGGCACGAGCAATCTCCTGGGTGATGGTCGGTGGGCTGATCGCGGCTGTAATCGGTCCGCAGCTCGTCATCTGGACACGCGATTCCTTCCCCGGCACCCCCTATGTCGGCAGCTTCCTCAGCCAGGCGGCGCTTCCGTTGTTGTCGATCCCGATTCTGTTGATGCTGCGCACGCCGCAATCCGCTTCGCAATCCGCGTCGGAAAGCTCCGGCCGTTCCCTGATCCAGATCCTGATGATGCCCCGCTACATGCTTGCCGTCGCGGCCGGCGTCGTCTCCTACGGCCTCATGGCTTTCGTCATGACGGCCGCACCGATCGCGATGGTCAATACCGGCCATTCGGTCGACAGCGCAGCACTCGGAATCCAGTGGCATCTACTGGCGATGTTCGCGCCGAGCTTCGTCACCGGCCGCCTCATGACACGCTTCGGCAAGGAGCGTGTGACGGCGGCGGGGATGCTGCTCATCGCCGTCTCGGCCATCGTCGCGCTGGCCGGGCTTGAGCTAATCAATTTCTGGGGGTCTCTGGCCATCATGGGCATCGGCTGGAATTTCAGCTTCATCGGAGCGACGGCGATGGTCACAGACTGCCATACGCCGGGCGAGCGCGCCAAGGCGCAGGGCGCAAACGACTTCATGGTCTTCGGCACGACCGCCGCCGTCTCGTTTCTGGCAGGCAGCGTCCTGCACAACTCGGGCTGGGCGGCAATCAACTGGCTATTGTTTCCGCCGGTCGCCTTGATCCTCGTGCCGTTGCTCTGGCAAGCGGCACGCAAACCGCAAGCCTGAAACGCAATGTCCCCGCCATTTTGGCGGGGACGCACCGGGTCAGGTCCTCGCTCTGCGCCCTCGCAGCCGAAAGGCTGCTTGGGCATGCGGTTATTGCAGCGAGCGATTGACCGCGCCGGACCGAGGCCGGATCGAAAGATCTTCATCGTCCTGATCGGTCTCAAGGCGCTGTAGGATCGGGCAATGCGGCCGATGATCCCCTTGGCAGGCGTTCACCAGCATGGTGAGCGTGTGGGCCATGTCCTGCATATCCGCGATCTTCCTCTCCAGCGCGTCGATATGGCCCTGCGCCAAGCGCTTCACTTCTGCGCTCTGTCGCGTCTCGTCGCGCCAGAGGTTGAGCAGGTCGCCGATCTCGGCCACCGAAAAACCGAGGTCGCGCGCGCGGCGGATGAAGCGCAGCATGTGGACATCGGTAGCCGAATAATCGCGGTAGCCGGAGTCCTTCCGATCAGCAGCCGGGATGAGACCTGTCTGCTCGTAGTAGCGGATCATCTTGGCCGAAACGCCCGATGCCTTTGCTGCCTGTCCGATGTTCATGAACAATCTCCCATATGTAAGGACAGCCGACCCTAAATATAGGATCGGCTGTCTGGTTTCATCAGCCCTGGACCTTGAAGGTCTTGAGCCGGAGCGCATTGCCGAGGACGAAGACGCTCGACAGGGCCATGGCGCCGGCGGCAAAGACCGGCGACAAGAGGATGCCGTAGGCCGGATAGAGCGCACCCGCGGCGACCGGGATCAGGGCCGTGTTGTAGGCGAAGGCCCAGAACAGGTTCTGCCGGATATTGCCGATCGTCGCCTTGGACAGCGCGATGGCGTTCGGCACCCCGGTCAGGCTGCCCGACATCAGCACCACGTCCGCCGCCTCGATGGCGATGTCCGTGCCCGTGCCGATGGCGAGACCCACATCCGCCTCGGCCAGCGCCGGAGCGTCGTTGATGCCGTCGCCGACGAAGGCGACCTTGCCATGCTCGGCCTTGAGCCGGCGGATCGAGTCGACCTTGCCGTCCGGCAGCACCTCCGCCACCACCTCGTCGATGCCCAGGCGAGCCGCGATGGCCTTGGCCGTGCGCTTGTTGTCGCCGGTGATCATCGCGACCTTCAGGCCGAGGTCGTGCAGCGCCTTGATCGCCGCCGGCGTCGTCTCCTTGATCGGGTCGGCCACGGCGATGATCGTCGCCAGCTTGCCGTCGATCGCCGCATAGAGCGGCGACTTGCCCTCGTTGCCCAGACGTTCGGCAACCTGGGCGAAGCCCGCCACGTCATGGCCAAGCTCGACCATGTAGCGATCCGCGCCGATCTCGATGCGCTTGCCGTCGACCACGGCCTTCACGCCGAAGCCGGTCACCGACTCGAAGTCCGACACGGCGGGCAGTGCAATGCCTTCCGCCTCGGCCGCATCCACGATGGCGCGGGCAATCGGGTGTTCCGACTTGGCTTCGACGGCTGCGACCAGGCCCAGCACCGTCGTCCGGTCGAAGCCGGCGGCCAGTTCGAGGTCGGTCAGCGCCGGCTTGCCTTCGGTCAGCGTGCCGGTCTTGTCGACGGCCACCACCTTGGCATCCTTCAGCAGTTGCAACGCTTCACCCTTGCGGAACAGCACGCCCAGCTCCGCGCCCCGGCCGGTGCCGACCATGATCGAGGTCGGCGTTGCCAGACCCATGGCGCAGGGGCAGGCGATGATCAGCACGGCGACGGCATTGACCAGCGCGAAGGTCAACGCAGGCGACGGGCCGAAATAGAGCCATGCAGCGAAGGTGAGGGCGGCGACGGCGAAGACCGCCGGCACGAAATACATCGTCACCTTGTCGACCAGCGCCTGGATCGGCAGCTTCGACCCTTGTGCTTCCTCGACCATGCGGATGATCTGCGACAGCACCGTGTTGCCGCCGACCGCCGTGGCCCGGATCGCGAAGGCGCCCTTCTGGTTCACGGTTCCGGCCACGACCTCGCTGCCGCTCGTCTTGGACACCGGGATCGGTTCGCCGGTGATCATCGACTCGTCGACATAGCTTTCGCCCTCGATGACTTCACCATCGACCGGGATACGGTCGCCGGGGCGGACCTCCACGATGTCGCCGGACAGCACCGAATCGATCGGCAGATCGACCGTCTTGCCGTCGCGGCGGACACGCGCGGTCTTGGCCTGAAGTCCGACCAGCCGCTTGATCGCTTCCGAAGTGCGCCCCTTGGCGCGGGCCTCGAGCAACCGGCCGAGCAGGATCAGGGTGACGATAACCGCGGCGGCTTCATAATAGACGTTCACCGTCCCAGCGGGCAGGAAGCCCGGCGCGAAGGTCGCCACCAGCGAATAGAGGTAGGCGGCCAGCGAGCCGACGGCGACCAGCGAGTTCATGTCGGGAGCCAGCCGCCAGAGCGCCGGGAGGCCCTTGTCGTAGAAGCGGATGCCGGGCACGAACAGCACCAGCGTCGTCAGCACGAACTGAAGATACCAACTGTTCTGCATGCCGATGGTCGCGGCGATCATGTCGTGCGCGCCCGGAATGAGGTGCGACCCCATCTCCAGGATGAAGACCGGCGCGGTCAGAACCGCCGCGATGGTGAAATCGCGGGTCAGCTCACGGCGTTCGGCTTCCTTCTTCTCGGCGCGGTCATCGACCTCGGCCTGGCCCGCCCCGGTCGCCGCCGCGATCACCTTGGCCTCGTAGCCCGCGTTCGCGATTGCCGCGACGATGGCCGCAGCATCGGCGGTTCCCTGGACGGTGGCCTTCTCGGTGGCGAGGTTGACGACGGCGTTGGTGACGCCCGGCACGGCCTTGAGCGCCTTTTCGACACGTCCCACGCAGGAGGCGCAGGTCATGCCCTCGATCGCGACCTCAAGCGAAGCCGCCGCCGGCGCGGTGAAACTTGCCGAAACCGCGTAGCCTGCGTCCTCCACGGCCTTCACGACGACCGCTCGGTCCACCGGGCCGCTCGTCGTGATGCTGGCTTTCTCGGTAGCGAGGTTGACCACGGCATTGGCAACGCCGGGGATGGCCTTGAGGGCCTTTTCCACCCGCCCCACACAAGAAGCGCAGGTCATGCCTTCGATCGGCACTTCAAGGAGGGCAGCTTTCGGCGCACTGAAGCTGGCCGGCACTTCATAGCCAGCATTTTCGACCGCCTTGACGAGCGCTATGCGATCAACCGTGTCGTTCGTCGTGATGCTGGCCTTCTCGGTCGCCAGATTGACGACCGCGTTGGCGACGCCGGGGACGGCCTTCAGGGCTCTCTCGACACGGCCGACGCAGGATGCGCAGGTCATGCCCTCGATAGGCAGGGAAATTGCTGCATTCATCTTGTCCGCAGCTCGAACAGGGGCATCCATTGCCGCCTCCTTTCTAAGTCAGAATTCGAGTTCGGACACTGATATGCTCCTTCCAACGATGGGAAGGTCAAGGGTAAAAATTCCTTTTCGTTTCCTCTTGACCTTACCATCGTTGGAAACCCCAACTTGAGGACCATGAGAACCGAACCCAAAGGAGAAAGCTCATGGAACTCAAGATCGAAGGCATGACCTGCGGCGGTTGCGCCAAGTCCGTCACCAAGGCGATCCAGTCGGTCGATCCGACCGCCAAGATCGATACCAACCCCGCCCAGCGGATGGTCAAGGTCGAGACGACCGCAACCCCGGCAGCCCTTCGGCAGGTTCTCGAAGAGGCTGGCTATCCGGCGACCGTGAAGTGAACAGGAGCAAGATCATGCACAAGCTGACCCCGATTTTCATTGGCGGCGCACTCGCCATCAGCGCCGGCCTCGCCATCGCACAAAGCCAACTGAACACGGATACCACCATGCAAGGCCACGACATGCCGGGGCATTCGATGCCGGCCTCCGACAACCCATCCACGCAGGCTTACATCGAAGCCAATAACCGTATGCACGCCGACATGACAGTCGACTTCACCGGCGACGCCGACATCGACTTCATGCGCGGCATGATCCCGCACCACCAGGGCGCGATCGACATGGCGCGGATCGTGCTGCAATACGGCACTGACCCCGAGGTCCGCAAACTCGCCGAGGAGGTGATCTCGGCCCAAGAAGGTGAGATCGCTATGATGCGGGAATGGCTCGCCGCGCGCGGCCAGTGATTTTGATATGTAGGAACCGCCGCGGTGCGTCAGCAATGATGCGCGGCGGCGGTTGCGACATATAAGATTCATCCAGCCAAGGATGCGCGGAATGTTGTCTGACAAGGAGTTTTGACGCCGATGCGTCGTCTGTTCATCGCAGTGCTGATGATCTTCTCCTTCGTCACGGTGGCGTTGGCTGTGCCGGCGCACGGCGCCCGCATGGCCACCGTCTCCCAAACGATCGCCTCAAAACACGAAGCGCCGCATCGCACCGCATACTCCTCTCCCGAGGCATGTCAGGAAGATCGAATCTGTTCCGGAAGCGATGGCTTCTGCTACTTCGTATGCTCTGGCATGGGCTCTTGGTTCGTGTCTGACCAGCCCGGAAATGCGATTCAGCCTACCTCGGCGCGTTGGGCACTACCGGAGACGACGAACCTCGCCGGTCTCGGCCCCGAACGGAATGAACGCCCTCCCAATCCCAGTCTCGCTGAAAACCAGTGGCTGCATAAGCGCACGCCGATCTGAACTCAGAGGGAGCATAGTTCTCCCAGGAGACCGAAAATGACACTTATTTCACGACGCGGCTTTCTTGCCGCAAGCGCTGCCACGTTGTCCACAGCAGCTCTACCGCGCTTTGCCATGGCGCAAAACGCCATATCGCTCAGCGCCGCGACACGGGTGCTGGACGTCAATGGACGCGCCGCCATAGTCTTCGGCTTGGAAGGCCCGAGTGGACAGGGATTGGTTCTCAATCCAGGCCAACGCTTTCGCGCCAGTCTTACCAATCGCCTGGATGTTCCGACCCTCATCCATTGGCATGGCCAGATCCCGCCCAACGAGCAGGATGGCGTCCCGGATCTGCCACAGCCGATGCTGCAACCCGACGAAACGCGCTCCTATGACTACGAGCCGCTCCCCGGCACATACTGGATGCACGCGCACATCCCGCTCCAGGAGATGAACCTGCTCGCCGCGCCGCTGATCGTGCGCAGCGCCGAAGACGTGGCGGCCGACCGCCAGGAAGTCGTGATGTTTCTCCATGACTTCTCGTTCAAGGCGCCCGAAGAGGTCATGCAGGAGATCACCGGCGGGCACGGCGGCGGCCACGATATGAGCGCCATGGGAGGCCACGCCGCCCCCGGCGCCTCGATGGACCATTCAGGCATGCAGATGGATATGTCCTCGATGCAGGGCATGGCCATGGATCTGAATGACTACAATTGGGACGCCTACCTGACCAACGACCGCACCTTGTCCGACCCGGAGATCATCATGGTCGAGAAGGGCGGACGGGTAAAGCTGCGGGTGATCAACGGCGCCTCGGCCACTGTTTTCTGGATCGATACGGGTGGGCTGTCTGCGAGACTCGTGGCAGTCGACGGCCATGCCATCGCGGGCCTCGAAGGCAGTCGTTTCGGTATCGCCATGGGCCAACGCCTCGATCTGGATCTGGAGCTTGCCGGTGAAGGGGCGTGGCCCGTGCTTGCGTCGCGCGAGGGGTCGAAGGAGCGCACGGGGTTGATCCTCGCCACGCCCGGCGCGACCATTGAGAAGATCCCGGCGCTTGGCGAAGCGGATGCGCCTGCGTTCGACATCGACCTGTCGCAAGAGCTGAAGCTGCGCGCCTCGGACGGCCTTCCCTCGCGTGCGCCACAGCGCAGCCACATGGTTATGCTGGGCGGCTCGATGCAGCCCTATGTCTGGACCATCGACGGCAAGGTCTGGGGAGATCACAAGCCCCTCCTTGCAAAGACGGGCGAGCGGGTCGAGATCATGTTTCACAATATGTCGATGATGGGGCATCCGATGCATCTGCACGGCCATGTCTTCCAGGTCGTGGACATCAACGGCAAGCGCTTCGATGGGGCACGGCGCGACACCGTTTATGTTCCTCCGATGGCCATGGTGACCGTCGCGCTCGACGCCGGAGAGGCGGCGCGCTGGATGCTGCACTGCCATCATATGCCGCATCTCCAGACCGGCATGATGACCGAGCTCAGCATATCCGCCTGAAATGAATGAAAAAAGCCTGCGCCGCGATTCCTCGCAGCGCAGGCTCTCGCCTGATTTCATTGAACGAGGCGACTAGCCTTCCTGCCCTTCGGGCGTGAAGAAAACGTCGGCGTGCATGTCCTCGGGTCGCAGCCCGCGCGCAAATGCCATTGCCATCGCCGCATCAACCATCGGGGGCGGGCCTGCGACATAGGCTTTCCACCCGTCGAAGTCCGCGAGATCCTCGGCCACCGCGTCGGTCACGAACCCGTGCCGATGGGGGGCTACCTGTGTATCGGACAAGACAGCCGTAAAGCTGAGATTGTTGTGGCGGTCCGCCAGGGTCTCGAAATGCTCGACGAGATAGAGATCACGCGCGCCGCGTGCGCCGAAGTAGACATGGATCGGCTGCTTCATGCCGTGCGCAAGGGCTGTTTCCACGATCGACTTGATCGGCGCCAGACCGGAACCGCCGGCGATGCACAGGATCGGGCCGGAATGATGCTGGCGCAGATAGGAGGAGCCTAGTGGAAATTCGAGCGTCAGCTTGTCACCGGCCTTCAGTGCCTCATGGACGTGCTGCGAGGTGACGCCGCCCGGAACCTTGCGAATGTGAAATTCGAGGCTGTCGTCGCCGTGACGATTGGCCATGGAGTAGCTGCGCGCGGGCACACCATCGAATCCGACCTGGGCATACTGTCCGGCCGTGAAGAGCAACGGGGAGCCATCCACAGGCGAGATTCGCACCAGTTTGATGTCGTGGGTAAGGTCATCGAGGCCGGACACGATGGCCTCCACCCGTCGAGGAGCCTCAACCGCATCATCGTCATCGCTGCCAAGCCAGGCGACAGCCGCATCGGTCTGCGGCACCGCGCGGCATGCCAGGATCAGGCCGTCGGCCTTCTCTTCCTCGCTGAGGGCGAAGCGAGAATGCTGGAGCAGTTCCACCTCGCCCTCGATCAGACGTGACTTGCACGAGCCGCAGCGGCCGGAACGGCAGCCGTGGGGATAAGGTATGCCTGCGGCAAGTGCTGCGTCGAGGATGGTTTGTCCCTCCTGGACCTCCAGACTGACCCGTGCCTGCCGAATATCAACGAACCTGGTCGTCATCATGCACTCCCGGTCAAACCTAGAGCCTTGACGAGTCCCGGCTTCTGGCTTGGGAAGGTTCCGTAGAAAACTTCCGACCCTACGATTGTAATAGGAGCGACCCTGACACCCGTGCGTGCCTGTGCCTCCTCGGCGATCTTGGGGTCGGTCAGGTCACGCTCCTCATAGGCGAGACCCTGCTGGGCCAGCCAACGCTTGAGTGCATGGCAGTCCGGGCAGGTCGGCGTCGTATAGATGAGGATGTGTGGCGTGTTGGCTTCTGGCATGTCCTTGCCCTTCTTGCTTTAGACGTGGATTGGCTTCCGGCAGACCGTCAAACGGCCTCCCGGAAGAGTGGATTGCCGTCAGCGTGCGGCTTCCAGCGCTTGTAAGGTCAAGGCTGTTCTTGCTCCGGGGTCGAAATTTCCGAAGCGCAGGACGACATCAGCAGATGAAGACTGACGTGGTGCCGGCTACGATCGCTCCGACTCGCTGATCGGGAAGTATCGGGCCTGTTGCGCATTGAGATCGCGCAGCCTTCCGGTAGATTGGACGAGACAAATCGACGTGGCCGACACGTTGCCATCAAACGGGCGTGAACCGCCTCAAGACACAGGTGAAAATCGCTGATGACTGCCGGTAAACCGAAACTACGGGTCGAAAAGCAGGCCGAGGCCGCAACCCCGAGCGCAACAGAGACACGCAGCCACCTCGACCATTCCTCGCTCTCGCAGAACGAGGTGACGATCCTGGCGGAAACCTTCCGGCTTCTCGGCGATCCTTCACGGCTGAAAATCCTCCTGAGCTGCATGCCCGGTCCGATTTCGGTCGGCGAGATCGCGGAGAAAATCGACCTGTCCCTATCCCTGGTCAGCCATCATCTGCGCCTGCTGCGCGGTGCCCGTCTCGTCAAGGGCGAGCGCCAGGCCAAGCAGATCTTTTACGAGATCGCCGACGAGCATGTCCGTCAGGTTCTCCACGACATGGCGACGCACATCTCCGAGGATCACGCCGAGGAGTGATCTGAAACCGCGAAAGCCGATACTATCAACATACGCTTGAATAGTTGTTCAATCGTGGTATTGACTCCTTTCGTGGCCATGCGGGGCCTGCGCACGCGCCCACCGCGTGGTGAGAAAGGAGATCGGAATGACAACGGGACTTTCAGCACCTAGCGGCGGTGAGCGCTTGGGCTTTCGCGTCGAGGGCATGGATTGCGCAAGTTGCGTCGGCAAGATCGAGACTGCACTGAACCGTCTGGGAGGCATCACTGACGTTACCGTCAATTTTGCCACCGAGACGCTGCAGCTTTCCCGCGATACGGCCAGCACAACGACGTCGAACGACATCGCCAGGAAGATCCGCGCGCTCGGCTTCGATGTGACCGAGCTACCGCCCGCCGTCATTCCATCGACGCCCGCCCGGCATTCCGAAGCGCACAGCGGGCATGACCACAGCGGCTGCTCCGGTGAGCATGATCATGGGCACGATCACCACCATGCGCATCATCATGATCACAGCGACTGCGGTGGCCACGATCATGGTCAGCTCGCGCAAACGCCGGTCTCGCGCACAGATCCGACATCTCCGCCCAATGTCTCGATGCGGGTCGAGGGCATGGATTGCGCGAGTTGCGTCGGCAAGATCGAAGTCGCACTTGCAAGAATGCCCGATGTTTCCGACATTCGCGTGAACTTCACGACCGAAATGCTTGAACTCAACTTGGTTCCCGGCTCGGGCACCAAGGTTGCCGACATCGAAAGGACCATCAAGAGCCTCGGCTTCGGGGTATCCAACACACGCGAACTTTCGTCTTCGTCCGACGTCGCCGTGGACGTTGCGCCCGCGCCAGCCATGCGCAATCAACGCTGGTGGCAGACTCGCAAGGGCAAGCACGTCATCGGCCTCGGTCTGCTGATGGGCTCGGCCTACCTCATCGCCCAGTTTATCCCCCTCTATGCAGAGTGGATCTTTGCACTCGCCGTCGTCGCAGGCGTCCTGCCGTTCGCCCGCAAGGCGTTTGCTCTCGCGACGTCAGGGTCGCCATTCTCGATTGAGACACTGATGAGCGTGGCCGCGATCGGCGCCTTGGTGATCGGCGAGGCCGAAGAGGCGGCTGCGGTGGTGTTCCTGTTCGCGGTCGGCGAGTTGCTTGAAAGCGTTGCAGCCGGACGCGCTCGCGCTGGCATAAAGGCCCTTGCGTCGCTGGTGCCAAAGACCGCAATTCTGCTTGATCCCAGCGGCGCTCAGCGCAGCGTCCCGGCGACTTCCTTGCGCGTGAACGACCTTGTTCTTGTGCGGCCCGGCGACCGAGTGCCGGCCGACGGACAGATCGTCCAAGGCACTTCCAGCCTCGACGAATCGCCCATCACCGGAGAATCGGTCCCGCGCGCCAAAGCCAAGGGCGAGAGCATTTATGCTGGGTCCATCAATGTCGATGGCGTTCTCAAGGTTCGCGTCGAAAAGGCCGCTGCCGACAACACGATCTCGCGCATCATCCAGCTCGTCGAGCAGGCTCAGTCCGCCAAGGCTCCTACCGCACGTTTCATCGAGAATTTCAGCCGCTACTATACCCCGGCCGTGATGCTGATCGCTGCGCTGATCGTCATCGTGCCGCCACTGGCGATGGGCGGCGATTGGGACACCTGGATCTATCGCGGTCTCGCGCTCTTGCTGATCGCATGTCCCTGCGCGCTCGTTCTCTCGACGCCTGCGGCGATCGCCTCGGGCCTTGCCGTCGGCACCCGCCGCGGCCTGCTGATCAAGGGCGGCAACGCCCTCGAAACCATCGGCAAGGTGAATGCTATCGCCTTCGACAAGACAGGGACGCTTACTGAGGGCAAGCCGCGCGTCACCGAAACGGTGGCCTTCGGCAAGAACGAGGAGAAGGACGTCATCGCATTGGCGGCAGCGGTCGAGACGGGTTCCAGCCATCCGCTTGCCAAGGCGATCATCAACCGAGCAGAGGCTTCCGGCATAGCGGTCCCTCCGGCGCAGGACGCCTCTGCGACGGCCGGGAAGGCAGTCCATGCCACGGTCGTCGGGCGCCGCCTTGCCGTCGGCTCCCCGAGCCATGCCGCGAACGTGGTAGTGATCGGTAAGCACGAGCAGAGCGCAATCGAAGGGCTCGAAGATCGCGGCAACACCGTTGCCGTCCTCTTTGATGAGGGGACGCGGGAAGCAATCGGCCTGATCGCCTTGCGCGACGAACCGCGGCGAGACGCGCCCGAGGGGATTGCCCGGCTCAAAGCGATGGGCGTTCGTTCCGTGATGCTGACCGGCGACAATCGGCGCACCGCTCAGGCGATCGCCAAGGGTCTTGGTATCGAATGGAGCGCCGAGCTTCTGCCGCAGGACAAGCTCGATCTCGTGAACGAGATGAAACGAACGACCAAGGTGGCTATGGTCGGTGATGGAATCAACGATGCCCCTGCGCTCGCAACCGCCGATGTCGGGATCGCCATGGGCGGCGGAACCGACGTGGCAATCGAGACGGCGGACGCCGCCCTGCTGAAGAGCCGAGTGACGGATGTTGCCCATCTTGTGGCGCTGTCCCGTGCGACAATGGCCAACATCCATCAGAACGTCGTCTTCGCTTTGGCGCTGAAGGGCCTGTTTCTCGTTACCAGCGTCCTAGGGATCACCGGCCTCTGGATCGCAGTCCTCGCCGATACCGGCGCCACCGCGATCGTGACGCTGAATGCGCTCCGGCTCTTGCGCTTCAAGGGGGCGAAGTCGACCGACGACGAACGTGACGACGGCACGTCTTCACGCCCCCTGATACCAGCCGAGAGCTACTGATCCCTCCCGTCGAAGAAGCCGTCCGTCAAACTTGACGGGCGGCTTTGCCCGGCCGGAACCAATCGTAGCAACGGCGAACATCGCGCTCGGAAAACCCATTCATGAACTGGCACCACCCTTCAGAAAGGACAACAGCCATGGACCTGGGCATCGGCAAACTCTCCCAGATCACGGGGGTCAAGATTCCAACGATCCGCTATTACGAGCAGATCGGTCTCTTGCCCGAGGGCTTGCGAAACAAGGGCAATCAGAGACGCTACGATCATGATGCGGTCAAACGATTACTGTTCATTCGCCGGGCGCGGGATCTCGGGTTTGACATCGATGCGATCAGGGACCTGCTTCATCTAGCCGACGTCTCGGCCTCGCGTTCGCCCGAGGCACTCCGTATCGCAAAACAGCAGCTCGCTTCCGTCGAGGAGAAGATCGCTCAACTGGAAGACCTTGAAAAGGTGATCAAGCGGGTCGCCGAAGGCGAGAGCGATGGGGACGACGCGCCCTATTGCTGCAGCACGGCGACAGATCATGCGGATAAGCCCCTCCACTAGCCTCGAAACGACAGGAGGTATGGAGTTGAGATACCTTTATTCCAATCTGGAAAGGAGCCAGAGCTGCGTCGTCGTGGGGGCGGGACCGGCCGGCCTGATGCTCGGACTCCTTCTGGCCCGATCCGGGGTCGACGTAACGGTCATCGAGAAGCACCAGGACTTCCTGCGCGATTTTCGTGGAGATACCATCCATCCTTCGACACTCGAAGCAATGCACGAGCTTGGCTATCTCGACGAACTTCTCACGCTTCCCCATCAGAAAGCCTATCAGCTCCACGCTGAGATCGAAGGACGCAAGGTCACGATCGCAGACTTCTCCAAACTGCCGACGCGCGCCAAGTTCATCGCCTTCATGCCCCAATGGGATTTCCTGAATTTTCTGGCACGGAAGGCAGCGGGATTTCCGCGCTTCCGCTTGCTGATGTCGACCGAGATAACGTCGCTCCGTTGGGAAGCAGGTCGAGTTGTCGGCGTGAATGCTCGCCAGAGCGACCGCAATCTGGTTCTTGATGCCGATCTCGTAATCGGTGCCGACGGACGCAATTCCGCCACCCGCAAGGCTGCGGGACTTGAGGTTCAGAGCTTTGGCACGGCCACAGATATTCTATGGATGAAGGTCTCGAAAAAGGCCGGCGATCCCCAGCAAGCGATGAGCCATGCCGGCCCGCGACAGGGGCTGGTTCTGATCGACCGAGGCGACTACTGGCAGTGCGGCTACGTCATCACCAAGGGGACCGTCGACGCGCTGAAGGACGGCGGAATTGGTGCGCTTCGCGCAAGGATCGCTGAGGTCGCACCTTTGCCTGCGGACCGCTTCAAGGAGATCCGCTCTTGGGATGACGTGCATCTGCTGAGCGTTCGGATCGACCGCCTGAAGACGTGGTGGAAACCCGGCCTGTTGTTTATCGGGGATGCCGCACACGCCATGTCGCTGATTGGCGGCGTTGGTGTGAACCTCGCTATTCAGGACGCTATAGCGACGGCCAACCTACTGGCTGAAGCCTTGCGCGAAGGACGAATGAAAACGCGCTTGCTGGAGGCCGTGCAGCGCCGACGCGCCTTTCCAACCAGAGCGACCCAAAAACTACAACTGATGATGCGCAGCCGAAAGCGTGCGGGTGAGGCAGACAGCGCACGAAGTCCGAAGCCTCCTCTCTTCATGCGCCTGATTGCCCGGTCGCCACTGTTGCCCCGGCTGACCGGCCGCCTCATCGGACTTGGCTTTCGTCCCGAGCATGTTCGCACACAGCTAGTCGATTGGTCCTGTTCGCTCAGGAAGTCTGCGGCTCCGCCCCGATAAAACTATGGAGCAGGTGCTTGACCTAGGCACCTTGGCCGATGTCACCTTCACCGTAGAGACTAGCTTGCGAGAAAGGGATTATCGTTCGCTGGTGAATTTCCCGCTGACATTCTCGCCATCCGCCGCAGCACGGGAGATTCTCTGCCCGTTTCGAAGAACCAGCAATCAACGATTAGGGGAGAATGGCGCACCCATCAGGATTCGAACCTGAGGCCTCCACCTTCGGAGGGTGGCGCTCTATCCAGCTGAGCTATGGGTGCCTACTGCTTACGCAGTGCTTACGCGGTTTTCGAGCGAGTGTTAACCCCAAAAATCGAAGCCCGCAAGTTACTGTTTTACTTCTACTTTTTTACTCACTCGTTCACATTGCCGGACTTGACATCCGCCTTCGGAGGGCAGCGCTCTATCCAGCTGAGCTATGGGTGCGCGAGACGGGGAGGCTTAGCCGATACGCGGAGCAAGTGCAATTGGCTTGCTCCGGCCGTCGGCAGGCCGATGTCAGCGGTTCTGAAATCAGAACCAGACACGCAGTCCGGCGACGAGGGCGGTGTTGTCGGTGCGTCCGCCGGCGGCTCTGGCAAAATCGCCCGTGTCTCCCAGCTGCCGGCTCCATTCGACACCGGCATAGGGCGCAAACTGGCGGCGGATCTCATAGCGCAGGCGCAGACCGGTCTCGATCGTGCCGAAGCCGGATCCCACGCCGAGCTCGGGTATCGCCTCGGCCGACCAGGTCAGCTCGGCGCGGGGCTGCAGGATAAGGCGCTGGGTGAGGCGCAGCTCGTATTCGGTCTCGAGGGCGCCGGTCAGTTCACCTTCATCGGACAGGAAGAGCGCAGCATCGATCTCGAACCAGTAGGGCGCCTCGCCCTGCAGGCCGAGCACGGCATGTGTGCGGCCCGCGTCCGGTTCGAAATCGTGGCGGATACCGGTCTGCAGGTCGAAGAAGGGCGAGATGGCACGGCTGTAGAGCGCCTGGACTTCCAGCTCCTCGAATTCGTTGTGATCGAACGCATACTCGGCCTCGCTCTTCAGCCACACGCGATGGATGGCGCCGCCATACCAGGCGTCGATATCCCACAGGAGGGCCTCTTCATCGTCGCGTTGCTGGCGGATTTCGAACCGGTCGGTGCGGAAGAAGGCGCGCCGCGCGCCGCCTGTCTCATGGCGCAGCATGGCACGCGCCGCGGCCATCTCCTCGGGCGGATAATAGGCGTCGGCCTGGGTCTGGGCGAGTGCGGTACCGGAGAAGACGGCAAATGCAGCCGCGACGATTGTCGGCAAAAGGATGCGCATCAGTGGTGATCCCCATGACCGGAGTGGTGCGGCATGGGCTCCGGCGCCGGGCTTGGTGCCATGTGATGGCCGGCATGCGGGTCGGGCCGTGCCGCCGGCGCGGTGTCCGGCAGGACCGAGACGACCTGCATCATGCCCGCATGCATGTGGTAGAGCAGGTGGCAGTGGAAGGCCCAGTCACCCACCGCATCGGCGGTGATGTCCAGCGACAGCTTTTCACCCGGCTTGACGGTGATCGTGTGCTTGCGCGGCTTGTGCGGGTCATTGTCGGCGCCGGTCACCACATCGAAGAACATGCCGTGCAGGTGGATGGGGTGGGGCATCATCGTGTCGTTGACCAGGGTCATCCGCAGGCGTTCGCCTTCATGGAAGACAATCGGGTCGACGACTTCCGAAAAGCGCACCCCGTCGAAGGACCACATATAGCGTTCCATGTTCGAGGTGAGATGCACCTCGATCTCGCGGCCGGGGCGGCGCGTATCCGGATTGGGCGTCAGGGCCTTCAGGTCGGTATAGACCAGCACCTTGTGGCCGGCATTCTCCAGCCCGGCGCCGGGCTCGTGCAGGCGGCTGACCGGCGCTTCGGCGAGGCCGACGACACCCGGGCCTGCCGGGTGGTCGTGCCGCTGGGGGCCTGTGGTCTCGGGCGCCGGGGCGCCGTGCGTCGTCGAGCCATGGCCCATCGCACCATGATTCATTGCGCTTTGTGCGGCATTCCCGTGCCCCATGGCGGCATGGTCCATGCTGGCATGTCCGCCTGCATCATGGTCCATCCCGCCATGTCCCATCGCGCCGTGATCCATCGCCATGTCGCGCATGGTGAGTGTGGGGCGTGGCCGCAGTGCGGGCACTGGCGCTGTCATGCCGGGGCGCGGTGCGAGTGTGGCGCGGGCAAAGCCGGAGCGGTCGATGCTCTCGCACATCAGGGTGAAGGCCCGGTCCTCGTGCAGCTCGACGATCACGTCATAGGTCTCGGCCGGGCCGAACTGGAACTCGCCGACCTCGACCGGCTGTACATCCAGACCGTCGGCCTGGATGACGGTCATCGGCAGGTCCGGGAAGCGGACATTGAAGATCGTCATGGCCGACGCGTTGATGAAGCGCAGGCGGACGCGCTCGCCGGGATTGAACAGCCCGGTCCAGTTGTCCTGCGGCCCGTGGCCGTTCACCAGATAGTCGAGCGTCGCGGCTGTCACGTCCGATATATCGGTGGGGTTCATCCGCATGCGGCCCCAGGCCATCCGGTCGCGCAGGGCGTTGCCCAGGCCCTGTTCGCGCGCATCGCCGAAGAAATCGCTCAGGGTGCGCTGCTGGAAATTATAGGTGTCGGAGGACTTCATCAGCCGGTCGAAAACCCGGTGCGGGCCCTCGAACGTGTAGTCGGACAGGACGATCACGTACTCCCGGTCGAAGGCGACGGGGTCGGTACCGGCCGGTTCGATGACGATCGGGCCGTAATGGCCCAGCTGTTCCTGCAGGCCGGAATGGGAGTGGTACCAGTAGGTGCCGGCCTGACGCACCGGGAAGCGGTATTCGAAGGTTTCGCCCGGCCGGATGCCCGGGAAGGTGACGCCGGGCACGCCATCCATTTCGAAGGGCAGGAGCAGGCCATGCCAGTGGATCGAGGTGTCTTCGTCCAGCGTGTTGTGGACCCGCAGAATGACATCGTCGCCCTCGCGCCAGCGCAGCAGCGGCGCGGGGAGTTGGCCGTTCACGGTGACCGCCGGTCCGCTGCGCCCGTCGATGAGAACCTGCGCGCGGCCGACCGTCAGATCGAAGGCCTGGCCGTCCAGCGGGCGCAGGCCGCCGAGATTGGCCGCGCCGTTCGACTGCGCCCAGGCCGGTAGCAGATTGGTCGCCGTCATTCCGCCGAATGCGGCGGCCGTTCCCATGAACAGGCGTCGTGAGATCACGCGCTTCACTCCCTTGACGATGCAGGTGGCGGAGTTTCCACTCTCCCCCTGCTGGAAGGTCAAGGCGGCTCGGCCGCGAATTGGCAGTGCGGATGGCAGGCGCGGCTGCTCCGCGCCGTTTCTGCGTCTGGCCACCGTCCTATGGTAGGGGTAACATCCCGAACCGAGCCCTAGCCCGACAGGACAATCCATGTCTCTTACGACCGACGCCCTTGCCGACCTCGCTTCCGTCATTCCGGTTCTCACTGTCAGCGATGTCGCCGATGCGGCGCCCCTGGCCCGCGCTCTGGAAGCAGGCGGGCTCAAGGTGATCGAGATGACCTGGCGCACCGCTGCGGCACTGGATGTCCTGCAGGCCATGAAAGCCGCGGCGCCGGGGCTGGTTGTCGGGATGGGGACGATCCGTACTCCTGAGCAGGCGGCACAGAGCGTCTCTGCCGGAGCGGACTTCCTTGTGTCGCCGGGTCTGACGCCTAAGCTTGTTCCGGCCCTGCTCGATGCGGGTATCCCGGTTCTGCCCGGTGTCGCCACTGCAAGCGAGGCCATGGCGGCGGCAGAAGCCGGTTTCGATCTCCTGAAATTCTTCCCGGCTGAACAGGCGGGCGGGCTGGACTATCTGAAATCCCTGCAGGGCCCCTTGCCGGATATCCGCTTCTGTCCGACAGGGTCGATCACCCGCGAGCGGGCTCCGGACTATCTGGCGCTGGGCAATGTCGTCTGTGTCGGCGGGTCCTGGATCGCCAGCAAGGCGATGGTCGAACAGGGCGACTGGGCCGGCATCGAGGCGAATGCCCGTGCCGCCGCCGCAATGCGTACCTGATTTTCGTTTTTGGCCTTCGGCCGGCTTGCGGACGACGGTGAGGCCAACTGAAATTATTGTTCCTGTTTAATTTGACTCCCTGACCCCGCCATACTCAAACTTTGAAAAAGCGCCAAAACCAAAAATGACGCGGCGCGCGAGGTCTGGGAGGACATATTGGACACTGTCGGCAGGACGGGTGACGGGCCCGTGCGTGAAACGGAGGGCGTGTCGCAGGCCGCCCCGGCCCTGAAACGCTCCACGATCTTCCTGCATGGCTCGCTTGCACTGCCTCTGGCGATCTATGGCTATCCCCTCGCGATCTGGCTGCCGGCGCACTATGCCGGCCATCTGGGACTGTCCCTGTCGGTGATCGGCCTGATCATCATGGTCGCCCGCTTCACCGACGTGATCACCGATCCGCTCATGGGCGAGATTTCCGATCGCGGCCGTACCCGTTTCGGCCGCCGCAAACCCTATATCGCGCTCGGCGCGCCACTGCTGATGCTCTCGACCTGGTTCCTTTTCGTGCCGCCGGAGGGCGCGGGCCTGGTCTATTTCCTGATCTGGCTGACGGCCTTTTTCGCCAGCGCCACGATGATCCAGATTCCCTTCCGGGCCTGGGGCGCCGAACTGTCGAGCGATTATCACGCCCGCAGCCAGGTCACGGCGGCCCGCGAATTCTACTATCTGGGCGGACTTCTCCTGGCCGCGGCTGTGCCTATGGTGGTCGAGATCCTCGCCGATGGCGGCGCCGTCGGCCAGATCTTCGCCTCGATGTGGCGCGATATCTCGGGTGCGTTCACCGGCGAGATCATGCAGCGCACGCCGACCAGCCGCGCCGCGCTGACCGGACCGGTCATGATGGGCCTTGCCATAACGATCGTCGCGATTGTGCCCTTGCTCGCCGGCATCGTGATCCTGACGGTCAGCGAGCCGCCGCCCGCGGCGCGCGAGCGCGTGCCGATGATCGAGGGCTTCCGCCATCTCTGGCGCAACGGACCGATGCGCCGGATCCTGATCATCGCCTTTCTGGTGATCGCGGGGGAGAGTTCGCGAAATGCCGTCTCGCTCTTCTTCATCCGCGACATCATCGGCATTCCGACAATCGGCGCCGCCTATTTCCTCTATTTTATCGCCGGTATCGCGGCGATCCCCTTCTGGCTCTGGATGGGGCGCAAGATCGGCAAGCATCGCGCCTTCCTGGTGACGCTGGGCTTTGTCAGCGCAGTAAGCGCGGCAAACCTCCTGCTCGGCCGCGGCGATTACCTGCCCTTCTTCTGCCTGTTCATTCTCAAGGGATTTGCCTTTGGCGGGCTGCAATTCCTGCCCCTGGCCATGCTGGCCGATGTCGTCGATATCGACAGTGCCCGGTCGGGCGGCCGCCGGGCGGGAACCTATTTCGCCGTGCTCGGCCTGTCGGAAAAACTCGCCGTGGCGATCTTCACCGGTGTGTCGCTCAATATTGTCGGCCTTCTGGGCTATCACGCCTCGGCCGGTGTCGAGGGATCGACCGAGATCGGCGTGCTGTCTCTGCGACTGGTCTACTGCCTCGGACCGATCGTGCTCTATGGCCTGGCGGCGCCGCTGATCTGGTCCTACCCGCTGACGCCGGAGCGCCATGCCCGCCTCAGTCAGGGCATGGAACGCCGCACACGCCGCATGGCCGCCGCCGCGCGTGATCAGGCGGAATTGCCGTCCCCCTGACGCGGCCTCGCATTCCTGATAATGAATCTCAGACTGGACCGACGGAATTCCTGTCCTACTTCGTTCAACAGGACTATGGGATAGCGGAACGCTACCGCTCCAATCCGCTGGGAGGCCCGATTGACGGCTGGATTTTCGGTTCGCGGGGCCGTGCTGTGCACGGTGCTCGCTCTTTTGGTTTCCGCTTGCGGCGGCGAGCCTTCGGCCGGTGGACCGGCTGCTGGCGGCGCGCGCGCCGATGAGGCCATCCGTGTTGTTACCCAGCCCGTCCGGTTTGCACGCGAGCGCACCGATATCGAAGCCGTCGGCACCGCCCGGGCCCGTTCCACGGCAACGATCTATCCCGAAGCCGGCGGTGTCGTGACCGGCGTTCCCTTCGTCACCGGCAGTCATGTCGAAGCGGGTGCCATTCTTCTGCAGCTGGACGATCGCGAGGAACAGCTCGCCGTCAATCTTGCCCGGGTCTCCGTGCAGGAGGCCGAGCAATTGCTGGCCCGCTATCGCCGCATCGAGGACACCGGCGCCATCTCCGCCAGCCAGATCGACGAGGCCCGCACGACGCTGGACGCGGCGCGTATCGAGTTGCAGCAGGCCGAGATCGCCCTGGACGAACGCACCGTGCGGGCGCCGTTTGCCGGACATGTCGGCCTGACCGATATCGACCCGGGGTCGCGTATCACGCCGACGACCGCCATCGCCCAGCTGGACGACCGCAGCGTGCTGTTTGTCGACTTCTCGCCGGCCGAACAGGTGTTCGGCCGTCTGCGTGAAGGTGACACGGTCACCGCCACGCCCTTTGCCGATCCCGATCTTGCCGTCGAGGCCGAGGTGATCGCCGTCGACAGCCGGATCGATCCCACCCGCCGCACCTTCACGGTACGCGCCAGTATCGACAATGAAGCCGATGTGCTGCGGCCGGGCATGAGTTTCCGCGTCGCCTTCACCATCGAGGGCCAGTCCTATCCGCGCCTGCCCGAGGCCGCGATCATCTGGGGCGGCAGCGGTTCCTATGTCTGGGGTGTCGATGGCGATACGGCATTCCGCGTGCCGGTCGACATCGTGGCGCGCAATGAAGGTCATGTCCTGGTGCGTGGCGATCTGCAGGCCGGAGCCCGCATCATCACCGAAGGCGTTCAGAAAGTCCGTGAAGGCAGCCGCATCGTCGATGTCGGCGAGCGGGAAACCGGGCTCGCGGTCGGGGGTTCGCCCATCGTCTCGGATGAAACCCGATGAGCCTGCAGCGCAACGATCTTCCCGCGCTGGCCGTCAAGCGGCCCGTGCTCGTCGCGGTCCTCAACCTGCTGATCATCATTGGCGGCCTGGCCGCCCTGTTCGGCGTTGAAGTCCGCGAACTGCCCGATGTCGACCGGCCGGTCGTCTCGGTCACGGCGAACTTCCCCGGCGCTGCGCCGGAAACCGTCGATGCCGAGGTCACCAGCATTCTAGAGGGGGCCGTTGCGCGCGTCTCCGGTGTGCGGGAAATCGATGCGCAAAGCGAGGAGAACGGCTCGCGCATCCGGGTCGAGTTCAATCCGGGCGTCGATCTGGACTCCGCCGCCGCCGACATCCGCGAGGCGACGTCGCGCGTCGCGCGCCAGCTGCCCGACCGGGTCGAGCAGATCCGCGTGGTGAAGGCCGACGACAATGCCGATCCCATCGTCCAGATGGCGGTGCTCTCCGACGCGCATGACGAAGAGACGCTGACGGCTATCGTCGAGAACGACATCGTGCCGGAATTCCTGTCGATTGAAGGCGTGGCCAGTGTCGACATGTTCGGCGACCGCCAGCGCCTCCTGCGCGTGGTGATCGACCCGCTGCGCCTGAGCCGTTTCGGTCTGACCGTCGGCGATGTCGCGGATGCGCTCAGCCAGGCGCCCTTCGATGTGCCGGTCGGCAGTTTCCGCTCCGAAGACCAGCAATTGCTGGTGCGGGCCGAGGCGACGGCTGCGACGCCGGAACGGGTCAAGGATGTGATCATTGATGGCAATACGCGCGTCGGCGACGTGGCCGAAGCCTTCTTTGCGCCGGCCGATGCGACCAATTTCGTGCGTCTCGACGGCCGGCAGATCATCGGGCTCGGCGTCGTGCGTCAGGCCCAGTCCAACACGATCTCGATCTCCGACGGGGTGCGCGAGACGGTCGAGCGCCTGAACAACCGTTTCGACGATCTGGAAATCCGCATCACCTCCGACGACGCCGTCTTCATCCGCGGTTCGGTGCGCGAGGTCCTGACCAGCCTGGCGATCACGGTGGTGATCGTCATCGCGACCATCTGGCTCTTCTTCGCCCGCTTCCGCGCCTCCCTGATCCCATCGACCGCAATCCCCGCCGCCCTGGTCGGCGCGCTCGCGGGCATCTGGCTCCTGGGCTTCTCGGTCAATCTCCTGACCCTCCTCGCCCTGGTGCTGGCAACCGGGCTGATCGTCGACGACGCGATCGTCGTGGTCGAGAATATCCAGCGCCTGCAGATGAAAGGGCTGGGCCGCCGGGCCGCGGCCGTCCTGGGCACGCGCCAGGTCTTCTTCGCAGTCGTCGCGACGACGGCCGTCCTGGTCTCGGTCTTCATCCCGATCTCCTTCCTGCCCTCCACGGCGGGCCGCCTGTTCCGCGAGTTCGGCTTCGTGCTGGCGCTGGCTGTCGTGATCTCGTCCTTCGTGGCGCTGTCCATCGTGCCGGCGCTGGCCGCGCGCCTCTGGCTGCGTTCGGAGAACCGCTCGCAGGGACCGCTTGAGCGTATCGGCGGCCGCATCTCGGATGGTTATGGCAAGCTGTTGCGGCTCGCCCTGAACCGTCCGTGGATCACGGGCGGCATCATGCTGGTTTCGGCGCTGGGGGCGGTGTTCGCCTTCACCTCCCTCGAACAGGAATTGGTGCCGCAGGAGGATCGCGGGCGCATCTACATCTTCGCGACGGGACCGGACGGTGTCGGGCTGGATTTCATGGAGCGCCAGGCCGATCAGGTCGATGCGATCGTCCAGCCCTATCTGGAGAGCGGCGAGGTGACGTCGGTTTTCTCCATCGTCGGCCGCTGGGACCCGAACCGCATCTTCATGACCGCCACCCTCGCCGACTGGGAAGACCGCGATCGCGGCCAGCAGGAGATCATGGCCGAGATGCGCCGTCCGCTCTCGCAGATCCCGGGCCTGCGCGCCTCGGTCTTCGGACGCGGCAGCCTCGACATGCGCGGTTCCAGCCGCGGCGGGATCCAGGTCGCGCTGACGGGCCGCGAATATGCCGAGATCTATGAGGGCGCCCTGGCGCTCGAGCGGGCCATCGATACGGAGAGCCGGATCCTCTCCAATCCGGAAATCTCCTACCAGCCGACCCAGCCGCAATTGTCGATCCGGATCGATCGCCGCCGCGCGGCCGACCTCGGCGTGCCGCTCAACGAGCTATCTGTGACCCTGCGCGCCATGGTCGGCGGTGACGAGCTCGTCGACCTGAATGTCGGCGACCAGGCGATCCCGATCTTCCTTGAGTCCGCCAATGGCGCCATCGACGATCCGACCGATCTGCAAAACCTCTATGTCCGCTCCAATGCCGGCGAGCTGATCCCGCTGTCCGCCCTGACCACGCTGGTCGAGGAAGGCGTGGCGGCCGAGCTGAACCGGACCGAGCAGCGCCGCTCGATCGATGTCGAGGCGGATGTCGCAGCGGATATCGCCCTGTCGGACGCCGTCGCCGAGATCGAGCGTCTGGCCGAGACGGCCCTGCCGCCCGGGATCGAGATGATCATGATGGGTGATGCGCGTACGCTGAACGAGACGTCGCGCGACATGGCGATCACCTACCTGTTCGCTTTCGTCATCGTCTTCCTGGTCCTGGCCGCCCAGTTCGAGAGCCTGACCAGCCCCATCGTCGTTATCCTGACCGTGCCGTTCGGCCTTGCCGCCGCGGTCTATGCGCTGGTGCTGACGGGCACCTCCCTCAACATCTTCTCGCAGATCGGCCTGGTGATGCTGATCGGCCTGATGGCGAAGAACGGTATTCTGGTGGTCGAATTCGCCGACCAGCTGCGCGCCGAGGGCAAGAGCGTCCGTGAGGCCATCGAAGAGGCGGCGACCATTCGTCTGCGTCCGATCGCCATGACGCTGATTTCGACGGTGCTGGGTGCCCTGCCGCTGATCCTGTCGACCGGGGCCGGTGCCGAGGCCCGCACCTCGATTGGCTGGACCGTGTTCGGCGGGCTGGGCCTGTCGGGCCTGTTCACCCTCTTCCTGACCCCGGTGATCTATCTGGGTGTCGCCCGGTTTGGCAAACCGCGTTCGGTCAATCTTGTCGAACTGGAAGAAGAACTGGCCCGCGTCGAGAACGACCCCGACACCCAACCGGCAGAATGATCATGCGTCACGTCCCGAGTATTGCCCTTGCCGCGCTCGCGGCCTGTCTGGCCGGCTGCACGGTCGGGCCCGACTATAGCGCGCCGGCGCCGGGCGTGCCGGACACCTGGTCGGAAACGCTTCCGGGCAGCGAGACCGCTGCGGCAACCGCCTGGTGGCGGGGCTTTGGCGATGAACAGCTGGACACGCTGATCACCACCGCGCTGGACGAGAATATCGATGTGCAGATTGCGGTTGCGCGCCTGGCCGAGGCGGAGGCCCGGACCACGTCCGAGCGCGCCGCCAACTGGCCGTCTGTCGATGCGAGCGCCGATGCATCGGCCACCGGCGACATTTCCGGCGATGCCGCGTCCTCGACGGGCGCCGGTTTCGGAGCGGCGCTGGCTTTCGTGCCGGACGTGTTCGGCGGGCGCCGCCGCCAGATCGAACAGGTCGAGGCGACGGCCGCCGCCCGGCGGTTCGACATCGAGGACGTCAAACGCGTCACCGCCGCCTCGATCGCCGAACGCTATATCGAGCTGCGCCGCAGCCGGGCCCGGCTCGACTTGCTGACGACCTCGCTGGAGCTGCAGCAGCAGACGCTGGACATCGTGCGCCAGCGCGCCGAGGCGGGTCTGTCGGCCGATCTCGATGTGCAGCGGGCGGCCTCCGATCTTGCCCGCACACGGGCCCAGCGCGGCAGTCTGGATATTGCCGAGGCGCGGTCCCTGCACGATCTGGCGATCCTGACCGGCGCGGTTCCCGGCACGCTCGGCCTGGAGCCGGCCGCGGAAACCACGATCCCGGACTTTGCCGATCCCGTTGCGCCGGGCGTGCCGGCGGATCTCCTGCGCCGCCGGGCCGATCTGCAGGCCGCCGAGCGTAATCTGGCCGCAGCCAGCGCCGCCATTGGTGTGGCCACGGCCGAGCTTTATCCTGCCTTCTCCATTCCGGGCAGTATCACCGCCGATCTGGGATCGGCCGACCGGTTGGTCGGAGACACGGTCGCGCGGATCGGTGCTGCGGTCGACGTGCCGGTGTTCGATGCTGGCCGCCGCCGGGCTGGTGTGGACATCGCCGAGGCCCGGGCCGAACAGGCATTGCTGGCCTACCGGCAGACGCTGCTCGAAGCGGTCGGCGAGGTCGAGGACGCCCTCGTCTCGATCCGCGCCGTCGAAGCGCGTACGGCAGAGCTCGAGCGCGCCGTCACCGCGTCGGAGCAGGCCTTCGACCAGCTCGACGCGCTCTATCGGGAAGGCCTGGCCAGCTTCATCGACATTCTCGATGCCCAGCGCACCCTGATCGACAGCCGCGAGTCGTTGCTGGACAGCCAGGCCGATCATGCCCTGGCCGTGATCGCGCTGCACCGGGCGCTGGGCGCGCCGGTCGACCCTGCACTCACTTCCGGCAGTTAATCCTGGCGGGGCGCCAGACTCGCGCTCTTGATCAGTGCGATAACCGTATCGCCCGGCTTCAGCACGAGCGCCTCGGCGGCGGCGCGGGTGATCCGTGCGCACAGGCGCTGCGTCGCCACCTCCAGCTCGACATCGCACCAGGCCGTGTCCCGCCGGTCGGTGATGGCCGCCACCGTTCCGGGCAGTCTGTTCTGTACCGAAAGCCCGTCGACGGCATCTACGGCCAGCGTGACATCACGGGCGGGCACGTAGAGGCGCGCCTCGCTGCCGATAGCGAGCTCCGTCAGCCCCGGCAGGGCGATACGGTGCTCGCCGATACGCAGGTCTGTCAGGTGAAGACGCGCGTCATGGCCGGTGATCCGGCCGGTCAGAACGGCGCCGGGCTCGTCTCCCGCTTTGCTGCCGCCTTCGGAACCGGCAAGCCACGCATCCCGTTCGCAGAGCGCGCCGATCTGTCCGTTTTCGACGGGCAGGACATGGTCGGCCATGACGGCCATCTCCCGGGCCGAGTGGCTGACCATCAGCGCCGGCAATTGCCAGTGCGCCAGCCTTTCACGGAGCGCAGGCAGAAGGTTTTGGCGGAAGCTGGCATCAAGGGCCGAGAAGGCTTCGTCCAGCAGGAGCAGCCGCGGCCGGGCCGAAAGCGCCCGGGCCAGTGCGACGCGCTGGCGTTCTCCGCCAGACAGGTCCGCGGTGCGGCGCGTCATCAGGGGCGCCAGCTGCAGCAGGTCGATCAGCTCTGCCCGATCAGGGCCGTGACCGCCCGGGGGCGCACGCCGGCTGGCATAGTCCAGATTGCCGGTCACGGAGAGGTGGGTGAAGAGCCGGGAATCCTGGAAGACCAGCACGGCCCGGCGCCGGTATGCCGGCAGGAATGAGGGGCCAGCCTGCCATGTTTCGCTGTCGAAACGGATCGTATTGCCGCGCGTCCGGTCCAGTCCCGCGACCGCGCGCAGCAGGCTGGTCTTGCCCGCGCCGTTGGGACCGGCAATGCCCGTCACGCCGGTCAGGGGCAGAGTGGCTGCGCCTTTCAGGCTGAACCCGCCGCGGCGGTGGTCGAGGTCGATGTCGAGCGTTCTATCCGGCATGGACGGGATACCGGCGATTGATCAGGAAGACGGCGACCAGCACGCTCAGCGAGGCGGCGACAAGGCCCAGCGCCAGCGCATGAGCGGCGGCATAGTCCAGCGTTTCGACATGGTCATAAAGGGCGATGGAGACCACGCGGGTGCGTCCGGGGATATTCCCGCCCACCATCAGCACCACGCCGAATTCACCCACGGTATGGATGAAGCTGAGCACCCCCGCCGTGATGAAGCCGCGCAGGCTGAGGGGTATGACGACAGAGATGAAAGCGTCCAGGGGTGAAGCGCCCAGGCTGGCGGCGGCGTCCAGCGGCCCGCGGCCGACCCGTTCAAAGGCGGTCTGCAGCGGCTGCACCATGAAAGGCAGGGAGTAGATCACCGAGGCGATGACCAGTCCGGAGAAGGAAAAGGCGAGTGTGTCGCCGGTCAGACGCACCCACAGACCGCCGATTGCCGAGCCGGGATTGAACAGGATCAGCAGGTAGAAGCCGATCACCGTCGGCGGCAGGACGAGGGGGAGTGCCGTGACGGCTTCAATAACGGGTTTGAACCGGGTCCGTGTGGTCGCCAGCCACCAGGCGAGCGGCGTGCCGATCACGAACAGGATCAGCGTCGTGACCAGCGCCAGCTGCACGGTCAGCAGGATAGCAGGCAGGCTCTCGCTCACTCCGGCGCCTCATAGCCATGGGCGGCGATGATGTCGCGGGCTTCCGGCGAGGCGAGAAAATCCAGAAACGCGCGGGCGGCTTCGTTGCCGGCCCCGCGAAGCAACAGAACGGCGTCCTGGCGGATCGGATCGTGCCAGTCGTCCGGGACGAGGTCATGCCGGCCGGACGGCGCGCTGCCGGGATGCCGGATCTGTGACAGCGCGACGAAACCCAGATCGGCATTGCCGGTGGCGACGAAGGCATAGGTCTGTCCGATATTCTCGCCGAAGACCTGGCGTGAGGCCGAGGCGGTCTGAAGCTCCAGATGGGCCAGAACCTGGTGCGCCGCCGCGCCATAGGGCGCGAGGTCGGGATTGGCGAGGGCGAGACGCCGGTAGTCACCGGCCTGCAGGCGCTGCAGCGGTGACGGGGTGCCGGCTGTGGCGTCCGCCAGGTCCATCAGGGCCAGCCGGCCGATCGCATAGGTCTGTACGCTGTCGGCAACCGCCAGGCCGTCTTCGACCAGGCGCGCCGGGCGGACGGTGTCGGCAGCGAGGAACGCGTCAAACGGCGCGCCATTGACGATCTGGGCATAGAGGCGTCCCGTCGAGCCGGTCGAGACGATAACCGTGTGACCGGTGCCTGCGGCAAAGACTTCGGCGAGGGCCTGCATCGGTTCGGCGAAATTGGACGCAACGCCGATCCGCACGGTGTCGGCGTGGGCCTGACCGCTCAGGGCGGTGGCCATGACAGTCAACAAAGCGATTGCAAGTCGGAGGAGGAAAGCCCGCACCATGCGCGGCAGCTTGCTCGCAGAGGCTTGTCCGGTTCAAGCGCAAAGCGCGGTGGATCACGCGCTCGTCAATGCCGCTCAGGCTGCATTGTTCATCCGGTCTGCAAGCGCACGGGCCGTCATCGGGGCGCCGAAATGCCAGCCTTGCAGGTATTCAAAGCCCAGCAGGCGCAACATGGCGGCCTGGCTTTCGGTCTCTACGCCTTCCGCGACCATGTCGAGATTGAGTGCATCGCCGAGCAGGGCCAGCGCCTGCAGCATTTTACTGGGACCTTCGCCCTTGCCGAGGGCATCGATGAAGCTCTTGTCGACCTTGATCTTGGAGAAGGGCAGCATGTGCAGATAGCCCATTGAGGCGAAGCCGGTGCCGAAATCGTCGAGATTGACGCGGAAGCCGGCGGCATTGAACTCGTGCAGACGCTGTTTGGCCTGTTCGAAATCGTCGACCAACACGGTCTCGGTCAGTTCCAGCTCGATCTGGCTGGAGGTCAGTCCGGCCGCGCCGAGCTTCTCCAGATAGCGCACGCACAGATCCGGATCCTTGAGCTGCGTCGGGGACAGGTTGATCGAAACGGTGAAGCCGGCCTGCTTCGGGATTTCGCGGCAGACGCTGTCGACAACGAAATCGCCCAGCCGGCGGATCAGGCGCGAGCGCTCCGCCACGCCGATGAAGACGTCCGGCGGAACGGCGCCGCGGGTCGGGTGCTCCCAGCGCAGGAGGGCCTCGACCGACACGATCTTGCCGTCGCGGGCGCGCGCGATCGGCTGATAGACAACGCGGAACTCATTGCGCTCTAGGCCCGCCTCTATATCCGCTTCCAGCGAGCAGCGGGCATCCTTTTCCAGGCCAAGGCTGGCATCGAAGCACAGGGGTTGCTCCAGCTGGTCGGCCTTGGCGCGATACATGGCCAGGTCGGCATCATTGACCAGCTGGGCAAACGTCTTGGGGGCATCCGGCCGCGACCAGGCGACGCCGATGGCTGCGCCAATATCGAAATGGCGGCCGCCGATCTCGAACGGGTCGCGCAGGCTGGCCGACAGGGCGCGGGCAATCGGCAGGGCCTGGCTGGCATAGGCCTGACCCGTGAGCGCGCAGGCGAATTCGTCGCCGCCGACGCGGGCGATATGCACGCCGTCCGGCAAGGCTGCGCGGAACTTGTCCGACACGATCCGGATGACCTCGTCGCCGGCCTGGTGGCCCGCCTTGTCATTGACGGCCTTGAAGCCGTTGAGGTCGATATAGATGACGGCCGCCTCGCCGCAGGCAGCGGCCTGCGTTGCGGTCTCACCCTCGATGAAGCGGTTGAAGCCCAGCCGGTTGGGCAGTCCGCTCAGCGTGTCTGTCGTTGCGGCGCGCAGGGCCCGGCGTTCATTGCGTTCCGCGCTACGGCCCAGCTTGCGGGCGCGATGAACGAGTATCTGGGCCCCGGCGAAGAAGACGATGATATAGGCGAGCAGGGGCAGGAAGCTGTAGCGCAGTGTCTCATTGCCCGGCTGCGAGGGCGTCCAGGACAATTGTGCCACGGCATGTCCGGCATTGTCCGCGATCGGCAGGCGGCTGCCGTGCGAGGGCGTTGTGTCCATCGGGATCAGCGAGACATCCTCGACGAGGAAGCGGGTCTGCATCTCGTTGACAAAGCGCTCATCGAGCGCGGTGCCGATCACCAGGATCGGTCCGGCCAGCGGGTCGGTGGCGGCGCGGTTCTCATACTCGCCGACCAGGGTGACCGAGGCGAGATAGGGCTGGCCGCGAACGGTGAGCATGTGCGAGCCGATGAAGCTTCCCTCGGCATAGGCGCGCGCAAGATCGCTGCGCAGATTGGCCAGATCGTCCGGGGTGAGCAGGTGGTCCAGAGGGGTCTGGCCGCTGTCGCGGTGCCAGGAATAGGTGAGCGTGTCGTTGGCGCGCGACATCACGACGAAGTCGAAGCCGAGATGGTCGGAGAAGGACGACGCCATGCTGTCGCTCAGCACGTCGACATCCCCGGCGTCCAGACGTTCGAGCGCGACCGACCACCAGCCATAATCGGCGACCCAGGTCTCATTGTGATGGATCGTGGTCTGGATGCCGGCCGTCAGCAATTGGCGGTCTGTCTCGGCCGCGCCGCGATTGAGCGCGCCGACGAAGAAGTAGATCACCAGCACGGACGCAATCAGGCTCACCAACGTCGCGACGTTGATGTAGCGCCCCAATTGACTGTCGAGTGACTGACCCATCCCTGTCCGCCGGCTTTTTATCCGTTATCGGACAAGCCTTGCACGGGAATCGTAAACACCGGGTCGACAGGGCTGCATCCGGACGTGCGAAAGCGCAGAAAAGTCTCGCTAATCCGGTATTATCTTATAAGCCACGCGGCTGCCGGGTCAGTCAGGCTTGCGGTAGGCGAACTGGCCGACATCGATCCTTCCGGTCGTGAAACCGGCTTCGCAATAGGCCAGGTAGAAGCGCCAGATGCGGTCGAAACGGGCGTCGAAACCCTGGCTGGCGATGTCCGGCCAGGCGTCCCGATAGGCGTCATGCCATTCGGCCAGCGTGCGCGCATAGCTCGGCCCGAACATGCAGGTGTCGATGGGCACCAGGCCTGCGCGGCCGGCCTCTTCGCCCAGCCGCGAGGCCGGCGGCAGGATGCCGCCGGGGAAGACGTATTTCTGGATGAAGTCGACGGATCTGCTGTACTGGGCGAACAGGTCCTCGCGGATCGTGATGATCTGCAGCGCCGCCCGGCCGCCCGGCTTCAGGCAGGCTGAGACCTGGTCGAAATAGACCGGCCAGTTTTCCTCGCCGACCGCTTCGAACATCTCGATCGAGGCGATGGCGTCGAACTGTTCCGAGACGTCGCGATAATCCTGCAGCCGGATGTCTGCCTTGTGGGCGAGGCCGGCCTTGTCCAGGCGGGCGACGGCATAGTCGTGCTGCTCGCGCGACAGGGTGAGGCCGGTGACATGACAGCCGAAATCGCGGATCGCGACCTCGGCGAACCCGCCCCAGCCGCAGCCGATCTCCAGCACGCGGTCGCCCGGCTTCAGGCCCAGCGTCTCGCAGATGCGGCGGTATTTGCGGGCCTGCGCCTCGGCCAGCGTGTCGCCGGCCGTGTCGAAAATGCCCGAGGAATAGGTCATGCTCTCGTCGAGCCAGCGTTCGTAGAAGCTGTTGCCGAGATCGTAGTGGAAGGAGATGTTCCGCCGGCTGCCGCTGCGCGTATTGGCGTTCATCCAGTGCTGGATCTTGCCGATGATGCGGCTGGGACCCTTGCCGGCGCGGGCGGCGTCGATACTGTCGAGCTCGCCGGCCAGCGCCAGAAGCAGGCCCTGCAGGTCGGAGGTTTCCCACTCGCCGTGGATATAGCCTTCGGAAAAGCCCAGCGCGCCGGATCCGGCGATGCGCAGAAGGGCATTCCACTTTCGGATCGACCAGTCGGCCCGGTGGGGGGCATCGGCCGGCCCGCATTCGAAACGGTAGCCGCCGGGCAGTTCGATGCGCAGACGGCTATGGGTCAGATCGGATAGCGCCCGGCGCATCTTTTCCCGGGCATAGCGCTGCAGGCGGCTGGCCCGGCTTTCCAGCGTTTCGGCGGATTGCGTCGTATAGTCCATCACAGTCCCCTAGGCAGTGTGTCCGTACTCCCCCGTCGCGGCGCGTAAGTGCGCAGTCCCTTCAGGCGCAATCTTAACGCCTCGAACAGGATTCCGCCAACCGTCGCGAGGGTGTTCAGCGGCTGGGCAAGCTGGGCTTCCCAGAGGGAACGCGTCGTCAGCGCCTGCCGTTCCGCCTGCAGGATCGCACCCATGATGCACGCCCCGTCGCGATAATGCCGGATGCCCAGGCGTAGCGTGTCTTCGTCGCGGTCGAGCCGGAAGCGGTACTCGCCCTCCACCGGATTGAAGGGCGAGACGAAAAAGGTCTTCTCGCAGGCAAAGCGCAGCGGTGTGACGGTGTCGTCCGGCACGTCAAAGGCATAGACCTGCCGTCCGCCATGGAAGTTCGCGACCTCGAACAGCACCGCGCCCAGCCGGTCGTCGGCCCTGTGGCAGAAATAGACCGAGACGGGGTTGAACACGATGCCCAGAACGCGCGGCGCGGCGAGCAGCTGGATGCGTCCCGGTTCGAAATCGATACCGTTCTGCCGCAGGCGGCTGCGCACCCAGTCGCGCAGCGCGCCATGACCGCGGCCATGATCGGCCGCATGCTGGCTGACGGGCGCAAACCGGTCGAAGGCAAAACCGGTAATGCCCCGGTCGTTGCGGGCCGCGCCATCGATGTCCGTCAGCAGCGATACCATGCGGTAGCGCAGGCTGTGACGGCGCGGGTGGTGCCGCATATGCCCGACATCGCCGGTGTAGAGGGAGGCGGGAAGGGGTCTCATTCCGCAGCAACGGCCAGGGCGGGCTGAACCGGCGCGGGCGCCTGCGTCCAGGGGATGCGGGTGTCGCCGTCAGCGCAGGCCCAGGGGCGGCCCGGTGCACCGAGCGCCTCGGCGACGGCGAGCCCGGATTGCAGCCCGTCCTCGTGGAAGCCCGCACCCAGCCAGGCGCCGCAATACCAGGTGCGCCGGTGTCCCTGCAGCGCACCGAACCGCGCCTGCGCCGCGATCGCGGCCGCATCGAAGACCGGGTGATCATACTGGTCCGTGTGCAGCACATGGGCGGGATCGGGCGCCACGTCCGGATTGAGCGTGACGAGGACCGGGGTCTGCGTCGGCAGGGGCTGCAGCGCATTCATCCAGTAGGTCAGGCTGATCTTTGCCGCGCTGTCGGCCGTGCGCGCGGATTCGAGATAGTTCCAGCTGGCCCAGGCCGAGCGGCGGCGGGGCAGGAGGCGGGTATCGGTGTGCAGGACGGCCGTGTTGGGCCGGTAGCGGATCGCCCCCAGCAGTTCGCGCTCCACCGGGTCCGGCGTGTCGATCAGCGCCAGCGCCTGGTCGCTGTGACAGGCCAGGACGATCTGGTCGAACCGGCTTTCGTCGCCATCGGTGCGGACTGTGATCCGGGCACCGGACCGGTCGATCTGACGCACCGGCGCAGACAGGCGCACGCGGCCCTTGATGGCACCGGCCAGCCGCTCGACATAGCGATGGCTGCCGCCGGTGACGGTGCGCCATTGCGGCCGGTCGGACAGTTGCAGCAGGCCGTGATTGGTGAAGAACTCGAAGAAGGCGCGGGCCGGATAGGCCCGCATCTGGTCGACGGGCGAGGACCAGATCGCCGCGCACATCGGCAGGATGTGATCCTCGCGGAACGTGCTGGAATAGCCTTCAGAGCGCAGGAACTCGTCGAGCGAGCGAACCTCTCCGGCGTGATCGCCGCGCCGGGCATGATCGTGCAGACGCAGGATATCGCGGATCATGCGCCACATGCGCGGCCGGACCAGATTGCGCTTCTGGGCGAACAGGCCGTCCGGATTGGACGAGTATTCGAACCGGCCGCCATCCAGCGAGGCGGCAAAGGACATGCTGCTGCGCGCGGTCTCGACATCGAAATAGTCCAGCAGCGGCGTGAAATTCGGGTAGTTGCGCGGATTGAAGACGATGAAGCCGGTGTCCACATCGACGCGCTCGCCGCCGATCTGCGCGCGGACCGTATTCGCGTGACCGCCGGGCCGGGGCGCGGCTTCATACAGGGTGACATCATGCACCAGCGACAGGCGCCAGGCCGCGGCCAGTCCGGCAATGCCGGAACCGATGACGGCGATTTTCTGTCCGCGCATGTGTGTCATGGAAAGCCCTGTCCTTTGACGGCCGGAAGTGCGGCCATATCCGGGGTTTACGCGGGCGGCGTGGCGGCGGATCACTGACCGGCGCGCAGGCCGTCAGTGATCCGGCAGGGCGGTGCAATCGTATCGCGAAGCATGTACGCTGCCCTTCACACCCCGCCCGCAAGGGCCAGACGCGAAACGGTCGAGACCGGGAAGGCACGCATGACGCACGATACCGACCGTCGTCGGTCCATCTCCGACGCGGCTCGGCTGGCCGGCCTGCTTGAGCGGGTCGGAAGGCAGCGTGATGCGCAGGCTTTCCGGGCGTTGTTCGATCATTTCGCGCCGCGAATCCGCAGCTTCCTGATGAACCGGCGGGTTTCCGCGGCTCTGGCCGACGACCTGACGCAGGATGTGATGCTGGCGATCTGGCGGCGTGCATCGAGCTTTGATGCGGCCAAGGCGTCGGCGGCAACCTGGATCTACACGATCGCGCGGAACGCGCACATCGATCACTACCGAAAGGCGGTTCGCGCCCGGAAGATCGACGAGCACGATCCGCACTTCCAGCCGCCGGATCAGCCCTTGCCCGACGATCTGTATGAACGGGCCGAGGCCGGTCAGAGCGTTGCCGGTGCCCTGTCGGGACTGCCGGACGATCAGCGCCTCGTGCTGGAACTGGCCTTCACCGAAGGCCTCTCGCACAGCGAGATTGCCGAACGGCTCGATCTGCCGCTGGGAACCGTGAAGTCCCGTGTCAGGCTCGCCATGAACAAAATGAGACAAGGTCTTGGAGAATGGAAATGACCCAGCGCGGTCATGTGTTGGATGACAGCTGGTATCTCGACTACGCCGCGGGAACGCTTGGAACCGAGGCGCAGGACGTGATGATGGCATCGCATGTGGAATTGTCGGACGAGGCCCGTGGCCGCGTCGCCGCGCTGGAAACGCTCGGCGGCGCCATGCTGGACGCGTCGGACGGTGAAGACGTGCCGCTCGGTTTCAGCGTCGAGGATATCCTCCGGCGTGCCGGCAGCGAGGAGGACGAGACGCCGTCTGCCCTTCCCGGCGCGACGGCAGTCGTGGATGACAGCCTGTGCCTGCCGCAGGCGCTGCAGGATTATCTGGCCCGCACCGGCACCCCGGTGCGCTGGGGCTTCCTGGGCCCCGGCATGCGCAAGGCGATCCTGTGGCGCGGCGAGCATGGCGAGCGGCTGTGGCTGCTGCGAGCCCAGCCGGGCGTCGCAATCCCGCATCACGGCCATCGCGGTTCCGAGCTCACCCTCGTCCTCAAGGGCAGTTTCTGGGATGGTGACCAGGAATACCGCCCCGGTGATGTCGAGGAGGCCTATCCCGGCGTCGAGCACGATATCCGTATCGATGAGGGTGGCGAGTGCGTCTGTCTCGCGCTGACCGAGGGCAAGCTGAAATTCGAAAGCCCTGTGCTGCGCGCTTTCCAGGTCTTCACCGGGCTCTGACTGCCGTGCGGCACCGCGCTGCAGTTGTCCCCGGGCATCAAGCGGGTATGCTGCGTTTGCGCTACCATCCGGTCAGCGATTGGACGCCAGAGCCGGTACCCGACACGATGACTGTGAAAACGCGGGCCAACAAGCAATTCGGTGCCACCATCAAGGATGTGGCGCAAAGCGCCGGCGTGTCGGCGATGACCGTGTCGCGTGTGCTGAACGGCGAAGCGAATGTGCGTCCGGAGACCCGTGAGCGGGTCCAGGCCGCCATTCGCGACCTGCGTTACCGGCCCAATCTGTCCGCGCGAAACCTGGCGCGCGCGAACACGTATTTCATCGGCCTGCTCTACGACAATCCCGGCGCGGGCTATGTCTCCGAACTCCTGATCGGCGCGCTGAACCGCTGCCGCGAAGCCGGTTATCATCTCGTGGTCGAGAATTGCGGCGCCAGCGAAAGCGACTGGGCCGGCACAGTGGAGGCCATGCTGGAGACAGGCGGGTTTGACGGGATGATCCTGCCGCCGCCGGTCTGCAATCATGCCGGCGTCCTGGCGGCGATCGAGGCGGCCGGTCTGCCCTTCATCCGCATCGCGCCGGATGAAGCCGGCGATCACGGGCCCGGCATCGTCACGGACGACCGGGCCGCGGCGTGCAGCATGACCGCGCACCTGATCGAGCAGGGCCATCGCCGCATCGGCTTTATCGGCGGCCCGGACGGGCAGCGTGCGAGCCGTGAACGCCATGCGGGTTATTGCGAGGCCCTGTCGGCGGCTGGCCTGGACGTTGATCCGTCGCTTATTGTTCCCGGTGAATTCACCTATCGCTCCGGTCTCAGGGCGGCCGAGCGGCTGCTGGCCCTGTCGCCCCGGCCGACGGCGATCTTTGCCGCCAATGACGACATGGCGGTGGCGGTGATCGCCCAGGCCCACCGGCTGGCGCTCGATCTGCCGGGCGAGCTGAGTGTTGCCGGCTTCGACGATACCCAGAGCGCAACAGCGGTCTGGCCGCAACTGACGACGGTCCGCCAACCGGTCTCGCGCATGGCGGCAGAGGCTGTCGCGATTCTTGCCGGCCGGCTGGATGCAGCGCGTGCGGGCGAGGAATGCGGTCATGCGGAGCCGCATGAAATCGGATCCGAGATCGTCCTGCGGGAATCCGTCGCGCCACCCGCCAGCACCGGTTAGGCGCTCGCCGCTTGCCCGCATGCTGGAGTGGTGACTAAAGTCGCGCCCCTTGCGGGACTTCATCGCGGAGCGAACCATGTCCGACTGGCGCAACAAGCCGGAAATCGATAGCGCAGCCGTCCAGGCCCTGGTCGGAGCGGTCGGCGAATCCGTGTTTCGCGACATGAGCGTGCAATTCGCGGCTGACCTGCGGCGGCTGGTGGATACCTACTGGGCTGCCATGGATCGCGGGGAGCGCCCCGACGCCCATGCCACCGCCCATGCGCTGAAAGGCGCGGCGGCCAATATCGGGCTGATCCGGCTGGCGGCGGTTGCGGCTGCGCTGGAGCAGGACGACAGTGCGGCCCGGGATGCGCTGAATGCCGAGCTGGAGGTGGCCCTGACCCGCCTGACCGAAGCGGTCTGACGAGCGCCCGCCGCTGGGGCGGGCCGGGGAGTGACGATGGAATACAGATCCGAATTCACCGGAAGTCCGGTCGTGGTCATGATCGAAGGTGTCCTCACCTTTGACGATCACGAACGTTTCCGCGAACTCGTCGGCATTCTCGCTGACCAGGCGCCGGGACCGGTGGTGTTCGACCTGTCCGGGCTGACCATGATCGACTCGGCGGGTATCGGCATGCTGATCATGGCCAATGACCGCATCGTCAAGCGCGGTGGCGGTCTGCGCCTGCGCGGTGTTTCCGGACAGGTTGCCAAGGTTGTCGAGCTTTCCAGGATCGAGCAGCTGATCCCGATCGGCTGAGGCGCGGATGGACGTCGCTCACTCCCAGTCCGGGCACCACGAGCCGGCGCGCGACCGGATCCTGATTGTCGACGACCAGGCGTCTTCGCGGCTCCTCATCGGTTCGGTACTGGAAGCGGCGGGTTATACCCGCCTTGCCTATGCCGGTGACGGGGTCGAAGCGATCGAATGGCTCGCGGCGAATACGGCCGATATCGTTATCCTGGACATCCGCATGCCCCGCATGGACGGGTTCGAGGTCTGCCGGGAAATCCGTGGCCGGCTGGCGCTCGATCTTCCGATCCTGGTGCAGACCGGCATCCAGGAAGCGGACTGCCGGGTCGATGCCTTCAAGGTCGGGGCGTCCGACATCGTCTCCAAACCGCTCAATCCCGGCGAGCTGGTCTCCCGTGTGCGCCTGCATCTGGAACGCCGCCGCATGATCGGCCGGCTGCAGCGCTATCAGGACCGGATGGAGGACGAGCTGCGCGCGGCCCAGTCGATGCAGCTCGCGCTCCTGCCCGGGCCGGAGGATGTCGCTGAAATCCTGCAACCGCGCGGCGCCGCGATGACCGCCTTCTACCGCGCCTCGCACATGCTGGGCGGCGATCTCTGGCAGGTCTTCCCGGTGGACGAGACCCGGTTCGCGGTCTTCATGGTCGATCTGTCCGGGCATGGTGTGTCGGCCGCCATCAACGCCTTCCGGGTCAACATGATCACCGCCGGACTGGTGCAGGAGCGGGCCGATCCGGCCCGCTGGCTGGCAGCGCTCAACCGGACGCTCGTGCCGATCCTGCCGGTCGAGCATTTCGCGACGGCCTTCTATGCCGTGATCGACGCAGGTGCAGGCGAAATGCGCTATGGCGTGGCCGGTGCGCCGCCGCCCCTGATCCTGCGCGGCGATGGCCGCTGGGAGGAATTGTCCGGGCGCGGTCTGATCCTGGGGTGTCTGGCAGACGCCGAGTATGAGTGCTTTTCTGCACAGCTGGGACCGCAGGACCGGCTGTTCGCCTACAGTGACGCGCTGTACGAAGACTTCGAAAATCCCGACGCCAGTCTGGGAGCCGAGGATATAGCCATGGCCGTACAGGCTGAGGCGGCCGCCGGCAGCGATGCCTTCTCAGCCCGACTGCTGACGCGTCTCTTCGGCCGGCCCGATGCTGAATTCCGCGACGACCTGACCTTCCTGCTGATCGGACTGAATGCCTCATGAAACACCGCGACGACCTGATCTGGATGATGGTGTCCGACGGCCCGCTGGCGCGCCGGCTGGGTGACTATCTGCAGGGCGAGCCGCGCGGTGTGCTGGTTGGCGAGACCGCCCTGCCGGAAACCGGCGAGATCGGTGTGGTGATCGCCGACGATGCGCATCTGGGTGCCCTGAAGGCGGCCCGGCTGCGGGCCGGAGAGGCGATGCAGTCGATCTTCCTGACCGAACGGGCCGACAGCCAGGTCCAGGCCGACTTCGTGCTGTCGCGCGATACCGATTTTGCGTCGCTGAAGTCGGTCTTCGAGGCGGCCTGCGATTATCGCGAACAGGTGCTGGAACTGCAGGCCGATGTGGCGCGCCGCAAGTCCGCCATCGGCACGATCATGAGCGGCCAGTTCGTCTTCCGCACGCTCGACGAGGCGCGCAACCTGTCGACCATGCTGGCGCTGGCCTGTCCCAATTCCGACGCCGTCGTGGTCGGTCTGCAGGAATTGCTGGTCAATGCGGTCGAGCACGGCAATCTGGAAATCACCGGTGCACAGAAGCGCGACCTGCTGATCGCCGGGACCTGGCGCGAGGAGGTCGAGCGCCGGCTGGCCGATCCCGCCTATGCCGAGCGCCGGGTGATCGTCACCTTCCAGCGCGGCGCACGGATGATTGCCTTCACCATCCAGGACGAGGGCGAGGGGTTCGATCACGAGGCTTTCCTGACGGGGCCGCCGGCCGGTGCAGGCTATCGCGGCCGCGGGATCACGCTGGCGCGCACCCTCTCCTTCTCCTCGCTGACCTATATGGGCTCGGGCAGTGTGGTCGAGGCGGTGATCCTGCTGGACGGGCCGGCGGGCTGAGTGCCGCTGCGCCGACTTGAAACTTTCATTGGTCATTCCCGGCCGCATTCGGTAGGCCTGCGCGACCTGGAGCAGGATGGTTTCCTGCGGAATCGTCTCTGCTCCGGAATTCTGAGCGATCGCGTGATCGAACCGGTTCACCGGCTTCCGTTTCACCGGATCACGCTCTAGCGGAACGAGGTCACGACGTGCGTATCAAATCCTTCGGCCCGGCGGTTGTCCTGGGCGTCTTCCTGGCCGGTGCCGCGAGCGCCGCGACCCTTCAGGATACCGGCAGTGACAGCGACAACTGGCAGCGTGCGCGCGCCGAGCTGGATCGCCGCATGGCGATCGACGTCCGTCCGCAGCAGGCCCGCAACGTCATCCTCTTTATCGCCGACGGCATGAGCATCCCCACCATTTCCGCCGCGCGGATCTATGGCGGCGAGCAGGCCGGCGACGGCGAGACGCACACGCTCTCCTTCGAGGCCTTCCCCAGCACAGCCCTGGTGCGCACCTACAATGCCGACGCCCAGGTCGCCGACAGTGCCAGCACGGCAACGGCGCTGGTGACCGGTCACAAGACCCGCTCCGGCGCGGTCAGCGTGCGGCCGGACCAGTTCCTCGACGCCTGCGCGCCCGATGCGGATCTGCCGCCGACCCTGGTCGAGCTGGCCGAACGCCGGGGCCTCGCCACCGGCATCGTCTCGACCGCCCGCCTGACCCACGCCACGCCGGCCACGCTTTATGCGCACAGCCTGATCCGCTCCTGGGAAGCCGACAGCGACATGCGGCCGGAGGGCGTCGCCGCGGGCTGTGTCGACATTGCCGCGCAATTGCTGGCCTTCGATGAGGGCGACGGTATCGAGCTGGCGCTGGGCGGCGGCCGGGCCCGTTTCCTGCCCGAGGCCGAGGGCGGCGTGCGCGCCGACGGACGCAATCTGATCGCGGAATGGCAGGCGCACGACCGCGTCGCCGTCACCGACGCAGCCGGTTTCCGGGCACTCGATCCGGCCGCCGGTGCGCCGGTGCTGGGTCTCTTCACCGACAGCCACATGGCCTATGAGGCCGACCGCAGCGAGGCCGACGAGCCCTCCCTGGCGGAAATGACCGCCTTTGCCATCGACCGCCTGTCGCAGAATGAGGACGGCTATGTGCTGATGGTCGAGGCCGGCCGGGTCGATCACGCCCACCATGTCACCAACGCCTATCGCGCCCTGACCGACATGCAGGCCTTCGACGCCGCCATCGCGACGGCGCTGGAACGGGTCGATCTGGACGAGACGCTGATCGTGGTGACCGCCGATCACGGCCACACCATGACCTTCTCCGGCTATCCCGGCCGCGGCAATCCCATTCTCGGCCTGGTGCGCCGCGCCAATCCGTACGAGCCGGGCTCCGAGCCGCGGCTGACGCTGGACGAGACCGGCCGTCCCTACACCACGCTGGGCTATCAGAACGGTCCCAATGTACGCCCCCATGAGGGTGAGCCGCTGGACGACGAGACCGTGCTGGCGCCCGACTATCGCCAGGAAACCGCGATCGCCCTGTCCGACGAGACCCATTCCGGGGCCGATGTGGCGCTTTATGCCACGGGTCCGCGGGCGCACTGGTTCGGCGGTTCGATCGAGCAGAACACGGTCTTCCACCTGATCTCCGCCGCGCTCGGCTGGCAGCCGGACGCGGACGAAGACGGGGACGAAGACGCAGCGGAATAAAAATAACCGTTCAGCTGTGGTTCAGTGGCAGGATCGTCTAAACTGTGATCACGCAACCGGATGGGACGGCACGCGGGTGGCCGGGCCGGAGGCGTGAAAGGGGATCCGTCATGCAGTTTCGTTCTCTTGCCGCCGCTGCGGCCGTCCTGGTTTGCGCCGCTCCGGCCATCGCCCAGGATTTTTCCGCGCCGCCCACCTATGGCAGCGTCAATCTGAGCTCCGGTTTCACGCCGGATCCCTACACGGTGCGCATCACCTCCGGCGGCGCGCGCTCGGCTGCCAATGTGTCCTCGTCTTGCCGCGGCTGGATCGCCAATGCGCCGGACTATTCGGTCTATTACACCGCCGGCACCGTGTTCGACCTGACCATCGGCGCCACCTCCAGCTCCGACACGACGCTCGTCGTCAACGGGCCCAGCGGCAACTGGTATTGCGACGATGACAGCGGTGAAGGGCTCAATCCGAGCATGACCTTCTCCAACCCGCAGTCCGGCCGCTACGACATCTGGGTCGGCTCCTACAGCCAGGGCGATTACGCCGACGCCGTTCTCGCCATCTCCGAACTCGGCGGTTCCGGCGGCAGCTATAATGGCGGCGGCAACAGCTATGGCGGGATCGACTGGTCCCTGCCGGCCAATTTCGGCAGCGCCAATCTGCGCGCCGGTTTCACGCCCGACCCCTATCGCGTCGACATCGTCTCCGGCGGCGCCTACCGCGCGTCGGACGTGCGCAGCGGCTGTGCCGGCTGGGTGTCCGCCGCGCCGGACTTCGAGCTGCGCTACACGGCCGGCTCCTCCCTGCCGCTGATCCTGTCGGCGGCCTCCTCGTCGGACACGACCATCCTGGTCAACGACCCGAACGGCAACTGGCACTGCAATGATGATGGCGGCAACAGCGGTCTCAACCCCGCCCTGACCTTCCATAATCCGGCCTCGGGCACCTATGACATCTGGATCGGTTCCTACCGCCAGGGCGAGAATGCCAACGCGTCGCTGTCGATCTCGGAACTCTACAGCGAATAGGCCGTCCCGGCTGACACCAGACACGAAGGGCCGTCCGGACAATCCGGGCGGCCCTTTTTCTTGTCTGCTTTCTTGTCTGGCACCAGGCTTTCACGCTACAGCTTGTGAACACGGTTCACGAGGGGGAATGGCGATGAAGCGGATCATTCTGGGCGGCGTGCTCATCCTCATTGCGGTCGCTGCCGGCCTCTTCTTCTACGTCATCCCCGTGCGCATCGATGCCGGACGCAATCTCGTCCTGCCGCACGAACCCTATACCCTCTCCGCCGAGGCGCAGGCCCTGCACGCCACGCTCGACGTCGCCGACCTGCACTCCGACATGCTGCTGTGGATGCGCGATCCGGCCCAGCGGCATGATCGCGGCCATACCGACCTGCCGCGCCTGCGCGAAGGGCGGGTGGCCTTCCAGGTCTTCTCCAGCGTCACCAAGACGCCGTCCTCGATGAATTACGAGGAAAACTCCGCCGACAGCGACAATATCACCCCGCTCGCCATCGCCCAGCGCTGGCCGGTCGACACCTGGGGCTCGATCCGCAATCGCGCGCTCTACCATGCCGACCGCCTCAACCGCCTGGCCGAGAATGACGACGTCTTCACCGTTATCCGCACGCGCGGCGATCTCGACGCGGTGCTGGCCGCCCGGCAGAGCGACCCGATGGCGATGGGCGGCCTCCTCGCCACGGAAGGCGCGCACCCGCTGGAAGGCGATCTGGCCAATATCGAACCGCTCTGGGAGGCCGGCTACCGGCTGATCGGCCTGCAGCATTTCTTCGACAATGAGCTGGGCGGATCGCTGCACGGCGTCTCCGGCGCGGGCCTGACCGATTTCGGCCGCGAGGCCGTCGCCGCCATGCTTGAGCGCGGCATGATCATCGATGTCGCCCATTCCTCGCCCGCCGTGGTGGCCGAGGTTCTGGCGATGACCGACCGGCCGCTCGTGGTCTCCCATACCGGCATTCACGGCCATTGCCCGGTCACCCGAAACATTCCCGACGGGCTGATGCGCGCCATCGCCGCGGAAGGCGGGCTGATCGGCATCGGTTTCTGGGAAGATGTGACCTGCGATGACAGCCCGTCCGGCGTCGCCGACACCATAATCGCCGCCATCGACCTGGTCGGCCTCGACCATGTCGCCCTCGGCTCCGACTATGACGGCACCATCACCACCACATTCGACGCATCCGAATACGCCGTCCTCACCGACCGCCTGCTGGCGGCCGGCCTGAGCGAAGACGATGTGCGCCAGGTGATGGGCGGCAATGCGATCCGTTTTTTCCGGGCGCAATTGCCGGAATAGGGGGGAGGCCGGCCCGGGTCTTCAGGGGCGCACCGGGGCCTCGGAGACACAGCGGCGAGAAATCCCTTTATCTTACCGATGTTTCATTGGTTCCGCCCGCGCCCGCCGGGTCTGCTGGTCCGCATCGGACCGATCCAGCAGACGGAGCCATGCCCTCATGCCCCTGACCCTCAGCGCCTTCGCCGTCACGCTCGCCACCCATGTGTGCACCGCGCCCGGCTGTCCGGACGCCGCGCCCTGGCCGGCCCCCATGCGCAAGGTCGAGGCGGCGGGCACGCTCGTCTCGCCGCATCTGCCGGAGGCGCGCATCGTTGTGCCCGACAGCGCGGTCTATGCCGGCGGACGGCGCTGGGCGCTCTATGATGCGGTGGATGCCGAGATGCACCTCTTCGTCGAGGCAGGCGAGGACCGGATGGTCGACCGGCTCTACTGGATCCAGTTCGAGGCCTATCTGCCGTCCCTGCCGGAGGCCGGCTATGACTTCCACCTGTCAGACCTTGAACAGCGCGCGCTGGGCGATGCCAATTTCTTCGTCCGCGCCCGCTTCGGCGAAGGCGCAAGCGATGTGCCGCAGGCGGGCTCCGACAATGCCATGATGCGCGCCGTGCTCGACGAGGCGGGCTACACCCTGCCGGCCGAGACCATCAACGCCACCATGAAACACATCCTCGACGCCGAAAATCCGCGCGAGGAGCTGATGATAATCTACATAGAAGACCTCGCCCCCACCGGCGCCTCCATGGCCGACATCATAAACGCCGGCCTGGAGAGTGCGCTCTGGGAGGGGCTGTCGCAAGGCGTGCTGGACCGGGCCGAGGCGCGGGTGGTGGTGGCGGTGGAGTGAGACTGTGGGGAGAAGTAGCTCCGAATGCGCTGGGGTTCGCCTACCCGCTGCCTGAGAAGGCATCATAGTTGCAAACTGCGCAGACCTTATTGCGTAGCGGAGCTTATTTTCAGTCTCCAGAAGTTCACGGACTCGTGTGCTCTTGGTCTGACGCTGTTTGAACTCAACGGGTTTCGCAGGGGACTACACAGGTCGTCTTTTCGCTTCTTGTAGACGCCCGGTTTGGACGTAAGTAGGGTGACTACAACTACAAGGGGGAATGCATGGAACGCATGGAAGACATCGACGGCTTCGAGGCTCGCGGCGAGCGGGCGCGTTTGTTCCCGGTGCTTGCTGAGAGCTCTAAGGAGGGGCGGACGCTCTCCATCGTTCTGGCTACGCTAGCGCAGGTTCCGGAGTTCGGGGCGAGCATGCTGAATGCCATTGGTCGCCGGCATGGTGTGAAAACCAAGATCGAGGCTTACACAGAAGTCACTTTCCCCAAACGAAAGGGCGACAAGCTACGTCCCGATGGTCTGATCGTGGTCAGCACCGGCAAGAAAAGCTGGTCGGCCTTCGTCGAGGCAAAAATCGGAAATGCGTCGCTAAGGCAAGAGCAGGTGGAAGCGTACCTCCGGCTCGCCAAGGAAGTCGGGGTCGATGCTGTTGTAACCATGACGAACGACTTCGCGCCGCTTCCGGAGCATAGTCCGATCAGCGTAGATCGGCGTCTAACCAGGAGCGTCGAACTGCTACATTTCTCGTGGTTTTCGTTGCTCACATCGATCAATCTCCTGGCCCTAAACGATGATGTAGAAGATGCCGACCACGTTTTTCTTTTGAGGGAACTTGAAAGATTTCTCCTGCACCCCAGCGCCGGTCTGAAACGGTTCGATAGCATGGGAACGGAGTGGACCAGTGTGTTGGATCGGCTGCGGTCGGGAACCGGCATTTCGAAGGCAAGCCCCGAAGCTCTCGGTGTGGTCGCCAGCTGGCACAGCGAGCTAAGAGACCTATGTCTGCTTCTCTCCCGGAAGACCGGCGCGCCGGCCGAGTTGAAGTTGTCCCCGCGTCACCGGTCTGATCCCCGAGAGCGTATGCAAGACGATACCCGGGAATTGGCTGAGAAGTGCTGCCTAAGCGCGACAATCGTTGTGCCCGACACTGCCGCGCCGATTGATGTCGAAGCAGATCTCAACACCCGCACAATCCGCGTATCGATGAAGCTGGAAGCGCCCAAAGACAAGGCGCAACAGAGATCCCGGCTGAACTGGCTCCTGCGACAGCTGAAGGACGCCAACGGTGACGAGGTGATGGTTCTCGCAAATTGGCCGGGCCGGGCGCCACAAACGGCATCGACACTCGCCGAGGCTTTAGCGGACGAGCAGTGCCACGCACATCCTGACCGGTCCATGGTGCCGGGATCTTTCGTCGTAATGAAGATGATGAAGGATGGACGAAGATTTGCCGGGCGCAAGACATTCATCGATGCGCTGGAGGAGTTGGTGGTGAACGACTTTTACGGCTCTGTCGCGCAGCGGCTCACAGCGTGGCGTCCGCCAGCGCCTCGACTTCGGAGCGCCGTAGAGGAAGAGGTGGAGGATGTCGGGGCCGAGTAGCGGCAGCTGACCGCCCAATGCGATCTGATGGACGACTAGCATGGCCTTTTCCGAACCCGGGACGAGGCGATTGTTGGGGGCAGAACGCCCGTGACGCCTTGACTCCAAGCCGGCAAAAATTCGCACTGGGTTGTAGTCTGGATAGATACGTCTAATGCCGTATGGCGACTACATCATCTATGTCGATGAAAGCGGCGATCACACCCTGACCGCTATTGACCGGGACTATCCCGTGTTCGTGCTGGACTTCTGCATCTTCCGCAAGGAGCACTACGCCAACGTTGTCGCCCCGCAAGTGCAGGCTTTCAAGTTTGCTCACTTTGGTCACGATATCGTCGTTCTGCACGAGCATGAGATACGCAAACAGAAGCCGCCGTTTGTGTTTCTGAAAAGCCGCACCAAGCGCGAGGATTTCATGGGCGGCCTCAGTCGCCTTATCCAGAACGCTCAATTCACTATCGTGGCCGCAGCGATACACAAGGACCAGCTTGCCCGCCGCTATGCAGCGCCCGCCAATCCGTACGAAATGGCACTGACATTCTGTATGGAGCGCGCGCATGCCTTTCTGCGTGGATGCGGTCAGCACGGACTCACCACACACATCGTGGTCGAGCGCCGGGGCAAGCGCGAGGACGACGAGCTGGAGCTTGCCTTCCGGCGCATTCGAGATGGTGCGAACTATGTGGGCGAGATGCCGGATTTCGAGATCGTCTTCGCCGACAAGAAGACCAATTCGGCCGGGCTTCAGCTCGCGGACCTCACTGCCCGGCCTATAGGGCGGTACGTTCTCGACCGGGGTCAACCGAACAGGGCGTGGGACATTATCGAGCCGAAACTGCGTCGCAGCCCGACAGGTGCTGTTGCGGGCTGGGGGCTAAAAATATTCCCGTGAAAAGCAAAAGGCTCCGGGAAGCCCCAGAGCCAGTCGCCGACCGGGAACAACCCCCAGTCCGATGCAAGCAATATAGTGAGACAGGGCGGTCAGGGCAATATCCCCCTAAGCCGCCACAGCCTCTGCCTCCAGCCGCCCCACCAGTTTCACGCCGACCCCCGAGCACGTCAGGTCTCCGCCGGGATTGCCGGCGGCTCCGAGGGCGCTGGACGGGTTGGCCTTGTCCGGCGAAGACTGTGACACTTACCGATCCCGCGCATACCGCGCCTCGACCGGGAATTCCGGCAGCCAGCTTTCCCGCTGATCCACCCAGCATTCATAGCTCGGCATGAACCGGTCCGGGCTGTCCAGCGTGCCGAGATGGATCTCGGTTTCGTTTCCGGTGCGGGCGAAGACGGAAGAGCCGCAGGCGGGGCAGAAGTGGCGGCCCTGATAGCTGCGGGTCTCGCCGTCGACGGTGACGGCGTCCTCCGGGAAGATTGCGGCGGCATAGAAGAGTGCGCCGTGATGCTTGCGGCAGTCCAGGCAGTGGCAGACGCCGACCCGGTCGGGCCGCCCCGATGCCGTGATCCGCACCTTGCCGCACAGGCAACCGCCGGTGATCGTGTCCATGAGACCTCTCCGTCCTGGCCAGGCGGGAAGGCTTACACCGCGAGGACGCGATCCGGCCACTGCTGCGGTGAGGATCTGTCCGGGCTGAGCTGTCAGAGCAAACCTGCGCGCTGACGCGCTGCGCGGCGCTTCCGCGCCGCCCCCTCAGTCCGCTTCGCGGACAGCTCCCCCGCAAGCGGGGCGAGCCCTGATCAAGGCTTCCCCTGCGTAGCGGGGGAAGTGCCGACCCCGGCCTTGAGCCGGGGGAGGCGATGGGGGCGAGTAAGCCCTAAGCCGCCACAGCCTCCGCCTCCAGCCGCTCCACCAGCTTCACCCCGGCGCCCGAACACGTCAGATCCCCGCCGAGATCGCCGGTCCATTCGCCGGCCTCGTGCATGGCGTTGATTGCCTTGCGGATGCGGGTGGCGGCGGCGGGTTCGTTGAGGGATTCCAGGAGCTGGGCGGCGGCTTCGATGGCGCCGAACGGGTTGGCCTTGTCCTGGCCGGCAATGTCGGGGGCCGAGCCGTGGATGGGTTCGAAAATGCCGGGACGGGCCTCGCCCAGCGAGGCGGAGCCCAGAAGGCCGATCGAGCCGGGCAGCATGGAGGCCTCGTCGGACAGGATGTCGCCGAACATGTTCTCGGTGACGATGACGTCGAAACTGGCCGGCGCGCGCAGGAGGTGCATCGCCGCGGCGTCGACATACATGTGGTCGAGCGCGATATCGGGATAGTCGCGCGCGCCCATCTCCGAGACGGTCTCGCGCCACAGGCGGCTGGTTTCCAGCACATTGGCCTTGTCGACCGAGGTGAGACGGCCGCGGCGCAGGCGGGCCTGTTCGAAGGCGACGCGGGCGACGCGGGCGATCTCCGCGCGGCTGTAGGTGCAGGTGTCGGAGGCCTGGCTGTCCGTACGCTCGCGCCGGCCGAAATAGATGCCGCCGGTCAGCTCGCGCACGATGAGGAGGTCCGTCCCCGCTACGAGGTCGGCTCGCAGCGGGGACTTGTCCGCCAGCGCGGGGTGCACGCTGGCAGGTCTCAGATTGGCATAGACGCCGAGCGCCTTGCGCAGGGCCAGAAGGCCGGCTTCGGGGCGCGAAGGGGCCTGGTCCCATTTGGGTCCGCCCACTGCGCCCAGGAAAACCGCGTCGGCGGCCTGGCAGGCGGCCAGGGTCTCGTCGGTCAGGGGTTCGCCATAGCGGTCGATCGAGGCGCCGCCGAATGCGTGCTCCTCGAACTGGACCGAAAAGCCGGACAGGGCGGCAGCCCGTTCGATGACGGCACGGGCGACGCGGGTGATTTCCGGGCCGATCCCGTCGCCGGGCAGAAGGACGATGCGATAGGTCATGCGGTCTGTGTCTCGTAAGCGGTGATGGCGTCTTCATTGGCGGTGAGGAAGCCGAGCGGGTCGGTGCCTTCCATCAGACAGTGCCGGGCGAAGGGTTCGATGGTGAAGCCGAAACCGGGCCCGTTGCCCATCTCGACGCGCTGGGCGGCAAGGTCGACGGTGATCTCGACATCGGGATGGGCCAGCAGCCAGTCATGCGCCTCTTTCGGGGCGAGGATCGGCAGGAGGCCGTTCTTGGCCGCATTGGAGCGGAAGATGTCGGCGATCTCCGAGGAGATGACGGCGCGGAAGCCGAAATCGTGCAGCGCCCAGGGCGCATGCTCGCGCGAGGAGCCGCAGCCGAAATTGCGCCCCGCCACGAGGATGCGGTGGGTTTCCGTGTCCAGCGCGTTGAGGGCGACGGTCTCCAGCGGCTTGCCCTCACTGTCATAGCGCCAGTCGTGGAAGGCCTTGTCGCCCAGCCCGTCGCGCGAGGTCGTGGTGAGGAAGCGCGCGGGAATGATCTGGTCGGTGTCGATGTCTTCCTGGTCGATCACGAAGGTGCGGCTGGTCAGCGTGGTGAAGCGTTCAGGCATGGGCGGGCTCCATCAGCGTGGCCGGGTCGATGACATGACCGGCGATCGCGGCCGCGGCCGCCGTGGCCGGGCTGGCCAGCACGGTGCGCGCGCCGGGACCCTGGCGGCCCTCGAAATTGCGGTTCGAGGTGGAGACGATCAGCTGGCCCGGCTCGCCCTTGTCGCCATTCATGGCGATGCACATGGAACAGCCCGGCTGGCGCCATTCCGCGCCGGCCTCGATGAAGATCCGGTCCAGCCCCTCCGCCTCGGCCTGTTTGCGCACGGCGACCGAGCCGGGCACCACGAGGGCGCGCACGCCTGGCGCCACCCGGCGTCCGCTCATGATCGCGGCGGCGGCGCGCAGGTCTGTGATGCGGGAATTGGTGCACGAGCCGATGAAGACCTGGTCGACCTTCGCGCCGGAAACCGGCTTGCCCGCCTCGAACTGCATATAGCCCAGCGCGCGGGCATGGGAGGCCGACCGCGCGGCCGGAACCGGCGCGTCGACGGCGATGCCGGTATCCGGTGCCGTGCCCCAGGTGACCATCGGCCGGATCCGGGTGGCATCGATCACGACCTCATGATCGAAGCGCGCGCCCGGATCGGAGCGGAAATGTGACCAGTGTGTCACCGCCATGTCCCACTTATGGGGGTCTGACGGCACATGTTCGCGACCCTTAAGCCACGCAAATGTGGTCTCGTCGGCGGCAATCATCCCCGCGCGCGCGCCCGCCTCGATCGACATGTTGCAGACCGTCATCCGGCCCTCCATGTCGAGCGCCTCGATCGCCTCGCCGGCATATTCGATCACGCATCCCGTACCGCCATCCACACCGATCTCGGCGATCACCGCGAGGATGATATCCTTGGCCGAAACGCCTGGCGCAGTAGGGCCGTCCAGTGTGATCCGCATGGATTTCGGCTTGCGCTGCAACAGGCATTGCGTCGCCAGCACATGGCCGACTTCCGTCGTGCCGATCCCGAAGGCCAGCGCCCCGAAAGCGCCATGCGTCGCAGTATGACTGTCGCCGCAGACAATCGTCATGCCCGGCTGGGTCGCCCCCAGTTCCGGCCCGATCACATGCACCACACCGCGATGCTCACTGTCCCAGCCATGCAGGGTAATCCCGTGCGCCGACGCATTCGCCTGCAGGGTCTCGACCTGTTTGCGGGCCGCGTCGGTGGCATAGGGCGGGGCCTCGCCCGGCGCGAAATCCAGCGTCGGCGTTGCGTGGTCGATCGTCGCTAGGGTGCGGTCGGGCCGGCGCACTTTGAGGCCGCGCTCGGCCAGTACCGAAAAGGCCTGGGGCGAGGTGACCTCGTGCACCAGGTGCAGATCGACATAGAGCATGGCCGGCGTATCGGCCGTCTCCGCCTTGACCAGGTGGGCGTCCCAGACCTTCTCGAACAGGGATCGCGGACGCCCGCTATCAGGCGACATGCTGGACCTCCATCTGATTGTCCTGCACCGGCTGCAGCCAGCCGTGATGATCCGGGGTCTCGCCGGTGAACAGGCCGAAGAAGCGCTCCTGCATCTTCTCGGCAACCGGGCCGCGCCCGCCGCAGCGCACGATATGGCCGTCGACCGAACGCACCGGCGTGATCTCGGCGGCGGTGCCGGTGAAGAAGATCTCGTCGGCGACATAGAGGCTTTCGCGCGACAGGGTCTGCTCGCGCACGTCATAGCCTTCCGCCTCGGCCAGCTTGATCACGCTGTCGCGGGTCAGGCCGGACAGGATGGAGGCCGAGGTCGGCGGCGTGCGGATGATGCCGTCGGAGACGACGAAGATATTCTCGCCGGCGCCTTCGGACACCAGACCGTTGACGTCCAGGCCGATGCCTTCGTCGAAGCCGCGCGAATGGGCCTCATGGCTGATCAGCACCGAGGACAGGTAATTGCCGCCGGCCTTGGCGCCGGTCGGGATGGTGTTGGGCGCAGCGCGGTTCCAGCTGGAGATGCAGCAATTCACGCCCTTGGATAGCGCGTCCTCGCCCAGATAGGCGCCCCAGGGGAAGGCGGCGATGCAGACATCGATACGGGTGTCCTTGCCCGGCAGGACGCCGATCCCGCCATAGCCGAAATAGGCAATGGGCCGGATGTAGGCGTTCTTGAGATGATTGGCGCGAACCGCCATGCGGCAGGCCGCTTCGATCTCCTCCTGGGTGAAAGGGATCGGCATGTGATAGACGCGCGCGGAATCGAACAGGCGCCGGATGTGGTCGGTGAGCCGGAAGATCACCGGGCCGGACGGCGTGTCGTAACAGCGGATGCCCTCGAACACCGAGGTGCCGTAATGCAGGGCGTGGCTCAGCACATGGGTCTGGGCTTCGTGCCAGTCGATGAGTTCGCCATTGCGCCAGATGAAGTCGGTTTCGGAAATAGCCATGGTCTTGATATCCTGATCAGACGGCGTGTGCCGGGGTGGGTTGGTTGGCCTCGGCCCGGTCGTAGGCTTCGCCGCGATCGAGGGTGAACAGAAGGGCGTCGATGGCCGCGGTTACAATGTCGGGTCCGCGGGCCCGGCCGGAAAAGCGGCGGCCGTCGATCTCGACCTCGATATCGGCCACGAATTCGCGGCCTGTGCCATTGGCCCGCATGCGGGTTTCCAGGCTGATGATGTCGACATCGGTGCCGGTGATCCGCTGGACGGCCGCAAAGGCCGCCGCAACGGGTCCGTCGCCCGAGGCAATGTCGGAGATGCGGCCGCGTACGGGGTGTTCCAGCTCTATACGGGCAAACTGTTTCGGCTTGCGGCCGGCCGTGGTGCGCAGCTCGGTCCGCAGAACCGTCCATTGCGAACCGGAGGCCGAATACCCCTCCATCATCGCGACCAGATCGGCATCATTGATCTCGCCATGCAGGTCGGCCGCAGCCTTGAACTGGGCGAAGATGTCGTTCAGCCGGTCCGGATCGGGCTGATAGCCCAGCTTGGCCAGGCGCTGCGACAGGGCGTGCTTGCCCGAATGCTTGCCCAGTACCAGCGAGGAACCGGGAACGCCGACGCTCTCCGGGGTCATGATCTCATAGGTGCGCCGGTCGGCAATCATGCCGTGCTGGTGGATGCCGGCCTCGTGGGCGAAGGCATTCTTGCCGACGATCGCCTTGTTCGGTGCGACGGCGGTCCCGGTCATGCGGGACAGGCGCTGGCTGGCGGCCCAGATCTGGGTCGCGTCGGCATGGCTGACGGCGGGGAAGATGTCGGCCCGCACCTGCAGCGCCATGACAATCTCTTCCAGCGAGCAATTGCCGGCCCGCTCGCCGATGCCGTTGATGGCGCACTCGACCTGGCGCGCACCGGCTTTCACCGCGGCCAGCGAGTTGGCGACGGCGAGCCCCAGATCGTTGTGGCAGTGGGCCGAGAAGATCACAGGGTCCGGCCGCTCCACCTTGGCCACCAGGTCGGCAAAGACGCGATAGATTTCGTCCGGTTCGGAATACCCGACCGTGTCGGGCACGTTCAGCACGTCGGCGCCGTTCTGGGCGGCACAGCTCAGGGCCTCGACCAGGAATTCCGGTTCCGTACGCAGGGCGTCCTCGGCCGAGAACTCGATCTCGTCGAACCGGCCAGCCGCGTGCTTCAGGCAACGCTCGATGGTCTGGATCACCTCGCGGCGCGACAGGCGCAGCTTGGCTTCACGGTGGATCGGGCTTGTGGCGATGAAGACGTGCAGGCGGCTGCGCTGTGCCGGCTCCAGCGCATAGGCCGCGGCGTCGATATCCTTTTCCGTCGCGCGGGCCAGCGAGCAGATCGTCGGCCCCCGGACTTCCTGCGCGATCAGCCGGATGGCTTCAGCATCGCCCGGCGACGCGGCGGCAAAGCCGGCCTCCATCGTATCGACCCGCAGATTGGCCAGGAGATGCGCCATCTCCAGCTTTTCCGGCGCGGTCATGGAGAAGCCGGGGGCCTGTTCGCCGTCGCGCAGCGTCGTGTCGAAAATGTGCAGCCGTTCCGGCTGGCTGCTGGGTACGGGGCTCAGTTTCGGGGCGGACATGCCTGTCTCCAGTGATATGAGGCGTGAGCCGCTTCGGCGGCCGCGATTTCCGGGGTGAAGACGGCGCGTACATCCATCAGGCGTCCGATCTGGCGGATCAGCACATCTAGCTGGCGCGCCGCATCGCGCGGTGTCACCTGCAGGGTGATGGTGGACTGGCCTTCACGCGCTTCGCTCTTGTCCAGCGTGCCGATCATGTAGCCACGGCGCTCGACAAGTCCGATGAGGCGCATCAGGGCGCCTTCGGCTTCGGCAAGTTCGATGATGAGCGTGTTGAGCATGATCAGTCCTCCATCATGTCGGCATTGGATGCGCCTGGCGGCACCAGCGGCCAGACATTCTCGCGCGGGTCGATCAGCACATGGGCCAGGATCGGGCCGCGCGCGTTCAGCAAACGGTCGATTGCGCCGGGAACCTCGTCCCGGCTGTGAACCGTGAAGGCTTCGATGCCGAAGGCGTGCGCCACCTCGGCAAAGTCCGGATTGTCGTAGAGATCGATCTCGGAAAAATTCTGGTCGAAGAAGTATTCCTGCCACTGGCGCACCAGGCCCAGAGAGGCGTTGTCCAGCAAGAGGATCCGGATCGGCACGCTGTAGCGCCGCGCGGTCGCCAGCTCCTGGATATTCATCATGATCGAGCCGTCACCCGAGATCGTGACGACCTTGGCGTCGGGACGTTCCATCGCGGCACCGATGCCGGCGGGCAGACCGTATCCCATCGCGCCCAGACCGGCCGATGTCAGATGCGATTCCGGACGCGCAAAACGGCAATGCTGGGCCACCCACATCTGATGCTGGCCGACATCGCAGGCGGCGATGAAGTCGTCGCCGGCCGCTTCGGACAATTCCTTCAGCATGGCCGGTGCAAACACGCCATTGCCCGGCGCGTCATAGCGGAAGGCATGGCGTGCCTTGCGTTCGCGGCAGGTTTCGCGCCAGGGGTCGATATCCAGATAGCCCGGATCCATGCGCGCCAGTGCATCGGCAATATCGCCGGCGATTGCCGCATCGGCCGCGCGCAGCTTGCCGATCTCGGCAATGTCGGCATCCATGTGGATGATGCGGGCACCCTTGGCGAAACTGTCCAGCCGGCCGGTCGCGCGGTCGTCGAACCGCGCACCGCAGCACACCAGCAGGTCGCACTCGTCCACGGCAACATTGGCCGCGCGCCCGCCATGCATGCCCAGCATGCCCAGGAAATTCTCGGCATCGGGGTGCGGGCAGCCCAGGCCTTTCAGGGTCGCCACGGCGGGAATGCCGGTACGGCCCATGAAGTCCCGGACCGCGTCGACGGCGCGGCCCAGGGCGACGCCGCCGCCGATATAGAGAACGGGGCGTTTTGATTGAGTCAGCAGGGCCGTCGCCGCAGCCACATCGGCGTCACTGGCACGGGACGGCCCTGCTGCAGGCCGAGGCTCTGGGGGTAAGGTGGGGTACGCCTCGGCTTGTAGGACATCCTTCGGCAGATCGATCAGGACGGGGCCGGGGCGCCCGCCTTCCGCGATCTCGAAGGCTTCGGCGATCATCTCCGGAATCCGCATGGGATCGCGGATGATGATCGAGTGTTTCACGACCGGCATGGACATGCCGAACACATCGACTTCCTGGAAGGCGTCCGTCCCCATCAGGCCCGACGGGACCTGGCCCGTCAGGATGATCATGGGGACGCTGTCCATGTAGGCATTGGCAATGCCGGTCAGCAGGTTCGTCGCACCGGGGCCGGACGTGGCCAGGCACACACCGGCCTTGCCGGTGATGCGCGCCTGGGCGTCGGCCGCGAAGGCGGCTGCCTGTTCATGGCGGACCAGGATGTGCTGCAGGCTCGAGCCGGTCAGGGCGTCGTAGACCGGCATGATCGCCCCGCCCGGATAGCCGAATACGCGCTCGACACCCAGGGCTTCCAGCGTGCGTACGACGGCGTGCGCGCCGGTCTGCTTGGCTGTCTTGGGCGCCGGAGCGGTCTTCGCTTCGGTCAGGCTGTCATTGGCGGGCAGGGCGGTCATGATACTGGAGCTTTCCTGTCGTCAGTGCGTATTGGCGCCGGGCTGCAGCCACGGCATGTCGGCGCGCAGTTCGGCACCGGTTTTCTCGATCGGGTGTTCCAGATCCTTGCGCAGCAAGGCCTGGTATTGCGGCTTCCCGGCCTGGTTCTCGGTGATCCAGTCGCGGGCAAACGTGCCGTCCTGGATGTCCTTGAGAACCTCGCGCATGCGGGCCTTGGTCTCGTCATTGATGACGCGCGGGCCCGAGCGCAGATCGCCATAGATGGCGGTCTCCGAGATGAATTCGTGCATCTTCGCCATGCCGCCCTCGTAGAGCAGGTCGACGATCAGCTTCAGCTCGTGCAGGCATTCGAAATAGGCGACTTCCGGCTGGTAGCCGGCCTCGACCAGCGTCTCGTAGCCGGCCATCACCAGCTCGGTCGTGCCGCCGCACAGGACGGCCTGCTCGCCGAACAGGTCGGTCTCGGTCTCTTCGGCGAAAGTCGTCTCGATCACGCCGGCCGTCGCACCGCCGATACAGGCCGTATAGCTCAGGGCGCGGTTGCGGGCCTTGCCGGTGGCGTCCTGGTTGACCGCGAACAGGCACGGCACGCCGCGGCCGATTTCGAACTCGCGGCGGACCAGATCGCCCGGGCCTTTGGGGGCGACCAGGATGATGTCGGTATCCGGATCTGGATGAACCCGGCCGAAATGCACCGAGAAACCGTGGGCGAACAGGACGGCATCGCCCTTGTCCAGGTTCGGCGCGACCATCTCGCGGTAGACGGCTTCGTGCGTCATGTCGGGCGTCAGGATGGCGATGACATGGGCGGCCTTGGTGGCCTCTTCCGGCGTTGCCGTCTTCAGCCCGTCAGCCTTGGCTTTCTTCTCGCCGGCCCCGCCGGGACGCACGCCGACGATCACGTCGCAGCCGGAATCCTTCAGGTTCATGGCGTGAGCGCGCCCCTGGCTGCCATAGCCGATGACCGCGATCGGCCTGGACTTGAACTCGGTGGTGTCGACTTCGAAGGCGGCGCGCCGGGAAGTCGATTTGGAAGCGGACGCGGTCATGCGGTGATCTCCTGCTTGGATGTCGCGTTGTCGGTGGATTTCGGGGCGGCCGGAGTGTCGGTTCCGGCCGGAATGGTGACGGCGCCGCGCGAGGCCGAGGAGACCAGCGCAGCATACTTGGCGAACACGCCGCCGACGGATTTCGGCTCGGGCCGGACCCAGTCCTTGCGGCGGGCCGCCAGATCGGCGTCGACATCGATCCGGCGGGCGCCGACATCGATGCGCACGATGTCGCCATTCTCGATCAGGCCGATCGGGCCGCCGGCAGCGGCTTCGGGGCTGACATGGCCGATCACGAAACCCTTGGAGGCGCCGGAGAAACGGCCATCGGTGATCAGGGCGACGTCCTCGGACAGGCCCTGTCCGACCAGAGCGGCGGTGACGCCCAGCATTTCACGCATGCCGGGCCCGCCCTTGGGGCCTTCATTGCGGATGATGATGATGTCGCCGGCCTTCACCCGGTTGTTCTCGATCTCGGCGAAGGCGGCTTCCTCGCTCTCGAACACGCGGGCGGGGCCTTCCATGGCGGTGCGCGAATGGCCGGAGGTTTTCAGCACGGCGCCTTCCGGAGCCAGATCGCCGTAGAGGATGCGGAAACCGCCATCGGGCTTCACCGGATCCGCGACGGTCTTGATGACGCGCTGGTTTTTCGACTCGACCGCTTCGGCGGCTTCCGTGTGCAGGCTGCGGCCGGTGACGGTGGGGGTGTCGGCCAGCAGACCGGCCTCGACCAGGCGCTGGGCGAACAGGCGTGTGCCGCCGGCCAGGAACATGTGGTGGGCCAAAAAGCGGCCGCCCGGTTTCAGGTCGGTGATCACCGGCGCGATGCCGGAGACCTCGTCAAAGATATCGATCGAGAAGGGCTCGCCCGCCTCGGCCGCAATGGCAGCCAGGTGCAGGATGGCATTGGTCGAGCCGCCGCTGGCGGACGCCGCGATGGCGGCATTGCGCAGCGAAGCCTGGCTGACGAACTGGCGCGGCCGCGTGCCGGATTTGGCCAGTTCAACCGCCAGCTTGCCGCAGCGCGCGGCGGCGGCGGGCTTGTCTGGGTGCGGCGCCGGGATGTCGTTGACGCCCATGGGGGACAGGCCCATCACCGACAGGATGGTCGCCATCGTGTTGGCCGTGAACTGGCCGCCGCAGGCGCCGGCGCCCGGGCAGGCGGCTTTCTCGACGGACTTCAGGCCCTCATCGTCCAGCGTGCCGGCGGCGTGTGCACCGATCGCCTCGAACACGTCCTGGACGGACAGGTCCTTCTCGCCCAGCCGGCCCGGCATGATCGTGCCGCCATAGAGGATGCAGCCGGGCACATCCATGCGCGCCAGCGCCATCGCGGCGGCCGGGATCGTCTTGTCGCAGCCGACCAGGATCACCACACCGTCCAGGCAATGCCCGCGCACCGCCAGCTCGATCGAGTCGGCGATGGTCTCGCGCGAGATCAGCGAGGCGCGCATGCCTTCCGAGCCCATGGAGATGCCGTCGGAGACGACGACCGTGTTGAAGTCGACGGGGAAGCCGCCGGCTTCGCTCACGGCCTCGCGCACCGGAACGGCCAGGTCCGCCAGGTGCATGTTGCACGGCGTCACCGTGGTCCAGGTGTTCACGACGCCGATCATCGGCTTGTCGAAGTCGGCGTCCTGCATGCCGGTCGCGCGCAGCATGGCGCGAGCGGCGGCGCGGGCCGGCCCCTTTGTGATCGCGTCTGACGTTTTTTTCGAACTCTGTGTCATCGAAGCTTTCCGTGCGGCGAACACGAAAAACCCCGCTCCCAGGTTCCGGGAGCGGGGTTTTTCGTGTCTGCCTTTGCTTTGGTTTTTACCTAGCCGGCAGGCGCGTACGCCACTCCCGTTATGGGGGTGATAATAAGTACAAGTACGAGAAGGAGGAGGCCGAGCGAACCTGCCCGCGCGCCCTCGAGGGCGGCGGCCGGAAGAACCGGCTGGGCAATGGCGTTCATCGACATGACAGGGGTATTCCTGTTTCCTATTGCGCTGCAGCGTGACCGCACTCGATCATGATTGCAACCCCTCAATTGGAAAATTTCTGCACCAAATCGCATATCGGGGTCAGTGTGAGCAAAAAACAGCGAACGGGAGGGTTCCCGCGCAATGGAATTTCAAGGCGCAGAATCGTGCGTTTCACGGTAGGCTGACGCATCATGGTTCGCTTGTTATGGCTGGCATTCGGAGGTGTGTGCGTCGGACTGGCAATTGCCGGAGCTGCGCTTCCCCTTTTGCCGACGACACCCTTTCTGCTTCTGGCGGTCTTCGCCTTCGCGCGGAGCTCGCAGCGGCTGCATGACTGGCTGGTCGATCACAGGCATTTCGGTCCGATGATCCGGAACTGGCGCGAGCATGGCGGGATTGACCGCCGCTCCAAACTGCTCGCCGTCGCCGCCATGCTGGTGGCGCTTCTGGTCAGCTGGGCTGTCGGTGTCGGCCCCCGCCTGCTACTCATCCAGGCGCTGGTTCTGGGCGCATCCGCGACCTTCATTCTCACCCGTCCGGACGGTCCGCGGCGTCCGGAAAGCTGATGCGCCGTTCATCTTGCTCGAAATCCGGGCAGTCTGTCTCAATTCCGGGCAATGGTGGTATAGCGGCAAAAAATTGCATGAAACCGGTTGACCGCGGTTCGGGCGAGGGCCGCTGATTTTCCCGCGGCATCCGATCATGTCGCGACTCTGTGGATTGAACTGCTGGCGGCGACGGCCGCCAGCTCTTTTCCCCAGAATGGGAAAATATCCCGCAGAGTGGTCAGGCGACCAAAAATACGCACGAAAAGCCTGTAAAATTCCACCTTCAAGAAAAATGTTGCAGCGCAGCATTCGGTGTCATAGGGTTGTCAAACAACGAGCCGCGCTGACGCGGCCGCACCACAGAGCGCGTTGATGGGATCCGCCGCCGCCAGAAGGCGGTAGGGATCAACTTGCCCGGCGAAGCAGGCGTTTCGCTATTGCGCGCAATATTCGTGCACAAGTCAGATCCGAGTCGAACAAGCGGACCGTTCAATCAAGAACGGTTTCACCGCATGCGACCGGTGCGCGAGGCTCACCCGCAGGCGGTTCAAGGGATGGTTGCCAGAGCGGGGGGATCCCAATGATTGGCACAATGAAGACACGAAAGACACTTCTTGGCGGCGCGCTTGTCGCGCTGGCGGCCGGCGCCCTGGTCGCCGGTCCGGCCCAGGCCGAGGTGTCCGAAGAAACCGCATTCGTTTTCAACACGCTGCTTTTCCTGATCGGCGGCTTCCTGGTCATGCTGATGGCGGCCGGGTTCGCGATGCTGGAGGTCGGCTTCGTGCGGACCAAGCACGCCGCCGCGATCTGCCTGAAGAATATCGCGCTCTACTCGATCGCGGGCATCATGTTCTATCTGGTCGGCTACCAGATCATGTATGGCGGCGAGACACCGTATTTCGGCATGCCCGCGATCTGGGGGCCGTCCGAACTGGCCAGTGACGCCGAAATCTCGCTCGAGACCGGCTATGCTGCAGCGTCCGACTGGTTCTTCCAGATGGTGTTCGTCGCCACTGCGGCCTCGATCGTGTCCGGCACGATCGCGGAGCGCGTCAAGCTCGGTCCCTTCTTTATCTTTGTCGTGGTGCTCGCTGCCGTGATCTATCCCGTCCAGGGCTCCTGGGAATGGGGTGCCGGCTGGCTCGACAGCGATTTCGGCTTCTCAGACTTTGCCGGATCGACGCTGGTCCACTCCACAGGCGGTTGGGCTGCACTTGCGGGCGCGATCCTGCTGGGGGCCCGTACAGGCCGGTTCGGTCCGAACGCAACGCCGATGGTGCCGTCTTCCCTGCCGCTTGCCACGCTGGGGACGTTCATCCTCTGGTTCGGCTGGTTCGGCTTCAACGGGGCCTCCCAGCTCGCGATGGGTTCGGCAGCCGATGCGGTCGCGATTTCCCAGATTTTCGCCAATACAAACATGGCGGCTGCGGCCGGCGTGGTGACGGCGTATCTCCTGTCGATGGCGCTCGGCGGCGGCAAGGCCAATCTGGCCTACTGTCTCAACGGTGCGCTGGCCGGCCTGGTCTCGATCACGGCCGAACCCCTGACGCCGACCATCCTCGAGGCGATTGCCATCGGCGCGGTCGGCTCGGTGATCGCGACTTTCGGTGCCAAATTCCTGGAGGCCGTGCGCATTGACGACGTGGTGGGCGCCATTCCGGTCCACCTGTTCGCCGGCATCTGGGGCACGATGGCGGTTCCGCTGACCAACTCCGAAGCCTCCTTCTTCGGTCAGGCGGTCGGCGTTGGCGCCGTCGGTGCCTTTGTCTTCCTGTCCAGCTTCGTGGTCTGGCTGATCCTGAAGATCACGGTGGGTATCCGCCTGTCGCCGGACGCCGAGAATGTCGGCGGCGACCTGTCCGAGCTGGGTCATCCGGCAGGATCGATCTTCGCCGCGATCGATCCGGGAAAGCCGACGGCCCCGGCCGAGTAGCGGGGATTCCGGCTGGCGAGGCGACCCGGGCGGTCGCCGAGCCGGCCGGTCTGCCCGGGGCCGAACCGAGTGAACCCCAGTCCCGAAATGCCGCGGACATCTTCCGGTCCAGACCCGGACCGCCGCGGTCCCTGAAATCCGCGCCAGTCAAGCTGCGCGCACCCGAGACCCTGCGCTCGCGTCCGGCCGATGGCCCGCCGAGCAAGGCCTGAACATCAACGAGGAGTAACAAGATGAAAGCGAAATTCCTGACAGCCGCCCTGGTCCTTGCCGCCCTGACCGGTCCGGCCGCAGCCCAGACCATCGAGGGCAATGTCGCCCTCACCACCAATTACGTCTTCCGCGGGATCTCCCAGACCGATGATGGTCCGGCGATCTCCGGCGGCTTCGACATCTCCGACGAAAGCGGTCTGTATGCCGGCGTCTGGGGTTCGAGCGTCGACTTTTCCGACGACACGACCATGGAGCTGGATCTCTATATCGGACAGAGCTGGGAAGCGGCCGGCTTCGGCTTCGATGTCGGCGGTATCTACTATCTCTACCCCGACAGTCCCGATGGCCAGAACTTTCTCGAAATCTACGGCGGGGTGAGCCATGCGCTCGGTCCGCTGGAATGGGACGCCAGCCTGGCCTATTCGCCGGAATTCTACGGCGAGATCGGTCCGGGCTGGTATGTGTCGACGGGCCTCGCCTTGCCGATCAACGACACTGTCTCGATCGATGCCCGCGTCGGCGCCAGCCGGTTCGATGATTTGTCCTCGGCCGACTATGAGGACTACCAGCTGGGTATCTCCGGCACGGTGTTCGAGAATATCGGCTGGGACATCCGCTATTTCAGCGCGTCCGATGGCGGTGATGACGGCGTCTTTGCCACCATCTCGCAATCCTTCGGCGGATAAGGCAGATGGCGGGCAGGACTGTCCTGCCCGCCATTCTTGTCAGTCCGTCGGGTCCGAGGCGGGTTCCAGATCGATCCGTGTGATCCGGCCTTCGGAACCAACCGCCCAGCCAGCGGTCCCGTCGGGCGCGAAAGCGATTGCGTGATGGCCGCCCAGCGCTTCCCAGGGCACCCAGATCTCGCCGCTATTTCGGGAAATGTCTGTGCCATTGGGGCCGGTCGCGATCAGTACGTCCGGATGGCCCGGCAGATGGGTGACGGCCGAGCGGTAGCCGAGCGGGGGCTCCAAGGCCCCGTCCCAGCTGTTGCCACCATCGTCGGACCAGGCGAAATTGCCGGTCCGGTCGTCTTCAGCCGAGAAATCGCCACCGACGATGACGATCCGCTCGCCGGTCGCATCGATCGAGAAAACGCCGGCGCTGGACCGGCCGGCCGCGAGGGGCGTATCGGCGACGCTCCAGCTTTCGCCGAAATCGCAACTGCGCAGCATGCGTGCCGTCGCGCCTCCGCCTGTACCGATGAAGGCGCAGCCGGACGGGGTCAGGGCCATGGCGCTGTCTGACGCGGCAAAGCCGGCCTCGCCCTCCAGGGCTTCCGGCGCGTCCTCGACGGCCTGCCAGGTTTCGCCGCCATCGCCGCTCAGCAGGATCAGGAAACGCCCGTCGACCGGATCGGAAAAGGCGATCCCGTAAAGATCGTTCCAGAAATCCAACCCGTCAAAAAAGGCCGCGCCGGTCGGGTCCTCCCAGACCGTTTCGAAACTCGCGCCGCCGTCTTCGGTCAGATAGAGCCGGGCGGGTTGTCCCGCCGTGAAGAACAGGGCACGGTCTTCGCTGAAGGCATGGACTGACCGCAGGTCGAGCCCCTCGGCATCCGGAATACGGGTCAGCGTCCAGTTCACGCCGCCATCGGTCGTGCGCAGGACCTGCCCGTCGGGGGCGCCGATCCAGGCGATCTGCGCATCGACGACGGAGAGGCCACGCAGGCTGGCATCTGTCCCGCTACGCTGGGCAATCACCTGCGCATCGAGACGGGCCGGCGGCGTGGCGTCAGGCGAGCAGGCCGCCGCCGACACCAGTGCGGCCGCAGCCAGGATCGAGCCGAGCGACTTCACTCGCCCAGTCCCAGAAGCGTGGCGCTGTCACAATGCCAGCACGTGTCGGCACCGATCGGGCTGCCCGGCGGAATGTCGGTACTGGTCAGGCTGGGCGATTCGCCGCGGTCGAACCGGTCCAGTCCGGCCTCGATCGCGCGGGCCAGCCACAGGCGGTGTGCCGCCTCGGCGCCGCTGTCGCGCCGGCCGGGGGCTTCGGCGGCCAGGGCTTCCAGGCGCTGGCGGGCCAGTGCTGCAACAGCCGGCGAGCCCTGGGCGACCAGGTCGAGCAGCTGGTCGGCATACTCGGTCTGGACGGCAAAGCGGACCGGCTGCAGGCGGCCGGCTTCCCCGCGCGGGGTCTGCATGACCTGCGCTTCAATCCGGTCGAACAGGTCTGCCGGCGACATCTGACCGCTGTCGCGCGCGTGCTGGTCGGCAAGGCGGGCCATGCGGCCCGGTGCCAGCACGGCGTCGAGGGTGATCCGCGCGGCGGCGCCGGCAGCAGCCGTGCGGCTGAAGGCGGGATAGGCCGGGCTGTCGAACAGCTCGCGGGTCGCGGCAGCGTCATAGTCGGAGAAGGGCGACGGGGCCATCAGCGCCAGGACGCGGTCGGTGATGTCCAGCGTTTGCGGGTCGAGTGTTGCCAGAAGCGCGTCCAGCGAGCGGCGCTGGTCAGCGGCTGCGACCGGGCGTAGCCCGTTCTGGCTGCCACTGTTGAGCTCATAGTCGAACACCACGCCGCCGATCGCCTTGGCCGCGGCTTCGGCCTGGTAGCGATGGTAGAGATAGATCGGCGAGAACACGTCGCGCAGCGAGCTGGCGGGCAGGCCTTCGGCGAGCACATGCGGTCCGAAAGCCTCGAGCGCGGCTGCTCGGACGGCGAGCGTCTCCGTCAGGCTGTCCGCCGCGTCGGCGCCATTGTCCCAGAGATTGGCCTGGGGATGGGCGCTGTCATTGCCGCGGGCATGGCGGTCGGTGATGTAGAGCAGGCCGTCGGCGCGGGCCTGGGTGAGGATGCGGTCCAGCGCGGCGGCTTCGGTATCGCCCTCGCCGAACTCGCCATAGAGCCAGGTGATCGCCACCTTGTCCCACTCGCCGATGCCGGTGTCGTAGGCGCGCGAGGTATCGATCTCGCCGGCGCCGTCAAGCGTCACGAGCGGGGCCGGATAATCCATCACCGACGCGCGATCAGAGACCGAGGCCGCAAAATTATGGGCCAGGCCGATCGTATGGCCGACCTCGTGGGCGGAGAGCTGGCGGATACGGGCCAGGGCCAGTTCCAGCGGATCGTCCGCCGCACCGGAGCCGGTGCCATCGGCGCCGAGCAGGCCCTCGAAAATCATCCGGTCCTGCCGCACGCGCTGGCTGCCCAGGATGACATGTCCCTTGATGATCTCGCCGGTCCGCGGATCGACAACCGACGCACCATAGGACCAGCCGCGGGTCTGGCGGTGCACCCACTGGATGATGTTGTAGCGGATATCCAGCGGGTGGGCGTCTTCGGGCAGAAGCTCGACCCGGAAAGCGTCTTCATAGCCGGCAGCCTCGAAGGCCTCGGCCCACCAGGACGCGCCTTCGATCAGGGCGTCGCGGATAAGCGGCGGCGTGCCGCGATCAAGATAGTAGACGATGGGTTCGACCACAGGGCCGCTCTCGGCCGTCGGATCGACGCGCTCCAGCCGGTGCCGGATCGCGTAGGACCGGCGGACCGGTTCGTCGAGCGGTGCAGCCATGTCGTAGAAGTCGAGCGTGATGGCGCCCGAGCGGTCGTCCGCCTCGCGGATGGACTGGCCGGCCTCGGGCAGAGCCGAGAAGGAGTGGTGCACGGTCAGCGTCACCGAACGCGGATCGGGCGTGACGGCGCGGACTTCCGATCCCGGATCGCCGCCGGACAGGGTCAGGAGGGCGTCGATCTCGACATTCAGCGGAAAGGCCAGCGCCTGGTCGGTCAGCGGGGCGCTGCGATCGCTGTCGATGGAGAAATTGCCCTGGCCGGTATCGGACAGCTGGCCGGCTGTGCCGACCGGGTCGCGGGTCAGGAAACCGGACAGGTCGATCAGCACGCGGTCGCCGTCCTCGGCGACGATATCCGTGCTCCAGATGACCGAACGGGCGAAGGATTGCTGTGTCGCGCGGGCTTCGTCGGGACCGGCGCCGAGCGTGCGGTAGCCGGTATTCTCGAATTCGGCGAAGACGCGGTCATTGACGCGGAAGAAGCGCAGGATTTCGGACGACGTGCCCAGCCCGCGGTCGAGACCGACCGGGTTGGAGCCGAGGCCGGATGTCAGGCGGGCGGTGTAGATCATGCGGCCCAGCGAACCGTCTTCCTGCTCGGAGAGTTCGGCGAGGATGCGGCCGTCGCCGGTGTCGACATGCAGCGGGAAGAAGCCGTCGCGGCGCTCAAGGCCATCGGTTTCCTCCGACCAGTCCTGGGCGAGGGCGGCCGGGGCCATGGCGAAGGCGAGCGCGCAGCTGGCGGCGCGCCAAAGGCTAACGGTTTTCATGATCTTGAAGTCTCCTGATCCCCTGTTCGGCGCTCACGCTAGCGACTGGCCGGACGCCTGTCACCATGGGTGCGCGCCGGGGTCGGGCGCGGATCAGCCTGCGGTGCCGCGGACATAGTCGCCGGACTTGCCGCCACGCTTTTCCTCCAGCTGGACGTCAGTGATGCGGATCGCCTTGTCGAGCGCCTTGGCCATGTCATAGAGCGTCAGCGCGGCCACGGAGGCGGCTGTCAGCGCTTCCATCTCCACACCGGTCTTGCCGTCGGTCGCGACTTCGGCCCGCACCAGAAAAGCCTGTGCGTCGTCGTCCGGTTCGATGGTGACGCGGGCGCGGGTGAGGGGCAGGGGGTGGCACAGCGGGATCAGGTCGGCGGTGCGCTTGGATGCCATGATGCCGGCGAGTTCCGCGGTCCGGATCGCATCGCCCTTGGGGCCGGCCCCGTCACGGACGGCAGTGAAGGCCGCCTGGTTCATGAAGACGCGAGCCGAGGCGATGGCCAGCCGGGTCGAGACGGGCTTGCCGCCGACATCGACCATGCGCACGCGTCCGTCCTTGTCCTGATGGGTCAGTCCGCTCATCGTGCTCTTTGCTCCTATGCGTCTTCGCTGGCCATCTGGTCGAGCCAGAAATCGGCCGCCTGGCGATCTGTATCCGCAGCATCGACCCAGTGGCTGCCGCTGGTTGTGTGCACGCGTTTCCAGAACGGCGCCTCGGTCTTGAGAAGGTCGATCATATAGCCGACCGCGTCGAGGGCGGCCCGGCGGTGGGGCGCGGTGGCGCCGACGAAGACGATGGGTTCGCCCGGCGTCATGCGGCCGACCCGGTGGTGGATCACGGCCCGGTGCAGCTGCCAGCGCTCGGCGGCGGTCCGGGCGATCCGGGCGAGGGCCTGTTCGGTGACGCCGGGATAGTGTTCCAGCTCCAGCGCGGTCAGCCCGTCTTCCTGGCGCACCTGACCGAGAAAGCTGGCGACGCCGCCGGCCGAGAGATCGGCACCGGCCAGGCGCGCCAGGGCGGCGGCCGGGTCGAGGGCGGTGTCCAGTATGCCCGTGTCGATACGCGTCATCTCAGCCTCCCGTGAAGGGCGGGCAGAAGGCCAGTGTGTCGCCATCGGCCAGCGCGGCCGGGCGCGGCACGATGGCGTCGTTCAGGATCAGCCGGACAGAGGGATGCGCCAGGGCTTCGGCGGCGGTATCGGTTTCGCGCAGACGGGCGATCACGGCCTCGCTGTCGGCGGTGTCAGCGGCGAGGGTGAGCGTATCGCCGGGGCGGCCCATCCGGTCGCGCAGGGCGGCGACGTATCTGACGGTGATCTGCATGCGCGGTCAGCCTCCCGTGCGGGCCATGTTGCGGGCAACCGCCGGGGCGGTGCCGCGTGCGACCGAGAAATCATGCGCTTCCGGCTTGATCGCCATCGCCGTGTCGATCAGCCGGTCGACGGCATCGGGCCCGCCGGCGCGCAAGGCGCCGCGCAGGTCGAGATCGTCATCATGGCCCAGGCAGGTGTGCAGCGTGCCGGTACAGGTCATGCGGATCCGGTTGCAGCCGGCACAGAAATTCGAGGTCAGCGGCGTGATGAAGCCGACCCGCCCGCCGGTTTCGGCAATACGGGCATAGCGGGCCGGACCGCCTGTACTGTCAGGCAGATCGGTCAGGCTCCAGCGCTGTTCGAGACGGTCGCGGATCGCGGTGAGGGGCAGGAATTGGTCGGTCCGGTCCGATCCCACATCCCCGACCGGCATGACTTCGATCAGGGTGAGGTCGAAGCCCTGGTCATGGGCCCATTCGATCATCGCCGGGATCTCGTTCTCGTTTTCGTTCTTGAGGGCGACCGTGTTGATCTTGATGCCGATTCCGGCGCGCCGGGCGGCCTCGATTCCCCTGAGTGTGCAGGCGATATCGCCGCCGCGGGTGAGGCGTCTAAACCTGTCACGATCGAGTGTATCAAGTGATACATTGATGCGACACAGGTGCGACATAGCGAGCGCATTGGCGTAACGTTCCAGTTGCGTTGCGTTCGTTGTCAGGGTGAGCTCGTCGAGCCCGCTGCCGACATGGCGGCCGAGATTCTCGATCAGCCGGACGACATCGCGCCGGACCAGGGGTTCGCCGCCGGTGATGCGGATTTTCCGGATGCCGCGGCGGATGAAGGTCTCGGCGACGGTGGTGAGCTCTTCCAGCGTCAGAAGTTCGGATTTGGGCAGAAAGTCGGGCCGCTCCGCCATGCAGTAGACGCAGCGCAGGTCGCAGCGGTCGGTCACCGACAGGCGCAGATATTCGATCCGGCGTCCGAAGCGGTCGGTCAGCGTCTCGCTGGCGGGGATAAAGGCGGGGGTGCGGTCCAAATCCTGTGTCTTTCGCCCTGGCTTGCGTGTCCGGTCCTGACCCTATCGGGTGCGCCGGCGATTGACGACCGGCCTCACGCCGTCCTCCGGCAAGTGTGATCGCGCTGAAGGATTTTCCGGCGCGCACCGCCATTCTCGCATGATCTGGTGTGACCGGGGATAAGTTTCAACGAATGTTCTCTGTGACCGGGAGATCGTCCAACCATCTTGTGTTGCGCTGCAGCGCCGCCGGCCGGGTCGAGGAATAAAATTGCAGTTGATGTGCCATTGCGTTTCTGACAAGGCATAAGCATCCCTTCAAATCGGGATATCGGGCAAAAAGTGCTAAAAGGTCGCGTGGTCGCCATCTTGTGCGGCGGCGGGGTCTGTGCTGCACTAGCGAATTCGTGACCAGATGAGGGGCATCGCTTGCTGAGATTTGTAGACATCGACCAGGCCTATCCGGAGAAGCGTTCCGAGGCGGAAAGACGGCAGGATTTCAACGAGATCTACCGTCCGTTCGACCCTGTGAAGGCCAAGGACCAGGCGTCGCGGTGTTCGCAATGCGGCATTCCCTTCTGCCAGTCCGGCTGTCCGCTGCACAACAATATCCCCGACTGGCTGATGCTGGCGGGCGAGGGGCGGCTGGAGGAGGCTTACGAGATCTCGTCGGCCACCTCGACCATGCCGGAAATCTGCGGCCGCATCTGTCCGCAGGACCGGCTGTGCGAAGGCTCCTGCGTGGTGGAGAAGTCCGGCCATGGTGCCGTGACCATCGGCGCGGTCGAGCAATACATCACCGACACGGCCTGGAAAGAAGGCTGGGTGAAGCCGATCCGCCCGGGCGCACCGCGCGGCGCAAGCGTCGGCATTGTCGGGTCCGGCCCGGCGGGGCTGGCGGCGGCGGAAAAGCTGTGCGAGGCCGGCTATGCGGTGACGGTCTATGAGCGCTCCGACCGCGCCGGCGGGCTTTTGATGTACGGCATTCCCGGCTTCAAGCTGGACAAGGCCGTCGTGCAGCGCCGGCTCGACCGGCTGACCGAGGCCGGCGTGGATATCCGTACCGGTTTCGAGGTCGGCCGTGATGCGACGCTGGCCGATCTGCGCAATGAGCATCATGCGGTCCTGCTGGCGACCGGCGTCTATGCCGCGCGGCAGCTGACCTGTCCGGGCGCGGGCGACGGTGTCATCGCGGCGCTGGACTATCTCACCCGCTCCAATCGCAATGATCTGGGCGATGCGCCTGACAGCGGTGACAGCCTGTCGGCAAAAGGCAAGCGCGTCGTGGTGATCGGTGGTGGCGATACGGCGATGGACTGCGTACGCACGGCCGTGCGCCAGGGCGCGGCCTCCGTGACATGTCTCTATCGCCGCGACCGCGAGAACATGCCGGGCTCGGCCCGCGAGGTGAAGCATGCCGAGGAAGAGGGCGTCGTCTTCGAATGGCTGTCCTCGCCGCTCGCCGTGCTGACCAAGGGCGAGGCGATCACCGCCGTGCGCGTCCAGGGCATGCGCCTGGGCGCACCGGACGTGTCCGGCCGCCGTGCGCCGGAGCCGGAACCGGGCCGTACTTTCGATGTCGGCGCCGACATGGTGATCTCGGCCCTGGGCTTTTCGCCGGAAGACATTCCGGCCCTGTTCAGCGCGCCGGATCTGGAAACCCACCGGGATGGCCGGATCGATGGCGATATGGCCACCAAGATGACCAGCCTGGACGGCGTCTTTGTCGCCGGCGATCTGCATCGCGGCGCCTCGCTGGTCGTCTGGGCGATCCGCGACGGCATGGATGCCGCCCGCTCGATCGAGAGCTATCTGTCGAACCGCCTTCAGGTTCTGGGAGCTGCCGAATGACACACCAAACCTGGAATGAGGCCCGCACGCGGGCCGGCTTGTCCCTGCTCGAAAGCACGGGTCTGTGGCGTCCCGAGGACGAGCGAGATGCCTGCGGCGTCGGCCTGATCGCCGACATGCAGGGCCGCGCCCGCCGCGACATTGTGGAACTGGCCATCGACGCCCTGAAATCGGTCTGGCACCGCGGCGCGGTCGATGCCGATGGCCGTACCGGCGACGGCGCCGGCCTGCGCGTCGGCGTGCCCCAGGACTTCTTCAAGGCGGCCGTGGCCCGCACCGGTCACGAGCCGGAACGCGGCGATGTCATCGTCGGCATGGTCTTCCTGCCGCGCACGGATTTCGGCGCCCGCGAACGCGCCCGGGCGATCATCGAGGCGGAAATCCTGCGCGAGGGGTTTGCCTTTTATGGCTGGCGCCAGCCGCCGGTCGACACCTCCGTGCTGGGCGAGAAGGCGCGCGCCACCCTGCCGGAAATCGAGCAGGTCCTGTTCCGCGATCCGCGCGGCCGCGACATCGATACGGTCGAGCGCATGCTCTACATCGTGCGCCGGCGCATCGAGCGGCGGGCGCGTGAGGAGAATCTGCGCGACCTCTATGTCTGCTCCCTGTCCTCGCGCGACGTGATCTACAAGGGCCTGTTCCGCGCCCAGGACATTGACGGTTTCTTCCACGATCTGCGGCACCGGGACTTCGTCTCGCCCTTCGCCATTTTCCACCAGCGCTATTCCACCAACACCTTCCCGGAATGGCGCCTGGCCCAGCCCTTCCGCATGCTGGCGCACAATGGCGAGATCAACACGATCCGCGGCAATACCAACTGGATGAAGAGCCACGAGATCCACATCGCCGAGACTGCCTTCCCCGGCGAGGAGCGCGATGTGCGGCCGGTGATCCAGCCGGGCGCGTCGGACAGTGCGGCGCTCGACCAGGCCTTCGAGATCCTGGTGCGCGCCGGACGCTCGGCGCCGATGACCAAGACCATCCTCATCCCCGAGGCCTGGTCCAAGCGGGCCGATGTGATGCCGGAAGGCTGGGCGCGCATGTATGAATACTGCAATGCCGTGATGGAGCCCTGGGACGGGCCGGCCGCGATCGCCGCCTTTGACGGGCGCTGGGCGATTGCCGGCATGGACCGTAACGGGCTGCGGCCGATGCGCTATGCCACGACGCAGGACGGGATCCTGGTCGCCGGGTCGGAGACCGGCATGGCGCCGATCGACCAGGAGAAAGTGGTCGAGCGCGGCTCGATCACGCCGGGCCGGCTGATCGCGCTGGATATCGAGAACGGCCGCTTCTACCGCGAGCAGGAAATCCTCGACGAGCTGAGCGAGCAGCATCCCTATGCGCGCTGGCTGGGCGAGATGGAGGACATCGAGCCGGTGATCGGCCCGGGCGCCGAGACGCAGGCCTACAGCGATGACGAGCGCACGCGGCGCCAGGCCGCCGCCGGCTTCTCCTTCGAGGGGATCGAGCTGGTGCTGAACGCCATGGCCGAGGACGGCAAGGAAGCCGTCGGCTCGATGGGCGATGATGCGCCGCTGGCCGTGCTGTCGGAAAACTACCGGCCGCTCTCGCATTTCTTCCGGCAGAATTTCTCCCAGGTCACCAATCCGCCGATCGACCCGCTGCGCGAAGGCCGGGTGATGGGTCTGAAGACCCGGTTCCGCAATCTCGGCAATATCCTCGCCCAGGGCGAGGCGCGCGCCAGCGTGCTGGTGCTCGACAGTCCGATCCTTACCAATGGCGCCTATGAGCGCTGGCGCGAGCATATGGGCGGCGCGGTCAAGGAGATCGACTGCCTGTTGCCGGTCGAAGGCGCGACAGGCAATGGCCAGACCCTGCGCAAGGCGCTGGACGGTGTGATCGCCGAGGCCGTCGCTGCCGTGCGTGACGGCGCGGCGCATCTGGTGCTGACCGATCACCGCCAGGACGACAAACGCGCGGCGCTGCCGATGATCCTGGTGGCCGGCGCGGTGCATTCCACGCTGACCCGCGAGGGGCTTCGCAATTTCTGCTCGATCAATGTGCGTTCCGCGGAGTGTTTCGACTCCCATTATGCCGCCGTGCTGGTCGGCCTGGGCGCAACGACGGTGAACCCCTATCTCGCCTTTGACACGGTCACGGCTGGCCGGGAAACCGTGGGCGGCGACCCCTGGGCCCAGGGCCGGGCGCGCCGGCTGAAGGATGCGCTGGATGGCGGCCTTCTGAAAATCCTGTCCAAGATGGGCATCTCGATCATCTCCTCCTATCGCGGGGGCTGTAATTTCGAGGTGCTCGGCCTGTCGCGGGCCCTGGTGGAAGCCTATCTGCCGGGCGTGGTCAGCCGTATTTCCGGCATCGGCCTGCCGGGCCTGGAAGTGCGCACGGTCGACCTGCATCGCAAGGCCTGGGCGGGCGCAGCGCGCCTGCCGATCGGCGGCTTCTACCGTCAGCGCGCCTCCGGCGACCGGCACGCCCTGTCGGCGCGGGTGATCACCGAGCTGCAGACCGCCGTGAAGGAAAACGACGTCTCGGCCTGGGGCCGCTATCGCGAAGCGGTTACCGCCCAGGGGCCGGTCCATCTGCGCGATCTGATCGACATGCGCCCGCTGGGGCCGGGCATCGGGCTCGACCGGGTGGAATCCATCAATGGCATCCGCCGGCGTTTCGTGACGCCGGGCATGTCGCTGGGCGCCCTGTCGCCGGAAGCGCATGGTGCGCTGAATGTGGCGATGAACCGTATCGGCGCGAAGTCGGTGTCCGGCGAGGGCGGCGAGGACCCGGTCCGTTACAAGCCGCTGCCCAATGGCGACAATATGAATTCGGCGGTGAAGCAGATCGCGTCGGGCCGTTTCGGTGTGACCGCGGAATACCTCAACCAGTGCCGCGAGTTCGAGATCAAGGTCGCCCAGGGCGCCAAGCCCGGCGAGGGCGGGCAATTGCCCGGCTTCAAGGTGACCGAATTCATCGCCCGCATGCGGCATGCGACACCGGGCGTCAGCCTGATCTCGCCGCCGCCGCACCACGACATCTATTCCATCGAGGACCTGGCGCAGCTGATCTATGATCTCAAGCAGATCAATCCGAAAGCGCGCGTCGGTGTGAAACTGGTGGCGGCCGCCGGCGTCGGCGCCGTCGCGGCGGGTGTCGCCAAGGCGAATGCCGACATCATCAACATCTCCGGCTCGGTTGGCGGGACCGGCGCTGCGGCGCTGACCTCGATCAAGTTTGCCGGCGGACCGCTGGAGCTGGGCCTCGCCGAGGCGCACCAGATGCTGTCGCTGAACGGGCTGCGCGAACGCGTCACCCTGCGGGCCGATGGCGGGATCCGCACCGGCCGCGATGTGGTGATTGCCGCCATGCTGGGGGCCGAGGAATTCGGTATCGGCACCGCCTCGCTGCTGGCGCTGGGCTGTCTGATGGTGCGCCAGTGCCATTCCAATACCTGCCCGGTCGGGGTGTGCACCCAGGACGAGGATCTGCGCGCCCGCTTCGGCGGTTTCCCGGACCATGTGGTCAATCTGATGACCTTCCTGGCGCAGGATGTGCGCGAGATCCTGTCGGGTCTCGGCGCGGCTTCGCTGGAAGACGTGATCGGGCGCTCGGATCTGCTCGCCCAGGTCTCGCGCGGCTCGGAATCGCTGGACGATCTCGACCTGTCGCTGATCATGTCGCGCGCCGACGCGGTGGAGCGGCCTGCCCGCTCGACCCGCTCCCAGCGCAATGAAGTCACGCCCAGCCTGGACGAGCAGATCATCGCCGACGCCGCCCCGGCCTTCGACCGCGGCGAGAAGATGCAGCTGGACTATGGCGTGAAGAATACCGACCGCACGGTGGGTACGCGCACCTCCTCGGAGATTGTCACACGCTTCGGGCCGGACGGGCTGGGCGAGGATCATCTCACCCTGCGCCTGCGCGGTTCGGCCGGCCAGTCGCTGGGCGCGTTTGCAGCGCGCGGCCTGCGCATCGAGCTCGATGGCGATGCCAATGACTATGTCGGCAAGGGCCTGTCCGGCGCGACCCTGATCGTGCGGCCCTATGGCGGGTCCAGCCCGGCCAACGAGGCCCACGCCATCATCGGCAATACCTGTCTTTACGGCGCCACCTCCGGCCGCCTGTTTGCGGCGGGCCGGGCCGGCCAGCGCTTTGCGGTGCGCAATTCCGGCGCCGAGACGGTGGTCGAGGGGTGCGGCACAAACGGCTGTGAATACATGACCGGTGGTACGGCCGTGATCCTCGGTCCTGTGGGCGATAATTTCGCGGCCGGCATGACCGGCGGCGATGCTTTCGTCTACGATCCCGACCGGCGGCTCGATGCCCGGCTCAACCCGGAAACCGTGCTGGCCTTCGATCTGGAGGGCGAGGCCGAGCAGCGCTGCCTGGCGCTGATCGAGGCGCACGCGAAGGCCACCGGATCGGTCGTGGCAGCCCGTCTGCTGGCGGCCTGGGAGGCCGAGCGCGGGTATTTCGTGCACCTGCGCGGCGAGGAAGTGGTCAAGCGGGAACGTGTGCGTCTGACCCCGGCCAATGAAAGCCGCTCGGCCTGACGAAAACCTGTATTGCGGTGCAGCACAGGCATTGGTTCCGGCCCGGGAACAGCGTAAGAGGTCGCCAGTTTTTTTCGTGGCCTCGCGCTCCGGCTTGCCGGCGTGTCCGTCTGGCCCCGATCGACCGGCCGTAAGGAGCATGCGATGCGGATCGACAAAATCTCCGCGGGTGAGAACCCGCCCGAGGACATCAACGTCATCATCGAAGTCCCGGTGGGCGGCCAGCCCGTCAAATACGAGATGGACAAGGACGCCGGTACGCTCTTCGTCGACCGCTATCTGCACACGCCGATGAGCTATCCGTGCAATTACGGCTTCATGCCGCACACCCTGTCCGAGGATGGCGACCCGATCGACGTCATGATCATCGGTCACACCACGCTGGTGCCGGGCTGCGTCGTGCGCGCCCGTCCGATCGGCGTGCTGATGATGGAGGACGAGAGCGGTCTGGACGAGAAAATCCTCTGCGTGCCGCACCACAAGCTGTCGCCGCTCTATGACGAGATCAAGGAATACGGCGATGTCGCCCAGCCGCAGCTGATGCGCATCAAGCATTTCTTCGAGCACTACAAGGATCTCGAGCCCAACAAATGGGTGAAGGTGACCGGCTGGGGCGACAGCGCCAAGGCCCGCCAGCTGATCCTCGAGTCGATCGAACGCGCCGGTCCGGACGCGTAGGTCAAAGCTCGACGCTGACAGTCAGAAGCCCCGGTCGAAAGGCCGGGGCTTTTTGTTTTCGTGAAGTATGCCGAGATGTCGCCGCGCAAGAGCTGGCGCGAGTGTTCCTCTCTCTAAAAGCCCCGTGTTTTTCCCGGACGAAAGCCTGCGAAGGCAGGCTGCAGTTCCGGGACCCAGCGAACGCGCATCCAGCACGATGTTCGTCCTGTTGGTCCCGGCGCTCCGTCCCGCCTCCGCGGGACATGCGGCCGGGAAAAATGCGCGATGATGAATTGATTTTGGGAGCTGGCGTGCGGGGAAGAACCCCCTACACCCGCCGCCTGAAATCCCGCAGGATTTCCCGCGCGGCGTTGTGGCCGGGGGCGCCGGTTACGCCGCCGCCGGGATGGGTGCCCGAGCCGCACTGGTAGAGGCCTTTCACCGGGCTGCGATGATCGGCATGACCCAGCACGGGGCGGGCGGAGAAGAGCTGGTCGAGGCTCAGCGCGCCGTGGAAGATGTCGCCGCCAATGAGGCCGAATGTGCGCTCCAGATCCTTCGGTGACAGGATTTGCCGGCCGATGACGAGATCGGAGAAGCCCGGCGCCCAGCGCTCCACCGTGGCGATCATGTGATCGGCCACATCTTCGCGGCAATCATCCCAGTCGCGCCCGCCGGGCAGGACGGGGGCGACATGCTGGCAGAACAGGCTGGCGACATGCCGGCCCGGCGGGGCGAGCGTGTCGTCGAGCGTCGAGGGGATCAGCATCTCGATCACCGGCTCGCGCGACCAGCCCTCGCGCCGGGCATCGGCCCAGGCGCGGTCCATATAGTCCAGGCTGGGGGCAATGATGATGCCGGCGGTGAGGTGGTCGCCCGGTTCGGGCCGGGCGGTGAAACGCGGCAGATCCGTCAGCGCGACATTCATCCGGAACGTGCCCGAGCCGCAGCGGTAATGGGCGATGCGTTCGCGGAAATCGGCGGGCAGCAGGGCGTCGTCGACCATGGTGCCGCCGAACAGGAGTTTCGGGTTGAGATTGGAGACGACGGCGCGGGCGCGGATCGTCTCGCCGCTTTCCAGTATCACGCCCTGCGCGCGGCCCTTCTCGGCGATCACTTCGCGCACCGCCGCGCCGGTGCGCAGCACGACGCCGCGCTCGCGGCAGCAGGCGGCCATGGCCTGGGTGATCGCGCCCATGCCGCCGATCGCATGGCCCCAGGCGCCCTTCTTGCCGTTCACCTCGCCGAACAGATGGTGCAGCAGCACATAGGCGCTGCCGGGCGTGTAGGGGCTGGCGAAATTGCCGACAATGCCGTCAAAGCCGAACAGCGCCTTGATCGGTGCGCTCTCGAACCAGCCGTCCAGCCAGTCGCCGGCGGATTTGGAGAAAAGGTCGAGCAGGTCGCGCTTGGCGGTCATCGACAGCCCGCCCAGCCGGCCGCCCAGTCCCAGCGCCTTGAACAGGTCGGGCAGGGCGCCGGTCAGGCTGCCCTCGCGCAGATTGGGCGGGGTCTCCAGCACCAGCTGGCGCAGCGTGTCGGCGATGGTTTCCAGCCGCGCTTCATATTCGCCAAGGCGGGCGGCGTCGCGGGCGGAGAATTTCGCGACCTCGTCATGCGTCAGGCCGGGGCCGGCGAGCAGATAGCCGTCTTCCAGCGGCAGGAAATTGCCGACCTTGCGCTCGACGACCTTAAGGCCGTGCCGGTGCAGGTCGAGATCGGCGATCACTTTCGGATTGAGCAGGGAGACGGTGTAGGCGGCGACGGAATTGCGGAAACCGGGATGGAATTCCTCGGTCACCGCGGCGCCGCCCAGCACGTCGCGCCGTTCCAGCACAGTGACTTTCAGGCCGGCTGCCGCCAGGTAGGCGGCGCAGACGAGGCCGTTATGGCCGCCGCCGATCATCACGATATCGGTGTCCGGCGCGGTCCGGGCGGCGGGCTTTGGCAGGGCGTTCATGGGCGGCGAGTTTCCACGCCGCCGCAAAAAGCGCAATCCCGCGCGCAGGTTGTGGCGTCAGGTGAAGGCGCCGGCGACATCGCGGGCCAGCACGAGGGCGCGGCCGCGGGCGACCAGTTTGCCGTCCTGGGTGCGGCAGGTGGTGGCGAGGTCGACGAGGTGTTTGTCCGGGCGCAGGCGGGTGATCTCGACCGTTGCGGTCACGGGTGCGTCCAGCGGGGCATCGGCGAGGAATTCGGTTTCCTGCTTGAGATAATTCGTGCCCTGGCCGGGCAGGTCGACACCCAGGAGATAGGAGAACATCCCGTTGATCAGCGCTTCGGGGACGCTGGCGCCGCTGTCGGGCGCACCCGTCAGGCGCTGCAGGGCCTCGATATCGGCGCGGGTGAAAGTGCGCGTGGTCTGTGCGCTCAGGCCTTCGCTCAGCGGCATGGGGCCACCTCCGTTTCGCCGCGGCAGGTCACTTCGCCATCGGCCAGCCGGGTCACGGTGAGGGCGAGCGTGATCCAGCCGGCGGTCTCGCTGGTCGTCTCGGCCTCAAAGCGCAGGGCTTCGCCGGCGGGCGAGGGGGCGGGATACATGGTCGACTGGCGGATCTGCCGCCCGCCGGGCACGATCTCCTCGACCAGGCCGCGCAGCACCGAGCACAGCAGGGCACCGTGGGCAACGGTGCGGCCGAACCGGGTGCGGGCGGAGAAGTCCGGGTCGACATGGATCGGATTATCGTCGCCGGAGAGGGCGGCGAAAGCGTCGAAATCGGCCTGGGTGAAGGTCTTGTCCAGCGTCGCCCTGCGGCTCATGACAGCGCCTCGGGCACGGGCAGGAGGTGTTTCTGGACCTTGCCGGCAGCCGTGCGGGGCAGATCGTCGGTGAAGCGGAAATGGCGCGGCACCTTGTAGGCGGCCAGCCGTTCGCGGCACCAGTCCGACAGGGCTTTCGCATCGACGCTCACACCCTGGCGCAGGATGATGTGGGCGCAGCCGACCTCGCCCCATTTCTCGTCCGGCACGCCGGCGACAGCGGCTTCCTGCACGGCCGGGTGGAGGCAGAGCACGTTCTCGACCTCGGCCGGATACACATTCTCGCCGCCGGAGATGTACATCTCCTTGATCCGGCCGGCGACATAGCAATAGCCCTCATCGTCGAAGCGGCCGAGATCGCCGCTCTTCAGCCAGCCATCGGGCGTGAAGAGGGCGGCGGTTTCCTCCGGCCGCTGCCAGTAGCCCGGGGTGAGGCCAGGGCCGAAGAACTGGATCTCGCCGGTCTCGCCGGGCGGCAGGGCACGGCCGTCCGGTCCGGCGACGCGGGCCTCGACGAGCACCTGCGCCTTGCCCACCGAGCCGATCTTGCGCAGGGCGTTGGCCTCGTCGGAGAGGAAGGCGGTGGGACCGGTCTCGGTCATGCCGAATCCGTTGCACACCAGCGCCCCCTTGCGGGCCATGGTCTCGACCAGCACGTCCGGCAAAGGCGCGCCGCCGCAGGACCAGTGGCGCAGCCGGGTCAGTTCGGTGGTCTCGAAATCGGGATGCAGGGTCAGTTCGCGATAGACCGCCGGCACGCCGATGAAGACATCCAGCTCGCCGGCATCGATCAGGGCCAGCGTTGCGGCCGGATCGAAGCCGGGCAGGATATGCACCTTGCCGCCGTTTATCAGCACCGGGAGGGTGTGAAGATTGATGCCGGCGGTGTGGAAGAGCGGCAGGAAGTTCAGCGTCGCATCGCCGGGGCGCAGGCCGATCGCCTGGCCGATATTGATCGCGTTCACCAGGGCCATGCGATAGGTCTGGATCACGCCCTTGGGCCGGCCCGTCGTGCCGGATGTGTAGATCAGATACCAGGGCTCGTCGCCCGGCCAGGCCGTGCGGCCGGCATGGGGTTCCAGCGCGTCGCGGCGGCCGGCATAACCGGTTTCCAGATCGAGGCTGGCAAGGCTGTGCGTGCGGGTCAGCGCGGCGGCGGTCTCGCGATCCTCATCGCCAAAAACGATGAGTTTCGGCGTGCAATCCGCGACCAGCCCGTCCAGCTCGCTGGCCGGCATGCGCCAGTTCAGCGGCACCAGGATGGCACCCAGCTTGGCGCAGGCGAACAGCAGTTCGAAGAATTCCACCCGGTTGCGGCACAGGATGGCGACCCGGTCGCCCGCATCGATCCCGTCCGCGGCGAGCAGGCTGGCGGCACAGGCGCTGCGCCGGTCGAGGCCGGCATAGCTCAGCGTCTCGCCGGTCTCCACGATGTGGAAGGCGGTCGCGTCAGGCGCCAGCGCGGCGCGGCGCGCCGTGATATCGGTCAGTATGTCCATGCCAGTCCTCCCGAATGGGCATGTTATTTCGCGCCGGCGAGGAAGGCGTTCATGCGCCCTCTTGTGTCCTCGCGGGCAATGCGGTCGAGAAATTCGCGTTTTTCCCGGTCCAGCCGTCCGGCCAGATCCGGACCGGCGATCTGCGCGTCGAGCAGGCGCCGGGATGTCAGGGCGAGGCCGGGATCGAGCGGTTCGAGTGCGGCGAGCTGCCGGTCGATCTCCGCAGCCATGCCGCCCGTTTCCACCACCCGGTCGACCAGACCGATGGCCAGTGCTTCCCGGGCGTCCAGCCGTTCGTCGAAGGCGAGCCAGCGGGCCGTGCGGGCGCGGCCGATGCGTTCCGGCATCAGCGCCGTCCAGCCGCCATCCGGCGCAAAGCCCATGCGGGCATAATAGGGCTGGATGAAAGCGGCCGCGTCCATGAGGATCATGTCGGCGGCGAGCATCAGGCCCACCGATCCGCCGGTGACCGGTCCGTTGACGGCCGCGATCACCGGGCAGGGCATGTCGCGCAGGCGCAGGATCACCTGGTTCAGCGTGCCGACCACGCGCTCCGAATAGGCCAGCAGGGCCTCGCGGTCGTCCGCGCGGGCGCGGAATTCCCCGACATCGCCGCCGGAGGAAAAGGCCCGTCCGGCGCCGGTCACCACGACAGCGCGGATATCGCCGGCCGTGTCCAGCGCGTGCAGACAGGCGTCCAGCAGGTCGGGGACGAGCGCATTGCCCCGGTGCGGCCGGTCGAGCACCAGCCGCAACACACCGCTGCGCGTCTCTGCCCGGACCGTGCCGGTTGAGGCTGCAGCGGCGGCGCTCATGCTTCCAGACCCCGGCGGATCAGGTCGGCAGCCTTGCGGGCGATATCCTCGGCACTGCTCTCAGTATCCCAGATGCCGTAGCGCAGACCGAGAAACACGCTCATCCCGATCAGCGCCCAGGCGCGCACCGTCTCGTCGCCCTCGCGGATCTCGCCACGCTCGGCGGCCTCGGAGAGGTTGCGGCAATAGCGTTCGGCGAACCGGTCATAGTGGGCCTTGTAGGCGTCCGGCGCGACGAACTGGGCCTCCTCGATGATGCGGTAGAGATTGGGGTGGGCGCGGGCGAACTCGATATAGGCGACCAGGCCGAGATGCTCGGCCTCCATGCGGTCTTTTGCGCCCTTCACGCGTTCGGCGATCCAGCCGCGCACCATCTCGCCCATATGGGCCACGAGGGCGCGGAAAATCTCGTCCTTGGAATCGAAATAGACGTAGAAAGTGCCCAGAGCCACCGACGCCCGGCGCGTGATGTCGCCGATCGATGTGGTGTGGAATCCGCCTTCCCCGAAAGCCCCTTCAGCCGCATCCAGCAGCTTCGCCCGGGTGCGCTGGCCGCGCGCGGTCTTCGGCTTTTTCGCCGTCGTGGTCGTGTTCAAAGTTGACATATGATTCAGTTTTCACAAAATTGCTTCCCACGCAATATGGCATGAAAGCCAATGCGGGGGAGGATCCAGGAGTTGTCGGAACCGTGCTGAATATCCGCTCGGACAATCCGGCCGGCCGTGACGGGGTGCTGAAAAGCCTCGCACTGCCGGATGGGACGGACATGGCCTACCGGGATGCCGGGCAGGGGCCGGTCCTGCTGCTCGTGCATGGATGGGCGGCCTCCGGACGGTTTTTCGATCCCGTCGTCGATCTCCTGAAACAGGACTTCCGGGTTATCGTTCCGGACCTGCGGGCCCACGGACAGACACCGGCCGGTCCCGGCCGCCCGGACATCAATGCGCTCGCCGACGATCTCGTCGTGCTGCTGGACGCGCTGGATGTGACCGGTGTCGTCGCGCTGGGCTGGTCGATGGGCGCCCAGGTGCTCTGGAGCCTGATTGCACGGCACGGATCCGCGCGCCTAGCCGGCCTCGTGGTCGAGGATATGAGCCCGCGCATTCTCAATACCGAAGACTGGTCGCTCGGCATGGCCAGCGGCATGGATACGGCCGGCAGCCAGCGCGCGCTCGAAGCGATGCGCTCGAACTGGCCGGCCTATGCGGCGGCCTTTGTGCGCCACATCTTCTCCCGCGATCGCGCCAGCCGCGATCCGGATCTCATTCAGCGCGTGCTGGTGGAATTGCACCAGTGCGACGCCGAAGCCATGGCGGCCCTCTGGGAATCCATGGCCGGACAGGATTTCCGTCCGGCCCTGCCCGCCATGTCTCTGCCGGTCCTGGTGACCTGGGGCGAGGCCAGCCAGGCCTATGACCCCGCCACGAGCCGGTATCTCGTCGACACCTTGCCGAACGCGCAGGGCAAGGCCTTCGCCCAATCCGGGCACGCACCGCATCTCGAGCAACCCGAAGAGTTCGCCGAAGCGGTCCAGCAATTCGCCAGCCAGGTCCAGGCCGGCGTCACCCACCCAGAAAATATCGAGGGGAGTTTCTCGTCATGAAGAAAACGATCACCAAAGCCGTCCTCCTTGCGAGCACGGTCGCCTCGGCCGCGCTGATCTCGGCGCCGGTCCTGGCCCAGGACGATGCCGGCGCGGCCGAAACCCGCGACGTCATCACCGTCACCGCCCGCCGCCGCGAGGAAACGCTGCAGGACGTGCCGCTTTCGGTCTCCGCGTTGACGGGTGCCGAGCTCGAGCGCACCGGCGCCATCGACATCACGGCTGTGGCGGAAGTCACGCCGAACGTCACGCTGGAAGTCTCCCGCGGCACCAATTCGACGCTGACCGCCTTCATCCGCGGTATCGGCCAGCAGGATCCGGTTGCCGGCTTCGAGGCCGGTGTCGGCATCTATGTCGACGACGTCTATTTCAACCGTCCGCAATCGGCCGTTCTGGACATCTATGATGTCGAGCGGATCGAAGTGCTGCGCGGCCCGCAGGGCACGCTGTACGGCCGGAACACGGTCGGCGGCGCCGTCAAATACGTCACCAGCCGTCTCGATCCGGACGCGCCGACCCTGAACGCCCGTGTCAATGTCGGGTCCTATAACCAGCTCGACCAGATCGTGTCCGGCAGCGTGCCGCTGTCCGATACCTTCCGCGTCGGCGGCGCCGTGGCCAACCTGCAGCGCGACGGTTTCGGCGACAATCTCTATACCGGCCAGGACAACTACAACAAGGACGTGCTGGGCTATCGCGTCAGCGCGGAATGGGAGCCGACGGCCGACCTGTTCTTCCGTCTCGCCTATGACCGCGTCGAGGACGAGTCCAATCCGCGCGGCGGCCATCGCCTGATCCCGACCGCACCGGGCTATACGCCGAGCTATCCGGTGCTGGACGATGTCTTCGACACGCGTGCCGGTCTGGATGTCGTGGCGCAGAGCGTCGAGGCCGAAGGCCTCTCGCTGACGGCGGAATGGGAAATCAACGAGCACTTCACGGTGCGCAATATCCTGTCCAGCCGCGAAGACGCCTCGGTCACCCCGATTGACTTCGACAGCCTGCCGGAAGGCGATTTCGACGTGCCGGCGATCTACGAGAACGAGCAGTTCTCGGAAGAATTCCAGCTGCTCTATTCCAGCGAGCGTCTGAACGGTGTGATCGGCTACTACTATCTCGATGCCAGCGCCTACACCGTGTTCGACGTGCTGCTGGACACCACGCTGGCCGGCCTCAACGCCCAGACCTATGGCGATGTGGACACCAAGACCTGGTCGCTGTTCGCCAACTTCACCTATGATCTGACCGATCAGCTGAGCCTGACGGTGGGTGGCCGCTACACCGAGGACGAGCGCACCTCGCGCGTTCTGCGCCGCACTTATCTGGGCGGTTTCTCGGAATATTTCGGTGGCGCGGGTGTGTCGATCGCGACCACGTCGGACTTCCTGGGCACCAATTCCTGGGATGATTTCAGCCCGTCGATCTCGCTGGCCTGGCAGCCGGATGCGGAGAATAATTTCTACGCAACCTTCAGCCGCGGCTTCAAGGGCGGCGGTTTCGACCCGCGCGCCCAGACCACCGGTGCACCGGACTTTGACCAGAACGGCACCGTCACCGAGGCCGAAATCTTCGAGTTCATGAGCTTCGATCCGGAGACCGTGAACAGCTATGAAATCGGCTGGAAGTATGAAAACGGCCGCTACCGTCACGCGCTGGCCTATTTCTACATGGACTATACCGACGTCCAGGTTCCGGGCTCGGTGGGTATCGATACCGACAATGACGGCGTCAACGACACCTTCACGGGCGTGACGACCAATGCCGGTGCCGCGACCATCCAGGGCATCGAATATGAAGGCATGCTGGACATTGCCGACGATCTCTTCACCCCGGGCGACAATCTGAATCTGGGGTGGGCTGTCGGCCTGCTGAACGGTGAGTACGACCAGTTCATCAACGCTTTCGGCGTCGACATTTCCGACGATGTGGAAATCCAGAACACGCCGGACATGACGGCCAGCGCCACGCTGACCTACATGACGCCGTTCGCGGGCGGCGACCTGACCATGCTGGGCACGGTGAGCCATCGCGGCGACTCCACCCAGTTCGAAGTGCCCTTCGAGGCGCTCGACCAGGAAGCCTACACGCTGTTCAACGCCTCTGTGGTGTGGGACAGCGCCGACGATCGCTGGCAGCTGGGCATTCATGGCCGCAATCTGACGGACGAGGAATACATCGTCGCCGGCTATGACTTCGTCAACAACACGACCTTCGCACCGGAGCTGGGCCAGGCGGGCACGCTGACCGCCTACTACGGCAATCCGATGACGATCACCGGAACCATCGCGTTCCGCTACTAGGCACAGCCAGGGCGGGCTGGTCCCTCCCCGGCTCGCCCGAAAGCTGACAGACTGGGCCGGCGCTGCACCCTGCAGTGCCGGCCATTCCCTTTCTCCCGCCCGGAGCTCCCGTCATGATGCGCACGCTTGGTCTCATTCTTCTTCTGCTGGCGCTGGTCGCCGGGATTGCCTGGTTTGTCTTCGGCCGCGGCGGTTCGGAACCGGCCCCCGGCGCGGTCATCGACTCGCCCTGGTGGGATGCACAGGACCGGCTGGTCGATGTCGACGGCGTCACGGCGCGGGTCCGCGTCCAGGGGCCGGACGACGCACCGGTCATCGTGATGATCCACGGCTTCTCCTTCTCGCTGGAAAGCTGGGATGACTGGGCGGATGCGCTGTCCGCTGACTATCGCATTGTGCGCATGGATTTGCCGGGTCACGGCCTGACCGGCCCGGATCCGCAGGCGCGCTATTCCGTGCCGCAAACGGTCGACTTCCTGGGCGGTCTGATGGACGCGATGGATATCGACCGCGCGACGCTGGTGGGCAATTCACTCGGCGGTCTGGTCGCCTGGCGCTATGCCGCCGATCATGGCGACCGGGTCGAGAAACTGGTGCTCGTCGCGCCGGGCGGCTTCTCGATCAATGGCGTCACCGAGGAACCGGTCGATGTGCCGGTCGGCGTGCGCTTCTATCTCACCCAGGGTCCGCAGCCGGTTGTCGCCGGGGCGACGGCGGCGCTGTTCGGCGATCCCACGCGCATGGATCCGGACCTGCCGGCCCGTGTGCACGGTCTGATGCAGGGCGAGGGCGTGGGCGAGGCGCTGGTCGAGCGGCTGGAGGTCTTCACCCTGCCGGACCCCGAAGCCGATCTCGCGCGGGTGACGGTGCCGGCGCTGATCCTGTGGGGCGGCCGCGACGGCATGGTGCCGGTCGATCACGCAGCCCGTTTCGAGGCCGCGATGCCGGATGTTCAGCTCGTCGTCCATGACGATCTCGGCCACATCCCGCACGAAGAAGCGCCCGAGCGGACGCTGGAGGATGTGCGGGCTTTCCTCAGCGAAAACTAGCGCCATTTCATCGCCATTGCGGTCAAGGAAATGGCTCCGGCTTTTGAGTGGCCGCATTTTCGGACCGCAAAACCGGTTCCCACTTTTGCTGAAAATTAGCGGCGAGCCGCAGCCTTCTCGGCGATCTCGGCCTGCAGGTCGGCCCAGTCCTGCGGGTCGACATCGCACTCGCGCAGCACGACCACGCCCAGCCCGGTATCATTCGCCGGCGCATCGGCCGTCAGAAGGCGCCCGAGGGCGTGGGTGCGGGCCGTCTCGCGATTGAGGCAGGGACGATAGACAATCTCGCGTGCGGTGCGGTGCCGGTCGACGGCGCCCTTGCGGCGCAGACGCTGCAGCATGGCGAGGGTCTCGCCGGCCGGACGGCGAGTCGCAACCGACAGCTCGCCCACAGACGCACCGCCGCGGTCCCACAGGATACGCATGGTCTTGTGCTCGTCTTCGGTGAGGGCCTGTTCGTTCGCCATCTTCGTCATCCCCTTAGCCTTCTACGCCGCGGCCCGAATTGCAACATGCGCGGCCGTTAAGGTTTTGTTTGCAATATCGGGGCCGGACCGGGTTGACGGGTGCAGGCCCGTCATATATTTCACCAATAAGATATATAACTAAATGGTGAAATATGTCGGATCTTGACACGACGTTTACGGCTCTGGCCGATCCCACACGGCGGGCCATTCTCGCCCGGCTCGCAAGCGGCGAAGCGACGGTGATGGAGCTCTCCGAGCCCTTCACGCTCAGCCAGCCGGCGATTTCCAAGCATCTCAAAGTGCTCCAGAAGGCCGGGCTGATTACCCGGAGCCGTGACGGGACGCGGCGTCCCTGCCGGATACAGCCCGAGACGCTGGCCCAGGCGACGCACTGGCTGGAGGAATTCCGCAAGCTCTGGGATGCCCGCTTCCGGGCTCTCGACGATCTGCTCGACGACATGAAGGCCGGCCACGAGCCCGGCCCCCGCGACCACTAATCACAAACTTTCTGGAGGAAATCCCATGTATCGACACACACTCGAGGTCGCGCCGAAGGGCGAGCGCGAGCTTGTCATGACCCGCCGGTTCGATGCCCCGCGCGCGCTGGTCTTCCGGGCACTCACGGAGCCGCACCTCGTCAAACGCTGGCTGCTGGGACCGGACGGCTGGATCCTGTCGGTCTGCGAGATCGACCTGCAGGTGGATGGCGCCTACCGCTATGTCTGGACCCATGCCGAGCGTGGCGAAGAGATGGGGATGGGCGGGCGCTATCTCGAGATCGAGCGTCCGGACCTGATCGTGCACACGGAGCAGTTCGACATGAGTTGGTATCCTGGCTCGGCCATCGTCACCACGCGATTGACCGAGGCGGCCGGTGTGACGACCTTCGAAATCACCATCACCTATGAGAGTGCCGAAGCCCGCGACATCGTGGCGGCCAGCCCGATGCGGGAAGGTGCGGGTGCCAGCTATGACCGTCTGGACAGCCTTCTGGCAGGCCTGGCCACGGTCTGAGGACGTCTCAAGCGCGGCGTGGCAGGACGTTCGGATTGCGCAGGATGGCGGCCGAGACGAGGCTGACCAGCACGCCGACGGGGAAAATCTCGGTGAAGGTGACGGGCATGCGGAACCACCAGTTGGCATAAAGCGCCATCGACTGGCGCAGGCTGGCCTCGTGGGCGGCGAGCTCGCCGGCGGTGAGGCCCCGCTCGCGCTGGCCTTCGATCTGCGCGGTGACGTAGGCGTCCATGAAGGCGCCGCCGGTCATGTTGAAATAGATCTCCCAGGTGATGACGTAGAACAGGCCGGCAATGGCCGCGACGCCGAGTCCGATCGCAAGCGCCGGCCAGAAGCGGATCACGCCGCCCAGATTGATGTCGCGATGGCGTTTGATCGCCACAAAGATGAAGCCGAGCGCCAGCAGCATGGTGAGATAGCCGGCCGTCTCCGAGCCGACCCCGTCGGGGCCGGCCAGGAGGGTCATGCCGATGACCATGAGAAGCGAGACGATAAGACCGGCAATGATGCCGAAGGTGAGGACGATGTGTGCCATGACTGGTTTCCCCCTGGTTCTGGCGTTCACTTGACCGGGATGTCCTGCCTTTGCCGGATCGCCCCGTCGTCACCCCGATGGGTGATCGGGCGGAATTCACCCGTCCGGATGCGGTCTGCTGCCCTCCATGTCGCCTTGCGCGTCGCCGGTGCCGGGGATCAGTCTGAGACGCCGGGCACGTTCCAGCGCCTGCACGCGGCTGGAGACCTCCAGCTTGTCGAAGAGGCGGGCGATATGCGTCTTCACCGTGTTGGGCGAAACGCCCAGCGTGCGGGCCATCGCCTTGTTGCCGTCGCCGGCCGTCATGGCCAGCAGCACGTCGTATTCGCGCGGCGTGATACCCAGCGAGGCCAGCGCCGCATCATTGCGCTCGAAGGGGGCGGGCGGGGCCTGCCGGGTCAGCCGTACGCCCAGCCAGATGCCGAGGGCGATACACGCCGCGCCGACAATCGCGATGAAGGCCTCGATGCCGATCGTGCGCGCCCAGAACCGGTATTCCAGCCATTCCAGGGCAAAGACCGCCAGCGCGAGCGCTGCGGCCGAGAGGAGGATGGTGCGCCACATGGCGGCGAATCTGGCGGAAAGCGGCGGGTTGATCAATCTTGCGGGAACCCGGCGGAAGCGCGCTTGTTCTCCTCACGCGCCATCCGGTCGATCTCCCAGATCGTCGGCTCCGCTTCCGCCACGTCGGCGTCGCGCCGCATATTGTAGATGGCGAGGGCGCGCTCGAACTCAGCTGCCAGCCCGGCCTCCGCCTCGCACTCAAGCTGGCCGTCATGGACGTCAAACGGCCACCACAGGCCCGATCGTCCAAAGGTCTGCCCATAGCGATCCTCCAGTGCGTGATAGCGGTCGAAAGCCGGATCGCTCCAGTCGACATCGATCGCCGCATACTGTGGCAGGCCCCGACCGGAGGGGAAAAGCAGCGAAGCGACAGGCCAGTTCGTCGCGTCTTCAAGAACGAAGGCATAGACCTGTCCGTCGGCAGAACGCGGGTTGAGATATCCCGACTGCATCACGCTCATCAGCACCATGCTGCCGGTCAGCATGGCCTGCACGATGCGCAGCGTCGCCGGGAAGCGGACGGGTTTCGGGCGGATGATGTCGGCGCACAGCCACAGCGCCAGGGTGATGGCAAACAGGCTGGATGCGAGCAGCAGTGTCGGGCGGCCGGGCAATGAGGCGGTCCACCAGTCGACATAGTCACGGCAGGCATAGCTGATGAAGACGAAATAGTGGACGAGATACCAGAGGAAGGCGCCCGAGCAGACGATCCCGATGGAGTACCAGCCGGCCACCACCGGCTTGGCGTTGCGCCGACGGCGTCGTGCCTTTCGCTTTCGAAGATGTATCCCGGTTCTCACGCTCCACGCGTATCATGATCGGCAAGCACGAAAAACGGGAATTGAAGGCGATGTCGTCCCCCGGATCAAACCGTCTCGCGCCGGCGGGCGGGAACCCACCGCGGGCCGCAGCGTTACACAAGAGTGGGGAGCATGCTGACCTTCTATCTTCGCCGCATCTGGCAATCGATCTGGTTCCTGCCGGCGATCTATGCCCTGGCGGCCGTTCTGGCGGTCGGCGTGGCTCCGGTGATCGGCGGCTATCTGCCGGAGAGCTGGGTCGCGCTGGTCGAGATCGATGCGCTGGCCGCGACCCTGAATATCCTGGCGTCCAGCATGCTGGCCGTTGCCATCTTCTCGATGGCGACGATGTTCTCCGCCTTCCAGGCCGCCGCGAATTCGGCAACGCCCCGCGCGCGCCCTCTCTTGACGCAGGACCGGACCGCCCAGACCGCCATCTCGACCTTCGTCGGCGCCTTCCTGTTCAGCCTGCTGGGCCTGATCGGCGTCAATTCCGGCCTGTATGGCGAGGCGGCGGTTGTCGTCCTGCTCGCGCTGACCCTTTTGCTGGTGGTCCATGTCGTGGTGATGCTGATCCGCTGGATCGACCGGTTGTCCGGCTTCGGCGGGGTGGAGGAAGCGATCGCCGTGATCGAGGCGGCGACGGAAAAAGCGCTCGCACGAGCCGAGAGCTGCCCCAATCTCGGTGCCAGCCGGCTTGACGAGATCCCGGACGGCGTGCGGGCGCTGTGCCCGGCCCGGGCCGGACATGTGCAGACTATCGATGTCGCCGCCCTGCAGGCGATCGCCGAGACGGCCGATGCGCGCATCTACATCCTGTCGCCGCCGGGCAGCTATGTCGGGCCGGGCGAACCGGCCGCCCATGTCACGGGCGGCGACGGGATCGACGAAGCGGTGCTGGAACAGATCATCACCGCGCCGCGCCGCACGCTGGAGGAGGATCCGGCCTTCGGCCTGGTCATGCTGGCAGAGATCGCCTCGCGCGCGCTGTCGGACGCCGTCAATGACAGCGGCTCGGCCCTGTCGGCGATCACGGCCATGACGCGTCTTCTGACCCGGATGTGCAGCCAGTTCGAGGCGCTCGCGGACGACCCGGCCGACCGCGTCTTCATGGCGCCGCCGGACCCGGCCGTGCTGGTCACCCATGCCTTCCGTCCGGTCGCCCGTGACGGTGCGGACCGGGTGGAAGTCGGTATCAGCCTGCAAAGGGCGCTCGGCGTTCTTGTCGCGGTCGATGAGGCGGCGTTCGGCGAACCGGCGCGTGCCATGAGCCGCGAGGCGCTGGTGCGGGCCGAAGCCGCCATGCAATACGCCCCGGATGTCGATGTCCTGAAGGCGGCGGCGCCGTTCGAATAATCCCCGAAACGAAAACGCCCCGGCGGGAGGTCATCGGGGCGTTTCGGGTCAAGGGCTGGAGAGAGCCCTAGTCCTGTTCGTGCAGCCAGGCGGCATGCTTGGGTGCGCGCTTGGTCTGGCTCCATTCCTCGATCATCGGACGGGCGACGCGCTTGAGTTCGGCCATCTGCTCCTCGGTACCGGTATTGGCTGCCAGTTCCAGGCGGTGGCCGTTCGGATCGAAGAAGTAGATCGACTTGAAGATGCCGTGATTGACCGGGCCGAGCACGTCCAGGCCTTCGGCCTCGATATGCGCCTTGGCGGCCAGGAGGGCGTCCATGTCCTCCACCTCGAAGGCGATGTGCTGGACCCATTCCGGCGTATTGCCGTCGCGGCCCATCTCCGGCGAGTTGGGCAGTTCGAAAAAGGCCAGGACATTGCCCATGCCGGCGTCCAGGAAGACGTGCATGTAGGGGTCCGGTGCCTTGGTCGAGGGAACCTCGTTCTCGGCGATGGCCAGTTTGAAATCCATGCCCATGACGCGCTGGTAGAACTCGACGGTCTCCTTGGCGTCCTTGCAGCGATAGGCAACGTGGTGGATGCGCTTGAGATTGACGGTCATGCCTGTCTCCTCATGAGGGACATGTACCTTGGGTACGTGTCCCGGGAAATTTCATCCTTCCCCTTGATGGGGAAGGTGGCGCGCCGGGTCGGGGACACGTACCGCAGGTACATGTCCCCGGGCCCGCCTACGCGTTTTCCGTTTCCTTCGTCTTCAGCACGCCGCGCTTGATCTGGTCGCGCTCGATCGACTCGAACAGGGCCTTGAAATTGCCCTCGCCGAAGCCTTCGTCTTCCTTGCGCTGGATGAATTCGAAGAAGATCGGGCCGATGGCCTTTTCACCGAAGATCTGCAGCAGCAGGCGCGGGGCGCCGCCCTCGGTTGTGCCGTCGAGCAGGATGCCGCGCTTCTGGAATTCGGCGACCGGTTCGCCATGGCCCGGCAGGCGCTCGTCCAGCATGTCGTAATAGGTGTCCGGCGGCGGGGTCATGAATTCCACGCCGCATTCCTTCAGCCGGTCCCAGCACTCGATGAGATTGTCGCAGGAGAAGGCGATGTGCTGGATGCCTTCGCCCTTGTACTCGCGCAGATACTCCTCGATCTGGCCGACGCCGTCCGACTTCTCCTCGTTCAGCGGGATGCGGATCAGACCGTCCGGGGCCGTCATGGCGCGCGACAGGAGGCCGGTATATTCGCCCTTGATGTCGAAATAGCGGATCTCGCGGAAGTTGAAGAGATCCTCGTAATACTTCGCCCAGTAGTCCATCCGGCCCTTGTAGACATTGTGGGTGAGGTGATCGATCACGTTGAAGCCGCAGCCCTTCGGGTGGCGGTCGACGCCTTCGATGTATTCGAAATCGATGTCATAGATCGACTTGCCGTCCTCGAACCGGTCGATCAGGTAGACGGTGGCGCCGCCAATGCCGCGAATGGCCGGCAGGCGCAGCTCGGAGACGCGGGTTTCGGTCTCGACGGGCTGGGCACCCTTTTCCAGGGCCATGGCGTAGGCGCGCTTGGCATTCTTGACGCGGAAGCCCATGCCCGAGGCAGACGGGCCGTGCTCGGCGGCGAAGAAGGCGGCCGGCGTGCCGGACTCGTAATTGATCAGGAAGTTGATATCGCCCTGGCGCCACAGCTCGATGTCCTTGGAGCGGTGATTGGCGATGTGGGTAAAGCCCATCGTCTTGAAGACGGGTTCGATGAGGCCGCGTTCCGGCGCCGTGAACTCGACGAACTCGAAGCCGCAAAGGCCCATCGGGTTTTCGAACAGGTCTGCCATGTTTCGTCTCCAGGGGTTGGGGTTCCGCGCCGAAGGCCTGACAGGCCGTCACGACGCCCATTGGAGCGGGACAATACGCGTTTGGTTGCTATTGCGTCAAGTTGTGATCGCAACTAAAATGACGGCATGAGCGAACCGCGATCCCTTTCCGCCGCCGCGCCGGGCGATGCCATCCAGCTGGACAGCTACTGGCCCTACCAGGTCACGGTGCTGGCCGATCTGATTTCACGGCGCACGGCCGAGATCGTGCGGCGCGAGGGCGATCTCAACCTGTCGCAATGGCGGGTGTTGGCGGCGATTGCGGAACGGCCGGGCCGCACCGCCGTCGAGGTCGTGGCGATGACGCCGATGGACAAGGGGATTGTCAGCCGCGCCACCAAGGCGCTGCTGCTGGCCGGTCTGCTGGTGCGCGAGGCCTCGCAGGTCGATGGCCGGGTCAGCCATCTCTATCTCACGGAGAAGGGTGACGCGCTTTACCAGCGCCTGCGTCCGCACGTGGAGGCCGTGGCCCAGGCGGCAAACGCGGTACTGGCGCCGTCAGATCAGACCGATTTCTGTGCCCTCGTCAGGCAGCTCGCGGACGCCATGCCCGACACGCCCGAAAGCCGCTGAAAAACGCGCTCATCAAATATCACGCACACGCCACTTTGCTTTGTGTATAGACGATATCTGGAGGCGCCGGTGCTGGTCAGAAACCTCGTCATCGCTGTGATGCATCTTGTCATCGCAGCGGCTCTTGCCGCTGTGGCGGCGACGTGCGTCCAGGGCATACTCGGCGATGCGCTGCACGCCGCCCGGGCCGAAACACTCCAGACCTATATCCGCATGCGCGGCGATCGCGAGCAGGCGGTGTTCGACCGCGCCGAGACCTTCATCCTGGCTGCCGAGACCGCCTTCGAGCGCCGGCTCGAAACGCTGGGCGATGACGAGGTCGAGGCCGAATTCGACCGCTTCTTCCCGCCCCATGGCGACGGTACCCGACGCAGCGCACCGGACCTGTTCGACGGAGCCGATCTGGGCGGTGGCGACCATACCTATGGTGTCGGCGCATTCCTCGGTGATGGCGAGGCCATGACCCTGGAGGAGAAGCGGCGCTATCTGGCCGGGCTGCATGTCGTGCGCACGGTCGGCGAGGCCTGGCTGCAGCAATTCTCCAGCCTCTACTATTTCACGCCCGACCGGCGGATGGTGATGTTCGCGCCCGACCGCGAAGACCGGCTGGAATTCTACCGGTTCGAGGCCCCGGCCGACTTCCCGCTGCAGGCGGACGAGGATCCGCGCCTGTTCTCGCGCGAAACCAATCCGGACGGCGTGATGCAGTGCACCCAGCTGTCGCGCTTCGTCTATCGCGATGCCGGCGAGCGTTCGGCGACGGCCTGCCGCAAGCCGGTTCTGGACGGCGATGTCCTCCTGGGCGCGTTCGGCACCTCGATGATGATGAACGACCATCTTGCCCGGGCTCTGGAAGAACCGCCGGCCGGCGGCGTCAATCTGATGCTGGGACGGGATCACCAGGTGATCGCCCGTGGTCGTCCTGCGGAACAGGACAATGATGTCCGCGTCGATCCGGCTGCGCTGGTTGACTATCTCGCCGACGATCCGCGGCCGCGCGGCATTGTGCGCGCCGAGGCGCTGGGCCAGATGATCGCCTTCAGCCGGGTGGCCGGTCCGGACTGGTATTTTGTCTCGGTCGTCCCGCTGGACGACATCGCGGTGACGGTTTCCGGGCGTACGCGCCAGGTCTTCCTGATCGTCTTCTTCGCTGCGCTCGTTGTGTCGGCGCTCGCCAGCCTGGTCTGGCACTACCTGCCGGCCCTGCGTCTGCCCGGTCAGACGGCGGCCCGTACCGACGCGGCCCCGGAATAACAACCGGCACAGAATAAGCCCTGCCACGGAATAAGCACTGGCCAGCCCGCGCCTCACAGCGTATGAGGGCGCGCCCTTTCACCACAGGAAAAGTAGAGCCCATGAGCGCGTCCCTCGACAAGCTGCGCAACATCGCCATCGTGGCGCACGTCGACCACGGCAAGACCACGCTGGTCGACCAATTGCTGCAACAGTCCGGTACGCTGGGCGAACGGGCCAATGTGTCCGAACGGATGATGGATTCCAACGACCTGGAAAAGGAACGCGGAATCACCATCCTGGCCAAGAATACCGCGGTGACCTGGGGTGACTGGTCGATCAATATCGTCGACACGCCCGGCCACGCCGATTTCGGCGGCGAGGTGGAGCGCGTGCTGTCGATGGTCGATGGCGTGCTGCTGCTTGTCGACGCGGTCGACGGTCCGATGCCACAGACCTCCTTCGTGACGAAGAAGGCGCTGGCGCGCGGCCTGAAGCCGATCGTGGTCGTCAACAAGGCCGACCGCCCCTCCGCCCGTCCGGACTGGGTTGTCGACCAGACTTTCGACCTGTTCGACCGTCTGGGCGCCAATGAGGACCAGCTCGACTTCCCGGTCGTCTATGCCTCCGCCCTGCAGGGCTGGGCGTCGAACGAGGCCGGCGAGACCGGCACCGACATGAAACCGCTGTTCGAGATGATCACGGCGCACACGCCGAAGCCGGACGTCGATCCGGACGGCCCGCTGCAGCTGCAGGTCTCGGCGCTGGACTATTCTTCCTTCACCGGCGTGATCGGTATCGGCCGCGTTGCCCGCGGCCGGGTGAAGAAGAACCAGCTCGTCACCGTCGCCAAGGCCGATGGCCGCAAGGTGAAGGGCAAGATCCTGCAGATCTTCGGCTTCCACGGTCTGGAAAAGGTCGAGCGCGACAGCGCCCAGGCCGGCGATATCATCACCTTCACCGGTATCGAGGATCTGAAAATCTCCGACACGGTGTGCGATCCGGATCATGTCGAGGCGCTGCCGCCGCTCTCGGTCGACGAACCGACCCTGTCGATGACCTTCCAGGTCAATGACAGCCCGTTCGCTGGCCGCGAAGGCAAGTTCGTGACCTCGCGCAATATCAAGGATCGTCTCGACCGCGAGCTGATCCACAATGTGGCGCTGAAAGTCGTGCAGCAGGACGATGCCGACAAGTTCACCGTCTCCGGGCGCGGCGAACTGCATCTCTCCATCCTGATCGAGACGATGCGCCGCGAGGGCTTCGAGCTGGCCGTGGGCCGGCCGCGCGTGGTGCTGAAGGAAGAAAACGGCGAGACGCTGGAGCCCTATGAAAGCCTCACCGTCGACGTCGAGGAAGTGAACCAGGGCGCCGTCATGGAACGCCTCGGCCAGCGCAAGGCCGAGATGAAGAACATGGTGCCGGACGGCAATGGCCGGGTGCGGATCGACTATATCGTCCCGACCCGCGGCCTGATCGGCTTCCGCTCTGAATTCCTGACCCTCACCTCCGGCTCCGGCCTGATGTTCCACACGTTCGACCATTACGGTCCGCGCAGCCAGGGCGAGCTGGGCCAGCGGCACAACGGCGCGATTGTCTCGATGATCGACGGCAAGGCGCTGGGCTTTGCTCTGTTCAACCTGCAGGAACGCGGCAAGCTGTTCATCGGCCATGGCGTGGAAGTCTATGAGGGCATGATCATCGGCGTGAATGCCCGCGAAGAGGACATGATCGCCAACCCGACCAAGGGCAAGAAGCTGACCAATATGCGCGCCTCGGGCACGGACGAGAATATCGTCCTCACCCCGCCGGTCCGCCTGACGCTGGAATACGCCCTGGAATTCATCAATGACGACGAACTCGTCGAGGTGACGCCGCAGTCGATCCGCATCCGCAAGATCTGGCTGAAAGAGCACGAGCGCAAGAAGGCCAGCCGCGCCGGGTAAGGGCTTTACGCGCTTTCTTCCCCACCCCGTGGGGAAGTGGGCCGCGGCGTTAGCCGCGGGTCGAAGGGGCCGGCGCGGAGCGCTGGGAGGCGGTGGAGCTTGGCATCAACATAACGCCGCTGACGCGGCGCCCCTCCGTCTCGCCGCCTTGCGGCGATCCACCTCCCCATGAAATGGGGAGGAATGGCGTGTCAGCAC